>CAVXHW010000012.1:0-249785 GCA_963761585.1 uncultured Verrucomicrobiae bacterium
AGATCTCATCGTCGAACCAGGAGTCGTGGCGGAATTCAAACGCGGCACGCATGGCAGGAAATTCGCGCAGAAACGAACTCAATACATCGGCGTCCTTTTTAAAAGTTGGCGGTAGTTGAAATAAAACCGGGCCAAGCCGCTCGCCAAGACCTGTGACAACTTTGCAAAAATATTCTAGCGTGTCGGCGCAGTCGCGCAGCTTCGACCAATGCGTGATTTTCTGCGGCGCCTTCAGCGCAAACCGGAATTTCTCCGGCGTTTGCGCTTTCCAGTTGTCGATTGTTTTTGGCGCCGGAATGCGGTGAAATGTATAATTGATTTCCGTCGTTGAAAATCGTTCAGCATAAAACGGCAACATCTTCGCGGCGGGCAAATCTTCGGGATAAAAATTCCCTTTCCACTCCGAGTATTGAAATCCCGAGGTACCGACCCAGAAGTTCATTACTAAGAGCGTCCATTGTGCGAAACCGTGCTTCAAGAGAAAACGTACCGCGCAAACATCCGCAGCCCAGCGCGAATCCGAATCGGGTGTAGCAGTCCTTTGAATCGTGAACTTAGACGAAACGAGGGCGAAGATGACTGCGGCAATTCAACTAACAAAGGGGAAAACATGAAAAAAATAGTATTAAGCATTGCTTTGGCGTGTGTAGCGCCGTTTGCGTGGGGCCAGGTGTCAGAGACTACCACCACAACAACTACGACTGAGGGCGGCGGGACGATCACCGAGTATTCGCCAGGCAGTCAGATCATTCTGAGGGAAAGCAGCGGACCGCGCACTTACCGCTTCGGCAAGTCGGTCACATATGTGACCAAAAGCGGCAAGGTCTTGGATCCAGATGTGGTAAAAACCAAGGTTAGAGTCGGGGTCCCAGTCCACGTCCATTATGTCGGAACAGGCGACAACATGATGGTTGATCGCGTAATCGTCGACGAAGATTAAGATTTAGTCTCGTTCGTCTCCGACGCGCCTTTCTGTTCTGCTACGTGCGAACAGCAAGGCGCGTTTTTTTTACTTCAGCGACGCTGAGTTGAGAAACGTGGAGGCCAATGGCCGTCTGAAACACGAATTGTCTGTGTTATGAAGCTACAAATGAAGGGGACTTGGAACGAAATAAAGGGGAAACTAAAGCAGAAATACGGTCAGTTGACTGACGACGATCTGACGTTTGCCGACGGCAAGGAGGACGAGCTTCTGGGTCGCCTCCAAAAGAGATTGGGCAGAACAAAAGACGAGCTTCGATCCGAGATCGAAGAGATGTGATTCTCTCACAGCGCCCTCCAGCGAAACTCCATCGTGGAATAGGGCCCTCCGAAAAGAAGGCGCGTTAAACGCGGAGGACTTCCGCCGTGATGAAGTCTCACTCACACCGGCGGCTTGTTTCCCAAGACAACACGCACCTCGTGCGGCAGGCCATCGTCAGACAACCTCACAGTTTTGTTGGCTAGTGAAACGCCATCCAATTCCATCAGGATAACACCACGAGAACAGTGGTCAGGATTCTCGATCGTGATGTGATAAGTGGTGTTTTTGAAACGGTATCGCAGACGAAAGCCGGGCCAATCTTTCGGTATGTACCGGGTTAATCGTGAGCGTGTCGCCGCGGCGTTGGAATCCCAGAATTTCTTCAAGCCAGACGCGATAAGTCCAAGCTGCCGCGCCCGTGTTACCAAGTCCAACCGCCGCGCCCGACATTGCCCGCTAACGAGTAGACGTCGCCCGGGATGACATATGGCTCGACCTTGTAGCGTTCGCAGTCTTTCTCGTCACGGGCGTGCTCAACAGGATTCAACATCCGTAAGAGCTGGACGGCTTTATCGCCATCGCCTTGGCGGGCAAAAGCCATCGGCACCCAGGTCGCGGCATGCGTATATTGGCCGCCGTTTTCTCGCACACCCGGAGGATAACCCTTGATATAACCTACGTCGGCGGCGGTTTTGTCGAAAGGCGGCGTAAAGAGCAAAATTAAATCGTCTGCTTCACGCACGAGATTTTCCTCGAGCGATCGCAGCGCGACATCAATGCGATCGACGTCGCCAGCACCGGAAATCGCGGCCCAAGTTTGTGGGATTGAATCGATGCGGGCCTCGGTGTTTTCTTTCGAGCCGAGAGGCGTGCCATCGTCGAAGTACGCGCGACGATACCACGCTCCGTCCCACGCCTGCGCGTCGACTGTTTTAGCCAACTGCGCAGCGCGCACCTCGCAGGCTCGCGCTTCGTCATGCAGTTCGCGTAGAGTGAGTAGCTCAGCGAAGTCTTTCAGCACGCAAATCTCAAACCATGCGAGCCAGACGCTTTCACCTTTGCCGCCGATTCCAACGCGATTGAGGCCGTCGTTCCAATCCCCACCTCCAATCAAGGGCAACCCATGAGGACCGGCTGTGGCCGAGCGCGCGATGGCCCGCCGACAATGTTCGAGCAGAGAACCTTCCGTGGCGGAAACGACCGGAATGGAAAGGCTCTCTGTCTGTTGTTCCTCCAACGGTTTGGCGTCGAGGAATGGAACCATCTGATCGAGGATCGCTGCGTCGCCGGTGGTGCGAACGTAATGTGCGGTGACGAAGGGAAGCCAGAGAAGATCGTCACTCATGCGCGTCCGGACGCCCGCGCCAGACTCTGGATGCCACCAGTGTTGGACATCGCCTTCCACGAATTGTCGCGCTGAGGCGCGCAAAATGTGATCGCGCGCGAGCTCGGGCGCGGAATGCACAAGGGCCATGACATCCTGTAACTGGTCACGGAATCCGTAGGCACCGCTCGATTGGTAAAGAGCCGAGCGACCCCAGAGTCGGCAGCTCAGAGTCTGATAAAGCAGCCAGCGGTTGAGTAGAAGGTTCGTAGAAAGCTCGGGCGTTTCCACTTCGATCGTGCTTAGGAGTCGATCCCACCATTGGCGTGTTTCTTTAAATGCGGCTTCGACGTTGGCGGGATCGCGAAAATGCGTAACGAGTCCACGCGCTTTCTCTTCGTCATCCGCCTGCCCGAGGAGAAAAGTCATTTCTGCGGTGTCCCCCGGTTCAATCTCCACTATCACCTGAACGGCGGCACAAGGGTCAAGGCCGGCACCCACGTCGCCGGTCAATCGTTCGTGCTCCATCGCTACCGGATCGCGCAGCGAGCGGTTACGCCCGATGAACCCCGCGCGATCAGCGGTGAACGAAACAGGCGTTGGAGCCGAAGTGGCAAAAGTAATGCAGTCGCAAAATTCAGGGTTGTAAGAATTGCGGGCGAACAGAGTCTGGGCCTGTAAATCCCATTTCGTAACAACGTGCATCCCGGTTTCCTCTGGATCGGATCCGAGAACGAGAGTGGCGTACACAGTGACAGTCAGCTTTCGCTTGCGCGACGAATTGTTGCGCAAGCGCAGCCTCTGCAAACGTACAGGTTTTCCACCGAGATCATCGACCGGCACGAACGTAAGCAAACGTTGTTCGATCGCATGGCTGTTATGTTCAAACGTTGTATAACCCTGACCGTGTCGCGCACGATACGCGTCCTTCTCTCGAACCGGTTTGGCTGTTGGAGACCACACGGCGCCGATCTCGTCGTCACGGATGTAGATGGCGGTTCCGGGCGGATCGCAGATCGGATCGTTGAACCATGGCGTGAGACGATCGTTCTGGCTATTGCGGCCCCAGACACATTCGGCGCCAGACTCGGAAATCAATGTCCCGAACTTCGGGTTCGCCATGATATTGATCCAAGGAAGCGGTGTGTATACGGTTCGGTCCGAGATAAATGACGAATTCCTTTCCGTCCTCGGTAAACCCGCCGAGGCCGTTGAAGTATTTCAGTTCCATGAAAGGCAGAGGCGCAGAGGGCTCCTCGAGGAACTGGCGCGCGGGCAATAGCTGGCGCGGTTTCGCAGCTGCGGGAGCGCTCGCGGCAAGTTGTTGACGCAATGTTCCTCGAGCAGCGACGAGCACCATGCGTGCAGCTGCTTGAAGTGCGAGCAGCTCTTCTTTCGAGATCTTTGTTGCCGAGCGGAGATAGACGCCGCCGGCTTGATCGACGCCGGTCAAGTACGCCTGCGCCTCGGTGAGCCGACGCAGATGCTCAGTTAATGGTTCTTCGTAACTCGCGACTTCTTCGCTCACCAGAACGAGATCGACCTTCAAGCCGCGCAGATTCCAGAAGGTATGTGCAGTCAATATCTCTCGCACGACCTCCATGTCGCTAAGATGACCAATCATGACGACGACAATCGGCAGATCACCCGAAATGCCTTGTCGCCACAGCGCTCGTTGACCTTCGGCACGGCCAAGACGCCCCGGCGGCGGTCGAAGTTGGGCTTGTGGAAGGATGATCAGGCCGGCCAGTTGTTGAAAGGTTTGCACATCGGCGCGCCGAATGTGCAGCCGGCGCATCTCAAGTTGGGAATGCGTCCATGCAGTTTCAAAAGCGCGCACACAAGTGTGAAACTCAGAATAGCGCTCCGCCAGTGTAACAACCGCTTCGCGCGAATCTGCCACGACCGTGACGAGCGCAAACTGAAACCGTTGGTTAGGCAGAATCGTCACGCGCCGGCGCAGGCTGAATATCGGATCGAGCACTGCGCCGACACTGTTCGTTAGACGGCGCGTGAGCGCTTCGGGATTTTCCGGCGTACGGCCGCGGCCAAGAAACTTGGCCCGGTCGGTTTCAAATTCCGCCGCTTCGATGGCCGATTCTGGAACCATGAGATGCGCGGCCCAGACTGGGCGGTCGTCAGGAGCGCGAAGGCGGCGCCGGGCGACAAGGGCGTCGCAATTCGGCAGCCACTCAGTTTCGATGAACAGCTTGTTGAAAGCGGGATGCGCGCGATCCGTTCGATGCGGCGCAAGGGCGAGCTCCATGTAACTGGTGAGCTCCAGTCGACACCGTTTGCGCGACGTATTCACCAAAGTCACTCGTCGAACTTCTGCGTTGTCTTCGGCAGAGATGACAATTTCTGTGAACGTCTCGCACGGCCCGCTCCGCCGCCGAAACTCCGCTTTGTCCGGCGTGAAACTCCAGGTATAACGGCGCTCCGGAGATCTCACCGGTTGATGTGTGTTGCTCCAAGTCGTTCCACTTTCCAAATCCCGGATGTAGCAAAACAGCCCGAACACATCGCAAGTCGGATCGGCGCGCCAGCGTGTCACGTCGAAGTCCAGCCAGCGCAGGTAGCCGCCGCCGGAGTTGGTCACCGTGACGGAGCAGGTTCCGTTGGAAAGGAGATGAATACGCGGTGAAGCGATCTCTGGTGTTTGCGCCACGCCCGTGGCGCCGACCGTCGCTATTGTCTGCCGCACGGGCCGTTCTTCATGCGCCTCGCCCGGTCGTCGGCAAAATTTGTTCCGGGATGTGTTCGTGTAAGAGCGGCTCGGTGGCGCGAATACGGGGATCGGAATGAAACCGCCTCCGCATCGCGTTGTCATGTAAGGCGTTGCCATAAGCCAGGAGCGACATTCCCTGGTGATGAACCATGTAACAGCGGATAATGATTCCTGCCGCACCGTCGAGTTCCGTGCGTCGCGAATAATCGATCGCTTCGTCAGTACCTGTACTCGCCGAGCATTTCTGAGTCCTCAAGAACAGCGAGGCGTCGCAGATTCTTCATCGCAGCGGCCGGTTCCACTCCAAGTGCCAGCGAAGCGGCATATGGCGCAACCACCAGGTCCTCTTCCTGCCCACGTTTCAACGCCAGCGCCGGGACGCCGAAGGCTCGGTATTGATAAACGTTGTGTCGGTCGAGCGCGCTAAAGGCCGATTCCGAAATTCCCCACGGCACTCGGTTTTGCCGGCCATAACCAATCTGACAGTGCACGGCGTCGTAGCAGGCGCGATCAAGCAGCGAATTCTCATGCGTTTGAGTGAACGAACAACGGCATCAAATATTCGAACATCGTCCCGCTCCAGGACAGAAGCGGCAGTCGCCCGTATGCGGACCCAAAGGGCCGGCTCAAAGCCCACCAATGTTCTACCGGGTACTTCTCCGCGCGCGATGGCCAGGAAACTCGTTAGGCGCGCTTCGCTTGCGAGAAGATCATAAAACGAGCTGTCCAGACGGCGCTCAGCCACCTGATACCCAATGGCAAAAATCCGTCGTTCCTCGTCGTAGAGAAATCGAAGCCCCATGCCTTCTTCCAGCTCCCGGCTCTGGGCGATCAATTCGTCCAATTGCGCGAGCTGCTCCGAGGCATTTCGGCGCGAACGGTCGACCTCCGTCGCGAGAAGATCGAGCCACTCGTGGACGTCGGAAGATATTTCCTGGTCCTCCCGTCTCTGATAAAAAGGAAGCAGCGGTACTAACCCGGAGATGCCCTCGATGGCAATGTTGCGTAGCGAAAAGGTCGCCGCGAGCGCTTCCCTGCGAGATTCGTGCGTCGCTTCGCCTAACGACATCAATTGCGCGGGCGACGACGTCAGAATTTCCACCGGCCGAAGATATTTATCGATGACGCCGTTCCACGCCGCGACTTGCTTCGAAATCTGTTGCGGCCCAATAAACACGAGGATCAGTTTCCTGACCGCGGTAGTGGAGCAGAAGATCCTGCGAGAGTTCTCGAGCTGCTCTGATTCGTATAATGATTTCTTCCAAATTCGCCGGCTGATCCCTGGTAAGGCCCTCCAAGCGAAGAAACGCCAAAGGGCGTTCTGCTTCTCTTATGCTGGGACCGATTTGCCGGAGAATGGCCAGCGTGTCGGCTATTCCGCGCAATGCGGACACATCCAGAAGCGGACGCGCAGCAAGCTCATCGCAACTGGTTTCGAAAGTCCAGAGACTGGCAAGCAAATTACCGCTGTCGACCGCAGAGACGTAACGCGGACGCAAAGGCTCCAGCGTGCTCAGGTCGTACCAATTAAAAAGATGGCCTTCGAAACGCTCGAGCCGACCCAGGGTTTCAAGCGTGCGCAGGTTGCGCTCCACCAAATCATCGATGGTGATATACCCGAAATCATTCGCCGACACGGTCGCCAGCATCGACAGCCCGATGTTCGTCGGTGACGTGCGCATGAAAATTTCCCGCGTTGGTGTTTCCTGGACATTGTCCGGCGGCAACCAGGAGGTCTGGGGTCCGACAAATTCATCGAAGTATCTCCACGTTCGTCGGGCGACCGCGCGCAGGAATCGGCGATCATCCGATGTCAGCGTTCCGCCGCGCCAACTTTTCGCTGGCCGATTGATCACCATTACCGCCACCGGGAACAAAGCTGCCAAGAGGAGGAACGGGCCGGCAGCTATCATCACCGCAGTTCCCCACGACGCTGCGCCGACGAAAAGGAGCACGCAGGCAGCGGGAATCCAAAGCCTGCTGAGAATAAATTGCAGTTGGCGACTTCTCGCGCGCCGGTGAGCGTCTGCCGCCGTCTCCCATTCCAGGAGCAGCCGATGCGACATGATTCGCCGGTAAACGACGCGAACGATCGCATCGAGCGCCATTGCCGCGTTATCCGGTAAAAATATAACCGTGAGCATGACGCGCAGAAGACGGTCGCGCGGGTCGCGCCAAAATCTCGTCCCGGGTGGTGGCGGATGGACCAATAGAGCGAGGAACGCATTTAGAACCGGCCAAAACATCAGACCCGCGATGATCGCACTCCACAGAATCGGAACAGCTGTGCAAAACCAGCCGACCAGGAGGAGGGCTATGATTGCTGGTGGCACCAGACTCCGGCGGAGATTGTCGAAGATCTTCCAGCGGTTAAAAACGGAAAGCGGATTGGGCTCCATCTTGCCGCCGCCGATGGGCACGCAAGACTTGAGCCAGTCAATGATTTGCCAGTCGCCGCGAATCCAGCGGTGCTGCCTGCTCCAAAACGCGATGTAACTATTCGGGAAGACATCCAGTAACTCGATGTCTGTCGCCAATCCCACTCGGACGTGGCAGCCCTCGAGCAAATCATGGCTTAACAAGTGCGCCGTTGGAAATCGTCCCGATAAGAGCCGGTGAAACGTCTGCAATTCGTAAATCCCTTTGCCGTGATAACTGCCTTCTCCGAACAAATCCTGGTAAACGTCGGAGACCGCGTGCGTGTAAGGATCGATGCCGCGCGGATCAGCAAAGATGCGTGAGAACCACGTGGCCGTCGCACTCGGAAGCGACGCACTGACGCTTGGTTGAATGATCGTGTATCCGCGAACTACGTGGCGCCCATCTGATGAAAGCCGTGCCTGATTTAGCGGGTGCGCGAGGGTTTCAATCATCCTCCGGGCGGTATCACGCAGCAGTTGGGTATCAGCATCCAGAGTGATAACGAAGCGAATGCCCTCGAGCTGCGCACGATCGCCCGCATGAAGAAATCCTTCCAGCTCGGGCGTGGATTCGCCGATTAGAAATTGATTGAGTTGCTCAAGCTTGCCGCGCTTGCGCTCCCAGCCGATCCAGCGTTGCTCGCTCTCGCTCCACATGCGGCCACGATGAAAAAGAAAGAAATGCCCCTCTCCGTGTCGGCGATTCAATTCCTCGACACCGCGTGCCACGATGTCGATATATTCTGCATCTTCCGGCATGCTCTGCCGCGGTGCGTCAGAAAAATCTGACAAGAGTGAAAAACGGAGATTCGGATCGGTGTTTCCGAGGTAATGAATTTCAAGCCGGCTGAGTTGGCTTTGAATGGCGCTCGGAGTGGTCAGCAGCATCGGCACCACTACGAGCGTGCGGCAATCATCGGGAATGCCTTCCTTTTCAAAGGACATTTTAGGCAAAACCTCCGGGGGGAGGAGCGAGATCACCAAATAATTCACAATCAGCACCGCTAGCTCACTTGCGGGCAAGAGGAGCAAAAGTCCCAAGACTCCCTGTGTCACCCAGGGAACCAACTGACCAATGAAAAGGAGAGGAGCCGCTACCAAGACGGCCATGAGGACAAACAGGCTTCCGAAGTAAGCGACCGTCGCGTGGGCACGAAGCCATCGGCGTGATCTTTCCGCCATTGGTAATCTCGCGCCGGTGGCTTGCTCGAGCATCGGCCGACCCGAGTCAATCAGGTAATAGCCGACGTGACGTGCAACTTCGTCCTGTGCGGCCTTCGCCAGCGCAAAGGCGTTATCAATAGTTTTTTGTTCCGAACATTGTGACCAGCGCGCGATTTCCTCCACCGCACTGCGGCATCGATCACGCGTCTCAAAATCCATCCGGGCGTAAACGCCAGCCGGGTCCCCGGCAAGTTCGCTTTCCGCCCAGCTGACTGATTGGAAAAGTTCCCGCCATTGGATTTGCGCAAGGCGGCGAGAACTATTGATCGCATTCGTGAGCGCGGTTTGCTGTACCGCCTGGTGCCGATGTTCCTGCTGCATGACTTCGAGCAGCGGCGAACGGAGCGAACGTTCCAGCCAGCCGCTCACTACGGGGAGCGCTCCCTCGTCGTCGTAGAGATGCGCCACCAGTTCGCTCGCAAAATGCGGCGTCGGCTCCGGATACCTCTCCACGAGTTGTTCCATTATTTTGAGCAATCGCGGTGAATTGTGTCGGACGGCGGTGATAAGCCGGTTTGCCCAGAAATCGGCCTCCTCACTTTCCCGTTGCTGTTGGTCGACTTGGATCGCAAGCGTGCGAAGACATTCGAGCAACTGCAATCGCAACATCAGGGGAAGAGCCCAAAGTTCTCCGATATCCAATGGCGTGATCGCTTGAAACGCGCCCAAAAATCTCCGGATAATCTCAGGATCCAAGGCTCCGTCGGTTTCTGCGACCATTTCCGCTGCAACCTGGTAAACCCGCGGCAACCCCGCATTGGGACCACTAGCGATCAGAGGCAGCTTTCCGTAGGATTTTTGCGGAAGACTCTTGCGAAGATCTGCCATCTGTTCGCGAATCAAATAGGCATTATCCAACAGCCACTCCGCCGAAAGAGTGAAGGCGTGTTGCGCCTCATTCGACATGGTGAGGCTCATGTTCGCCCACTCCAACGCATTCTCGATTTCGGTTAACCGGTGCAGGAAAGACGGCCCCCGCGGCTTCGCTGCGCGGCTGACCGCAATTGCCTGTGCAAGGCTAGCGGCTTTTTCCACGAGGCGCTGACTCGAAGCCAGTTCGTGAGTGGCCGTTCGTGCGGTCGAGTCAATAGCGAAAGGGGGTGGTGGATAAAAACCGAACGTCACCGCTTCGGCTTCCACGCCCCGTAAAATCGCCAGCACACGTGAGGATTCGCTCGCTTCGACTTCAGCTAGAACGACTGCTTCATTCGGCAGAATCGTGTTGGTGAATCTGGCGAAGCTCGCCGAATCGACATGCTCCCGAAGCAATTGGACGAAAATCCAGCCGACGATCGCACCTCCGAATGCGAACGCAGCGACTAGCAAAGCTACGCCGACGGGCCGATTGCCCCCCAACATTCCGCAGGCCCAAAAGATAAGCGCTCCAAGAACGACGCTAACGATTAAACCGGCAGCCGATCCTCCGATCGCCGAAATCCCATGTTCCTCGATTCTTGGCCGGCCTTTGGGCGAGGCGGAGATCGCCGCGGCACGACGAAACCGAGCGCGATGGAGATTCTGCAGTACGGCCCGACCAGCTCCCGCACTTTGGAAAATGCCGACGACCAAAACGCGATTGCCATTCTTCGGCCAAAACCTCATATCAACTTTTACAGGATGTTATCGACTTGGAAAGATCGACACGCTTCAACTTCGGCGACAAGACTGATGCACTTTGTTTCGTTCAGCATTCCTATAGCGGACCAAAGGTAATTAGCAGAGCCACCGCATGCGCAAAACTTTTTAGTCGCTGACGGTCATCCACGCTTAGTACGTGACGCTACTGCAAGCATGCCCAACAGTTCATACGATTTAAGACAACCAGAGACCGTGTTTCGCGCTCAGTATGCCTTATGAAGAAACATTTACTCTCTCTAATCGCGATCCGGATCGGCATGGCGTTTCGGATCTTGCCAACGTTCGCGAATTTAACGCTCTGCAGCGAGGCAACCGAATTCCAGTTGAATACGATTCAGGTGGGATGAAAAAATCTATTTACCTGTTGGCTATGTTAGGGTTGTTCGCTGCGTGCGAGCAAAAGACGACGACCGTCAATCCTCCTGACAAGAAAGAAAGTAACACCACAATCGTAAATCCACCGGGAAGCAGTACTACCACGACGAAAGAAGAGAAGAAGACAGACATTAACGTCAACACTTCGCCAAATCCGTAGATACATATGCGATTCATCGAGCGCGCGTTCCCAGTGAACGGAGCGCGCGCTCGGAAACGCGCATTCCAAATCAAACAGACCAAGCTATGCGTTTTATTCTACTTTTAATCCTGCTCCTGCTTGTGATCGGTGCGCTCCCGGCGTGGCCGTATAGCACTGGCTGGGGATACTATCCGAGTGGGCTGGGTGTCGTTCTTCTGATTGTCTTGCTGGTGGTTCTGCTCCGCCGCTAGCGACTGGCGAGACGGAACAATCGTGTGGCCAGAGGCAGGGATAGATTTCTTTGACTCACACTTTATGCCGCAATGGCCTGAGTGCGTGAGTCAGTTTCTGCAAGCCCAATTCCAAGCGCGTCTTCACAGTCCCGAGAGGGGCGCGCGTAGCAGCAGCAATTTCCCTGTGGCTTAGACCTTTGAAAAAAGCGAGTTCGACGGCTTCACGTTGTAAACGAGGCAAGGCTCGAATGCTTTTTCTCAAAAACTTGCGGAGATCGTTTAACACAAATGCTTCTGCGCCGTCGCGGCGGGGAGTCTGTGATTCCTGGACCACTCGTTCTTCGTAGCGCTCTCGCGCACGGGAATAAGCCTGACGCCGCCGCAACCGGTCGATCGCACGACGCCGCGCGATGGTCACCATCCAGCCGAGTGGTTTCCCTGCCTTGGCTGAATAACGGCCGGCTTCCTCCCAAACCTGAATAAAGATTTCCTGCAGCACGTCGTCGGCTTCGGCTTCTTCATGAACAACGCCATCGATAGTGGCTCGCAGTCTTTTGCTATGCCGGCCGTACAATTCAGCAAGAGCGTCATGACGCCGTCCGGAAATGTGTTTCATCAGCACTTCATCCGGCACTGATGCGACCGAAGACTGATCCAGAGTGTCGCTAATCATATCCGACAGGGCTGCATTGGCAGCGTTGATTCAGGCAAGCGACGTTGCCGTTTGTTAGGCGAATCGTGGCGCCAACGCCTCTTAACCGGTTCAGAAGCACTCGCTGGCGTCGCATAACGCCAGTGCTGCGGCATCGACGGGCACCCCAATGTGGGACAGCACAGCTTAAATTTTCCTCCGGGCAAACGGCGAATGTCCACTTGTCGGCCCTTAAATTTCCTCTCGCACAGAACGCAAACTCGCTGGTCGTCGAGCGAATTCCAGCTCCTGAAAGAATCTCCTACGCGCAAGATCGACAGCCGATCATCGAGATTGAGATGAGCTATCATATGCAACGAGCAGTCTGCTCATCGCATCGAGAGACACAATCGGAGCGCTGGCTGATTGTGTGGTAGGAGAAAATCCTACGACACGTCTGTAACAGATTCGACGGTTAGATACCCGATACAGGAACATCAAATCCAAAAACCCACGGGAATCACCGCGTTCTTTGGAACCACGACGATGCCGTCACGAATGAAATAATTGTCTGCGTCCAGGTTCTGCGATTTCCCTTCCGGTGTAATTACGACGCCATCGCCAATACGCGCGTTCTTGTCGATGATTGCACGATCGATCACGCAATTTTTCCCGATGCCCATGGGCGGCTGCGAGGAATCGGTTAGACCGAGCTCAAAGTAGTCCGCGCCCATCACGATGCTGTTGCGGATGGTGGCGCCGCTTTGAATGACGCTGCGTATGCCAATGACGCTTCGCTCCAGGTGCGCGTCCGAAATGATACAGCCGTCAGAAATAATCGCTTGCCGCAGCGTTGCGCCGTTGATTTTGCTGCCCGGCAAAAAACGCGGATGCGTATAGATCGGAGAGTCGGGCTCGAAGAAACTGTATTCTGGAACCACATCAGTTAGATCGAGATTAGCCTCGTAGAATGCGCGGATCGTTCCGATGTCTTCCCAATAACCTTTGAAGATAAACGCGCTGACATGCCGATCATTGATCGACGTTGGAATAATGTGTTTACCGAAATCGAACAGATCGCTCTCCAAGCATTTGATGAGCACCTCCCGGTTGAAAACATAAATGCCCATTGATGCCTGAAATAATTCATCGCCTTCGTTCGCGCCAATGTCGCGGAGCAATTCCCGGCTCATCTTCATTTCCTGCACACCAGATTCATCCGACGGTTTCTCTATGAACCCGGTTATCCGCCGATCGACGCCGCTCTGCATGATGCCAAACTCAAACACCTGATGGCGCGCCACGGGTTTCGTGGCCAATGTGATATCCGCGCCGAGCCGAATGTGCTGATGCAGTAGCGCACGAAAGTCCATCCGGTAGAGCTGGTCGCCGCTTAAGATCAGGTAATAATCGTACGGGTGCTCTAGGAAGTAGCGCATGTTTTGCCTCACCGCGTCGGCGGTTCCCTGGTACCATTGCGAGCCTTCCGGCGTTTGTTGTGCGGCGAGAATGTCCACGAAGCTGCGGGAAAAATTATCGAACTTGTAGCTCGCCTGAATGTGCCGATGTAGCGACATGCTATTGAACTGCGTGAGCAGATAAATCGACCGCAGTCCTGAGTTCAGACAGTTGCTAATCGAAATATCGACGATCCGGTATTTGCCTCCGATCGGAACCGCTGGTTTGGCGCGGTCTTTCGTCAATGGAAACAAACGCGTGCCTGCGCCGCCGCCCATGATTATGGCAAGCGTTCGCTGCAATGTGCCCGGCGGCAGCGCCCCTGGCGTCTTCTCAGTTGCACTTCGCAGAAGCGTTTTGCGGTCGTCCTGAGCTCGCATTCGAACAATGAATAACCCAGCATCTACGCTTTTGCGGCAAATTTTTTGAAGTCGCAGAATGCGTGGAGCCTCACTGTTGCGGGTGAGAACGGGCGCAACTACAGTCCACGGTCATGTGTGGAATTGTTGGCTACGTCGGTCGTGCGCACGCGACGCCGATCTTGCTGGACGGATTGCGCCGCCTCGAATATCGGGGCTACGATTCAGCAGGAATCGCTGTGGTCGATGCAGGACAGCTCGACACACGCAAATGCGCGGGACGCATCGCCGCGCTTACGAAATTGGTCAAAAAGCAACCGGTATCCGGTTCGTTAGGTATCAGCCATACGCGCTGGGCGACGCATGGCGGGGTGAACGATGAAAATGCCCATCCGCATTTTGACGCGAGCGGGAAGTTGGCGCTGGTTCACAATGGCGTCATCGAAAATTACCAAGCGCTCAAGGATGAGCTCGTTCGTAGTGGCGATACGAAGTTTCGCTCCGACACTGACACAGAGGTGCTCGCGCATCTAATCGGGAAATTGTACGATGATTCGTGCGCTAGCACGGTGGACGCGCCCGGAAAGAAGGCCCGGCTTTTCGACGCTGTTCGCGCTGCACTTCGCCAAGTGATCGGCACCTACGGCATCGCTCTGATTCACGCAGATGTGCCGGACTTCATGATCGGCGCGCGCCGTGGAAGTCCGCTCGTGCTCGGAGTAGGAAACGGTGAAAATTTTCTGGCCAGTGATGTGAGTGCGATCGTCGCTTACACGCGCGATGCAGTCTATTTAAATGACTTCGATGTCGTCGCGGTCGGACCCGATAAATTCGAGATTAGTTCGCTCGCCGGCGATAGCACCGAGCATCCGGTCAGCAAAGTCGATTTCACAGCCGAAGATGTCGGCAAAGGGGATTATCCCCATTACATGCTCAAGGAAATCTTTGAGCAACCGAACACGGTTCGAGACGCGATGCGCGGGCGTCTCAACTCGGAAGAATCGACTGCAAAATTGGGCGGCTTGAACATGGTGCCTTCGCAATTGCGCGATGTCGGGCGAATCGTTCTTACTGGATGCGGCACAGCACTGCACGCCGCAAGAGTGGGCGAATATTTGATTGAGCGCATAGCGAGCATCCCAACCGAAGTGGATTACGCCAGCGAGTTTCGTCATCGCAATACGCCAATGACGCCCGAGACGCTGGTCTTCGCCATCAGCCAGAGCGGCGAAACTGCGGACACGCTCGGCGCGTTGCGCGAGAGCAAGCGTAAGGGCTTTCGGACCCTTGGAATTTGCAACAACGTCGCGAGCACCATCGCGCGTGAAAGCGATGGCGGCGTTTACATGCACGCGGGGCCGGAGATTGGCGTGGCGGCCACCAAATCGTTTACCTCACAACTAACTATCCTCACGCTGCTCGGATTGCTCTTCGGACGGATGCGAAATCTCGCGACGGCGGAGGGCACGCGCATGATCGAAGCGCTACAGGCGTTGCCCGAACAAGTCGAAACCGTCCTGGAGCTGAACGATCAGGTCAAGGAAATCGCCGCCCGATATGCGGATGCGAACGGTTTCCTGTTTTTCGGCCGGCAGTTCAATTTCCCGATTGCTCTCGAAGCTGCGCTCAAGATGAAGGAGATCACGTACCTTTTTGCCGAAGGCCATCCTAGCGCAGAGCTCAAGCACGGTATCATTGCGCTGATCCGACCCGATTTGCCCTCGGTCTTCATTGCACCTGATGATTCGGTTTTTTCAAAAAACCTGAACAACATTGAGCAAGTAAAAGCTCGCAAGGGACCGATCATTGCACTGACCAGCGGCAACTGCATGAAACATCTCAAAGGTATCGCTGATGAGGTCATCGTTCTGCCGGAAGCGCCTGATTACGTGATGCCGATTCTCGCCGTCGTCCCACTCCAGCTTCTGGCGTATCATGTCGCTGTCGCACTCGGCCGCGACGTCGATAAACCGCGCAATCTCGCGAAGAGCGTGACGGTAGAGTGATTGGCGCCTAACGAGGCGACAAAACGTTACTGCGCCGAATTCATCGGCGCATGATGTGAATGGCAAGAATACGGCTTTGATGCCGCGCCAGCAGATAATCAACAAAATCGCCAATGATTGAGTTCGGCTTATTGCCGAGCTTTGTCACTACACGGCAAATCAATGTTCTGCTGCGTCCATGCCATTCCAGATTAATCGCGCCGTGCGCGGTTTCGCTATGGATTTTTGCCCAGCCGTGTGGACGGCCCGGACGCTGGTGTTCACTGGGAATTAGATTAAACCGCCCGAGTTGAGAATCAGTCATGATCTTTTCCCGCAACGATCCGGTCCCGGCCGCGATGACTTGAATCACGGTTTGCATTTCACGGCTAGCTTCAGCAGGAAATCATTTGTTTTGCAATGCTTGTTTCGATTGTAGCCGTCGCCCTATGGGCGACGCGTCCCGCGGGTGGTTAAGATATCAGGATCGCACTTCGCACAGCAAAGCGGCTACAAGAGCGATCGATACATCACGTACACGTCGACGTATCCTTTATCGGGATGACGGAAAGCATTCGCTAACGTTCCAACGATTTCGAAGCCGAGGTCCTGCCATAGACGGATCGCAGCGGTATTCGTGGAAATCACATAATTGAATTGCATCGCGCGAAAACCAAGCCGGCGCGCTTCGTGCAAGCAATGCTCGGCCATCGCGCGACCGATCCCCTGCCCCCGAGCACTCGCTGAGACCATGAATCCTGCGTTGGCGACGTGCGCCCCGCCACCCGATTGGTTAGGCCGGAGGATGTAGGTGCCAACGATGACGTGATTCGGGTTTACTGTAGGGGACGGCGTTGCCGCCCCGGGGAAGCTGTCAGCTTCCCCTACAGATTCCCGTTTAATTTCCGCCACGTACGTGTGCGTGCCAGATGCAAACCAGTACGCCATCGCATCCTCCCGCGAGATGTTCGGATCCAACGCATACGTATCCCCTGCTGCAACGACCTCGTGGAAAATGTTCCAAACCGGGTCACGATCAACATCGGTAGCCGGGCGAATCTTCATTGCTGCTGACGAAAGTATGACCAACCAATTCGGTTGCGTGCAGCGTCTGCCTTAGGAGTGCAACCAACCGTGTTTCACTCGCAACTCAAGTTCGGCGGCTTGCGCCTTTATCATCTTGTTCGAAACGTCACTGGGACCGTCGCTTGCCATCCTTGGCTGGGAGCAGACTTCCATTGCCGAAGCGTTTTTATCGCGGACTGGTCGAAGTACGGGTTTCCCGTGGATGCGACGATCCGAATATCGATAACGTTCCCCTGTCCATCAAAAGTTAAACGGAAACGGCCGGTCCCCGTCTGCCCGGGCAGAGATTGGCCGGGCGGAAATGACGGCGCAGGCGCAAAGAGCAATCGCGGCTTCGGCGTCGCGTGCGGTGTCGGGCTTGTTTGGGCCACTTGCGTCCAGCGTGCCTCAGTATCGGGCTTAATTCGAGACAAGACGGAGTGCAACTCAGCGACCGGGCGCGCAATGGTCTTTTCTCCCGCCGACGTGATTATGCCAACAACATCGCCATTCTCATTTACGACTGGAGATCCAACCGAACTTGCGGCAGTTGCCCCCGCAATTTCCAATCGCTCGGACGAATGCGCAGTGATGGTTGCTTCGCGCGCGCTCCCTTCGTTTCCAGCCAGCGAGCTGCCTATCACTGCGACCTTTGCGCCCGTCGAGAGCTCACCGGTTTTGGTGAGGTCAAGAAACCTCAAAAGTTTTTGCGGTTTCACATCGGCCTTGAGTACCGCCAAATCCGGCGACTTCGAAACGGTGAGAACGCCGTCCACATTGTAAATCCCGCCGTCCGAGGTCTTCGCGACAGCATTAACGCCGCCTTCGATTGCATTTGCAGTAGTAACAAATCTGCCGTCTGCCGAAATAAAAAAGCCGCTCTCGGTCCGCAACAAATTCCCTTTAGAATCAAAGATGGTCACCCAAATCACCGAAGGCCGGACCTTCGCTTCGAGATTTCCTAATTCGGACGATGGAGTTTGGCCGGGAGCCGCTTGAGCCGACTGATTTACCGGTGCAGCCGTCGGGTATTGCGCCGTGCTCGTAATCGGTGGCGGCGACTGCGTTTGCTGCGCGAGTAATGATTCACCGAGAACGTGAGTCGCCGGATGCGCCGCAGTTACAAAGACGGCAATGCAAAACGCATATCGGTGGGAGAGCAGAACGTTTCTCATCGCAATCTACAGCATTACAGTGTGGAATACGGATGCCAGTTTAATCAAGCCGGCAAAATTTAGACAAGGAACAACGGCTTCCCAGCCGTCGCGTTCCCGTCGACAATTAGGAACCCTCGCTCCTCGAAGTGAAGCAGCCTCGCGCTAATGCCGCTTGAAATACTGAACCGCGCGTTCGTGTTTCTTCGCTGCAGCCTTGCTGCTGAACGTGCCGAGATTTTTTCGCTTGCCGGTTCTCGCATCTTTCTTGCGGGAATACAGCCGATACTTTCCGGATTTCAGTTTCCTAATCATAACGATTTCATCAGTCGCTCGTTAACGGCCACGCCGATCTTACGATGACCTGAATATCTAGTGAGAAGGCGCATCGCCCGGTTAGGTGGATCACCACGATGGCAACCACGGTCACGCGCTTTCTTATCAACTAACGCTGGGACGATTATCACCTTTCTTCACGTGGGGCTTGCCCTCATTCCCACCCACTTTTTGCGCACGGTGGTGGGCATGATGATTTCTTTCCACGTGCCAGGTCTGAAAACCCATCGCTTAAATGCGCTTGTGCTGGCACCGTCGAGTTTCGCTGAGCCTGTCGATTTTATTATTGTGACTTGACTGACTCGACCTGTGTTCAGGTCGACATCTAGTCGGTAGAGCCCGTCCCCTTGAATCTCCCGCGTCCACGTGACGGGATCGCGCGATCGTGTCCCATAGGGATATTGTGGGTGAGGCGCAAACACTACGTCATGCAAGCATAACGCGTTCGGATGACGAATGCCCTTAACGTCTATGGCATAGCCGATGCCGACCGGCATGGCAATGTACGGCACTGGTTCACTGCCTCTGGCTGTGAAAGCGATCATTGTGACCGCGATCATACTTGTCAGAGTTTTCACTTGGATTTCTTTCTTCGTCGGAGACCTAACGAGGATTAGACCGCATTTTGCAGTCTATTTCGAGACGTCGCCTTGAATAAAAGCGCGAGCAACGCAGTGAGAATTGCAACATTCGTCGCGAGATGGCTGGGGAAACTCCAGTGTTGGCTGGCGTGACCGAAACAGCCACATGTGATGTCGAGTCCGCGAGCTTTTGCTGCAATGGTGGCGAGCGTGAAGACCACGATCGACGCACTCAAAATCGACAGCGCACCACGATATAAAAACCGAAACACAAGCCCGAGTGCACAGAAAATTTCCAGCCACGGAAGATAAAACGCGATCGCGACGCTAACGGGCCATGGCAGAAGTTTGTAATTGTCGATGTCGCTGGCGAACTGAACTGGATCAATTGCTTTGAGCGCTCCGGCGTAGATGAAAATGCCGGCGACGACGAAATCGAGAATTCGCCAGAGAAAACGCCGAACGTCCAACGCTGAACGCTCAACGCCCAATGTTGAATGTTCCAACCGTTCGACGTTGGGCGTTGGGCGTTGGGTGTTCGGCGTTTGGTTCATCTGTTCTTCTTCACCCACGCTTCCCAACCGCCTTCGAGCACAAAGACGTCGGAGAGCTGCGCTTCCTTGCGCAGGCGGCGGGCAACTTCCCTGCTGGCGTTACAGCTCAGGCTGCTGCAATAGACGACGACTTTTTTGCCGGGCGCCCAAACCGCCAGAAATTGCGGCAGCAATTCATTCCACCGGTCTTCATTCAACGAAATCGCTTCGGGAACGTGATCTTTCGCGAAGTCATCGTCCGGCCGCGCATCGACCCAAATCGCAGTGCTTCCCCATTCACGCGCCTTCTCGACGGTCACCATTTCCGACGGCGCAATCGCCGAGCGCCACGAAATCTTGTCGCGGAAATAAATCGCCTCGCCGGCTGCAGGCAGAAGCGCCAAGGCTGCCAGAATAACAGCCTGCCCGACCAGCGAGGATTTCACTTACTTATTGAACCTGTGGTGCGTTCGTGACCCGCGCAGTGGCGTAAAAGACTTTTTGTGAATCCTCAGGCTGAATCGTCAACATCGACGCGACCACTTTGCTCGTGTCCTGTGGTTTGACGTCGATTTTGAACTCGCCTTTGCCAGCTTCCTCTACCTTGGCTTCAAAATCCGGGGTGGAAGATGTGACCTTTAGATGTTTGACAGTAAAATCTTTCCCGACTTTTACATTGATCGTCTTTGTGTCGGGTTTGTCGCCCTGTTTCCAAAACACGAAATTCGGGGTGATCTCAAGTTGCTGCGGGATTTCCGCCTTGAGCGTGAGCACCGTTTTCTGATTTGTGGCCTCGTCCGTCTCCACCGTTACGGTTTTGACCTGAGTGCCGGTACGATCGCCGATATTGAATGTGGCAGTGATCTCGCCTTTTTCTCCGGGCGGCACTTCTTCCTTCTGGCTTTGCGCAGTGGTGCAACCGCAGGAAGCGTGAACAGACTTAAAGTGCACCGGCGTCTTGCCGGTGTTCTCGTACTTGAAATGGCCGACCGCCTGTTTGTCGGTGGCGGCGGGATGCAGCTCGACCGAGGTCTGCTCCCATTTTAGCTGGGCGCGCGCGCTTAGGCACATGATCATTGACAGCGTGAAAGCGAAGATTGGTGTTTTCATTTTTTGGAGTAGAAGCGCGTAATATAATCAGCAACTGCCTCTCGCCAAGCGCGAGATGACGTGCCCGTCAATTCCGTATATTTGCCGGTGGATAGCACTGAATAAACAGGACGGCGCGCAACCCAGTTTGTCATCTCACTCAGCTTAAGCGCGCCGACGGTTTCCCCCTTCAGGGAAACACCGGCATCACGGCAGCAATCCAGCGCCCATTGCGCATATTCCTGCCAGGTGCATTTGCCGGCATTTGCGAAATGCAAAATGCCGCCTGGGACGCTGTGATCGAAAAATTGCGGCAACATGTTGGCAATATCATGCGTGTACGTCGGCGTGGAAAATTTGTCGGATATGGCATCAATCTTTTC
This sequence comes from uncultured Verrucomicrobiae bacterium, assembly GCA_963761585.1. Lineage (GTDB taxonomy): Bacteria > Verrucomicrobiota > Verrucomicrobiia > Chthoniobacterales > UBA10450 > Udaeobacter. Next base: position 20,902 of record CAVXHW010000012.1, read on the forward strand.
GTCTTGTTGCGCGCGCTTGATCATGGCGTCGACGAAACTCGGCCGGTCAGGACCAAACACCCAGGACACCCGCACAACAAGATGCCCATCCCCGACTGCAAGCACGTTCTTTTCTCCCGCAAGCTTCGATTCGCCGTAAGCACTGATCGGATTCGCTTGATCCTCTTCTGTGTAGGGCGCGCGTTTCTCGCCGTCGAAAACATAATCGGTACTGAAATGAATCATCTTTGCATCTTTTTCGTTGCAGATTTCAGCAAGAATACCCGGCGCTTCCGCATTAATCCGAAACGCGCGATCGCGCTCGGTCTCACACGCATCGACGTTCGTGAATGCTGCCGCATTAATCAGCACATCGAAAGTTGTGGTGCGCACTTTCTCGCGCAGACCCTTCAAATTCGAAAGATCAAGCTGCGCATGATTGAAACCCATGACGTCGTATTTCGGCCGGAATTCACGCGATCAACGCCGCACCGAGTCGCCCGCCCGCGCCGAGAATCACAATTTTCATCTATTCAGGGCGCTGATGTTCGATCGGTGACTAATATCTCCCGGCCCGCTCGAGAAGCGGTTGCCACCAGGATGAATTATCCATGTACCACTGGACGGTCTCGTCGAGCCCTTCTGTAAAGCTACGCAGCGGCTTCCAATCCAATTCGCGTTGCGCAAATGCTGAGTCAATCGCGTAGCGGCGGTCATGGCCAAGTCGATCCGGCACGAATGAAATGAGACTGTGGGGTTTTCCAAGCCGGTCGAGGATCATTCTGACAAGGTCGAGATTCACCATCTCGCTGTTGCCGCCGAAATTATACACGGTGCCGGCTTTGCCTTCGAAAAGCGCGGCGACAATGCCGGCGCAATGATCATCCACGTGGATCCAGTCGCGCACATTTTTGCCGTCGCCATAAACCGGAAGCGGTTCGTCGCGGAGGGCCTTAATGATCATGAGCGGAATTAATTTTTCCGGAAATTGATACGGACCGTAATTATTCGAGCATCGGGTTACCAGGACGTCCTGGCCGTACGTCTTGTGAGACGCGAGCGCCAGAAGGTCCGCGCTGGCTTTGCTTGCTGAATACGGCGAACTGGGATCGAGCGGCGATTGTTCGGTGAACTTGCCGGCAGCGCCGAGCGACCCATATACCTCGTCCGTCGAGATTTGGACAAATCGCTGAACGCCGTGCCGGCGCGCACATTCCAATAGCACGCTGGTGCCAATGACGTTTGTGTGAATGAAGTTGAGCGGATCGTTGATGCTGCGGTCGACATGCGATTCTGCCGCGAAATTGACCACCGAATAGAACTGGTGCTCGGTCATCAATGCGTCCATCAAATCCGCGTTGGCAATATCGGCTTTGAAAAATTCGTAACGTTCGCCATGTTCTTCGACCACCCCTTCAAGATTGGCGATGTTACCAGCATAAGTGAGCACATCGACATTAGTGACGTATGCGGGCTTGTAATGTTGCAAAATATATCGAATAAAGTTGCTCCCAATGAATCCGCAGCCACCGGTGACAAGAATGCGCATGGCAGCGCGTACTAGCAGTGCCGAGCGCAACGCGCTAGCAGAATCTGCTCCCGCTCCAGCGCGAGCGAACGATTACCTGCAGCGGCTGAAGGTTCGTTTCGAAGGAACGGACTGGGTGCCGTGGTTGATCCTCGCGCTGGCCGCGTTCCTCCGCTTCTTCCTCCTCGGTATAAAGCCACCGCACTTCGATGAGGGCATCAACGGGTGGTTCGTCGATCAGGTGATGAAGAACGGTTTCTACCGTTACGATCCGACCAATTATCATGGTCCGCTTCACTTTTACGTTCTCGTGCTATTTCAGAGTTTGTTTGGCCGGAATCTGTGGGCGATACGGTTGCCGGTCGTACTTGTGAGCATCGCTTGTGTGTGGCTGGCGTTGAAGTTCGAGCCGCTAGTCGGACGAAACGTGACCCGAATCGCTGCGCTGGCCATGGCAATCTCGCCCGGGTTTGTTTTCTACGGGCGTTACGCCATTCACGAAGTGTGGCTGCAATTCTTCTCGATGATTTTCATTTTGGGACTCCTCGGTTTGTGGAGGCGCGGCACACTCACCTACTTGCGGTACGCCGGCGTGGGATTAATCGGCATGATCCTCACGAAGGAAACTTACGCCATTCACGTCGCGTGCGCCCTCCTTGCGATTCCAACTCTGGCAGTCTCGTACGCGCTAAGTCGCGTTCCGGACGCCAAGCCTGCGAAGCAAACCTGGAGCTGGATCGATCTCGCCATGATCGTGATCGCAGGCGGATTTGCGATCGTCTTCTTCTATTCGGGAACATTCTTTAATTGGGACGGTGTCAAAGGTCTGTATCTGGCGTTTAAGGCATGGACCGAGACTGGCGCTGCGGGCCACGGCCATGAAAAGGCCTGGGATTACTTTCTAGGGTTGATGATGCCCCACTTCGATATCAAACGGGCCGACTTTTTCGGTTACGAGTTGCCCATGCTCGTCGGGTTCATTCTCTGCGTATTTTGCCAAAAACTGAAAAACCTTAACCTACGTTATCTGGCGATCTACGGTGTGGGCAGCCTGGTTGCCTACAGCATAGTCAAATATAAGACGCCCTGGTGCATCATCAGTTTTGGATGGCCGTTCCTGTTTATCTTTGGCGCGGCGATATTGCTAGTACGCCCGAAAAATCTCCGCAAAGTTTACGTCACGCTCGGCGTCGTTCTGTTCATATCGCTCGGCTCATCGGTTTGGCTCAACTACTTCCGGTGTAGTTCGCCAGAGGAACCGTATGTGTACGTCCAGACGTACAACGATATGTTCAAGTTGACGAAACCGCTTCTAACGCTGGCGAAGCGAGATCCTTCCAACTATCATCTTACGGGACATCTGATTCGATCCAGTATTTACCCGCTTCCATGGGTCCTGGGCGATTTCGATCGCGTCGGCTACTACGAAGGAGGGAACATGCCGGCAGATCTCGAAGGCGATTTTCTCCTTGTGCAACAGGATAAAATCAAAGACATCGAGTCGAAATTGAAAGGCAAGTATTACACAGAGATGATGACGCTTCGTAACTACCAGGACCCGTCCAAAATCTTTTTCAGCGCCAAAGTGTTTAAAGACCTGTTCCCAGGCAAAGCGCCAGACTTTGATGGCAGCGCACCGAAACCCGCGCCTTCGCCTTCACCCGCGCCTTCTTCTTCCCCCGCCAAGGTTCCATGAAGTGGGTCACGGCTGGCGTTACGTTCGTCAATTTGTCCGTCGTCTGCGGAGTTCTCCTCGGGCTTGTCGGAAGAGGGTTAAATGCGGTTAGCGCAGCTTTGGCATTGCTGTGTGGCGCCGCATTCGCAATCGCCGCTTTGCTTGGGACTCAAGACAGCTGGTTTGTGCAGAAGTCCCCTGCTGATCCGACAACAGAACGAAGGCCACGAAAACTGCCTGGAGTCGCAGACGCGAAGAACGCGATTCCAGCGGCTCTGATGCGTTATCGAAGCGTCTGGTTCTGGGCGGTCGCAGTGTGTTTCGCCGTCTTTGCTGTGCGATCGTTTGTGTGGCTGCTATACATCGATGGCAGCGAACTCAAGATTCAGTCCCCAAATAATCTCGGCGACCTTTCACTGCACCTGACGCTCATCAAAAATTTTGCCAACGGCGTCGCTCTTTGGCCGGACAATCCCATCTTCGTCTTCAGCAAATTAAGATATCCGGCGGGCATCGACCTGTTCAACGCACTGCTTTCGCTGGTTCACATCGATCTGTTGATCGGGTTGGTCTGGGTCGGATTGCTCTCTTCACTCGCGATTTTTTACGGGTTCTACCGGTGGGGCGGCACGTTCGCTGTTGCAGGTTTTTTGTTCAACGGCGGTATAGCCGGATTTCAATTTTTAAAGACGTTCAAATTTTTGGATTATCAGGGCGCGGCAGCAGACATCGCGCACAAGCCGATCGCCTGGAAAAGCATTGCATTATCGATGCTCGTTACGCAGCGCGGCTGGCTTTACGCGATCCCGGCAGGCCTGGTGCTACTCTGGCATTGGCGCGAAAAATTTTTCACCCAATCTCCCGTAGCTGAGATCGGCGACCTCGGCCAATCCGATGACGGCGTTAAGAGTGAACCCGTCGCGGTCACCGCTCCCAGTTACCGGAAGGGTCCCCTTCCTTGGTGGGTCGAACTTTCAATTTACGCTTCGCTGCCGCTGTTTCACCTGCATACCTTCATCGCGCTGACCATCGTGCTGGTTGTCGGATTGTTTTTTGAACGCGCGACCGAAATCAAATTTATCGTTAATCTGGTTCGCAATGAAGGCATGGCCGGCATCGGTCGTTTGATTTCGCATCCGAAGATGTGGCCCGACATTTTCCGCGGCGCGCCGATTCGCAGACACGCTGCCGCCTTGTTGATCGCGGCTTTCATTCCAGCGACTTTTTTTGTCTGGCTGACTACCGATCAGTTCCGCGCAGCATCGGTGCTGAAGTGGCACCCCGGATGGGCTCAGGATTCGACCGAATTCGCCGCGCCTTTCTTCCGGCTCGGTCCGAAGGATTGGGGATCTTCTACGGGGCCTGGTCTGCTGTTGCAAAAAACATGGAACGGCGTCATCGCTCCATTTCTCCAATTTTGGCTGCCCAACTTCGGTTTATGGGTGCCACTGGCGTTGGTCCTTGTTGGAATTTGCGTTTGGCGTATTTGGAAGGGCAAGTGGCGTTGGGGCGACAGGCCGCCAGCGGATATCGCTTTCGTGCTGACGGCAGTCGTGATTTTCGCTTTCGGCTATTTCGTTCAAACCGCCCCGTGGGAATGGGACAATCTCAAGCTCATGATTTGGGGCTATTTTATTATCCTGCCTTTTCTGTGGAGCGACATCATTGGGCGCTGGGTCTTTCCGGAACGCGCCGTAATGTGTCTACTGCTCTTTGGTTCGGGATTTGTCACGCTGCTTGGCGGCCTGTCTGCCGGACACCCGGGCTTTGGATTGATTGAGCGAGCCAGGCTCGATCACATCGGTACGGCACTTCGGCCGTTGCCGATGGATGCCCGATTCGCGACTTTTCCTACCTTCAATCAACCGATTTTGCTGCAAGGCCGCAAAGCTGTGCTCGGCTACCCTGGTCACCTGTGGACCGAAGGATTCGATTACGGCAAGACAAATGATCAGTTAACAGCTTTGATGAACGGCGCGGCGAACTGGCGTGACGCCGCGAAAGCATTAAACGTGCACTATATCTTTTGGGGCCAGGACGAAAAAACAAACTACCAGTCAAGTACCCACCCATGGGAAGCGACAGCATTCCTCGTCGCTTCCGGTGATTGGGGCGCAATTTACGATCTGACCAAGCCTGCTCCTCAGCACTGAGGCGGGAGCGTTCCTGTTCGGCTGGCGGCTCTTGGAGTTGCCATCTTTCGTCGCACACGAAAGGGGTGCGCGAGGAAAACGAAATAGATCGCGTTCACGAAATCTCTCAGGCTCGAAGCAGGACTTGTTAGGCGCAGCGGACCGGTGCGTAACCCGGCAAGAACGTTCTCGATTGTGAGCGTTCGCGGCATTGGCATACTCGTGTAGTGCCGGCCAAAGGCGTGCAGCCGATGCGCATCGGAAGTGGCGATCATTGGCTTGCTAAATCGGGTTGCGACTCGTTTTGCCCGGCGATTCGGATTGAACGGACCGAAATGAAAATGACAAAACTCAATCGCGTCAAAGCAATCGATCTCGGTGAACAGCCGCGATCCGATTGAGCCGCCGACAACGTAGAACGGGTGCGGCGCAATAGTGAAAATAGAATTCCCCCGGCGCGCCCGGAGTCGCCGCAAATCATCGAAATTTTTCACGTGCGCGATCTCTTCCGCGGTGACATTCAACACAATCACGTCTGCGCCAAGCAAACGCACCTCGGCCGCGGGAATCAGCAGAATGCCCATTGCCTCCGCGTCGGCGAACACTTCCTTTCGATTAAAGACAGCATCGTGAAGCGTGATCGCGAGGACTCGAAATCCAAACGAGCGCGCCCGTTCCAATAATTGGTGCGCCGAAAAATCCACGGCGTCTTTAGGATCGTCGAGGGTGTGAATGTGCAGATCGATTTTGATCCATTCTTCTTCCTCGCTCGTGCTCGCGCTCATGCTCCTGCTCGAAGCTTAATCGCGAATCGCTGATACTTCATTCTGCAAAGAATTCTGGTTGTCTGGAGTCCTCGAGTACGACCATGAGCAGGAGTAAGAAGGATACAGTCCACACTTGCCAGCGCTTGTCGTCTGCGGAAAGTTTGCTCCCTCTCGAAGCTCGGGTGGTGAAATGGCAGACACGTACGTTTGAGGGGCGTATGCCGAAAGGCATGGGGGTTCAAGTCCCCCCCCGAGCACAATCTTTCACACGGCCGTTTCGATGCGCGGTCAATTAGAACTTTTCGTATCATATCTCGTCCGATAGGATTTCGAGCAACATGGAATCGCTTTATCTCATCGGGGTCGCGGTACTGGCGTTATTCGCATTTGTACTGGCGATTGTTCTTTTCAATTTCTTCGGTCTCTGGCTGCGCGCACGGATCGCGAATGCGCCGGTGAGCCTCGGCAAAATGGTCGGCATGCGGCTGCGCAAAGTGCCGGTCGGGATGATCGTCGATAACCGGATCACCGCGGTAAAAGCCGGCATCGAGATTCCCAGTGACCCGCTCGAGGCACATTACCTGGCCGGCGGCGACGTTAATCAGGTCATCCTCGCTTTAATCGCAGCGGACAAGGCCGGCATTTCACTCGATTTCAACCGTGCCTGCGCCATCGATCTTGCTACCAAGGGGACGGGCAAGACGGTATTGGAAGCCGTCCGCACCAGCATTAATCCGAAGGTCATCGACGTGCCCAACCCAGCGATGGGCCGCGTGACCATCGACGGTGTCGCGAAGGACGGGATCGGCGCAAAAGTAAAAGCGCGGGTGACGGTGCGCTCGCACCTGGACCGTTTCGTCGGTGGCGCCACCGAAGAAACGATTATCGCGCGCGTCGGCGAAGGGATCGTGAGCGCGATCGGATCGGCCGATTCTTATAAGGACGTGCTAGAAAATCCCGATCGCATTTCAAAAGCCGTCCTAGCCAAGGGACTCGACAGTAACACGGCGTTCGAGATTCTTTCCATCGATATCGCTGACGTGGATGTGGGCGACAACATCGGCGCAAAGTTGCAAAGCGAACAGGCGAACGCGGACAAAAACATCGCCCAGGCGAAAGCGGAGGTGCGCCGCGCCGCGGCGGTGGCGGTCGAGCAGGAGATGCGCGCCAAGACGCAGGAGATGCGCGCTAAAGTCGTCGAAGCCGAATCGCTCGTGCCTCAAGCCATGGCGGATGCATTTCGCTCCGGAAACCTCGGCATTATGGATTACGTGCGAATGAAAAACGTCCAGGCCGATACATCGATGCGCGAATCCATCGCAGGTGGAGACAAACCACGGACGGGTGGGACTTGATTAGTTGAAGGGTTAAAGCGTTTTTGTCATTCTGAGCGAAGCGAAGAATCTCTAATCAGTTACAGAACGACTGCCGCCCATAAGAACTGAGATGTTTCGCTTCGCTCAACATGACAACGACAGTCTTGCCCAGTTCAACGATTTAACGCTTCAACGAGGTGATAGCCAATGATTGCCTTTAGTCTGGACAACCTACTTTTCTTTCTGCTCATTGCTGTCGCAGCTTTGTTTCAGCTGTTGTCGAAAACGATAAGCAAAACAAAAAAGAGCGATTCGAACGAAACGGCGAGCTCACCACGGCCACAAACACCTCGACCAATTCAACGCGCGTCACGGGAATCCGATGCAGATCGAATTCGTAAATTCCTCGAAGCGCTGGGTCAGCCGCCAAGTTCAACTCCCCCTTCGCCTGTTCTCCCGCGTACTAATATTCCGGCTCGACCACTGGCACCCGTACAACCCCCTCCAGCGCTCCCGCCTGTGTGGCGATTACCTCGCCAACGCGCAGAGAAACCGGACGTCAGCCAAAGAGAAAGTACTCCCATTAAACAATCGGGCGGATTGCAGCAAATCCTTCCACCAGTTGTTCCGGCTTCGGCTGCACCAACCTTCGAAGTTCAAGCGGCGTTCCCTGTCGGGCCTCAGCAGCCGTCGGTCAAAACGGCTGTGGAATCTGACGCGGCGGGGAGTGAGATAGTTGCCAAACGCTCAGGGTCCAAAACAGATATCGCCACCTTGCTCGCATCGACATCGAGTCTGCGCCAGGCAATCCTCATTCGCGAAATTTTAGGACCACCTCGCGGTTTGCAGACACTGGATCCTGTGTAGTGTCCGCTGTCCTCAGCGGATTTGTTCGTTTCCCTCTTGCAGGAATGCGCTTAAGACGGCGCACCGGATAGCGCGGCAACGTTGAGCTTACTCTGGAGTCTCGTATCATTTTGACTTCCGACGCCGGCGTGGCGGAATTGGCAGACGCGCTGGACTCAAAATCCAAAAAATCCCCTAGCTAACAAGTTGTTGCCTAGGACATGAGCGACCAGCATGACTCCATAATAGACAGTCATCCCGTCAATTCGATGTCAACGGATTGAGCAATCCCTTTCCTGCACGTTTTGCGGCGAACGGCGCTTTGTCATTGAATGTCCAGCGCCGTCAACGACAATTTTAATTGCTATGAAAAACTCGATCATCTTCATTTCGGCCCTCTCTTTAGTGGCGATGATGCTGGCTTCGTGCAGTAGCGCTTTTGCACCCGACGACACGCAAACAACAGGCGTAACGCGTCAGACTAACGAGCCGCCTCCTGAGCGCAGCGCCGAAGATTCAGCCAATTCAATCAGTGGTGGACATTACTAACAGGACTAATGCCACCAACTGCATTTTCTGAGGCGAAAACAAAGACTGGGAAACAGGTTTTTGTTTCTGAACTCTTCGAGGATTGGATAACGCGTAGATTGGGTCTTTCCCAGTCGCCATTGCGCAGCTTGGAGAATGACGACGATTGGACCTTCGTGATAAAAATACACGCTATCGCTGAAGCCGGTTTGAATCACCTGCTAAAGGTGCGGTTGAACGATCCAAAACTCATCAAGATTGTCATTAAGTTGCCGACGAATGATGAGAGAAGAGGCAAGTTGGCACTCATAAAAACATACGACCTCCTGAGAGAAGACTGCCGTCTGTTTGTGCGGCTATTTTCAGATATCAGAAATAGCGCCGTCCACGATGCCAAAAGCTTCAATTTAGACCTCATGAAGTATGTTGCGGCGCTCGAAGACAAGGATAAACCGAAATGGAAAAGAGCATTTTCTTCCTGGTGGGTTCCGGGGTTTCCCGATCCGCAACACCCAGCCGCAGCGCAACACGAAGCGGCTGGTAGGTACCACCTTGAGACCGCGCTAGACGATCCGCGACTCAGTATTTTTAGGTCGTGCACGCACATTTTAGCTCAAGCTCAGGCTCAGGAAATGAACGCGGAAAGCCGCCGAAGAGAACCGATACAAGCTAAACTAGCCGCCGCAGGCTTGGCGGATCGTGTAAAGATTACGTTCACGGATGACGCAGACGGCTTCCAGTCGAAGGCTACCTTTTCTGGCTCAGAGGAGGACGTGGCGAAAGCGATAGAGGTATTTTTTAGGAGAGACTAGATTTCAGCTTGGCGAACCCTTGGGACAATCGAGCATCCACGTCTACGAAATCCGACCGCGCAAAGACAAACGCGGCGTCGATCTAATCAGCGACGCGCTTCCGTTCGGCCGGCTGTGGTATGATGGACCGAACGCTGCCAGCAACGCAATCGGCTACGCCAGCCAGTACAGCCGCTCCCATGATGCTGTGATTCGCGTTTACGATGACGCGGGCAACGTCATAGAAACGCACGAGCACGCAGGCGATTTCAAAGAACCGTGAGGGCTGTCTCAGTCCCTCACATTACCTGTCACGCGGACTTTCTGCGGCTTGTGTCCCGTCGCGTTATAGCTCAAAGATTCTTCAGACCGTCTTCCCTGTTCTCAAGCAGCAATCCTCGAGAAACTATTTCACGATGTTGTCCGTGTCGTAATAAAAGCTCGTGCCAATTCGGTTATCGTAGGCTTGCCTAACAGAATCGAATATATTATCGGTTACACGGATGGTGGAACTACCGGTGTAGGCAACAATACAGCTGCCGGCTTGCGTTGGCTTCAACGCTCGAAATATGTTGCCAGACACTCGCGCGTCGTTCGTTGAGGTGAGGAATACGCCATTCTCATTCGTTATCCTGTTGGTTTGGCTAGTAAAAGTGTTATCTGAGATAATGGCAGCAATACAGTTGGTAAGTGCTAGATGCGTGCCATCGACGGCAACCGGGTTCGCGTGTTCAAAGTCCACGTGCGAGACTTTGATAGCGCTTAAGTTCGTCATTCTCACGCCGTCCCCAATCATATCCACATGACCGTTTAACAGTGTGAAGACCGGACTAGGTGAAGATGATTGAGAGGATGCAAGGCTCAACGCCGGCTGACCGCCCGTCCCGCAGGAGACAACTTCAAAGCCGGACATATAGAAGCCTTCTACCCATCCCGATGTAACAATAGCTGCGTTACAGAACTTTATCTCAACATGTGTGAGCTGTATGCCGGTTGTACCTACAGTTGTGGGAGAAGTCCATTGGATACCTGTGGAGGTGACACCGATGTTCCCTGAGATATCCACCTTGTCTATCACGGCGTTGTGCGCTCTGAATAAATAGATTCCCGTGGTCCAGTATCCTCCAGTATTACCCGTTTCGGCGTTACCACGAATTTCGACGTTTTGGATGGTTGCGGTATGGTATTTGGCATTGCCATTCCCGAACGCGGCATAGATTGCTCTCCCAGTCGCACCTGTCAGAGCTTCGAGGGTAAGCCCGTCAACATTGAGCGTATTCGCTCCCACAGTCGGAGCATAGATGCCAGCCGAAGGGCCGGTAAAGAGGATCGTGGAGACCCCAGGTCCATCGCCATAAAAGCGGTATGACTTGTTGGCGGGGACAGTTATTTGACCAGTATAGTTATAGCTGCCGGGAGGAAAATAAATGCTTGTCCCAGCAGCAACTGCGCTATTGATAGCTGCGGTATCGTCCGTTCCGTCATTCGGCGTCGCGCCATAATCAGTAATATTGATTCGATCAACAGCAGCTGCACCGAAACCGCAAGCCAAGTTGAAGAGCATAGAGAGAATTATGAGAGCTTTGTTCACGCGGCGAAGAGTATGTGTCCTCGATACGGCAGGCAAGAATTTCTGAATTCGAAGCCGTTTATTGCGTGTCGCCGTCTCTCTAATGAAAGCGATGCAACCAGCGCACTCTTACGAAGTCCATCCCCGCAATGATCATCACGGCGTCAATCTGATTTCCGATGCGCTGCTATTCGGACGGCTGTGCTACGGCGATCCTCGCGCAATCACGAGCGCAATCGACTACGCGAAGTTTCGCAACCGTTAACACGATGCCGTCGTACGCGTTTACGATGAAGCTGGTAACGTGATCGAGACGCACGAGCACGCAGGCGATTTCCCAAAGAACCGTAACGCGTGAAACAAAAAGCCGCCACGTGGTGAGCGTGACGGCTGATTGTGAAATGCTGCTGCTTTAGGGATTGTTAACCATTTGCGGCGCAGGCTTGCTCGCTTCAACCTGAGCGCTCACCTTCTGGATTTGTGATGCCTGCTCGCCCAGGCGCTCAGTAAGCTGCGCAATTGTTGCCCCGAAATCTTTCTTTAACTGCGTGATCGTGGCCTGTTGTTCTTCCACCTTGCGATGCTCCTTGAGGAACTCATTGAGCAACATCGCGTTCACCGCTTCGTAGCGCACCGTGTACACTTTCCCCTCGGCATCGCAAGCCACTAAGTCTGGATTCACCCTTGCGACGTCCTCTGCTACGAGGCCAAATTGCGGTCTACGGTCAGGGTCAATCTCCTTCTTATAGCGAAAGCTCACAGGTTTAAGCGCGAGAATTGCTTCGCTGGTCTTATCCATCGGTCTGATTTCGTCCTTGAACCGACGCGAGGAGGCGGCCGTACCAAGCTGTCCGGACGAATTTACCTGAACAGCGCTTCCGGCGACGGGGACTCCGGTAATGCCAACGATAAATGTCCGTGTCTGCGCCCCTGCCGTGCCAATCCGGATCCTGCCCGACTCCCCAGCGATACCAACGTTGTCGATGTCGATATTGTTGTCACCCGTCGTTAGAGCATGACCCGCATCTTGGCCCAAAGCGATGTTGTTGCTTCCGGTTGTGTTGAAAAAGAGGGCAGTGGAACCGAGCGCTGTGTTACCCTCGCCGGTTGTGTTATGTTGGACAGCACCAACACCAACTGCTGCGTTGAACTGCCCAGTTGTGTTGCTCATGAGCGAATTAACGCCGATTGCCGTATTGTCAATGCCGGTGGTGTTGTTCCCGAGCGCACTGAAACCTGTGGCCGTATTTTCGTTGCCGGTAGTGTTACTCCGAAGCGCTGTGGAACCGGTAGCGGTGTTATCAGCGCCGGTGGTGTTGCTAAAAAGCGCTGTGGAACCGATAGCGGTGTTATCAGCGCCGGTCGTGCTCCTCTCAAGCGCTTGGGAACCGATGGCGGTGTTAAAGTTGCCGATGGTGTTGTTAAGGAGCGCCTTAAACCCGTTGGCGGTGTTAGCTCGGCTGATAGTGCTACTAAAAAGCGCTTCAAATCCGGTGGCCGTGTTATCGAAGCCGGTGGTGTTGCTAAAAAGCGCTTCAAATCCGGTGGCCGTGTTTTGCTGGCCCGTGGTGTTGCTAAAAAGCACTGCCGTGCCAGTGGCCGTATTTGCGTTACCGATGGTGTTGTGAAAGAGCGTATTCACGCCGACCGCCGTATTTGCACTCCCAGTGCTATTGTTGGGGAGCGCGTTAACGCCATTGGCAGTGTTTTGAGCGCCGGTGGTGTTGTTAAAGAGTGCGTGGAACCCCTCGCCGGTGTTGAAATTGCCGGTAGTGTCTTGAAAGAGCGCTTGAAAACCCACAGCGGTGTTGTCGATGCCACTCGTCAGGCTCTGGAGTGCTTGATCTCCTTCGGCCGTGTTGCTCCCCGGATAACCGCCGTCAGGTGGTGGAACGACTGCTTGCGTGCTCGGCAAAAGGCCGAAGCAGAGGAGTGTTAGTGTGAGTGTAATGAGAAGTGGTGGAGTTGTTTTGAGCTGAATCAGTAGATTCATGATTCTTTCCTTTCTTTTTCCGCATTAAGTTGATTCTGAATTGCCGGGTTCCCGAAAGAGGCGAAGAACCTGAGCGGGGAAAAGCCCTCCGCCTGATTCAGATACGTCTAACGCCGTCGAGTTTGGGAAAAAGCTCGTCAACCCGTCAAGACAATTCGCCGCAAGCGCAGATCGTAGATTCGCGTTCCAGGAACGCCGTCAGCTTTTCATCTTGGCAAAACTAGAGGGAATCCCAAAGAGGTCGCAAATCCTCATCCTCCAGAGCCGCCATTCGCCAATCCAAATCAATTTCAAAAGCTTTTTTAAGATAGCCTTTGGCGTTTTCCATTTCTCCAAGTTGGCAATAATAACACGCAAGATTATATGGAATTGCAGCCTCTCTTGGGAACTTCGCCTCTGCGTTAAGGAGAATTTCCATCGCTCCGTCGATGGAATATGCTCGCCGAGTCGCATATGCCAGCGAGATTGTCCATTGGACATTATCCGGCTCAAACTGCTTCAGACGTTTGGCGATTTCCTGCATCAGCTCCCATTTTTACAATCCACGATAAATCTCGATCCTTACGGCGAGAACTTCGGGGAGCAGCACGACAAAACGGGTCAATTTTTCTAACTCCGAATCGGCCTCTGCAAACATTCCAAGTTCGACGTATCCAATTGCAGCTTGCCGATATTGTTGGTCTGGCGGTTCAAGTGGCATGATTGCGTTCCTATCGCACTAATGAGTTGAAAGCGACCCAGCCCAACCTCCATCGAGCTTTCCTAAGGTTGTTAGCGATTGATTTGCCAGTTCTTCATTCGATGCCTCGGCGGCATCACCGGGTACACCTACGGCTGACGTCGCTTGATTTATCTGACCAAATTTGCAAACGGAGCGTAATCAAGTTGCCCGTATCGCGGCGGAACGATCTTATTTGAATCTAAACCGCGCCGCGCTGCCGCTTGCTTTGCACCCTCGTATGTTTTCATGTCTCGCGCGTATTGCGATGCCTTTTCTTGCGGCGACATCGCTTCTTCCCGAGCTGCCTTCTCTAACTGAAGCTCCTTCTCGGACATTTCGACTTCCAACCCGTTGACGCCACCCACGCCCACGACATGCCGCCCGGTTGCCGTCTTATGTCCCGGCTCGATTGTCGTGTTTTGTGCCTTGGCAGCTTCTTCCGTTGCTCGCCGTGACGATTCCAGTGCCACTTGTTTTTCTTTTTCCCGCTGCTTATTAGCTTCTTCAATCTGTTGATTTGTCCGCTGAGCGGTGGTGGCTTGGGCGCCGGCGAAATCAGCAGCCTGTTGCGGATTATAGTTAAACCGCTGCTGAACCTCTTTCGGCAGTTCTTGAAAATAAATTTTAGAGATTCCCGATTTCGACTTAACCACAATCCCATCGGGGTCGACGTGAGTGACAGTGGCGTTTTTGTATTCCTTTCCGGCAACGGTTTTGAAGTCGTCAGCCAGTGCGAGTGATGTAGACAGTGCCGCCAAAATTACTAGGGGGAAGGAATTCATGCTGCGGATTCTGCCTCTTTCTGCTCTGCCACTGCAATGACAAAGTTAGAGTCAGTCACGCTCAATCGCTCTGCGCTTCGTTTAGAGAAGCGGCTACAGTTTGTTGCGAAGTTGAGCTTCGCGCACGTGCTTGTAGGTTCAGGATTCCAATTGCCGGCGTGGCGGAATTGGCAGACGCGCTGGACTCAAAATCCAGTGGCCGCAAGGTCGTGTGGGTTCGAGCCCCTCCGCCGGCAATGAATTCTCAATTCAATGGTCGATGTCGGACCTTCAGCGCGACGCGATCCATCTATCGTTTCGTCTCATCTGGAAAAAAACGCTTCCAAACCAATTCGTAGGGATCGCCAGCTTTGCTTTCGGGATACTTTTTCCGCACATCTTCCAGTGTCATCAAAGAGCCATCTTGACTGGGATCGGACGCACTCACTGCGCTGGCAATGTCTGCCAACCATGGAGGCGCAGGTTTTGCTTCGAGTTTTTTAGATGCATCGTCTTGCGTCCGATACAGTGGACTGACGTCAACGAGGCGCACGCTGTCGAACACGTTGAACATTGCGCCTGATAAAATCAGCAATCGTTGGCCATCCAAACTGAACTGTGGAAATCCGAGTGAGCCGCGGAATACCACGGGCTCGGCCGGCTTTTCCCTGTGCGCACCCTTTGCAACGTCAACTCGACCGTACAGCGAAGTGGCGACGAGACGTGTGGCATAGTCGCCTGGTCCGACGATCAGTCGCATGAACTGGTCGCGGAAAGTCGGCGGCGGGATCGGGGTCACTTTTCCGTCGCGGAGATTAAGAGTTCGCACGCTGTTCCAACTCGTTAGGGTAATTTCGTCATTGCCGGGACCGAAAGCGATGCCGTTTGGCAGGAAACCTTCGGACAATCGAATCGAATCTTTTCCGTCTATGGGGAATACCTGGAGATAGTCGTCGCTGAATGAAAATAAAGCTACCTTGCGCAGTGCTGGCGCGTCGGGATCCACAGATACTGCGGCCATGCCGCTATGGTACGTGGCGAAAGCAAGCGCCACGATTTTCATGTCCGTGAGTCGCTTGGATCTATCGACGAGTTCCCGGAACGTTCCCTCGACCTGGAAAAAGGCGCATTCCGCCTCGTTCGTGCCGCGCGCATTAACAATGACAAGCCGATCTGACTCGTTAGACCACGCAAAATTGATGCGGGAGCCTCGAAGCCGCTGAATTTCCAAGTCCTCGCCCGTGGCGTCGTACGTTCGATTCTGCATCGACCATCGCCAGACCTGAATTTTGCATAGCTCGTGGCCAGCACCGGCGGGTGCGGGCGGTGCTCCCTGTGCAGGCGCGCCTTGCACGGCGCTCTCTCCATCGGCACCCGAAGCAAGCGTTGGTGGAATGATCAACAACCAGCGTCCGTCGGGGCTGAAGGATGCAAAACCGGGTTGCACGATCTGCTGAGGGTTAGCCGGTTGCGGCTTCTCAAATAACGATTTGGCGGTGGGCGACATCGAGCGTCCTCCATTCCAGAACAAGAGCTGACCATCACCGCCCACAACGAAGATTTCGTTGTTGCTTCCTCCCGGAAGGAAGGTTGCTGCGAGTAATGCATCTTTCTGATAAAGCACAGCCGGCGCGGCCGGGGGACACCAAACATGTTGAAGCAATAGATTGCTAGCCAGCATTGCTGCTTCGGTATCCAGAGGATTACAATTCAGAGCAAGCGCG
This sequence comes from uncultured Verrucomicrobiae bacterium, assembly GCA_963761585.1. Taxonomy (GTDB): domain Bacteria; phylum Verrucomicrobiota; class Verrucomicrobiia; order Chthoniobacterales; family UBA10450; genus Udaeobacter. The sequence continues at coordinate 37,233 of CAVXHW010000012.1, forward strand.
AGGTTCCGAAGCGCAGTGATATCCTTTATCGGATTATCCGTTCCGTCATGTAAAACTAACTTTGCGTTTTCTCTGAGACTTTGGCCCCTCTCGACCAGTGCCTGATGCTGTGTCTCCAGCTCCTCGGCCTTTTGCTTCGAAAGCCGCGACGCCCGTAGCGACACTAACCAGAGCGCTGCGAAGGCAATCAACATGATTATCCCAAGAAAGAAGACCGTGATGCCGAAGACTCGTTCCCGCTTGCGCTTCTCCAGCAGGAGGTTTACGCGTTCGCTCTCGGCTTTGCGTAGTTTCTCCTGTTCTTCAGCGCGCTGACGTGCTTCCTCCAACTCCTCGGCCTGGCGTCTTTTTGTCTCCTCGATTTGCTTTCTGCTGCGCGTAACAAGCAGCCGCGCCTCCGGAGTTGCGCCGAGAATCTTCGCTTCTGGCGAATTCAAATACGCCTCTGCTTCACGAAGCTCCACTTCATCCAGAAGGTCATCCGATCCGCGTTTAACGTATTCTTCCAACTCCGCGCGAATTCGCTCCGCATCCTGGTATCCGGCAAGCCACTTATGATTGGACTTCTGTATTGGTTCGATAAAGCGATCGTGAGTTAACTCGTGAGTTATTGTGCCTGAGCGATCCTCCCGACGAATAACGTGAGCTTCCTCCAGCTCTTTTAGTGCGAGCCCCGGGATTCTCCAGGTCGCTCCAGGCGCGCCGCGAAAAGCAAGTCCGCGTGTTCCGGTAGGAGTTATCAGAGCCGTTCCAAACCAACGCCGCAATTCACCTTCGCCGATTCTGCCTTCAGTAGCGGCAGCAGCTCTCTCCACTGAGCGATCGTAGTAGCGCGCTAAAGCATTATCCACGTCGCCGAAGCGTTCGATATATTCGGCCGTGATCAGACGCGATCCGTCGCTGCTGACGTTCGGTCCACCTTTCCATTCCAACGGCAGGTTTTCCCAGAGCGATTGGCACACGACTTGAAGCTGAACCGGTTCCACGAATTCGCCGCAGGTTTCACGGAACTTGTCGCCTTCCGCTACCCGAATCTCCGAAAGCTCCCCCATCAATTCGTCGGCTGCGTTCGGGTCGAAGGAAAGGCCCCAATTCTCGAAAGGTTTGACCACCGCGGAGCGGGCCGCATTTCCGCGGAGTCGCTCCAAGTGCATGCGTGGCCGTAATTTCTCCGGAAGCAAATCGGCGAACGGCTCCAGTTGCGCGATGTACTCCTCACGCATGACGAAAACAACCTTCATCGTTGGCAAGTCGTTCAGGGCCTGCGCCAGCTGATCGAAAAACGGGCGCCGTTCCTGCCAGCGATACTGATTGGTCGTGAAGAATTCTTCGAATTGATCCAGGATTACGATTAACGGAGGCGGGCTATCCTCGTCTGCTGCTGGAGCAGCAACGAGAGGTTTGAGAAATTCAGACAACGTTGTCTTCGCATGATCTTTGATGAATTGGCCGTTCGGCAATGTTGTCGCCCAGTATTGAAGCGCGTGGTAAACAAAAATGTTTTGCACGCTCTCGGGCGGAACATCATTTGGCAGCAAACCATGGACGCGTGCGGATCGCAGAACCTGGTACTGCTGATCCTCCAGGCGCGGGATGACACCTGCCCGCAATAACGAGCTTTTGCCTGCTCCCGATTGCGCATAAACAAGGACAGCCCGGTGCGCGATGATCAATGAAAGAAGCTCCTCCGTCTCGCGCGTGCGACCGAAAAACCGATCGCTGTCCTCCTTTTCAAAAGGCCGCGGTCCGACGAAGGGCGAATCGCTCATCCCCGGCTGAAAGCTTCCCACCGCACTCGCAGCTCCTCGCAAAACTGCTGACACGTGCCCCAATAAATTTTTACCTGCGCGCTGCCGAAATACGAATCGAGGTACTTCACGGCCTTGGCCGCTTTCTCTGCCTGCTCGCCTGGCGCGTCAGAAGGCTCTAGTTGCACCGCGATGTGCGTGTTACCACTGTCGCGCAGCTTGTTTGCGAAGAGTCGGAAGAGCACCAGAAAATCCCAGTCCGACAGGGTGTAGCCCAAAAAGAGCAGCGCGCCTCCCAGCGCTCGATCGACTCGATGCGCGAGTGATTTGTAGTCCCGCGAAATGTTGATTAGGAATTCAAAATAATCGTCCTCGGTCACTACCGCCGATTCCGCCCACGGCGTGCAACCGTGAAAATGATAGACAAGTGGATTCGCTACTGAATAGGCGAAGTCCCCGATCAAAACTTGGCGCTTTCTCAGGGATATGCCGGTTCCAACGACAGATCGCAAGACGCGCATCTCGTTTCTTGTATTCGGTCAGCGCGCGAAACATCCAATCGTCGAAGTTACTCGTGAGATAAACTGGAAAAGGAAGATCGGCCAAAACCCGGTGCGGCTCGTTAGGCCAAGCCGAAAAGTTCGGTGACGGCAGACTACCGAAATGTTCGGCGAACGCCTCTTTCGGAGCCATGATGTCATCGGTCGCTGCCACGTATTTCGCCACTCGTTCCAGCTTGGTTTGATCGTCGAGCGGATAGGCGTAATCAGCCGCGAACTGGAGCGCGATCTGTTCCTTTGACGGATAATTCAATTTTGCCCATTCTGCCGGATCAGCACCCACGGGAGGGGCTGTGCACGCACCCGAGCCAAGCACGGGCGTGCACTTGTCGTCTCTGATGCGTTTCAATAGCCGCTCCCAAGTCTTGTCGTCCAACTCACGGCCGCTCTTCGACGGCAGAACGTCCTTTGATTCGGCGGCAACGGGGTCAGCGCTCATTTTTTCGTTTGCTCGAAGGTGGTCCAACGCTCGTCCAACTGCGATGAAAATTCTCGGGCTGTCCCCCAGAAAACCTTCATGTCCATGGCGCCGTAAAATTTTTCGAAATATGCCCGATGCGCAGCGCGATTTGGATCGGTTTCATCTGGAGGTTTTAGCACGACTATGCTGCTGAATTGTTGCCGCGCGCGTAAAGTCTGAAAGAGAACGCGGAAATTCCAGTCGCCCAAACGATAGCCGATGAACAAAAAACTCGTGGCGGCAAACGCCTGTTGCACAACCTCGGGCAGAAGATCCGGTTTGGCGGCCATGTTCGCGAGGAACGTTAAATAATCGTCTTCGGTCAAGACGAGCGACTCGGAAACGTCGAGCGCGCCATGCAAATGGAACACGAGCGGATTGGCGGGCGTTGGTTTGTAGCCAGGCTCTTTTTCGAAAATCGATTCCACGTGCTGCAGAATGTCCTGCCAACGGCAGATCTCACGGCGCGCATCTTTCAATTTCCATTTGAGAGCGCGAACCATGAAGTCGTCGTAATTCGTCGTGATCACAATTGGCAGCGGAAGACCCGCGAGAACGCTGTGCGGTTCACCGGAGTTCCCAAACTGTGGCGGCTGGGTGTACTTTGGCGGACCGGCTGCGCGCAGAATGTCTACGACGTCTTCTTTTGGTGCGTTCGGGTCGGATTGTACGGCCGCATACTGCGCAACGCGCACGAGATCTCGGTCCGGGAACGGATAGGCGTAGCGCTGTGCGAGCTCTTCCGCCACATCGGCTCCAAGAGGGAGCGCGCCATAACAGGCGCCCGCTCCCAAAAAAGGAGTGCACTTCCCCGACTGAATCCTACGCAGGAGCCGATTCCAGTCCGCTTCTTGAAGTTCACTCGTCACATCAAACAGACTAACGAACGGGTATGATGGTTAAGGATTTCTGCGTATGATGTCAACACCGCTATTTACAGATCAAATTCCATAGCGGATCGATTGAGCAGCTCTCGTTAGGCAATGAGCCCGCACAGCAGCTGAAAACCTGGCGATTCCATTCACGCTGTCCACCTGACGCCTGTTCGGATCGTGCCGATAACACTTTATGCTTGTGTGCGTGAGCGAGAACCACAATGTTCATTTGTGAACGGGAAGAACGGCCACGAGAGCGCAGGCGTAGCGCGTGAGTTTGTAACTACCCGCTGGAGTCTGATCCTTTCGGCGGCCAACTTGGGGAGTGACGAGCAAAAAGTTCACAATGCGCTCGCCGAACTTTGCCGCGTTTATTGGCGGCCCATTTTCTTGTTTATACGGGCACGCGGCTATTCGATTGAGGACGCACAGGATCTCACGCAGGATTTTCTTGTGACCATTCTGAAGAAGAACTGGCTGCAGCACGCAGATCGTAATCGCGGGCGGTTCCGCTCGCTCTTGCTCAAGTCGCTCCAAAATTTTCTTGTTAATGCCGCGGAGAAAGCTCATGCCCACAAACGGGGCGGCGGTGTGGAATTTATTTCCTGGGACGATTGGATGGCGGAAGCGCCGTCAGACTTGTCCCTGCCCGCTGCGACATTGGAGTCGTTACCGCCCGAGCGGCTCTTCGACTTCACATGGGCAGCCACCGTAGTTGAACGCGCGCTTCAAAGGCTGCGTGAAGAATGTGAAAGCAAAGGCAAACTCTGGCTTTTCCAGACGCTAAGTTCCCATCTTACAGACGAGCGCGATGAAGTTTCATATGCGAGACTCTCCGCGGAACTGGGAATCGCTGAGACCACCGTGAAAAAACAGCTGCACAACATGCGTCAGCGTTACCGCAGCCTGCTGCGCGAAGAAGTCTCGCAAACGGTCGAAGACCCTGCCGACGTGGACGACGAGATCCGTTACCTGTGTGCGTTACTCGCAACAGGAACCGAGTAATTACAATGACAGATTCAGATCCCCCCTCCGATCAGCTTCAGAGCGCTACCGAAGAGCACGCAAAATGCGAGAAGTGTGGGGCAATTATGCGACTCGACACCGGGGTTTGCGTGAGCTGCCTCTTGCGCAAGGGATTGGAAGGCGGTGACGAAATATCTCAGGCGTCTTTTCAAACCGTCCTCGCCGAAGTGGACGCGCCAAACAAGTCTTGGTTCCTGGGAAATTACGAAATCCTCGAACAGATTGGTTGTGGCGGGATGGGCGTGATCTATCGCGCCAGGCAACGACATTCCCGGCGCATCGTGGCGGTGAAGCGCGTCCTTAGTTATCGCGCCGATTCACATGGAGCACTGCAACGTTTCCGACGAGAAGCCCAGGCGGTGGCCAGTCTGGATCATCCAAACATCCTTCCGATTTATGAAGTGAGCGAAAGCGAGGACGGCCTGCCGTTTTTCAGCATGAAGTTCGCGGAGAAGGGAAGCTTGCAAGAGAACGCGGCTTCTCTCCGCGATCAACCGCGGAAGTGCGTGCAACTCATGGCAAAAGTCGCGCACGCCGTTGAATACGCCCACAGCCGTGGAGTTCTCCATCGCGACCTAAAACCGGGAAACATTCTGCTCAACGATCGAGGCGAGCCACTGGTCAGCGATTTCGGTTTGGCGAAGCTGCTGGACGGCAACAACGATCTTACAAGGTCGCTGACCACCTTCGGAACCGCAGGTTTTATCGCGCCCGAACAGGCCGGTGATGCAGCCGTCGATCTTGCCCCAGTTGCCGATGTCTACAGTCTCGGCGCAGTTCTGTTCAACGTGCTTACCGGACGTCCACCATTCCTGGGTTCGAATCCGGTTTCCGTGATTCGCCAAGCGTCCGAAACGCAGGCGCCCAAACTACGCTCGTTGGCTACCATCGCTTGATCGCGATTTGGAGACGATTTGCGCGCGCTGTCTCGAACGCGATCCAAAAGCGCGCTACCAGTCCGCCGGCGACCTCGCAGCCGATCTTGAACGTTGGCTCGGCGGCCGTCCAATCGTCGCGCGCCCGGTTTCACCGCCAGCGCGGATCTGGCGCTGGTCGCAGCGTAACCCCAAACTGGTCGGAGCAGCGACTGCCGGTCTGCTTTTAGGCGCGGCTGCGGTTTGGTCATTTCGCGCTGATCTTTTCCGAGCGTCGCAGTTTAATCCCCCAGACAGGAGTATTGCGGTTCTACCGTTTACAGATTCTAGCGCGACGAAAGATCAGGAATATTTGGGTGACGGCATCAGCGAGGAGATTCTCCATACGTTGGCGCAAGTTGACGGTTTGCGCGTGGCCGGCCGAGCTTCGTCATTCTCATTGAAAGGAAAGAACACGAAGGAGGTGGGAGAAAAACTCAACGTTGGAAATGTGCTTGAAGGGAGTTTGAAGCGCCACGGTAACCGTATTCGTGTGACAGCCGAACTGATTGACGCGCGAAACGGTTTTCGCGTTTGGACGGAAACGTATGACCGCGAGCTGGACGGCGCGTTTGCACTCCAGGACCAAATCGCCGGGTCTATCGCCGATGCACTCAAGATCAAGTTCGCCGTTCAGCTTTCCGCGCACGAACAACCCGGCAATGGCGTATACGACCGTTATCTACAGGGACTTTTCACGGATGTAATCCATCCGACAGGAGTTAGCCGTATCGACGCTAGCGTGTCCGTACAGAATCCATCTGATCCATTCACCGTTCCGGATTACACATCTGCGGAAGATTTCGACTCGCGCCGCCCGGACGCTCAGGTGACCAGTGTGCCTCCAGCGACGGGATTCACTGCTAGTGTGCGTGATGGCGCACTGGAAGGTCCTCGAACGAATAAAATTACAGCGAACGCAATCGCTGCACCTCCAGAGGTGGCATTCAACCCCAGTGAGCGTGATCGCGCATTACAAACCAGTTTCCGAACGAACAAAATCACAGCGGACGTGACCGCTGCGCCTCCAAAGACGCCACTCAACACCAGTGTGCGTGATCGCGCATTGCAGGCCGGTTTTCGAACGAACAAAATTACAGCGGACGTGGCCAGTACGCCTCCAGAGACGGCATTCAACACCAGTGTGCGTGATCGTTCATCGCAAGCCGATCTCCGAACGAACAAAATTACAACGGACGGGCCAGCGTCCCTTCAAGGGTTTGTCAAAGATGCAAAAGGCGAACCGATTAAAGGCGCAGACGTTCGGGTCGAATCCCGAGATGGCAAACAGGTGTTCAGCACAGTAAAGACCGATACACAGGGTCGCTATATTTCACAGGGACTGCAACCGGGTGTCTATCGGGTGACATTGCTTGCGAGTGGGAAGGTCAAGGCGTCGATCATGAACACGCGGACCAAAGCGAATCAATCGACTCAGCTGAATTTCGATTTCAAGCCAACATCCCAAGCAGGTAATAGTGCAAAGAGTGGAAAGCATATTGTATGGATGCCAGGTCGCACCGGGACCCATCTCGGCGGTAATTGGGTCGAAGTCGACGACAAGGGAAATGAGAATTCCGGTTCCAAGACTCAGACATACACCGCTCAAAGGTGGTAATCTGAAAACGGCTGCAAAGAAGCGACGACCAACATCAAGGGTCGTACTTGGAACGTCGCGCCAAGAAAACGCTTCTAATCTGTAGCCATCGCTCTGTGGGTCGTGTGCCCACGCCTTACGGAAGCCCGACGGTAGCGACAGTCTACTCGCGGAAACTTCGCTTTTTCCCTCATTCTATAAATCATTTTGGAACTTCGCCTCTGCTCTCCTGTAGGAACTAGTGAATCATCACATCTTATTCGCTTATGTTTATTAAATCATTGCAGATCGGGTTAATCGGGTTCCTCCTTTGTGCTGTGAACGCTTGGGCGGGACCAGCAAGCATTCAGGGAATCGTCAGAGACGCTCACGGAAAGCCAATTAAAGGCGCAGATGTTCGCGTTGAGTCGCGAGATGGCAAGCAACTCTTCAATACGGTAAAAACCGATACACAGGGTCGCTACATTTCACAGGTACAACCCGGCGTTTATCGGGTTTCGCTGGTAGTCAATGGTGCAGTGAAAGCCGCTATCGGCAATACGAAAACCAAGGCGGATCAACCGACACAACTGAACTTTGATCTGAAACCCGTGGCGGCAGGCCAAGCAAGCACCGAGCAAAAGAAAGGGAAGCATATGGTGTGGGTCCCCGCGAGCACCGGGAGTCACATAGGCGGTAGCTGGGTCGCGGTTGATGGGAGTGGTAACGCGGGTGCCGGCGCTTTGAACGTCAAGAGGGGCAGCGCCGAAGCGGTGCGACAGCAACAACTTAGTAACACCTCGTTTGGACTGCCGCCGACGTCGTCGGGGGCGACGTCAATAGGGCCTTGAGCGATTTCGCAGCCAGACGGTAGCAACAGTCCGCTCGCGGAAACTTCGCTTTTTCCCTCATTCCACAAATGATTTTGGAACTTCGCGTCTTTTTTCCTGTAGGAATTAGTGAATCATCATGTCTTATATTATCTATGTTTATTAAATCATTGCAGATCGGGTTAATGGGGTTCCTCCTTTGTGCTGCGAGCGCTTGGGCCGGACCAGCAAGCATTCAGGGGATCGTTAAGGACGCCCAGGGAAAGCCGATTAAAGGCGCGGATATTCGGGTTGCGTCGCAAAATGGCAAGCAGCTCTTCAATACGGTAAAGACCGATACACAGGGTCGCTACATTTCACAGGGTTTACAGCCCGGCACTTATCGGGTTTCGCTCGTAGTCAATGGTGCAGTGAAGGCTGCCATTGGCAATACGAAAACCAGGTCAGATCAGGCAACGCAACTGAACTTTGATCTGAAACCCGTGGCGGCAGGGCAAGCAAGCGTCGAGCAGAAGAAAGGAAAGCACATGGTCTGGATGCCGCCGGCTACAGGCAGTCATACGGGTGGTCGCTGGGTCGAAGTTTCCGACGGGGCCACAGAGGCCGGTACTTTGAACGTGAAAAGAGCTAGCGGGGAACAATTGCAGCGTGAAATGCACAGCATGGGCAACCCTAACACGGGTAATTAACTTCGCCGACGCACGTCAGTAGTAACGCAACACAGACTCAACCTGTCGTTCGCGCTGCCTCATATAACGAGTTTTCAAAATCAAGCGTCGGCTCCTGTTACGCTGTAGCCTTCTGCGGGTTGGCGGTTAGATGTCAACTTGTCGTGATATAGCCTTCTTCGCCATGTTCATTGATATCGAGGCCTTGCCGCTCGATCTCAGGCGGAATCCGCAGGCCGATTGCTGCTTTCACAAGCGCGCCAATGAGAGCGCTTCCCACGATGGCCAGCGTGATCGTTATCACGATTGCTTTTAGCTGCTCGATCCAGAGCGTGTGACCAACAATTCGTGCCAGGCCGTTTTGCGTCGCTGGATTGAGCAAGCCGGCGGTGCTTAGCGAAAGATTAGGATTCACGCTTGCCGTCGCAAAGATGCCGGTGAGAAAGGCGCCGAGCGTTCCGCCCACCGCGTGAATACCGAACGTATCAAGCGCATCGTCATAGCCGAACCAGGATTTGAGTTTCGTGCACGCAAAAAACGGAACGATTCCCGCAGCAATCCCGATAGTTACCGCGCCGCTCGGCCCCACATATCCGCAAGCCGGTGTTATGACGACCAGCCCGGCCACCGCACCAGAGCAAAACCCGAGCACGCTCGGTTTACCCCGCAACGCATACTCGAGCATGGCCCATGTGAACGAGGCGATCGCCGTCGTAAGTGTGGTACTCGCGAACGCGTTTGCCGCGATTCCATCTGGCGCTAGTGCGCTACCCGCGTTAAAGCCATACCACCCTACCCAAAGCAAACCAGTTCCCACCATGCAAAGCACCATGCTGTGCGGCGCCATGATTTCCTTTCTGAATCCGAGCCGGTGTCCGAGGAGAATGCACAGCACCAGCGCTGACCAGCCTGAGCTCATGTGAACGACGGTTCCGCCGGCGAAATCGATCGCGGTAATTTTTGCGTTGGGGTTCCACACACCGTTCATCCAGCCGTCAATTCCCCACACCATGTGTGCGATGGGGAAATAGACGACGAACATCCAGATACTTACAAAGACAAGCACCGCAGCGAACTTCATTCGCTCTGCTACGGCACCCACGATTAAAGCCGGCGTAATGATCGCGAACATCAGTTGATACATCGCGAAAACATTCTGCGAAACCCAGTAGGAATAGTCAGCGTTCGGTCGCGCATCGACGCCGTGCAGAAACCGAAACTCTAATCCGCCAAGAAATGGACACCCGCGCGAAAAAACGAGCGAGTACCCCACTGACCACCAAAGTATGGTGACCAGTCCGGCGATGCCGAGACATTGCGCCAGCACCGACAGCACGTTTTTTGCCCGGACCAGCCCGCCATAGAAGAGCGCCAAGCCAGGTAACGTCATAAAAAGCACCAGCGCGGCGCACGTCATCATCCATGCGTTGTAACTTGGACCAGGCGCAGCGATCTTCGAGCTGCTCGCCGAACCGATATCCACCCCGCGCGGCGAATTGGTTACGTAAGCTTCAAGATCAGCTACGCGTTGCTCGAGCGATGGCGTAACCGTAGGCGACGACGTTTGAGCAAACAGCGGAGATACGAACGCAATGATTCCGGTGAGCAACAAGACCCGCACCATCACGCATGTCGGTTATAAGCACGCGAGTTGCTAGCGACAAGAAAATACCATTACAATTCTTGGCGCAGCTGCGCTGCAGCATGCGAGTTCTCAACATGTTTGTTTGTAGGCGTCTCTGTCTGGCGCCGACGTCAAAATGAGACTGTATGTGGAATCATTTCGCGGGGAGACGATTGAAACGAAACGTGCTGAGATACGTCACCAGTGTCCTCGTCGTCATCATCATCCTGATCATCTGCATCGTCCGTATCGGCTTCGTCGGCGTTCTCTGTGTCGGATCGTGGCCTGACGGTGGGCATATCATTTTGTTGTAGTCGGTTGTAACGTTCACGCACGTCGGCCGGCATTTTGTCGAGGTCTTCCTTGCTTTCGACTGGACCACTGAAAAGCAATTTGCCTTGCGGATCCTTCGCCGTGAGCAGTTTTTTCCCGTCGACATTCGCCAATTTGAGCTCGCCTTTGTCGTCCGAGAAAACAATCTGCGCTTTGCCTAGGTCGATCTTGCTTGTCTTGACCGCTCCGTCGTCTTCAAAAAAGATCCGAAGCTGGTCGGCTGCACGACGCGCATCGTCACGCGCACGTCTGGCAGCTTCGTGAGCTTGAGTCACCGCGTCGCGGATAATGCCACGTTGATCGCCCAATTGCTCTTTGAGTTGTTCCTTGAGGTCCCGCATTTGCCCGTCGAGATCGCCCATTGCATCGAAATCCCAATTCCAGTCATGATTACCCCCGGGGAAGGCACCGCGTCGCTGCGACACTTCTTTCCTGACGAGTTTAGCCGTAAGCTTTTGCTCCTGTCCCTTGCGCAAGACAGTGAGCGTTACTTCCGTACCTTCGGGGAAAGTTTGCAGCAGCTTTCGCAATTGACTCGGCTCGATCAGAATTTGGTCGTTTAACAATTTGAGGATGTCGTTCTGTTGAACGCCAGCAGTAGCAGCGGGGCTGTTCGGCTCTACATAATCGACAACCAAGCCAAAGCCTTTCGCCAAACCAAGTTGGTCGCTCACAACAGTTGGCACCTGCGATGTGTCCACACCGAGATAGGTAACAGGAACCTTAGGCCCTTTTTCATGATGACCCGGCATCCCCGGTTCGTGATGTCCTGGCATTCCTGGTGGGTGCGGTGGTTGCGGCGGCTGTGGCGGCGCAGGTGGTGTTTGTGCGAATGTTGCGATCGGCAACAACGCGATGATTGTGATCGTGAATACGGATTTCATTTTCATAGTTTGTTTTGTTAAATCATTGACCTGAAACTGGGATGAGCACCACTTCCTCGCTGGGATACGAGACACGGAGCGATGCACCCGTTTCCGGATTGCGCCACCGCCAGGTCTGTTGCGTGCGATAGCGAACACGTCGCACCGGTCGTTCTGAGCCGTCAGCAAAATGTAAACCTTCATCCCGGGCGTTATAAACAACGTTCATCCCACCGGCAGGAATGAACTTGCTGGCAGGTATCGATCGTTCCGTCCCGAGCGGAGCTGGTCGGGTTTCGGGCGCAGGCGAATTTTTCGCGACGGTTTGTTGCTGGTCGTGCCGACGTTCCATCGTAACGGCTGCGAACAAAATCAAAATCGCGGCAGCAGCGAGGCCAAAGCCTAACGACCACCAATTGTACGGCGTTTCTGTGAAACGCCATCGCGTCCGTTTGGCGTCTGACACAGACGCCCTACAATTTTTGAGTCCTTCCCCTACCCGCTCGAAAAGCACCGGCGACGGCTGTGTCGGTCGCAGCTTTTTTAGTTCCTTTTCAAGCTCGGAAAAATCGTTCATTGCGGTTGCAAAGTTTTCTTCAAATTGATCAAGGCATAGCGGTACCGCGATGCCGCTGTATTTTGTGAAATTCCCAGCGCGCCAGCGATCTCACTAAATGTAAGGTCGTTCCAGATCTTCAAAACCAGTACCTCTCGCTGATCACGCGGCAAAGATTCCACTGCAGCGGCGAGCGCCGACTGCGTGTCATCTTCCAATTCAAAATGCGGCTCAATAGCCGGCTCGGCTTCAGCCAAAACCGTCGCCTCACGTCGTGCGCGTCGCGCGTCACGACGGATAAAATCGAGCGCGAGAGAACGAACCGCCGAGTAGAGCAACCCGCGGTTAGCAATGTCGTGGTTGCGACGCCAGAACTTGACGAAAGCGTCTTGAACAATGTCTTCCGCGTCGGCTGCGGATTGCACCCATTGACGGGCGAACAGAAGCAGTCCGGGCGCAACTTCAGAAAAGCAATTCCTCCAATTCTCATGGCTGGCGATAGGCTCCATGACCTTTTCACGGTCTTTACTTTCAAGACGCCGCCAAGTGGAGATTTTGTCTATAAGCACAAACAAAATGTTAGGGCGGCCTCGCCGAGCCCGCCACGGCGCGCCCAGCAGTCGCGCGCTACCCTCTACGTTTTTGGAATTGCACGCAGAATTAGATCTCCGAGCCAGTCTGGATGAGCGATTCCCGAGCGATACGCGCGGAGCGATTCCACAGAAGAATTCACGCGGAGATTACTATAGGAGCCATCTGCATTTTGCCAGCGCTCGTGCCAATAGAGTGCTGCTTTAATCCGCGGATAACGGGTGCGAAACAGCTCCAGACCTTGCTTGAGCCAGGCCGGTTTATGCATAGCGCTGGGCGGGGCTGTGGTAAGCGGAAATTCGCCGGTCGCCCATTCCGCAATCATGATGGGCTTGTGCGGATCGAGACGGCTCATTTCCTGATATGGCCAATCGACCAATGAAGGAATGTCCGGATTCGGTTCGTCCTTGTATTGCTGCCCATAAACGCTAAGACCAAGCCAATCGACGTAATCAGATCCGGGATAATACGCCGCGGCACTGTTCCATGTTTCGTACGGATAGGGATAATTGTTGGTGTGAAACATCCATTTGATGTTTGACGCGCCGCGCGCACGGACGCGATCCACAACGTATCGGTACGCTCGCCGAAACGTTTCCGGGCCTTTCCAGTTGTTGTATTCCGGAATCCATTGCGCACCCCCGTAGTAAGCGCCCGACCAGGGAAACCACGTGCCGTTCATCTCGACACCAAACACGACAATCATTGGGTGGCCAAAATCCCGGGCCGCGTCAGCCCATTTATCGATGTATGCATCCCACTTTCCCACAAGAATTTCAGTCAAACCGAACTTGTCCGGGCCGTGATCTTCCTCATACGGCTTGTCCCAAGGCGACCAAAATACCAGAGGCAACGACCCGTGACGCCAAATGACGTTGAGATTGCCGGTAGGAAAATTTTGTTCTCCCCAGTAACTCGATGAAACAATGATGGCCTGATGTTTGCCCACCATTTCCTCGAAATCCTCGATCGTTTCGAGCGTCACGTCGTCCTCCGCATCGCCAAAATCCATGAACGCGCCCGTGTAAACGCCGTGATCCGGAATCACGACTTCGACCGGTCCGTTTGGATCGACTCGCGTAACGGCGGCATGTTCACGGCATGCGCTAAGCGCGAAACTCAATCCGACGAGTACGATGGCTACTTTGAGCGCTGCGCCGGCGCGCACTCGAACCTGGACGTTCGCTGGAAGCCGACCGTTGTCCAAAACTGCACTAGAAGCCATATCTCGGTGTCATTCTGAGCGAAGTCGAAGAATCTTGGATCAATTCTGGAGTCACCCAGCGGATTAGACCAGAGATGTTTCGCTTCGCTCAATTCGCCATCGGACGAATCCACCGTGGCGGACATGACAGGGGTAGTATGTGAGTTAAGTCTTCCGCCACCCAGCAATTCGCCTTGACTGGAATACTGATATTTGAGAACAGATCTGCACTGGATCGAGGCGGCTAGTGCAGACAAAACTTTTTACAATTTTACTCTTATCTTTCACGGCTGTCGCGCTCTCCGAGGACTTCAAAACGGTTAACGGTAAAGAATATAAGGATGCCACGGTCACGCGCGTCGAACCCGATGGCATCGTCGTGAAAACAAACTCTGGGATCACGAAGGTTTACTTCACCGAACTGCCAAAAGAAGTTCAGGAACACTTTCATTACGATTCCGAAAAGGCCGCGTCATATTCTGCCGAGCAGGCCGCCAATTACACCGCATATCAAAAGCAACAGGAGGAAACCCGACGTCAACAACAGGACGGCGACGCAAAGAACAACGCAGCATTAGCGGAACAACAAGCCGCCACCAATCGCACGCAAGCCTTGCAAACCCGCTACGGCGAGCTTGAGAAACAGGAAGATGACTTGCTTCGCCAGATCGGTCAGGCGAAGCAACCCGGGCCTGAGTACCGGCAGGGCAAGTCTGTGCGCCATCAGCCGAATCCGCAAAAGTCCGAGTTACCGCTTCTTCAGAGTCATCTGAGCGATGTGCGCCGCGAAAAAACTGCGGTTAAGAAGCAATTAGAAAAAGCGCAGCGATAGAAGGTAGGGACGCCGCGCTGCGGCGTCCGGACGGCGCAGCGCGCCGTCCCTACCATGCTTTCATTCTTATCCATCTACGGTTAGATACCCCGCCGTGAATAAATCGCGGTCAGGCGCGTTTCTCGAAAAAAACTGGCTGCGCAATGCCACGATCATCTCGGCCGCAATCCAACTAACCCTCGCTCCACCAACATTTGGAGTCGAAAAGCCGTCCGTAATTTCCGCGGTTGTGTCTGCCGACCATCCCGTAAATCGGTTGGTCCCGACAGAAGCGTTGGGCGGCGGGGTCGACGGTCACGAGAAAGGCGAGTGTGCCCAAATGTTCACGGACAAGAATATCACAGAAATGTTATCGGCCGGGCTCGGGCCACTCACATATCGATTGCGCACCGAGCTGGGCAGCGAAGCATGGCATTGGAATCCGCGCGGCACGTGGAGCGATCCGGTTCACAATTGCGGATACTGGACTTCCGACAACTCTCTCGGCGAACCGATCAACGTTTCGTATGGCTATCGGTTACCACGCCGCGGAAATACAATCGATCAGGCAAACGATGACGGTTACTCTCGTATCGCGGACGGCGATCCGAATTCATTTTGGAAAAGTAATCCGTATCTGGATTCACATTTCACCGGCGAATCTGACGATGCTCATCCCCAGTGGGTGGTGATCGATTTCGGCGCACCAAAATTGGTGAATGCGATCCGAATTCATTGGGGAACGCCGTACGCTACGCAATATCGTGTCGAGTACTGGCCCGGCGACGATCCGATGCATCTGCAGTCTGATGATGACGACGACTGGCAGCCGTTCGCAAATGGCGCAATCGCTCATGCTCATGGTGGTAGTGAATTAGTTCGACTGGCAGAGCGTCCGCGCGCCGTTCAGTTTGTGCGAATCCTAATGAGCCGGAGTTCGCATACTGCGGCGGAAAGTTCCGGCGATATTCGCGATTCGTTAGGCTTCGCGATTCGCGAGATCGATTTTGGAAAAATGGGTAAGGATGGACGATTTCATGATCACGTTCGTCACGCATCCGATCGGCATCGCCAGACAATTATTTACACGTCGTCTACCGATCCCTGGCATCGCGCCGAAGATCTTGATCCAAGCACAGAGCAGCCCGGATTGGATTTTATTTTGCGCAGCAAGCTTACCAACAACTGGCCAGTGCTTGTTGCGGTCGGCGCCTTGTACCGACACACCTGAGAATGCTGCCGCCGAAATCCAGTACCTGCTGCGTCGGAATTATAGCCTGGAAGGAATCGAGTTGGGCGAAGAACCCGATGGACAATGGGTTTCGCCAGAGGATTACGCCGCACTGTACGCTGGAGTTGCCCGGCGTTTGGCGGAACTCAAGTCGCCACTAAAAGTCGGAGGCCCGAGCCTGCAAAATTTCGAAGACCAACTGCTCACATGGGCGGACGCAGCCGGGAATCGTTCGTGGATGAATCGATTTCTCGAATACATTCGAGGCGCAAAAGTCCCTTTTGATTTTTTGTCATTCGAGTTCTATCCATTCGACAACGTCTGCGCAGATCCTGCGAAGCATCTATTGGAAATCCCAGAGCGCCTCGGCGAGATGATGGCCAGCTTGCGCAGAGACGGAGTGGCCGCAGACATTCCGTGGCTCATGACCGAGTACCGGCTATTCTGTTTTTGGCGGACGCCCGGAGGTTGATATCGAAGGTGCACTCTTCGACGCGGATACGGTTGGAGTGTTTCTGTCGTTAGGCGGCGCGAAGCCGTACCTGTACGGCTACGAGCCAAACTATCTCCAGGATGAGCTCAAATGTTCCTGGGGCAATCTCATGATGATTCAGTTACGTCCCAAGAGCGATCAACTGAACCGTCTCTCCGCTTACTACGCTACTCAGCTCCTCACGAAAGAATGGATGCAACCGGTAAGTGAGCAGCACGAAATATTTCCGGTCACGGTAAACGAACTGAAAAACGGCGCGCAGAGAGTGACGCGCACTACCGTAACTGCGTATGCAGTGCGACGACCGGACAAGCAGTGGGCCCTACTCGCAATCAACAAAAACCCCAAACGCTCCGCTCAACTCAATGTGGAATTTACTCTGCCTGGCGAAAAGCAGCCGCGGAGTTTTGCTGGCCAAGTTGAAGTAATTCAATTCTCCCGACAGCAATATGCCTGGCGTGACGACGGCCCAAACGGCCACCCAGTCCGCAGCCTGCCGCCAGCGCAATTCACGCGCGAAGGTTCAGCAAGCTATGAACTCCCGCCGTATTCACTCACTGTTCTTCGCGGGAAAGTTGCGGACTAATGCGTGCCGACGAGGCCGGTGTTTATTTGCGGAACATTCCGGTAAACCATCCTTTTCGCTGGGACTTCAAAGCTTTCTGGAACTCCTCCTTCACAAAATTTGGGTCCCTCGCGTGAGCCATAGCGTCCATGAGATTGATGCGGTCAGCCAGAAGCAGCTCGATAAGACTATCGTCCACAGTATGCATGCCGTCTTTAGCGCCGATTTGAATCAATCCCGGTATCTGCGAAAGCCGACCGGACCGGATACACGCCTCAATTCCCGAGTTTACCGTCAATAATTCCGTCGCCAAAACAAGACCTGCTTGGCCGCTTCGCGGCAGGAGATACTGGCACACCACTCCTAACAACGACCACGCAAGTTGGGCACTGACGAACTGCTGACCTTCTTTGGGAACGGCATCAATAATTCGCCCAATGGCCGTTGGCGCGTCGTTGGTGTGCATGGTTCCAATCACAAGGTGCCCCGTTTCCGCCGCTGTAATCGCAGTTTGGATCGTGTCCAAGTCCCGCAACTCTCCAACAAGAATGACATCCGCATCCTGTCTCAACGCGTTCTTGAGCGCTGCAGCGAAGCTATGCACGTCGGAACCAACCTCGCGCTGGTTCACCAGGCTCCGTCCCTGCGAATGAACAAATTCGATCGGATCTTCAATACTGACCATGTTGACCGAACGCCGTCCCGCTATCGTTTGAGCCATGCTCGCCAGTGTTGTGCTTTTGCCTTCGCCGCTTGCGCCAGTCACCAGCACCAAGCCCGCCCTCGCGTCACACCAACGATCTACCACGGGAGAATGTCCCAATGACTTTAGATCTGGAATTTCGTCAGCGATACGTCGGAAGTTTGCCTCAATCGCACCTGACACGTAGCAGGCATTGCCGCGATACCTGCCGAGATCATGAATCTGCAATGCGAAGTCAAGCTGCCATTCGTTTTCCAGCTTCGCGCGTTGTCCCTCCTTCAAAGCATCGATAACCAATCGCCTTGTATCTTCTGCAGACAGCACCACCGCGTCTTCGCTCAGGGGCTTAATGACACTAGCGACGCGTATCATCGGTACGGCGCCTGGTGTCAAATGAAGATCAGAAGCGCCCTGCTGTGCGGCAATAACCAGAAAATCGATCAAATCCTCTTTCTTCATAAGTATTCAAATGGCGCCGTCTAGCCGATTCCCCTCATCGCACGACGCAGCTCCGCTTCATTGCTGACTGAAGCCACCGCGGTCTCTTCGGTAATCACCTTCCCTTTGAGAGCGTTGAGCGTCGATTGCAAAAATGAAACGGCGGCAGGATCCGATCCCCGGGCGATATACTGATCGATGTTCTGCAACTCTCGTCGAGCGATCCAGTCGCGCATGGCACCCGCGTTTTCGACATGTTCCACCAGCAAATGCAGGCCTCCGTCAGCAGATGGAACCAGCTTTTGGCAAAGGACGCCAGAGAGCTGGTTTGCCAGAAGATTCACACCGTGCTTCTCGTCGTCCGCTGGAAAAAGATTCAAATAGCGCTCCATCGTGTCGGCAACCTTCTCCGAATGCAGAGTCGAAACAACGAGATGTCCGGTCTCAGAAGCTTGAAGTGCAGTCAACGCCGTTTCGTAATCCCGGATCTCACCAACGAAAATGACATCCGGTGCCTGGCGAAGCGCGCTCCGCAACCCGCTCGCAAAAGTGCCGGTGTCACGTCCCACCTGCCGCTGGGTGAAATGACAGCGCTTGCTGGTGAATTGATACTCAACGGGATCCTCGATTGTCACTATGTGTCGCACCAGGTTCTCGTTCATCCATTGAAGTAGGGAGGCGATGGTGGTGGATTTTCCGGAGCCGGTTGGCCCCGTTATTAGAATCAAGCCGTGCTCGCGAGCGCCCCATTGGGTGAGAAGCCACTCTGGCACTCCCAGCCCTTTCAAGCTAGGCACTTTGGTCTTGATGCGGCGCATGACCGCACCGAGGCGGCCCATGGTGCGGTGCAGGCTCACGCGGTACCGCGTATGTGTGCGCGAGACGAAGCCGCTGTCACGATCCATGTCGCCGTCGCCTTGCGCGTTCGCGCCGCAGGCCTGCCAGAAGGCGGTGATGTCGGCGAGCGACAGAGGTTCTGTACCGAGCACAATGATTTGTTCATTGATCTTGAGACGCGGGACCTCGTTCTCCTGAAGAAAGACGTCGCTCGCTTCCTGCTGCTCGGCGGCGTCAAGGATGTTGTCGATGTTTTGCTGCATGGCTCGTAAGTTCGTTAGGCCTCACGTGATGTTATGAGAACGTCATGCTTAGCGATAACAGGTGTCCAGTATGCTTGTCATTATTTTGTTCTTGTGGTTCATCAGACCGCTACGCCCGCACTGGTACACTGGCGGTACGCTCGAGTTTGCCCCAGCTGACCCACGCACCTTTGATCGCGCGCAGCATCGCTTTCCAGATGCAGTAGCTGAGCATCGGGCGATAGATCAGTCGCATCGGTAAGATGCGCCAGGCGCGCAGGATTGGTTCGCGTTCCAAAATACAGGCGAGTGTGGCAAGTAGCACGTCCATCGCAAGGAATGTGATAACGAACGGCAGCACCGCGTTCCACGCGCCGAATGGCAGAGTGGCCAGCAGGAATAAATCCACCATCGGCGTAATGGCGATCAGGATGATCTGAAAGAACCAGATGCTGGGTAAGCTGAACCAGCCGAGCGCGCGATAGTTCCAGTTGAACACCATGTCGCGATGTTTCCACAGACATTGCAGCGTACCGTACGCCCATCGCGAACGTTGTCGCGCGAGCGTGGCCACCGTCTCGGGCGCTTCGGTCCACGCGATCGCGTCCGGCACATACACGATGCGCTGACGGCGTCTGTGTAACGAGAGCGTGAGGTCGGTGTCTTCAGCGAGCGTTTGCAGACTCAAACCGCCGGCTTCATCGATCGCATCCTTCCGAATGGCGCTAATCGCGCCAGGGACGACAGTGATACAGTTCCAACGATTGTAAGCGCGCCGATCCAGATTAAACCCGCAGGTATATTCCAGCGCCTGACAACGCGCAATGAACGTGCGCAAATTCCCAACCTTCGCATGACCTGACACTGCGCCGATGCGCTCATCCGCAAATGGCTCGAGCAAATGCGGTAGCGTGTCGCGTTGACATTGCGTGTCGGCATCAAGGAAAACAATGATCCTATTGTGCGCAGCGGTGAGGCCGCGTTGGAGAGCGCGCGCTTTGCCACGATTCTCTTGTTGGAACAATCGAATGCGCGATTCCTTCTGCGCAATGCGCTCAATTTCTGAAGCAGTTTGATCAGTCGACCCATCATCAATGACGACCACTTCTATTTCGCCCTTGTAATCTGTAGCGAAAAGCGTGCGCAGAGTTTCCGCGATTAATTTCTCTTCATTGTAAGCGGCAATCACGATGCTGATCGGTTCCGCGAAGTTTGTTCGGGGTAGGCGCCGAAAACGAGCCGCGAGCCAGATGACGATCAACGTGCGAACGACGACAAGCGCCGTCGCGACGATCATAAAGGCCCAGAGAAATTCTTCGATGCTGTGGTAAACGCGGAACCCCGTGCTGCTGACAATACGCGTGAGCGACTGACCATTGCCCTGCACGAGCGGCATCACTGCATCGCGCGTCGTTCCGAGCAATGTGCTCAACGGCACGATGGTATCGCCGCGGGTATGCAGCCAATCCAAAATCCGTGGAAGCGCTTCCACTGTTTGCGAGCGATCGCCGCCCGCGTCGTGGAGCAGAATGACGTTACCATCATGCCTTTGTTGTTTAATCCGCCGGAGGATGATGTCTGCGCCGGGCTTCGCCCAGTCTTGCGGGTCAATATTCTCAAGGACAACGAGATAATTAAGATCTTCCGCGATTTTCAGTGGAGCGAGTTCACTAAGGTCCGTCGGGCCAGTGTCGGAGGCATACGGCGGGCGAAACAACGTCGTTGCACGGCCAGTAATGGTTTCGATCAGCAGTTGCGTGGCGTTCAGCTCCAGGCGGATATGCTCCGGCCAGCAGAGCGCCAGGTTGGGATGGTAATAGGTATGGTTCCCGATCTCGTGGCCTTCATCGACGACGCGACGAACAAGCGCCGGGTATCGCTCCGCGTTCACCCCGACAACGAAAAACGTGGCCTTTACATTTGCTGCCTTAAGAATGTCCAGAACTTTCGGCGTCCAGCGCGGATCGGGGCCGTCATCAAAAGTGATTGCGACCTGATGCTCGCCGCCGGCGCCCTGGTGATACAGCGTCGGAAATTCCGCAAACTTCACATATTTCGCTGTGAGATAGCCGTCTGCGTCCACAGTCAGGTTGCGCAATCCGTCAGTGCGATCCTCGTCCACCGTCACGATTTCACCGTCGCCAACGTCCGTTATCGTGTCCGTCGATTTGATCAGTTCCAGCGCTTGCCGCGTTTGATTATCGAACTTGAAATCGCGTGGCACGTTTAGCGCGTCCCAAAGTGCCGGGTCTTCGCTGCCGAGCCGATAAAGTGCGAAGCCCCCCGCCTTCTCAACGCGCACCTCGCGTAATTGGTTAAGAAAAGTGACGGCGTCGAGGAACCAGACGCCGTGTTCCGTGTCTTCATCCTGGAAATAAAAATATGGACTGTAACTTGGCCCCTGAACTTGGACGCTTCCGATTTCCGCGTCCTTGGCGCGACTCATCGCTTCGGAAAAACTGATCAGCTCACCCTTTTTGCCGCCGATGGGCCAATCATATCCGTAGCTACCAATTGCAATGATCCATTGCTTTGTGTCGGAACCATCCAACAGGACATGCAGCCAACCTTCAAACCATGAACGGGACGCAAGCGGTCCCGGTGGATCCGCCTCCGACGTTTCATCGAACAACATCGCGACGAAACGATCGACGTTGTCACTGAGCCCATCGATGTCGATGTAATCCAGCTCCTGCCCCGGTTGAACGCACAACCAGAGTTGTTTGTTATCGTCGTGCAACGCGTCCGCAAACTTGTCGATGAATCCCGTTAAATCGTTCTTGTAAGCAGGATCAATTTGTTGCCAATCGACAACGACGCCGGCAGCCTTGGCGTTGCGCAACTCAGTAAGCACATCCTGAATAAAGTCGTCCTGTCGTTTCGCCGGTCCGTGCGCGAGATTCTCAATCGCTTCGGGCTGCCAGGTATCGCCAACGAGATTCGTCAGCAGCGGCATCAGCGCAATCCCCTTATTTGCCGCCAGCTTTGACACGCGAGCATCGGAGTCGATTTGCAAATTGCCCATCCCATCGACAACTGTCATCCATTCCGGGCATATATGTGTAATCTGTGTCGCGTGTTGCTGAAGCGACGCGTAGCTGTCCGAATCGCCATTTACGTAGAATGCAAGTCGCACTTCGTTATCAGGCGCTTTCTTTCGCGGGCGCGGTGAAGGAGTTGGCGCTGTACCAGCGAGTTTTTTCGCTGCGAGGCGGGTCGCGCTAAATTTCTGCCACAGCAATGAAGCTGGAGAAACCTGGCCCGCAGGATTTTCCCGTTGCAACGCTCGTAATTGGCCTTTCAACTGCCGCAACGAAAATGGCACGTTCATCTTTGGTATAACGAAAAGCGTCTGAACGAAAAGCACCAGAGCGACAAAGACCAACACACCGCCGATTAGCAGAGTGAGGCGTAGCCGAGGCCAGCGTTTACCGCTGGGATCGGAGAACACGAATGGCGTGACTTGCTCGGGAGGAAATTCAGGCATTCGGGCGCTTATAATGCTCTAACCATTCCATTAATGAAATCCAATTCTCTCATTTCTGACTTGGACGAAGTCTCTCAATATAGGACGTTCAAAGCTCGATGCATATTGAGTTAGATACACTGCCGAGTGGACATGCGGGCATTGCTGCGCGTTTAAAGAAAGGTCCCACAATCCATTCAAGCGCGTGGGTCGTCCCGGGCTCAACCGTGCTCGGGGATGTCATTTTGGAAGAGGAATCGAGCGTCTGGTATGGCGCAGTCCTACGCGGCGATATCAACCGCATCATCATAGGCCCACGCTCGAACGTTCAGGACAATGCTGCCGTCCACGTTGACACCGGTTACCCGACAATTGTAGGCGAACTGGTCACCATCGGCCATACCGCGATTGTTCACGCGTGCAAAATCGACAATGAAGTGCTAGTCGGGATGGGATCCATCATTCTTGACGACGTCGAAGTTGGCGCGCGTTCCATCGTCGGCGCAAACGCCCTCGTGACGATGGGAATGAAAATCCCGCCGGGCTCACTCGTGCTCGGCTCTCCCGCGAAAATTCGCAGGCAACTGACGCTGGAAGAGCAAAATGACATCGCCCGCTGGGCATGGAGCTATGTCGAAACAGCGAAGCATTACCGCGAATTTTATTGAACGACATGCCTCCATACAATCGGGAACAATAATCAATCCATGAAAACTATTCTTGCCTCCGTGATAGTTTCTCTCGTCGCCATTTTCTTCGATCATGCAGGGCTATCTGCCGAAGACACGAAATCCCCAGACATGCGTCTGTACCCTGCTGAAACCATTGAATGGAAACCGGGACCAGCCGCCTTACCTCCGGGCGCAAAGATGGCTGTGCTCGAAGGCGACCCAACAAGGGAAGGTCCGTTCGTAGTACGCTTCCAATTCCCTGCTGGCTATTATGTCGCGCCGCATACCCATCCAAAAACTGAGCGCGTCACAGTGATTTCAGGTACTCTTTATCTCGCGACCGGAGAAGCGCTTGATCGCAATAGCGCGAAAAAACTTCCGGCAGGCTCCTTCGGTTACTGGCCCGCCGGAATGAAACATGCGGGGTGGTCTGAAGGCGATACCGTAATTCAACTTCACGGCGTCGGCCCCTGGCAGATTAATTATGTGAATCCCGTGGACGATCCGAGAAACGCAAAGAAATGACGCATTGAGGCGGAGCTTCACAGCAACGGTCGCCGTTACAGTCCAACGCCAAATGTGTCTGCCAGCTCGCGAGCGTTCTCGCGCAAAAGTTCGGCTGCCCGTGTCATGTTTTCTTGCTGGCTCATTCCCGGGCGTGCGTTTTGGTAAATGCCGTCAAAAATTTCGCGAAGTTCTCGATCTTCAGATGCGCGGCCAACAATTGCGAACACTGGCTTTCCGAGCTTTCGTGCGAGCCGCGCCACGCCAACGGGCGTTTTACCTTCGAGCGTCTGCCGGTCCAGACTTCCCTCGCCTGTAATCACCAAGTCCGCATCTTTCATTTTCGCCTCAAGCCCGACTGCTTCTGCGACAACTTCGAATCCTGGCTGGATTGTCGCGCCGCAAAAACTTAGCAGACCGAAGCCGAGGCCTCCTGCAGCGCCCGCACCGGCTTGATCGCGATAGTCGATTTTGAATTCCGTGGCCACGACGTCCGCAAGTTTGGTTAGTGCGCGGTCTAAATTGTCGAGGTCGGTGATACTCGCCCCTTTCTGCGGACCAAACACACGTGTCGCGCCATTTTCTCCGAGCAGCGGATTCTTCACGTCGACCGCCGCAATGATCGTAGGCATGACCAAATTAATCGGCCGCCTGATTCCTTTAAGCTCGACCAAATCAGTGACGCGCATCCGCGCCCGGTCGTGTTCCTGCTCGAATTCAAACCGAAATCCTAACGCGCGTGCCATGCCAAAACCGCCATCGTTTGTCGCGCTGCCACCCAGACCAATAATGATTTCGTTCGCACCGCGCTTGGTTGCATCCAAAATCATTTCGCCTACGCCGAACGTGGTCGCACGAAATGGATCACGTTCAGTTTCGGAAAGTCGCCGCAGGCCAGCGGCTTCGCTCATCTCCATGACCGCAAGCTTTTCCTGGTCGATCCATCCGTAGCGCGCATCGATCTCGCGCCCGATCGGATCGTGCGCCTTGCATTCGAGCCACGAACCGCCGCGCGCATCACACACTGCTTCCGCTGTCCCCTCCCCGCCGTCTGCCATTGGCACGATTTCGATCTGTGCGTCCGGCAGCACATCGAGCAAGCCTTTCGCGATATTTTGCGCGACGTCCCGCGCGTTCAGCGCGCCTTTGAATTTATCGGGGGCGATAAGGATTCGCACACCACTATTGTAGGGCGTCTGTGTCAGACGCCAACAAGAGGCGTTTCACAGAAACGCCCTACAACTGTCATCCTGAGCGAAGCGGCAGCGAAGTCGAAGGATCCCGTCGCGTTACCCAACGGTTACATCGCGGGAATCCTCGACTTCGCTCGGAATGACACACTGCAGCTACTCTTTCAATTTCCGTTTCAAAATTTCTCCAACAAGCTGCGGATTCGCTTTGCCTTTGGACAATTTGATCACCTGTCCCTTAAGAAAATTCAGCGATGCAACATTGCCTGCTCGAAAATCCGCTACCGTTTTCGGGTTCGCCGAGATCACTTCATCACACAAATGTTCAATCGCGCTTACGTCGCTCAGTTGCTCCACGCCTTTTTCTTTCACAATCGCGGTTGCGGTTTTTCCGGTCGCAAACATTTCAGCGAAAACCTCCTTGCCCTGTTTGCCGCTGATTTTTCCGCTATCGATCAAGTTCACTAATTCATCGAGCGCGTCTGGCGCAATTGGGCACGCGTTTATCCCTTTGCCAGCGGTGCTGAGCGCATTCTGCAAATCGTTCAAGATCCAATTAGCTACGTTCTTCGGTTTTTTGGCGCCCTTGGCGGCCGCCTCGAAATATCTCGCTAATTCGAGATCGTTCGCCAGCACTGCTGCATCGTAAGGGCTCACTTGGTATTGCGCGACGAATCGTGCGCGCTTCGCCTTCGGCAACTCCGGCACGCGCTCTCGCACCTCGGCTACCAGCACATCGCTTTTCATCGGGACGAGATCCGGATCAGGAAAATAACGGTAATCGTGCGCAAATTCCTTGGTCCGCATTAGAAATGTTTCACCCGCGGTATCATCCCACCCGCGCGTCTCCTGCTCCATCTGTTCACCACGCTCCAGGATGCTCGGCCTGACGGCGAATCTCGTAAGCGAGCGCGCGCCGGACACCGCTGATCGAGTTCAAATTCTTGAGCTCGATTTTTGCTCCGAGTTCGGTTTGATGTTCAGGGCGCACCGAAACGTTGCAATCGCAACGGAGTTGTCCCTTCTCCATATCAGCATCGCTAACCCTCCGTAGATCAGGATTTGCTTCAACGCACTTAAGAACGCGAACGCTTCCTCGGGTGAATTGATTTCCGGCTGCGTGACGATCTCCATCAATGGCGTGCCGGCGCGATTGAAATCGATGCCGGTGCTGTTCTCGAAATGGAAACTCTTTGCTACGTCTTCCTCAAGATGGATCCGTACTAAGTGCACTTCCTTGTCATGCGTGACGATATTTTTCTGTGCGTCTTTTGGATAAGCGAGATCATGCAATGGCACGCTGCCATTCGTGCACAACGGCATGTCGTACTGTGAAATCTGATAATTTTTCGGCATATCCGGATAGAAGTAATTTTTGCGATCGAACTTACTGACCGGTGCAATATCGCAGCCGAGCATCAATCCCGTCAGCACGGTCATCCGCAACGCTTCCTGATTCATCACCGGCAACGCGCCGGGCAGTCCAAGGCAAACTGGACAAGTGTGTGTGTTCGGTTCGGCGCCAAATTCAACCGGCGAAGCGCAAAACATTTTGGATCGCGTCTTCAGTTGCACGTGTACTTCCAACCCGATCGTGGCGATGTGATTCATGCGCGATTCAATATTCGTTGAAGCGTTGAAGGGTTAAAGAGTTAAAACGGCGGTCATTCTGAGCGAAGCGAAACGGAGTCGAAGAATCTCTCAGTGGTTACCTCTGGTTACGCCACGGGATTCCTCGATTTCGGTCGGAATGATGGCCATTCCAACGCTTCAACGCTTCAACGCTTCAACGCTTCAACGGACCAAGTAATCGCCCGTTGCCGCAACGCGTGATCGCAAAGAACGAGCGCAGCCATGGCTTCGACAATCGGGACGGCCCGTGGAAGAACGCACGGGTCATGCCGGCCGCGGGCTGCAAGCGCAGTCTCCTCGTTTGAAGTGGTGACGGTTTTCTGTTTGAGCGCGATCGTTGCAGGCGGCTTAAACGCAACGCGAAAGTAAATATCTTCACCGTTGCTAATGCCACCTTGCACGCCGCCGGAGTTGTTCGTGACTGTGCGAATTCTTCCGGCGCGGATTTCGAATGCATCGTTGTGTTGCGAGCCTTGCATCTGCGTCGCCGCGAATCCGGAACCGATCTCGAACGCTTTTGCAGCTGGAATGCTTAGCATCGCTTTCGCCAGGTCTGCTTCGAGCTTGTCGAACACGGGCTCGCCATGTCCAGGTGGGATGCCGCGCACCACACACTCGATTACGCCGCCGACGGAGTCGCCTGCAGCACGAATCTGCTCGACGAGCGAGATCATCTTTTTCGCAGCGGCACCGTCCGGGCACCGGACAACATTTTTCTCAACCTCGTTCATCTTCACAGTGGAACGGTCGATCTTTGCCGTGACTTCATGAATTTGCGTCACATACGCGACGACTTCGAAGTCCGCGCACAAAGCCGACAATGTTTTTTTTGCAATCGCCCCGGCTGCAACGCGACCAATCGTTTCGCGCGCGGACGCGCGGCCACCGCCCTGCCAATTTCGAATTCCGTATTTAGCTTCGTAAGTGTAATCGGCATGCGACGGTCGAAATTTGCGCGCGATTTCACTGTAATCTTCGGGTCGAGCGTCTTTGTTCCGAACAAGAATTGCGATCGGTGTCCCGAGTGTTCTGCCTTCAAGAACGCCGGACAAAAGTTCGCATCGATCCTTTTCTTTGCGCTGGGTCGTCAGTTTGCTTTGACCGGGGCGACGACGATCCAGTTCTCGTTGAATTTCGGCTTCGGAAATTTCGATGCGTGGCGGACAACCATCGATCACCACGCCGATGCCGCCACCATGGGACTCGCCAAATGTGGTGACGCGGAATAATTGGCCAAACGTATTGCCCATTGGAATCGCAAGCTTAAACGAGCCGCGCCAAATTTGTAGGGCGTTTGTGTCAAACGCCGGCGGCTGGCACAGCCGCCCTATTCAAATCGCTTCCAGCGCGCTCTTTAAATCATCGATTAAATCGCGGACGTCCTCGACGCCGACAGACAGCCGGACGAGCGAATTGGTGATGCCGAGTTTTTGCCGCTGTTCTTCCGGCACGGAGGCATGCGTCATGAGCGCAGGATGATTGATCAGACTTTCTACGCCACCCAAACTCTCGGCCAACGAGAACAAGTGAGTGTTCTCAAGAAAACGCCGCGTTCCGGCGAGGTCAGTTTTTAAAACGATTGTGACCATACCGCCGAATCCGCGCATCTGTTGCCGGGCCAAATCGTGTTGTGGATGCGATTTCAGTCCGGGATAATGAACCGATTTGATCTCGCGCTGTTCCTCGAGCCAGCGCGCAATCTCCAGCGCATTCGAGCAATGCCGCTCCAGGCGAAGCGCCAGCGTTTTCAAGCTGCGCAGAACAAGAAAGCTATCGAACGCGCCGGCAATGGCGCCCACCGAATTTTGCAAAAACGCAATTTGATCAGCGAGCTCCTTATTTTTCCCAACAACGGCAACACCGCCCACCAGATCGGAATGCCCGTTCAAATATTTCGTTGCGGAATGCACAACGATATCGAACCCCGATTCAATCGGGCGCTGGATCCATGGAGTAGCAAATGTGTTGTCGCTAACCGAAATCAATTTTCGTTTGCGCGCGATCTTCGCAATCGCGTCAAGATCGATCAGTTTGAGTAGCGGATTACTCGGGGTCTCAATCCAAACCATGCGCGTGTTTGGTTTGATTGCGCGTTCGAGATCTTTCGCATCCGTCAAATCGACATAGGTAAAATCAAGATTCGCGGAGCGCCTGCGCACCCGATCGAATAACCTGAAAGTCCCGCCGTATAAGTCGTCGCTCGCGACAATATGGGAGCCGCTATCGAGCACTTCCAACACGGTCGCCATCGCCGACAGACCGGATGCAAAGGCGAACCCGCGCGATCCGCTTTCCAAATCGGCGATACATTTTTCGTACGCGAGACGGGTGGGATTGATTGAGCGCGCGTAATCGTAGCCCTTGTGTGTCCCGGGGCTTTCCTGCACATACGTCGACGTGGCGTAAATCGGGGTCATCACCGCGCCGGTCGTGGGATCCGGCTGCTGTCCGGCGTGAATGGCGCGCGTCGCGAAGCCCTGTTCCTTTTTCATGCAAGATGGTAGCGCATGCCTCTGGCTTGCGCTCCAGAATTAGTCGCAAGCGGGAGGCATGCGCCAGGTCAGACAAACTCGCGTTCGGACGGCGTGGACGATTTGGGCATGTTAAGCCGGAGATACGAAAGCCAATCAGTGCGTGTAATCAGCCCAAGAAATTTGTTGTCGTCCATCACGATAGCGACTCGGCCGCGATCGAATACGCCAAGCAAGTCTGTGATCTTCGCGTCCGGCGGCAACGTTTCCAACTGGTCCGTCATCGCCTTGCTCACGGCGTCGTTGAAACGCGACGGCTCGCCGTGCACTTTTACCAGAAGATCGGATTCGTCGATGAGCCCGATCGCGCGGCCGCTCTTGTCGACCACGGGAAGCTGCGACACATCTGAGTCACGCATCCGCTTGAACGCTGTGAGCAATGAGTCCTCTGGCCCTACCGTGATCACTTCGCCAGCTTCGTATCGATGCGAGATCAAATCGCTCAGATCGCCGTGGGGCTGCCGATGAATGAATCCCTGCTCGGCCATCCAAAAATTGTTATACATTTTGGAGAGATACTTGTTGCCGGTATCAGGAACGAGTGTGACGACGCGTTTCGGTCTTGTTTGCTGCCGGCAGTAACGCAGCGCGCCTGCGAGAAGCGTCCCAGTGGACGACCCGCCAAAGATTCCTTCCTTACGCAAAAGCTCGCGCGCTGCGGCAAAACTTTCTTCGTCATCGATCTCAAATGCTTCTGTGACTAACGACATGTCGGCGATTTCCGGGATGAAATCTTCACCGATGCCTTCCACTGCCCAGCTGCCCGATTCAACGAGCTGACCAGTCTTGACATACTCGTACAAAATCGATCCGGTCGGGTCGGCCAGAACCATTTCGATGCCGCGCCGCGGTTTCACGCGATTAAAAAATCTGCCGAGCCCTGTCAGCGTTCCACCAGACCCGACGCCAACGACAACCGCATCAACGTCGTGCCGCATTTGCTCCCAAATCTCCGGACCGGTCGTGCGTTCGTGCGCGTGAGGGTTCGCCGGATTACCAAATTGGTTCACGTAAAAGCTTCCCGGAATTTGTTCGGCGAGCCGCGCCGCGACGTCCTGGTAATACTCGGGATGCCCGCGTGTCACATCAGACCGCGCGATCCGCACTTCGGCGCCGAGCGCTCTCACGTGCGATATCTTTTCTTGCGACATCTTGTCGGGAATTACCAGCAAGACGCGATAGCCCTTCGCGCCCGCGACCAACGCGAGACCCAGACCAGTATTGCCTGCTGTCGCCTCAATGACCGTGCCGCCAGGCTCCAATTTTCCCTCGGCTTCCGCGGCTTCGATCATCGACAGCGCGATCCGGTCCTTGATCGAACCACCCGGATTTTGATTTTCGAGTTTGAGAAAGAGTCGGCACTGCCCGGTATCGAGCTGCGTTGCTTCCACTAGCGGCGTGTCGCCGATAAGCGAAAGAATCTCGGGCGGTTTGTTGTGTGCAATGGCGGGGGCTGCGGAACTCTGACTCATAAAGCTTACTCGATCGATGGTTCGCCTTTATGCGACCATTCCGACTGGCTGTCTGTCAGAAATTGTTGGAGCACAGGAAAGCGAACCTCACCGTAATTCAATGCGTAGCGGAGATCGCCGCCTTTGTAAATCCAAGTCGTCGGAATCCAACTCAGCGGCAGACCAGCGAGCTGTTTGATCTTGTTTTCGCCACGACGCGGACCGGGATCAGCGAGAATTGTTACGTTCGGCTGCGCAGCGATCCCGAATTTGTTCAGCATCGCGCGCCCATCCTGCCCATCATTCCAGATCGAGACGAAGTAAAACTTCACCTCTGGATTTTCATTGATCATTTTGGTCCACCCGCCGGTTTTGAGCTCGGCCTGGCAATTGGAACACCACGGCGCCCAGAGGTGAACGACGGTGGTTTGTGGCGATTTGATTGCTGTGAGAAGAGCTTGTTCTGCCGGGGATTCAGCACGCAGTGAAGCGAGCTGAGAGGAGAACAATCAATACGAGTAATCGGACAATCGACATCTTCTGCTCTAGGATAGAGGCGAAACATCCAACGCTCAACGTTGAACGCCTAATGTTCAATGCAGTCATTCCGAGCGACGGCGGGATCGCTTCGACTCCGTTTCGGCTGGCGCTCAGAATGACACGCGCGGGTAGCGCCGCGCATGTCAGTTGACCAGATGCACAAAAACGCCTAATATTCCGTCCCCATTCCGCTTCCGGCAGCAGTCGGATGCGCGGACATCGGCGATCGATTAGAGCGCCGCTGTACTGAAGAGGAGGCCTACTTACTTTATGATTCAAATGCAGGACGTGATGTCGAAGCCGATGCCGGACTTCCGCGAAGGAAGCATCATCAAGGGACAAATTTTGGAAGTTCGTTCACGCGAAGTGCTCGTTGATGTCGGATACAAGTCCGAGGGTGTCATTCCATTGAACGAATTTGAGGATCCGGAGTCGCTGCAAGTTGGTGACGAGGTGGACGTTCTTTTAGAGCGACTAGAGAACGAAGAAGGCATGGTAGTGCTCTCGAAGGAGAAAGCAGCTTACCGCCAAAATTGGAACAAGATCGTTCACGTTTTCCAGGGTGACGGCCTGATCAAAGGCAAGGTCAGATCGGTGGTCAAAGGCGGACTGATGGTGAACATCGGCGTGGAAGCATTTTTGCCTGCGTCGCAAATCGACGTCGTTCCGCCAAAGGATTTACAGCAGTTCGTCGGCAACACCTACGACTTCAAAATCGTTAAGCTCAATGACGACCGAAAGAACGTTGTGCTCAGTCGACGCGAGGTGATCGAAAAGGAGCGCAGCGAAAAGCGCCAAAAATTCCTCGAAAACGTGAACCTCGGCGACCGCGTAATCGGCACCGTGAAAAACATCACGGACTTCGGCGCGTTTATTGATCTCGACGGCATGGATGGTTTGCTGCACGTGACTGACATCACGTGGGGTCGACTGGGACATCCCGGCGAGCTGTTGAAAGTCGGGCAGCAGTTGGAAGTCGTTGTGCTCGACATCAACAAGGAAAAAGAGCGCGTCTCGCTCGGACTGAAGCAAACGCAGAAGAACCCGTGGGATCAGATCGAGGAGCGTTTCCCCGCCGGACAGCGCATTAAAGGCAAAATCACGAATCTTGTTCCCTACGGCGCCTTTGTTGAAATCGAAGAAGGCGTAGAAGGTCTGATTCACGTGTCAGAACTTTCGTGGACGAAACGCATCATGCGTCCTTCCGATATCCTCAGCGTTGGCCAGGAAGTCGAAGCTGTTGTTCTGGGTGTGAACAAAGAGGAACAAAAGATTTCGCTCGGCCTGCGCCAGCTCGAGACAAATCCGTGGGATGAGATCGAGAAGAAGTTCACCATCGGCAGGCAGGTCAAAGGCACGATTCGGAACATGACCGCTTACGGCGCGTTCGTGGAACTGGAGGAAGGCATCGACGGAATGATCCATGTCTCGGATTTAAGCTGGACCCGCAAAATCAATCACCCCAGTGAGATGTTTAAGAAAGGCGATGAAGTGGAAGCTGTCGTGATCGACATCGACAAAGTCAATCAACGCATCAGTCTTGGGATTAAACAGCTGGCCGATGATCCATGGAAAATGATCGATGAGAAATACAAGATCGGAGACCTCGTCAACGGTAAAGTGACCAAGCTCGCCAGCTTTGGCGCCTTTGTGCAATTGCAGGACGACATTGATGGACTCGTTCACATTTCCCAATTAAGCGAGGATCACGTCGCCAAAGTTAAAGACGTCCTTAAAGTTGGGCAGGAAGTCGAAGCGCGCGTGATTAAGGTGGACAAAGTCGAGCGCCGAATCGGGCTCTCGATCAAGGCGGCGAATTATTCCGAAGAACAACTGCGCAAGGAAGTCGAGTCCTTTGATACGCTTCGCCCTGGCGAAGATATGGTTGGGTTGGAAAAAGCGTTCGCCGCAGCCGAACAGGAAGAATATCGCCCCGGAGAATCCAAGCGTGCCCCAAAGGAGTCGACCGACTCGAACGGCGAATCGAAGAACGAACCGGGCGATAAATAGTTCTGTCCTTTTCGTAGCTGTTCAGCGGTAGTCGGGCAACAAATGCGTGCCCTATGCGGCCTCGGAGTTTGGGCCGCTCCGTTTGTCTATTTAATCGCGTTGCTTGGGACCTGGTTGTTAGCAAACGAGAGCGCCCGGCCTTGGGCTTTTTTGCTACTCGTTGCCTCCGCTGTGCTGGCGGTGGTGCTGTGGGGCCGACAAAATTGGCCAGACGCGTTTCCATCCGATTCTACTGCTCCGACGCACATAAACCGCAGCCGCTTGTTCTACTTGTTAGGTGTTGGCATGGCGATGCTGCTTGTGCTTGCAGCGGACCTTCGCTACGCGGCCGCACCAAATGAGACATTCGGGCTCGCAGGTATTTTATGGATCGCAGGCATAGCCTTGCTGCTTTGCTCTGTTTTCTTCGGCTCACATTCGTTATGGGGTGGTTCCAGTGCACCATGCCTTCCGCGGTGGCCAACGTGGGAAATCGCGCTCCTGGCCCTGGTGTTCCTTTTGGCGTTGCTCAGTCGAGTTTGGAACCTGACGAATTTTCCAGCCAACATTTATCCGGACGAAATCATGACCGGCACCGTTGCCGCCCAGAGTTATATAAATCCAACAACTCCGCCGCCGTCGGTCTTCAGCACGTTGTGGAGCGGGATTGATCTGCCCGCTCTTTGGTTCTGGTTCGTGGCCGTATTTCTGAAACTGGGCGGGACCTCGCTTGCAATGTTAAGGTTGCCAGCCGCTTTGTTCGGGGCGGCTACGGTTGTTCCGCTTTACGCATTGTTGCGCGGAACATGGGGTAAATACGCGGCGATAGCTGGAAGCACCATCATGGCTTTCAGCGTTTCGAATGTTCATTACAGCCGCCTGGCGCTTAACAACATCGTGACGCAGTTCTTCTGGGCCACTTGTTTCTTTTTCTTGTTGCGCGCGTTGCGGTCACGTCGCCCATCTGATTGGGTTCTGGCAGGTTTGTCGGCTGGGTTAAGCGAGTACTTTTATTATGGAACACGGCTTCTGCCTTTCATCCTGGCAATGTTTATGGTGTTCCTCCTTGCTATCCATTGGAAACAAGCTCGCCAGTACGCGGGCGGTTTCCTCCTGCTGGCGGGAAGTTATCTCGTAGGATTTGGTCCGCTGTTAGTTCACTTCATTCGGAATCCGAACCTCTACCTGGGACGAGGAGCAAGCCTCCTGATTTGGTCGCCGCATATTCCGATCAGTTTCGCCGATTTCCACCAGGCCTGGAAAACAATTTGGCCAGTGTTGTCCGAGAACTTGCTTGGAATCAGCACTCACAGTTCACAAGACATCATATTTTATGGGCCCCTGTTGTTTCCTGCCGAAAGCGCGCTCCTGGTCCTGGGCGTTGCGCTGCTTTTGTGGCACTGGCGTCATCCGGCCGCGTTTCTCATACTCGCCTCCGGGTTGGGCGTCTTGTTCGTGGGCGGAACGCTCGTGGCATATCCGAACAGCGTGCCACCTCTGATCAATCATTGGACTCCTGCCTTCCCGGCCTTCTATGTTGCGTTGGCACTGCCTGTAGGCGCGTGGGCAACGGCTGGTAAATCGGAATTAGAACCCCAGTTGCGCTGGATCTTGCCGGCAACGATCGGAATTGCGTTACTCGTGCTTGGCTGGTGCAATCTGAATTTTTATTTCCATCGTTATTACGCCGACCCTGAGAGCCTCAAGAGCAAAGCGTACAGGTCGGCCCAACGGAATTACGAAGTGCAAACCGCTCAGAGCCGCTACTCGGCATCACTCGGCCGCAACTATGAAGTTTTCACAGTAGGCCAGAGCCCGTGGCCGTATGATCCTGTAACTACGCGATACCTCGTGAGAGATCAGAAGTGGACGCTGCTGACCAATCCTGCGACGGAACTGGCGTCCATAACTCGGGACAACAAAGGAGTGGCATTTCTCTTTTTCGCAGGAAACGAGCAATATGAACAGACGACACATGAGCTTTTTCCCGGCGGCAAGCACGGCGAAGTAACAAGCCGGCGCGGCAAGCACTTGTTCTACACATACGTGCTCCCGCCACCTGAAGCACAGGCGACCCAGAAATAACATTTCGCTTTGGCTCGACCTGACAATCGCGCGCGATATAACTGAGCTGATGCGACTTGGTTTTCCGCGACGCGTGCGTTTGCTATTGGTGCCCGCTTCGGCAGTTCTGCTTTTTGTTATGGCCGGCTGCGGCAATTCCAGCATCGTCGGCAAATGGCGGATGTCGGGAACTGAAAATCAAACAGTTTGGGAATTCTCGGGTAACGGCTCCGTGCTCGTCGGAGAAGTTCGCGGCAGATATAAATTCGGCGATCAGGACCGACTCAAAATCGAGACACCGTTCGCGACAACAGTTTACGTGGTGAATCTTTCGAACGACCAGCTCGTGCTCCAGGACCTGGGCGGTTCCAAGCTCGAGTTCACGAGGGTGCAATAATGGTAGGGTCGGTGCGCTGCGCCGACCGGACGCCGCAGCGCGGCGTCCCTACCTAAAATTCGGCGCTGCCGGGAGTGCGCGCGAAGGGAATCACGTCGCGAATGTTCGAAATGCCTGTGATGAACATCAGCATGCGTTCGAAACCCAAGCCGAAGCCGGAGTGTGGCACAGTTCCATAGCGACGCAGATCGAGGTACCATTTGTAATCGGCAGGATCCATGTTGTGACGCCGCATGTTGTCCTCCAGCAGTTCCAGTCGTTCTTCACGCTGGCTGCCGCCGACGATCTCGCCGATGCCTGGCACCAGCAAATCTATGGCTGCCACGGTTCTGCCATCATCGTTCGAACGCATGTAAAACGGTTTAATTTCCTTTGGGAAATTAAAAACCGTGACCGGACATTTGAAATGTTTCTCGGTGAGCCAGCGCTCATGCTCCGATTGCAGGTTTGAGCCGTAATCGATCGGGAACTCGAATTTTTCGCCGCTCTTTTTCAAAAGCTCGACTGCCTCAGTGTAGGTGATCCGCTGAAACGGCCTTTCAATCACGAAATCGAGTCGGGCAAGCAACTCCTTGTCCACGAATTTCGCGAACAATTCCAATTCTTCGGCGCACTGCTTTCTCGCGTCGGCGATCAAATACTTCACCAACTCTTCGGCGAGATCCATGTTGCCGGTCAGATCGCAAAACGCCATTTCCGGCTCGATCATCCAGAACTCGCTGGCATGCCGTGACGTGTTTGAATTCTCGGCGCGAAATGTCGGGCCGAAGGTGTAAACCTTGCTAAGCGCGCAGGCGAACGCCTCCGCTTCCAGCTGTCCACTGACGGTGAGATAAGTTTGGCGTGCGAAAAAATCCTGCGCGTAATCGATGTCGCCGTTTTTCTGCGGCGGATTCTTGATGTCGATGGTTGAAACCCGAAACAACTCGCCGGCGCCTTCGCAATCGCTTCCGGTGATGATGGGTGTGTGAACGTAAACGAAACCGCGATCCTGAAAAAACTGGTGAACGGCGAACGCGAGCCGGCTACGCACACGGAACACGCAACCGAAAAGATTCGATCGTGGACGCAGATGCGCGATCTCGCGCAAAAATTCCGGCGTGTGCCCCTTTTTTTGGAGCGGATAACTTTCGTCGGCGCCCCCGACAATTTCGATATCTCGCGCGACGAGCTCCCATTTCTGTCCTTTGCCCTGCGACGGGACCAGCGCGCCCTCAACAACAATTGAAGCACCGGTGTTGAGCCGTTGGATGTCTGCGTAGTTCGGCAGCGCATCCTTCTTCGCGATGATCTGAAGATTGCGCAAAGATGAGCCGTCGTTCAGCTCGATAAACGAAAAGTCTTTCGAATCGCGCCGCGTGCGCACCCATCCCTGCACACGAATCGGCTCAATCGGCACAGCGCTCTGCAATGCATTCTTAATGGGAGTTGGAGAAAGTTGCGTCATTTACATCGAGAGATTCCTCGACTTCGCTCGGAATGACAAGTGAGCACACGTTGCGGAAGCAGGTGCGCGCGACAAGACCGAGGGCTACTCCAAGGCGTAGACAAATCCGTCCGCGCTGCCGAAGTAAACGACTCCATTCACGACGAGCGGCGAAGAGTAAATTCCGCCGATCCGAATTTGCTGATCGGTTGCCACGAGCGGCGCTTCACGCCAGTTGGAATGATAGAGAAAGGGCACATTGAACCTTCGATCACCGGTAAGCACCCAAGCGTTGTTTTGCTTGGACTTCTCGACCTGAAAATCCCAGAGCAGATCGCCAGTTTTCGCGTCGCGCGCTTCCAACGTCCCGTTCAGCACACCGAGAAAAACGACATCGCCAGCGACTGCCGGCGACGAAAACACGAACGCTTTTCCCTGCTGACGCACGATGGGCTTGCCGCTGTTTGCGTCAACAACGTGGTACAAACTGGAGTCCGATGTGGCAAAGAACACTTTCCCGTCAGCAACCGCTGGCGATGTAATTACCCAGCTCAGGTCATTAAAGAATCGCCATTTCTCTTTGCCGGTTGCCGCATCGAGCGCGTACAGATTCGAATCACGACAGCCGGTGTAAACCGTTCCGTTCACCACCGCAGGTGAAGATTGGAACCCGACCTGATTGTGCATCATCGGGTCTTCGCCTCCGTGGAAACGCCATTTCTCTTTTCCTGTCGCAGCGTCCACGGCGTAGAAATAACTGTCCCAGCTTCCGAAAAACAAAACGCCGTCTGCGAGCGCGGGCGAGGCGTGCACAACATCGCCGGTTTTGAATTTCCAACGCAGATCGCCCGTGGCCGAATCGAGCGCGTAAAGGTTTCCGTCTCCGCTGCCGAAATAAACCACGCCATTCGCCGCAACTGGACTTGAGAGAAAAATATCAAACGGGTCGGCAATCGTCTGGTTCTTCGGTTGCATTCCGTGCAAGCCTTTTGCTTCGAACCGGCGCTCACCGTCGGTGCAAACTTCCATTTCAACGCGCCGGTCTGCGCGTTGAACGCGTAAAATTTTCCGTCGTAACTGCCGACGTAAACCGTGCCGTCGGCGATCGCCGGCGTAGCGGGCACCGGTCCGTTCGTCGCTCGTTTCCAAATTTGACGACCGGTCGCGGCGTCGACCGCGTACACATTTCCGTCGTCTCCGCCGAAGTAGATCACGTTATCTTTGAAGACCGGCGACGAAATCACGCGATCGCCGGTTGGAAATTTCCATTTAACGCGATGGAATTGCCTCGGCGCCGGTCCCGCATACGTACCGGAGTGCATCGCATCACCGCGAAACATTGATTGCGCGTCGATCGCCGTCGCTGCGCAAAACGTGGCCAGCAAAACGACAATTCCTGAAATCTTCTTTGTCATTTTGCGCGTACCAAAACCAGTGGGGTTTCGATCGCGGCCTGCCGAATTGCGCCTGTAAGCTTTCCATTCTCGAAGTCGCCCTTCGAAGCTGAATCCCATTTCGTGCGAATCGACCGTCACCAGATCGCCTTCCTGCGTGACGAGATCTACCGGCAGAACGTTGTGCTTCCGCCCGACAATCACAAACTCCGCCGTCGCGCCATCCGGATGATTCGCAAACTTGATCGACACATGACGAGTGTAACCGAGCATTTCGTAGTCGCCTTTCCATTCGCCTTCGAGCTCCTTCGCCACTGGCGTGTTCCGCGGCGGATATTCAACCTGCGGCGGTCCCGTTTTTTGCAGCGACGCCGGTGCGCGATTTCCCGCTTGCTCAAAATTGCCGGTCAATTTGTTGTTCGCATCGAGTCGCAACTTCAATTGAATCCCGAGTGCGCCTTTCACTGCGAAATTTACATCGGGCGGTTGCACCTTGATGTCCGTGAGCGGCACGCCTTTTAATCCCAGGCCCGGGATGATGATCGACCCAACCCACGCGCCGTTTTCCTGCGCAAGATCGACAACCACGGTTAATTCGTTGCCAGGAATCTGCGCAGTGCCCTCCCACCGGCCGCTGACTACGTCTTCTCCTCGACACGGCAACGCCGCAGCGACGATCAGGATCATCATCAACCGCACGAGCGCGCCGGCCGCTGTCATGAACTGAGCGGCAGCCAACTGCCCGGTTGCGCCGGCGCCTTTACGCCATTGAAACTCAGGTAGGTGTATTCCTGAAGGAAACGCTCGTAGTCATCGAGCAGTCGCATCGCATCGTTAGGCTTGAGGCGATCGGTCTTAATCGCCTCATCTACTTGCGCTTTGAGCCGGCGCATCAGCTCGAGTTTATCCCACTGCGTCATTGCGAGCACTTCCCCGATTGTGCTGCCCTCGATCACTTCCTCAATGTACCAGCCCGATTCTTCATCTGGATCGAGGAAAACGTGTACTTCCGTGACGCGGCCAAACAGATTATGCAGATCACCCATGATGTCCTGGTAAGCGCCCACCATGAACAGGCCGAGGTAATAAATTTCTCCGGGATGAATCCGATGCAGCGGCAGCGTTTCTTTCACGTCCTGCAAATCGACAAACTTGCAGACTCTTCCGTCTGAATCGCAGGTGATATCCACGATGGTGCCGTTGCGATCAGGCGGCGTGGTGAGCCGATGGATCGGCATGATCGGGAACAATTGGCCAAGCGCCCAATGATCGAGCAGCGATTGGAACACGGAAAAATTGCAGATGTACTGATCGCCGAGCGTTGTTTCCAGGTGCTTCACTTCGTCCGGCACATAACGCAAGCCGCGATGCATGTTCACGATTTGATGGGCGGCCTGCCAGTAAACCGTGTCGATCTTCGCTTTCGATTCGAGATCGAGCAGACCGAGATCGAATGTTTGCTGCGATTCCTCCTTGATTTGCTGGATGTCGTGCAGACTCTCAAGACGATTTCCGCGTTTCAACCGCTGTTTCACGTCAAGGATATCCGCTACCAGTTTGTGGTCCTTTTCGCTCGCTTCGACCTTGAGCTTCGGCGCAGTTTTTTCGATCGAACTAAACGCTTCGACCACCAGCACAGAATGATGCGCGACAGTGGCGCGCCCGCTCTCGCTCACAATCGCCGGATGCGCGACGCCTTCGGAGTCGCAAACGTCGATGATGTTCCAGACGACGTCGTTCGCGTATTCCTGGAGCGAATAATTGGTCGAGCTGTCAAAGTCGCTGCGCGATCCATCGTAATCGACACCGAGTCCGCCGCCGACGTCGAGATAACCAAGTTCGTGTCCAAGTTTCGCGAGCTTTGCGTAATATCGCGCGCCTTCGCGCACTGCGCGTTTGATCGTCGAAATGTCCGGCACCTGCGATCCGACGTGGAAATGGACAAGTTTCAGGCAATGCGCCAGCCCGGCGTCCTTTAACATCTGACTCGCAGCGACCAGATTCGTCGTGTCGAGGCCGAACTTGGCGTTCTCGCCGCCGCTCGGCGACCATTTACCGGAGCCTTTGCTGTATAAACGAGCACGAATTCCAATCCAAGGCTCGACGCCAACCTCCTTCGACGCGCGGATGATTTGCTCAACCTCTTCGAGCTTTTCGGCAACGATGACGACAGGTTTGCCTAGTTTGCGACCGAGCAACGCAAGGCGAATGAAAGCAGGATCCTTGTAGCCATTGCAGATGATCAAAGTCTCGGCGCCTTTTTGCATCGCAAGCGCGGCGACCAGCTCTGGCTTGCTGCCCGCCTCGAGTCCAAAATTAAATTGTTCGCCTGCATCGACGATCTCTTCGACGACTTCGCGCAGCTGGTTGACCTTGATCGGAAAAACGCCGCGATAATGATTTTTATAGCCGAACTCAGCGATTGCGCTTTGAAATGCGCGATTAATTGCTTCGACCCGGTGACGGAGCAAATCCTGGAACCGAATCAACAACGGAAAACCGAGGTTTCTGGCACGCGCTTCGTTGACGACTTCCAGCAAATCGATGGAACCGCCATCGTTCTTCAACGGCCGCGCTTCGACGTTGCCGGAGCTGTTGACCGTAAAATAGCCCTCGCCCCATCCCTCCACGTTGTATGTGGCGATGGCTGATTCGATATCCCACTCTGATTTCATTGTCGTTGCGCAGCGCGGTATCAACCGCAATGCGCATATTAATCAGCGTGCAGAACATTCAAGCCCGTACCGCGAAAATCTTCGTCTGACGCGTATGACATATATGATGAGTGAGCGGCGTCCGGTGCACAGCTTGTTTTTCCTCTTCGTCCACGTACTGTTTCCGCGATGAACAAGACGGTGATCGAGGTGCAGGTGCGGGCAGTTTTACCGACGAGCGGCGGGTGCGCGGTTTTCCTTGGCAACAATGAGAAGGTTTTCATCATCTACGTCGATCAAACCGTCGGCAGCGCCATCACAATGTTCATGCGTCACATCACCAAAGAGCGTCCTCTCACTCATGATTTGATGGCGCATTTGCTCGCGGCGCTCGGCGCAAAAGTCGAGCGCGTGATCATTAACGATCTGAAGAACGCCACTTATTACGCGCGCGTCATCATTCAGGTCGAAAACGAGTTGCAGCAAAAAAAGATCATCGAGTTGGATGGACGACCGAGCGATTGCATCGCCATGGCTACGCAGCAGAAGGCGCCCATTTACGTGAGCCAGGATGTGTGGGACGAAGTGGACGATATGAGCGATGTCCTGCGCAAGATGGAGGAAGAGGGACTAAAGACTGATCCTGAAGGGGAAGAGTAGCGCTACGCGCAGTGTCTTCATTCTGCTCGAGCTTAGCCGAGCAGATCGCCATACCGACTGTCTGCCAGTTGCAGGCAACGCTCTAGAATTTCCGATGCAGTGTTGAGCTTCAATGTCTGCTCGACCAGTTCGCGGCATTCAGGAATGGTCAGGCTTTGCACGGCACGCTTGACTCGCGGCACCAGGGTCGCTGATGCGCTGAGTTCATCCACTCCGAGGCCTAACAAAAGCGGCACCAGCGCGACATCACCCGCCATCTCACCGCAAACGCCCACCCAGATGTGGTTCGCGTGCGCCGCGTCGGCAACCATCTTGAGCAAACGAAGTATTGCCGGATGCGTCGGCTCGTACAGATACGCGACCTTTTCATTTACCCGGTCTACTGCAAGCGCGTACTGAATGAGGTCGTTTGTTCCGATACTGAAAAAATCGACCTCGCGTGCAAGCGCGTTTGCACAGATGGCAGCGCTTGGGATCTCGACCATCGCGCCAACTTCGACTTTTTCAGCCATCTCGATTTTTGAGCTGCGCAACTGTTGTTTACATTCCTCGAGCACGGCGATCGCGCGGCGCAATTCATCCAAGCCAGAGATCATGGGAAACATGACCTTTACATTGCCCACGGTGCTGGCGCGGAGAATGGCGCGCAGCTGCGTTTTAAAAATGTCCTGATTCTCAAGACAAAACCGGATCGCGCGCCATCCAAGGAAAGGGTTCAACTCATCGCCGATGTCCGCTGCACCAGTAGCCAGTTTATCGCCGCCCAAATCAAAAGTTCGAATGATTAGCGGATTCGGACGTACGCGCTCGGCAACCTTTCGGTAGGTTTCGTATTGCTCGTCCTCGCTTGGCAGGGTTTCGCGGTTCAAATAAAGAAACTCGGTGCGATAAAGTCCGATGCCCTCCGCGCCGTTGGCTGCAACCGCATCGACGTCTTCCGGAAGCTCGATATTTGCCGAAAGAACAATGTGACGTCCATCGCGCGTGATGGAGGTCGTCTCGCGCAGTTGCTTCAGTTGCGCCGTGACTTTGGCCCTTCGTGATTCAATTTGCTTGTAGTGCTCCAGCGTTTCCGGCGTCGGATTGACGATCAACCAGCCATCGCTCCCATCGACAAGAACGTGCTGACCGGTTTCGAGCTTTGCAGTGATATCGTGCAAGCCTAGCACCGCCGGAATATTGAGAGAACGCGCCAGAATCGCGGCGTGCGAAGTGCGGCTGCCGAGGTCGGTGGCGATCCCGAGCACGTTGTCGCGGTTCATGCTTGCCGTGTCCGAAGGAGTAAGGTTATGCGCAACCAGAATGTGTGGCTGGGTCAGCGAAAGAAATGCCTTGGGAGCTTTCCCCTGCAGATTGCGAATTACTCGCTTCGTAACATCCTGAATGTCGAGTGCGCGTTCGCGCAGATACGGATCATCGATTTTGCTTAACGTCTCGGCATAGCGCGTGGCCACTTCCTGGAACGCCCACTCTACGTTGCAAAGATCGGTCTTGAGCTTTCGTCAGAACTTCATCGATCAACGTGCGGTCCTCGACCACCAGCAGGTGCGCATCGAAAATCGCTGCGTCTTTCGCGCCGATCGATTCGGCAATCCGCTGCTGCATCTCAAGGATCTGCATCCGCGTTTGGATGAGCCCGGCCTCGAACCGCCCGATTTCATCTGTAACCTGCGATGGCGCAATCTGGTAACGCACCACTTCATCCATGTCCTCGCGGACGACATGAATTCTGCCGAAGGCGACTCCGGGCGAAACGCCAATTCCTTCAAACGGGATTTCCGGGTTGTCGCTCATCCGCTTCCGAGAGTAAGGCCAATGTCAAACTCACGAAAGTCCTTCGCGGTGCCAGTTGTGTGACATCGCGCGTCAGGCGAATCACTCTTCGTTGAATCCCGCTTTGATAAGTTCCTCCAGCTCCTCCATCGCCTTATCGGCGTCTGGTCCGTCGCAGCGGATACGGAGCTTCGAGCCCTGCCCGGCAGCAAGCATCATCAGGCCCATGATGCTTTTGCCGTTTATCTCTTCGCCTTCCTTCGACACCCAAATTTCCGCGCGATGCCGACTGGCAATGCGCACAAACATCGCAGCCGGGCGCGCATGCAGCCCAAGCCGGTTCACGATTGTCACCTCTTTTTCGATCTTCTGCGCCGGTGCAGCGCGGCTGCCTTTTCGATACAACAATCCCATTACGTCGCCCTCTTCTGCTCCATCAACCGAAGCAACCTTGCATTGAAGTCAACGGCTGCGTTCTGTCCCATGCCTTTCAATTTTTCGTCCATCGCAGCGACCTCGATCAACCGCGCCATGTCGCGCCCGGGTCGCACCGGAATGGTCACGTGCGGTACTTTGAGTCCGAGAATTTCATAAAATTCCCGGTCAAGCCCGATTCGGTCGACCTCTTCCACGTCCCCCCACTCCTTTAACGTGACAACGAGGTCGAGGCGTTTTTCTACTCGAATGCTTCCGATGCCGAAAACCTTTGCCACATCAATGATGCCAATCCCACGCACCTCCATGTGATTGCGCGTCATTTCGGGCGCCGTGGCCATGAGTTCACGCCCCTCCTGCATCGTGATGCGCGTCACGTCGTCAGCTACAAGGCTGTAGCCGCGCTCAATCAACCCCAGCACACATTCGCTTTTCCCGATGCCGCTTGCGCCGCGGATCAACACGCCAATACCCAAAATATCCACCATGCTTCCGAATTCCGTCACCGTTGGCGAGAAATCCATCTCAAGAGCGATCGTTGCAGCGTTGATGAACTTCATTGTAATCATTGGAGTTCGGAACACCGCGATTTTTGCCTCGCCGGTGACACTCAGCAACTCCGGCGCGAGATGAAACCCGCGCGACATCACAAGACACGGAATTTTGTGTTTACATAAGTTACAAAACCGCTCGATGCGCATTCCGGCAGGTAAACTTTTCAGATAAGAATGTTCTGCCGCGCCCAGCACCTGCACACGTTTCTCGGCGAAATAGGTGTCGAACCCCGACAGCGCGAGTCCAGGTCTATTGATAGTCGGCTCTCGAATTTTTCGATGAAACCCCACGCGCGGACCCTCGAGCTTCATGTGCAGCTTTTCGGCGTGCGAATTGTAGAAGCTCTCGACGGTGACAATTGGAACGCTCTTCTGCTGATCGCTTGAGGATGTAATCGTTTGCGTCCCGGATTCTTCCGCCATCAGACGTAACTTCTAGCTTGAATACCCGCAATTTCCAATCT
Organism: uncultured Verrucomicrobiae bacterium; assembly: GCA_963761585.1. GTDB lineage: Bacteria > Verrucomicrobiota > Verrucomicrobiia > Chthoniobacterales > UBA10450 > Udaeobacter. Next base: position 82,176 of record CAVXHW010000012.1, read on the forward strand.
GCATCATGTCTTATCGCTGCCGTTTGCAGCAGGCGACAGCTGAGCGCGAGATTGCGGCTCGATTGATTACCTTTTTTCCTGGTCCTGGTAGCGAATCACCTTGGCTCTTTCGAGGGTGACCAAACCGCCGCCCATGATTTCATCAAGCACAGGCAGGAATGCGTTCACTTTCTCTTCGGAGTCCACGATCTCGATCACGATTGGAAGGTCCATGGACAGGCGAAGAATTTTTGCCGTGTGCAAATGGCTTGATTTTCCAAATCCCATCGGGCCGCGCAACACCGTTGCGCCGGCCATCTGCATCTCGCGCGCCTTCAAAACGATCGCCTCGTACAATGGCTGATGGCGATGGCGATCGCTTTCGCCGATAAAAATCCGCAGCAGGACGGCGTCTTGGGGAATTTGCATATGTTGTTTCTATTTTGGCAGGAGCATGAGAGCGAGAACGCGCCCGAGCCATACGGCTGCGAGGCAACAACCGAACGACAGCACCGTGTTCAGCAGCGCCTTCAACCAATCTCCATCACGAGCGAAATCGAGTGTTTGTAAGCTGAACGATGAAAACGTTGTGTAACCGCCGCACAGACCGATCATGAAAAATTGCCGAAATCGCGGCGACACAAGAACAGGTCCTTCCGCATCCGTAAACGCTGCGAAGAACCCGATGACGAACGAACCGCTAACGTTCACGACAAGAGTGCCGAGAGGGAAAAACTCACCGCCGCGTTCAGCAATGAATCCCGACATCCAGAATCGCGCTCCAGTCCCAAGCGCGCCGCCAAGCATTACCAAAATATAACTGAGCATAAAAAAACTCCTTCGTGCTTCGAAGGAGTCATCAGCTCACGCGGTTTTCTGTCCCAAATGCTTTCGGCACAGAAGGCAAACTCCATTGCCTTGAACGAATCTTAGGGAAGACACACATCGAGTCAACTCAATCACGACGGATATCGTCGCGACTTATCCCTGTTCACGTCTTTTGCCAGAGCTCGGATTTGATAAGGCCCAGCCGCCATTCCGATCGCTTGAGGCAGACAAATCCGTTGGCCTGCAGTTCAGGCGTCGGATCGACCAATCGTTTCGCGCGAATGCCGGTTGTCGTTCGAAAAAACCAATACAAAGTCGCTAACCAAATTTTTGCGTGCGTACGTGCAAAAATTGTTTTTGGAATGCAAAATTCCGCCAGAAGCCAGTATGCACCGGGAGTTGCAACTCCAGCGAGTTTTCCAACAACCAATTCGAGTTCGTCTCGTGGAAAACAATCGAGAACAAAATTCGTTACGAGGAGATCGTAGGATTCCGGTGGCGTCCAGGAGAGGATATCTTCGTTGAAGAATCTTACACGGTTAACCGGACCGGAGATGTGCAGACGCACCGACTGCAACATTCGCGCGCTTGTATCAACGCAATCCACGACAGCATTGCGGTGAACGCGCACGAACGTGCGCAGAAAATCGCCTGTCCCCTCGCCGACCGTCAACACTCTCTTCGGCGGCGGGACTGTTTCGATCCAGCGCGTTCGCGCTTTCTGCATGACGGATCCGAATCCTAGCGTTTCAAGCCAGTGGTAGTGAGGTGCAAGGCGATCAAAGCTCACGAGAGAAACTCAGCAAGAAAGAATGCGACGGGCGTCAGTAGAACCAAGTCTGCCAGCGCAGTGCGTTCATCGCGCCCAACGGATATGAAATGAAGAATCGCAAGCAGGGTGGCGCCCACGGAAAGCGACATCGCAATCGGAAAGAGCGAAGGAGTGGCCGCCGCGAGCAACAGAGCAGCCACTGCCACAAGGATGCAAAAAGCTCGAATTGGAATGCCTATATCTGGGCATCGGGTAGCAATCGAATGTTTCCCTTGGTCCCGATCCAGATCCCGTTCCCATACTGCGATGCTCATGCAATTGAGCGAACACAAAATGGCAAAGAGCAACATGGCCAGCAGCGCCGATGAGCGTCCTACGGTCGATGGTATTGCTGCGAAATTGGGGATCAGCAGAAGCAACGTCCCTGCCGAAAACAAGAATCCGATGGTGATCTCTTTCAGCGGAATTATTTCCCACACCTCGCTGAATGCATGATTGACTGCGAGGTATACCACAGCGATTCCGCTTAGACACGAACCGGATATCAGAACATCGCGATTGAGGCGCAAGAGAACAATTGCTGCGTCGACCAAACCAACAACAGCGATCAAACCGAGCCAGAGTTTTTTATGGCGCAAACAGAACTGTTGCCGCGCTGATCTCGGAGAATTCGCTTGCAAGGAAAGGGCGTCCGCGAGCCGATCAACCAAATAAATCAACCACGCTGTCAGGAACAGAGCCTCACGAGCCCACACAGACACGGATACATTCAAGTAACGGGCGAAAAGCCATTGCCACGCAATGGCGACGAGAGGGGCGTCGAGACAAACTAGATTGAGCCAGAGGAGCGGTTTCTTAGGGCGCAATCTAAGAATCTACATCTTGAATCGTTCCCCAAGATAAAGCTGGCGACTGATGGGATCGTTTATGAGGAAATCCTTGGTGCCTTCGCTCTCGACGCGCCCATCGAAAATCAAATAGGCACGGTCCACGATGGAGAGAGTCTCGCGCACGTTGTGGTCGGTGATCATGATGGCCAACCCCGATTTGCGAAGGTTAACGATGATTTGTTGCACATCATAAACGGCAATTGGATCAACGCCGCTGAACGGCTCGTCGAGCATCAACAACTTCGGCTCCGTGACCAGCGAACGGGCGATGGTCAAACGCCGTTTTTCGCCGCCGCTTAACGTCAGCGCAGTATTTTTTGCAATTCGCTCAATCCCGAACTGGTGCAGCAACTGATCGCAACGGTTCCGTCGCTCGGCTTTGCTCATTGAAAGCGTCTCCAAAATGGCCATGATGTTTTGTTCGACCGTCATTTTGCGAAAGATCGATTCTTCCTGCGGCAGATAACCCATGCCGAGCCTGGCGCGCTTGTACATCGGGTAATCCGTCACATCGGTGTCGCGGAAAATTACGCGACCACTGTTTGGCCTGACCAATCCAACGATCATGTAAAAACTAGTGGTCTTTCCAGCTCCATTCGGCCCAAGAAGTCCAACGATCTCATTCGCATGCACGTGCATGTTCACCCCGTCCACGACTGCCCGGCCGCCGTAAATCTTCACCAATTGGTCCGTGGAAAGAACGGTCTCCACCTTCGGCGCGACCGACGACGGTCGTTTCGGAATAGAAACAGGCGCAGTTTGGCTGATCATGGTGTCGGCAGGGCTGCTGCGGGCACGGACTGAGCCGGCGCGGGTGGCGCCTGGGCTGCGCCTGGTGTCTGGGAGGGATTTGCTTGTCCCTTTTTTTGATCGTTTGGCTGCTGGACAATTTCAGTACGACTGGGCCCGTGCGTCCGCAGCTGACTATTCTGACTGATGACCATGACCGTATCGGGGCTGGTTGCCACGTGCATGTTTGGTCCCTCTTGCACGCGCGGTGTTCCCACCAATTCAACATCGCCAGTGGAGGCTGTGTAGGTGGCCTTATCGGAGCGACCAACAGCACGGGTCGGAGGGCTGCCATTCGCGGCGGGCCGGTCGCGAATGAGGCCAACATTGCCTTCGGCGACCGCTTTCTCCAGACTCTGGTTTTCTCCCTTTGTAATGAACACGGTCAATTTGTCAGATTGAAGATTGAAACGCGGATCGATTACCTTCACACGGCCGCTAAAGATGCCCATGTTCTTGGTTGAATCAAAAAAAGCCTCATCGGAGTAGATTTGCGTCGTTGTCGGTCCATTGGATTGCTCCCCTGCGGCCCCTGGACCAAATAGGTTCGTCCCGGATGGCTTGTCATCTTTCTTTTTGTCTTTGTTTTTCGCTTTCGGCTTTGCCGATTTCTCTGTTTTCGTCGGCGAAGGGGAGGCCGCCGGTGCAGCGGCAATCCCCCCAGGCCCTCGTGCGGCGATCACGCATACAATCAAAACCAGCACCGCTAATTTTTTCATTCTTTAGGGCTGGGTTTAGCAGTCAGATGGGATTTGTCAGTGATCACCATCTTTATGTTTCCTATCAATCGCCCAGTCTTCGAGTTCGTATCGAACTCCACGGAATCGCCAACGATATTAAAATCCGCGCGCTGGATCGTGGTACGCGTTTTTGAGCTCAAGATACGCGTTTTTAAATCAAGCACGGACGTGCTCATGTCGATTCTTAAGTCCGGCTGATCCTCCGGTGTGTAGGTTGTAATTTTGAGCTGTTGAAAGGCGACGTGTTCCTGGTCGATTCGGTGGGCGGTTCCTGCTTCGAATTTTCCGCGCAGATGTCCTTCGGCGTCGAAATCCGGCAACACAAGTCCTTTGGCTTCGTGGCCGATCGGCAGTGGAATATTCGTAAGGCTTTGATCATCGGAAGAAGAACCCTGCCCCGATTTCGCGGGAGGCTTTCCTTTGCGACCCTTTGATTGAGCCAACGCGTAAGGCGCCAAACTTGAGACGCCGAGCACGACTGACAACCAAAAAATCGCGAGGAACCAGTACCGGGAAGTACGGTTCACAATCGGCAATCTCGTTGGTCTCCGCTGGCTGATTGCGAGATTAACGTCAATCGCCCCTACCTGAAACCACAGCATGGATAGCCTTTAACATGCGCAGATGCTTCGGCAAATCGTTTAGCCGGACCTGATTCGGCCCGTCGGATAAGGCCCGAGCCGGATTTTCATGTACCTCCATGAAGATTCCGTCACACCCGGCAGCCATTGCGGCCCTCGCTAACACCGGAGCTAATTTGCCGTCGCCGGACGTCGAATCCCCCGCCCCGCCGGGCCGTTGTACGGAATGTGTCGCATCGAAAATGACGCGATAACCGGCGTCACGCATCCAGTAGAGTGAGCGCATGTCGGCGATGAGGTTGTTATACCCAAAGGCGGTGCCGCGTTCGGTGAAACAGAATTGTGCGTTGCCGAAGGCGATCAGTTTTTCGGCGATGTTTCGCACATCCCACGGCGCGAGGAACTGCCCCTTTTTTACATTAATCGCACGACCGGTTTGCGCAGCGGCACGCAGCAAATCCGTTTGCCGGCAGAGAAACGCCGGAATCTGCAACATGTCGATCTTCTTCCCGGCAATCTCGGCCTCACTCGCGGAATGAACATCGGTTGTCACCGGAATCTTCAGCTCGCGCCCGATGTCCGAGAGAATATCGCAACCTTCGCGTACGCCGATTCCGCGAAACGAGCGGACAGAAGTACGGTTCGCCTTGTCATAGGAGGCTTTGAAAATGAAATCGACTTCCTCAGACGCGCACGCCTGGGCAATCTTCCTCGCCATCCGCCAGACAAATTTCTGCGACTCAATTACGCACGGGCCGAGAATAAACACGGGTCGTTTGCCGCCTATGGTGACGTTTCGAACTTTGAGCGACTTAATTTTCACACACCAGAAACGAATCAGGAAAAAGAGGAAATTACGCTTTTGCCTCCTGCTTTCCTGCCTTCCGAAATAATCCTCTTTTCGTTATATCAAAAATGGCGAACGGCGCGTAGAGCACGAGAAAAAATAGCAATGCCACTCCGTGCATTTGCAGAATATACAGCGGCCACGAATCGGAGAGAAAACTCAAAATCGAAAATGCCTCAGGTTTATGCAGAAGAAATCCATAGTTAAAACCAGTGAGTTTATCAACGGCCAGCGTGACCACGAAATAGAACTCCGTCCACAACCATACGCGCACAAGAGAAATTGGGTATGGCCGGTAGCCGCGCGTCAGCATCAAGAAAACCACGCCGACAATGATGCCGCAGTGCGAGGTGAAAAAACTGATGAACCGCCAATCGGGGAAACCATAAGGCAGATTCGGCGTAAGGACGGCCTGCAGCGTGCCGCCAATCCCCCAGAAATACGCAACCTCGAACCACCGCTGGTGTCCCGTCCACATTGCCACAATCACGACGACAATGCCCCAGTCGCACATTTGCATCGGCAACATCTGCCGCCAATCCACTACCCCTCGGCTGCGAATGAAAACCAGGTAAGCCAGGTAGTTCAAGATCAGCACCGCCGACAACGCGGCGACGATCATCCGCTCGATCCGCTGCGATCTTGTGCGCCGTACCAGTGCGGCAAGAGCAAACGGCAGTACGATGGTGACAAAAATCACCGTCAGATGCGGCAAACCGTACGGTTGAAATTCCGGCGCGTCACTCATTGCAGGATCGTAAATCGATTTACTTGCACCAGTCATCCTGAGCGAAGCGAAGGGAAACCGAAGGATCCCGTGGAGTCACTCTAAGGTTTTGCGCGGGATTCCTCGACTTCGCTCGGAATGACAGGCCGGGCCTTTAGCGGACGATCCAAAGATTACACGGAATCACGTCGCTAACCCAAGCAATATTGCTCGGCAGTCGCTGAACCTTCCCGGAACTCTTCATTAGCGGCACAACAAGCAAATCGGCCTCCACCGAGCGTACAAAATCGGATGCAGCGAGGCCCGTAGCACCTCTGATAAAGCGCGTCTCAATTGGAACTTCAGTCGCGCCGGCTGATAAAACGAACTCTTCAAGCGGGTCTTCGTCTGTATGGTTCGGCTTATCCGTTTCAGTTCCGGTGGCTTCGCTGGCAATCGAAGCTCTGGCTTCATCAAACGCAGTGACGATTCCAATCACGTACAGACGCTCGCACGATTCTGCTTCCGCCAGCATCAGCGTCGTTTTCAATGCCACCAATCCTTGCTCTGAGTGGTCCGCGACGAACACGATTCTGCGCAGGGGTTTCGGCTTTTTTTCCGGATGCGTGAATAGCATCACTGAACAGTTCGCCTCTCGCACCAGGCGACGTGCGACATTTCCCAGAAACGGATGTAACACGACCTCCTTCTCCAGCGCACCGGCCACGAGCACATCGATGTTTTCCCTCGCAAGTGCTGCCAGGATCGCTTCGGCGGGATCGCCCTCTTCATAATGGATCGGCGAATCAATTGGCAGCTCCAGTTCCGCGAGCACATCACTAAATTTCCCGGGCGTTTCCTCATTTCGCGTGCCTACATAGATCAGATGAAGTTCGGCCCCAAAGCGGTCGCGGATCCGTTTCGCTTCAGCAAGAACGTGCTTGAACCGAGGCGAAAACGTTGTCGCTACAGCAATGCTTTTGTAAGGCGATGAATCGCGCATCGAAGTTAATCGCAATGTGATGTTTCATTCGCTTTAAGCAACCGCTGCAAACGTGACGAACGGCTTCACCGTATTGAAAGGTCAGTCGCCATTCGGCTTTTCATTTACCCATTCCTCTGCGAATTTTCGCAAATGCGACGGGCAATTTACCCCGGCAGCTTTGATCCGGTGACCAACGGCCACTTGGATGTGATTGAGCGCGCGCGAAAACTATTCGACGAGGTCGTGGTGGCAGTCGCGCATAATGACGAGAAGCAACCACTTTTCTCCCTCGAGCAACGCCTGGATTTACTGCAAAAGACCGCCGGTCAAATAGAGAACGTACAGGATCGCCGAGTTTAGCGGGTTACTGGTCGAATTCGCCCGCGCTCAAGGCGCGAGAGCAGTGATTCGGGGTTTACGCGCGGTGTCCGATTTTGAATTTGAATTTCAAATGGCGTTAATGAATCGAAATCTGAACGCGGCGGTAGAAACGATATTCCTAATGCCGAAGGAGGAATATACTTATCTCAGCTCGCGCATTGTAAAGGAAATCGCCAGGCTCGGCGGAGATGTCGCAAACTTTGTCCCGGATTGTGTGGTCAAAGCACTGAGTGGGAAATTTAGCCAATGAAATTTGGAGGGTTAGCTCATGAAAGTACACTTGAAACAAATCCCGTCCCAAGGTTTGCATCTCAGCGGGGAAGACGATTGTCCGATCCAAGAGCTGGCAGCGGAGGACATTCAGTGCGCTGGCCCTTTGCATTACGACATCGATGTCGGCGTTGCTGACGGCGGGCTCTGGGCTAACGGCTCATTGTCTCAACCGGTGGAACTGCGTTGCGTATCGTGTCTGGAAAAGTTTGTGCATGAGATTCGAGTGCCCGCATTCGCCGTGCACACGGAGTTAAACGGTCCGGAGACGGTCGATCTGACGCCTTTCGTGCGCGAGGACCTGTTGTTGAACTTACCGGCGCATCCGCATTGCGACAGAGATGGTGATCGGGTTTGTAATGCCAGACAGCTGACAACCAAAGAACAGAATGCCACCCGGAAACCGGATTGGAGCGCGTTGGATAAACTGAAGCTCGAAAGCTGAACCGTTGAACCGGCCCCGATTTACGCTTTAGCGGTTTGACGAATTACGCAGGCGCCGGTTGTAATTCCGACGATTGATGCTTTGGTAAGCGCCTGTCATGGGAGTCCCAAAACGCAAAACATCAAAGATGCGATTGCGCACGCGGAAAGCAGCAAATCACTGGCACGCGTCGCAGCTCAACAAATGTCCGCAGTGCGGAAGCAGCCTGCCATCGCACATCGCCTGCCCATCGTGCGGCTATTACCGTGGCCGGCAGGTCTTGACGTTGGAAGGCAAGTAACGGTAGCCGTCGCCCTGTGGACGACGTAAGCTCCAGCCACGCTTCGCGCAGCGAAGCGGCTACAAATTTCGCTTTGCAATCAATCGGTTTACCTCGCAAACTTTCGCACCGATGAAGATCGCCCTCGATGCGATGGGCGGTGATTTTGGCCCGCCTAACCTCGTTGCCGGCGCCGTTATGGCGCTGCGTGATTACAAACAAATTACTAAGCTCTATCTGGTCGGAGATTCGGCCCAGATCGAAAACGAATTGCGCAAACACCAGTGCAACGATTCGCGGATCGACATCGTGCATTCCACTCAGGTCGTCGACATGAGTGATCGCGCCTGGACCGCCGTTCGGCGAAAAAAAGATTCTTCAATCAGCCGCGCTGTCGATCTGATAAAGCGCGGTGATGCGGACGCAGTAGTGAGCGCCGGACACACAGGCGCAGCTGTTGCCGCGAGCACCATCAAACTTCGCACATTGCCCGGAATCGATCGGCCGGGTATCGCGGCCGTGCTTCCGACAGAAACGAATGTCTTCGTTTTAATCGACGCTGGCGCGAATATCGATGCGCGCCCGGAACATCTTCTTCAATACGCATTCATGGGTTCGGTTTATTCACGGCACGTTCTGCATTACAAGAATCCGACCGTTGGCTTGGTCTCGCTCGGCGACGAGGATGTCAAGGGCACCGAATTGACCAAGGAAGTATTCAAGATGCTGAAACCAAGTTCGCTTAACTTCGTTGGAAACATAGAAGGCCGCCATCTCTTTGAAAATCCGGTTGAGGTTGTCGTCTGCGACGGATTCGTCGGCAACGTTATCTTAAAAACGTGCGAATCGATCGCGGTGGCGATGTTTCAATGGCTCAAGCATGAGCTCATGCGCACACGGATGCGAAAAGTCGGCGCATTCCTCGCGAAGAATGCCATTGGGACGATTAAGGACAAAACGAATTATGAAGAGTACGGCGGCAGTCCTCTTCTCGGGGTAAACGGCATTTGCATCATTGCGCACGGCGCAAGCACGCCGCTGGCGGTCAAGAACGCGTTGCGCGTCGCCGGCGAGTCCATTGAACAGCAGGTGAACCCGCATATCGTCGAGGAAATTCGCCGGTATCATGAAACGACAGCCCCGCTCGAACCCGCGCTCTCATAAGACGCTGCGGACAGTATCAATCGTCGGCACGGGAAGTTACGTGCCCGAGAAGGTTCTGACGAACGAGGATCTCTCGCGAATGGTAGACACCAGCGACGAGTGGATCACCACTCGCACTGGCATCAAACAACGCCGCATGGCAGCAAAGGACGAAAATACGAGCGACATGGCGGCGAAAGCAGCGCTAAACGCCATTGAGCAGGCGAAGATTTCGCCTAAGGAAATCGATCTCATTCTTGTGGCGACGGCCACACCCGACATGCTTTTCCCGGCTACAGCCTGCTTCGTTCAGAAAAAGATCGGGGCGACGAACGCTGCCTGTCTCGACATTGCCGCAGCCTGTGCGGGTTTTATTTTCGGATTGGAAATCGCGCAGCAGTTCATCACCTCGCATACGTACGACACTGTTCTCGTGATCGGCGCGGACAAGCTGACCTCAATCACTAACTGGACCGATCGCAATACGTGCGTGCTGTTTGGCGACGGCGCTGGCGCGGCTGTTTTGCGCCATCGAGGCAGTCCTCATGGCATAATCAGCACCCACATCGGAAGCGACGGCCGGTACACCAACATCTTGTTCATGCCGGGCGGCGGATCGCGTTGCCCGATCACGCGCGAAAACGTGGACATGAATCTTGTCACAATCCACATGACCGGCAAGGAAGTGTACAAACAGGCTGTCATCGCGATGTTGAACGCGGCCAAAAAAGCACTCGACCTGGCCGGGCTTACCATCGAAGACATCGCCTGCGTCATTCCGCATCAGGCAAACTTAAGAATCATGGAAGCGATCGCCGATCGACTCGGCATTTCGCGGGACAAAATGTTCGTGAACCTCGATCGATACGGCAATACCTCTGCAGCCGCCGTAGCGATTGCGCTCGATGAAGCGAACCGCACCGGGCGCATCAAGCGCGGCGACTACGTCCTGATGGTCGTGTTCGGTGGCGGCCTTACCTGGGCCAGCACCGTGATTGAGTGGTGAATCCGTTTGTCGCTTTAATCTGGAATCTCGGGCTCGACTAGTTTCGCAAGAAGCGCGAGCGACTCCTGCCAGCCGAGATAGCACGCTTCGGCGGGAATAACAGCGGGCACACCTTCCTGCACGATGTTCAATTCGGTTCCGCAGGAAACCTTCGTCAACGTGATGGTCGTCTGCATTTCGCCGGGCAGATTCGGATCGTCGAATTTGTCCGTGTAGCGAATCCGTTCGTGCGGAGTCAATTCGATGTATGTCCCGCCGAAGGAATGACTCTTGCCCGTCGTGAAATTCGTGAACGACATTTTGTAAGTTCCGCCAACCTTGGCGTCCATCTTGTGTACCTTGGCCGTGAATCCGTTAGGCGGAAGCCATTTGGCCATGGCGTCTGGATCGAGGAATGCCTTGTAGATTTTTTCCGGCCTCGCTCGAAGGACGCGGTGAAGTCGAATAGTATTTGCTGTCATAATTTTTCCCTTTTCCTTTATTTGGCGTTCGTATCCGGCTCAATAATTCCAAAGACGTTGCCGCCCGGATCTGTCGCGTAAGCGAGCCAGCCCACCTTTGGGATGGCCATCTTCGGCACGCAGATTTTTCCACCGCGCTGCTCGATCTTCTTCATCGTTTGATCCAGAGACTTGACCGCTACGGTGTTTAACGTGCCCGGACTTTGACCTTCTCGAGGCCGAGTCATCCCGCCATTGATTCCCGGTTCTTTGTCGTCGCCTGTCGTAACAAGCCAATACTCGATCGGGCCGCCTTCGAATTTGTTGAACTTCCAGCCGAAGACGTCTTGGTAAAACGGCTGCGTCGCTTGTGGGTCGTCGGTGTAAATTTCAAAGTGAGTAACACGATTCATTTCTTTGCTCCTTTTGTTTTACCTGGGCTCCAATTTTCGTCCTGACGCTCTGCCCCAGTCGGGGGGGTAAGCGTTTAGGTGCTTTTTCGGAAGAGGTATAACAACTGGGTCACCGTGGTGAGCTATGAGAGATTCTCCGGCTGGCTCGCGTTATACGTTCGCGAACTGCGCCTCATGTTTAAGTTCGCTCGCAAGCGGACATTCGCCTGCCACGGGCCTCACTTCCACCTGCACACCGTATGCTAATCCGGGGCACTCCCGTGCGATTGCGATCGCGTCGTCGAAGCTGGCAACGTCGAGCAGAAAATAGCCGCCGATCGCTTCCTTCGATTCCGCAAACGGGCCGTCCGAGACCACGCGATTTTTCCCCGAAACGATTTTACTTTCGCGCTCAAGCGGATTGCCGGCGATGGCCTTGCCGTCATCTGTTAGCCGCTTGAACCAGGTCATCCACTGATCTGTTACTTTTTGTTTTTCCTCGGGCGAGAGGCTCTTGGTCCAGTCGTTCCCGCGAAACAGCAGCATGTATCCATTCTGATTTTGTGTGTTCATATTCCGTAGTTGATTGTTGAGTGTTAACTGTTGTTAGGTTTAAACATTTACAAGCTGTTCTTCTCGCGCCAATTCACGAGCGCGAATGTCCAGCGGACATTCTTCAGCCAGCGGCCTCACTTCGATTGAACCGCCATAAGCCAGGCCCGGGCTGCTCTGCGCAATGGCAATGGCTTCTTCGATCGTCTCCACGTCCAACGTCAGATATCCGCCAATGGCTTCTTTGGATTCAACGAAGGGTCCGTCCATAACGAACCGTCCGTTTTTGCCAGAGACGGTCACGCCTGTGCGTTCCAGCGCACGGCCAGGTTTGGCTTTGCCCTGCGCAGTCAATCTTTCGAACCAGGCTTTGTTCTGGTTGATAAGTTTCTGGAGCTCTTCTTGTGAGAGCGTCTTGTACGATTCGCTGCTTCGGTACAACAGCATGTACCCATTCTGATTTTGTGTATTCATATTATTTTTTAATTGAGAGTTTAATTCGTTAATTTTTTCTCGATTTCAAAACTACGACGAACGAGCGACCCGGATTGGGACAAATTATTTTTCAGGCTGCTGCCGGATCGGTCTCCCAAAGTCCAAAGGCGTTACCCTCGGATCCTGGCACACAGCGAAATAACCCATCTGCGGCACGGCCGTTTTGGCCATGCAGATTTTTCCACCGAGTTTCGAAATTTTATCAGCGAACTTATCTACCGAATTTACGCTGACGTAGTTGACGACTGGCTCTTGCGGATCTTTACGCCTCTTTAGCGCGCCGTCCGGACTATCGTCTGCGCCCCCGGTATCGATATGCCAGTAATCGCCGTTACCGGGAAATGGATTGATTTTCCAGCTAAACAGATCGCTGTAAAACGCCTTGGCGCGTTCTGGATTGTCGGCTGGGATTTCAAACCAGGTAATGCTTGAATCTTGTTTCTTCTCTGACTTGCTCATGTTTTGCCTTTCTGTTGTGTGATCTTTGCGTCTGTCAGGGATACGACGAACGAACGATGCGATTCGGGACAGGATTTTTCTAATTAACTGGGCACGCGGTCAGCGCACTGTTGTAGTCGTTTCAAAAGGAACGCTCGCTCCGATTTCGTTTCCGCGAGTTCGAAGGCTTTACGGAATTGTTCGGCGGCGGCTTCACGATTGTTCAATCGCATCTCAAGCTCGCCGATCACTGAATAGAACAAGTAATAAGAAGACAATTTTTCGCGGTCTCTTATTGAGCGTACGGCTGTCAATCCCGCTTCCGGCCCGTGAACATTTGCGACTGCCACGGCGCGATTGAGCGCAACTACAGGCGAATCATCAAATTCCATTAATCGATCGTAGAGTGAAAGAATCCTGGCCCAATCGGTCGATTGATAATCGACTGCAGTCGCGTGACACGCGGCGATTCCGGCTTGGAGATGATATTCGCTGACCTCGCCACCTGTCGCCGATTCGTGCAGGCGCGACATGCCACGCGCAATCATCGTCTGATCCCAGCGCGTACGATCCTGCTCTTCAAGTCGAAGCAGGTTGCCTTGATTATCTTCACGCGCCTGGGTGCGGGCAGCATTGAGGAGCATCAACGCCAGCAGCGCGTGCGTCTTTGGCTGATTTCCAGCGCGATGTTGTGCCAGTAATTCGGTGAGACGGATCGCTTCGTGACACAGCTCTTCTCGAACCAGTTTGTCGCCACTTGATGCTTTGTAGCCCTCGTTAAAAAGGAGGTAGAGCGATTGCAGTACGCTCTCGAGTCGCCGCGCCAACTCATCGCCGACGGGGATCTCAAATGGGACCTGCGCCTCCTGGATCTTTTGTTTTGCGCGTGTCACTCGTTTGGCAATCGCCGCTTCAGTGGTCAAGAAAGCACGACTGATCTCAGTGACGCTGAAACCGCACAGCGTTTTTAACGACAGCGCGACCTGCGCCTCCAGAGGAATAACCGGATGACAGCATACAAACATCATCCGCAGCCGGTCGTCTGCGATTTCGTTTTCTGAAAAGCTCACCGATTGAGATGCGGAAGATCCGCCGGCCTCGATAAGACGCGCGATTTCCGCTTCCTTCCCGCGAAAAACTTTTTCTCGCCGGATCACATCGAGTGCGAGATTGCGCGACGCGCGCATGATCCATGCGGAAGGATTCTCGGGAACGCCGCGGTATGGCCACGTTTGCAATGCGCGTCCCAGCGCCTCCTGGACGACATCTTCTGCGAGGTTCAAATGCTCAATCCCGAAAATCCGGGTCAGAGTCGCCACCATTTTTGCCGACTCACGGCGAAAAAGATGTTCGACCAATTGAGATACGCCTTCGGGCTGCTGCATATAGAATAATTGGCGATCGTGCCAATATGAGTGACACTCGGAGACGCAACGCGCAATTGTCTGCGATGGATTTAACTAAATACGACCGCTGTTTTTCGCTCGCGCGATATTCCCGTGGAATTTATGAGTGTTTTCCCGATGACTGAGAAGCACGAGGTCGTCCAGCCGGAGCAGTTGCATTTTAGGGACGACGGCGTTTATCCAGGCAGCGTTCTGCCTGTGCTAGTGTATCGGGCGGCAATCACGGTGGACGTCCAGGATCGCGCTTCCGTTTTCGAGCGCGGATTCGCTCAGAACGATTGGCGCAACTCCTGGCGCAACGGCGTCTATTCCTTTGCTCATTATCACAGCACGGCACACGAAGCGCTTGGTGTCTATAGTGGCTCCGCAAGACTGCGACTCGGCGGCGAGCACAGTCAGACTGTCGAGGTCCGCGCCGGCGACGTCATTCTCATTCCTGCTGGTGTCGCGCATCACAACATCGGCGCGAGTCCGGATTTTAACGTTGTGGGTGCTTACCCGGATGGACGCCAGTGGGATTTGCTTCGGGGTTTGCCTGGCGAACGGCCAAAATCCGATCAGACCATCGCAGCTCTGCCAATTCCCGATTACGATCCGATTTACGGCGTTGACGGTCCATTGCGGCAGATCTGGAAGTCCGCAGGGTAACACAGCCATCCTGGCTGTCTCGTCTTGCGGCCATCCCTGCCCGCGGGACAGCAGGCTGGGAAGCCTGCGCTACACATCAGGCAAGATGCCTGAGTTACGTGCGCGCTAACTCGTGCTTGCGCTCGATTCGCGTACGTTATCTACATGAAATCACCGCAACAAACGTCCGCGACCGCAACATTTCGCGCACTGCACGAGTCAGGCTGCTTCGTGCTTCCAAACCCGTGGGACATCGGTACCGCGATTTATCTCGAACGCCTTGGGTTCAAAGCGCTCGCCACCACTTCGGCAGGATTCGCTTTTTCACGCGGCAAACCTGATGGCGGCGTTCCCCGTGACGACATGCTCGCGCACATCCGCGAGATTGTGATTGCAACCGCATTACCGGTAAACGCAGATTTCCACGCCGGCTACGCGGATGAACCTGAAGATGTCGCAGCGAATGTGCGACTCTGCGTCGAGACGGGCGTTGCTGGCTTGTCCATCGAGGACAGCACTGGGCGTAGCGATTGCCCGCTGTATGAGAAGAAACTCGCGATCGAACGGATTAGAGCGGCGCGCTCGGCGATCGATGCTTCGAAAACTGGTGTGGTGTTAACCGGCCGCTGCGAAGCCTGGCTGGTCGGCGATCCTGATCCGCTACACACCGTACTCGATCGACTCACCGCATACGCTGAAGCAGGCGCCGATTGTCTCTACGCGCCAGGGGTCAGTGATCCGGATGAAATCGCGCAGATCGTAAATGCCGTCGCGCCGAAACCGGTCAACGTCCTCGTCTCTGGATTCAATCATCAGCTTACATTGTCCGGACTCGCAGATCTTGGTGTGCGACGTGTCTCTGTCGGTTCGGGTCTCGCGTTGGCAGCCTGGGGCGCTTTCTCCCGCGCAGCAAAAGACATCAAGGCAAACGGTACATTCACTCTTCTTGGCCGATAACGCGCCTTCGGCCGAGTTGAACGAACTATTTCGGCAGACATAGCTCGCTCCGGTTCTTCATGATTTGAACGCGCGACGGCTGTGCCGTGTCAGTATGTGGCCGAAAGACCAGTTGCAATTTGAAATCCGCCATATTGATTTTCTTTAAGGCTGTTTAAGGTTCGAGCCTTTCCGTCCATGAAACGAATTTTGATCATCTGCTACGCTGCTTTGCTGTTCGCGCCTTTTGTGCGTGCCCAGGAAGGCACACCGGGGGCGCCTCCCGTCGAACCGCAGGTCCCCGTCGAACATCCGGGCATGTCGCGATCGACTCCTCCCAGCCAGGCGGTGGTCCCGGTGCCGGTGCCTATGGCCCCGCCAAAACCAAACGGGCCAGTCCAGAAAAGTCTTGTCCGAATCACAGCCACGTCGGTGGATCCCGATTACAAGGCCCCGTGGAATGCCGGCTCGCTCCAGCGCGGCGTCGGCGCAGGGTTTGTAATCAGCGGCAACCGCATCATAACAAATGCACATGTCGTCGCGAACAGCCGCTATATCACGGTGGAGCGCGACGGCGATCCGAACAAATATCCCGCGCAGGTGCAATTCATCGCCAACGATTGCGATCTGGCGGTGGTCACCGTGGCCGCGAAAGATTTTTTCAAAAACATGGTCCCGCTAAAACTTGGCGGCATCCCGGCCTTGGAATCAACCGTATCGGCATATGGTTATCCGATCGGCGGAGAACGGATGTCCGTCACGACCGGGATCGTGTCGCGAGTTGATTTCCAGTTGTACACGCACTCATCAGTTGACCAGCATTTGGCAATCCAGATCAGCGCGCAGATCAATCCGGGCAACAGCGGCGGGCCGGTTATGCAGGACGGCAAAGTCGTCGGCGTCGCGTTTCAAGGTTATAGCGGCGACGTCGCTCAGGGCGTCGCATATATGATTCCGACACCGGTGATTAACCGGTTTTTGAAGGACATTAGTAACGGGCAATACGACGAGTATCCCGATCTGGCGATCACTTATGCGAAACTGCAAAATCCAACGCAACGAAAATATCTCGGATTGCAAGATGACGATCGCGGCGTGCTCGTGAGTTCCGTGGTGGCAGCGGGTCCGTCTGATGGCATTCTGAAGAGCGGAGACGTGCTTCTTTCAATTGATGGCCATCCGATCGCAAGCGACGCGAACGTAGACATCGATGGCGAACGCTCGCAATTCGAGGAAGTCGTGGAGCGCAAGTTCAAGGGCGACTCAGTGAAGCTCGACATCCTGCGGGACAAACAGCCGATGACGGTCAGCATCAAATTGTTCAAGCCCTGGCCATACTCCATTCAAGGTCACAGCTACGATGTGCGACCGCGTTATGTGCTTTACGGCGGACTGTTGTTTCAACCGCTAAATCTGGACATGCTCGAAGCGTATCGCACATCGGATCTGCGTCTTCGGCATTTCTTCGAATACTTTGTCCTGGAGCAGATTTATTTGGCTCATCCTGATGTCATTGTGCTCAGCAATATTTTGCCGGACCCGATCAACAGTTATCTCACGTCTTACAGGGGCGGGATTGTGGATGAAGTAAACGGCAAAAAAATTCGGACACTCGCTGAACTGTCGGAAGCTTTCGCCCAGGCGCCGGATCGGTTGGTGATCCGGATGATTGGCGACGGACCTCCGCTGGTGCTCGACCGTAACAAAGTGGAAGCCGCGCGCGAACGCATTAAGACGCGTTACAACGTTTTGAAAGAGCAAAATCTCGAGGACAAGCCGGCGTCGCGCATCGCAGCCGCAGAGGATAAAAACTAACATGCGAAGACAATCTTTCATCACTTTCGGAATTGTTCTCGTCGCAGTCAGCGGCGCGCTGGCAAAAAAAGAACCGGTCATTCCGACCACGGCTACCAACCCGAAACAACTCGCACTCGTTAGGGTGAACGTAACCGGACAGGGATATGATTATTTTCGGCCGTGGCAAAAGAAAGCGCCCTTTTCAAAGCGCGCACTCGGCGCGGTTTTGCCCAAGGGTCGCGTTCTTGTCACTGCCGATTTGGTTACAAATCAAAATTACGTGGAGCTCGAGCGCGCGGAGTCCGGCGAAAAAACGGCAGCGAACGTCCGTGTAATCGATTACGAAGCGAATCTGGCGCTGCTCGAACCGGCGGAAAAAAGTTTCCTCGATGGGATCACGCCGCTCGAAATCACGTCCGACACAGTCGTTGGCGACCGGCTCTCGGCCTGGCAACTGGAACCGACAGGCGCGCTGCTGGCAACCGAAGGTCTGGTGACGACAGTGCAAATGATGCCCTACCCGATCGATGTTGGGAATTTCCTCACGTACCGCGTCAGCATTCCCATGCAGTATCGCGAGAACAGCTACACAGTTCCGCTTGTTAAGAATAACAAGCTCGCAGGATTGCTGCTGCGTTACGATTCGCGCTCACAACTGCTCGATGTTATCCCGGCGCCGATCATCACGCATTTCTTAAAGGAAGCCGAAGGTCAGAATTATCGTGGTTTCCCTTCGGTCGGCGTCTCATTTTTCCCGACGCGGGATCCCGCGCTGCGCGAGTTCGCGGCTGAAAATGGCAAGCACGGTGTTTACATAACGAATGTGGAGGCAGGTACGCCTGCAAATAAGGCAGGAATGAAGGAAGGCGATATCGTGACCGCGATCGGGAATCACGACGTTGATGAGAACGGCAACTACGTAGATCCGTTGTACGGCAAGATCGAGTTCACCAATCTGCTGACAGCGCACGCCTACGCGGGCGACGTTGTTCCTTTCCACGTTCAGCGTGACGGCAAGCCGCTGCAGCTGAACGTGACCCTGGAACATCGCGACGCGAAAGATTACGTGAGTGCGCCGTATTCTCTCGATCAACCGCCGCGCTATTACGTCCTTGGCGGCCTGATTTTTCAGGAGTTATCGCGCCAGTATCTGAAAGAATGGGGACCGAACTGGCAACGCGAAGCGCCGCAGCGCCTGGTTTACATGGACCATTTCCAATCCGAGCTTTTTCCGGAGAAAAATCGCCGCGTCGTAATTCTCAGCCAGGTGCTTCCTGCGAACAGCACAATCGGCTACGACGATCTCGCATACCTGACGGTGAAAAAGGTCAATGGTAAGGACATCAAATCGCTGGACGACCTTGCCGAAGCCGTGAAGCAACCAGTCGAAGAAGGCTTCATCAAAATCGAGACCGAAGAAGATCCCAAGCAGATCGAGCTCGACGCGTCGCAAGTCGCCGCCGAAGCTCCGGCGCTTCAGGAAAACTACGGCATCTCTTCACTGCAAAGATTGCAGTGACACTAGGGGCTTTCTTTCTGTAGCGTCGGTCTATGACCGCCGAGAGTTCGACGCTCAGAAAGCGACTTACAGCTCGCTGATGAGAACCTCCTAGTAACGCCATCTACCCAATGCCAAATACGCCAGGAACGCTGTCAAGAGCAGCAGCGGGCCGAGGACCAAAAAGAAACCGTACGGGTGTTGATTCAGCGGGATACCACCTACGTTCATGCCAAACAAACCTGCCACCAGGTTAATCGGCAGGGCCAGCACAGTTACTAACGTCAACACAAACAGCGTGCGATTAGTCTGTTGATTGACAAAGGCGGCCAATTCTTCCTGGAGCTGTTTGACGCGCTCGACCAGTGCCGCTGTGTCGCTGATGGCGGTGGAGAACTTCTCTGCGGATTGTTGCAGGTTCTGAAGTTCTTCTTCCGCAATCCAAGCAGGAGGCCGACTAAGAAGGCGAAAGAATGCAGCTGGCTCCGGAGCCAAAAGCCGTTGGAGTCGAACCAACATACGCCGCAGAGAACCTAATTCGCTGCGACTGACAGAAACGCGCTTGGCCAACAGTTGCTCTTCCATTGGGCCCACCTGCCTTTTGGTCTTCCGCACAATGTCAACCAACACACTGGCCTGATCTCGCAATAAGCGCGCCAGAATTTCAATCGGCGAGCGAAAAACCTGGCCCGCTGTGACCGCTGCCCGGAGTTGGTCAATCGAGCGCCAGGGCCGGATGTGCGCGCTTACCAGCACGCGCGGCTTTACGCAAAGAGTGGTGGTCGCAACTGGGACGTCAAATGTGAAATCGAAAAGAACATCATGGACACGCGCCACCAGCGCGTCTCCATCCTGCTCCAAATGAGTGGCGTCTACATCGCTCTGCAACGATTCGTAAAACGCATCGGGCAAGGTCAGATACCGCCGTAGCCATGGCTCAGAAGCCGCGTTGGAAAGCGAAAAATGCAACCACAGGAATTCATTCGGCACGCCGGGACTTGGCGCGGTCAAAAACAAAAACTTCACCGCCTCCTCCGAAGTGATGGACCGTGCTGGTTGGTTGGGGACAAAATGATAACCCCAGACCGGCCCATCCTGGTTTGGACCGGACTTCGGTTCAATATTTTGCTTCGTTGTTTGATCAGCCATCAGATCATTGGTCAGCTGGTTTCCCATAGGTAAAGCCGCCTAACGAGATAGAGATAAGCCATGGCAAGGGTTTCGTGACAAGCACGCTGAGTTGCTTCGCAAGGGAGTCGATTGGTTAAACGAGTCGCATGGATACAATGTGCGTGATTAGACGAAAGTTCGCTACACATCGCGAATTATTTTTCGTCTAATTCAGCCGTTAAAGCTGTTGCTCTGTCGCACTGGTTATTGTCCGCGGTTTTGACAGGAAATGGTCGACTTCGTCGTTGTAAGTCTCGAAGGGATTACCCATAACGAGAAAGTCGCGGCTGTCGCACGCGATGGAATCCCAGTTGATCACGTAGGGGAAATTACAGTTCTGGAAGAAGCTGACGGCGCGAGCGCGACCTGATGCGCGCGTGTTGGCCGGAGGCACGTGCATCGCGCTGGCACGGCGAACACCGTTGTTCCAGTCTGAGATTCGTTTGCCGGGTGTGATGCTGAAGAATAATCCGCGGCGCGGATCGATGTTGTGATATTCGAGGTCGATGCTTTGCAGCCATGGATCGTCCCAGCTCAGTCCTTCGGCTTGGATAAAACTTTCCAGCAACCATTTCTTGGTGATCCAGTCAACGCCGCCGATCAGTGCCTGCCGGTTGTGCGGAATTGCTTCTAGAACGAAGCCCCAGTTTTCCAGTAACCAGTTGGTTTCCGCGTTGCTATGTCCCAGATGTTTCTGCGCGAGATGATGAAATTCCCATTGCACGTCCAGCGCGCTCATTGTTTTGCCGTTCTCGAGCCGGACGATCCATTGCTCGCTCGTATCGCGAGAGATGTCGCGTGTGCTTTGCACGGCATCAGCCAAAACGAGGTTTCGCGGCAAACGGCCTTCCTCCAGCAAGGACAACACGCACGCGGTCGTCCCGATCTTCAGCGCATTGGCATATGGACTCATGTTCGAGTCGCCAATGAGCAAATGCAGCCGCCGATATTTCCGGTAATCGGCCAGCGGCTCGTCGCGCGCATTGATGATCGCACGGTTGAACTGCACCCACTGATAAATGTCGTTGACGATGTGATCGGCGCGTTGGCTCAATTGGAAATTGACCTGACCCTCGGGTTGCGGCGGCTCGAAATCGAATGCCAGTGGATTCGACTGCCCTACTCGCCCCGCGCCGGTAAAAATCTGGCGCGTCGCTAAAAATGTCAGCAGCGTTCCGAGAATCGGCGGCGTGAATTGCGCCTCGCGGCGCATCAGATAATTCTCGTGGCAGCCGAACGTCGCCCCGGTGTGATGATCCACGTTGTTCTTGATGAACGAGACGCGGTCTTCCGCGCCGAGAGCAATGAGCGCTGATTGTAGCAGGTCGTCCCCGGCCAACTCGTACGTGACAAGATCATGCAGATGCAAACATTCCGGCGACGCGTACTCAATATGCCCCATGTCGAGATAGAGCCGTCCGCCGTTCAGGAGAAAGCCGCCGTTGCCCGGTGGTTCCTCGTAATCGCGATAATGAAGATCAATCGTGCCGGCGTCGGCTTTGCGGAACAGATAATTTTTGACCTTCGCCGGCCAAAGCTCGGAGTTCAGGTGCGGCTCGTCTTCGCTGAGAAGACAACCGTACTCGGTTTCGATTCCGACGACTCGATCCATCCAAATCAGATTACCAATCGAATGGCGACTTGGCTAAGCCAAAAAGACGGCCCCTCACCTTCATCCTTTCCCGACGGAAAGAAGCGGACTGCACGATTTCAGGGGAGCGCGGGCGCCTCGCCCGCTCTGTCACGCGCCTCGCGGGACACGCCTTCCTGCTTTCGGCGAGGGCGCCGAAAAGAGCGGGCGAGGCGCCCGCGCTCCCCAGCAGAAAAAGCAGAGAGCAAAGCACACAAGCGACCCAATCTTCCCTGCGCCTGGCACTTTGCTCTCTGCCGCCTTGCGGGCGGGAGTGCGCAACGATCTAAAGTTGATTGCAGCTCACGGCACGCGCCTTCCACGCCACCCGAAAATCAAAGAGATCACGAATAGCACAAGGAATATAACGAACAGAAGTTTCGCGATACCCGCTGATGCCGCAGCGATACCGCCAAAACCAAAGACTGCTGCCACAAGTGCGATGATTAGAAACATTACAGCCCAACCTAACATATCTTCACCTCCTCCCAGACTAGATCGTATCTGCAGATTGACTCGCGTGCCTCTGCACGCGTGCCGGCATTCAGAACGGCCTAACGATTCGCTCCAGCTGGAAACATCACTTTGTCTGGAGCAGCGTTAAGTGCAGCGAGAAGTTTTTTGATCAACCGAGTTTTGACGCGCCCTGCTTCACGCGGCGCCACCAGATAACGCACGATCGCTTCCAGCCATGTGTTTTCGCCGACGCGAAAAATCACGCGTGGATGCTCGTGCACCTCCAACTCGTCCACTGGAGTACTGGCAAGCAAGTCGCGAAAAGTTTGCACGCGTTCCATCATATCTCTGCCCAGCTCTTCCTCGGTGATTTTCTGCATCGTCCTTGCGATGAACTCCAGGTCGGCATTGTAAGCGACCTGAAATTTCACCTCGTTCCAGATGTATGGAAAAAGAGGCCACGAATAATTGTAGATGAGTTCGTTGAGCACTTTTTCATTGGGAAACTTGATCAGCCGGCCGCTGGGATGATCGGTTGAAAGATATTGGCCGCCGAATTCCCACAAGGTGGTGTCGAGGTAGCTGACATCGATCACGTCGCCGGTGGCGTCGGCTATTTTGATGCGGTCGCCCACGCGAAACGGCTGGCGCACGAGGATGTAAATCCAGGCAATGAAGCTTTTCATGGGAGTTTGCACAGCCAACCCGATAATGATCGAACCGACGCCGAACGCAGCGACCGCCGTGTACCAGTTAACAAAAACAATCGACACAACAATAATGGCGACGGCCAACGCAACGGCTAACCGCTGGACCCGCTGGAGAGTGAAACGGGTGGAAACGTCTTCGATCCGGCCAATTCCATAGAATGAAATCGCCCGCGCGACGGCCAGCACCACCGTAATCAGTGCTATGCCCCTCAGAATTCGTTGGGCAATGTTAATTCCGCCATCCCACAAGGGAATGAGCTTCGCGCCGATTAGAAAGTAACCAGCCGCGCAGACGATAAGAACAACTACGTATATGACGAACCAGAATTTGTCGCGACTGTGAGTTTCAACCTTTTCGGGACGCACTTCTCCCCTCGCCCGCTCCAATTCCTTTCGGATTTCGGGTCGTTTACGAAGTTCCTCCGTCGTTTCGGCCATCAACAATGGATTCGAAGCAGGCGCAGAAACAGGTCGCACTGGCTGAGGCACTTCCCATCGTCCAAGCCGCTGAATATCCATCCGGAAACGAATCCACAATGTGCTACCGAACACTGACATTGCGGAGTTGCTTGCTCAGCAGGCGGAAACCGAGACAGGCATTCGTGTGCGCGCGTTTCGTCGAGCCGCGCGCAGCGCGTTTCTGTGGCCGGAGGAAGTATCGGATCTTGTCGCGCAGAACCGATCTTTGACCGAGCTACGTAGCATCGGGCCGTTTATCGAGAAACAAATTCGGCAGTGGATCGAGAAGCCGCACCGGTCGAAAGCAGCACCGGCCATTCGTCGGGATTTTCTCTCCCTCGCTGAGGCACGACAACTCCTCGCGACGCGACCCGATTGGCCTAACAAGTTGCGCGGCGATTTGCAGATGCACACCCAGTGGAGCGACGGATCCGGCACGGTCGCGGAAATGGCGGACGCCGCTGCGAACCGTTCCTACGAGTACATCGCCATTACTGATCACTCCAAGGGATTGAAAATCGCGGGCGGAATCGACGAGAGCGAATTGAAACGTCAGGGCAAGGAAATAGCAGAGGTCAACGCCGCTCTGTCAAAATCGGCCCCGCACATGACTGTCCTCCGCTCGATAGAAATGAATCTGAACCCGCGTGGCGAAGGCGATATGTCGCCAGACTCGCTGCGATCTTTGGATCTCGTTCTCGGCTCGTTTCATTCGGCTTTACGTACCACTGAAGATCAAACCGAGCGTTATCTCGCAGCCGTGCGCAATCCAGACGTTCACATCCTCGGTCACCCGCGAGGTCGTATTTACAACTTTCGGATCGGGTTGGAAGCAGATTGGCCGCGCGTCTTTGCGGAAGCCACCCGGCTCGATAAGGCGCTGGAAACTGATTGTTATCCGGATCGGCAAGACTTGAACGTTGAGTTACTCAAAGTCGCGCGCGAGCGCGGAACGCGCATTTCGCTCGGCACAGATGCTCATCATGGTTGGCAGCTAGAGTTTATTGATCTCGGGCTGGCCGCGGCGCTGCGCGCAAAAATTCCGGCCGACCGCATCCTCAACTTCATGCCTCTCCATGAGCTAAAGGCTTGGGCGAAATGCGGTACGTGACCGAACTATTTCCAAAAGATGAACTCTTCGCAACGGCCTTATTTTTTCTCGTCGCGACTGTGTTGTCGCTGAGGTTGCCAAATCAGAAGCGCGGCCCGTTTCACCGTGATTTCAACTTTGCCGCGCGCCTTCCCATTGTTCCCCTTCTTGCTCGGACCCGGTTCGCCATCAAGATGCATCGAACCAGATGGCAACGTAATTCTGAGCTCGCGAAATTTGCGCGCCGTTAGCGGGACCCGCTGCTCTCGTCCGGCCAGGTGCGCATCGACATGCTTGAAGAAAGTCTTCCGCTCATGCTCGCGCACCGCGACAAAGTCCAGCCGCCCATCGTCCGTTTTTGCTGTTGGAGCGAGATGCAGGGCCGGGCCGGCCGAGCGGATATTCATCGCTCCCCACAGGATGTAGCGACCGGAAATATCTTTTCCATCGATGCTCATCCTCCAGTGGCGCGCCGGATAATCGAGCGACAATTGGCGCAGAAGCGATAGATGCGCATTCAGTTCGGCCTCCGGCGAAGCATCCTTTTTTTCGTTAGCCTTTGCAGCAGGAAAGTAGTCAGCAAACAACCCGCCGCCCGCGGCTTCCAAAAAGTAATCTCTATGCGATCCATTGCGCACCACGCCGATGTCGAACGGCCGGCTTTTTCCGCAATGAAGCGATTGAAGAATTTCGTTTACAGATTCGGTGAACCCGAGGCTGCGGGCCAGATTGTTCGCCGTGCCTAGAGGCAAAATCGCAAACGGAATCCCGCTGTCCATGATTTGCCACGCAGTTTTGTGCACCGTCCCGTCCCCTCCGGCTGCAATTATGAGATCCACTGGCTTTTTGAACGTCTTTCTCCAGCCGCTCTCCTTTATCGATTGATAGAATGCCTGGTGCCCGCACCTGGCCAGACTCGCCATCAATTGTTTCTTGCTGTGTTTACGGTCTCCCGCTTTGGGGTTATGAATCAACAGGACTCGCATGATTTGCTCATTACTTGAATCATTCTTACCACCTAATCGGCCAAAACCACTCGCATACGCGTTTTGTTGGTGAAGATGCGGATTCTAATCTCAAACGATGATGGCGTTTACAGCCCGGGAATCCTGGCGCTGGCGAAAGCAGCAAAGCGATTCGGAGACGTGCGCATCGTCGCCCCCGATGTGGAGCAATCTTCAATGGGACATGCGATCACGGCATCGCGACCGCTGCGCCTTAAACGTGTTCACCTCGATAGCTTCGAAGCGCATCGCGTCAACGGCACGCCGGCCGATTGCGTTGCCCTCGGCATGCATCGCTGGGGCCATGTTGATGTCGTTCTTTCAGGAATCAATCTCGGGTTAAACCTGGGCAACTCGTGCTGGCATTCCGGCACGCTTGCAGCGGCGAAGCAGGCAGCGTTGCTCGGTTCGCGCGGCATCGCGTTCAGCACAAATGTGAGCGACAGCCGTGAACCGGATTTCGCAACGCTCGAACCTTACGTTGTGCGTGTGTTCGAGTTAATTTTGCCGATCAAAACGCTTTCGCTGGTGAACGTAAATCTCCCAGAGAAGCCGAAGGGGATCCGTTGGACGCGGCAGTCTGTGCGGCATTACGACGGCAAAGTTGTTCCCGACAAAGACCCGGCGGGCCGGCCGATTTTTTGGTTCACAGTTACGCCGCTCGAAGGCGCTGCAGAAGGGACAGATCGCTGGGCAGTCGAGCACGGCTGGGTATCGATTACGCCGTTACGTCTCGATCTTACAGATGAGGCAGACCTTGCTCGCGCCTTGGCCCTTTCAGATACCCCGGCCACAAAGGTCTCCGGCAAACGCCGTCAACGACGCTCTTCATCTAAATCTAAGTCGTCTTCGAAAGGACGGAAGTAGAAGAAGCGGAAGAGGACGACTCCTATAGCAGCCACGAACCCGTAACCAACTTGGTAGGGCGGGCAGTCCTCTGCCCGCCGCTTGCCGTTCACAGACGGCGCGCACGGAGTGACGCGCCCTACCGACGACCGCCGGCAGGGCCGTTACTCCAGGGTTTGGGTTCAAACACGCCGGGTGACTGCAAGCTGCCACTTGCGCAGGGCGCTACTTCTTCAAATTATTTTTGTGCGGAGGGAACCAGATCAAAGGAATGATTCGAATCGAATTCGAGAATTGCCGTCGCAAGCGATGTCTAAAAAGTTGCCCAGCAGCGCTGCGCTGCACGAAACCGTCGAACAATTCCACATTCTAGTGGATAGTGTCGAGGAGTACGCCATTTACCTGTTGGATCCCACTGGCAACGTGGTCACCTGGAACACAGGCGCGGAGAAAATCAAAGGTTACTCCGCGGACGAAATCGTCGGAAAAAACTTCGCCTCTTTCTATACAGCAGACGACGTCGCTGCCGGCAAACCGCAACGCAATCTGCGCGAAGCGAGCCGTCGCGGATCCATTCGTGACCAGGGTCTGCGAGTCCGAAAAGACGGATCGACTTTTGAAGCAGAGGTTGTCATTACTGCCCTTCGTGATGAAACCGGCGAAATTCGCGGTTTCTCCAAAGTCACACGTGACATCACCGACCAAGTACGCAGCCGTGAGTTCGAAGCGGAAAAGATTGCAGCGCAAAAGGCAAGCAAGGCGAAGGATGATTTTCTGGCAGCGCTCAGCCATGAACTGCGCACGCCACTGACTCCTGCTTTGGCAGCAGCCACATACCTTCAAGATCAAGCGGGGAAATTTCCGCCAGAGTTCGCGGAAGATGTTGAGATCATAAAGCGCAACGTTCAACTGCAGGCCCGATTGATTGACGACCTGCTA
This sequence comes from uncultured Verrucomicrobiae bacterium, assembly GCA_963761585.1. Lineage (GTDB taxonomy): Bacteria > Verrucomicrobiota > Verrucomicrobiia > Chthoniobacterales > UBA10450 > Udaeobacter. The sequence goes on from CAVXHW010000012.1 coordinate 109,682, forward strand.
GATCTCACACGGATTGCTCGTGGCATGCTTCATCTCGAATTCGAAGATTGCGACGCGCACAAAATTATCGAAAACGCGCTTGAGATGGCAAAGTCGGCGCTCGCGGCGAAGCAGTTAAAGGTCTCAACCGGGCTTGAGGCGAAACGGTACCACATCCTGGCTGATTGCATCCGACTTCAGCAGGTGTTCTGGAACTTGATCAACAACGCCGTGAAATTCACCGCGCAAGGCGGACAGATCACGATCCGCACGTTTAACGACAAACGATGGGCGTTTTCATTTCGAAATTGAAGACACGGGGATTGGAATTGAGCCGCAGCGTTTGGCTTCTTTGTTTCAGCCATTTGAGCAGGCTGATCCTTCTGTAAGCCGGCAGTTTGGCGGACTTGGTCTCGGACTCGCGATTTCCAAACGTCTCATCGATCTCCACCATGGCAGAATTGAAGGGGAAAGCCGTGGCCGAAGTTGCGGTGCGACATTCAAGGTTACGCTGGACGCTCAACCAGAGGGAACGGCAGCGATCGGCATGAATCATCGCCTCGGCGGCAAGACATCGAAACCGCTGCGCATACTACTCGTGGAAGATCACAACGATACTCGGCGCACGTTGTCGCGTCTGCTTACTCATTTTGGTCACGACGTTGTAACCGCAGATAATGTTGAGCGCGCGATAGCTAGAATCGCCTCGAACAACATCGATGCGGTGTTGTGTGACATTGGTCTGCCCGACGGAAGTGGTTACGAGGTGGCCGCACAAGCGCGGGCAAGCGGGGGAATCAAGGCAATCGCGCTCACCGGGTTCGGAACTGAACAAGACGTCCAACGCTCCAAAGAAGCCGGATTCGATTTTCATCTGGTCAAGCCCATTAACTTCCAGGAGTTGCAAAAGATTCTCGACCAATCAGGCGCGTAGCTTACCGCTGTTTCACGAACAGCATTACGCGGTCTTTGTCGTCGCGCAGTACTTCGAATGTGGAGTGACGAAGCCAGTCAGCATACTCAGTAGAACTGATTTGCGCCACCAGCTTTGGTTTGAGCCCAGCACAGCTCTTTCATTTCTTCGGTGGTAATGCCTTCGCCGAAATGCCTCGTGCGGCTGCCAGGTAGGTTTACAAACAGACATTTACTCGTTAGGCAGGGCCGCGTCGCACCGGCGAGCTTGATGGCGCATAAGCCGTGACGATAGAAACGAAGGCGAAAGTAGCCTCTCAGGACGGGCCCAAATCACAAGCAAAAACGCCGTAGGACGGGCAGTCGTCAGCACACTGCGGATGCATTGCTTGCGCACGACGCTCTAGCGGCGAGCGGCAAGCAATGCATCTCAGTCAGTGGTCGCGAAACTTGTCAACGACTACCGGCTTGAAGAAGCCGAAGTTAGTTCTGGCTCCATCAGAGCCTCTGGGTTCACGATGTCTTCCGCCAGCTTGTTTAGCAGTTCGTTCGCCTCGGATTCCTCATCCAAAGTCTGTTGGAGAAGCTCCGCGGATTTGTCTTGTCCAAGCAGTTGCGCAAAGGTGCGCACACTACCGTAGCTGGCGATCTCGTAGTGTTCGACTTTCTGCGCAGCCACAATAATCGCGGCGTCGAGCACGGAATCCTCGCCATCTGCCTCCAGGACCTCCGATCCCTCTTCAATCAAGCCCTTCATAGCCTGGCACGTTTTGCCCTTTGTCTTCTCGCCCAGTTCTTGAAAGACTTGCTCAAGCCGCTGCACGTGGCCCTTCGTTTGTTCGAGATGCTTTTCGAAAGCTTCCTTTAGTTCGTCTGATGAAGCCCCTTTCGCCATCTTCGGTAATGCTTTGATTAGTTGGTTCTCAGCATTGTACAGATCGCGGAGTTCTTGCACGTAGAGTTCTTTTAGTGTCTCCAAATTCATATTCCCTTTTTTCCTTTGTGTTTTGATTTCGTTACAGGTTTGTTGTGCGCGCGGTACGCTTGCACCGGCTACACAAAGGAAACGTGGCAAGATATCGGAGTGCGCGTCTTTGCTTTGAAATTTTTGGAGAGGAAACACTCCCAAGAACGCCGAGACAAATTCGTGTTTGATCCTCGGATTAATACTTACGAATTAACTGCGGTTTGTCTTAAGGAACTGTCTGTCCATCCTGATGTCGGTCTGCTCTGGAAACATAGCGAATGATGGCATCCATCGCCTTTTGTTAGATGGCTGTAACACGTTGGACTGCGAAGGTGGGAACCCCGGTTAAGGTTTTACTCACAAGGGGAACACGCAAAAGGTCTGCCAATCCGATTTACTGAAAAGGATAAATTATGAAGCTTAATAGAACAATTCAGCAAGCAGGTGCGGCCGGTTACATTTTGTTGTGGCTCCTCGGCATTCCAATTCCAATTTTGCTACTTATCTTTCTATTACGTGGCTGCACCTAACCCGCCGGTGACGTTGTTACCCGCAGTGTTCAGTTAGCTCGCGGTTAAGATTCGCCCCTTGCGTTTCTTAGCGATGCCCCGGATCGCGGCGCGCCGGACGACCTAACATTATCCGAGAAGCCCAGCGCGTATCAGCTTTCAAGAATTGTTTCATTAGCCGAAGTGCCGAGTCATTCTCTCCCTCTTGGGTCGTTTATGCGTTTACGAGCGCCGGCTGGAGTGTTGACAGGTCAGGTCGAGCTCTCTCCACATCGTTATCAACCAGCCGCTTGTACACGTCGACGTAGTCGCTTGCCATTCGGTCCGCCGCGAAACGTCTCTCAAACACTTCCCTGCAACGCGATCGACTAAGCTCGCGAATCCGGTTAACCCCTTTTACTGCATCATCCAGATCTCGTACGATGAAACCCGTTACTCCGTCTTCCATCACCTCAGGAACCGATCCGCACTCATAAGCAATGACGGGCGTGCCGCATGCCATCGATTCAATCATCACCAGTCCGAATGGTTCCGGCCAATCAATGGGAAAGAGCAATGCGTAGGCGTTCCCCAGAAATCCGTCTTTGTCCTTATCGCTGATTTCTCCGACCCATTCTATGTGAGGATCGTTCAGCAGCGGTTCGATCTCGCGCTTGAAATAGCGTCTGTCAGCGGGATCGACTTTCGCCGCGATCTTGAGCGGCATTCCCGCTCGCTTGGCAATCTCGATTGCGCGATCGACCCGTTTTTCCGGCGAGACCCGTCCCAGAAATGCCAGATAGTTACCAGACTCGGGGTGAAACCGGAATAAATCCTTCGGTAAGCCATGATAGATCGTCGCCTGCCAATTTGCGCAAGGCCAGGGCGTGCGCTGAGAATTTGAGATCGAGATCATTGGCATATCTCGAAACCGCTCATATAGGCGAAGCAACTCGGTAGTATCCAGGCGGCCATGCAATGTCGTCACATGGGGAACTGTCAGGTGACGCGAGATGAGATAATGCAAACAACCCGTATGGAAATGAATCACATCGAATTCACCGGCACGCTGCATTACATGGTCCATGAGCAGGACTTCGCGGGACAAATAATCCGTGGCACGCTTGTTTTGCCTAAATGAACGCCGGCATACGGGAACCAGCTGGGCGCTTGTAACCGAGTCACCACTGGCAAAGAGAGTTACATCGTGTCCGGCGCGAACCAATTCCTCAGTGAGGTAAGAGACGATCCGTTCCGTTCCTCCATAGTGTTTCGGAGGTACGCTTTCAATTAGCGGTGCAACCTGAGCAATTCGCATTGTACCCTTTTTCCCTCAAATGCTGATTCGGATAATTGAAATCTATCGCTGGATATTCGAACCGGACGCCAGCTTTGGTTTTATCGCGTTCGGTACGAAATGAACGCAGCGAACAATCTTTACATCCGTTCCTCACAGCGTCCTCGAACCACTTTAGCACGCGCGGCGAAAACCAGGAACCAGGACATTGATTGCTCATAATATTTGGAGAGATGGCTAAGGACGGCGTTGGTGTTCCCAATTCGTGAACCTCAAAACAGGCGTACACCTTACCTACGAAATTTATATGCAGAACTTGGAGACAATGGGGTTGGTACTCGGCTGCATCGGAATGCTGTGCTGGATCGTATGCTTTTGGTGGATGCATCGAATCTCATCTCGTCAGGATGCGACGTTGGAAGAACTCCATGAAATGACAGCCCGCATTGAAAAACTTTCTCGGGCCGAGCATGATTTGATTAGAGACGTGCATCCGCAGGTAAGCGAAATCAAAGAGAAGGTCGAAAACGTTAGAGAAGTCGTTTCGTCCGGAAAAAGTTGAGCGTTTCAATTTGCTCCATCGGACGCTCAGATTTTTCACCTGGCTATCCCAATCACGGAGCGTCCGCGCCTTGATGTTCAAGTTTTTGCTTGATTATTTCACGCGAGTCTGCCGGAATACGGCGCTTAAACAAACTTAACGGAAAGACAAATCCATGCTCTGGACCATAATAGTTATCCTCATCGTTCTTTGGCTTCTTGGCTTCATCGGCCACGTCGGCGGCAGTCTAATTCATCTCTTGCTCGTGATTGCCGTCGTTGTCCTCATCATTAACCTGCTCAGAGGCAGGCGAGGTCTCTAAAGCAACGCCCTGGCGAATTGCTGCAGGGGGCGGCTCAGCCGAACGCGACACCGTTCACAGGTGTCCCGTTAAGGCGAGAATTATTAAGATCAGAACAATCAATCCGAGTCCTCCGCTCGGCCAGTAGCCCCAGCCCGAGCTATAGGGCCAGGCCGGAAAAACGCCGATCAGCAGCAGGATTAGTATGATTAGTAGAATTGTTCCCATGGGTATTCCTTTTCCAAGTATGTTCGCCGCAGCGAGGCACTTTGGACGTTGTAATATTTCCAATGGCTGAGGCTAAAGTCTGCGTGGACGGCAAAGATGGCGACGTTGCGCCTGGGCGTATCCTGAAAATTGGTTTAGCCGCCAGACTCGTACGCACAACGCGCCTTCCTATTCGCCATGGGCGAACAGGAAAGGCGCGCTGGTAGATCTGCTTTACTCTTAATCCTCGTCGACAATGACTCGATCAACCATCACGTTGTCGCCTGTGCCAACGTAGTGAACACGGACCGGAGCGCCGACTTTCACTCTCGTCTTTACGACGTCTTCATCGAGCACCTTACCGCTTCGCGTCACGTAAGTGACTGACTTACCAAAATGGTATGTGCGCGGTCCGCTGGTTTCCTTGAGCACAATTGCGCTGCCTGGCGTGTACTCGGTGATCGTCCCGCTGCCTTCGGTGGTGGTCGTTGTAGTCGTTGTCTCTGAGACCTGCGCCCAAGCGAACGGAGCTGCAATCGCGAGGGCCATACTAATTAATGTTCTTTTCATTTATTTTTCTCTTTCTATTACGCGGCGGGTAAATACTTCCGCTAACGAGCTTTTCTCGATAACCGAAGCGCGTCCCGCCGTTGTTGCTGCTGTAATCGGGCGCCGCGCTCGGTTCGGATGCAACAGCGCCACACCCCTCACCCGATTGACAGAAGCGACCGGGCTTTAATGTTTTTCCACTTCTTTTGTTTCAACGCGCACCGCGTATTCATCCGGTTTCACTTCGCGCCCCGCTCGAGCGACATAGACCTGAGTAAACTCAGCGCCAAACAACAAAATCTGCGATGAGTAATAGATCCAGAGTAACAGTGTGATTAGAGAACTGGCCGGCCCATAAGCTGACCCGGCGGCGCCGCTGCCCAGATACAAACCGAGCAGCCATTTACCGATACCGAAAAGAAGCGCGGTTATGACTGCGCCAACCCAAACGTCTCGCCACTGAATCTTAGCGTCAGGAAGAAACTTAAAGATCATCGCGAAGAGCAGAACAATGACCGCAAAGTCGAATACGAGATAAACGCTCATCGCGACTACAAGACCTCCCGGTAACACAGATTGCACGTAGTGGCTGAAGGCTTTGAGCAGGCTTTCCAACGTCAGTGAGACGAGTAACAGAAAGCAGATGCCCCCTACCATCGCAAACGAAAGGAATCGGTTCCGCAAAAATCCCCAAATACCGCGACTGGGTTTTGCTTTTACATCCCAAATTGTGTTCAGAGCGTCCTGCAATTGACCGAACACGCCGCTTGCGCCGAAAAGCGCGAGGGCAACACCCATGATCGTGGCTATCGTACTTTTACCCGGCTGCGATGCTTGTTGCGCGATGTTTTGCACCACCTGCACAGCGCTCGAGTCGAGAAAATAACTCATCTGCTGCGTGATCTTCTCCCAGGCTCCCGCTGGATCATTCCGGAAGATGATCCCGACGACTGCGAGGATAACGAGAATCAAGGGCGCAAGTGAAAAAACTGTGTAGTACGCGAGCGCCGCTCCTAACTGCGGCCCTTTGTCCTCCAGAAATTCCTGTCCCGTTTGCTTGAGCAGACCAAAAGCGTTGGCGAAGAACGACGAGTTGGATCCAGATGATTTTGATTGTTCCATGACGACGGTTCCAAAACAGATCGATGACACGCATGTATTTGGCCGTTGCGTAGACGTTTGTTAAACTTTTGCTGTTGGGACACCTGACACCGGCGTAGCTACAGTGCATCCAGGAATGTCTGGGCAGCGAAACTTAGTTTAACATGCCACTGAAACCGTCCATACCCCCGATGGAAGCACGCTCGGTCGAAGAAATTCCCACCGGCGACGAGTGGCAATATGAGCCGAAGTGGGACGGGTTTCGTTGCCTCGCGTTTCGCGATGGTGACAAGATTTTTTTGCAATCAAAGAATGGCCAGCCGCTGGCGCGTTATTTTCCAGATGTCGCTGCCAATATGGCGAAGCTGCCGCACAAACAGTTCGTTCTCGACGGCGAACTGGTGATTCCGATCGGCGGCGCACTTTCGTTCGATGAATTGCAATTGCGTCTGCACCCTGCCGCGAGTCGCGTTCAGAAACTGGCCGCAGCTCATCCAGCGGTTTATATCGCGTTCGATCTGCTGGCCGAGGGCATCGAATCATATTTGAAGTTGAATCTGCGGGATCGGAGGCGACTTCTGGAAAAATTCGCGCGTTCGAATCTACGATCAGCAAAGAACGTACAGACTTTCCCCTGCTACGCGTGATTACCGCGTTGCGAGCAGTTGGTTTCAAAAAACGGGTCGCGATCTTGACGGCATCATTGCTAAGCGCCTGGACGCTCCGTACGCCTCGGGCGAACGCACCGCCGCGGTTAAGGTAAAACAAATTCGAACAGTTGATTGCGTGGTAGGCGGATTCCGTTACGCGACTGGCGCACGCGTGATCGGTTCTCTTTTGCTCGGACTTTACGGAGACGACGGATTGCTGCATCACGTCGGATTTATCTCCGGGTTCAAAGCATCAGAACGACGCGCGTTAACAGAAAAATTTGAGGGCCTGAAAAAACCACCCGGTTTCACAGGCAACGCGCCAGGAGGACCGAGTCGCTGGAGTACGGAGCGCACCGGAGAATGGGAACCAGTCGCGCCGAAAATTGTCGTGGAAGTCGGCTATGATCATTTTACCGGCGGCCGCTTTCGGCACGGCACAAGATTTCTTCGCTGGCGGCCCGACAAAGAACCTCGTCGATGCACCATGGACCAGGTGGAGCATCGCGAAGGAAAAGCGATGGCTCTGTTATAAGCTCGTATGTTAGCGAGCGTGGAGGAACTTTAGAACTGCTCGTTCCGCCCCGCGGAGATTGGGAGGCGTCAATGATTTGGCGTTGCCGTTGAGACCAGCAATAGGCGTCCGCTTCAGGTAAGCTTCCACGATCACCGGATGAACGTAGCACTTGCGGCAAACCGCCGGCGTGTTGCCAAGAAGTTCCGCGACGGCGCAAATGGCCGTTTTGATGTTCGACTTTGCCTGTTTCTTTGTTTCGAACTCTTCCTGTTTGCTGAGCGCAATTGCTGCCAATACTGTGCCACCCCAGGTCCGGAAATCTTTTGCGGTAAACTCTTCCCCTGCGATTTGGCGTAGATACTCGTTCACGTCTTGCGAGGTAATGTCTCGTGCTTCGCCATTCTCTACGTACTGGAATAAATCCTGGCCCGGTAAGTCCTGGCATTTCGCAATGACCTTCGCGACCCTGCGATCGGTAACGTCCACTTCGTGTTGGCGCCCACTCTTGCCGCGGAACCGAAACACCACCTGCGCGCCTTTGACCTTCACATGACGATTTTTAAGGGTCGTCAAACCGAATGACTTATTCTCGCGCGCGTATTCTTCGTTTCCGATGCGTATGAACGATCGCTCCAGAAGCCGCACGAGTGTGGCGAGCACTTTTTGCCGCGGTAGACCCGGCAACTTCAGGTCCTGAGTAACTCGCCGGCGAATATTCGGAAGGCCTTTGGCGAATTGTGCCAGCCGGTCGAACTTATTTTCGTCGCGCACTTCGCGCCAGCGCTCGTGATAGCGGTACTGCTTGCGGCGGCGCGCGTCGCGACCCGTTGCCTGAATGTGGCCATTCGATGACGGACAAATCCACACCTCAGTCCAGGCAGGCGGAATGGCTAAACGTTTTATCCGGAGCAGCCGCTGCTCGTCGCGGATTGTTTTTCCGTCCGTGTCCAAATACTCAAAGTTTTTGCCTTTCGCTCTGCGAGTGTATCCAGGTCGGTCGTCATTGACGTATTGCAGACCGGCTTCCTCCGCAGCCTCCGCTGAATCAGCCGCGACGGCGGATTCGATCGCTTTCCCGTTCCGACTGTTTGTCCCTCGCGCCCCCATTGAAGAAACAATCAATTCGCGCGAAGCGCTCCTGCGAATGCCTGGCGGATCGCCGATATGCGTTCGGCTTCGATCCGCTCAACCTGTTGTTCCGCGCGACGCTGTAGCTGCTCGAAGTTATAGGTGTTCAACGGTGGCAATTTCGTCGCTGCCAGCGCAATCCACAGCAGTTTCTTTCCAGTTACTCCCATAATTAATCCTTCCAACGTCAGCACCAATCCCAAGCTCCCCGGCTCGTCGCCGGCAACTATCAATCGTGCGCGGCCAACCTTTTCGGCTGCCCATGCACCGGCTTTTCGCACTTTGCTTTCCTTGACTCCGAGAGTACGCATGATGCCGCGCAACGTCTCTTGATCTGCTTTGATCTCCCTTTCGGTTTGCGCGAAAAAACTGCCGAGTGGTTCGCCTTTGTGCGCCTCCGCCCAGTGGTCAATGACTTCCAACGCGCTGATAGAACCGGCGAGATGATCATTTAGATATGAGTCCAAGTCTTTCATAGGGTCGAATGGCATGCGCAAGAGTCGTCGATCCAAACAGGAACATTCCTCATCTTTCATTGATCGCTACGCGTGTGTGTTTTAGCCGTGTGCGCGCTGTTTGATTCAGTAGGCGCAGTCGTCAGATTCATTTCCATCCGCTGCTGAACAGCTAGCAAGAGACACGCGGACGCGGCGTGAAATGCGACTACTCTGTTATGAAGAAGGAAAATGAAGTAATCGATAACCTGATCGAAACACTCAAAGATGGTCAGGAAGGTTTTAAGCAGGCAGCTGAGAGCGTTCGTAATCGGGCATTAAAGACGCTTTTTAGCGATTACTCGCAGCAGCGTTCGCGCTTCGCAACCGCGCTGCAGAGCGAGGCTCGCCGCCATGGAGAAACCAAACCGGAAACCAGCAGCAGCACCACCGGCGCGTTGCATCGCGGCTGGATCAACTTGAAATCGGCGATCACAGGCGGCGATGAACATGCAATCCTTGCTGAATGCGAACGAGGTGAAGATTCAGCAGTAGACGCATACAAAAAGGCCTTGGACGATGGTTTAACTCCAACAGCTCAAGAGCTTGTTTCCCGTCAATTTGCAGAGATTAAAGCGGCCCATGATCGGATTAAAAGCCTTCGCGACGCTGCTAAAGGCTAGCCGCAAAGATAGCGGATCTCACCTGGATCACATGATCGCATGCCCGATAGGATTTCGCCTGATAAGGCGACCATCCGTGAGCCCGATTGTGTGTTTCAGTCTTAATCGCTTGCCACGGCGATTTGATTGAAAGCGGTTGAGTCGCGTTGTGCGAACAACCCAAACCCATTTCAAAAGCGGCGGACCGGTTCTTTTGAAACAACAAAGCGGCGGGAATAACTCCCGCTGCTTTGTTATTTACGGCCAGACATCGTTCTAAAGGCGTAATCCTTTTGTTATGCCAGAAGAAGAAACAATAGAACGCGCGCGCGAGGACGAGCGCGAAGGCAAATCGCCTTCCACTCAGGCGGGCGAGTTTGTGCGCGAAGAAATGGAACACATCCGCGAAGGCGAACATGGCGCCCGATCGCCAGAGCAAGCAATTGCCATTGGTCTGTCCAAGGCGCGTCGAGCCGGAGTAAAGTTGCCGCCTCCAAAACGCGGCTCGCAACGAACAAAGCGCCAGGCAAAGCGCGATCTCGCAAAGGGCCGTTCCGGGCGGCGCAAAAAGCCTTCCTCGAAAACGCTCGCGCGCAACGAAACGGGCGCTCAAGCGCGAAAGTCGTCGCTCAGCGTCAAGGCAGGTATTGTCGAGTCACGCGAAGCGCGTGGCGGGCCAACGCTCGGCACGCTCGCGTTCGGGCGCCGCGAAGAAAGCAGCGCGCACGCGGAAGCGTCGCCACTGAGATGTAGCGTGGTTCGCGAAGAGGAGAAGGTAGTTCGCCTCGTCGCGCTTCACGACCTGCCGATTTGTAAGCACCCGCCCAACGATGTTCTGGGTGATTTCAGAGTAGTAATCCAATTGGCTACGATCTTCGTTTAGAAACGCCCTCGCGATGTCTTGCGACTGGCACGACCGCCTCGGTCTAATAACTCGCGGAGCATGACAGGCAGATAGACATGCGACATCCGCATGTCGCGTTCTATGAACTGAACTAGATCCTCAAAGCGCATCGTGCGTGTCTACATCCACAGCGTCAGTGACTGAATGTGCAGTTTCATCACCAGAAGTACCTTCTAGGCTACGTAGCCAAGATGGCTTCTCTGGTTTGATTCCTGACCTTTAAGAGAATGACCCAACATCGAGGAACGCTTTGTCGGTAACGCTGATGATTCGGTGTATCAGTGGTCTGTAGCTTCTCGGCAGAGCCTCGGTCCGACCGGGTGTTTGTGCCTCACAGCACAGACCGCAACGAAAGTTAAAGCTACGGGCGCGGTGGCGGCGTGGGACGCGGCCTAGGCGTTAGCACCGGTCTCGCCGTCGGTGAAGGTCTCGGCGAGCCGCTCGGGGTAGCTGTTGCCGTCACGGTTGCTGTAGGCGTCGGCGCACCGGCTTGGGCGCAGGACCTCCCGCCTGTGTCAAGGTAATTCAAGCCACCGTCGGTGCCACCCCAGGCGATCATCTCACTGCCCGTCCATACTGCTGTGTGGGAGAAGCGGGCGGCGGGTGCGTTGGTCGTGCTTGTGGCTGTCCAACTATCAGTGCCCGGATTGTATCTGCCCCCAGTGCTAAAAATGCTGCTGGTAGCCACTCCGCCCCAGACGATCATTTGACTGCCGGTCCACACCGCTGTGTGAGCGTTTCGGGCATCGGGGGCGTTGGTGGTGCTTGTGGCTATCCAAGTATCCGTGCTGGGATTGTATCTGCCGCCGCTGCTGTCGCTAGTCCCGCCCCAGACGATCATTTCGTTTCCAGTCCATACTGCTGTGTGACCGGACCGGCCAGTAGGTCTATTGATCGTGTTCGTAGCTGTCCAACTGTTTGTAGTGGGATTATATCTTCCACCCGTATCTAACCCGAGGGAAGGGCCGTTTCCGCCCCACACGATCATTTCGGTGCCTGTCCAGACTGCCGTGTGCTGTTCGCGGCGATCTGGCGCGTTGCCGATGCTGGTAGCCGTCCAACTATCAGTGCTGGGATTGTATCTCCCGCCAGTGTTCAAAGGGTTGCCATCAGATCCGCCCCAGACGATCATTTCACTGCCGGTCCACACTGCCGTGTGCTGGTCTCGGGCTTCGGGTGCGTTGGTGGTGCTGGTGGCCGTCCAGCTGTCGGTGGTAGGATTGTACCTCGCGCCGGTGTTTAGATAAGTATTGCCGTCGCCGCCCCAAACGATCATTTCACTGCCTGTCCAGACTGCCGTGTGCTGTTCTCGGGCAATGGGGGCGTTAGTGGTGCTGGTGTCTATCCAAGTATCCGTGCTGGGACTGTATCTCCCGCCGGTGTTCGTGATGAGACCCACATCAGCAAATCCGCCCCAAACAATCATTTCGCTGCCGGTCCACACAGCCGTGTGAAGGTATCGAGCGTCCGGCACGTTGGCGGTGCTGGTTGTTGTCCACGTATCAGAAATGCATGGAGTTGGTGTCCCTGTAGCCGTTGGTGTTGGGGTAGGCGTTGGCGCCCCGGCTTGCGCGCAATATCTCCCGCCGGTGTTCAAGATTCCCTGGGCAGAACTAGCTCCACCCCAGACGATCATTTCACTGCCTGTCCAGACTGCCGTGTGCTGTTCTCGGGCAATGGGGGCGTTAGTGGTGCTGGTGTCTATCCAAGTATCCGTGATAGGATTGTATCTCCCGCCGGTGTCGCGGTCGCCGAGGCCATAACCACCACCCCAAATGATCATTTCGCTCCCAGTCCAGACTGCTGTGTGACCGGCTCGAACAGAGGGCGCGTGTGTTATGTTTGTAGCTATCCACGTATCCGTGCTGGGATTGTATCGACCGCCTGTGCTGACCGAGTGGAGGTTATCCGCGCCGCCCCAGACGATCATCTCACTGCCGGTCCAGACTGCCGTATGGTCGTCTCGGGCAGCGGGCGCGTTGGTGGTGCTGGTGGTCGTCCAACTGTTGGTGCTGGGATTGTATCTGCCTCCGGTGTTCAGACGGGCGCTGTCGTTATTTCCGCCCCAGACGATCATTTCGCTGCCAGTCCACAGCGCCGTGTGATTGAACCGGGCAGCGGGCGCGTTGGTGGTGCTGGTGGCCGTCCAACTGTTCGTGCCAGGATTGTATCTGCCTCCGGTGTTCAGATTGCCACTGCCATGTCCGCCCCAGACGATCATTTCGCTGCCGATCCAGACTGCCGTATGATCGCCTCGGGCAGCGGGCGCGTTGGTGGTGCTGGTGGCCGTCCAACTGTTGGTGCTGGGATTGTATTTGCCTCCCGTGTTCAAATAGAATGTATTCGGATCTATTCCACCCCAGACGATCATTTCACTGCCAGTCCACACTGCAGTGTGAAGATACCGTACCGAGGGCGCGTTGACGGTGCTCGTGGCTGTCCAACTATCCGTGCTGGGATTATATCTGCCACCGGTGTTCAAAAGGCCGGCGCTACCGAAGCCGCCCCAGACGATCATCTCGCTGCCTGTCCACACTGCGGTGTGATCCCATCGGGCAGAGGGCGTGTTGGTGGTACTGGTGGCCGTCCATGTATCGTTGATGCATCCATTCGGCGCGCCCGATATTAAAGGAAGGATGTATCTAGCACTTGCCCCTGCCATTAGCTTCCCCATTTGCTTCTCCGCTCTCGCTTGCGCGGATTCCAACGGCTTTTTGTCGCGGGCGAAGTTTGCCAGCAAGCGCTCAGACAGCACGGGTCTGGCGAGACACTCCGCGATGACAAAGGGATCGTTGCCGAGTGCTTCAAAGAGTTCGCGCAGCATCTCGGGCTGTTTGGTATTCCGCGCCATGCGATCCATCTCAGCCTGTAACTGCTCACCCGTAAGTCGGCCTTGCCGCTGATCTTCCAGCGCTTGCGAGTTACGCAGGTAGTCTTCGACTGTCTTTTCCAACTGCGCTTGTGGCATCACCGAATCGAGCGACGGCTTTGGATCGGGGCGCTCTTTCGGCCAGATTCGATGGCGCCAGTAAACTTCCTCAATCGCCCGCTGATATGCCACGCGCTCTTCGAACGTGAGTGTTCTTTGCGAAAGCTTCGTTGACGCTTCGGGGCGGAAGAAAGTAAGCAGTGTGCCGCTCAAGATCGAACCTGTGGCGGCTATGCAAATAAAAAGGGCGAATAAACCGTGCCCGTGAAACAATCTGCGTTGCGCAGTGCGCTTCTCGTTCACCGCTCTCTCTTACTCGAAGCGCGTCAAAGATGTCGAGACTTTTTGCGTCTTGCCAGTTGGGGCGACGTTTCAGCGATTGGTTCCAACGGGCAAACGATCTGGATTGCAGACACACATCGCGACGACGGAAAGCGTTTCGTTGTGAGTGCGGATGCTTTAACTGCTATGCAGAAGCTGCCAGACAGCCACCACCGGCGGGGACAGTCCGGCACTCGATAGCCTGTGCTTTGGGCCGTTCTAGCTTCGACCACCTTTTCTTCCACCTTTGCGGGAACTTGATTTACTTCGCTTTTCCCGCGACCTCCTCCGCCTTTTTTCCGGTCGTCCTTATCTGATTTATTTACTGTCGCCCACACGCGCGGTTGGAAGTCTTGCCCGGCAATGAGAACCTTCAGCCATGAATACGTTCTCAGAATTGCTTCACACGTTGCTCGGAATCGGCACTCAACCCAGAGACTTAACATTCCTGCAAGTTTCAGTCCGCGGGGTAATTGTTTTTATCGCGACTCTGATAATGATGAGACTCGGCAGTAAACGTTCGCTTGCCGAGAAAACCGCGTTCGATGCTGTTTTCGTAGTTATTATCGGCTCGATGCTGGCACGCGCCATTAACGGATCAGAAGCCTTTTTCCCAACCCTGGGCACTGGATTCGTTCTGGTGTTGTTGCATCGGCTCTTCGGTGTGGCGGCTTACTATTCACATTTTTTTGGGTTTCTGGTTAAGGGAGAACCAGTGGTGCTCGTGCAGGATGGCAGATTGCAGCGGAGAAACATGCTCTGGGAGCACATTTCCAAACATGATCTGGAAGAGGATATGCGCCTCGATGCGAAGACCGATGACCTATCAAAAATACAAGTTGCGCGACTCGAACGCAGCGGAGACATCAGCTTTATCAAAGCGAATGGCGTCAAGCAACAGGCGACGTAATTGAAATTGTGACAGCGGTTGGTATTAATTCATTGAGAGGAAAACGAAATGTCTGAACAACGCTTAACGATTACGGACGATCGCACGGGCAAATCGTACCAGTTGCCTATCGAGAATGGGACTGTGCGCGCGATGGATTTGCGCCAGATGAAAACGGACGAAGACGACTTCGGGCTGATGACCTACGACCCTGCGTTGATGAACACCGCGTCCACCAGGAGCGCGATCACGTTCATTGATGGCGACAAGGGAATCCTCGAATACCGCGGCTACCCGGTCGAACAACTCGCGGAGAGATCCAACTTCCTGGAAGTCGCGTACCTGATCCTTTTTGGCGAGCTGCCTAACGAGGAACAGTTGGCGGCGTGGACCTACGACATCACGCATCACACCTTCGTCCACGAAAATATCAAGACGCTGATGCAGGCGTTCCGCTACGACGCTCATCCCATGGGAATGTTCATCAGCACCGTCGCCGCGCTTTCAACATTTTACCCCGAAGCGAAACAGGTTAGTGACGCCGACAATCGTCTGGCGCAGATCAAACGCCTTATTGCCAAAGTGCCGACGATCGCCGCATACACTTTTCGGCACAATCGTGGCTTGCGTTACGTCTATCCTGACAATGACCTCAGCTATACCGGCAATTTTTTGAACATGATGTTCAAAATGACAGAAACCAAATACAAGCCGAACCCGGCGCTCGAACACGCGCTCGATGTACTTTTCATTCTGCACGCGGACCACGAACAGAATTGCAGCACCAATGCGATGCGCGCGATCGGTTCAAGCTGCGCGGATCCCTACAGTGCGATGGCCGGAGCAGCAGCCGCGCTTTACGGCCCTCTCCACGGTGGCGCAAATGAAGAAGTGCTCAAGATGCTCTCGCGCATCGACGACACGCGCAACATACCCGAATTCATCCAACGCGTTAAAAACGGCGAAGGCAAGCTGATGGGTTTCGGGCATCGCGTTTACAAAAATTACGATCCGCGCGCGCGCATCATCAAACGCGTGGCGGACGAAGTATTCGAGATGACCGGGCGCAATCGTTTGCTCGACATCGCGCTCGAGCTCGAACGCATCGCGCTGGAGGACGAATATTTCATCTCGCGCAAACTTTACCCGAACGTCGATTTTTATTCCGGCATCATCTATCAGGCCATGGGTTTACCGGTGACAATGTTTCCGGTGATGTTCGCCATTCCGCGCACAGTAGGCTGGCTGGCGCAATGGCAGGAGATGATCACCGACCCGGAGCAAAAGATCACCCGCCCGCGCCAAATCTTTGTCGGACAGCCGCGTCGCGAATTACCGAAGCAAAAGGGTTAGCGGCGGGACAGCCTTGGTTCAGCACGGCCAAGCTTCGCTGGAGCTAAGCAAGCGGGGCCGGTCTACTGACTACTGTGACCCGTTCGATTTTCCGTAGTTCACCCACGGACGTGTTCCAAAGCTCCAATAAATATCTACGACGCGCATCGGTCCCGGCTTCGCCCGCCAGCGCGTCAGTGCCTGAACCATCACTTTGTCCAAGGCAGGAACGGCATTGCCTTTCGCATTAGAAAATCGCTCGTCGTAGACTGCGGCCACCGTAAATCCTTTTAAGATCGTGACCTGAGTGACGGCGCCCTGGGTATCAACAGTCAGGCGGTAAGTGCCTGTGCCACCTACTTGAGAGCCGCCGTAGCCCTCAAGTTCAGTGGGAATAGTGGGAAACGGAGAATAATTAAACGTCTGTTTTATCTCCGCCGCAGACCTAACGACAAGATGGACAGGCTTTTGGTCCGGACGATTCGCGTTTGCGGAATTCTTCTTCGTTTGCTTTGCCGGCTCAGCGCCGTACGACGTGTAAAGGAAAACGATCGCCAGACTAATGAATGCAAACAACAATCTACTAATAGGCATCGCTGGACCCCTTCCTACGAATGTCAATCACGATCGGGCATTTCGCAACGATTGGTATTCCGACAATTGTAAGTTGCCCGGCGATATAACCGGCCAACGCGATTCTGACGGAAGGCTGCAAGCCTATTTGTCATAGTTACCGATGTTACTGGCTATTGAGAACCAGTTGCGGCGCAGGTTTGTTCGCTTCAAGTCCGCCACGGGACGGAGTCGCTGTGGCGAGCTGGCCGCTCACCTTCTGCAGGCCCGCAGTAAGCGCTTCAATCTGCTTTTGCAGACGCCCAGTGGAATTCTTGCTTTCATATCCGGGGAGTCTCGGAAAATTCTCGCGAACTTGTCAAACCAACCTACGCAACCGCGAATCACCGTACTCGTTTACACCGAGTCCCGAGCACTTTTCGCCGTCTTGTGGCTTTATAATGAAGCACGTAGCGTGATCGAGACGCACGAGCACAAGGAGAATTTTAAAGATTGATAAACTTGCTTGCGTTTGCCGGGCGGCTGAGCTTGTGGCTCGTTTTATGAACTATCGAATGTTGTCTGTCGCTGTGGCGCTCATAGCTGTTCGCCAGGTCGTTCCCTTCGCCTCCGCTGGGCCAAAAGCCAACGACACCCTCTTCTACAAGGGGAAGGCGGCTGGCCTGAAAATCATCTTGGAGTTCGACCACGGCCATGTCGAGGCCAGCAATGTCAAGATCATCGAATCTGCGAGTGGGAAAGCAACGAAGTTTTATCTGACGGGTAGAGAGGAACAGATGGGAACAGGCAAGATACGATTTGCTCCTGCGAAGGACGCAAAAAAAGAGGTTTTGTTAGCGATGGATCCGTTTGGCGATCCTCAGCCCACTATCAAGGGCAGTTATAAGGCCGCCGAAAAAACTGTTCCGTTCACTCTTACAAAAAGGAAGAGGCACTGAACCGCTCAACTGCCCCGCTTCCAGTGCCAAAAACGCGGTCAGCTTCTCGTGCGGCCGCACAACGAAACGCTTCCCGTCGCGATGCGCGTCAGTAATGCGCATGTTCGCTCCGGGGCTGAAACGTAACTCAAGGTCTTTCTGAGTTCCCAAAACTAAACTTTACCCAGTTAAAAAGTACGGGAGGGTACAGTGATTAAGTCGCTCGCAAACCGCCGACCCGAGACAGGATGAAAGTCGCCTTTCAAAGTTCGTTGCTGCTTCTCTTTGGGGCGCTGCTCGCTCACGCGCAAATATCGAGTTTCAAGCATGTCATCGTGATCGTCCAAGAGAACCGGACACCGGACAATCTTTTCCAAGGTCTGTGCCATCCTCCCTTTGGTACAAGCGAAGCGTGCAGCACGACCCCAAATGCGACCCAATACAACATTCAAACCAGCAACTGGCTAGACAGGCACTCGCCGACGGGTGTGACGCAACCGCTGCCAGTTGCTTTGGGAAACATCTACGATCTGAGGCACTCACACGGAGCTTTTACCAGCCAATGCGACGCAGATCCATCAGGGGCATGCAGAATGGACGGGTCAGGCGACGTCGCCTGCGCCGGCACGTGTCCTAGTCAGCCTCAATTCAGATTCGTTCAGAATAGTAGTGGGGGTAGGCGCGGGATCCTGGACCCGTACCTGACGCTTGCGACCCAGTACGGGTGGGCAAACTATATGTTCCAGACCAATCAAGGCCCAAGTTTTCCCGCGCATCAATTTATCTTCGGAGGCACATCAGCTCCCACTGCAGCCGATGACCACATGGGCATCTTCGCCTCGGAAAACATGAAGGGTATGCTAGGCAGCAATAACGGCGCAGGATGTATTGCGGAGGCGACGACCAGAGTCGAATTGGTTCATCCGAATCCTAATCCGCCTCCACGTGGTGTTGAGAACTCCGACGTTTATCCTTGCTTCGATCATCAAACCATTCCGGATATCCTGCCGGCACCGTTCTCGTGGAGATACTATACGCCAAGCGCGGGTTCCATCTGGACGGCGCCGAATGCCATTTCCCATATCTGCGAGTCGACTGGGCCGGGAGGAACCTGTACGGGTCAGGAGTGGTTAAACCATGTGGATCTCAGGCCGTCGGATGTGCTGGCCGACATCAGGAACTGTAATCTCCGATCGGTGAGTTGGGTTATTCCAGCCGGGCAAAATTCCGATCACGCCGGAAGTCCGAATAACACAGGCGGACCTGCTTGGGTCGCAGCCATTGTCAATGCCATTGGTAACCAACCAACGTGTCCCAACGGTGAAAATTATTGGCAAAATACCGCTATCTTTATCACGTGGGATGATTGGGGCGGCTGGTACGATCATGAGCCACCGACCATTCTGCCTCTGCAGGAAGGCGACTACCAGTATGGATTCCGCGTTCCGCTGCTTGTCGTCTCCGCCTACACGCCGGCAGGTTATATCAGCAATTTCCGGCATGACTTCGGCAGCATTCTGCGTTTCATCGAACATAACTTCGGGATTCCAGAAGGTGAGCTCACCTTTGCCGACCGCCGTGCCAGGACCGACCTAACAGACTTCTTCCATATGGACCAACCACCCCGCCCCTTCCATCGCGTGAGTGCAGCGAAGGACGAAACCTATTTCCTGAATGACAAAACAGTACCGACGGATCCGGACGATGACTAGTCTGCTGGGCAGCAATCACGAGCACAATGCTGGTTTCAAAAGTGGTCAATGTTGCTGCGTGAAACAAAAAAGCCGCCACGCGGTGAAGCGTAACGGCTGATTGAAGGCCTGCTGTTTCGTTCGGGCAGAGCTGCTTTAGGGATTGTTGATCACTTCCGGCGCCGGTTTGCTCGCTTCAAGCTCTGGGCGCTCACTTTCTGAAGACCCGCGCCGCCTGATCTCGCTTTAGCTGCGCAATCGTCGCCTTTTGTTCCTGCACTTCGCGATCTCTTTCAGGAACTCATTGAGCAACATCGCGTTCATCGCATCGTAGCGGACCGTGTGCGGTTTCCCCTGCTTATCGTGCACGACCAACGCGGGATTCACTTTTTCAAGAGGCGAATTTAACGAGTTGTAAGTGCTCGGCAGTTTTGTTGTTTGCCGCAGTCGCCCGAGCGGCGGTGCATTTGTAACACCGGTCGTTATGTTTTATCTTTCCAGTGCCGCAACTTTCGAATGCCGGGGGGTTTCAATCTTTGGACGCGTATAACGCTATGGACTGGAGAAGATTCGTTCTCCTTGGTTACGTGGTAGCATGTGTTTTCGAAGCCTCCACTTCGACGGCGCAGATGATGCGGCACGGTAATCCGGTGTCCCGGATCGGAATGCGCGGCGCTTTCACGCCACCTTCGATCGCCCGAATGCCGATGCACCGCGCTCCAATGATAAATTCATCCTTGGGCTTTCGACGCTCCCACCGTTTCAATAAAATCATCTTCATCGGGAACTTCGGCTTTCCATGGGGTCCTTGGCAGGGATGGAACCGGGGCTACTACGCAAACGGACCCTACGAATATTCTGAGTATTCCTATCCGTCCTACTATTCTTATCCGTCCTACTACTCCGGCTATGGATACGGGTATGGTAACAGTTATGGTTACGGATACGGCTACTCGCCTCTCCTTTACTATGGCGGATATTACAGCGCCACGAACTACGAAAATGATGAAAGTGTTGTACGCGATGTTCTCGCCGAATACACAGTCTCTTGGAACCGCCATGACACGGCCGCCCTCGCTCGCCTCTTCACCGAAAACTGCGACTACGTAAACATGGCCGGTGTTCACTGGAAAGGAGTGCAGGAGATTGTCCAACGGCAGGCGGAACTGTTTCAGAACAGATTAAAGACCGCCGTTCGGAGGCTTACCGGTGCAGAAGTTAGTTTTTCAACACCCGATGTGGCACTTGTCCATGCTACATGGGACGTGACTGGTCGGAGTCGTCCCACTGGAGAGGCCGTTCCAGTTCTGAAAGAAATCACCACGATGAAGATGGTCAAAACTAACGGGAAGTGGCTAATCACGGATTTTCAGGACACAGAGAGTGACGGCTCGACCCAGTAAAAGCAGAATCTTGTGATTCGCAGTCAAAGCAAATCGAAACGCACGAGCACGCGGGCGAGTTCAAAGAGCCGTAACGCGGCGTGAACAAAAAGCCGCCACACGGTGAAGTGTGACGACTGATTGTGAAATGCTGCTGCAATCGTTGAGACACAGCCCCAACTCAGCCGGCTTTGCTGAGATTGTCAGCGGTCACCGGATTGTCCCAGAAGTAGCAGCCTCGACCTCGCGCTGATAGCGCTGGTAGCCCAAATCTCCCCGAGTCACAATGATAAGGACCAATGCCGCCACGCTAAAGACGATAGCTATGCCTAAGGTTTGATAATGGATTGGGAGATAGTACGGTGGAGTGGAGGGAAAGAGAGCCACCATCGCGAGGCCTGAGCTGTCGAAGCAAGCATGCAGCAAAATCGCCATTAGCGTGCTGCCACCACAGTTATTCAACACCCACGCCATCACGACCGAAAGTCCTGTTAAGCCGATCGAGAACTCGACCAGAGCTATGCTGGCGCTGACGAATGTGGCCTCCGGTCCGGTTCGCGCCAGGGGCCCAAAGAAGAAGGGCAGGTGCCACACGCCCCACAGCGCTCCAAGAATGAGGGTTCCTACTACAGGACCGTATCGGCGCTGCATGCGGGATTGCGCGAACCCACGCCACCCAATTTCTTCCCACATCGGGGCAACACCAATTGTGACAGACATGGCCATTTCAATCAGGTAGACCCGTGGAAAGCGCAAATCCGGAGCTACAAGATCGGCAAGGACTCCTGGTACGACCAGGAAAGCCAAAAAATTTAAAACGGGAAGGCCAAGCAGGGCCACCAGGTACCATGGGGCGCCAACGCGCCAGTGCACAATGCTGCGCAACAAACGAAGCACTCCGGGCTTCCCCTCGGTGCTGGCCAGCATGAGGAAGGCTGAGGCGGCTGGCCCGAAACCGCCCAGCGCTATGAGCGAGTCGGGCAGGCGCAAGGGCGCCCAGATCAGCCAAAAGTAGCCCCAGGTTAAGACAAAGGAGAAAAGGAAAAAGAAGAACACCCGATGACGGCTGAGCAGGCCGTCACGGGCAGCATCCGCACCATTGGGGTCGCTATCGATCGTCGCCATATAAATTCTTAGTTACGATATCGCTCGCCCTTTTATGTAAGCCATCAACTGGCGTCAAGCTTTCAGTGCAGCAGTAAAATTACTGCGCCTGATTCCGATCCGCATGGCGACGCCTGAGTTGCGAGCAAATCACGCCATTTTGTTAAGACAACTCAGGAGTGCGGATCGGGTTTTCAATTGCAGAACTCAGTCAGCTTTTCATCCGGCCGTGCACAACGAAACGTTTTCCGTTGTCGCGATGTGCGTCTGCAATCCAGATCGTTCGCCCGTTGGAATCAATCGCTCAGACCCAGCCCCAACTCGTAAGACGCAAAATGTCTCGACATCTTTGACGCGCTTCGAGTAAAAGAGAGCGGTGAACGAGAAGCGCACTGCGCAACGCAGATTGTTTCACGGGCACGGTTTATTCGCCCTCTTTATTTGCATAGCCGCCGCCGGTTCGATCTTGAGCGGCACACTGCTTGCTTTTTTCCGCCCCGAAGCGTCAACGAAGGTTTCGGAAAGAACGCTCACCTTCCCAGAGCGCGTCGCTTATCAACGAGCGATTGAAGACGTTTACTGGCGTCATCGCATCTGGCCGAAAGAGAATCCTGATGCCCAAGCCGTCGCTGGATGCGGTGATGTCTCAGGCGCAGCTTGAAAAGAAGGTCGAAGATTATCTGCGCGAGTCGCAAGCGCTGGAAGATTACTGGCAACAGCCAATTACTCCTGAGCAACTGCAAGCCGAGATGGATCGCATGGCCCGGCACACAAAACAGCCCGAAGTGTTGCGCGAACTCTTTGCAGCGCTAGGCGACGATCCCTTTGTCATCGCGGAGTGTCTGGCCAGGCCGATGCTGGCGGAGCGTTTCGTCGCCGAGTTGACCCAAGACAGACCTGGCTCGCCGTGAGGCACTGCGAAGCTAGCTACCTGCAGCGACTCAAGTAGGTACCGGCGATTGACTCAATCCGAGGCGGTTAGCGTGAACCGCCAACTACACAGCTTCCCGACAATATCGAGTGCCTCGACTGGCTGCACCGATGACACGTGGACTGCCACGAACATCACCAACGCGCCCGATGCCCGATGCGTCCACACGGCGGTGTGGACCGGCAGCGAAATGATCGTCTGGGGCGGACACGATGATACGAGCTGACTTAACACCGGCGGGAGATACGATCCCAGCACAGACAGTTGGACAGCCACCAGCACCACCAACGCGCCCGAAGCCCGACGAGTTTCACACGGCGGTATGGACCGGCAGTGAAATGATCGTCTGGGGCGGAGACGATGATGAACAGCTATTCTGAACACCGGCGGGAGATACAATCCGAGCACGGACAGTTGGACAGCCACCAGCACCACCAACGCGCCTAGTGCCCGAGTCGCGTCACACGGCAGTGTGGACCGGCAGCGAAATGATCGTTTGGGGTGGTGTCAACTGCGCTGGTTCTGAACACCGGCGGGAGATACAATCCCAGCACGAATAGTTGGACAGCCACCAGCACCACCAACGCGCCCGAAGCCCGAGGGCTTCACACGGCGGTCTGGAGCGGCAGCTGAGATGATCGTCTGGGGCGGAACTGCGGACATGACGCTAGCGTCGTTAACACCGGCGGGAGATACAATCCCAGCACGGATAGCTGGACAGCCACCAGCACCACCAACGCGCCCTCTGCCCGATATCTCACACGGCAGTGTGGACCGGCAGTGAAATGATCGTCTGGGGCGGATTTCAACGGCGCTGATTGAACACCGGCGGGAGATACGATCCGAGCACTGACAGTTGGACAGCCACCACCACTACCAACGCGCCCTCTGCCGCGATGACTCTACACACGGCAGTCTGGACCGGCAGCGAAATGATCGTCTGGGGCGGATTTGGTCAATTTGAACACCGGCGGCAGATACGATCCGAGCACCGACAGTTGGACAGCTACGACTAACACCAATGCACCCGATGGCCGAGTACAATCACACGGCAGTGTGGACCGGCAGCCAAATGATCGTCTGGGGCGGCAGTTGATGCCAGCGGGACCATCACGTCTTAACACCGGCGGGAGATACTGCGCTCAATCCAGCGCGACGCCGACGCCGACTCCAACCGCGACAGCTACTGTCACTCCGACGCCCACAGTTACACCTACTTCGACACCGAGACCTTCACCGACGCCGAGACCGGCGCTAACGCCTAGGCCTCGCCCCACTCCGCCGCCGCGCCCGTAGCTTCCTCTATGAAGAAGAACCGCACTTCTCAACTCCGACATCACGTCGCGAGCACGCGAAGGAGTTCGGTGTCCCTTTTCGTTGGTCTGCGCGTTCGAATTTGTTTCGCGCTCATTTGCGCAGCGACTATATCGGTTCACGCAGATGTTATCACGGTCATCAACACCAACGACAACGGCCCGGGCTCGTTGCGTCAGGCTCTCGCCGATGCGCATGAGGGCGACACAATCGATTTCGGTCCCGCGCTCAAGGGGGAGACCATAACGCTGACCACTGCCGAGCTTGTGATCAACAAGAGTATCACCATTAGCGGCCTTGGCCCGAACCTCCTGGCGGTCTCGCGAGCGCAAAACGCCCCGGCTTTCCGCATTTTCAATCTCATGCCCGGACGCTCGGTGACAATACAGGGCCTCACGATTAGCAACGGGCTTGCTCCTCAATTCGGTTGTGGCGGCGGCATTCTCGATGAAGGCTCTTCGCTTTTTTTGATCGACTGCACGGTCAGCGGTAACTCGACAGATGGCACCGGCGGTGGCATCTGCGCTGATGCTAACGCGACGCTTACGATCGACAGGAGCACCCTCAGCGGTAACTACGCCGGTGATTATGGTGGTGGCATAGCAAACACTGGAACGCTGACCATCAACAACAGTACGCTCGGCGGTAATAGAGGTGAATTCGCTGCCGGTGCCATTCTCAATGGTTTTAATGGCGACGCGTCGCTGACAGTAAGCAACAGCACATTGAGCGGGAATACGACTCAATTACACGGCGGCGGCATTTTTAACGGCGGCCAAAGCATAATCAGTAACAGCACCCTGAGTAACAACAGCGGCATGACCGCTGGCGCGATTGTTAATCGCCTGGGAACACTCGACATTGAGAGTACGATTCTAAACAGCGGTGAGTTGGGCCCCAACATCTCGAACGACAGCGGCACGGTTACCTCGCACGGTTACAACCTCAGCAGCGACGATGGCGGAGGCGTCTTAAACGGTCCCGGCGATCAGATCAACACGAATCCGGTATTAGGTCCGTTACAAAACAACGGCGGCCCTACCTTCACGCATGAGCTCTTACCCGGCAGCCCGGCCATCGACGCTGGGGACCCGAACTTCACTCCTCCGCCTTTCTTCGACCAGCGCGGGCAGGGTTTCCCTCGGGTCGTGAATGGCCGCATCGACATCGGCTCGTTTGAAGTGCAAAACGGAGGGACACCTACACCTACGCCTACATCAACGCCCACGGCTACACCAACACCCACGGCCAGACCGACACCGACACCGAGACCTCAGCCATCAGTTAGGCCTCGCCCTACCCCAGCACCGCGCCCGTAGCTCATGATGCTGTGATTCGCATTTACAATGCGGCGGGTAATGTGATTGAAACGCACGAGCACGCCGGGGATTTCAAAGAGCCGTAAGCGGTAAACAAAACGCCGCCACACGGTGAAGCTTGGCGGCTGATTGTGAAATGTTACTGCTTAGGGATTGCTGACCACTTGCGCCGCAGGTTTGCTCGCTTCAAGCTGGGCGCTCACCTTTTGAATTTGCGCTGCCCGTTCTTTGAGCTGCGTCGTGAGCACGGTTTTGCCGATTGCGCCCTTTTGTTGGGAACTTCCCCTCTTTTTTCCTGTAGGAACTAATGAATCACTATGTTTACCACATCGCTTCAGGGTCGGTTTCATTGGGTTAAAATGACTTGCCGCTTCAGTTCAACAAAGGAAGGACATCTTATTAAAACAAAAATTCTCCGAAACACATTCCTTAACCTTGGCATAATCTTCGGGTTAGCAGTAACCGCTCGCGCCCAGAACCTGTATGTTTCCCTTCAGGGTGACTTGACCAATGAGGGAGGTTCAATCTCCGAATATACGCCGACGGGAGTGCAGCAAACCTTTGCCACTGCTCCTTTCCTCGGGGAATGGCGTTCGACAACAGCGGCAATTTTTTTGTCGCCAGCACCGATTCTAAAGTGTGGGACCATGGCCGGGTCTTGAAATTCCCTCCAAGCGAACATCAAAGTGTTCTTGGCAATGCAGCGCGGAGTTTTTTTGAGGGGTTGGCCACGGACACCGCAGGCAACGTTTACGCGGTCGCCTTGGAGGACACGAGCCCCGATCTGGCGGGTATCATCTACAAATTTGCGCCTGATGGAACGCGCACAGTCTTCGGCACGACTCCGGGCCAAACCTTCGGCCTGGCTTTTGACGGTGCAGGCAACCTCTACGCCGCCGATGCTTTTGATGTAACGATCTATAAATTCGCACCTGATGGGACGCGCACAGTCTTCGTTGGACCAAGCGCCTTCACATCCACCCAGGTTCCTGCCGGCTTGGCTTTTGACTCCAGCGGCAATCTCTTTGTGTCTACGCTGAACAACCGGCCAAACGATGCAATTCTTGTGTTCACTCCCACCGGCATGGAGAGCACGTTCGCTACCGGTCTTAACAATCCTCATGGCATGGCCTTTGATGAGGCGGGTAATCTCTTCGTAGCGGAAACCATTCGGGATGGAGGGGGTGATATCTTGGAGTTTACCACGGGAGGCCAGAGGATCGTTTTCGCGTCCGGGCTCAACCGCCCGGAATATCTCACCTTTGGGCCTCCGCGATAACGACTACACGCACATACGCGCATGGAACCGGCGGTCTGACCAGAATGCCGCTGATCCGCTCGCCATGAGCGCGCACGTCTACGAAGTGCGCCCGCGCAAAGATAAACGCGGCGTCGATCTCATTTCCGCTGCCATTCGGTCGGCTGTGTTGCGGCCGCACGGCGCATCGAGAACGCAATCGGATACGCGATGCATTATAGTCGGTCACATGATGCTATCGTTCGCGTTTACGATGAAACGGGCAACCTGATCGAAACGCACAAGCGCAACGACGATTTTCAAAGAGTGGTAGTAACCCGCAGCTTTTACTGATTATTCACAACCGTTTGCGGTGCGGGTTTGGTCAGCTCAAGCTGTGCGCTTACTTTCTGTAGGCCCACACTAAGCGCTTCGATTTGCTTTTGCTGTTTTGCGATCGCCATCTCAAAATCTCTCCGCTGTTGCGCGATTGTCGCTCCCTGCTCTTGCACTTTTTTGTGTTCTTTCAGGAACTCGTTGAGCAACATCGCGTTCACCGCTTCGTAGCGCACGGTCTCGACTGCACCTTTGTCATCGCGAGTGACCAAATCGGGATCCGCTTTGTCCACTTCCTCGGCAACGAGTCCAAACATGATCCCGCCATTCGGTTCAATCTCCTTCTTATAGCGAAAGGTGACTGGCTTAAGTGCCAGGATAGCTTCGCTGGCCTTGTCCATGCGCTTGATCTCGTCCTTGAACCGACGCGAGGACGCAAGCGTGCCGATCTTACCATCGGAGTTAACGTAAACAGCTCTGCCACTCGCGACCGAGGAGTAAACATTTCTGATCCGCGTAGTATTGCTCTCGCCGGCAACTCCAGCGACGCCAGCGCCGATACAGACATTGCCGCTGCCCGTGGTGAGTTGGTATCCGGCATTATAGCCGAGCCCAACGTTACTTGAGCCAGTGCTCTGCAAGAGGGCCTGATAACCGTTTGCCGTGTTGTAAATGCCCGCCGAGTTAGTCCAGAGCGCAAAAGCACCATTGGCCGTGTTGTTGTGACCGCTTAAGTTGTTATAGAGAGCTTTATATCCATCGGCCGTGTTGTAGGTGGAGTTGTTCTTAAAAAGGGCATTGACTCCCGCGGCGGTATTTGCGGTGCCAACGGTATTACTATAGAGCGCATTAACTCCGGTGGCGGCATTTTCGGCGCCAGTGGTATTACTAAAGAGCGCAGAAACCCCGTTGGCCGTGTTGTAGTCTCCAGTTGTGTTGTTTCTGAGCGCAAATGTACCGGTAGCCGTGTTGTCGTGGCCGATTGCGCCGGTACTAGTATTCGTGGTGTTGTTTAAGAGCGCGAATGTACCGGTAGCGGTGTTGTCATAGCCGGTGGTGTTGCTGTAGAGCGCGACGGTGCCGCTGGCTGTGTTGTAGTAGCCGATGGTGTTGTTATAGAGCGATTGATAGCCACTGGCCACGTTCTCGAAGCCAGTGGTGTTGAACTCGAGCGCTTGAGAGCCAGTTGCTGTATTGAAATTGGCAGTGTTGAAAGCGAGCGCGAGATAGCCACAAGCCGTATTGTCGTGGCCGGTTGTGTTGTAAAGGAGTGCCCTAAAACCGGTGGCCGTGTTAGAGCTACCGGTGGTGGTGCTGGCGAGCGTTTGCTGACCGCTGGCGCTGTTGCCGCCACCGGTTGTGAGGCTTTCCAGCGCTAGAGCACCCTCGGCCGTGTTGCCGTTGGCATAGCCGCCGTCCGGCGGCGGGCTGACGGCTTCTGTCTTTTGGACGAGGGTAAAGCAGACGAGTGCAAATGTAATTACAACTGACAGAATGCTGGTTTTCATATCGAGGAGTTTCGGAAAACTCTCACCGGCTTGTCGAGGCTATTCGCCGCAATAGTGAATCACAGATTCTAGTTCCACAAAGGCGCCGTCAATGTTTCACCTGCGTGCGCAACGAAACGCTTTCAGCCATGGCTGCGATTATGGTTAGCATTGTTCGGCTCGCCTCTCTCGACGACATTAATGACCTTTCGTCTTCGAGTACTCGAAAGAGCCACCCAGCTAACGTCATTCAAGATGAAAATGTTCGTTTGACTGATCACCGTTCACTCATCACTTATCACTCTCTTCAATTCGGGCGGTTAGCTCAGTGGTAGAGCGTCTCGTTTACACCGAGAGGGTCGGAGGTTCGAAACCTTCACCGCCCATTCTTGAATTTACGATTTTCGAGTTGCGATTTAGAATCGAATAGCTCGCGGCAGCATCTGAGCGACGGCTGCTTCGACATGGACCTTTGTTGTGTCGAGAAATGGGATCCCGCTGTGAATCGGATCGCGAAGAATTAGCGGTAACTCTGTTCCGGCGAGAATTACTCCGTCGATGTCACTCGTTGCTTTCATCCGATCGACAATGGCTAACAAGCCGGCGCGGGTGTCTGACAGAAATTTTCCGGAGACCAATTCGTTCATGTACTTATCGTGAATGTAATCCTGGTCGCGCGAGTCCGGCGCAAGTAGCTCGATACCGTCGCGCGCGAAGACTTTCGGATAAAAAGTTGCCTGCATCGTGTAGCGCGTCCCGAATAAGGCGAGCCGTTTCAGGTTTTGCGCTTTGGCCGCGGCGCGCGTCGCTTCGACAATGCTGATCAGTGGAATCGGCGACTTCGGCGCAACCTCATCGAACACGATGTGAGGCGTGTTCGCGGAGATTATTCCGAAGTCTGCGCCCGCCCGCGCGAGTTTGTCGATGCTTTCGAGTAAGTAATTGGCCATGCCGCCTAGATCGTTTGCGTCCAGGAAGTCGAGGCCCTTTCTCAGGTCGACGCTAACGATGACAAATTCTGGATAATGCCTGTCGCCGGTGCGCTCGCGAAAAAGTGCGATTATCCTTTGGTAATAGTCCAGTGTGCTTTCCGGTCCAAGGCCGCCGATGATCCCAAGGGTTTTCATTTGTTAACCACGAACCTCCTATCGATAAAGTTATGGCGCGACACGCCGCGGTTCCTCTTATTTTTATCTCCAACGAGCAGCGCTAAACATTCATGGATCCGTACGCAAAACCAAAAGAGCGAAACATCGGCGCGCGCCGGCCCAAGATCCGGCACGTGTCGCAGTCTGTGGAACCGCGAACACGGCGCGAACGTCAGGCGGAAAAGCAAGGCGTAGCCGCCGAGCGTCGCGCGATCAAGAAGGCTGCGCGGCGACATCTGAAGAAGCAATTGCTGAAAGAACTGATAGATGTGGAGTAACGCAGTGGTAGAGCGAGCAGTCCTCTGCACGCCGCGTTCTTGGCAATTCATACAGCGGCGCGGACAGGAGTGACGCGCCCTACCGCGCAGCCGCGCACCGGAGATCATTTCACCTTTCGCATTCTGTGCAACGCAATAGAATCAGTGCGGTGAAACGGATCGATTTTTTCTTCATCGCTTTGGTAATGTTCTCGGTTGCTATAGGCAGCGCATTTGCGCAGGCGCCGTCACAACGTAACCCGAACGTTTCTAACAAGGCGTTGATCACAAAATCAACTCCAAGCATTAATACCGACGTCTTCAACAATCAGAGTGTGAGCGTGGCAACTGCAACGTTGCACAAGCTCGCAGACGACTACTACGCGTGGCGAAATGAGAATTATCCCGTCCGGAGCAGTGAGGCCGGACTTCACACGTGGGACGATCGGCTCGCCGATTATTCGCCAGCTAAAATCGCGGAACGCGCGCAGCATGTTCGCTCGCTTTTGGACAAGGTGCGTGCGATGAAGACCGATAACTGGCCGAAAAACGAGCGCATCGATTGGGTTCTTTTCCGCGCGCAGTTGGAGAACGTCGCGTTCGGCGATCGCGTCCTGAAGTTCGAGTTCACAAATCCGCAGGTTTACACGGGCGAATGCACCGACGCCATCTTCTCCCTGCTAAAGAAGGAATACGATACGCCGCGGAAACGCGCTCTCGCAGCCACTGCGCGTCTCAAGCAGATGCCGCCGCTCTTGAAGCAGGGCCTGAGCAATTTGCGGGACCCGGTGAAACTTTACGCGCAGCTCGCGATTCAGTCGGCCCGCTCAATTGATCCGCTCTTGAACAACAGCGTGATGGCGCTCGACGTTGATCTGTCGCCTAACGAGCATGAGGAACTGGTGAAAGCGCGCGATGCAGCGCTCGCAGCTTTACACAGCTATGCCGACGAGTTGGAGCAGCGCTTGCCAGAAATGCTGGATTTCGCGCCGATGGGTGAAGTGAATTACGACTATTATCTGAAACACGTTTTGCTTCTGCCGCTTAACGCGATTGAGGTGGAGACGATCGGGCGAGCCGAGTTGGCGCGTTACCGTGCGCTGGAGGCGCTGCTTCCAGATCCAAAACTGGCGGATCCCGATCCAAAACGCGCCGAACACATCCCGCCCGATCAGGAATCCTTTCTGAAAGCGTACGAAAGCCGCGAGGCGGAAATGATCAATTTCCTGAAGGAGCACAATCTCATTACGTTGCCCGATTATCTTGGCCCGTTTAAAATTCGACAGTTACCGGAGGCGTTTAAGCCAACCAGTCCGGGAGGTTTCATGAATCCTCCCGGTGTCTACGACAAAGATTCAACGGGTTTCTACTTTATTCCCTCTTACAACCCGGATTCGAAGAATTTTTATATCCGCGCTGCAATTGAAGATCCGCGGCCGATCCTTGGACACGAAGGCATTCCGGGACATTTTCTCCAGCTCTCCATCGCAAATCACGTGAGCGATGAAATCCGTCGTCAGCATGAGGATAGCGTGTTCGTGGAAGGCTGGGCGCTTTATGGCGAGGAGATGCTGTCCCGCACCGGGCTGTATCCGAACAACTCACCGGCACAAGGGCAAATCCTGCGTCTGTCGCGGTATCGGGCCGCGCGCATTGGCGTCGACGTAAATCTGCACACCGGCCGCTGGACTTTTGAAGAAGCAGTGAAGTATTTCATGGAGGCCGGCGGATTGGATCGCGAGGCAGCGGAAGGCGAAGCAGCCGGTGCGGCGTCAAGTCCGACGCAAAAAATCAGCTACATCACAGGCAAATGGCAGATCATGAATCTGCTCGGCCGTTATAAAGATCGCGCCGGCGAGAATTTCCGGCTCGGCCAATTCCACGATGACCTGATCAAAAATGGCAGCCTCCCGGTTTCGGTGATCGAATGGATTCTGCTCGACGATCCTACCTCAGTGCAGCAGACAATGAAGTAAACTTAAAGTGGCTTGTGTTAGACGTCGTGGTGTCTCACGCAACAGAGCTCACGAATTGCCGCGGTTCCTCAAGTCTTGACACGTACGTCCACATCGGCGCAAGATCCGCTACTTAAAGAACCGCCATATGAATTCGACGCTTGTGTCTCGAAATGTTTTGCTCTGTGTCGCCGCGATCTTCATTGCGAGTTGCGGCACGGCGACGTTCAGCAAAAGCGGAAGCGACGCTACCATCGAGAGCCTCCGCAGTTTTCACCTCGCGTTCATCGACGAGTTTGCCGTACCTGGGAAGAAATTTAATGCCGCCGCGTTCAACGCCAAGGTCAACGAAGGCAACGCAAAATTTCAGCAGGCCATCGCCGATGAGAAATTCACGGCGCGTCGTCCGGTGCTTGTCGATCTTAAAGCGCAGTTCGACGCTGATGCTGCGCATTTAAAAAGCAAAGCCAGCCAGGGCAAAGTCACGCCGGCGCTGGCCAGCGAAATGAAAAAAGACGTTAACAAAATCTACGATCATGCCCTCGGGCGGTAAGAAAAAGCACAAAAAGCCTTCGCAGAAAAAATCCGAGCTCGATTCCGCGCTCGATCAGGTCGGCGACGAATCGGCTGCGGCGGCGATACAAGAATTTCAGGATCTGCTCGGAGAAGCAAAGGGCGACACCAGTGAGTTAGTCCGGCAGAATGCAGAGGAACTCGAACGGCGTCTCGTCCTTTTGAAAAACCATCAGATCGACAAGGACGATTTCGATTACTTCGTCGAAAATCAGAAACGCGATTTGCGAGCGTACGTCGATAGCCAGCCGGCGCAATCACAGGAACACGCCGAAAAAGTGACGTTAAAGGTTCTGGAAATAGCTGTGACGAAAGTGGTGCCGATCTTGATCATGATGATCTAGCCGTCACGCGCTGATGCGTGAGGACAGCGCGCACTACAGCATTCCGTTGCAGCCAAGGGCCTACGGGCAGTCCGGCTCGATTCACACAGAGCACCGCCTATAGGACGGCGGCTACAGCAGCGAGCGAGATTTTGCGGTCAGCGGGACTCGCTTCGTGAGCTCGCGCAAGCGATCGTGCGGAAGCGCTTCCACATGGTGATTGTCGCGGCCGGTCATTGATTGGTTGTCCACCAGTGCATTGACGACCGCTTCCTCAGTGGCCTGGACCACGCCTGTGAAAAGCGGATCCATCAAATCGTTCGGAATTGTTTGAACGGTGTGCGTCACTTGATCCGGATTCGTGACGTTTGGATTCGCAGTTGAAAAGGCGATAAACAAGTCCCCGGATCCGTTTCCGGAAACTGTTCCCGTTCGCGCAAGGCCAAGGGACACGCGCCTTGCCAGCCGTTTTAATTGGTTAGGCAACAGTGGTGCATCGGTCGCTACGACGGCGATACACGAGCCGCTCTCTTGCTTGTAAACTTCGCCGGGAATTTCTTTGCCTACCGGCACGCCGGCGATCACGAGCTGCGACCGCCGCCCGAAGTTCGCCTGCAGAAACACGCCCACTACAAAGGTTCGCGGTGGAGCATCTTTTCCGGCAGTTGCCGGACGAATTTCAACTTGGCGCGAGGCCGTTCCGTTTCCGCCCTTGAATTCGTAGCAGATCATCCCCGTTCCGCCGCCGACACTCCCCTCTTCAATTACGCCACCATGCGCAGTGTCGAGCGCATGAAACACGTGTTCCGGTTTCACGTGAAAACCATTGATGTCATTGAGCCAGCCATCCCAGGTTTCGGCGACAACCGGCAAACTCCACCAGTAGCCGGTCGTGTCGGGCGCGCCGTGTTTGATTCGCCAGGCAATGACGGCGTCACGCGCGACACCGACGCTATGCGTGTTGGTAATCACAATCGGTCCTTCCAAAAATCCGCTTTCGTCTACCCATGCGGTGCCCGTCATTTCGCCGTTGCCATTCAAGCTGAAATAGCCGGCATAAACCGGGTCGTTGAGCGATTCATGTCCACGCGGAATGATTGCAGTAACGCCGGTGCGCACCGGGCCATTGCCAACTTCCAGTTTTCCGTCGCCACTGATCAAGGTCGAGTAACCGACCTCCACTCCGGGGACATCCGTGATCGAGTTCAGTTTGCCCGGCGTACCGTCAAACGGCACACCGAGATCACGCGCGCGAACAACTTTGACTTCTGCGAGCTGCTTTACGGGCGGCGGTGATTGGATCGGCTCACGTCCCGAAAGTTCGAGTCCAAACAAAACCGTCAGAGTCAGAAGAGCGAATGTACGTTTTTGCATTAGCGAACGTTCATCTAAACCAATCCGTTGAAATGGAAAAGCACGCTTTGATTTGAATTCATCCAGCCTTAAGCTCAAACCGTGATGCGCAGAGCGGGTGTGAGTGCCTTGTTGATTGTTTGCCTCGTTACCTTTCTGTGTCCTGAAGTGGCCAAACCGAACCTGGTCACGGTGACGAAGGCGCCCGATTGCTGCTCCAAGATGTCACAATGCAAAATGACGCATGAGCAGAAGTCGCATCATGATCGATGCGGGCATGAATCGCAGCCCAGAAGTTGTTGTAGCGTTTCGTGCTCGACGTTGATTCTTTTCTGTCCGACCTCAGGAAAGTTGTCTACCCCGGGGTTTGCCAGCTACGCTTTTGCAACGGAAGACGCAACCGCGTCTGCACGAGTCGAACGGCCGCCGACTCCGCCTCCCCGGATCTGATTCTCTCTCAAAACGTTCGGCTCGGCGCAAAACCTCACGCGCAGTGCGTGCGTGTTCACGCGGCCGAGGACTCACGAAATCTCAACAGGAGAAAATCATGAAATATCTACTTTTGATTGCAGCAATGATGGCACTGACGGGCGCGACGACGATCTCGTCCAGTGACGCAGACTGCTGCGGTGGCGGCGCCTGCTGCCCCGGCGCTTGCTGCATGACAATGGCCCAATAATTCGGGCAGTTTGACAAAGGGCCCCGCTGGGAAACCGGCGGGGCCTCTTTGTTTGTTTCGAATGGCGCTGTCATGTTGAGCGAAGCGAAACATCTCAGATTGTCCTCATAGGAGAAGAAAATCAGAGATTCTTCGCTTCGCTCAGAATGACATTTTTGAGAAAGCTTCTAGACTTAACCAAGTGAATTACGAGGTTTTCGCCAGAAAGTATCGGCCACAGACGTTTGACGATTTGGTCGGTCAGAACCACGTCTCGCGCACTTTGAAAAATGCGGTGGCGCAGAACAGGCTTGCGCACGCGTATCTTTTTGTTGGCCCGCGTGGCGTTGGCAAAACTTCGACCGCACGAATTTTGGCAAAGTCGCTCAACTGCATTAACGGCCCCACGATTACGCCATGCGGCGTGTGCGACAACTGCCGCGAGATCGCCGGCGGCAACAGTCTTGACGTGATCGAGATCGACGGCGCAAGCAACAATAGCGTCGAGGACGTGCGCCAGTTGCGCGAGAACGTTCGGTATGCGCCTGCCAAAGGGCGTTACAAAATCTATCTCATCGACGAGGTGCACATGCTTTCGTCGGCCGCGTTCAACGCGCTTTTGAAGACGTTGGAAGAGCCGCCAGAGCACGTGAAATTTATTTTTGCTACGACTGAACCGCAAAAAGTTCTGGCCACCATCCTTAGCCGTTGCCAGCGATTCGATCTGCATCGCATCCCGGCAAATCTGATCGCGCAGCATCTGCAGTTCATCGCGAAGAAAGAGAAGATCACGCTGCAACCAGCGGCCGCACACGCGATCGCGCGCGGCGCAGAGGGCGGCCTGCGCGATGCAGAGTCTATGCTTGATCAGCTCGTTGCGTTTTGCGGAGAAGAAATTGCCGAGAACGATGTGCTCAATGTTTTCGGATTCACCAGCGAACAAACAGTGAGCGATCTAACAGGGCGGATTTTGCGCGGCGAAACACCGGAAGCAATCGATCTGCTGCACGAACAAAGCGAAGCCGGCAAAGATATGATGCGGCTCATGGGTGACCTGATCGCGTATCTGCGCGATTTGCTCGTGTTCAAAGCCAAACCCGATGCGCTAAATGAAGACGTAGATCCTGACGTTCAAAAATCGCTGGCCGCGTACGCGGAACTGATTTCCATCGATCGTTTGCTCGAGTTGATCGATCAATTCGCCGGAGCTGAAGGCCGAATGAAATGGGCGCCTAACAAGAAGCTCCATTTCGAAGTTGCGATCATCAAGGCGATCCAGAGTCTCGGGCAAGCGACGCTCGATGAGGTGATCGAAAAATTAGGCGAGCTTCGCGATGGTAAGGCGCGACCAGAGCCTGCTCGCCGCGGCGAGGCCGCGCCGCCCACGCGACCTGCAGTCGCGAGCGCTCCGGCCGCCGTAGCTTCAGCGAAGGCGGATGGACGCAGCGAAACGAAACCATCGCCTCAGAACGCCGGGGTCGCCGCCCCCGACGACAGCAAGACACGCGTACAGGAGAAAGCCACAACCGTCGATTCCGAAAAGATTTGGGAAGCCGTTCTCGCGAAGATCCCAGTACAGAAGGGGTTCGTTCGAAACTCAGCTTCAGCGGCCCGTGCTCTTGGAGTCGAAGGACGCAATTTTATACTTGGTTTCGCACCGGGCGACAAACCCATGATGGATATCCTGGGCACAGCAGCGAATCGCAAGTTCGTCGAGACGCTGCTGCATGAAATCAGCGAGAAAGATTGGACTTTGAAGCTGACCGTGAGCGAAGAACTCGCTTCCAAGAGCGCAGTAACCGAGAAAGATTCGACTTCACATGATTACAAAGACGAACCATTGATCCAGGAAGCTATCGAACTATTCAACGCACGAGTAAGAACGTGAATGCATACTTCTGTCATCCTGAGCGGAGCGAAGCGGAGTCGAAGGATCCCGCGGCGTTACCCTGAGCGACCACAGCGGGATTCCTCGACTTCGCTCGGAATGACAAAGAACTGATTATGAATCTAAACAAATTGATGAAGCAGGCGCAGAAGATGCAGGAGCAAATGGCCAAGACTCAGGCCGAGCTCGAGCAAAAAACCGTCGAAGTGAGTGCGTCCGGCGGGAAAGTGAAAGTGACGGCTAACGGCGCAGGCGACATCATTGCGATCAAGATCGACAAGGAAGTTGTCGATCCGAACGACGTGGAATTTCTTGAGGAAATGGTGCTAGGCGCGGTAAAACAAGCGATCGAGCAGGGCAAGGCGCTGGCGCAATCCGAGATGACGAAAATCACCGGCGGACTTGGCGGCATGGGAATACCGGGGTTGCAGTAATGGCGAAACTGTTTAGCCGAATTGTAGGGCGTCTGTGTCAGACGCTGATCCTAACGCCGGCGTTTCACAGAATGGAGCCGCGGGGACGCGAGCGACATAGACGGGCAGGCCTCTCGGCCCGACGAGCGGAGCGAGTCGGTCAAACGCCTACAATTGTAGTGGCTAGGTGATCTTCTCCGCGCCGAAGTAGGGCTGTAACTTTTCCGGAATGCGCACCGAACCATCCGGCTGCTGATAACTTTCAATCAACGCAGCAAACAATCTCGGCAACGCCACACCAGAACCATTCAACGTGTGGCACAGACGGTTTTTGCCGTCGCGATCTTTGAATCGCAACTGCATCCGGCGCGCCTGGAAATCTTCAAAGTTCGAGCAGCTCGAGACCTCTAGAAACGTCCCGCCGTCGCGGGACCCAGGCGACCAGACTTCGATGTCGTACGTTTTGGCCGCGCCGAATCCCAAATCAGCCGTGCACAGCTCGAGCACTCGATAATGCAACCCCAGCGATTGCAACACGCGTTCCGCATCCGCAGCGAGCGATTCAAGTTCTTCGTACGATTTTTCCGGTGCGACAATTTTCACCATTTCGACTTTGTCGAATTGATGCACCCGAATGATGCCACGCGTATCGCGCCCGGCAGAACCCGCTTCGCGCCGGAAACAGGGCGTGTATGCGGTAAATTTTTTCGGAAGATCGTCAATCTTCAGGATCTCCTCGCGATGAAGATTCGTTAATTGCACTTCCGCCGTTGGCGCGAGGAAAAGCTGATTCTCCTCCAAGCCGTACATGTCGGCCTCAAACTTCGGAAGCTGCGTCGTGCCGATCATACAATCGCGTCGAACTAGAAAGGGCGGACTGACTTCAAAATACCCATGCTCGCGTGTGTGCAGATCGAGCAGGAAATTGATCAATGCGCGTTCGAGCCTCGCGCCTGCGCCGGTAAAACAAATAAAACCGCTCCCGCTCAGTTTCGCCGCCGATTCGAGATTGAAAAGATTCAGTCTCGTTCCGATCGCAACGTGATCGGCAGCATTGGTTATTTGCGGCTTCTCGCCCCAACTGCGGACGACCCGATTTGCGCTGGGATCTTTGCCAATTGGAACGCTCTGATGCGGCAAGTTTGGAATATCCAGGAGCAAGTTGCGCTGCTCTTCATCGAGCGCGTTGGCGCTTTGCGTTAAACCGGCAATTTGTTCTCCGATCTTTCGCACTTCGGCTTCAAGTTCTTCGCTTGGTTCCTTACGCGAACGTCGCGCGCCGATCTCCTTGCTCAGGCGGTTGCGCTCCGACTGTAACCGTTGCAGCTCAGTCTCGCTTTTGCGCCGCTCGGCATCGATTTGCAATACCTCGTCAATCCTTGCCTCATCTCCGCCGCCGCGCGTCGCCAGGCGCTCACGGACGAACTCCTGTTTCTCGCGAATCAGACGGATGTCGAGCATGGCGCCAGTATGAATGACGAAGCACGAATGAGGCAAATGACAAATGTCGAAGCTCGAAGGAATGACGAATGACAAAAAGATACGGCGTGTCGGCTCGTGCTTCGTCATTAGGGCTTCGGCATTCCTTCGTCATTCGTCATTCGTGCTTCGTCATTTGAGCCGCGCTCAACCTCCCACGTGACATTGATCAATTGGCGCAGATACTTTCGCCATGGAAAGGCTTGATCTTCTCAGCGTCGCGCTCGGCCTCGCCGCGCTAGCAGGCGTTAATCTTTACCTGACCGTTTTTGCCACTGGCCTCGCAATCCATTTTCACTGGATCACTCTCGGGCCGCAGTATCAGTCGCTGGAAGTCCTCGGTAACCCGTGGATCATCAGCATCGCTGGTGTTCTCTATTTCCTCGAATTTTTCGCCGATAAAATTCCATGGGTGGATTCAATCTGGGACGCCGTCCACACTGTGATTCGTCCGATCGGTGGTGCCTTGCTTGCGATTCAGGTGCTCGGTCATCCCAGTCCCGCCTTAACAGTCATCATCGCGCTATTGGCGGGCGGCACGAGCCTCCTTGCGCACACGGCGAAAGCAGCGACGCGGCTTGCCAGCAATACATCGCCGGAACCGCTTACAAATATCGGACTAAGTCTTGGCGAAGACGCTGCGGTGCTAGGTGGCCTGACTCTCGTGCATTTCAGTCCCGTGCTCGCCTTGATCATCTTTCTGATCTGCATCGGCGCCTTCTGGTATTTTGCGCGAAGAATCTTGCGCTCGATTAAAGGGAAGCTCGGTATGGCGCGGAAGAAATTAGACGAACCGGCAGATAGAAACGTGCCGGTGCAATGAACTATCACACGCCCGACGCAACTCGCGTCTATTCCACGACGCCCAGCAATAGGCTGGCTCTGGCTCGGAATCGTCAGTAGAAACAAGCCATGCTCTCGGGAAGAAGAAAGTGAACGTATCACCTGATTGGCAGATGTAGGTCGCCGTAACCGAGTTGCAAGAGCGGCTGAGCACGATCTTGAGTTAGAACTGACTATGCCTTGGATTCTTAGGTTCGCGATCGGTTCGCTTATCGTGTTTGTCATCGGCGCGGTGATGATTGCGTGGGCATGCATGTCCACAGGCTGGGAAACGCTCAGCTGGTTCGCGTGGGGTTGCGTCACGGCCGGGGCGGGACTGATTGGGAGCGGCTCTCCTGACTATGCTGAGCGCTGTGATTCACCAAGGGTGGCGCAGATTTTCACTCGTGCTCATGAGTGCGTCAGTCTTCCTGTTTCTAGCACTCCTGATTTTTGCCAAGTTTGCGTGATGAAACGTTCAACCCTTCAGCTCCTCAACTCTTCTAAATGGCGCTGTCCGTAATCCTCATTCTGTATTTTTCGATCGGATTGCTCGCGGCAGCAGGATCCATTTTCATTTCACAGAAATTATTCTCGGCAAAAGCAGAGCAGATCTTTTTTGCTCTGTTTTTCATTGCAATCGCGGCATTTTATCTGGCGTTCACCGCCTATTTCGGGGACCAAGGAGCGTGGCGACTTGAAACCGGAGCGGTGATTCTGTTCGCCGTGTTCGGTATTCTCGGTCTTAGGTTGCCGGTTGTGCTCATCATTGGCTACTGCCTGCATGGCTTTTGGGACGTCGTCCATGAGGTTCATGCTTATGCCGGGGTCAGTCCATTCGGCGCTCACGAACTGACGGAACTTCCGTTGGCGTACGGCGCTTTTTGCGCAGCTTTCGACTGGTGCGTGGCCGGCTATTTTTACACTCGGCGGCGCGAGTGGAATGCGGCCTGGAAGGCGCATGCCCGCTGATGATGGCCCAACAGGGGACTAGCAGCTAGCTCTGCGCAAATCCGCGCAAGCTTAACGAGTAATCAAAACGTATCCCCTGCCCTGCTGGGTGTTGTTCTCGCTCATTTAGTTGCGATTGAGCAATAGCATCACCTTTAAGCTCGCTCATTAGAACCGCCGCTATTTCTTTAGAAGCAACGAGCGCATCCAGATTTCCGGCATTCCATTCTCTGACGGCGTCAGCCGGGTCAACGAAATGCGTCTTGCGAAGATAGAGAAGCAGCCCTTCATCTTTGGCAGATACGACCTCGTAAGGCCAATGATGCGATTCCGCTTCGTGCCGCGCATTTCTTCCAAAAACGGCCAGTGCATTTCGATGATCGCGATAGCCGGTGATCACCTTCCAACTTGTGTAGCCGCAGGTGAAAACGATTGCCAACACAAGCGCTGCCACGGTCCACAGGTAGGGTCGGTGCGCTGCGCCGACCGGACGCCGCAGCGCGGCGTCCCTACCATTAATCTGCGCCGCCAGCAGCAAACACAGTGGTGGAATCACAGGAAAAATTCTGTCGACGCGCTTTGATGGGATCAGTGACATCGCGATCAGTCCACCAATACTCCAGCAAAGCAGCCAAAAAGTTTCCGGAGACATCTCGCGAAACACGGAGCGCAATCGCCAGTTTCGCGACCGGAAATCGAAAGCCGCGATTCCAATCATCAGCACGCTCCACGGCGCGAATTTGTGCAATAGATGCGGCAAATAAAAAAGAAGCGGCTGCGGCCGATGAATTGTTTCACCAAACCGGCCCACGAATTCGCGCATCACAACTTCCTCGTAAAATCCTGGCTGAAATCGAATGCCACCGGCTACCCACGCTAGAAAAATCGCGAGCGAAACAAGCCACGGCCACCAGCCGGGCCAGGCGCTTGCGCTCGCAAGGAGTGACGGCTTCCCAGCCGTCAAATTTGCTGTCGACGGCTGCCCAAGCCGTCGCTCCTTGAAAACGCGGCATTGAAACAGCGCAATGCCCGGCAGCAAGAATGCATAAACGATCGGGCCTTTGATCAACATCGCCGCGGTGAGCAGAACAAAGACGTACACTTGATCGCGCAGTTTCCATTCGTCTTGATGGCGGACCTTTTGCCAGATCAGCAGGCCGATCAGAAATATCACAAGTGCCAGCGGCATGTCGGTTCGCACGAGCGTGGCCAGCCGCGGGCTCAGCAGATTCAATCCAAACGCGCCGACTGCAATTACCGCGGCGACTTTTCCATACGCGTCCTTAGAAGCGCGGAATAACACGACCGCGAGCGCTAGCGCAGCGATGAGCGACGGCAACCGCCATGCGATTTCCCACGATCGCGTCACCGCGAAAAGCGCAGCTGAAATCCAGCCGACCAACGGCGGCTTTGTCGCGACTCGTTCGCGCGGCGTGTGCTGATAGAGCCAATGGCCCTCCTTGACCATTTCGAACGAAGTGAACGCCTGTTTCGCCTGATCGTAGTCGTCGAGCTGCCACGGCAAATTGGCGATCGCGAACAGAACGACGATCAGTGCGGCGACGATCCAGAGCGTGCGGCGATCTTCGAGCAGGCTCATGTTCGAGCTGTAGTGTGCGCTGTCCTCAGCGCATTTTGATGTGACGCCGCAGACCAATCTCCGCTGAGGACAGCGGACTCTACAGCACATGTCTGCTGCGGATTTAATCACGCCAAAGCACGGCGCGCACTGGTGCGCCATCGGCACCCGCGATTTTCAGAGGGAGTGCGGCAAAATTGTAAATGCCGGGAGCGACGTCGCTGAGATCAAGTGATTCAATGATGGCTATTCCCGCGCCGGGCAAGCGCGTGGTGATTCTGCAAAGATTTCGAATCTAATTCGTCCATCGACGGCAGATCGACGCCCAGCAATTTCACGCCGTTCTTTTGCAACCACGCCGGAACATCGGCCGCGATCACGGGGATTCGATTTGGAAAAACTGTCGAGTCGCTCCATCGTCCGGTCTTTACCAGAAGCCGTGAGGTCACGGCGATCTCTTCAGCGTGCGGACGCAGATCTTCACGAGTGATCAGATGTTTCTCCGTCGATTGAAAAAAAGTTTCCGCCAGATCGACTACGATTGCGCGGCCTAGATAAATCTCGAGCGACGCTTTTTCGATCGGTGCGCCATTCACCTCGAAATGAAATTGAGCATCGGCATGCGTGCCGTTGTGCAAGCTCATTGCGATCGCGCCGAGATTTACGCTGGCGCCTTTTGCGATCTCGTTCGTAACACGATAACGAAACGGTTCGTCACCGGGCCATTCGGCGAAGTCATTCGATAGCGTTCGTGAGATGTCCCAGATCTTCATCGTGTTGTAGAAGGAGCGGCGGTCTCCAGACCGCCGGGGCGATCTGGAGATCGCCCTTCCTTGAGTTCTTCAAGAATTGCTTGTGCAGCTCTTTCGCTAGCGCCGGTGCCGCCGAGTTTGGTGATGATTTCGTCAAAGTCCAAAATCATCCGATCGCGCGCGGGTGAGTCTTCCATCAGCAAGCGGACAGCGGCAACGATGGCGTCCGGTCTTGCCTCGTGCTGGATAAACTCCGGAACGACTTCTTTGCCTGCAAGCAAATTAGGCATGCCGAGAAAATCCACATTCACGACGAGCCGCGCTGCCACGTACGTCGGCCACGCAACTTTGTAAATCAGGACGAATGGCATTCCAAAATAAGCAGCCTCTAGCGTGGCGCTTCCCGAGGCCACGATTCCAACGAAGGCGCGCTGCATGAT
Source organism: uncultured Verrucomicrobiae bacterium (assembly GCA_963761585.1). Taxonomy (GTDB): domain Bacteria; phylum Verrucomicrobiota; class Verrucomicrobiia; order Chthoniobacterales; family UBA10450; genus Udaeobacter. The sequence goes on from CAVXHW010000012.1 coordinate 152,672, forward strand.
GGCCGCAGTCTGACCGACTGCGATTTCAAGCGATTCGCTACCCGCCAATTGTTCAGGTCTCATCATTTCATCCATCTCGCGTGCGAGTTCTTCGGATGCGGCTGCGACTTGAAAGCGCAAAGTCGGGTTGAGTTGCAACAGCCGGCGCGCGACTTCCATCATCATCGGAAAGATTTTTCGTAATTCGCGCGAACGACTGCCCGGAAAAAGTCCGATTAGATTCGGATCACGCTGAGTGTCGATCTTTTGCGGCTCAAGCCTTTCGATCATTGGATGCCCGACAAACACTGCCCGGAGTCCCGATGCTGTGTAGAGATCAGCCTCAAACGGAAAAATGCAGAGTACAAGATCGATGAAGCGCGCCATTGTTTTGATGCGGCCACGGTTCCACGCCCAGACCTGCGGGCTGATGTAATAAATTGTTTTGCGGCGTTGCGATTGCCTTCGCAGAGCGCGCGCCAGTCGCAAATTGAAACCCGGATAATCGATCAAAACGACGGCGTCGGGTTTGGTTTCCTGAATTTCCGTAAGCGTCTGACGGAACTGTTTCCGAAAATAACCGTACTTTCTCAGGACCTCCCATAAACCGAGGACGGCCGCATCACCGATCCAGTTCTTAAATTGCACGCCGGCGACCGCCTGCATTTGGGGGCCGCCGCGTCCGATGAATTTCAGCTCAGGATCTAAAACGCGCAGCGAGCGCATCAACGCTGCGCCGTGATTATCGGCACTCACTTCGCCGGCGACGAAATAGATGGTCATGGCTTTCATCTCCGTTGTAGCCACGGGCCTGTGGCCCGTCCACCGTTGATGCTCACAAAAAGACCGCCGAGAGGGCAATGACTACAGCAAGCAATGACCGAGCCGTCTTATCCACTCGACGAGATTTGCTTCGTGATCTTAACCGCTAACTCCAACGCCGCGGTCGCTTGAGAACCGGAAACACGCGGCTGTCGTCCGGTGCTTGCGCATTCAATGAAGGACGCGAGCTGAAGCCTGAGTGGTTCGCCGTGTTCGATCTCGGCCCGGTCACGCCAAATTTGTTTGCCGACGCGGCGATAAATCTCGCCGCTTTGATTTTGATAATCGAGCGAGATGTACGCGTCTTCCTGAAAGATTCGAATCTTGCGCATCCGCTCGGGGCTAATGCGGCTGGCGGTTACGTTCGCCACGCAACCGTCTTCAAAGTGGAGTCTCGCATTAGCAATGTCTTCGCTCTGGCTCAGCACGGGCACGCCGACTGCGTCGATACTCCAGAGAGGCGAGTGGACAAAATTCAAAATGACTTCGAGATCGTGAATCATCAAATCGAGCACGACGCCGATATCAGCGCTGCGTTCGGTATACGGCGAGAGTCGATGCGATTCGATGAAACGCGGATGCGTCAGATGTTTTTCGAGCGCGCCTAAGACGGGATTGAATCGTTCGACGTGGCCTACTTGCAGGATGAGACCGTTAAGTGCAGCCAAATCGGCAAGCTCGGTAGCATGTGCAGTGTTGTCGGTAATCGGTTTCTCGATGAGCACATGCTTACCCTTGGCGAGGAGAGCGCGTGCAACGTCGTAGTGAGTATTGGTGGGCGTTGCCACGGAAGCGGCGTCGACCATCGAGATGAAATCATCGAGAGATTTACAAGAGGCCGCGCCGAATTTGCTCGCAATGGTGCTACTCCTGGACGGCTCCACGTCATATACCGCGGTGAACTCAGCGGACGAAATTTCCGCGTAGAGCCGTGCATGATTGCTTCCGATGTGCCCAACACCAACAACGCCAACGCGTAGCTTTTTCATTGGTCCCTCAAGGCAGTCAACTCCGAAAGCTTTCGCGGGTCAACGTTCGAAAGTCTTCGGGAACAACTTACTTCTGCGGCCAGTTAGCGAGGAACCATTCGTAAGTTTGCGCGATGCCTTTTCTCAGCGGAATCGTGGGCTGCCAGCCAAGCGCGCGAATTTTGTTCACGTCCAAAAGCTTGCGCGGCGTGCCGTCCGGCTTCGTTTTGTCCCAAGCAAGTTCGCCCTCGAAACCGACCACATCGCAGATTAACTCGGCCAGCTCGCGAATGGTGACGTCTTCGCCGGAGCCGATGTTGATAATTTCGGGCGAATCGTATTTCTCGAGCAACAAGAGACAGGCGGCAGCAAGATCGTCCACATGCAAAAATTCGCGGCGCGGTTCTCCGGTTCCCCAGACGATCAGCTTTTTCTCATTTCGGGTTTTCGCTTCGTGCGCCTTGCGCAGGAGCGCGGCGAGCGCGTGTGATGTCTCCAGATCGAAGTTGTCGTTAGGGCCGTAAAGATTTGTCGGCATGACCGAGATGAAGTTCGCGCCGTACTCGCGGGCATATGCCTGGCAAAGCTTGATTCCGGCGATCTTGGCCACTGCATAGGCTTCATTGGTTGGCTCCAGCGGGCCGGTCAGCAGCGCGCTTTCAGGAATCGGTTGCGGCGCCAGCTTTGGATAAATGCAGGAGCTACCGAGAAAGAGCAGCTTGCGCACGCCAGTCTGATAGGCCGAGCGAATGACGTTGTTCTGGATACGCAAATTTTCGAGCAGAAACTCCACCGGATAATCATTATTTGCCTTTATCCCGCCGACCTTCGCCGCCGCCAGAATCACGATGTCCGGCCTTACTTCCGCAAAGAACCTGGCAACCGCAGATTCGTTACCAAGATCAATCTGCGATCGATCGCGCGTTAGCAGATTAGCGAAACCTTCCGCTTCGAATCGCCGAAGGAGCGCGCTCCCGACCATTCCGCGATGGCCGGCAACAAAGATTTTGTCAGATTTCTTCAACTGCACTGTAGTTTCTCTAGTCAGAAATTGCCCGGCAAGCAAGATGCCCACCGGGTGTTTGATCTTGCTGAGAATAACGCATCCATTTTGAATCCGGAGGAATGAGATTCATTCCCTGGTTCGCCGCGATATGGATAGCTAGTGGCGCTTTTGGCCAAAGATCGCCCGCAGCCAGGGCGCCGGTCGATCAACTCATTCCCTGGTTGTTGGATGAAGACCAACAACTGCGCGGCGTCCCGTTCAGCGAAGTGATTTTCGATACGACCGGTAGAAAGGTGCTGCCGTTTGAGGCGAACAACTCCGTCGATCAGCGTGTTGCGAAAGCGATCAGCGCCGCGTGCGATGAGACGATGAAGCGATTGAACGCGCCGGATAGCGCGATCCAAAATGTCGATCGGATCAACGAAGTTAGCAGCCATTTCGAAGACACTCTGCGTGAGCTGCTCAACGCGACTCCCGGTTTGCAGTGCGATTTCCCGCTCACAGTCGACGGCAAAATCCAACGTTCAGGCTATCCGGATCTGCGCATCACGGATGTGGAGAGCAAACGCGTGTTTTATTTAGACCCAAAGCTTTATGCTGCCGGAAGTCGCGACAGCAGTTTCCGCACATTTTATTTCGAGCCGAAGAAGTCGACAAATAAGGTGCGCGATGACGCGGTGCATTTCGTCGTTGGATTTGAGCATGCGCCACGATCTGTAGCCGCCTCGCTAAGTCGAGGCGATTTGGGCGGGTCGGATAACACGGCGACACAGCGCCGTGACTACAATTCCACGTGGAAATTCACGCGCTGGGATCTTGTCGATCTTTCGCGGTTTACCGTCAAACTGAAGGCCGAATTTCAAGGGAGCAATCACGATATGTATCGACCGGAGGCAATTGTCGCGTCCAGCGCGAAGTAATTATCCGCGCTCCTGCTCGTGCACGAGTAAGAGTTGCTGAGCACCTCGCAGGAAGTAATGGTATTATGGTCAATGATCTCCGGGGCGAAGGAAACATTTCAGTTCGACGCGATTGACGATGTCCTAAGCGACGTCGCCAAGGGGCGCATGGTGATCGTCACGGACGACGCGGATCGCGAGAACGAAGGCGATCTGGTGATGGCCGCGGAAAAAGTGACGCCTGAAGCGGTCAATTTCATGGCGACGCACGGCCGAGGCTTGATTTGCGTCCCAATTTCGAATGAGCGCGCCGATCAACTCGGCTTGCAACGCATGGTGACGCAAAACCGGGAAAAGCATAACACCGACTTCACCGTTTCAGTGGATGCGGCGCGAGGCGTGACGACCGGCATAAGCGCCTATGATCGCGCGACCACAATACTGGCCATCGCCAATCCGAAATCTGCGCCGGAAGATTTGAACCAACCGGGTCACATATTTCCACTACGCGCAAAAGATGGCGGCGTGCTACGGCGCGCCGGTCACACGGAGGCGGCTGTGGATCTGGCAAGAATGGCAGGCCTGCAAGAGGCGGGCGTGCTGTGTGAGATTTTGCACGACGACGGCACCATGGCGCGTCTTCCTGAGCTGATGGAATTTCGCAACAAACACGCACTGCGCATTTGCACGATCCAGAGCTTGATTGCCCACCGGCGCAAGAGCGAGAAGCTCGTGGAGCTGGAGCAAATTGTAAAAATGCCGACCGATTACGGCGATTTCGATTTGCATTTGTATCGCTCCAGAGTCGATGGACAGCACCATCTTGCACTCGTGAAAGGTCAGATTGACAAAAACAAACCCATCCTGGTACGCGTACACAGCCAATGTCTTACCGGCGACGTTTTCGCATCACGCCGGTGCGATTGCGGAAATCAATTGCACGCGGCGCTGCGGCAAATCGAGGAGGAAGGCCAGGGCGTTCTGGTTTACATGCGACAAGAGGGCCGCGGTATAGGATTGGCGGCGAAAATCCACGCTTACAAGTTGCAGGAGGAAGGACTCGACACCGTAGAGGCCAACGCGAAACTCGGGTACGCAACTGACCTGCGCGATTACGGACTCGGCGCTCAGATTCTTTTCGATCTGGGCGTGCGACAGTTCCGGTTCCTCACAAATAATCCGAAGAAAGTTGTGGGCCTGGAGGGCTACGGTTTGGAAATGATCGAGCAGGTGCCGATCCGGGCCGAAGCCAACCCGCACAACGAGAAATACCTCGAAACAAAAAAGACGAAGCTCGGGCACTTGCTGTAAATGACGAAGCTCGAATGTCGAATGACAAAGGAATGATCAAATGCCGAATTGCAAAGAGCGAGGCCTCGGATCGTTTGTCATTCTGTGTTCGTCATTGATTCGTCATTCGTCATTCGTCATTCGTCATTTTTAGATGTCGAAAGCCTCGCCGTCTCGTCCGGGAATTGCAAAAACAAGACGCATGTTCCACATCGTTGCGAGCCGGTTTAATGGGCAATACGTGGACGGACTCATAGATCATGTGACAGAGGAGTTGCACGCTCTTGCGCCGCACAGTTCGGCTGCGGTTCATCGTGTCCCTGGCTCATTCGAGATTCCCGTGATCGCGCGCGAACTTGCCATCCAAAATCAAGCCGATGCGATCATCGCGTGCGGAGTGATTCTGCAAGGCGAAACCAATCACGCACAAAACCTTAGTCGCTCCGTTACTGATGCCTTGCAGCGCATCGCCATGGAGCACGGCGTGCCGGTAATCAATGCAGTACTCAGTTTTGACAATGAGAACCAGGCGCGAGCACGTTGTCTTGAAAATAAGATCAATCGTGGAACCGAAGCTGCGCGCGCAGCGGTGGAAATCGCGAACGTTTTGTCGGAAGTTCGTAGCAACCAAGGAGCGGCGGTTTCCAAACCGCCGAGGGATAATGGGTAAACGACGCCGAGCGCGAGAAGCCGCAGTTCAATATCATTTCTGGCGTGATCTCCAGCACGGTGAAGGGCCCGACAAGATCGATGAGTTCTGGGAGTTTTGCCCCGCGCCAGGGCGGGTGCGCGAATTCGCACAGCCCTTAATCGAAGGCATGGTGGTGCACTTGCCGGACATCGACGAACGTATTCGCCGTTACTGCGAGAACTACGAATTTCGCCGGATTTCACCGGTGGATCGCAACGTTCTGCGGCTGGCGATTTACGAAATGCTTTACCGCGATGACATCCCGCCGGTCGTCTCCATCAACGAGGCGATCGAACTGGCCAAGGCTTACGGCGGCGCCGATTCAGGCCGATTTGTGAATGGTATTCTCGATCGTATTCGAAAAGATTTGGATCGCCCCGCGCGTGAGCCGGTGAAGAGAGAATCGTCGGGTGTTGACGCGGAGTCGTCCTGAGTGGAGCGAAGCGAATCGAAGGATCCCACGGTGTAAACACAGCGTAGTGCAACGGGATTCCTCGACTTCGTTCGGAATGATGTCATGAGATTTCTCGAATCACTCGCCAAGCAATTCGCCGGCAAACCAATCGACTGGGACGAGCTCGAAGAAACGCTCATCCGCGCTGACCTCGGTGTGCCGATGACAATGCGCATCATCAAAACGCTCCAGGAACGCGAAGCCTGGGCTTTGCTGGGAATCGGCGACGTAATCAAAGCGGTGCGCGAAGAGATCGCGCGCATTTTGCCGCGCGATCCGGCGCCAATTCGTCGAGCGACCGGCAAACCGACCGTGATTTTGATTGTCGGCGTGAACGGAACCGGCAAAACAACATCAACAGCAAAGCTTGCTCAGTATTTACAAGGTAGGGGTGGTTCACCCGAACCGCCCGCGGGCGATTGGGGTCAATCGCCCCTACCTCGCGTCATGCTCGCCGCCGCAGACACCTTTCGTGCAGCGGCTATCGAGCAGCTCGACATCTGGGCCAAAAGACTCGGCGTTGAAATCGTTCGCGGCCAGCATGGCGCAGATCCCGCAGCGCTTTGTTACGAAGCGTATAAAGCAGCAGCCAAGCAGGAGATTAACTTTTTGCTTTGCGACACAGCTGGCCGGCAACACACCAAGGCAAACCTCATGGCCGAGCTGCAGAAGATAAAACGCACTCTGGAAAAACTCGATGCGGACACACCGCAAGAGACGTTCCTGGTCGTCGATGCGAGCACAGGCAGCAATGCTCTAAGTCAGGCGCGCGAGTTCCACAACGCGCTTGGACTCACTGGCCTGATCGTGACCAAACTCGATGGCAGCGGCAAAGGCGGCATTGTGGTGGCGATCCAGGACGAACTTGGAATTCCCACGCGCTTCGTCGGCACCGGCGAAAAGCTCGACGATTTCGCGCCGTTCGAGCGCAAAACTTACCTCGAGAACTTGTTGTGAGGCACGAGCTGGCGCTTGTAAGTCGAGCGCGTCGTTAACACGCTAATGCGCTGCAGGAGAAGCTGCCGGCAATTGAAAGAACGTCAGGCAGACTCCCACCGCGGCGCACACGCAGATCAGGTCTACGAGCAGCATCGTGCTCAGAGCGTAGCGGGTGTTTTTGATCTTCACGCTGCCGAAGTAGACGGCGAGGACATAAAACGTCGTCTCCGCCGCGCACTGAAAGACGCAAGATAAACGGCCGGTGAAGGAGTCCGCTCCGTAGGTCCCCATCGCATCGAGCAGAAATCCGCGGCTGCCGGCCGAACTGAATGGCCGAAGAATTGCGATTGGCAGCGCATTCACGATCTGGTCGTTCACGTGAATGGCACGAAATATCGTCGTCAGCGAGTTCGCGAATATGTCGAAGAGTCCACTGTTCCGGAAAAGTGAAATCGCGACGAGCATGCCGAGGATATACGGGAAAATAATACGCCCGACTGCTAACCCGTTGTAAGCGCCTTCGACGAATGAGTTGAAGATCGTGGTGCCTTTTGCTGCGAATTCCTTCTCACGCAACAGACTGTAACCAAAAATCGCGAAGATAAGGCCGACCAGCAAACCGTTAGAGAGATTGCCGGTGAAATGGCTTTTGCTAATCAGATCCAGTCGCGTGATGTAAATAAGCAAGGCAGCGATGACGGCGACGATTCCGCCGATTGCAATGACAATCGTCGCGTTAAGCAAATTGATCCGCTGGCGGATGCCGACTAGTACGAGCGCCGCAACCGTGCCGATGAACGACGTTATGATGCATGGCAGCATCACGTCGGCCGGGTTCAGCGCATGCTGCGCAGCCCGATAACTGATAATCGAAGTCGGGATGAGCGTCAGCCCGGCTGCATGCAAACACATGAACATGATCTGCGGATTGCTCGCGCGGTCCTTTTGATCGTTCAGTTCCTGAAGGCTCTCCATTGCCTTTAAGCCGAACGGTGTCGCCGCACTGTCGAGCCCGAGGAAGTTCGCCGCGAAATTCAGCGTCATGTAAGAGATCGAGGGGTGACCGCGCGGTACCTCCGGAAAAACGTGGACGAAAATCGGACTCAGGAGTCTTGCGACCCGTTCCGCAGCGCCGCTGTCGATTAACAGCTGCAATATACCGCTGAAGAAGGACAAGTAGGCAATCAGCGGTAACAGGAGGTCGAGAATCGTGTTCTTGCATGTTGGCAGGATCCCGTCGGCAGCCTGTTTGCCGGAGTAGACCTTCACCACACCATTGTCGACCGTGTAGTTATCATTCCCAATCGTGACCTTGTGATCGGGCGCGGTTTGCAAGCTGTGCTGCAATTCAGCTGGCAGCTGCTCAATGTAGTACTCGCGTTGTAGCAGCGGGTCGTCCTTCTTGCCGTTAACGGCGAATTCGATGGCGTAGTATCGACCGCTGAAGAGCAGAAGGAGCAGATAACCAATCGAAAAGAGGAAGAGAGCGACCCAAAATCTGCTTAACGCCATTTGGAGCTAGTTTGCGGGCTGAAATCGCGTCACGACCGCACTTAAAGCAGTACGCTCGATGCGCCGCAAGCCCAAAACTGAATCGCCGCAGCATCGCTGAACACCATCGGCGTTCTCGAAGCCGACCAACAGGAATGAACGCGTCCCAACCATTTTATGTCTAATTTGCGAATTAATTATGAAGGGAAGTTCTGCGGCATCTGGCTCAATCAACGCGATTCCGCGTGAACTTAAGGACTGCTAAAGGAAACAATTCTCACGCGAGAAAACACAATGAGAGCAACGCGACTAACGTACAAACACAAACACTCATACAAAACTCTGTGGTTTGGGCTGGCCGGCACATTCGTGGTGATTGTCGGTTCTATTTTGTTCGGGTATGCTCAAGGGCAGAAGCAAGAAGCCGAGAAAATGAATCCGACCAAACCTGTTCCAGCCGACGCCGAGTTGCGGGAGAAATTAACCAAGGACCAGTACAAGGTGACGCGTCAATGCGGCACGGAAACCCCGTTTCACAACGCCTACTGGGACAATCACAAGCCAGGAATTTACGTCGACCTCATCACGGGAGAACCGCTCTTCAGTTCGCTCGACAAATTCGACAGCGGCACGGGTTGGCCAAGCTTCACCAAACCCATCAAGTCAGGGAATGTCACGGAAAAGCGCGACACTTCTTATGGGATGGAGCGCGTTGAGGTCCGCGGAAAATCGAGCGATTCGCACCTCGGCCACCTGTTCGATGATGGCCCGGCGCCGACTGGTCAACGTTTCTGTGTGAACTCGGCCGCGTTGCGCTTTGTTCCGGTGGAAAAATTAAAGGAAGAAGGTTATGGCGAATATCTCTCGCTCTTCCAGCCGCAGCAGCAAAAGGCGGGCGAACAACAGCAGGCGAAAAAGTAGCCGCAGTTTGTTTTCGCAGAAGCCACAATAATTGTAGGGCGTTTCTGTGAAACGCCATGTAGGTTCCGCTCCCCATGACCCGCGACGATTTTGACTACGCGCTTGAAAATACGCGCGTGATCCTTGCACCGGAGGGTCAGATCGCGACGTTCGGCAGCACCAGTTTCAATTTTTATTTGATTTCAGAGCAGATGGACCGTGTGAACCAGGTGCGGATTCGCAACGGGAAAATCCAGGCGGAACGCCCGCAGATTCTGACACCGGAGCATTATTGTCGCCTGCTACTGGAGGGCTTCGGAGACAAGGCGGAACGATACGTCGATCAATTGCGCGAGCACGCGCGGAACATCGCGGTGCTCCGTTACGGTTTTCAATTTCGCAAAACCGATTTAAACGAACAGACACTCAGCGACTCAATCGACAGCGTGATCAATCGCACCCGGCGGCAAGTCGAAAATAAAAACGAACCGCTCAGCGCGATCATACAAGGCGTTGACGACGCGTGGGAAGTTTGTCTGCTCAAGTTCACCATCGACCTGGTGGAGCGCTCCTCCGGCAGTAATCTCGGCGATTTTCGCAAGCGCGGTTTGATTTAGCCGGGCTTCATACTTGAATAAACGCGCCCGCGTTTGCGATCGCGCGACGGCCATCTTCGAGATGAGCATTCCACAAAGGCCACGCATGAATCATGTTTGGCCAGATCTCCAAAGTCACTGCGACATCGGCCGCACCGGCCCGCGCCGCGAGTCGAGTGGCGTCATCGAGCAAGGTCTCGTTAGAACCAACTTGGATTAGCATCGGAGGAAAGTTTCTAAGATCAGCGTAGAGCGGAGAGACGCGCGGATCTTTTCTGTCCATGCCGGCGGGGAGATAGGCATCCGCTAATTCGTTCAGATATTCTTTGTGAATGAGCGGATCGATTTCGGCTTTGCTCACAAGACTCGAACCGGACATCGTCAGATCGCTCCATGGCGAGATGAGCCACGCGCATGCGGGAAGCTCCTCGTTCGCATCGCGCAACCGGCCGATCAATCCGAGAGTGAGTCCGGCCCCGGCACTGTCGCCACCGATCGCAATTTGCGCAGCATCGATACCTTGATTTCGCAAAAATCGCCATGCAGTCAGCGCGTCGTCGTACGCTGCAGGAAACGGATGCTCCGGCGCCAGCCGATAGGCGACAGCAAGTGTCCGCATTTTCGCCGCCCGGCCCCCTTCAGTCACCCAACGACGATGGCTCTGGATTGAACCGGAACAGTAGCCGCCGCCGTGAAAAAACATCAGCACGCGAGAAGAATCGCTGCCCGGCACCACGGAATATTCGCCTGGCATACCGTTTACATCGACGGCGGTGAGTTCCACGTCGTCTGCAACGGGCCAAACCGCGCCAACCTCGTCGAGCCGTTTTCGCCTGGCAGGCCAACCAACCGGCCGTGGCTTGGATCGCAGTAGCGCGCGGACAGCATCGATTTCGCTTTGGGCCATTGTCTTTCCTCGGTGAACCGCGGAAGCCATCATTGAGCAGCGCTGAAATTTCGGCTTTCGTCAGTGCGCGCACCTTGGCATTCTGCGCACTCGGAGCAACTGAAAAATTCTTCGTCTCAGCTGACTATGCCGCATCATTACGACGCGATCGTCATTGGCGCCGGGCACAATGGCCTGACCTGTGCCTGCTATCTGGCCAGAGCAGGGCTGAAAGTCCTGGTGCTTGAACAATATCACACCGTCGGCGGTATGACTGTCACCGAAGAAGAAACGTTGCCGGGCTTTTGGTCCGACATTCACGCAAGCGGTTATCAACTTGCAAATCTCTCACCGGTTCCGCGTGAGCTGGGTGTGCTTGATCGATACGAACTCATCGAACCGGAGATTCCTTTTTCACATGCATTTCCCGATGGCAACCTCATTAGCGTCCATCGCGATATTGAAAAAACTGTCGCCGAGATAGCCCGCTATTCGGTCAAGGACTGGCGACGACATGGCGTGCGCTGATGCACCAGTTTCTCGCACAAAAGGATGCGATCACCGCAGCGATGTTTTCCCCGCCGCTTTCGTTTCCCGCAGCCGCAGCGGAATTTGCCACCTCGCCTGCCGGCATGGAAGCCTATCGGTTCAGCATGCAGAGCGTCAGATCGTGGGCGGACCAGACGCTCGAATCCGAGGCAACGAAGACATTGTTCGGTTCCTTCGCCACGTTTTTAGGCGCCTCGCCCGACGATGCTGGAGGCGCACAACTCGGTTGGCTGTTTGCCTCGGTCCTGCAGAACGCCGGCAACAACCTGGTCAAAGGCGGAATGCATCGCGTTACGCTTGCTCTAGCTGAAGATCTGCGAGCACATGGCGGCGAAATCCGCACCAGCGCGCTTGTTCGGAAAATTGTCGGCGATGCGAAACGCGCTACTGCCGTGCGTCTGACAAGCGGCGAGGAGATTCCTGCTGGTGAGCTGATCGTCTCGAACATCGACCCGGGTCACCTGATAATGGATTTGCTCGGAACGGAAATGGTGGGAGCAGACATCGTGGACAAGATGAAGCTCTACGAGTGGGGAGATTCGGTCTTTGTCATGTTCGTCGCACTCGAGAGCCCTGTTAATTACAAGGCCGGACCCGCAGCGCGACAATCAGCGCACGTTCATCTTACCGAGCCGTCGCTCGATTTTTTCTCGCGAGTATATCTGCAATGCCGCGGTGGCGCGCTGCCGTCGGCGCCAATGATCGTGAGTTGGAACGATTCCGCGATAGATCCCAGTCGCGCACCAGCGGGCAAGGCGCTGATGAAATTCGTCGTGCTAAGTGTGCCCTACGTCATCACTGGCGATGCCACCGGTAAAATTCCGGCACGCACCTGGGAGGAAGCGCGCGAACCGTACGCCGATTATCTCATCGACCTCATCACTGCGAATTACATTCCCGACTTGAAGGCAAAAATTCTAAAGCGGGTGGCCCATTCGCCGGTCGATATTTCGCGCAAAATCATTAGCGCCGTTCGCGGCACGCTTGGTCAGGGCGCGTTCCTCCCCTACCAAAGCGGTTCGCTGCGCCCGATTCCCGAGCTTGGCCAATACAGAACGCCTGTGCCTAACGTGTACCTGTGCAGTTCCGGCAGTCATCCCGGCCCCGGTGTGTCGATGGCACCGGGAAGAAATGCGGCGCAGGTGATTTTCGGTGACTTGGGGTTGGATTTTAAAAGTGTCGTCTCAGGACATTGCTGATCTCGAATCAGGGCGACGGCGCGCACGGAGTGACGCGCCCTACCAACATTCACACGGCTCGGTAGGGCGGGCAGTCCTCTGCCCGCCGTTTGCCCAAGCCATACTTCTGCGCGCACAAGATTCAGCCAGGTTGAACATCCGAACTGACAATTGAACACCACCAGGAGTTTCGCCTTTCGTCGCTCGATTTCGCCTGTCATTCTGTCGCGTCCGAGAGTGCGACGTCGTGAAAAATTATCTCCAGCTCAATTTCAGTTTGCTCTACTGGATTTTCGTTGCGCCGTTCACGGGTCAATTTTTCAAGATCGCGCCGATCTTCCGGCAAATGGTTTTCATAGGCGTGCGCGCGGCGCCGATGGTCGCACTCACGGCGTTCAGCGTAGGCGTGACACTGGCGATGCAGGCTGCGCATTCTCTCGAAAGTCTCGGCGCGGAAATGTACATTCCCGATCTTGTGATGCTCACGCTGCTGCGCGAGATGGGACCGGTTTTGATCGCGGTGATCGTGATCGGCCGCAGCGGTTCTGCTGTCGCGGCCGAAATCGGCACGATGAAAGTGTCCGAGGAAATCGAGGCGCTCGAAGTGATGGCGATCAACCCGGTTCAATTTCTGGTGGTGCCGCGTTTCCTGGCCATGCTCGTCATGCTGCCGGCGCTCACCATCTTTGGAAATTACATCGGCATCCTCGGCGGCTGGGCGGTCTGCTGTTCCGCTCTCGATTTTAACACTGCCGGCTATATCATGCGCGCGGTGGAAAGCGCGGACACCTGGGATTTGTATTCGGGAATGATCAAGAGCGTCGTCTTCGCCTGGATCATTATCACGATCTCGTGCAACGCCGGACTAAATGTCGAAGGTGGCGCCGAAGGCGTCGGTCAGGCGACTACCGCTGCGGTCGTGCAAGCTTTGCTTGCCATGCTAGTGATGAACGCCGTTCTGACAGGGATTTTCTTTTTCGCTGCATGAAAGATAACGGAGAAACTATCATCGAGGTGAACAATCTCGTCCGGAAATTCGGCGATCGCGCTGTGCTCGACGAGATCTCGTTCAACGTCCATCGTGGCGAGACTCTGGTGATTATGGGCGGCAGTGGTTGCGGCAAGAGCACACTGCTCCGTCATATGATTGGGTCCATGAAACCGACTTCGGGATCGGTGAGACTTTTTGGGGAAGAAATCACAGGGATGAAGGAACGCGAGATTGAACGAGTGCGCCTGCGATTCGGAATGTTGTTCCAATCCGGCGCGCTACTCGCGTCTCTCACAGTGGGCGAGAATGTTGCCCTGCCACTGTTGCAGCACACCAATAAGTCGCCCGACGAAATCGAACAAATCGTGAGAGGAAAGCTTGAGATGGTCGGCCTGACCGGTTTTGAACATCTTAAGCCAGATGAAATCAGCGGCGGAATGAAGAAGCGCGTTGGACTTGCGCGCGCGCTTGCTCTCGATCCGGAACTACTATTTAGCGACGAGCCGACCTCCGGGCTCGATCCAATCATGACCGCCGTTGTCGACCAGCTAACGCAAAAGTTGACTCAAAGCAGCCACATGACGGCAGTCGTCGTGTCACACGATATGACGAGTGCCTTTCGCATCGCTACGCGCATGATTATGCTTGGACATGGCTCGATTGTGGCGGAAGGCACGCCGGACGAAATTCGAAACAGTCCGAACCCTGAAGTGCAACAATTTATCAACGGTCGAGCCGACGGACCGATTCCGTTGAACCTTTCACAGGAAGAGCATAAGGATCATCAACACGTCCGGCCCCGGCCGTTTCTGGGCGCGCGGTTCCGTTTTCATCACAAGCATTCATGAAGCGCAATCTCGTCGGATTATTTCGTCGCCCTCTTTGTGATCGCGTGCAGCATCGTCCTGCTCGCTGCGCTTACATTTCGCACTCTCCGGATATCACCTCAAGAAACCGACGCGTACTCTGCAGATCAATTACGAAGATGTGACCGGCGTAAAAGTGAATTCCGAGTTGCGCTACGCAGGCGCGCCAGCGGGACGCGTGATCGCGATGCGTCACCTTACGGCTAAGGAGCGTGATGCGAGCGCAAACAAGAAGGACGCTGTGCAGGTGACCGTTAGCCTGGACGAAGGAATTCCGCCGTTGCCCTCGGACGTAACCGCGACGCTAAGTTCGGATACGATGCTCTCTCCGAAATTCGTGGCACTTTCGGCAGGCACACCCGGTGGACAGACGCTGGCAAACAACGCGTCGATCGAAGGCCATCCCGCATACGGGCTCGAGCAAATCACTGCGGCCGCCGGTCCGTTGTTCGATAACGCAAACAAGTTGATCGATAATCTCAATGTCACAGTCACAGGACTAAAGAAGGATCTGAACGACTTCACCCCGAAACTCGGCCCACTCGCTGATTCGCTTAAGCTGGACCTGGACAACTTACAGAATGCGATCACGAATCTTGACGGCGTAGAAAAAGGCGCGAACACGCTGTTCGGCACAGCTGATACTTTCATCAAAACGACGGACAAGCAGCTTCAGGAACAGATGAAACAGCTGCACGTGACCCTGTTGAACTTGAAAGTACTCACGACGCACGCAAAGACGCTCGTTGATGAGCTCACCCAAAGACCAAACCGGATCATCTTTGGCGGGAAGCCTCCCAACCTCACGCCCGAGTCAGAAATCCTCAAAAGCTCAAAACCCGTGCCGGGAACAAAACCGTGATTTTAATACTCGGCAGCGGCTGCCCGGGGCGTGAGGCAGTTTGCGATACCGCCGCATCATTTTGAGAAAGCGAATCGCATCGCGCCCGGGATGGATCTTGCTGACTTGGTCGGTGTAAACGGTCGTGATTGGGACTGATTCAATCTTGTAGCCTTTACGGCTGGCGATGATTAGCACTTCAGTCTCGTAATCGTATCGGTGACCGCCGCCAAGCACGTCTGGAATTAGCTCTCGATGTAGCATGCGGTAACCGCATTGCGTGTCCGGAATTTTTTGGCCACAAACTCGACTGATCTGATTGCTCATATAGCGGTTCACAACGCGACGCACCAACGGCATGCGGGCGACGTCGCCCATGCGGTTGCCTATGAAAAACGTGGGTCGTGTCGCTGAAGCTGCCGCTAGCAAGAATCGATCGATCTCTTCGGGAAGATGTTGACCATCAGAATCCAAAAGGACCACCCACGTGATTTGTCGATCTTGTCCGCTACCCGACGGATTTGCAGCCCCAAGCCAGTGCGCGAGTCCGGTCTTGATTGCTTCGCCTTTGCCTTGGTTTTGAGCGTGAACAATAACTTCGGCGCCGGCTTCGCGCGCGCGTTGTTCCGTCCGATCGGTTGAGCCGTCATCAACAACGAGAACGTGATCCAGCCGCTCGCGGGTTCGACGCGCAATGTCGCCGATGTGTTTTTCGTCCTGATACGCCGGAATAACCGCTGCGGTTTGCGATCTAATGTCTTTCGTCATGTCGAGCGAAGTCGAGACATCCCGTTGCAGAACCTGAACGAGTTGCTGCGGGATTCCTCGACTTCGCTCCGCTTCGCTCGGAATGACAGCGATTGCAAGCTTGATGCTGAATCGCGCTGCCCCAGCGCAGAATAAAATGACTTGCATTCAATCCGCTGAGGACAGCGGATCAGAGTAGTCCGCTTCGATGCGATCAGCGACGCACAACCGGATGAAAATCGGCCGCGTGATAAGAGCTGCGGACCAACGGTCCCGAAGCGACATAAAGAAAACCCTTTTGACGTGCGATGTCGCCGTAATAATTGAATTGCTCGGGCGTGATGTATTCGACAACGGGCAAATGCTTCGCACTCGGGCGAAGATACTGGCCCATGGTTAACACTTCGCAGCCGACCTCGCGCAAATCGTCCATGGTCTGAAAAAGTTCGGTCTCCTTTTCGCCAAGACCGAGCATTACCCCGCTCTTCGTCACAATCCCGCCGTTGCGGGACGACAGTTCCTTTGCACGCCGCAAAGCCTGCAACGATATCCGATACTTTGCGCGCGAACGCACGACAGGCGTCAGCCGTTCGACCGTTTCCATGTTGTGATTGTAAATGTCGGGCGCAGCGTTCAGCACCGTCTGGATGCACCAGTCGTGTGCGTGAAAATCCGGAACGAGCACTTCGATGACGATTGAAGGATCCATCTCGCGAATAGCGCTGATCGTGCGCGCGAAATGATCTGCGCCGCCGTCTTTCACATCGTCGCGCGCGACGGCAGTGATCACTACGTGTTTCAAATTCATCCGGCGCACTGCCTCCGCGACGCGCTTCGGTTCGTCGTCTTCCAACGCGAATGGTTTCGCCGTCGTCACCGCGCAAAATCCGCACGCACGCGTGCAACGATCGCCTGCGATCATGAAAGTAGCGGTGCCCTGGCTCCAGCATTCCCAACGATTCGGGCATTGCGCGCTCTCGCAAACCGTGTGCAACCGCAAATCGGAAATGAGCGCTTTGGTCGAAAAGAAAACTGGATTCGACGGCAACCGCACTTTGATCCAGGACGGCTTCTTCGCCTGGTGCAGGGCTGGATCGATCTTCGCGCAGGACATTTCGAAGAAAAGTTACAACGTTAAAAACGTTACAAAAGTTAAATCGCTGCGCATCGCCCTTACTAATGCCTACGCCGCATCACCGTCGCGCACCTGGTCGAGCAATTTCGGTTTGCCCGCAAGCGGCACTCTCCCTACGATTTCTGCATGACAGCGAATCTGTCGCATCAAGTTTCAAACTCAACCCGGATTAGATCCAAAAAGTGGGTATTTCTCTGGAAAGACCCAAATTTTGGGTCGAATTCTCGTTAGACCTTATGCGCGTATCGCTCGTTACCATTAATGGTGACGCTGTTGATCGCCAGCTGTCAGTCGTATCCATCTGGTGCGGGTCGTCCGAGTCCGACCGGGTACTGGTTCCACGGCTATGACATCGTCGGTGGTGGAGCAGAGGCCGCAGAGGTGAAGCAGATGCTCCGTACGATTGCAGCGCAGACGAATCTTCCGAAGCGGTCGCCCTCGCCGAATGAGTATTCACCGGTACCCTTCGCGCTTTACCGCGATTCTCGTGTTCAGCTCCTCGCCAGTCGTCACAATGATAATGTTCACGTTGTGGTAACTCGCTACGATTTTTCCGGTGCCGCCGCATTCGCACGCGTTGATGGCCTTGTGCGGAGCACGTTCTCGAGCAAGTATAAGAACCTTTTTTATATGGAGCCAGAAGCAGACCTGAGCCACCCAATCATCACCTACTAAAAAGGTCTAACCAATGCGATGGAGCTGAACTGCGACCCGGCGTAAGACCTCGTTTTCGATGACTTCCACACTTTCACCCACGACCGACCGCGCCGCCGGTCGCAGCAGCTCATCTTGTTCTCGTTAGATGCATGAGGAGTAAACGAGATTGGGGTTGGGCAGTCGCGGGCGTCCTGTTGCTTTCGGCTGGACTCATTTTCTTGTGGTCAGGGCGATGTGGTTTGCTTTACCACACTCCGATCTACTTTAAGGGGCCGTCTTGGGTAGATCCATGGCAAGCGATCATTGCGGGAGCTCTTTTATCCGCGCTTGGACTCTGTTCTATTGCCACCGCGCTTCGACGGCGGCCAAAACCAGGGCGAGAAAGTTAGGTGTATGTTCGACGCTGCGGCATCTAACCAATCGATGAAGCCAACCACCCAAATTGCGAAATAAGATGAGCTTGTTTGCCACGACACCGTGCCGTGGCTTATCTTCTCGTTAAATCAATGCGTGCGGCAACGAGTGTGACCATCATCAGCGCGATAGTGATCGCCTTTGCTCATCACGGTCGGTCGCAAATCGCCGGGACGGCACAGCCGACGCCTTCGTGCTCGCCGCCTTGTTCACTACCGGTGATGTGGAGCGAGAACTTCGACAATGTGACTCCTCCTGCATTACCTATGGGCTGGTTGGCAACAAATGCACAAGGGCCGTCGCCCTTTTGGATAACATCAAATTCCGGCGTGCCCATCCCACCTGCCGATACATTGCCCAACGCAGCGTTCATTGATGATCCGGCTGTTGTGAGCGACAAAAGGCTTGATTCGCTACCCATCCCTCTTCCTTTTGCAAGACTGCAGCTGACTTTCCGGCACAACTTTAATCTTGAAGCATCGGATGTGGACCCCGATGTAGGATTTGACGGCGGCGTGCTTGAGCTCAGTACTGACGGTGGAAATACATTCCGAGACGTCCTTGACGCAGGTGGGAGCTTCGTTGTAGGCGGCTATAACCGCACGATAAGCACTGGTCGGGGTAGTCCGATTGCTGGTCGACAGGCTTGGAGTGGCAATTCGGGTGGCTTCATCACAACCGTAGTGAACCTGCCTACTACAGGCTTCACGGTGCGTTGGAGAATGGCCAGCGATACGAGTGGCTCAAATGAGGGCTGGCGCGTTGACACTATCAATATTGCAGGGTGCGCACCTACTTCGTGTCAGACGGCGACACCTCTGCCTCGGCCAACGCCCGCACCACGTCCCCTGCCGTCCGCTCCGCCAAGCCCTCACGCTACGCCCGCATTTACACCGCACCCGCGCCCGTAGGCCTAGTTGGTTTCGAGTGTTGCATCTAACTATTCGATGAAGCCAACGGCCCCATTGCGAAATGCACTCAGTGTGTTTGCCACCACACCCTGCCGTGGCTTATCTCTGTCTCGTTAGACCTAATGCGTCCATCCGCGATTCATCGTTTTTCGGTGGCAATAATCCTGACAATTCACGCCGCCGCTCTCGCTCATGGGGAAACGGTGAAACTCTCTGGTCGCGAAGCTGAGGCGATCAGTTTTGCGATGGGAGATTTCGTCGCGAAGCATTATTCTAGATCACGCGATTTGCGACACTACACAGTGGAGATCGAGCGACATGGCAAAACTGCTGAGATCGTCTTTTTGCCCGATGAGCCACGTCCACTGCGGCCGACCGAAGCAGGCACCGGCAGCGGCACCGCTTATGGGCTGTGCGTTACCTACGTTGTCGCACTAAATCCGCCGAAAATCGTCCGGTTCTATTTCGCACGATGAGGTCTAACCAATCGCTGCAGCCGACGGCTACCCGCTGTGCGTTCACATTTTTATGACTAAAACAGTTTCAGAGATTTTCAGCCTCGCTCCCGGTAGCCGCGGCTGAGCTCCATCTCGTTAGGTGAAATCGTGGCGCGCGATTGCATGGTTCGAGCTGGTGGCGTTAGCCGCTCTTGGTCTCGCGATGATCGTGGCATCATTCGTTTGGCACGTTCCGAGCAGCGATGAGCTGGCCGAGCACGATGAGCACCTCCTCTCGTTTTACGTGCTGCATCAGAGTGACCGCCCGTGGTCACCGTTTAAGAGCAAAACATGGTACGATATTGTGTGGTACACCACGGAAGGCGGAAAATACTTTTCGGACTCGCTGAACGAGAATCTCGTGGCGGACGCGTTACAGTCTCGCGGCGCTATTCTCCAATTCTATATGAAGCCAAATCAGCGAACCTACACACTCGAAAATGGTGAACATGCTCTTCCCACTTACGGCCTATCCGTTGACGGCCGACAGATTCAGTCGCTTGCTTCAGCGTTGGCTTACGAGCGTGGGTTGGCCCGATTTGCGTTTCCAGTGATCGGCATTGCCCTAATTGGGGTTGGGTTGCTAGCATTCCGACAGGACAGGCGCCGTGCAAAGGATTTCACCTAACCAGTCAGTGGAGCTAACCGCCACCCGACACATGTTCACACTTTGAAATGACTAGAATCTTCTTACTTCGAGCCGCGCTCGCCGCCTGTGGCGGTAGCTCACTTCTTTCTCGTTAGGCCTCTCCACCGATGCTTGATGTCCACCCACCGCCGCACGCAGCACACGGATTGCGCGACTTCTTCGTTCATATCGTCACCATCGTGATCGGATTGCTCATTGCGCTCGGGTTCGAGCAGTGTGCCGAAGGGATTCACCACCGGAGCGAGGTGCACGAGGCGCGTCAGGCGATCGCTCAGGAACGCACGGGAAATCAACACGAGTTCGCGACGACTAACGAGTTATTCCGGCGCGAAACCAAGCGCTTACAGACGAATCTCGCCGTGCTTCAATATTTACAGCAGCATCCGGGTGTTGCGCCGGATAGCTGGCCGGGCAAAATCAACTGGCACTGCTACATTACAACATTCTCGATCGCAGCCTGGCAGACCGCACAGCATTTGGGCGTGACGGCACGCATGTCTCAACCAGAGGTGCGCCAACTCGAGCAGCTCTATTATCAACTCGGTGTGGTGCAGGCGAGCAGCGCGGACCGGCTGCGGGCGATCTCCGTAGCTCGCCGTTACACTGCGTTCGATGCTGACCCCTCACGACTCACAGTTACGCAACTCGCCAATGAAATCGAACTCGCCGAGGCCGTGTTGATCGCGCACTACCGCTTGGGTGGCGACATGCGCAACCTTCACTCCCGCTACGGGGACTTCGCCCCTGCGCCGGACAACGCCGAACTTGGGGCGATCATCCATGAACCACCGCTTACCGAAGAAGAGCAACGTGAATTGAGCGGACATTAACCGAATAGAGCGATCCTACATGCAATGGAGAAGGCCTAACCAAGCGCTGGAGCGAACCGCCACCCGGCGCATGTTCAGATTTCAAGTGAACAAAACAGTTTTGGTTGCGGCAGATCTCGGCGACGGTGGCGGTCGCTCAGCTCTGTCTCGTTGGGCGGTCCGGATAGAGAGATATGAGCGGCTTTGACTTCCTTTTCTCCTTTCAGAGCCTCTTACTGGGTCTCGCGGTTGCGAGGGTGGCGACGGGCTTCGCCGATATGTGGCGCGGGCGAAAGGATATGGTCGTCGGAATATCGCCCATCTTATTGGGGCTGCTTATCCTGTTCAGTGCCGCCCATCAATGGATGTCAGCCTGGGAAGCGCGTAACGTCTTGACCATTGGACCCTGGTCAATCCTGGTTTCTATCGGCATCACTTTGCCCTATGTCTTCGTTAGCCAGGCAATGGTGCCGCGGGAACAAGACACCTGGGCTTCTTTGGAGGATTATTACATGGCGCACAGTCGAGTGCTCGTCGGTGTCCTGTTGCTTGCGCCTGTGATCAGCCTTTGCTCCAACTTCGTTCGGGGCAATGTTTCTGGTTGGTCGTATGCTCACATCGCGGTCGCTGTTGTGATTCGATTGGGCATTCCAGTGTTACTCATTGCCTGGCAACAACGATTGGTTCACCGTCTTGGGTTGGCGGCGCTAACGGTTACCCGGATTGTAGGACTCTTCACATGAACGCCTGACCACGCGATGGAGCCAATCGCGAACCGTTCTTATGCCCAGATTTCCTTGCTCATGAACGCCATTCGTAAGTCACGCGGCGGCTCATCTTTTATTCGTTAGATGTAATCAATCGATGAACCCCGCCGCCCCTTTGCGAGATAGCTCCGGCGTTGCTGGCAGTTAACACCTGTGGAAGCGCAAAAGTCTGCCGGACGCGACAAGTGGAGGTGGGTTTTTTCAGAATATGTCATTGTGGTGCTCGGCGTAGTCACGGCATTGGCCGCGCAGCAATCAGTTGAATGGCTGCATCGCTACAATAGCCGGTGTCAACTCGAGGAAGACCTTCGCGCAGAAATCCGGTTGAATGATCCTTATCTGCGCGACGACATCAAAGCGGTGTATGCACACTACGAATGGGCCGTCCGGGAATCACAAGCGATCCAGGCTGCAGTGCAGGCGAATACAATCTCAACGCTGAAATACGAGAGCGGGCCAAAGTTGCCGTTCGTTATCCCTAGACGCTCGGTCTGGGATCATGCGCGCGAGAGCGGCGCTGTGGCGCTGCTGCCGCGCGATGAAGCACAGGCTTATACCGTCGTTTACCATATTCTGGACATTCTTGGAGACAGAATTGGCAAGTTGTTTGCCAATATGGGCGAGCAGGAGGCGATCGAGATCAGGTTCGGTCAGGGCGTGCAACGCTTAAAAAACGTGGCGAAGATGACACCTGCTCAGCTTGAACAGCTTTCCGCAATCATTGCGGAGGAAGCGTCTTCTGCGCGGTGGGTGTTGACGTCTCTGGGACGCATGACTTCAATGCAAACTGTGCTCGAGAGCGGTTCGTTTTCGCAGGACGAAATGCTGAAGGCGTACTCGGATTCGCGGAATCCGGTTCGCGAGCTATTACAGGCCGAATCGGCTACTCCGCCTGAACTAGAAAAGCCCTACTAAGGAATAGAAGTCTGTGATACATCTAACCAGACGATGCAACTAACCGCTGGCCGCTCCGAGTTCCCGCTCAACGTGCCTTCCACATTCAACCTGCAGCCGCACTCGCTCTCGCCAGCGGTAGCTGATCTTGTGTCTCGTTAGGCGGCTTGGTAACCACAATATGCCCAGAGCAATGATCCGTTTTTATCCTGGCATTCCCGAGCGAGTGGCCAGTGACGTGCTGTCTGATTCCCGTCGCTGCACCCGGATTGGCGCCGAGCCGCATCAGTACAAGAAAAAGACCGGAGGCCTTTCATGTCCAAAGTTTGGTTGGTGACCGGCAGCGCAAGCGGACTGGGCCGCAACATCGCGGAAGCGGTGCTCGCATCGCGAGATCGACTCGTTGCCACCGCCCGCGATCCTCGCCGCCTCGAAGACCTGGTAAAGAAGTACGGCGATCAGATACGCACTGCTCCCCTCGACGTGACCGATGAGCGGGAGGCGTACGTCGCCGTGCAGGCAGCGGTGGACGCGTTTGGGCGTCTCGATGTCGTCGTCAATAACGCGGGCTACGCCGATATCGCGCCATTTGAACAGTTGAGCGCGGAGAGATTCAAGGCTGTGGTCGACACCAACTTCTATGGTGTCGTCAACGTGTGTCGGGTGGCGATCCCGATCATGCGAAAGCAGAAGAGCGGCTGTATCCTTCAGATATCATCGGTCGGAGGCCGCCTCGCCCGGCCGGGCAATTCGCCGTATCACGCGGCCAAATGGGCGGTGGGAGGATTCACCGAGTCCCTCGCACAGGAATTGGCTCCCTTTGGCGTCAAGGTGTGTGCGCTCGAACCCGGTGGGATGCGGACCAACTGGGGTGCGCGCGCGAACCAGGATACTCCGGACTTGCTCCCGGACTATGAACCGTCCGTCGGCTCAGTCGTCAAGGCTCTGGAGTCTTACTGGGGCCACGAGACCAGCGACCCAGTGAAGGTCGCTCAGGTCATCCTTCGATTGGCTGCCGCCGATCGCCTGCCTGCACATCTCCTAATAGGCAGCGACGCGGCAAAGAACGCCGGCGACGCCGAGGCCACCCGTGCAGCCGACGCAGAGCGCTGGCGAGACATCAGCGTGTCGACCGACTTCGACGCACGCGGCGCGTTGCCTGATGTTCGATTCTGAGCGAGATGATTTGTGGTTGCCACGTCAATACGCCTAACCATGCGATGGAGGTAACCGCTGACCGTTCTACTAAGAAAGTTGAGGGTTGAGGGATGATAGTTGAGAGTAAAACAAAGCTCGCCGCCGCCAGCGGTGGGTCAGCTCCGTCTCGTTAGGCGTTGCTACGCGCCTCGTGTGAATGAAAGCTATCTCGCCCATCGTGAGTTCGATCATCTATCGCCAGATTCACCCGTCGGAGACCGCTGCCGTGTCCTCTCTTGCGCGCGAGGTGTTCGACCAGTTTGTCGCACCGCATTACCAGACCGAGGGCGTTGCGGAGTTTCACCGCTACGCTTCTGTCGAGGCCCTTTCGCAGCGTCACAAGTCCGGTCACATCACCTTAGTTGCCGAGCACTCAGGCGAGTTGGTCGGCATGCTCCATTTGCGCGAGCCTCGTCACGTCTCCATGCTCTTTGTTCAGTCTTCCCGCCAGCGCGGCGGCATCGGTCGTGGGCTGCTCGCTGCTGCGGGTGCTCTAGCTGGCGATACGGATTGCGAGTTCACGGTCAGTTCTTCACCGAATGCCGTTTCAGCCTACGAACGTTTAGGTTTTCGTATCACTGGCTCGGAGCAGTGCGTTCACGGCATTCGCTTTGTGCCCATGCAACGTCTCTCGCACAATGACCGCAACGCCTAACCATGCGCTGCAGCGAACCGCGCCCCGCGCCGATGCGTAATTTCCAAGTAGCTGGTCTGTCCAGCTTGCAGCGACGCGCGCTCTCGGGCGCGGTCGCTGATCTTGTGTCTCGTTAGGCCCTTTGCATGTTCGCCTCGACAGCCACTTGTGCGAGAATGTTGATATGGAGTTTGCCGATCTTCGACATGCGTTCGCGGAGCACTTCGGACATGAGGCCCAGATCACCTCGCCAGAGGATGAGTCGGAGGCTTGGCGCAGCATCGTTGAAGGGCATCGACGCGGAGAATATCCTCGACTGCTCCCAGATCTTCGCG
The DNA here is from genome assembly GCA_963761585.1 of uncultured Verrucomicrobiae bacterium. Taxonomy (GTDB): domain Bacteria; phylum Verrucomicrobiota; class Verrucomicrobiia; order Chthoniobacterales; family UBA10450; genus Udaeobacter. Next base: position 177,664 of record CAVXHW010000012.1, read on the forward strand.
AGCTGCTGCAGCGCTCCGATCCGGACATCGTGCTATTCTTGCGGTCGTGCGCTCCCGCCTGGACATTCGAATCGGCAGCAGATGCGCGTCATGGTATCGAAGTTTTCGGCTCATATGTCACCGCCTGCTCTGACTAAATGGCCTAACCATGCGATGGAGCGAACGGCCACCCGCTGCGCGTTCACGTCTTTGGTCACAAGAACCTTTGCACTGATGGCCACGCCCGCTCCCAGTGGCCGTCGCTCATCTTGTTCTCGTTAGATGTGATGGCGTCTGCACCGAAAAGAAGGAGTCGGGTCACCCTGGTTCTGGCGTTGCTATTCCTCTATTGGGGATAATGCAAATTTACAATGGTTGGTACGCAGAACAGCATCACACGGTCGCACCTGGAAGATGGGCGCCATGGATGACACCGGGACAAGCTTATGTTGCAGGTTTCCTTTGTATTGGAGTGTCGATCTATGCATTAATTGTGTTGTTCCGCTCGCGAAAAAGTCAGTGACATCTAACTAATCCGCTTCAAGCGTGCACATCGAACATTTATGGATAATACCGATCAGATTAAACTGTTGCTCTCAATGTTCGCGATACAGTTGCCTACGTTGTTCGTTTGTTTCGTGGCTGGCCTTGTTATTCTCGGGAGATGGAAGCAGGGCTCCAAGGGCTCGATGTGGGCGCTTTTTGGATTTGGCGTGGCTGCGGTTCTTTGTTTTGCCGTTCCAGTCGCGCAGACTGCTATGCAAGGCTGGGTGAGACACGGCGGCCACACGACGGTCGAAGGTGCATCGGTAATGGCCGGCATTTCGATGGTGTGGTCAGTGCTGCGCGCTGTCAGTTACGCTTTACTCTTGATAGCCGTATTTGCAGGGCGCTCGACCCCGCCTCCAGTCTCTACGCCTCTTTGATCCAAATAAGAACACGTCTCAAGCTTAACCAGGCGATTCAGCGAACCGCTGGCCGCGCCATCACGCAGATGAAAAGAACAGAATGAGATCCCGAATAGCTACTTGTTTTGCAGCTGCATCTATCTTGCTAATGAGCGCAGTCATATCGACTGCTCAGTCCGCAAATCGAATTACTATCCTTTATGACGCTTTCGGTAAGTCTTCCAACCTGAAGAAGGATTGGGGATTTTCGGCGTTCGTAGAGTATCAGGGCAAGCGAATCCTTTTCGATACTGGTAACAACGCCGATACCTTTGCGCAGAACGTTAAAGTCTTGGGCATTGATCTCAAGACATTAGATTCCGCCGTGATTTCGCATCGACACGGAGACCACACAAGCGGACTGAATTATTTACTGAGTGTCAATCCCGGTGTAAGAATCTATGCGCCAAAGGAAGGATTTGGGGTATTCGGGGCCGCACTGCCAGGAACATTCTATCGCCAGGATGAATCGCTACCCGGATATATGCGTTATTACGATGGGAAACCTCCCGCGAAGATGACGTTCGGCGCGCCTTGGCCAGGCGCCGACTTTGTTTGGGTCGATACCTTAACTGAAGTTGCACCAGCAATCTATTTGATTTCGACAGTCTCGCAGACACCTGGCACACTTGAACTGCGTGAGCTTTCGTTAGCGATTAAGTCGCCCAAGGGCGTGGTCTTAGGAGTCGGATGCTCACATCCCGGAATTGAGAAGATATTGGAAGCATCAACGGAAGTTGACAAGCATGTGCATCTTGTCTTCGGAGGACTCCATTTGGTAACAACTCCAGACCTAGAGATTACACGTCTTACCACCGCCTTGCATGACCAGTGGAAAGTGGATCGGCTGGCAGCGGGTCACTGCACAGGAGAGCCAGCTTTTGCCGCTTTTCGCAAAGCTTTCGGTGATCACTATCTCTACGCGGGCCTAGGCAGCGTTATAGAACTTCCGTGAGCTGGCAATATCAAGTGAGGATACCTCTGTCTCATCATGAAATCTGTCACTAGATGCTGAGTCGGCTTGCCCATCTATGTCGCACCCCTTCCTTCGGGTTTCACTCAGCTTGTTTGCCACGACAGCCTGGATTTCATTTACGTGCTCGGTTTCCCCAGTGCGATTCGCGTCTTCGCGCTTACGTACTCCGGCCGTAATGTTGTTCAACGCTGGCCGTGGCTTACCTTTCTCGTTAGGCGCAGAAGTTTATTCTGTGAAAATTACTTTAGCGCAGTTATGTCCGGCGTTCTCTGCTATCGGCGAAAATCGAAGGCCTTGTCCCGCATCATTCTCAGTGGCGCCTTGGTTGCGGGTGCGCGGAGCTCAGGCACAGTGAGATAATTCTCCGGATGGAAAACGCTGATTTTGCGGGACGCGTCGCCGTCGTCACCGGCGCGTGGCGCGGCCTGGGACGGGCTGTCGCAGCGCGCCTGCACGAGCGCGGCGCCTCGGTCGCGGTGAACGTCCGTAACCGTGAGCGCGCCGAGGCGCTGGCGAAGGAGATCGGCGAACGCGCCTTCGCCGTGCCGGGCGACGTCGCGGCGGACGGCGTCCCCGACGAGATCGCGCGTCGCACGCTCGAACGCTTCGGACGGATCGACATCCTCGTCAACAACGCCGCGCTTCCGCTGTCGACACGTTTCCCCGATCTCACCGCCGACGAATGGCGCAGAGCGCTCGAGGTCAACCTCACCGCGCCGTTCTTGATGACGAAAGCCGTTCTTCCGGCCATGCGCGACCAGCACTACGGCCGCATCATTAATATCTCGTCCTCCGGCGGCCGGATGGTGAGCACGCTCGGCGGTGCGCACTACACGGCATCGAAGGCCGGACTTCTCGGACTGACGCGCGCGGCCGCGAAGGAACTCGGCAAGTTCGGCATCACCGTGAACGCTGTCTGCCCCGGTATGATCGATACCGAGCTGACGCGCGAACATGCGTCGGACGAGTTGCTCGAACGTCTAGCCGCGAGCTATCCCGTGCCACGACTCGGCACCGCGATCGAAGTCGCCGATTTGATTTGCTTCGCCGCTTCAGAGGCCGCCGGCTACATCACCGGCACGTCCCTCGACATTAACGGCGGCGACTTGATGATGTGATCCATGTTGTTCGCCAACGCGGCTGGTTACCGCGCGCACATATGCGTGACAGTCACAAGAGACGGGGTAATCATGCAGCTGTTGACGGGAAAGCGTGAGATCTAACCATTCGATGAAGACAACGGCACCTGGAGGCGATGAGCGCGAGCAACCTTGCCACGACACCCTACCGCGGCTTATCTCTTTCTCGTTAGACGAAATGAACACTTGGTGAATCAACACGGAGAAAAAATGAATCTCGAGGACTCGACTGTGACGCAGCTTCTTATTCCAATAGACGACTTCGAGCGGGGCGTGGCGTTCTATCGGGATGTTCTCGGTCTACCGTTTCTATTCGCTGCTCCTCCCCAGATGGCATTCTTTCAGTGCGGAGCTGTTCGGTTGCTCGTGGGTGTTACTCCGGCCGGTCAGAAGGTGCAGCGCGGTTCGCAGATCTATTTCGGAGTGAAAGACATTCAATCTGTTTACTCATCCTTGAACACACAGGGAGTGCAGTTCAAGGCGCCGCCACACGTCGTGAGTCGATCAGCCACATCGGAAGTCTGGCTCGCGGAGTTCGTTGATCCCGACGGCAATCAGCTCGCGCTGATGAGCGAGGCTCCGCTTAAGTGACGTCTACCAGGCGATGCAGCTAACGCCTTCCCTTACCTTCAGTCCAGTCCATGCTCGCCGCCGGAAGGCGTAGCTATATTGTTCTCATTAGATGGATAATCCACCAGATCGAACAACGCTAAGAACTTGGTTTGCTTTCGGACTGCGCCTGCTTGGCTTCTGGGAAATTCTCATCGCAGTTGGGTATTTTCTAACCAGCTTGAACATGAGCGCGGGGTTCACGAAATCCGTGACCGGCAGCACTTCATTTGCCTCGATGATGACGCAGACCGTCGGACATCTCGTTGTTGCGTTCTGGCTTCTGACGGGAGCGAGGAAGATTGCGAGGCTCATTTATCCTGATCCACCGTCTGGAAACGATGATTCCGCAAGGACGCGTTCGGATTCTGAGGGGCCGACCATCTAACTAATCGATAAGGCCAAGGGCCCCGTGCTATGCAACTCCAGAATGTTTGCGACCTTGTCGTGGCTTATCTTCGTCTCGTTAGGTGCGATGCGATCTTTGGAACCCGGGATGACGGCCGGTTACAATTTCGTCCTCCCAGACAGCGCGGCCGATAGCGTCAATTCATCGGCTGATTCCAAGCCGCCGCCGGCTGGGATCCCGCGGGCTATGCGGGTGAGCGCGACCGGTTTGTTCTTCAAAAGATCGACGATGTAATTCGTGGTCGCTTCACCTTCGACATCCGCGGCCAACGCAAAAATAATTTCCGAAATTTTTTCCCGGTCGATGCGATCCACCAATTCTTTAATGCGCAAATCTTCGGGAGCGACATGGTCGAGCGGCGCAATCTTACCGCCGAGGGCATGATATCGACCACGAAATGCGCCCGTTTTTTCCAGAGGAAGAATGTCGGTAGGCTGTTCTGTGACGCAGAGCAGATCAGTCGATCGCGATGGGTCGGCACAGATTTCGCAGATTTCTTCGACCGCAAAGAATCCGCACAAATTGCAGGCATGGATCGACTGACGCGTGTCCGCAATGGCGCGCGCAATTTGCTCGGGTTGATCGCCCCGCGCGCGCACCATCCAGAGCGCAATCCGCTCCGCTGAGCGCGGACCGACGCCCGGCATTTGCCGCAGTTGCACAATCAAGTCCCGGATCGCCGCCGGATATTCGGTCCTTCTCATGTCACACCTGGTAGGAACGGCTCGCGAGCTGCCCGCGGCGCGCCCGGCGGTCGCGCCCTACCAAGTTTATTCGTGCGGCCATTGCGCTAATTGCAGGATGAGCGGCTCCAGTCGGCGCATGTAAAATTCCAGCGCTGGATCGTCTTCGGTTTCCGAGCCGCGCGCCTTCTGGAATTCGGCATACGCTTCTGCCCAGCGTTTCTCTCGATAGAGAACTACCCCGCTCCAAAACGAATCGCGCTTCGCGACGCGTTCTGGTCCGGCTTCAGCTGCTAGCCAAAGCGGTTCGTAAACTTCAAGCCGATCATGCGAGTTTAGTCCGCTCACAAAATCAATTGGGCGCGCGACGACTGCCTCGCTCACTCGATCAAAAGTCGACGTCTCCATTAGAGCCCTGGATCCGTAGAAACGATTCAGCGCGCAAAATCTGCGCGCCAAGTCGATAGGCTCGCCGCTCGCCAGGAGCAGCGGCCGCCGGCTATCTTGTAATGCACCGGCTATGATCGCGCCGGAGCTGATTCCGGCCCGGATGTCCCCGCTGGCAGCGACCTTCTCCTTATCTTCATCCTGTTCGCGAGAATTCTTGATCAAATCGAGAACAACGCGCGCTGCTTTTTGCGTGTGTTCCGGATCGGGCGCAGGAAATCCAAAAACGCCGACGACGCCCTCTCCGTCGGCGGCTTGCAGATAAGCACCTGCGTCCACCAGACGCGCAGCGGTCTCGCGGATGAATTTTCCCGCGGCCTCGGTGAACGCGGCAGGCTCGCCGCCTTCAGCGAATGTGAGTTTGTTGCCGATGTCGCATACCACGACGCTTACGTCGTACGTCTTTGGCTCAGCTTCGAACGAAATTCTCCCGTCGTTAAGACGGCGAAATTGCTCGTTGGAAACGCGATCGGCAAACAATGTGCGGATTAGATGTGAGCGGTTCCTGCGCAAAAAAACCGACCACAGTTCTGCGACGAGGACGGCGAACACAACCGCCAGGACTGACGGCGCCGGCTGAAAAAATACGCGGTAAAGAGAGCAAACCCAAGCGAGGGCAAACAGCTCCACCAGCAATAACCCGATTAATAACCAGGCGCGCCATCGTCGCGCACCCGCGGGATCGCTCAAGCCGAGCCAGGCGACTCCGAGAGCGATCACCAAAACGAAGACGTATTGCCATTTTTCACCGACGACGCGTGTCGCGCCCGCATAATCGGTGACGAGTTGCGCGGCAACAGCCTCAAAGCCAGCGATGACTTTGGTCGCATGCAGCGCGATAACAATCAGCGCAACGGCGACTCCAATGATGAGGGTTGTGATCAACGACCGCTTCATGAGCAATCAGGCGTTTTGCGCTGATGTAGCTGGATAATACGATTGCACCACAAGGTCGCTCAGGAACTTATCAGGAGCGTCAATCGCCGCAGCATCAAGAACAAACTGCGTTCGGCCCGTGTTCTTTTTGATAAGGCTCAATCCGAATTGGAAATCCTTGAACAAATGCGCGCACAGATCGGTCATGGTCATGCGCTCGGCTTGCGCGCGCTCGACCAGGCGACGGATGGCACTCTCGTCGAGACTAATTTCCAATCCATGGTCCTTGCTGAATTTCTCTGCGAATTCGCGCGCGCCGGCTTCGAGCATTTGCGCCTCGAGCTTGTGTCCTTCGGCCATCAGTTGCTCGAGAACGCGTTGTGGCTCCTGCACCAGCGCCGCGGTCACGCGCAACTGGGTCAGCCCCGAACCGGCCAGATGGAATTTGTAATCTCGAAACAATTTCTCAAACACTGTCAGCAACCCGCGCGCGCCGGTTTTTTCCGTCGCCGCAGCTTGTGCCAGCAAACGCAACGCTTCGTCCTCAAAGCTGATCTCGATTCCGTAGGCGCGAAAGGCACGCTCGTATTGCCGGAGCAAACTGCCCTCGGAAAACTTCATGATGTCGAATAGATCGTTCGCGTCGAGTTCCTCACAAACGACGCGTACTGGCAGACGCCCGATGAATTCCGGCTCGAATCCATACTCCATGAAGTCCTGCGTGGTGACGTGTTGGAACAACTCGTTATCCATCACTTGAACTGGTTGCGCGCTGAATCCGATCTGACCGTGACGGACACGCCGCGCTACTTGTTCTTTCAACTTCCCGAACGCGCCGCTAACGACGAACAAAATGTGCCGCGTGTTGATCGTGTCGCGTTTGGCTTTGCCACGCCGTTGAAATTCGAACGCCGCTTGCAATTGCGCCTGGAGATCGTTCATGCTGCGCACCGGCACTTCGGTTTCTTCCATCAGCTTCAGCAGCGTGGTCTGCACGCCGCGCCCGCTGACGTCGCGGCCTATCAAATTTCCAGCCGACGCAATCTTGTCGATCTCATCGATGTAAATGATGCCGAACTGCGCGAGGTTCAGGTCGCCGTCGGCCTTGTGCACCAGTTCGCGCACCAGATCCTCCACGTCGCCTCCGACGTAACCGGTCTCGCTGAACTTCGTCGCGTCCGCTTTCACAAACGGCACCTTGATCAGATCGGCGATGTGTTTGATCAGATACGTTTTGCCGACGCCGGTCGGTCCGACGAGGATCACGTTTTGCTTGATGTATTCAATTTCCTGAGCGCGGTTCGGATCCTCTTTCTCCAGCCGTCGAAGGTAATTGGCGTGGTTGTAATGATCGCAAACTGCAATCGCGAGGACTTTCTTCGCTTCCTCCTGTTTGATCACGAACCGGTCCAGATGCGCCTTGATATCGCGCGGCAGGAGGTTGAATTCGAATTCCGTGTGTTCGGTTTTCTCCGCCTTTTCATCCTCCTCTGCGACCGCTGGCTCTGGCTCAGTAATTGTCGCGACGGAGACGTGGTCGCCGAAGTTCTGTTTCATGAAGTCCGTGATCTTGGACTTCAGCTCTTCGGGCGAAGGAAATGGTGGTGGTGTTGGCGGTGGTGGGTTTTGTGCCATGTGCAGACAAACATCGAGTCAAAGACGCTTTGTGGCAACGCTTCGTCCAAAATCTGACTCCCACACGCGCGATTTGTTGAGACTTTGTTTTTGCAGTTTGACGCTGGTAGGGCGGGCCCCGATGGATCGGGGCACGCCGCATAGCGTTTGCAACCGACGGCGGGCACGGAGTGCCGCGCCCTACCTTGCACTACGTAGCCGTGAGCGATTTCTTTAAATGTTTCAGCCGCTCCGGAAAAGGCGATTCAACGACCAGCGCGATGAGTGTCGCCGAGCGTCACGGATCTCGAGCGTTCGCCGCGCCGCATCAAGTTCCGCCAGAAGCTCGTCGTACGAAGAAAAACGCTCCTTCGGATCAGGTGCGATCATGCGCTGCAAAAGGCGCGTCGTCGGCCCGGATACCTTCGGCGTGATCGCCCGCAAGTCTGACGGGTGCTGCTTCAATGCGTACAACTCTGTCGCGGAATTTGTGCTGCTTTCGATTGGAGCTTTCCCAGCGACAGCATGAAACAGCGTTGCGCCAAGACTATAAATGTCGCTGCGAACGTCTTCCGGCTGGTTGCAGAGTCTCTCCGGCGCGACGTAGGGCGGCGTTCCCCAGAGCACACCATCGCTCCCAGTATTCTGCGACTGTTGTGTTGCGAAGGCGGCGAGGCCGAAGTCGCCAATCTTTGCCGCCTGTTCATCGGCAAACAAAATGTTGGCCGGCTTCACGTCTCGATGAATCAAACCCTTCCGGTGAGCTGCGCGCAGTCCTCTCGCGATCTGGATGCCGATGTCGAGCACCTGATGTTCGGGCACCCGGCCCTGCGATTCCATGAGATCGTCGAGACTTCCGTGATCGACCAGTTCCATCACCACATAAAACTGGCCGTGATCCGTTCCCAACGAGAATATCTGCACGACATTAGGATGATTCACACAGGCAGCGATGCGCGCCTCTTGTTGCAATTGAGCATCATGATCCGCTTCGCTACCAAGATCCTTGTGCAACAATTTCAGCGCAACGAACCGCTCCAGTTGGGTGTCGCGCGCCTTGTACACCGTGCCCATTCCACCGGCACCAAGCGTTTCCATCGGCACAAAATGATCGAAGGTTCGTTGCAGCAGATTCTTTTGACCACAACTCGGGCAGACCATCCGCATCAGAGGTACATAACCGCCGGGATCGAGCGCGGTCCCGCATTTCCAACACGTCGGCGTCATTAACAGCTTCCTTCAATCGACATGGAAATCGAGTGTAACATTGACGAGTTTGGGAGCAAAAGGATGGCCGTGGCGGCGTTGAAAGCAACAAGCGGGGTACCGACAACTTTCAAATTGGTCGTGACAAAAGAGGATGCCCGGATGCGTCTTGATCTTTTTCTGGTCAAGTCACTTCCGGAATTCTCGCGCTCTCGCATTCAGCAATTAGTCCGCGCCGGGTTTGTCCACGTCGGCGGCGCAACGACGCGACCGCACCAGTCTGTGCGATTTGGAGACGAAATCGAAGTCACAGAACCCCCACCCGAAAAAATCGAAAGCGAGCCGGAAGCAATTCCGTTGACGATTTTGTACGAAGACGATGATTTGATCGTCATCAACAAAGCAAGCGGGATGATTGTGCATCCGGGCGCCGGCCAACGTGAACACACGCTAGTCAATGCGTTGCTGCATCACTGCTCCACGTTGTCGGGCATCGGCGGAAAGGAACGGCCTGGCATCGTTCATCGTATCGACAAGGAAACAAGCGGCTGCCTCGTCGTGGCAAAAAACGACGTGGCGCATCGGGAATTATCGAAACAGTTCACAGCGCGCACAGTGGAAAAGATTTACCTCGCCCTGGTGACCGGAAAAGTGCGGAAAGAGAGCAGGCATAATCGAAAACACAATCGGACGACATCCGGTGCATCGGCAAAGAATGAGCGTGAGTTCACCACGCGGTCGCGCGGCCAAAACTGAATATCGCGTTCTTCGTTCGAGCGAGCAGGCGAGTCTGGTTGAATGCAAATTGCACAGTGGCCGCACACATCAAATTCGAGTGCATCTGCATCATCTTGGTAATCCTGTGTTGGGTGACAAAATCTACGCGCCAACGCTCGCGAAAGATTTTCCCCGCCAGATGCTGCACGCATGGAAGCTCGGTTTTCTTCACCCGCGCACTGGTGAGTGGAAGCACTTTGAAGCGCCGTTGCCTGACGATTTCAAAGAAGCGATCGCGGCAAGTGGGCTGCAAATGGCGTGACTACGAGACCACTGACAACTTACTTGTGGTCAGTGATCTTTGTCTCGCCTTGGCACCATGGCGCTCGCCAGCATCGTTTGCACGACTTCGCTACGTTGATTGGTCGTCACATTGCGCAAGCGAAGAATCCCATGGCCCGGCCGGGATCTTGAAGGACGCAATTCCAGAATCTCGGTGTCTACTGTGAGCACGTCGCCGGGACGGACCGCATTCGGCCAGCGCAGTTCATCCACGCCAAGACCGATTGCGCCCTCCGCGAAGTTCAGCGTTTTCACGAACAGGCGCATGCTCATCGCCGCCGTATGCCAGCCACTGGCAATCAGGCCTTTGAAAATGCTTCTCTCCGCTCGTCGACGGCTAAGATGAAACATCTGCGGATCAAATTTGTGCGCGAACTCGACGACCTCCTTTACCGTCACGTTCAACGGCTCAGACTTAAACCGATCGCCTGTTTTCAGATCGTCGAAATAACGCTCCTTCATGATAAGAATGGCCGAAGCACATTGTTGCGTGATCGATCACAGTCGAGCAATACATAAGTGAAGGCTTGGGCACGCGCTGCTCGCGCTCGGGCGATTGTGCGAAATGAATTTGGTTCGCCCGCTTGAATGGGGCGAGAGAAGGCTCAAACTTCATTTCATGGCCCACGTTCCTCTGCGCAGTCCTTCAGAGAAAGTCGGCGGCCTTTTTTATTTCGGCCGGATGCTCGACAAGATCCGGCTGCACGCGAGAGGCGAATTGGCGTCAGATTATCACGAGAATCTGGGAAAGGGTTTTGATGAAAAATGCGTGAAGTTTCTCGGCGTCGACTACGATGAGCTGGTCAAGCGCGTCAAACAGGGCGGCACCGATGAGGAAATTTTGGATTGGTGCTTCACAATCGGAGGCAAACCAAATGAGGACGACGTTTACGTTTGGAACGAATTCATGCGGAAGCGCGGCTGGAACGATGAAGTTTCGGAAATGGTGGTACGCCGGAAAGCCGAGGCAGGAATGACCGACCGCTCCGATATTCAGACCTCATTCGAATTCATCGACGCCGATGAAGGGCGTCTGCCGAAATCCCGGTAGAGTCGGCACGCCGCGCAGTTAGGCGACGCAGCGTGCCGTCGCCACCTATTATTCCTCCAGGGTATCGATTCGTTCGGCCAGATTAAAATCAAGCTCAGTCAAACCGCCTTTGCTGTGCGTTGAAACGGCCAGACGGACTTTGTTGTAACGGATATCTATGTCGGGGTGATGTTCTTCTTCCTCAGCCACCTCAGCGACCCTGTCGACAAAATCGATCGCATCGACAAAATCATCGAATTCGAAAGTGCGCTCGATTTGATTTTTCTCCAATTCCCATTCCGGGACCTTTTTCATGCGATCCTTAAGCTCGCTTTGTTTGATCAAGTCAGCCATAACGGGAGAACGAGTATCACCCGAAAATCGTTTTGCAATGGCAAATCGAGCGCCTAAATAGCGAGTATTCGGCGAAGGTTTCGAACCGAGTCGAAGACCTCTACCGCGCACTGTCGCGCTTGCTTCGACAGCCGCGCCCAATCTTGCAGCACCTCGCGAAGAGCGGCCTCCGCCTCGGCGACGGTTCGGACAAAACAGAATCCATTGTCGGCGGGCAGATAACGATGCGCACCGGTGTCTTCTGTTATAACGGGGCGACCCGAGGCCAAAAAAGCCGCAGCGCGATCGCTGACCCAGCCCGTGCGCCATGCGACATCGACTCCCTTAATCGCCGTGAACTCCGCAAGCGCGCTGGCAAGGTAGCGGCGGTACGTCCCAGGCGAGCGCGCGACGCGGTGCGGATCGGCGATTTGCCAGCCGAGCCGGCGGAGTCGTTGCCTTTCGGGATCCTTCGCAGCGATGTTCATCGCAAGCTCAAAGCGTGCCTCGGGCACGCGTGTCGGAAGACCTAGATAACGTTCGAAGGCAAATCTTTTGGATAGATCGGGAAATTCGCCGGCGACCTCGACCGCCCCACCCCAATACCATTGCCCGACCGTTGTGAATTTCGGTGACCTCGGCCGCGATTGTGGCCGGAACAGTTTCGTGTCCACGAGCGGATAAAATGTTTTCCAAACGAGCGCTGATTTCGGCAGCAGGCAATCGTCTCCATGCACATTGAGTCCGATCGTCCAAAATTCGTGATGGTTCGACTGCCCCACTTCCATCTTCGTCATCCAATAAAAAATTTCGCTCGGATCGAGATCGCAGAAAATGCGTCGCTCAAATTTCAGCAGCAGCGGCGGATGAATCGAATTTGCGAGATTGAGCAGGACATTCGGTCCACCGAGGCGCTCAAGCAGCTCGCGTCGAGAAATTCCGATACACCGTAGCGAGGCTAGGTCATGCTTATCCGCTACCGGATTCTGGTAAAGCAAACAATACCGTCCGGCTAATCCCTGCGCCCGCAATTGCCTCTGAAAATTCCTGATCTTTGACTGATCAGCCAGGACATCATCGGTACCCGGCAAGAGCTCCAACCAAATCGCATCGAGCTTGAGTCGCCGCAGCCCGAGCATCCATTGGAGCGGCACGGAAAAATTTCCGCCGCCTTCGCGATACTTCGCCGCAAACGCGCAACCGAGGAAGATCGTCACGCGAGCAGGATGGTCATTCTGCTCGCGTGCTCAAGTTTCAAAGATCTTCTAGTTTAGAAGATGCGGCCGTGCACCGGCATCTTCGCTGTTCCAGAGAACACACGAGGCTGCTCCGCATGCTGGTCGCAGAGATGGGCGTTCGGCACCGGGGTCACTGAATCGAGGAACTGCGGCTGTCTCCGTACGTTCATCCGCTGCTCCAGATCGTAAGCTAAGCCAAGCAATTTGGGTTCACGCAGGAAGGTGCTGTACATCAGCATTCCCGCGGGCTTGCCGCTAGAGGGACGGATCCCCACCGGAAGCGACAAGTTCGGATAACCCGCCACGGCGGGCCCCGTCGAGTTCGTCAAGTGCGGTGCGACGATTGCATCCAGATTGTGAGTGGCTAGTGCGTTGTCGATGCCAAAGCGCGCTAAATACTGAGCGTGTGATCGCGCGTGAACATACATGGGATTGGTGGGATAACCCATCGTCTGTTCTGCCAGTTCAAAGTCGTCCTGGCCGTAGTAAACCAGTTCTCGCCTGCAATGTACTTGGTTGAACGCAATCAGGTCAGCCAACGTTCGCATGTTAGTGTTAGTGAGCGTTGCGAGGTACTGCGCGATTTGCACCTTGAATTCATACAGCAGCGCGGTGAACTCGTCGTCGGTGTATTGGAAAACGTCACCTGTATCACAGTCGACGATGGTTGCTCCCAGGTCTCTCATGACTTCCAATGCGTGCTCTGCAAACCCTACGGTCGAGGCATCGCCCGGAATACCGCTCCCGTAGTAATTGTAATCGAAATAGCGAGCATCGCGTCCGATCCGTGCGCCTTGCAGTGAGCCGCGTCGCAGGAATTGCGTATAGTCAGCGGGTAGAGGCTGACCAACTACGCGACCGAACGGTGACTTCAATACGTTGAGAAGAATTGCAACGTCGGTCACGCTGCGTCCCATTGGCCCAGCCGTGTCCTGTTGATGGGAAATAGGGATAATCCCCTGTTGCGAAACGAGGCCAAGCGTCGGTTTCAAACCAACGATGTTCTCGACGGCAGATGGCCCAGTGATTGATCCATCTGTCTCAGTGCCGACTGCCACCGAGCACAAATTGGCGGCAACGCCATTTGCGGAACCGGCACTGGAACCCCATGACGTGTAGCTCAAGTTGTACGGGTTAATTGTGTTTCCGCCACGTGCACTCCAGCCGACGGCCAGAGGGTACGCGATGTCAGTGCCGCGGAAGTTTGCCCATTCGCCCAAATTTGTTTTGCCAAGGATCACGGCGCCAGCATTGCGCAGCTGGCGAATGATGACTGCATCGCCCGGCACAACGCTGCCAACCAGCGCCAGCGACCCGGCAGTCGTTTGCATCATCTGCTCATTCCCGCCACAAACTTCACTTTCAGTCGCGATGTTGTCCTTAACCAAAACAGGAATTCCATGAAGTGGACCACGAACGTGTCCATTGCGCCGCTCCTCATCGAGCTGCTGGGCGATGCATACGGCGACTGGATTTGTTTGGATTACCGAATGGAGCAACGGGTTGAGGGACTCGATACGATCCAGATAGCCCCTCACCAAATGTGCGCTGGTTAACTGACCCGAAGCCATTGCGTCCTGAAGCTCGGGAATTGTCGCCTCAACAAATTGGAAACCTGACGCAGCTGAAACAGATCGCGAAACGAGCGAAGTTAGTCCTCCGCCTAACAGCGCCGCGCTGCTGAGCGCGGCCGTTCCGATAAATTTACGGCGTGTAAAGCCGTCGTTGAGGTCGGTACGATCAGAGTCTTGTTCGTTCATGGTATTTTTTCCGTTAACGCTGTTTCGCGAGTGAACAGACGTGAGGTTAAGATTTGTTGATGTGATTGAAAAGAATCCGTGCCGCTTGGTTCGGATTCGAGCTTAGGTGCTGTTCGCGATGCAAACTCCATAGCCCTGCTGAAAGTAAATCGATTCTAATACTTAAATCGGTTCGAAATTTTTTCGCTTTATTTGACCGCCTCGCCGTTCCTCCGCCAATTACGGCTCTTCACCGCGCCCGTAGCTCAACTGGACAGAGCATCTGACTACGGATTAAGGAAAGTCATTTTTCCGAGCATCGTCATTTCAAGGTTTAGCAAGCTATTGAAAGTCCGGCGTGAGATTCGCGCCGCGCTTCGCTCAGCGAATGACGTGCAGTCTGAGATGGCGAAAGCCTTGCAATGGATCGACGCCTGGTCAGCGCGGCTTCATGGAAGGATTTTCGAAGCCGTAACTGCTACGGTTCGCAGAAGTCGCCGCGATGCTCGCGCATCGCCAGGTGAGCAACAATGCAGTGCGATTGAACCGGACGAAAATTCACTACCAATCCCCACGATGGTTCAGGAGCGGGGACAGTCCACATTGCAACGCAAAATGCGATCACATACCATAGAAAATAGATTCTATGCCATGTCACTAGATCGTCCTGATATATCCATCTTTTCATCAGTACTGATGTAATGCGTAAAATACGGCGCGAGGTTACCGGGAAAGTTTGGATTGTCAGGATGTCGCCTTCGGTCGGCGGTCTTGAGCAGGATCGGAGAAGAGGGAACCGATTGCGTTGATCGCGACACAGAAGCCGTATATTGGGGTCGAAAAATTTTCGCACGAAGCTGCTTTACTCGGCCATGAATACGAAGACGAAAACGACGATGATGATCATGGCTGCGGCGCTGCTGTGCGGGATCGGTAATGTGTGCGCGCTTCCGCTCCGCATTCTGGTCGAGGAGCAGCACGCGAAGATTGAGCCTGCCATCAAAAAGTTCCAGCAGGAATGCAGCGGACACACCGATAGCCAAGCATGCAAAGAGGAGCATGACGTGCTGGTGAAAGCGCTCAACGAATTCCTCAGCTTGGTGCAGAACGGGTTCAAGGTTATCGACGCCCACGCTCATGACGCCAGTGACGCTGATTACCAGAAGCAAATAGCGGCGCTGCGGGCAAAAGCGCAGCAGCATCTCGATTGGGGGCGCGAACAGCTCGCGGCCCTGCAATGAGGAAGGGATTCAATCACAAAGCGCCGTGCGCGGTAAACGTGCAGGAATCGTTGATGGCCGAAAACCCTGGCGTAATACCGGCCCGACTTGCGCCGAACAAGATTATCCTTCCCTGTGCTGGTCCAAACCTCGGGCCGGCTGAAAGATTCTGCACCCTGTAGATGCGCGCCAGACGTTTGGTTGAAAGAATCAGCACCCTGTGGGATTGTCTGCGCCTCTATGGCCGGAGACCTGACTTTTTGCACTGTTTTGCATTGCTTCATGGCGACGACCGTAGATTTAGCTAGATAAAGCGCCCGTAGCTCAACTGGATAGAGCATCTGACTACGGATCAGAAGGTTAGTGGTTCGAATCCTCTCGGGCGCGCTTTTCTCTTGGTCGTGATCGTGATCGTGATCGAATCAGATCACTGAAAATACGGCCGCATCTGTGCGTATTTTTTGTCGCCGATCCCGCTAACTTTTTTCAAATCGTCAGCACTGCGAAATGGTCGCGCTGCGATAATTCTCGCCGCCATCACATGTCCAATTCCCGGCACAGTTGTTAGCTCTTTTTCTGTCGCAGTGTTGATGTCGATGTTCCCGAGCTGCGTTTTTGCTTTCCCAGGGTTCCTTACCTCATCTGGACTGCTAGCGGCACCCAAAGAACTTGATGTCCGCGCCACAGGAATCGAACGCGAAACCTCAGGCGACGACCGCGACTGCGGAACCATCCCATTCGATTGTTGTCCGGTCATGCTCCATCCTCCGACTCTTTGTCGCTTCGCTTCATTCTCCAGTTTTGCGAGTTTTTCGCGTTCGTCGGCAGAGGTTGAGCCTCCCGGCGCGGTTGCGGTTGTCCCGTGAATTCTCGCGAGTCCGTTGGCGACCAATTGTTCACCGAGATCGCCTTCTTTGGTTCGCACAAATCCATAGATGCGTTGGACCTTGCTTCGTCCTAATCCTCCCGCCAATCGTGTAACTACGCTGAACGGCTCGGACAGTTTAGCGTCGACGAATCTTTTCGCATCTAGACCAATTTCAATGACCTGGGGCACGCTGACCCCAAAATATTCGGCTTGCTCGATCAGACGCCCCGCACTGATGCCCGCCGTTTCCGGCGCATCAACAAAGTAAAGTCGGACGAGATATTCCGTGTCATTCGCTCGAACGTGGAAACTGTCGCCGTCGTTCGCGTCGTTCGGGATGAGGTGACAGTTCTCGAGCGTAATCCAATCCTTCTCTTTTCCCTTTGCGTCGCCCGGCTCGAGTGCGGCTAACCAGATCGCAGTGCAGACGATCCAACCGAGCGGTGATGAAAGCTTTTTAATCACCTTGAAATCTCGAAATAACACATGCTTTAAACATTTGGTAATGTGTTCACGCGAGTCGCTCGGCTGTCACTACTGTCCCTAAGCAGGACGCTTGTGCGGCATTTTGAGCCGCGCCAAATGCGCAGCGTATGCAGCGATCAGCGCGCCTAACACGCTGCCGGCGATCACGTCACTGACAAAATGATAATTCATCGCCACGAGACTCAGGAGCATTGGAATAGCAGCAACGATCGCCATCACTCGAGTGCCAGGCATCGCGATCATCCATACTCCGGCGAATGCCAGAATTCGGCAGGCATGACCTGACGGAAAACTGCCGACGTCGTCGCCTCGCTGAAAGGGATGAAACCCGTATGTTCCTGTGCCGATGAGCGAGGGATTGTCATGCGTCCAGGTCTCCGGCCAATAGCGGCCGAAAACGTCGCCTAACGAGATGCGAAAATCGTCAGCAACGATCAAGCTGATACAGGCGACGAGCAGCACCTTCTGCCATGGCAAAAATGGTCCCCACGCCCGCCTAACGACCAGGATTGTCACCACCAGAGCCGACCAGTTCTGCACTTCCGGCGGCGGATACGTGAGCCAGCGAAAGACTTCGATCCTGTTGATGTGATGGTTGTAGACAAAAAAGGCTACGCTGCGATCAACCCAGAAGTAACAGATCACCACGGCGAGGATGCACGAGACCATTACGATCAAGCTGCGTCGCAGGAGATCGCGATACTCCTCGTTGACGGTCATTCTGGCGGCACTTCAAATTGGCTCATTAGTTTGAACGTCTCGTACCGCTTTGTGATTTCCTCCATCGAGAGATTGCGCAAACGCTCCAGACTGAATGCTTCCACGCAGAAACTGGCCAGGACGCTTCCGAAGATCATCGCCTTGCGGAGATCATTGAAGTGCACGGTTTTTACAGTGCCCGCAAGATAGCCGGCCATGCCGCCGGCGAACGTGTCCCCTGCCCCCGTCGGATCGTGTATGTCTTCGAGTGGATATGCGCCACAACTGAAGAAGCGATCGCCTTCGCCGAAGAGCAGCGCGCCATGCTCACCTTTCTTGATGGCAACATGGGCAGGCCCCATTTTCTGAATCCGCCGTCCGGCCTTGATGAGACTCGTTTCCTTAGTCATTTCGCGCGCTTCGCTGTCGTTCAGGATCAAAAGATCAACACGCCGAAGCAGCGCATCGAGATCTGACCGCGCTGTCTCAATCCAAAGGTCCATGGTGTCGGCGACAACGAAACGCGGACGCTCCATTTGCTCGAGCACGTGTGTTTGCAGCGACGGCGCGATATTGGCCAGCAGGACAAAATCGGTCTGCCGATACGTCTCCGGCAACTCCGGCTTGAAATCTTGGAACACGTTGAGATCGATCGAACGCGTCTCGCGCGTGTTCAGGTCCCACGAATATTCGCCTGACCAGCGGAACGTTTTTCCATTCACTCGTTGCACGCCTTCGGTATCAATCTTGCGCGATCTCCAAAAATCGAATTCCGATTTCGGAAAATCATTGCCGACGATGCCGACGAGCCGAACCGGCGAAAAGAAACTTGCCGCAAGCGCGGCGTACGAAGCCGAGCCGCCTAACAACTCCGAGTGTTCCTCCACCGGAGTCTTAACCGTGTCGATTGCAATAGATCCAACAATGAGAACAGACATGACTAGAATGACGAAATCCGAATGACGAAGCTCGAATAACGAACCAAGTGTCGCGCTTTTGTATTCTCGCTGACGACTTTTGTCTTGTTATTCATTCTTTCGGCCCCTCCAGCTTCTTGAGAAGATCAAATGCAGTTCGCTGGCTTCCATCTACACCTTGCGTGCTTGCAGTTTCTTTTGAGCTTCGGATTTCGTCATTCCTTGGTCATTTGTCATTCGAGCTTCGTCATTGGCATTTAAGCCAGCATATCAGTAGCGCAGCGCGCGTAATCAACAACGTTGTGTGCTTTGAGTAGCGCCGAAACCATGACAACGCGCTTTGCACCGGCGTCAAGCACGCTCTGTAGCGTGTCGATATTGATGCCGCCGATACAGAAAATCGGCACGTTCACTTCTTCGTGAACGCGTTTGATGTTTTCAAGACCAATCGGCGCGTAATCAGGTTTTGTCGGAGTCGCAAAGATCGGACCGAAGCCGATGTAATCCGCACCTTCGGCTTGCGCGGCGCGCGCTTGTTCCAAGCTGTGCGTCGATTTTCCGATCAAAATTTCGCGGCCTGCTTTCTGCCGCGCGACTTCGATGGAATCATCATCCTGGCCAATGTGCACGCCTTCAACCGGGGCCGCGCGGGCAATTTCGGCGTAATCGTTCACGATCACCGGCGTGGAAAATTTTGCTGCCAATTCATGTAACTCTGCTGCGAGATCCACGAGTTCGCCCATTGACTTGTTTTTTCCACGGAGCTGAATCAGATCGACGCCACCCTCGATCATTTGCTCCACGACGTGAGCAGCATCGCCTCGTTCCACGTAGCCGAGGTCCATAATCCCGTAGAGACGAGCGTTTGCCAGGTTCGACTTCACAGCCGCAATTGTAGCCGCCTCGCTGTGTCGAGGCGCTCACTGCACTGCGATCCGGATGGCGACACAGCGCCGTGGCTACAGCGGTTGCTACTCATGCAAACGAAGGGGCCGCATGCTCAAGTTGAGCTTGCCCGCTGAAACGAGGCGGTCGATCAAACCAGTGTCGTAGTTTCCGTCGCGGAAATCGCCGTTCCGCATCATGGCGGCATGAAACGGCACGGTCGTCTTAATGCCGGTGATGTAGTACTCGTCGAGCGCGCGTCGCATTCGATCGATCGCGTTGATCCGCGTCGAGCCGACGGTAATTATTTTCGCAATCAGCGAATCGTAGTATGGCGGCACGGTGTAGCCGGTATAAACGTGCGAGTCTATGCGAACGCCGCGGCCACCTGGCGCGTAATAAAAATCGATCCGGCCCGGCGTCGCCTGGAAGTTATTGGCCGCATCTTCGGCATTGATACGGCATTCAATCGCGTGCAGGCGCGGTTCCGCCCGTGCGACACGGGCGATATACGGGGAAAGCGGCTGTCCCGCCGCGATGCGGATCTGCTCCTTGACGAGGTCGCATCCATAAACTTCCTCCGTCACTGTATGCTCCACCTGAATGCGTGTGTTCATTTCCATGAAATAAAAATGCCTGTCCTGATCGACCAGAAATTCAATCGTTCCCGCGTTTTCGTATCCTACTGACTTGGCCAATTTCACGGCAGCATTTCCCATTTTCTTTCGAAGACTTGGCGTCATTACCGCCGACGGGCATTCTTCGATCACCTTTTGGTTACGCCGTTGAATTGAGCAATCGCGTTCGCCAAGATGAATGATGTGGCCATGGCTATCGGCCAGGATTTGAAATTCAATGTGGCGCGGATTTACGATGAGCTTTTCCAGGTACACCTGATCGTTGCCAAATGCCTTCTGCGCTTCATGACGCGCGCTATGGAAGGCGGATTTAAGGCTTGGCTCATTATGCGCGGCGCGCATCCCTCGGCCGCCCCCGCCGGCGGCCGCCTTGATCATCACCGGGTAACCAAGTTTTTTCGCGATTTTCATCGCCTCATCCTCTGTCTCAACGATTCCGTCGCTGCCTGGCGTTACCGGCACGCCGACTTTGCGCGCAGCCGCACGAGCAGCGTTCTTGTCGCCCATCGATTGCATCGCCCGCGAGGAAGGGCCGATGAACTTGATGTTGCAGCTTTCGCAGACCTCCACGAAATGCGGGTTCTCAGCGAGGAACCCATATCCGGGATGAATCGCATCAACATCGCCGATCTCGGCCGCGCTCATGATCCGATCGATTTTCAAATAACTCTCAAGGCTGGGCGCCGCACCGATGCAGATCGCTTCATCGGCGAGCTGGACGTGCAGCGAATCGACGTCTGCTTCCGAATAGATCGCGAGCGTCCGAACGCCGAGTTCCTTACAGGCGCGAATCACCCGCAGCGCGATTTCTCCGCGATTAGCAATGAGAACTTTCTGGAACATTATTTTTCCTGGTAGGGACGCCGCGCTGCGGTGTCCGGTCGGCGCAGCGCGCCGACCCTACCTCATCGTACACGGAACAGCGCCTGGCCAAATTGCACCGGCTTACCGTTCTCCGCGAGCACTTCGGCAATAACACCGCTGGTTTCGGCCTTAATCTCGTTCATCACTTTCATCGCTTCGATGATGCAAACCACGGTATCTTCGGTGACGGGTTTCCCGACTTCAACAAAAGCGGACGCGTCGGGCGATGCGGCGAGATAAAAGGTACCCACCATCGGCGAAACGATCTCTTTCATCGGAACGCTTTCGATCGCTTTCGCAGCAGGCGGCGGCTTCGGCTCCTACGACCGCGCCTCTAGCCGGATCGCCGGTCGCAGCCGGCGCAGCTGTCGCCGATTGCGAAGCAGAAGCGCCTCTCTGCAGCTTCAGACGAAAGCCCTCCTTTTCGATCTCAAACACGGAGAGATCGTGCTTTTTCATCAAATCGATGATCGCTTTGATTTCTTTGATGTCTTTGGAATCCAAGGTCAGCTCCTAGTTAAGGCTGGGGCGTTTTAGGTAAAACAGTTTTGGTAGCCAGGTCAAGCACGGGAATCAGAGGCTTCGATTACTGATTGATCGAACGATAGCCTTTGAACTCAAGCATATTCCCTCCTCCATTATTCTATTAATCCCCTCCTCCACTTCGAAATCGTAGATGAAAATGACGACTACGTCGTGGTCAATAAGCCACCGTTTCTTCTTATCCATCCCACCAAGCCGAACGGCGCGCCTACATTGTGGAAGCAATTACGCGAGCTGCTCGCATTCGAGATCGCAAGCGGTGGACAGGTTTCAATTGTAAATAGGCTCGATCGCGAGACGAGCGGCCTGGTGCTGGTGGCGAAAACTGCCGCAGCGGCACGGAAGTTTGGGCTCTTGATGCAACAACACTCACTGCGCAAGGAATATCTCGCGATCGTCTGGGGCTGGCCTGAATGGGAACACAAGCTCGTTGACGCTCCGTTAGATCGTCAGGGCAAACACCAAGACTCTGCGATCTGGCTAAAACAAACGATTCACGCCGCGGGCGCACGAGCACAGACGGAATTTTTTGTCGAGCGGCGGTTCAAAAGATCAACCTCGTCGGGCGATCGGTTTAGCGTCATCCGCGCGATTCCGCGCACCGGACGCACTCATCAGATTCGGGTCCATCTCGCCTCACTCGGCCATCCAATCGTAGGCGACAAAATCTATGGCCCAGACGAGCAGTTGTACCTGCGTTTCATCGAAACTGGATGGACTCATGAGCTCGAACAAAGACTCCTGTTGCCACGACATGCTTTGCACTCGGCGAAACTAGCCATCGAAGACGAGCGGGCATGGACAAGCGCGCTCCCTCCTGATCTTGCCGAGTTCTGTAGCGGTGATCTCTGACCGACAGTTCCAAGGAGCGGCGGTCTCCAGTCCGCCGTGGGCGATCTGGAGATCGCCCTTCCTTGATTTAAGCGCGAAGCGACCGCAGCTAGAGCAATTGCAATCCGATCAAGGGTTCCTATCGTAGCGCGCGAATGAAATACGCTGGTGCATGCGCTGTTTTGTTATTTCTTAGCGCTTTGCTTCCGGCTCTTCGCCGGTTCGCCGGAAACCCAGGTGGAACCTGTGCGCAGCGACTTTAATCCCCAGCGATTCGATTTCGCAATTGAGTCCGGCTATTTGTTAGGCGCGATCAACGCCCCTGCAGGCTACGAAATTGGAGCTGAATTCCTGACCGGCCGGATTCGTTGGGGAGTGGTAGACAGCGACACGTGGCTGCGCGGTTACAATCAATTTTACGTGAGCGCGATGGGCGAGCCGATCTTTCGCGGCATCGAGAACTACTATTTCGGATTTGATCTCGGCTTTCGCTACAATTTCGTGCCAAGAGGCAGCCGGTTCGCTCCCTACATTTCCGGCGGAGTAGGCGGAGGCTGGATCGACAGCCACGCGAACATTCCCGGCGCTGAGGGACAGGATTTCACGTTCAACATTTTATCGGCCGCAGGTATTTCCTACATGGTGAACGATCATTGGAAACTCGATGTGGGCGCGCTTTACCAGCATCTGTCGAACGGCGGACAAACCGATCCTAATCCGAGCCTCAACTTGTTTGGCCCGCAGGTGGGCGTTACGTACTCGTTTTGACGTTTCTTGTCATGTCGAGGTTTCCCAAGACGTTGGGCGTGATTTTTGGTGCGAGGATGACACCGCGCTGCGCCGACCGGACACCGCAGCGCGGCGTCCCTACCGTTGTTTTAACAGGCATTGATTTTGAGAGACTTAAAAACGATGTCGTTAGCAGCCGAACGAAACATCTCTGGACAAGACTGGGGCGCAGGACAGACAAATGACCATAGATTCTTCTCCCGCGGCTGCGGGATCAGAATGACGATGAAGGCGACTGAGGAAAACGTGCTCGTCATCCGGCGCAGCTTGTTCGATGAACTTGGCAGTTTTCACGGCCTGAACTTCGAGCCGCAGAAATATCTCGATGCGTTCCTCTCGCGTGGAAACAATTTCTTCCTTCCGCGCCCGGAAGCTGAGATCAATCCTGCGTACAAACAAATCATTCCTTACGCGCTCATCGCATTCCAGAACAAAGTTGTTTACTACGTCCGCGGAAAGAAAGCCGGCGAACAGCGCCTGGTGGCGAAAGGATCAATCGGGATCGGCGGTCACATGAACGAAACCGACGAATCGCTTTTCGCCATGGATGAGCAGGCGTATCGCGCGGGTGTGGAACGGGAAGTCAACGAAGAGGTCAAGATCGATGCTCCATTCGAAGATCGGATCGTTGCGCTTCTAAACGACGACACGACCGAGGTTGGGCGCGTGCATCTTGGCATCGTTCACGTGTTCAAACTGGCTGAGCCGAAGGTGGAAAAGCGCGAAGCGATGATCACCGGCCTTACATTTCTTGCAAAGGACGAATTGTTCGCGCGCCGCGAAACGATGGAGACGTGGTCACAGATATGTCTCGATTCGCTCGACCGGTTGTTGCTGTAGCCGCTTCCGGTTTGGAAGTGCAGCGCTGATTTGGCTTAACCACCAGCGCTGGGTGCAGGTGTAAATGCCGATGGAGCTTGCGGTGCAGACTCACCTGGAGATGCAGCTGGAACTTGCGGTGGCGGCGGAGGTGCAGCCGCCGGTGCAGGTCCAGGCCCGGGCTGCTGCTGCGGAATGAATGTGATCTCGTCAATCTGCCAACGGCCGACCGGATGCGAGATCGTGAGGTCCATATCGGCGTATTTCTCTGGATAATATATCCGCGCATGGAAAGACCCGTGTGGCTCGAAGAATTGCGAATTGAATTCAATCTTGCCCTGAACGTCGACCGGCCGAACGGCGGCCCCGAGCTTCACAATCTCGTTCATGAACTCCTGCTGTGTCGATGCCGGAAAATTCATGCGTGCCTGCGGACTGAGCCGCAGAATTAAAAAAATTAATATCGTGCTGGATAGCAATTTTCTGGGCCGCGTCCCTGGCAAATGCTGTTCCTTCCCGGACTGCATTCTCTTTGTTGGAATTAAGCCACCACCAAGCGCCACCAAGCAACGCCAGCACGATGATCAGCAGAACAATGATCTGCCCGGATGATTGCCGTTTAGAACTTAATTTGAATTGTTTCATCTTTCGTTTAATAACCGAACCCCATGCTCTTGATTACTTCGCCGTTACGAATGAGCACAGAATGTTTTTGCTTGCCCGTATAAGAGCCAAAACGATTTCGTGCGTTCACAGTGAAATTAACGAGATAACCGGACACAGCTTCGCCGCCCTTGTTCGTATCGGATGGTTTGGGTTCTTCGCTCCACTCAATGCGTGCGCTGTCCGGATCGATCAATTGCGTGTTGAGCCACTGCATAATGATCTCCTTATAATAGGTTGGGTAAGGCCCGTAGCGTGCGGTGTCGGGTGAGGGCGTTTGGCCATTTAAGCTGGCGACAAAAGTCATTCCGAGCGCGAGTGCGCAAATCAGCGACTCCGACACGAGTGCTTGCATGTTGTTTGTTTACCATCGTCCGCGCCGACTAGTCCAGCCTAATGCGACGGTGACTGTCAAGCTTTAGAGAGCAGAGGCGATTTCCTTAGCCCCAGCTGCAGTCCCAACCTGCACGCGCGTCCCGATGCGGATTGCGTCGCATAATAACGCTGCTTTCTTTGAGAACTCGGCGTGCCGGACGTCGTGGCTCGTGCTCGTGAAGAAATTATTGCCTCCAATTGCGATAGTCGCCGCGTTGGTGATCTCATCGATGTCAGTTTTATCTGACGAACCTTCCGCGCAGACTTCAATTCAAAGTGCCACCTCAGACGCGAGTGCGGACAAAAACAGCGGACCCGGTAACGACTCCCCCGCTCCGCAACAGTCCACGTCGCTTGACCCGGCTGCGGCGACACAGGCGTGGTTGGACAGCGTGCCGCTAGACAAGCGTGAAAAATCAGATGCCTACTTCGAAGGAGGCTATTGGCTTATCCTGTGGAATTACCTTGTCGCCGCCGCCATCTCGATTCTGCTGCTATCCTCGCGAATTTCAGTGCGGCTACGCGATTTGTCCGAAGGACTAACGAGATATAAGACGCTCGAAGTCGCCTATTACAGCATTGCGTATTTGTTGCTCGTTTATGCCTTGAGCTTTCCGCTCAACGTTTACGAGCACTTCTTTCGCGAGCATCAATATGGGCTCGCGACACAGAGTTTCGCGGCGTGGTTTCAGGAGCAGTTGATTGGTCTTGGTATCACGCTTGTCGGCGGCACGATCTTCTTCATCGTGCTGTACGCCGTTTTTCGGCGAGCACCGAAAACGTGGTGGATCTGGGGAACCGGCGTCGCTGTCGCTTCCTCGTTTTTTTTGCTCTTCATCGCGCCGGTATTCATTGAGCCGCTTTTCAACACGTATAAACCCCTTACAAACCCTGAAATCAGCGAGCCCATTCTCGTCATGGCGCGGGCGAATGAGATCCCGGTAAAACAGGTCTTCGAGGTGGATGCCTCAAGGCAGACGACGCGTGTAAGCGCAAATGTCTCAGGAATTCTCGGTACGACACGCATTGCGCTGAACGATAATCTGCTGAAGCAGTGCACCATTCCCGAGATCCGCGAAGTGATGGCGCACGAGATGGGCCATTACGTTCTAAATCACGGCGCGAAGTTGCTGACCTACCTCGGAATTTCCGTACTCATCGCATTCGGACTCACTCGAATTCTGTTTGATGCAGCCGTTAGGCGCTGGGGCGACAGATGGGGCGTACGCGGTGTTGCCGATCCAGCCGGTCTCCCGCTGCTGGCGTTGATTTTCTGCACATTGCTTTTTCTCGCCACGCCGGTCCTCAACACCTTGGTGCGCGTGACAGAGCGTGAAGCGGACGCTTTTGGCATCAACACCGCGCGTGAGCCCGATGCGATGGCTGAAGTGGCGCTTAAACTTGGCGTCTATCGCAAGCTCAACCCGACGCCCCTCGAGGAATTCATTTTTTACGATCATCCCAGCGGGCGCGCACGGATTCGAATGGCGATGGATTGGAAGGCAGCAAATCTACCTGCGGGGGGAAGTCTGAAATCCGAATATCCAAACCCGAAACAGACTGGGCAATAATTCGTCAACCCATCTCGCGCGGATGCTGCGAAGGCGCGGCAGCTGTGGCAGCTGACTTGCCCTTTTGGATCAGCATCAGGTTACGGATATAGATCAGAGAGTTAGGCAGATAGGCGAGGATGCCGACCGGGTCGCGTTTGAAAATGAAGTAGAGGCACATGATCACGCTTCCGAAGATGCTCCAGTACCAAAATGAAACTGGGATTACGCTTTCGCCCTGCCGCTCCGAAGCGATCCACTGCACCAGAAAACGCATCGAAAACGTGGCGTTCCCGATCAGACCAAGAATAACGAGGTAGCTCCAGTCCAGCCCAATGAACCGGTATTCTTTCCCGATCCAGGTGATTGCGATAAGTGCGAGTGTGTTCATAAGAGAGCCTTAATCAATCTGTCATTCTGAGCGAAGTCGAGGAATCTCGTAGGGCCACGTCAAAGCCCCTTCACGGGATCGTTCGATTTCACTCAGCATGACGCCAACGAATCAGTTGGCGTCGTTCGATTCGGCAACTCGGTATCGAAGTTGCCTTGATTTCATCCAGCGAATTTCCAAGCAGGTTGTGGACCGACAGGCGATTACGCGGAACCCTTCATTCTCGATATGAGCGTATCGGCGATTACAGCCGGGGTTTCCGCTACGGCGATTCCCGCCGCTTCAAGCGCTTCAATTTTTCCCGATGCAGTTCCTTTTCCGCCGGAAACGATCGCGCCTGCGTGACCCATCCGCCGCCCCGGCGGTGCGGTTTTTCCCGCGATGAATGCTGCTACGGGCTTTTTGCAGTTCGCTTTGATCCATTCCGCGGCCTCTTCTTCGGCAGATCCGCCAATTTCGCCGATCAAGATCATCGCATCTGTGCCTGGATCGTCATTGAACAATTTCACGCAGTCGAGGTGCGACAGACCGTGAATCGGATCGCCGCCTATCCCGATGCAGGTTGATTGTCCATAGCCGCGCGATGTTAACTGCCAGACTGCTTCGTAGGTCAGCGTCCCGGAGCGCGAGATTACGCCAATATTGCCGGGCCTATGAATGTAGCCGGGCATAATTCCAATCTTGCATTGCCCAGGTGTGATGATGCCCGGACAATTCGGCCCGATCAGTCGCGACTTCTTTCCACGCAGAACCGCTTTCACGCGCATCATGTCCATCACCGGAATTCCTTCCGTAATGCAAACCACCAGTTCGACTCCGGCATCAACTGCTTCAAGGATCGAATCCGCAGCGGCAGGCGCAGGCACGAACACCATCGATGCATTGCATCCGGTTTTTTGTCGCGCTTCCCAAACAGTATCAAACACCGGCACTTTGCCCTCGAACATTTGGCCGCCTTTCCCCGGCGTGACGCCAGCGACCACGTTCGTGCCGTAATCCATGCACTGCCGGGTGTGAAATGCACCCGCACTGCCGGTGATGCCCT
Source organism: uncultured Verrucomicrobiae bacterium (assembly GCA_963761585.1). Taxonomy (GTDB): domain Bacteria; phylum Verrucomicrobiota; class Verrucomicrobiia; order Chthoniobacterales; family UBA10450; genus Udaeobacter. The sequence goes on from CAVXHW010000012.1 coordinate 205,531, forward strand.
GCACAACGAGACGCGTGTTCTTATCAACCAAAACAGACATAAAAATCAGGAAAGCAGGAAAAGAGGAAATAATCTGGAAGCCAGGAATCCATGAAGAACACAAACAGAGACAGCGGATCTTCCTGTTTTCCTGTTTTCCTGATTCACTCTTCTTGGTTTCCTGGTTTCCAGATTCATTTTTCTTTTCTCTTGTGAATCACGAGCTTGTTTCCGTCGGGGTCGCGAAATTGCGCCATCCAGCAAACAGGCGTCTCGGTTTTTTCCATGTCGAACATCACGCCACGCTCTTTTAGCTTCGTGTAAGCAGCGTCGATATCGCCGACTTCGAACGCGACGGTGGTTCCATCGCGCGAAGGTTGCCATGCCGGGTGACAACCGACTCCGATCGTGATCGGGCCAAGATCGTACTCGACCCACGCGCCATCCATCTGCGTGCGCGTAGGCGTTAACTCCAACGTCTCCTGATAGAATTTTCGTGCGCGTTCCTTGTCAGATACAGCAATGGCAACAAAGGCCACTTCATTCGTGATCATTTGCAGATTCCTTTCTTATTTTCGGGTTTGAGTTTGTGAATCATAAGTTTGTTTCCGTCGGGATCTTGCACCACCGCCATGTAACAACATGGCGTTTCAAAGGGCTCAGCAGCGAACGGTACGCCATGATTTCTCAGCTGCTTAATCGCTTCGTCGAAGTTTTCCACCTCGAGAGCGGCACCTGTCCCTTGCTCCGACGGCTTCCACTGCTCGCCGACGTTCGCAATGGCGAGCGTGTTGTCACCAAGGGTGTATTCGATCCAGTTTCCGCTCATCATTTCGTCAGAGACGGCGAGTCCAAGGACTCCTTCGTAGAACTTCCGCGCAACCCGAACGTCAGTCACTGGAATTCCAACAAACGCGATGTTGCTAACCTTCATGCGTAGTCGCTTCGTTGCGCAGCCAGTCGGCTAACAACCCGATAATTTTGGGATCGAACGGCGCGCGCTTTCCTTTGAACGCGTCAGCCAAACTCAAATAATGCTGAAACGTGTGGCCTGTCTGTGGGATTTCATAAAACGTCGCGAGATCGCCATTGTTGTTCACGTACGAAGCGATCAATTCGGAATCGTCGCGACTCATAATCCAATCGAACGCGCCACGAAGAACATAAGTGGGAACTTTCAGGCGCGACCAAGCCGCGGCGAGATTCAGTTGTTGTAACTGCTGATAAAAGCGAAGCGGTCGCCCATAAAGATGCGCACGGTCCTTTCCTTCGGGCCAGACATCGGCCAGTTGCGGTCGCTCCTTCAAAATGTCGTCGACCGGTCGGCCTTTGATCAGCCACTCGTGATAAAGCGTCGCCACGTCTTTCATGCGATCGTTAACTTCGCCGGGCGATTTGCCGGTCAATGCGAATCGACGCCGTTCAATCTCGAGCATGTGCTCAAACCAGGTCTTCACCCAGCCGCCGACTGAAATGTAGCCGCGGACCTGCGCTCGTTCTGTCTCTGATTCCGGAACGAGCGGTGCAAACCCTCCTCCATTGCTGACCCCGAGGATATAAACTTTGTTCGTATCGACGAAATCGTAATTCTTCATCGCGCGGAAAGCCGCACGATAACCGGCGAGCTCCGAATCGAAATCCGTCTCGGAGCAAACGCCTTCGCTGTCGCCGACGCCCTGCTTATCCATTCGGAACAGAACGAATTGCGGAAGCTGAGCCAGACCGCGAAAGACGAGGCCGCTCTCGTCCTTCGTGTTAGTCGGCGCTTCAACCGAATCGCAGCTCAACCAACCTGCAACGAAGATGACCGGAAGTTTTCCTTTTGTGTTCCGTGGCCTGGTAATGATTGTGCGCAAACGGTTCCCATCAGGCGCGGTCACGGAATCGTAGATCACGTCGACATTCGGATAAGTTTCACGAGGCGCTTTGGATTTCCGCGGAAGCTCCTCGCCGCAAAGCGTCGCGGTAACTGTGACAAAGACGATCGTTAAAGCGACGCGAGGACGCGCGCGCACTCCTAAAGCTTTCGCGAAACGGAACAGGTTTTGCGGGCATTTTGCACGCAGTGCCTTTGGAGTGCGTTGGGTCCTCGCATCGCTTTCATTGTACAGCGTCATGATTTGGAATTTGCTGCAGCAACGACTCTTTGCGCGGCCTCTGCGAGATCGTCGGCCGCGATCAGCTCGATTCCGCTGTCCTTCAGTAACTGCTTTCCTCGCTCGACATTGGTTCCTTCAAGACGCACAACGAGCGGCACTGACAGTTTGACTGTTTTTGCTGCGTTGATGATGCCTTGCGCAATGATGTCCACCTTCATGATCCCGCCGAAAATGTTGACGAGGATCGCTTTCACATGTTTGTCGGCGATCAGGATTTTGAACGCTTCAGTCACCTGCTCTTCCGTCGCGCCGCCGCCGACATCGAGGAAATTCGCCGGTTCGCCGCCATAAAACTTGATGATGTCCATGGTAGCCATGGCGAGGCCGGCGCCATTGACGAGACACGCTATGTCGCCGTTCGAGTCCAATGTAATTGAGTCCATGTTTTGACGCTTCGACTTCGCGAGGATCTTCCTCGGCTATGTCGCGCATCGCAGCGATCTCCGGGTGCCGATACAGCGCATTGTCGTCAAAGTTAAACTTCGCATCCAGCGCCAGGACTTCGCCTTTGTTCGTAACGACGAGTGGATTGACCTCGACCATCGAGCAGTCGTACGCAATGAAAGTACGATAAAGTCCTTGGAATAATTTTGACGCGTTCTTTAGCTGCGATGATTCAAAACCGAGTTGGCTTGCCAGTTTGCGTGCCTGGTATGGCTGCAGCCCGGCTAATGGGTCAATCGGCTCCCGAATGATTTTCTCGGGCGATTTTGCTGCAACAGCTTCAATTTCGACGCCGCCTTCCGTGCTCGCGACTATTAAGGGCGCAGCGGTCGCGCGATCGAGCAGGACCGCAAAGTATATTTCCCGCGCAATATCGGCCGATTCTGCAACGAGAACTTTGTTCACCAGACGACCAGCCGGCCCGGTCTGGTGTGTCACCAGAATTTGCTCGAGCATTTTCGCCGCAACATCGCGGACTTCGTCAGGCGTTTTGCGAACGTGCACACCGCCCTTAAATCCGTTTTTGAAACTGCCCTTGCCGCGTCCGCCGGCGTGGATCTGTGCCTTAACAACAATATCGATATCGCCAAGCTCACGCGCGATCTGCTCCGCGTCATCGAGTGTCGCCGCGACTCTGCCGCGCGTTGTAGCCACATCGAATTTCTGCAACAACTCTTTGGCTTGATATTCGTGGATGTTCATCAGGAAGTTAACAATCGAACACGTGTGTCACTCTGATCCGCATTCGCGGGAGAAGAATGTATGATCTTTTCTGGACCAGTCGCCCACAAGAATAAACCGGGATGTTTTGCTTCGATCAACATGACACTAGCTATTATCGATACCCAGACGGGCAGATTGGAATACCCCGCGCAGCGGGACTCAGCAACGACTTTTCTTTTTCGAATTGGCTTGCGTTGCGGAAATCGAGACGCCTACGGTGGCGGCCATGAAAAGCTCAACGAAAATCTTTACAGTAGCTGGCGCACTCCTAGTCACGCTCGCATTCGGTGTAGTGGCCGCCACGCCCGAGCAGGAAAAAGCATTCACTGACAAGTACAAAGCAGCGTTGGAAGGCAAGGACACAGCCACCCTCGAATCTTTCCTTTACACACAAGGCTCAGACCCAGGTGCTCTCGAGTTTTACAAAATGATGCAGTCAGGCAGCGCCGGAGAGAAAATTTCGAAGATTGACCTTGTTAGTCTCACCCCAGACGACGTTAAAAAAGCGACGACGCCGATGGACGGACCAACCGGCAAAGTTTGCCTGAATCTCAAACCAACGAAAAAGCTCGTGATCAAGGTTGAGAACAAAGACGCAAACGGCAGCTCATCCAGCAGCTCTGAAAACTTTGTCGCCGAGAAGGACGGCAAACTCGTGATCCCTGTGCCGGGACCGTGTAAGTAGCGCTGCATCACTCAGGGAGTGCGAGCATTCTGCTCGCTGACGATTTTAGCGCGAAAGTTTGTAGCTCTTACCGTACGGGCATAGGTCATCCGGCAACATGCCGGATGATGCGAGCGACATGCTCGCGCTCCCCCTTAGCTTCGTTCCTCTTTGAAGAGCGTGCCCACCGTGCGCTGATTGGTCGGTGGCTCGAGGGAGTTAACGAAATTGCGAAACCGTTTCGAAAAAACTTCGGGCCGAAGTTTCCAGTAATGAGCCATACCCGGCGCGACGACGTAATGTCGGAGGAGTCCGTGCCAGCCTTCCCAAAGATCCCTGTCCATCATTCCGTAAACATGATGAAAATGGATGGTCTCAAACGCTTTCAGGAATTGATAAGAAGCATGGAAAAATCGTGCCCGCTCTTCGACTGAGAGCGCGTTAATATCTTCGAGCCCGACGCGCCAGATTCGTTCCAGCTCGGCGTTTTCCATCAACGGCTTGGTCACATCCCGCAGGGCCGTTGCCGCGGCGTCTTGCATAGCCAGCTTAGCCACCCGCGTGCCCTGATGCACTTGCACAGCCAGATATAGCACTGACAAGACAACCGCTAGCGAGCCGATCAATTGTGAGATGGCGCTAATCGCATCCCAGTTCATCGTTTGGATTGTACCACGAAATCGCCGTTCGCTTGAATGTGATTCTAAGTGGAGCGAATTTTTGATCAATTTTCAGCGCTGGGTCACCTCTGATTGCCACACCGCTCCGCGTTCGGTCCGGTAGTTAGCCTGCTTCAGTTTCGGAAGGTGCGGGCGGTGGCATTAACATTGGCAAAAATTCTGGCGGCATGAAGTCCGCCCAGACATCATAGTCGGGACCGAACTGCCGAAGGAACAACAGCGAGAACGCGCCAAGCGTAACTGGAAGTGGCAAAAGTATAACTGCGCCGATGTAAGGGATCGCAGCGATGCAACAAGTCACGCATGTTACGGCGCAACTAATCACTGCGGCGGCGATCACGAGCACGAGGAAAAACAACATGTAGAGGAGCACTGGCCCCGAGCGGCCCCCGATTAATTTGAGTGTCTGGCCGAACGCATCCATTGCCCGACAACGTTGGCGATACATGACCGGGATCATTAATTGCAAAGTCAGAGCAAAACCAAAAGCCAAACAGACGAGGACAAATAAGAAGACGCAGAACGCGATCAGCAATCCGGTTCCAGGTCGGGCACCATGTCCCCGCAAAATTAACGGAAGCGCGAGTCCCAGTATTCCGACGATAGCGAACGTGATTAGGGTCAGAAAAGCCAGAACTGAGAACATAAAGAAACTGTTTGCTTCGACTCGGAACTCTTTCCACGGCACGACGATCGCAGCGCGATTACGAACAATGCAGTCAGTAAAAATGAATCGACCGCGCGCCCCGACCCACGCCAGTACAAGAACAACCGCCAAAATGATCAATGCGCCGGCGGCAATCAGAGCAATCACCCACCATTCTATTTGCCCCTCGGACCAAACGTCGTGCAATGATTCAGCTATCGCCTTGTTGTCCTCGCGTGTGCTCCAACGCGACAACGGATTAAACGAGGAAGTGAATCCGCCAGAAAGACTAGCAAGAAATGCAGCGAAACCGATTACTGAGCCATTTCCTCAGATCGAATGGCTGAAACAGAATTTTCTTCATCAACTCGAACGCTTCGCCGAACGGCTTGAAGATCTCGATTCTCGGCTCCGCTTCCATTCATGCGCGGCATTGTGAAGCGTTTTGCCCAAGCCGATCAAGCGCGATGTGCCAAGGAACGACGGCTTGGGCAGCCGTCGAAATTTAGACGCGACGGCTGGGAAGCCGTCGTTCCGTTGGTTGCTTCGTTAGCGCACGCTCGCATCTTGGTAACCGATGTCGGGCGTAAAGCGTCGCTACCCCATTGGTGCCGAATTGATCGGTGAAAACGAGACGCATTTTCGCGTTTGGGCGCCAAAGGCGCAGAAAATTGATGTTGTTTTGGATGACGCTGACGGAACCGAAACCAAAATTCTGTCCGTTGACAGCCGAGTCAGACGGATATTTCTCAGGGGCCGCCAACGCAGGCTCCGGTGCTCTCTACCGTTTTCGCGTGAATGGCGCGGAGAATTTTTATCCTGATCCGGCTTCGCGTTTTCAACCTGACGGACCGCACGGTCCGTCCTGCATTGTGGATCCGAAACAATTCCGATGGAGCGACGCGGACTGGGCCGGATTGAAACTAAAAGGCCAGATCTTTTATGAGATGCACATCGGCACGTTTACCAGGGAAGGAACGTGGCGCGCCGCTGCCGAACAGTTATCCGAGCTGGCGCGCATCGGAATCACGGTGATCGAAATGATGCCGGTCGCGGAGTTCCCCGGGAAATTTGGCTGGGGCTATGACGGTGTCGATCTTTTCGCGCCTTCACACTTATACGGAACGCCGGACGATTTACGCATGTTCGTTGACCGCGCACACTCGTTAGGCCTCGGTGTAATTCTGGACGTCGTTTATAATCACTTCGGACCCGACGGAAATTATTTGGGCATTTTCTCCGATGATTATCTTCTCCGGGGAAAAGGACACGAATGGGGCGACGTGATCAATTTCGACGGTCCAAATTCAGAACCAGTTCGCGAATTTTTCGTCACAAACGGCCGTTATTGGATCGAGGAATTTCATTTCGACGGTTTCCGTTTCGACGCAACACACGCCATTCGCGATCAATCCAGCGAATACATCATACGCGCGGTCGGTCTCGCCGCGCGCGAGGCTGCGGGTTCGCGTTCCATCATTCTCGTCGCCGAGAACGATTTGCAGGAAACCAGGACGACACGGCCGCCGAATAAAGGCGGCGACGGTTTGGATGGGATGTGGAATGACGATTTTCATCACAGCGCGATTGTAGCGTTGACCGGTGAAAACGTCGGATATTTCAGCGATTACTCGGGCAAACCGCAGGAATTCATTTCCGCGGCAAAATACGGTTTTCTTTATCAGGGGCAGGCGCTTTCGTGGCGAAAAGCGTTGCGTGGCACTCCGACGTTCGGCATTCCCGCGCAGGCGTTCGTTTGTTGCATGGAAAACCACGACCAGATCGCGAACACCGGCCCGGGTGACCGGCCACGCTTTCACAGTTCCGCCGGACGCTACCGCGCAATCACTGCGCTTCTTTTGCTCGGACCGTGGACACCATTACTGTTTCAGGGCCAGGAATTCGGCGCGTCCACTCCTTTTCTATTTTTTGCGGATGTCGGCGATGCAGCCGTCCGTAATGCGATTCGCAAAGGTCGCGCTGAATTGCTGGCGCCATTCTTGTCACTGAGTGAAAAGGAGACATTGAGGCGCTTACCCGCGCCGGATGATCCCGAGGCGTTTTCACGGTGCAAACTCGATTTTTCAGAACGCGAAAAGAATCCCGAACTTTACGATCTGCACATTGATCTTCTGAAATTGCGTCGCGACGATTCGCGATTTCGGGAGCAAAAATCGGACGGTGTCGATGGCGCGGTGCTGGGTTCGACGAGTTTCATTCTGCGATATTTTTCGGAAGCCAACGATGATCGCCTACTGTTAGTGAATCTCGGAGAAAGCCAGGTTTTGCATCCTGCGTCGGAGCCTTTACTCGCACCGCCGGCCGCGTGCAGATGGAAAACGCTTTGGACCAGCGATTCGCGTCGCTACGGAGGAGCGGAAGCCATTGCCATCGCAACTCCGGAGCAATGGATTTTGCCAGCCGAGTCGACGGTGGCATTACGGCCGGTGCGCAAGGAGTGACGGCTTTCCAGCCGTCATTTTCCCTCGACGGCTGGAAGCCGTCGTTCCTTGAAACCAGTTTGCACGTTCAACGTTCACACCGGATAACTTCCGGCTGATGAAATTCGTTGTATTGAATCTTCTCTGCGTGTTCTCGGTCGCCGTATCTGCACAGGAGGCACCGACACCCGACACCCGAGTCAACACCGCCGCCGAGAGTTTATCCCGTTGCGTTGCCGAATTACGACGAGGAGACCGCGACACGATTGCAGATTTTTTTGGACAACAACGATTTCGGGCCGGGAAAGATCGACGGAAGAATGGGCGAATTTTTTCGAAAGGCGCTCATCTCATACAAACACTCGCAGGCCATGCCGAAGACCGGCGCCGTCGATCAGTGGATGCTCGACCAGGTGCCGGTCACTTACACGACTTACACGATCAGAGAAGAAGACCTGAAACAGGTCGGTAATGTTCCTGGAAGCCACGCAGAGCAGGCAAAGTTGAAATGGATGCCTTATAACTCGCTGCTCGAATTCGTGGCGGAACGGTTTCATTCCGCGGAGGCGTACATTCAGAAACTAAATCCCGGCAAAGACTGGGAACATCTTCAGCCGGGCGAAACTCTCAAGGTGCCGAATGTTTTGCCGTTCGAAGTCGAGAAATTCACCGAAGGAAAAGTTCCTGAAAATCCGGCGTTCGCTTCTCGCAAGATTTTTGTCGATACACAGGAGCATTTGCTCGAAGTGTTCGATCACGATCAGCTCGTCTGCGTATTCCCTATTACTCCCGGGATCCAAAACTCTCCCTGCGCCGGTCGGCACATGGAAAATTCTCGGCGCAACCGTGTTCCCTTGGTTCCGTTACGACGAAGGCATGCTGAACTACGGCGTGCGCACTGAGAATTTCTACAATCTTCCGCCGGGCCCTAACAATTTGGTCGGCATTCTATGGATGGGCTTGAATAAACCCGGGATCGGTATTCACGGCACGAATAATCCCGAGACCATCGGTCGCGCTGCGAGCCACGGCTGCATTCGCCTCGCCAACTGGGACGCCGCGCGCGTGAAAGATCTCGTCAGCGTTGGGAATACCGTAATCATTTTTTAGGTGGAACGCGTTGTCCTCAACGCGTTAGTCATGGAGACGGCCCGCCCTCGGGCCGTTAGCTGGCGGCGCGAGGGCGCGCCGGCTCCAGCATCGTCTTCGGAGAGCCGATCCACCTCAGCGCGCGCGCACGCAAACATCCTTGCCCGCGCCACAAACGAATCATAAGTTGTATTTGCCCAACAAGGAGACGCCGAATGAAATCTGAAAGCGGTATCAGCTACGACAACGCGGCCGTCGCAAGTTGCCCCAAACATTTACTCCAATTCGCAGTCGATCAGCGCTACGACGATTACACTTCGGTCGATCACGCAGTCTGGCGATTTATCATGCGCCAGAACATGTTTTTCCTGAAGGAGTACGCGCACAAAGTTTATTTCCAAGGGCTACTGAATACCGGCATTTCCTTCGATCGCATCCCGCGCATTCAGGAGATGAACGACATCCTGGCAAACATTGGCTGGGGTGCAGTGGCCGTGGACGGATTTATCCCGCCGGCGGCGTTCATGGAATTTCAGGCTTACAAGGTGTTGGTCATCGCGTGCGACATGCGCCAGATCCATCACATCGAATACACGCCTGCCCCGGACATTGTTCACGAGGCGGCCGGGCACGCGCCGATCATTGTCGATCGCGAATACTCGGAATATTTACAACGCTTTGGAGAAGTCGGCGCCAAAGCGATGTCATCGAAGAAGGATTTCGAGTTGTATCAGGCTATCCGGCATCTATCGATCTTGAAGGAACGACCGAATGCCGATCCGAAAGAAGTCGATGAGGCAACTAAACTGGTCGAGCATCGGCAGAAAACGTTAGGCGAGCCGTCCGAGATGGCGCTCCTTTCGCGCCTGCATTGGTGGACCGTCGAGTACGGGCTCATCGGTCTACTTGAAAATCCGAAAATTTACGGCGCCGGTTTGCTTTCATCGATTGGCGAATCGGTCTCGTGCCTTGAGCCGGAGGTGAAGAAGATCCCCTACTCCATCGACGCAGCGAATACGGCGTTCGACATCACAACTCGCCAGCCGCAGTTGTTCGTTTGCCGCGATTTTCAGCACCTAAAAGACGTGCTCGAAGAATTTGCCGGCAAGATGGCCTACCAGATTGGCGGACTCGAAGGCATCAATAAAGCCATCGAATGTCAGAACGCCGCGACCTGCGAGTATTCGTCCGGCTTGCAAGTGAGCGGCATTTTCACCGAAGTCATTACCGACGACGAGAATTCGCCAGTTTATCTACGCACAACCGGCAAGACCGCGCTGGCGTTCCGTAACAAGGAACTGGAAGGCCACGGCGTTGATTACCACAAGGAGGGATTCGGTTCGCCGGTCGGGAAATGGAAGCAGACGTCCGCTTCGCCAGAGTTGCTCACAAACGACCAGTTGCACGCGCTCGGAATCGTCGAAGGCCGCAAAGCGAAAATTGAATTCGTTAGTGGGATCGTGGTATCAGGAAAAGTCGAAAACATTTTGCACGAGGACGGCAAATTACTGCTGATCAAGTTTTCAAATTGCACTGCGGAATACGGGAACCGCGTTTTGTTCAATCCCGATTGGGGCATGTACGACATGGCCGTTGGCGAGCGCATCACTTCTGTGTTTAACGGAGCCGCAGACAAAGACGCCTATAATCAAGTGGCACTCGTTCCGAAGGAGCGGACAATCAAAGTCCCATCCGACGCGAAACGACAGCGTCTTGAAAATCTTTATGCGCAGGTCCGGAGAATTCGCGAAAGCCAGGCCGGCTACGAACGGCTCGGCGAGATTTGGGAAACACAACAGGCCGAACATCCCGAAGACTGGCTGTTGTCGATGGAAATTTTCGAGATCCTGGACGCAACGGATCAACAGCGAGAGCTCAAAACGAAAATCGAAAAGTTCCTAAACGAGAAGAAGGCGAAGACGAAAGATCTTTCGACCCTGATCAGCTGGGGGTTCCGCTTGGTCGACTACCACAAAAAACCGGGATCCCAAGCGGCCTTGGAAGCGTCGCCCAAATAAGGTAGCGCGAGCGCCCTCGCTTGCGCGTATGCGAGCCAGAGGCATGCACTACCATCCTTCCTCTTTAAAATGCCGTTGGCCCTTTTGCGCCTTTGCGTATTCGTCCTTGCTCAAAATATTTTCATCGAGCTGCATATCGGTTCGAAGAAAGTTTTGAAACCAAGTCTCGATGCGTTGTCGATCCTGAAGCACTTCCTCGCTGATGTAATTAGCATCGATATTGATGCAAATCGCGCCAACGATTCCGAATTCCTTTCGTTTGATGGGAATCGTGGTGCATTTGAATTTTCGCGCGCCGATGTTCAGCTCGTAGTTCAGCTTGTCCTCGTTCAAGAGCTGGCGCCGTTTCAGATCAATCAGCAGATTTGTTGTGCCATCGCGTAAGTGCCGGCCGGTCACGTTATTTTCTAGCGTAATCAGCGAGTGCGCTGGATCAGCGAGATTGTGAAGCAGGATTTCGATTCCGGTGTTTGGAAACGATTTTCCGATCAGCCGAACAATCCGCTCGTAGTTCTCGAGGAATTCGTGCGTGTCGTCAGTGACCCTTTTGCCGTCGTATTTTTCAAAGAGCTGCGCGTAAACCTTCTGCTCCGTGGGCTCGAGCTGCGCGCGCACATTGTTTTGCTCACCGATAAAGATGAGCTGTCGCGCGGCTGTATGATCGTCGTTCTTGAGGAAGTAATGCATGCCCAGCCGGAAATCTTTCAGGCTGAACTCGCCAAAGTTCTCTCGAGTAACAATAAAAGGATAGAAGTCGTACTCTTCGAGGTTTCGCCCAAACTTGCGCCGTCGCTCCTTGTATTTGCCCCATAGGAAACCGAGGCCCAGAAACAGCAACGATACGATGATCGACGCGACGACGTTGATCGTAAGCTCGCTCTGCAAGGCATTAATCATAACTGCATTTCAATAATCTACGCGCGGAGAATATATGATACCGGCGACCGAAAGCGATGCAGAGACGCATCGCACTCCGAAAGCACTTCGTGCGAAATCTCCTGTACGCTTATTTGTTTCGCGAAGCTTTGGGAGTGCGCCTGCGTCCTCGCGCCGCTTTGGAGTGCATCACAGATTTCCAACCAGACTGGAGAGCGTGATGTTTTCGATGAGCGTGTCCGTCGGGCGCGCTAAAGCGAATGCCACCGCATCAGCCACCTGCGTCGCGCTCATCATGCGGTCGCGTGGCCATTTGCCCTCGACCTGACTCCAGATTTCGGTGTCAGTTGCGGCCGGATAAATGTTGATCACGCGAATCTTGCGATCGCGCAGTTCTTCGCGCACGCAGCGCGTGAAACCTTCGAGCGCAAACTTGCTCATGCAGTACGCGCTCCAGTTTGGGAAGGCGGTTTTTGCCGCGACGGAAAGAATGTTGACGACGCTCGAACCCGGCGGCATCCGAGGCGCAAAGCGCTGCGTTAACAGGAACGGCGCAGTAACATTCACACCGACTGTTTGCTCCCATTCGATCGACGTGATCTCGGTGAATGGTTTCACTACCGCAATGCCGGCGTTGTTCACGAGCAAGTCGATCGGCTCCCGGCCGACTTCAGCAATGAGATCGGAAACGCCACGCGCCGTCGCGAGATCGTGAATGAGCGGTGTCACCTTCGCACATTGCGGCTCGACAACTTTGCGCGTTTGCGCGAGCGCCACGGTGTCGCGTCCGTGCAAAAGCAGTTCCACATCTTTGCCAGCAAGCTTTTCCGCTATGGCGCGACCGATCCCGCGGCTGGCACCTGTAATGAGATATCGTTTCATTGTAAGTCAGGCATCCTGCCTGATCGTAAAGCAGGCTTCCAGCCTGCCGTTGCGGGCAAGATGCCCGCTCGACGGATCAGGCAGGATGCCTGAGTTACCTCCTGCGCAACGTAAACCGGTTGTTCGTCGTTTCCCACAGACGCAACCGCACCAGTTGATGATTCACACGATCATCAATCTTTGGCCAAAGCTCGCGTACGATGTTTTCGCCTGTCGAAGGCGCGTTGCGAAAATCCTCCGTTTCGAGATCCAGATGGCGATCCTGCCACGGTTTCAGTGACTCCTGAACCGCGTCGTTCAATGCAACGAAATCGTAAAGCGTTCCACTGCGCTCATCGTATTCGCCTCCGACTGTTGTCTCTGTCAGGTAACGATGACCGTGCCCGGTCGGATTGTTGCACTTACCATAAAGCCTGATGTTTTCGGAATCGGAAAGCGTCGCCGTATGCAATCGATGGGCGGCATAAAACGGCACCTGCAGCCCCAGAAAAATCATGTTGTCTTTCCAGGCTTCGGCAAAGAAATCGGCCCGCTCGTGCAAACGAACGCGATGCAGTGGCATCATTGAATTGACCCGTTCGAATACGTATTCAGCGAGACTCTCAGTCGTTAGCGGACGTTCTTTTAGTCCGGTTACGTCGTTAAGATACTGGTGATCGAGTTCGGCACGTAACGCACGGATACAGGTTTCGATTTCGTCGTAGCGAACCAAAGGCCGCTTAAAATCGAGTTGCTCCACTCGAAATGTCAGCCGGCAGCGGTAATTGTGTCCATGCGGTGCAGTAGCCAGTCCAAACAGCCGGGCGTTTTCTTCCTGGCTCAAATGTGGCGACATCGTTCTGCGCGCCGCTGAAAATTCGAACCAATAATTCGCTTCGCAGGCGCCGGTGAAGTAGTACGTCGCGCTGCGTTCGGGTGACTCGCTCAAGTGGCAAGCACACAGTTTTGCTCCGGCGTCTGAAAACAGCGACGCGACATCGCAATAAAGCTGACGGGCAACGTTCTCCGCAGTGGGCGGCACATCGCGAAATGACGGATTATCCTGGTTTAAGAATTTGTGATCGAAACGGTCGCGAAGAACTTTTCCGACGCGCTCCTTAATTTCGCTGATGTTGATCAGCATTCCATTTGCTGCATCGACCGGACCAGTGAAAACGAAATAGGCAATGTAATTGCGTCCGCTGCCATAGGACGCATTTGTTTCCGACCCGAACGCTGTCCCGTTCTCCTTCTCAGTCCAACCGGCGACGTTCAAGCGTCGCGATGCGGAAAATTCCAGGCGCTTGCTGACGGTCAGGAGCATCTTGCGCAATAATGGTAGGCCGTCTCAAGACGGATTGGAAGTCGGCACTTGTAACTGGTCGAGGCGTCTCGCGGCACAGACCGACAACCTGGCAGTTCTTCCTAATCGTTCAGCAGCGAGAGAAATTCGGAACGCGTTCGCGCGTCCTCTTTGAAAACACCAAGCAAACATGATGTTTTCATCACCGAGTTTTGCTTTTCAACTCCGCGCATCATCATGCAGAGATGTTTCGCTTCAATGACCACGCCGACGCCGCGGGGATGCAGTGCTTTCATTAATGCGTCGGCAATTTGCATCGTCAGGTTCTCCTGGATCTGAAGCCGGCGTGCGAACATGTCCACAATTCGCGCGGTCTTCGACAAGCCAACGACTTTGCCGTTTGGGATGTAAGCTACGTGCGCCTTACCGATAAACGGAAGCAAATGGTGCTCGCATAACGAATATAGCTCGATGTCCTTGACGAGAACGATTTCGCTGGCTTCGGACTCGAAGAGCGCGTTGTTGATTATACCATCCAGGCTCTGCCTGTAACCGGCGGTCAAAAATTCGAATGCACGCGCCGCGCGGCCCGGCGTTCTAACCAGTCCTTCGCGCTGCGGATCTTCGCCAATCGCTTCGAGCAAGCTGAGAAACGATTGCTCCATGCTCGCGACCCGAGCGGCGCCGCAAGGTTGAATCTTGCTGATTCGGCGTTCAGCCGCTTGCAGCTCAGTTTCGGTTTCGGAATTTCCGTCGCGCATGCGGTTAAGTTAGCGTGAGTACGTGCTCTCTCAAGGAGTGCGGCTTAACGTGGCACAGCCATCCTGGCTGTGGGGCTGGCGGGCGTCCCGCCTGCTGAACTAGTGATTGGCCAGGCAAGATGCCTGGCCGCCCCAAGCCGTGGATGCCTGTGCTACGAATCAATCCAGCCAGCTCTTCGGGTATTTGTCGTCGTCCAGCGCAACAGCTTGCTCAGTGAGCTCGAGCGTATGTTGCGTGTCGAACATCACGGCCAGCTCTTCTGTTCGCGTAGCGTTCTTGCTCGCCATGATCGTACCGGGATGCGGCCCGTGCGGAATTCCCCGCGGATGCAGAGTTATTGAAGCTGGTTCAATGCCGCGACGAGAGCCGAAATTGCCGCGCACGTAAAACAAAACTTCGTCCGCCTCGACGTTATCGTGCACCCACGGAATTCTCACGGCTTCGGGATGCGTATCTAGCATACGCGGAGCGAATGTGCAGACGACATAACCGCGAATCTCGAATGTTTGATGGATCGGTGGCGGTTGGTGGACCGTACCAGTGATCGGCTCGAAGTCCTGCGCGTTAAACGTGAATGGATAAACGTAGCCGTCCCAGCCGACCACATCGAAGGGATGATGCGCCATCGTCACCTGAGTCCAGCGCGGGCCGTCCTTCACTAAAATTTCCGTATCTTCGTCCTTGTCGATCGCCAGCGGTTCGGTTGGGCCATGGAGATCGCGTTCCGAGTATGGCGATCCCATTTTGATCTGGCCCTCCTTGTTCAGATAACGGTTTGGAATACGGACCGGCCCCACGGATTCGAGAATCAGGTAATCTTCTTCTGCGACGTTGTCTGGAACGAGCCGGTACGTAATGCCGCGCGGAATCACGATGTAATCTTCAGCGCGGTATCGCTGTTTACCGAACACGGACTCGAGTGTGCCGCCACCTTTGAATACGAAGATGATCTCGTCGGCGCCGCCGTTGCGATAATATTGAAATTTGTCGTAAGCCTTTTCAGGACGCGAACGATACGCAATCACGTCCTGGTTAAACAGAATCGGGACGCGGCCGGTGTAGAGATCTCCTCTGCGAGGAATGTTCGCCGTTTTCAGGTGGTGATGACGCAAGGGACTTTCGGTGGCTTTCTTTAGCTCTTCGCATTTCAGAAGTTTTACGTTACGCACCCGCGTTGGCGGCCGCAGATGATACATAATTGAAAACGCCTCGTTGAAACCTTCGGTCGTAACTACGTGCTCGTAGTAGATGCCTTCGTTATTGTAACCCGGTCCGGCGCCGTTGCGGTGGAACCAGATGTGATGCTTTCGCGGTATCTCGCCAAGTTTTTGATAATACGGCATTGTCGATTCTCCTTTGTTTACGTTGTCATTCTGATCCCGCAGGCGCGGGAGAAGAATCTCTGATCCTTCGCTTCTCTTAGATGCTCTCTGCCAAAACAGACAATCTGAGATGTTTCGCTTCCCTCAACATGACAAATCATAAATTGCCTCGCGCCGCCTGCTCGCGTTCGATGGCTTCGAACAGCGCTTTGAAATTGCCTTTGCCGAAGCTCTTCGCGCCTTTGCGTTGAATAATCTCAAAAAAAAGTGTCGGGCGATCTTGCACCGGCTTGGAGAAAATCTGGAGCAAATAACCTTCATCATCGCGATCAACGAGAATGCCCAACTGTTTCAGTGCGTTCAGTTCTTCATCAATGTGACCGACACGATCGAGCAACGTGTCATAGTACGTTGAAGGCACCTTTAGAAACTCGAGCCCACGCTCCTGAAGTGTGGTTATCGTCTCGATGATGTTGTTCGTCCCCATCGCGATGTGCTGCACGCCTTCGCCGTCATAAAAATCGAGGTACTCTTCCACCTGCGATTTCTTTTTGCCCTCCGCCGGCTCGTTGATCGGAAATTTCACGAATCCGTTTCCGTTGCTCATCACCTTGCTCATTAACGCGGAGTATTCCGTGGAAATGTCATTGTCGTCGAAGGTGAGAATGTTGCGGAACCCCATTACATCTTCATAAAACTTCACCCACGGATTCATCTGGTTCCATCCAACGTTGCCAACGCAATGATCGACGTGCTGCAATCCCGTTTCCGCAGCGCGAAACGCCGGCTCCCATCTCCGAAAACCCGGCATGAACGGACCTGTGTAATCATCGCGCTCGACAAACACGTGAACGACTTCGCCGTAAGTATGGATCCCGCTCAGGACAATTTTGCCATGCTCGTCCTTTAACGTTTTCGGTTCCATGTAACTTTTGCCGCCACGCTTTGTCGTCTCCTCCCAGGCGGAGGTTGCATCCTTCACTTTCAACGCGATCGCTTTCACGCCGTCGCCATGCTTAAGAACGTGATCCGAAATTGCGTGTGTCGCGCGAAGCGGTGTGGTCAAGACAAACGTGATCTTGTTCTGCCGAACCACGTAGCTGGCGCGCTCTCGCACGCCAGTTTCTGGTCCGCTATAGGCCACGGGCTGAAAACCGAGCGCGCTTTGATAAAAATGCGCCGCCTGCTTGGCGTTGCCTACGTAAAACTCGACGTGATCTGTCCCTTCCAGCGGCAAAAAATCTTCTTTGGCCACCGGAGCTTTTTTCGGAGCTGCAATTGTCGTTGGCATAATAACCTCCTAACACTCTAGCGCCGACGGCGCACCTAAATATAAGATCGACGGCCACACGTCGCAAGGTTGCGTGCGCACGGATAGGAATCTCACAGCCGACACAACTTCAGTGCGTTCAGCAAACAGTATGCGCGAAGACCATCCCTGTTGCTCCGCCATAAGCGCGATGCATACTTTGAATTGCAAGGGAAATCGATGCGAAAAAACTCTCTCCCCCATCATCTTGCCGCACTCTGGTTTGCTGATATCGCCGGCTATAGCGAGCGTGTCGCGGAGGACGAACGTGGCGCGCTACAGCTGGTCGAAATCTTGCAAGCCCTCTCCCGCACTACTGTCCAACGCCATGAAGGTCGAGTGGTTAAATTCCTCGGTGATGCGGTCCTCGCAGAATTTCCGAGCACAGAAATGGCCGTGCGCGCCGCAGCCGTGCTGAGCAAAGAGTACGCTGAACAGTCCGCTAAAACTGGTCGCGCGCACGAGCTGCGCATTGGTGTTCATCTGGGCGATGTTGCTGTGGACACAGATGGGGATCTCTACGGAGATGGCGTCAATGCGGCGGCGCGAATCGAAGCAGTGGTCGATCCCGGGCAGGTCGTCGTCAGCGATGACGTCTGGCGTCAAATCCGCGGTCGTGAAGGGTTCCATTTCGAACCATTGGGTAATCGTAATCTCAAGGGCGTTGGATCAATTGATCTCTACGTCGTGACGCTGGACGAAAGTATGGCGGCCGCGTCGATCTCGAGCGCGGAAAAAGCGGAGCAGCCTAGCGAGAAAAAGAAAGGAAAGATTCGCTCCATCGCTGTTCTACCGTTTGCCGATCTCAGCGCCGAGCGCGACCAGGAACACTTCAGTGATGGTGTTGCGGAAGAAATACTCAACGCCCTCAGTAAGGTCGGCGGTCTCCACGTTCCGGCCAGAACATCATGTTTTGCATTTCGTGGAGTCACCCTGGACGCGCGCGAGATCGGCAAGCGTCTTGGAGTCGAGACGCTTCTCGATGGTAGCATCCGAAGAGCAGGAAAGCGTGTCCGGATCAGCGTGCAACTCGTTGACGCGAGTAATGGATATCAGCTCTGGTCTGAACGCTTCGATCGCGAGATCGAAGACATCTTCGCAATCGAGGATGAGATCGCCCGAAGCGTTCTGGAATCGCTAGGTCTGGCGCTCACTGAACGAGAAGAATTTCGCTTCCTGAAGCCGTCCACGTCGAACGTCGAGGCGTATGAATTTTACCTTCGCGGACGGAAGCTTTATCACAAATGGACGCGCCAAAGCGTGAAATTCGCGCGGCAGATGTTCGAGCGCGCGGTTAAGATCGATCCCGATTTCGCAGCGGCCTGGGCGGGTTTGGCCAACAGTTATGTCGATCTCTTCCGATGGGGACGGAAGCCGCAGGATTTGGAAGCAGCACAACGCGCGAGCGAACACGCGCTGAAACTCAAACCAAATTCGGCGGAGGCCCATGTTTCTGCCGGCCACGCATTCGCCATTCAGCGACGTTTTGCCGAAGCGGCCACTGCATTTGAACGGGCGCTCGAAGAGGACCCAACTCTTTTCGAAGCCTATTATCTCTACGGTCGAACGATGTTTGAAAGCGGAGAGATTGAGAAAGCTGTGCATTTATTCGAAAAGGCGGAAGGCGCGCGACCCGACGATTACGAATCGCCTCCTTTAAGAGCGCAGGCGCTGATCGAATTGGGGCGTCGCGATGAGGCTCGCCGCGCCGATCAAGTCGCCCTGGAACGCATCGAAAAGCACCTTGAGCTCAATCCGGATGAAGCGCGCGCGTACAGTCTGGGTGCCAGCGTGTTAATCAGGTTCGGCGAAACTGAGCGTTCAAAGCAATGGACTCACCAGGCGATGACGCTTGCGCCAAACGATCCGTTGATCCTTTACAATGCTGCGTGCAATTGGGCACTGCTCGGTGAAAGCGACCACGCTCTCGATGGATTAGAACGAGCGCTTGACGCAGGTGTTGCCGTTGGAGACTGGATCAGGCACGATCCGGACTTCGCAAGTCTCCGCGATCACTCACGCTTTCAGGCAATCGTGAAGCGGATTGCGCCGTCGTGAGATGTTCGCCACCTTTATCAATAAGAGGTTACTCCTCGAACGATTCGACACTCCTCAACTAGACGTTTGAGGCGTCAGAGATTCGTCCAATCGCGTTAAGTCCGCGATCGCGAGGACGCGCTCGCCATCACGCGAGTCGCGTGTGCTTCCCAGAGCGATCGGTAGCTTGACCGAGTCAGGCCCCTCTGATACATGGTCGCGCCTCCAAATCAAGAACCTTATGCAAACTCGAACCGTAGCAATTCTGTCCGTAATGCTCGCCATCGCGGTTTTCGTCTGCGGCGGGTCCGCTCGTCGCGCAGCCCTCGGAAGCTTCCGCGGAGTCACGAGGTCGCCAATGAAGTTTATGCACCATCCGTAACCCCCGCGATCTATCTGGTAAATTTCCTGTTCCTCTACATGGCGAATCCCGATCTTGCCGCGTACATGCCGGCATACAAAGCGCCCATTCCTCAACCGGTCGTCGATTGCCTGGAGCAAAATCCAACGGGGCTGCCCCTATGCTGATTACAGGCGATACTTCGATGAGCAGGTTTTCGACAACAGGGAATGCTTCTGGCCGGACGTTTGCCAGGAGAATGCGAGATGGGCGCGCCTGGCGCCACGCAAAGTTACACAGCCGGAACAGATCAACGAGCCATTGGGGAGGAGACGGGCCGATCAGCTCGCTCATCTCCTGGGCATAGACGCAGGCATGATCCTGACTGCCCGCAGAGTACCAGTGCTATGATCGGGATACCTCCGAGAGATCTACAGACCGAGAGATAATCTTCGATTGCATCTATAACCTCACCAACTCGAACGGAAACGCAGTCATTCCCCTCTCCAGCTACGGGCTTAACGTCACTGAGCAGGGAGATGTTCGAAGCATTTGCGCGCCCGATGCGCCGTGTCTCGAGTTCAACGCTTTGTTTGGTGGGCCACCTGGAGGAGAATTGCCGCAGAGTGCGGATTCCTGGAGAAGCTTCTACGCGTGGAAGCCGAAACGCCGTTTCTTCAGTTCATCGAAGATGCGAATCCCTGCCAGGAGAGTGGCGAACCCGCATGCCTCATCGAAACCACCTGCGCGGGAAACGGACACTAGGGAAAAGGCTGCCGACTCGAAACCCGCGGACAGGACGCGCTTTTCGTTGGTTGCTAATCTTCACCTGGCCCTCGCAGAGGATTTCAGTGGGCGCCACGAGGCGGTGGCGCCAGCCCGACGAAGATGATGATGCCATCACCGCCGGGGTTGGAAGAGACGTCGATGTCGAAATCGGGCTTCCAGTTGTTAATGGACCAAATGTTACCGGCCTGATCGATCACCACACTGGTTTGACGCATCATTGGGATGAAGCTGGGCGGAGCGCCTAGGCCGTACAACGGATCGCCATTGTGCAGAAGCACCTCGCTACCTGCCGAGGGCACTGTGTAGCCTGTCGTCGGTGAAATTGCGTCACCTACGTTCTTTCCCACAGGAGCATTGACTCCCCAAAGTTTTGTGAGCCTGCCTGTAAAAGGAGGGCCGCTTTCGAGCGGACCGAAATTTGCAACCCACACGTTGTCCTCACCATCGATTGCCGTGTCCCAGGGACTGTCCATGCCGCCTCCATTAAAATGCCCGATCTCTGTACCGTCTGGCCGAATTGCATAAACAAGAGAGTTACTCTGAGAAGCGACCCATGCGTTTCCGCGAGAATCGACGGACAACCCCCTAAGCCCCTCTCCAAGGAAGCGTAGAAATTGCTGCTCCAACACGCCGTTGACGAGCGCGTACTTTGCAACACTCCTGGGGTGATCGCCGAAGGGAAGTCCACCGGTGTTGGAGACCCATGCGGTTCCGTCGGCGGCGATTGCAACGTCGAAAGGACCGCTTCCGTCATACTGATGAAAACCTACGGACTGATGCGGATTACCGCGCATAAATACATAGACGCTGTCGTTGGCGAAGCTCGAGATCCACACATTCCCGTCGGCGTCTGAGGCTAATCCTTGCGCTCTAAGAGGACCGCCTTGATATCCATTCGGCTGTGACACCGCCGCGCCCGATAATGTGAATCGTGACACGCTTCCATTTCCGGTCAGCGATGGATTGCAGCTGTCGCAGCCGCCCCAGCCGAAGTTGCCGAACCAAACGGAGCCTCGCGGATCAACCGTGACGCCAAACCCGGTGCCGAGAATACCTCCGCCCGTAAGAGGCGACCTGGGCGTGCCGTTCCTGCCGTCGGCCGGCTTGCCGTTAGGTTTAAGCGCCATGACGAAATGACTCGAGTCTGTTGTGCCCTGTACGACGTTGTTAGTGACCCAAGCGTATCCTCGTTCGTCGAACGCGAGATTGCCTGGGCCGCCAAACAGACGGTCAGGCTCGTCGCTACCAGAGTCGTTGACCTTGACCGTCACCGTCCAAGCATCCGGCGCAGTAACGAGCGGCGGGTCATACACGTCGCTCAGCATCGTTAGCGCGAAGATTCCATCCACGTTCTGCCCCGGATCGCGAGCGAGGTTCGCCAACGCTTCTGCGGTATTGTGCGGCGGCAAACCGCCGGCCGGCGTCGTCAGATCAAAAAAACTCGCAGTAACATCGGGGTGATTCACACATGCGGCTAAAAGGTTCGCCAGCGATCGCGTGGAGCGCAGTGAATTCGTCTGGTCGGCATTTGGCGAATTCAGCAGCACGGAGGACGATTCACCGGTCGCGGAAGCAACGATGTTGTCGTTCATTCCTGCGGCGATCTGGAGGCCAAAGGAATTGCCCGAGATCACACCGGTCCTGAAGAATTGAGCCATTGAATAACTCGCCGCGACGGTGGTCAGCTCGTTAATCGTGACCGTTCCGGGCAGATTCGGGCCAAGAACAGTCACGAACTCCACGCCTGCGCCAATGTCTGCTTTTAAAAAGAAGATGCTCGATGATTTGCTCTTGTTGTAAGGAATCGTGAACCGACCCGAAGTATCTGTGGTCGCCTGTCCTAGAGCGACCGGGAGCGCATCTGTCGCCTCGAACAACGTGACCTGAACATTTGGTAGCGGTTGGCTGGAGCTAGTGCCGCCTGTTTGAACCACGCCGCGAACCGATTTGGGATTTGCTGATGAAACAGCGTGCGTGGTCATAACCAGTGCGGCTACGGCGACCACGACACGCGTGATGATGAGCTTGCAATTTTTCATCAAGGTTCTGTCCATTTTGATTTTTAGAGTTAGCGATCGACTCCCGACTGTACCAGTGAGGGCGTTCTCATGAGGGGCTTGATGTGAAGCGTTTGAGTGTATGGAGCATTCGCCTAAATGCCATGTGAATGTTGGCATCAAGGAAAAGGGCTCCTAAGAGAGGGAGCGATTTCGCGAGCTTTCCGCGCAGCCTCAATCTTAACGAGGTCGCTCGACTGGAATCACAGAAGCCCAGCTATGACCACGGCGGCAGGTGAATGGTCGCGATCATGCAGCGCGCGCTTCCACCGCCAAGCTCAATCGTAGGGAGATCAAGCGGCACGAGCCGCGCGTAGCGGCTTAATTTTTCAGATTGTTCTGCGGTCAGTGCTCGAGCCGCACGAGTGGAAAGCACCAGCAGTTTCTCTCCACTCTGATTGTGTAGTTCAATGGCATTGCCGGCGAAGTTCGCGATCTGATCTGCCGATAACTCCACGATCTCTTTTCCGGTCTTCTCCAGGTGCGCCCGCACCTGTTGCCGCTCGGCTTTGTCCGGAATCATCTCCAGACCAACCATCGCGAAGGCCGTGCCGATGCACATCATCACGTTGGTATGATAGATCGGCTGGCCATTGGAGCTGATACTGGTGAAAGTGACCGGCTCATAGCTGAAATCCTTCGCAAAACGTTGGATCAGCTTTGGGTTAGACCGATTTGATAGCGAGACGTACGCAATTTTGTTCAGATGATCGAGCACAAGACTGCCTGTGCCTTCCAGGCAGCAACCTTCATCCTCGAACGGCGAGTAATCGATCACATCGGTGACCCGATAGTGCTTGCGTAGTTCCTGGACAATGTCCTGCCGACGCTCGCGTCGACGCAGGGCTGAATACATCGGGAAAAGGACGATACGCCCATCGTGATGCGTTGAGATCCAGTTGTTGGGGAAAACCGCGTCTGGCTTTTCCGGCTCATCGGTGTCGTCAAACACATGCACATTTACGCCAGCCGCATGAAGTGTTTGCACCGCGGCATCGAAGTCTTTTCGCGCTAACTCGCTCAGCGCATCAGCAGCGCAATCAACTCGCGCTTGAAACGCGTTGTCGGCCGCCGTTTCGGGGTTCGGATAAAACCGACAGGGCCGGACCATCAGTACTGAGTTGGTGCTTTGCGTGGCAGCAGCGTTCTGTGTCATTGCCACCTGCATTTTACGTTACCTGTCCAGAGATGTCGCATGAGCCAGTCAAGATGTTGACATTCCGAAGTCGCCAGAATACGCAAGAATGATTTTCATTTCGTTGCACTAAGGCCACTGACGGTCACAATTGGTTCTCGATGAATTAAAGAATCTCCGTTGTGCTCGTCGTGCGAGTTTATTTTCCAAAGGAAATGTCCGCATCGCGTGTGCTCTGGATTATCTCGACCTGCCATTGAGATGAGAAAATACTTCCAAAGCGCCAGGCTGCGCAAAATAATGGAGCGTCAACATGAAGATTGTCGCTAACACCCTGCAACCCCACGGCACTCCTCGCAATGGCTCGCTCACTCGCTGTCCCCTACTCCTCTACTTCATCCTCGCCTATGCCGGCTCGTGGCTTCTCGCGCTGCCATACGTCCGTTTCGGACATGGCGCTGGCCTCCTGCCGTTTCGTTGGCCCGTACCGTTCGTGGTGTCGGCTGCTGTTATTCCCTTTGCCGGTCCTTTCCTGGCAGGCTTCATTGTCACAGGATTAACCGAAGGGCGACCGGGCGTGCGTCGCTTGATGGGACGAATCGTTTTTTGGCGAGTGAGACTTCGGTGGTACCTATTCGCCCTCGTCGGCATTCCTCTGATCACGGTGGTGGGCGCTGTTGTTTTGCCTGGAGTTCTGGGATCCTTTCGAGCACCCGCTCCCTCGTGGCTGCTGACGTATTCAATCAGCTTTGTCATAGCGTTCTTCATCGGCGGACCGTTGGGCGAGGAGCCCGGATGGCGTGGTTTTGCGCTGCCTCGCTTGCAGAAGCGTTATGGTCCAATGGCCGCGACGCTTATCCTGGGACCGCTTCACGTGTTATGGCACTTGCCGTACTTCTTTATTCCGGAATGGGGCACCGCACGGGACACGATCCTTGAAGTTAGCTGCTATGTGTTATCCGGGATCGCTCTTACCTTTGTCTATACGTGGCTATTCAACCGTACCAAGGGCAGCGTGCTTCTTCCTATCCTGGCGCACACATCTGTTGACGCATTCAATCCAAGCGAATTCTTTCTCGCCCCCATAGTGCGCGGGGCCAGTAACATCCCGTTCCTGGTCGCCTTCGGGCCCGTGGCCTTGTTGCTCATGATCTTTACGCGTGGCCGGCTTGGCTATCAGCATGATCTTCATGAAGCAGAACCTGATGCGGCATCACGAACCATTCGCGCATGAAAACATCACCGGCATCTCTGGCTACCGAGCGCGATCGTCGACTCCAGGCGCGCCGGGGTCTGGCGTTATACTTCGCTATTCTTGTGCCGCTGTCAGCGGTGTTCGAAACGCTCATGATCCTCGGAAATTTGTCGTGGCTCTGGGCGCTAATGTGGACTCCGGCAGCTGCCTCGGTGGCGGCGCGTCTGATCCTTCGCGAAGGCTTTGCCGATGTGTCTTTCCGCGTCGGCGGGAGTCGAGGATTGAAAGCTATCGTGCTGGCGCTCATCTTTCCGATTGTTTTTGGGCTGATCTCCTACAGCATCGCGTGGACGACGGGACTAGTCGGCTTTAATCCAAAGCCAATCGCGCTAGCCGCTCGTTTCGTTGGGAACACTGCTTCGCCCATCGTCGTCTTCATGATCAACCTCGCAGCATCTGCGACGGTGGTGACTATCTTCAGCGTCCGTACTGCTGCCGGCGAAGAAATTGGCTGGCGCGGGTACATGCTCACACGCCTAATCGATGCCGGTCTGCCGCAACCCGTGTTACTGAGCGGCGTGATCTGGGGGTTCTGGCATGTGCCACTTATCCTGGGCGGCGTGTACCTCGCAGGTCCGCCGCCGATCCTGTCCGCCTTGTTATGGATGGTCACCGCAACGGCGTTTAGCTTCGTTTTCGCGAGGTTGCGACTGGCAACAGGTAGTGTCTGGCCAGCGATTATGCTTCACGCAGCCTGGAATAGCGTTATCCAGGTCGCGTTCGATCCAGCGAGTACAGGCGCTGGTGCGAGCCTCTGGATCGGTGAGTCCGGGATTCTCGTCGCGCTCACAATGATCGTTGCGGCCGTGATCTTCTCGTGCGGAGAATGGAAGCGGGAAACCTAAAGATTTATTTTCGTTGTGCCGTTCTGCGAGCCTTTCAATCACCGAACGAAATGTCGACATCGCGAGCGGTTTGCACCAGCTCACCGTTAGGCGGCACAAGCTTGAGCCGATTGACTGCTTCGGCAATCGACACGTGACGTACCTGATAGTTTTGGTAACTCACCATCGACCCAAAATGCCCCTCGTTCGCTAACTGGACGGCTTTAACTCCGAAACGTGTCGCAAGAATTCGGTCGAGGGTCGTCGGCGCACCGCCGCGCTGAAGATGACCGAGCACGCAAAAACGCGTTTCTTTACCGGTTCGTGCGGCGATTTCGCGCGAGACGATCTCGGCAATCCCACCCAGCCGAAACTCGGCACCTTCCACGTCGCGTTTGACTTGTTGGCCATGTTTCAGTCTTGCACCTTCCGCAGCGACAACGACCGTGCCAAAGCAGCCGGCTGCTTCGCGCGCATTAATCACACTCGCGATTTTTTCGTTATCGAACGGGATCTCGGGAATCAAAATTATATCGGCGCCACCGGCGATGCCGCCTTGTAATGCGATCCATCCTGCGTGCCGTCCCATCACTTCGACGACCATGACCCGTCGATGACTAGTCGCCGTGGTGTGCAAACGATCCAGCGCGTCAACGACGACATTCACGGCAGAATCGAAACCGAAGGTAGTCGCCGTCGCTTCGAGATCGTTATCGATCGTCTTCGGGACGCCGATGCAGTTGATGCCGGCCTCCTGCAACTGTTGCGCAGTCACCAGCGAGCCGTCGCCGCCGACGACGATCAACGATCGCACGCCGAGGTCCTCCAGGATCTTCCCGGCATCTGCAATGATTTTTGCCGGAACAATTGTCCGATCGCCGGCGCCGACTTTCGCAGCGAAGTGGCCGCGATTAGTTGTACCAAGAATTGTCCCGCCCAGCGCCATGATTCCGTTCACAGCCTGCCGATCGAGAATGACGTGATCGCCAGGAGGCAACAGGCCTTCGAATCCATCGCGAAAACCAACCACTTCCCATCCGAGTTTGTCCGCTGCGAGCACTACGGCGCGCAAAACCGCATTAAGGCCGGGACAATCGCCACCGCTGGTCAGAACACCAATGCGCGGTTTCATTAATCTCCTGTAGCGTCCGCTGTCTTCAGCGGATTCCGTGCGCTGCACCAACTCCGACTGCGCTGGGGACAGCGCACCCTACAGCGACGGGCGACCAAATGGTCTTCTTTTTGCAAGAGTGAAACTAGAGAAGTTTTTTTGGATCAGCCATTCGCCCCGCAGCTGCCCATTGATCGTACAACTGCCAGCCGCGTTGCATCATAGCTTCACCTTCCGCAAATCGGTTAGTGCTACCGAGGAGCACCACCATTATGTGACGTGGATAAACCGTTTCCATCTGGCCGTTGCGAACAACTTCCGATTCACGATTTGCGTACAAAATTAAACAGTCGCCGGCACGCGATGAGCGACCGGTCTTGACGCCGTCGATGCCATTTTTGCCGAGGAGCTCGTTCGTGTTGCGAAGCACATAACTCAGCTGTTGACCTTGTCGGTTAAAAGAAATCTGGCGTTCTTTTTGCGACACATAAAAGCGAAAGCTCGGCTTGTTCATCGCGTATCGGGTGAGACGCGCCATATCTTCCGCCGTGGAAAACGGCAGAGGCTTCACTTTCCAATCGATGCCGTGAGGATTGACAAAACGTGTGCGCTCCATCTTCAACTGTTTGGCCAGCGAGTTCATCTGAGCGACGAACATGTCGGCTGGCGTCAATTTCGCACCCCCCTCGACTCCTTCCAGCCGCGAACCGACGTGATAAGCCAACGTGTAAGCGGCGATATTGTCAGATTGCACGAGCGCAGCATAAAGAAGATCGCGCAAGGAAACGGAGTCACCCGGTTGAAAGCCGATGTTGTTTTCCGTCGTTCCTCGGAAGGCCTCCGGCGGAATGGCCACCGCTTCGTTGAGATCGCCGGATTTCTTCTCTGACCAATCCAATACCACGCAAGCCGTGGCAATCTTTGTCAGGCTACCGACCTGCAGCTTCTTCCTCGGTTCCTGTTCTTCTAAAATGTAGCCGGTTTGCGCGTCGGCAATAAGATATGCCTGCGCCGCTGCCGCCGAACGCACAACGGACGCGCTTGCAAGAATTGCGAGGGAAATGATCAGAAATCGACGTAATGAGTGCATAAGATCCCAAGAACGGCAGCACCTTAATCGGCGCATTCTGATTCGCAAACGCTACCCCTGTGATTACGACGCTGTCCAATCACAGCCAAAGGTGGATCGGCTTCTCCGAAGACGATGTCGAACTGAATCGCCGAAGGCGAAAATATCCGGCGGCAAAACCGCATTTTTCTGGCAACGCGTTGAGGACAACGCGTTCCACCTTCATTGACTTTTCTGCGTTGCTCTGGCGCGGCTGATCAGGAGGCGCATCAGAAAATAAACAATGATCGCAGAAGGAATGGAAAGGAAGAGCGAACCAACAAACGCGGGCCAGAACGTAGGCCAAATAACCCGGGAAAACACATGCCAATGCACGTAATCGTGCAGTCGAAACTGGCGAAAGTGTACCCGCTGCGCCATTGGGCGATGCAATATCCAACAACCGAACTGGTATTCGGCGAGATAGATTGCCGGCATTACCCAGATCAGAACATCGTGCAGCGTTACCGCAATCGCAGCAGCGACCTTGTTGCAGCGGAAAATCCACGCTACGACGATCGACAGCAATGTTTTCAGCGGATACAGCGGAGAGAATCCGAAGAAAATTCCGATCGCCGAGCCGAAAGCGATTGAGTGCGGCGTATCGGCGATCGTCATCAACGTCATGTGATGCGCGACCAACCAGCTCTTCGTCCGCGCGAGCGGCTTCGGCAATCGTGACTCGTAACCTGACTCGTCCCCTGTATGTGGCTCGTGCACGCCTCGAACATAAACCAAAACAAATTTGATTCCTGCAAGCTGCTACGCTCGCGACTTCAATCGTAATCGGCGGAGTTCCTGCCGCTTGCTGTGACCATCAGCCACGGCTACAACCAAACGTTAATGGCTCGATCTGATGCGCCGCAGCGCTACGCGATTCGCGGAGGCATGGAAGGCAAAAAACGTCTCGATCTGCTCGCTCGCGTGATGCTGCCGACGACCCTGCAATTACTCGATCGTGTGGGTCTGGTCAGAGGGATGAAATGCCTGGACGTCGGTTGTGGCGGCGGCCACGTGGCGATGTTGATCGCTGGCATTGTCGGACCTGAAGGACGCGTTGTAGGTACGGACACAGACGCGGAGATTCTCGCGTTCGCTAAGGAAGATGCCGAAGCGGCGAAGCTCACCAACGTTACATTTCAACAGCTGGATGCTTGCGCATGCGTAGGGCACGAGGGGTTCGATCTGGCTTACGCGCGTTTTCTGCTCTCGCACTTGAACGAGCCGGAGAAGTGTCTCGCAGCAATGGTCGAGGCGTGTGCGCCAAGAGGAACTATTGTCATCGAGGACACTGATTTTGCCGGGAGCTTTTGTTATCCAAATTGCGGGAGCTATGAGCGGTACAAGGAATTGTATCAAGAGCTGGTACAGCGGAGGGGTGGCGATTCAAATATAGGATCAAAACTGCCAGCCATGTTGCGTCGGGCGGCTATCAAAGGAATCGAGGTAAACGTCGTCCAACCCGCTCATATTCATGGCGAAGGCAAATTGATGGCGCCGATCACCATGTCGCGGATAGCAGACGCGTTAATCGCCGAGGGACTTGCTACCGAAAGTGAAGTGCAGCACATCTTGACCGAGTTAAATCGCGCCGCAGCAGACTCCGAGACATTGATCAGTTTGCCGAGGATTTTTCAAGTGTGGGGCAAGCGCGCCGTCTAAAATAACTCCAATGTCTCCGCCGGCACATTGACGATTTGTCCCAGCGCCTTGCGCAGACGAATCGCTGCGCGCGGCGCGTAATCGAGATTGTTGTTGTTGAAAATCACATGCAGGTCGCGCGCTTCTCTTGCGAGTTTTCTGCTCCGCTCCGCAACCTCCGCGATTTCTTTTTCGTTGTAATCGTAGTCGAAACGCGCCGCTACCGTTTTGCCGGTGATGTAAGCTTTTGCGTTGCGCCCATGCAGGCGCAGGTATGCCACATTTGAGTTTGTCACTTCGTCCACATCCGATCGCATCACCGTGAAATGGTCCGATGCGGGCGTGTCCACGTTCACAAAAATCGCTGCGTGCTTCCGCACAAAATCAATTGTCGATTGCAGTTGATCGCCGATCGCCCAATTCCGGTTTCGAAACTCAATCGCCAACTCGTACCCACTCGAGCATCTCGATCAGCGGCTCGAGCTCGCTCAACTCATGTTTCCGCGGCGAAAACGCCGGCGAAAGTTGCAGAAGCAGCACGCCCATTTTTCCTGCACTGCGAAAGATTGCGGTCGCACGCAGGAAAACTTTCAGCAGCGCCTCCTGCACGTCTCGCGATGGTTTAACGTTCCCTTTCGCGTCCGCTTCTGCCCGGCTTTGTAAATCTGGCGGCAACAGCTTCGCCTTCGTCGAGTGAAACGAAAACAGCTGGTGCAATTTGACGTCGAACGTGAAAGCATCCGGCGTCGCAGCGCACCACCGCTCCACCATTCTCGGTTCCGGCGCGGAATAAAATGTCGAGTTTACCTCGACCAAATCGAAATGCTGCGCGTACCACGCCAATCGGTCGCCCGCCGGCAGTTTCTTCGGATACCAACGCTCCACAAAACCGGGGTCCGACCAACTCGCCGTGCCGACAAGAATTTTCCCGCTCACCTATTCAACGAAGTCGCGATGCGGCGAAAGACAAATGCGTTTGGTCCAAGTGAAACGGTTTTTCGATTTGCAGAGAGCTGACGTCCCAAGTATCCTCATCGCGCGGGGTGGAGCAGCCTGGTAGCTCGTCAGGCTCATAACCTGAAGGTCGCTGGTTCAAATCCAGCCCCCGCAACCAATTTCTTTCAACCGCGGTGGCTTATCGCGTTTACGTCATCCAAAATCGCGAGGGAAAGTTTTATATTGGGCTGTCCGACGATGTCGCGCGTAGAGTTCAACAACACAATGCAGGCCAGTCGCGGTGGACAAAGGGACGCGGCCCTTGGACAATTGTTTGGCAAAGCGAGGAGTCCTCACTGACTGATGCGAGGAAGTTGGAAAATCGGTTGAAACGACAGGGACGAGGTAAGGGTTTCTATGCCATTACGGGTTTGCATCGAGGCGGCTCATAATCCGGCAGCTGCCGGATCGCTGGTTCAAATCCAGCCCCCGCAACCAAATTTTCTTGCCGCGCGCGGTCCTGTGCGCAAAGTTCAACGCCGCTCAATCGAGCGCATCGCGATCCAGAGTAGCTCAGTGGTAGAGCGGTCGGCTGTTAACCGATTGGTCGTAGGTTCGAATCCTACCTCTGGAGCCACTTCTATGTTCCGGGTTTACGTTCTTCAAAATCCAAAGGGGAATTTCTACGTCGGTCACACGGACAATCTTGAAAATCGAATTCTAAGTCACAATCGAACCGATAAGATCAGCGGAAAATTCACGCGGAAAAACGGGCCGTGGGCTTTGGTGTGGTCCGAAGAGCATCCAGATCGCTCGAGCGCAATGCGACGCGAACGCGAAATTAAGAACTGGAAATCTGCACGTTTGATACGAGATCGGCTGGTCAACAGCAAGGCGTAGCTCAGTGGTAGAGTCCCGACGCTGTCGGGATTAACCGATTGGTCGTAGGTTCGAATCCTACCTCTGGAGCCAAATTTTAAACCGCTTAAACTGAGCAGTTTCTCCAGCTGGCAGGACCGGAAAACCGAACTTGGCTATGGATTTGGGATGGCTCGCCTGACCAATCCTGGCAAAACGCGCTTGGCCCAAAATTCGAAGTGAAAGGAAACGGGCAATTACACCCCAAGAGCATCTGGCAATTATCGCTTTAGAGAAAAATCGCGAGCGCCGCGCCTATTATGAACTACTCTATGAGACCGGCGCAGTCCCAAACCGACGCGGCCAATTTCAGAGCCGAGGATGTTGATTCGCAGAATGGCGTTCTCATTTACCGGCGGAAAAAGCTCGGCACCATTGAGCGAGCCCTGCCGCCTCAGTATCGGCGACAAACTCCGCGCTCTTCTGCGATCAAGATGTCGAAACCAGCACACTGGAAGCGTGCGCTCCCAAAACGTTCTCCAGAACCCGAATGCTTTCGGGGCTACACCGTTGCGTCTTTGCGTAAATGAAGCTGCCGGGGACTAGCCCCGGCAGCTCATCTCATTCTCGCTAGATTCTTTGGGATCGGCCGTTTCGTTCAGGTTGGGCGGCGTTCCATAGTATCCAGCGTGGAATTTACTTACTGAATGATCTGTGGCTCGCCGTAGATGAAGTCGTCCATCATGACGATGTCATGCTGGCGATCGTCATTCGGCCCCGGCGCTACGTTGCCGGCCGTGATCCGAACCGACGCGATGCGGGCGTCATCAAACTTGATGCCGAAGAAGGACAGGCTCCCATCGCCCGGGGAGGCCGCTACGGAATTGCTGAATAGCAGTCTGCCGTTCTTGTCGAAGTACTCGATGAACGTGCTCGGCTTGTGGTTGCCCACCGCGGTAGGCACGCTGCCATCTGGCTGGTCAACATCTGAGAACACGGCGCCGAAGCCTCTAACTGTTGCCGGGGCATTGCCATTGGTACCCGGTATGGAGAAAGACGCTTCGGTGATGTTGCTACCCACAGGAGTGAACAACCGCGAACGGCTGAAGGCCGTGAAGATCGTGGCGTAGGTGGGATTGCCAAAGAGCACCGCCAACCCGCCCTGGGGCCCGCCCGACGGAGGAGCCTGCGACAGGCCTAACCCCGGTGTGGTGAACTGGCTGCCACGGGTGTTCAGGAATACGTTGAACGGCGTTACCGGCGCTGTGGTAGCCAGAAGGTTGGGGTTGCCACCGTCCCAGTTGATCTCGCGCCGACCCTTTTGGATCGGGCCTGGGTTATTGAGGTTGTTGTCCCCCAAGGAAGCGCGGAATGCATCGACTGCGCTCTGAATGGAGGCAGCGTCTGGTCCGGCGGCTTGGAATACCAGCGGCGTGGGTTGATTGGCTTGTGCCTGTGCAGTTTCGCTAACTGCGAGCACCATCAAAAGCACGCCAAAGGCGGCGATGACGGTCGCACGGATGTTTGAGTTCATTACTGACTGTTTAGTTTGCATGGATTTTTCTTTCTAAGGTTTGGTTTTGGTTGTTTCGGCGTGTTCATTGTTGTGCCGGTTCATGTGCGTAAGCGGAAAGAGCGACTGAAACCCGCCACGGCTGCGCAATTTTTTTTTGATGGGCTCCGGCCGTGCTGAAAAACTCCCTTGGGCTTATTAGAATTTGCCGCGTCGAGCAGCCCGGCCTATCCAAGCACTAAGAGGTCACCTAACTGCTGCAACTGCTGCAGCCGCCGCTTAGTTGATGCGATGCACCATGTGTTAAACACGTCCTGCGCGGGCGGCCTCAAATTGTGGCGAGCAGTCGGCGCGTGAAACAAAAAGCCGCCACGCGGGTGAAGCGTGACGGCTGATTGTTGAAATGTTGTTCTTTTTGTTCGTGCGAGCGCGGCTTAAGGATTGTTCACCACTTGCGGCGCGGGTTCGCTCGCTTCAAGCTGTGCGCTCACCGTTTGGATTTGAGACGCCTGTTCCTTCACCGTTGCTGCGAGGGCTGTCATTCCAGATTTTAGTTCTGCGATCGTCTTTTCTTGTTCCTCATTCTTGCGGTGCTCTTTCAGGAACTCATTGAGCAACATTGCGTTCACCTGGTCGTAGCGAACGCTGTAAGGTTTTCCTTCTTTGTCGTGAACCACCAAGGCAGAGTCCACTTTTTCTACGTCCTCTGCCACAAGTCCGAACTGCGGTGCGCTCGTGGGATCAATTTCCTTTTTGTAGCGGAATGTAACCGGTTTAAGCGCAAAGAGTGATTCGCTCCTCTTATCCATCGGCGTAATACCGTCTTTGAACCGTCGGGAAGAGGTAGCCGTACCCAGCCTGCCCTCTGAATTAATGAAAACAGCAGCTCCATTGGAAGAGGTTTGACCGAAGACCTCGCCGATAAAGCAGCTGTGGTCTATATTCTGACCAGCAACGTTGGTGCCGATAACAATAACGTTATCGGCCGTGGTGACACCAAAACCGGCATTAAAGCCCACGGCCGTATTCGTGACACCGGTTGTATTATTTAAAAGCGCAAAGGCACCCACGGCGGTGTTGCCGCCCCCCGTGGTGGTGCTGAGCAACGCCTGATCGCCAAAAGCAGCGTTCTCAACAGCGGTGGTGTTATTGAACAGCGCCATAACACCGAACGCATTGTTCGCGAATCCGATCGTGTTGGTTCGAAGCGCATCCTGACCGACGGCGTTGTTTCCGCCACCGTTATTGGTGCCGGTGCCGTTAGTGTTTTGCAGCGCAGCAGGGCCGATGGCCACATTAGCACCGTCAGGGCTATCACTCCCAGCGGCGATGCTCGAAGAAAGCGCACTCAATCCAATAGCCACATTGCCGTTTCCAGTAGTGTTGCTCAAAAGGGCGGTAACGCCGATCGCTACGTTGCCGTTGCCGGTCGAGTTGTTATTGAGCGCTTGAAAACCGTCGGCGTGTTCTCAGTGCCTTGGGTATTGCTAAATAGAGCGAATGCTCCATTGGCAGTGTTATCGCTGCCGATGGTGTTACTCAAAAGTGCTGCGGCGCCAGTGGCAGTATTTTGGTCTGCGGTGTTGGCAAGGAGCGTGCCTGCGCCCAAGGCTGTGTTGAACTTGCCTTCGGTTAGCGCTCTAAGCGAAAGGAAACCGGCTGCCGTGTTGAATGTTCCGGTAGTAAGACTAAGAAGGGCGGCCTGTCCTTCTGCCGTGTTGCCGCCGGCGTAGCCGCCATCTGGCGGTGGGCTGACCGCGTGCGTCCTCTGGGTGAGAACAAAAGCCATAAGTGCAAGCGCGATGAGAATGATAAGCGGACCGTGAACGGAGAATGGTGAGAAGTGAACTGTTGGACGTGATTACTGTTTTCATGGTTGTCGATTTCTTTCTTTTTTGGTTTGTCGTTTTTAATTCGTAGGAGACTGCGCTGCGCCACTCGCGGGAGGGGAACGCCGATTAAGGCGCGTCCCACTCCACGCGATTGTTGCGGACGGCGCCGTAGGTTACGGGAGTGGCGCGCCAGGAAGAAAATTCTTCGAAGACATCGCCGCGACTCCGGACTCACCGTCTCCATCAAAGTGTGCGGGAGCAGAACCAGGGACGCAGTCTTCATCATCCGCCGGATCGGCGAACCAGAACACTATGTGGTTCAGATCCGTACGGACCCCGGTGATGTTGTTAAAGGCGAAAGCCTCATTGATGATGGCATCCACGCGGACGGACCCTCTGCCCGCCGCATTCGTTGTGAAGTCCCCGATATACTGAACCGCGCCGAAGGGAGGCACCGGCATTTGGGTCAGGAAGACCGCAAAGGTCGTGTTGGGCCGCAGTCCCTCGGCATGCAGATCCAGCGTGTCCACACCGCGAATGTCCTCCTTCGGAAAAACGGCGACGGTGGCCGACGCGTTTGGCAGGCAGGCTGCGATAGGATCTGAAGCCGGTACCAGGTTGAACCTGGACGGGCCCTGAGCATGAGCAGCCTGGCCAGTTGCGAGTACTGCGAGCAAGCCAATAGCGGCTATGACGGTCGAACGGATGTTTGAGTTGATTACTGATTGTTTGGTTTTCATATGTTTTTCTTGCTTAGGTTTGGTTTTCTGTTTTTGGTTTTCCGGCTTTTTGTTTGTGCCGGTTCATGTGCTAAAGCGGAAAGCCCGCCTAAAACCCGCCACAACTGCGCAGTTTTTTTATCGCCTCCGGCCGTGCTGTAAAAATCCCTCGATCGTGCTGGCCGTGGCGGCGCTCGTGCCGAGGTTGGCCGGGTTGTTAAGAAAGTAAGATCGCGTCGGACATGAGAACGGTTTCATAGTTTTCTCGGCTGCTTTTCGGGCCGTGGTGTTAGATCAAGTCGAGCGCACGGACCGTTGGCTCTTCGATCGCGCCGTTGACTTCAAACCGTAGTCTCGTTGATACGCGCTCAGCGCTTGAACGGACGGCTGACGATGGGTATGCGGGCCGCTTTTACCGATTGTTAACGAGCATTTGCGGCGGAGGTTTACTCGCTTCGATCTGCGCGCTCACCTTCTGCAAGCCCGCAGTGAGCGCTTGAATTTGCTCTTGCTGTTCCGCGATAGTCGCTCCCTGTTTGGCAGCAGTTGATCTTACTTGTGCGATCGTTACGTCTTGCTCCTGCACTTTGCGATGTTCTTTCAGGAACTCGTTGAGCAACATCGCGTTCACTGCGTCGTACCGCACGGTGTATACTTCGCCCTTTGCATCGCGAGCGACGAGATCGGGATTCACCTTTGCCACGTCCTCGGCGACCAGGCCAAACTGCGGAACACGATCGGGATCAATATCCTTTTTGTAACGGAAGGTCACCGGCTGAAGTGCCAGGATCGCTTCGCTTGCTTTATCCATGCGTTTGATCTCGTCCTTGAATCGCTCCGAAGAAGCCGCAACGCCAAGCTGCCCACTGGCGTTGACCACAACTGGTGAGCCTGTGACCGCCGTACCACTGATACCGGCAATAAAGGCTCTTC
Source organism: uncultured Verrucomicrobiae bacterium (assembly GCA_963761585.1). Lineage (GTDB taxonomy): Bacteria > Verrucomicrobiota > Verrucomicrobiia > Chthoniobacterales > UBA10450 > Udaeobacter. The sequence continues at coordinate 241,895 of CAVXHW010000012.1, forward strand.
TCTGGGTCCCTTGCGTGCCGACGCGGATCGTGTTGGCCTCAGCGGCAACGCCTGCGTTGCCGATATCGATATTGTTATTGCCGATAGTGAGATTGCCTCCGGCGTTAATGCCCAAGGCGATATTAGAGCTACCGGTTGTGTTGCGAAGGAGCGCAGCTCGGCCGTTGGCCGTGTTGTTGTTGCCGACGGTGTTGTTGGAGAGCGCGTTCACACCCTGGGCTGTGTTGTTGTCGCCGGTAATGTTCTGCAGCAAAGAATTGACACCAAGAGCGACGTTGAGATTGCCATTGGTGTTGTTATTAAGCGCCTGGGCGCCGTCGGCCGTATTGTTCCTGCCGGTAATGTTGTTCGAGAGCGCATCAAAACCGTTGGCGGTGTTGTTGTCGCCGGTTGTGTTGAGAAGGAGCGCATCGACACCGTTTGCCGTGTTGGCGCTGCCGGTAGTGTTGTTTTGGAGCGCAGAAGCACCGTTTGCCGTGTTGACGCTGCCGGTCGCGTTGTTTTGGAGCGCAGAGGTACCGTTGGCGGTGTTGTTGTCGCCGGTTGTGTTGAGAAGGAGCGCATTGACACCGGTGGCCGTGTTAGCGCTCCCGGTAGTGTTGTTTTGGAGTGCAGAGACACCGCTTGCCGTGTTGACGCTGCCGATGGTATTGTTCTGGAGCGCAGAAGCACCGTTTGCCGTGTTGGCGCTGCCGGTGGTGTTGTTTTGGAGCGCAGAAAAACCGTTTGCCGTGTTCTCGCTGCCGGTGGTGTTGCTAAAGAGCGCAACAACACCGGTGGCCGTGTTTTCGTGACCGCTGTCGTTGCTAAAGAGCGAATTCATACCGCTGGCCGTGTTATTGCTGCCGGTCTCGTTGCTAAAAAGCGCATGAGTGCCGATGGCCGTGTTGTTGCTGCCGGTGAAATTGTCAACGAGCGCATCAGAACCGCTGGCTGTGTTGTTGTTGCCGGTAGTGTTGTTAAGGAGCGCGAAACTACCGATGGCTGTGTTGTCAACGCCGGTTGTCAGATGGAAAAGCGCACTATCGCCCTCGGCGGTATTGCGGCCGGGATAGCCTCCGTCGGGTGCCGGAACAACGCCGAAAGCATCCGGAGCCGACGCAAGTGCAAACCAGGCCAGCGGCAGCGCGATGAGAAGGAAACCGCGTATCATCTGCAGCGCTTTGGTACGCGGGAGTTGCTCTTTACGCGGCAAACCGTGAGTCGAATTTCGTGGAATTGTCGGTTTGAACTGGATCAATGGATTCATGGAATGAGGTTTGCTTTCTGTTTTGGTTTTCCGGCCTCTGTTGTTTGTGCCGGTTCATGTGGCGAAAGCGGAAAGGCCGCCTGAAACCCGCCACGGCTGCGCACTTTTTTTAATCGGCTCCAGCCACGCTGTGAAAATATCTCGATCGTGATAGAGTGTGCGGCGTCGAGCACCCTGTATGACGACGCCTTCACCCACGCGACAAGAGGTCACCCGACTGCTCGGCGAGTGGAGCGGCGGAGACGACGGAGCGCTGCAGAAATTAGTCCCGTTGGTGCAACCCGAATTGCACCGGCTCGCTCACCATTACATGAGCCGGGAGCGCGCCGGCCACACCCTGCAAACTACCGCCATTCTTAACGAAGCTTACCTGCGGCTGGTCGATGATACGAAGCCGGTCTGGCAAGGCCGGAGCCACTTTATCGCGGCAGCTGCGCAGTTGATGCGACGCATCATGGTTGACCACGCCCGTGAACGTCAGTCACTCAAGCGTGGCGGCGGTGCGCTAAAAGTCACCCTGGATGAAGCTGCGTTAGTAACAGAAACGCGATCGCAGGAATTACTCGCCCTCGATGAAGCGTTGGAAAGCCTGGCCGCGCAGGATCCGCGCAAAAGTCAGATTGTTGAGCTGCGTTACTTCGGTGGTTTGTCGGTCAAAGAGACGGCTGAATTCCTGAAACTCTCTCAGCGAACGGTGGAGCGCGAGTGGACCATGGCCAAGGCCTGGCTTTACCGCGAACTGAGCGAGGAAGAAAGTTGATGAAGCCTGAGCGCTGGAAACAGGTCAACGATCTTTTCCAGTCAGCGATCGAACGTGCGCCCGAGGAGCGGGCCGCCTTTCTTGATGAGTCTTGCCACGGTGACGAAGGTATGCGCCGCGAGGTAGAGTCTTTGCTCACTTCGCATGAGCGCGCGGAGAATTTTATTGAAGTACCAGCATTCGAAGTCGCTCCCGAACTGGCAACTAACGACAGCGCCGATGCATTGGTCGGAAAACTGTTTGGTCATTACCGGATAGAGTCGCTCATCGGCGTAGGCGGAATGGGCGAGGTTTATCTGGCGCACGACGAACGACTCGGCCGCAAAGCCGCGCTCAAGCTACTCCCAGACAGCCTAACGACAGACGAGACGCAGTTGGGCCGGTTCAAAAACGAGGCGCGAACTGCCTCGGCGTTAAATCATCCAAACATTCTTACTGTTTATGAAATCGGCGCGGAGGGAAACGTGCAATTCATTGCGACCGAATTCATCGAAGGCGTCACCCTTCGCGACGCTCTTGCGTCCGGGAGAATGAGTGCGCCGAAGGCACTGGAAATTGCCGTGCAAGTAGCTTCGGCACTGGCGGCCGCGCACGATGCCGGTGTCGTGCACCGCGACATCAAACCAGAGAACATCATGCTGCGACCGGACGGATACGTGAAAGTGCTCGACTTCGGGATTGCCAAGCTGATCGAGCAAAGGCAAGCGTCACGCGATCACAAAGTCGAAACAACGGCGCTGCTGCAAACGCGACCTGGGTTAGTGTTAGGCACTGCCCATTACATGTCTCCGGAACAGGCGCGCGGTCAGAAGGTGGACGCTCGCTCGGACATTTGGAGCCTGGGCGTAGTACTTTACGAAATGGTGGCAGGGAGCCCGCCGTTTCGCGGTGAGACACCCAGCGACTGCATTGCCGCCATCCTGACAGCGGAGCCGGCACCTTTATCAAGCATATCGCCGGGTCTTCCAACCAAACTCGAATCGATTCTGCAAAAGGCCTTGCGCAAAAACACTGATGAACGTTACCAGACGATCAAGGAGATGCTCGCCGAGCTCCGCAGTCTCAAGGCGAAGCTCGAAGCGGAAGGATCGTTATCGCAGACAAGATCGGCTGGCGAATCTAACGCCGGCGAAATTAAACGTCCTAAGCGAGGTGTGTTAGTTACTCTTGTGGCGGGACTCCTCGCGGCCGTAGCGGTTGCATGCTTTTTTTTCTTTGGCGCCCCTGCGCCATTAGCAAATGAGAAATCCATCGCTGTTCTGCCATTTGAAAACCTGAGTGAAGATAAATCCAACGCCTACTTTGCAGACGGGATCCAGGACGAAATTTTGACCCGCCTCTCAAAGATTGCGGATCTCAAAGTGATCTCACGCACGTCCACGCAGCGTTACAAGAAAACGCATCAAAAGCTTTCTGAGATTGCGAAGCAACTCGGTGTCGCCAATCTCCTGGAAGGTAGCGTCCAGAAAACAAATGATCAGGTGCGCGTGACTGTGCAGTTGATTAGAGCCGCGAATGATTCGCATCTCTGGGCGGAGACCTTTGATCGCAGACTGACTGACATCTTTTCCGTCGAAAGTGAGGTGGCCAAGGCCATTGCCGATAAGTTACGAGCAAAACTTACCGGTCAGGAGGAGGAAGTCATCACAGCCAGGCCGACGAATAATCCTCAGGCTTACGATGCTTATCTGCGTGGTCTGGCTTACACACTCAAAACTGGAAACTCACCTGCCAATACGCTTGGCGCACAGAAATATCTCAAAGAAGCGGTGCGGTTAGATCCCAAGTATGCTCTAGCCTGGGCGCTCCTTTCGTACGTTGATGCGCTCGGTTATCTGACACTCACTCTCCAACCGACGGAAGCCCTCCGCGATGAGACCGGACAAGCCGCTGAAATGGCGCTGGCTCTTCAGCCCAATCTCGGCGAGGCCATACTCGCCAAGGGATATTACTACTACGCCTGCCTCAAAGATAACGACGCCGCGGTGCGTTACTTTGAACAGGCACGTCAATTTCTGCCGAACAGCAGCCAGATTCCTGAATCGCTGGCTTATGTCGCGCGGCGGCGAGGTCAGTGGGAGCAGAGCGAGTCCTATTTCAACCAAGCTGAGAGACTCGATCCGCGGAACGCGTCCCTGCTTACGCAGCATGCTCAATCCTATATGTTATGTCGCCGTTTCTCCGAGGCGCTGCGAAAATTTGATCAGGTGCTCGATATTCTCCCGGATGATGTCGATACGCTTGCGCAGCAGGCAGGGATTGCACAAGCGCAAGGCGACCTTATGCGGGCTGGTGCGCTTCTCGCTCCGCTGAATCCCCCTGCCGACGACACGGGCGCGCTCGAAATACAGGTTTACCAGGCGATCCTGGAACGTCACCCTGCCGAGATGATCGCTCGGCTACAGGAGATACTTACCAACCCTGATCCGGCATTGGGTTATAACAATGGCGAACTGCGCTTTTGGTTAGGCTGGGCACAACAAGTCGGTGGCGACCATGCTGCTGCCCAGGAAAGTTTTCGCCAGGCGCGTAGCGAACTGGAACCGTTCCTTAAAGAACAGCCGGATAACTATGTCCTCATTGGCGATCTGGCGCTGGTCAATATGGGTCTTGGTGATAAAGCCGCGGCGTTCGCTCTTGCGGAGCAGGCGATGAGCGTGCTTCCGCTTGAGAAAGATGCGGTAGACGGTCCCGTTCCGATCGAAGTGCTCGCCCGGGTGGCAGCACAACTGGGAGAGCCGGACCGCGCCATCGCCGCGTTACAGAAGCTGCTATCGATACCGTCCGAGGGCGCATTGGCTTCCCGCGTGCCGCTCACTCCCGCGCTGCTTCGGCTCGATCCAATGTTCGATCCGCTACGAACCGATCAACGCTTTCAGAAATTGACACTGGAATCTATACCAAAGCCTCTGTAAGGAGAGAGACGAAAGCCAAAGCGGCTTAATCGCGGCGTGACCTCAGAAATCCTTAACCACGAGGTTCCCAGGGCGGCTCCGCCGCAACCAAAGTAACTTAGGCTTCCAGCCTGACAGGTCGTGCAGGCTTCCCAGCCTGCTCATTCGCGACCAGGCAGGATGCCCGTTCGACGAGACAGGCAAGATGCCTGTGTTACCTGTCACGCAGCCATACGAAAAATTTGCGCAAGGTGCGGGGTTTCCAATCTGATCGCTTCCTCATCACTAGTCACGCGTCACGTCCCCTGCCGGCGCAATGAGGAGCATGCGCAGGAATTGAATGACCGCAGCCGTCAGGTGAACGAAGATCGCGGCGAAGAAGGGCCAGAAACGGTTCCACACCGCAAAGTTAACGACCTGGAGCGCCACCCCTGTCGTGGCCATGACTGCAACACTATAAAAGGTAAGCTTACCGATCATTTGCATTTCGTTCAGCGGGAGACGTCGCTTCGGATCGTTGCGCATGACAACAAAAAAAAGCACGTCGGTGACGAACGCGAAGCCGCTGCACCAGCGCCAGACCGATACCGGAACAGGATCAATGCACAGGAGTAGCATGCCGAAGAGCGCAAAAAGAAGGGACGCCGCCGAGTTAATCAGCAACAGGGTGAGCCCCAGGCGATCACGCGGTGACCACTGATGGACCGACTGCGGCCGGAATACGGCCACAATCCCGCCGAATCCAGCCAGGGTGACCGCGACCTGCGCCGCTACTCCGAGAGCTTCACTCGGTTGCATCTCTGCGATTAAGCCGCAACCCGGCGCAGAATCAAGGCGACAAAACGTGCACGGGAAAGATGGCCTTCGTGTCGTGCCATCATAATAATTCTTCGCGATCCTCGCGGTTTCCGCGCAGTCTCGGCTCCGTTCTTTCGAATTTGGCTTTGCGATCCTCTTCATCGCGGCGAACAATCGATAGTAAGCTCTGTTGATCCCGTTTGATCGCTTGATCCCTTGTTGACCCTTATGTCCGCTTCGAAAACCAGTGTTACTACGCTGATTCACGTATAGCATGAATTCAGCGCTTGTTCGGTGGTTGTTGAAGACGCAACTGCGCAGCTAGCCTCCAGCGAGGATGAGACATCTCTTTTTTGCTGCCACTCTCGCCGCCGCGCTCCCTTTCTCTGGCTTGCAAAGTCAATTCGAAAAGATTGCTCCCGCAGCGAAAGGGCGCGTCGGCGTCGCGGCCCAGCTCCTCGAGTCGGGCGAAACGGCGTACCTTCATGGCGACGAGCATTTCCCGATGCATAGCGCTTACAAGCTGCCGATCTCGATGGCGGTCTTGCAGCGCGTTGATCGCGGAGAGCTGAAGCTCGATCAGAAAGTGAAGGTCGAGCCGAGCGATTTCGTGCGAAATGGAATGAATAGCCCGGTGCGCGATAAATATCCGGACGGTGCCGAGCTGACCATCGCGGAACTTCTCCGCTACACCATTTGCGAGAGCGATGGCAGCGCAAGCGATGTGCTCATGAAACTCATCGGCGGTCCGGGCAGTGTCATGGCCTTCCTGAAGGAAATTCAGGTGCCGGACATCCAGGTTGTTAACTCTGAGAAGGAAATCGGCCGCGACTGGGAAACGCAGTATCGAAACTGGGCGACTCCCAAAGGTGCGCTCGCCCTCCTCGTGGCCTTGCAATCTCAGCGTGGCCTCTCGCGGGAGAGCCAAGCCCTGCTGCTGAAGTTGATGACCGAATCCATCCCGGGCGCGAAACGCCTCAAAGGCGAATTGCCTGCTGGAACCGTAGTCGCACACAAGACCGGCACCGGCGGCACTCGCAACGGCATCACCTCTGCGACCAACGACATCGGCATTATCACTCTGCCCGATGGCCGACACCTGGCCGTGGCCGCATTCGTCTCCGATTCCGCCGCCAATGATGACACGCGGGATGCGATCATTGCCCGCCTGGCCAAAGCCGCCTGGGATCGCGCCCAACTCGTTAGGCCGATGAGGCGTTGACAGCGGCCCTGGATTGACAAAGTAACGAAACTTTTGCATCAATCACTGCTGTTCGGCTGAGTGATCACGCATGAAACGCACGTATTTTCCCGGTATCACTGACATTGTCGTCGTCACGGATCCGGCAGAGATCCGGACAATTTCAAACGATTCAAGATTGGACCGGGACTTCATAGGACATGGTCCTGTTCGCAACGTGCAGCTTCTCCGGAAAATGCTCCGTATTTTCTCGGTCAACGGCAGATTATTCCCAACTATGCTGCCGCGCACCGACCCCGGCCGCGCCGCCGCGCAAGACGAACTGTGGTCGAGACTAAACGTCAAGGCCGACGAGGTGAAACACGGACCCGCTCAATTGGAGCCCCTGGCCGAATGGGTCAGAGGGATCGGAACTGCGGAGAAGCTCGGTCTGCTTGTGCAGCAGAGCATAGGAAGATTGTTCGTGGAAACGTTCACGGCCACTGAGGAGAGTTCGGCAGCGGCCTCTATGGTGCTTGAGGCTGCAAGCTCTTCCAATGTCCTGAGAATGCTGGGGTGGCGCATCAGCGGCAGGCTGGAACGGGCCAAAACGCTTCTTGCTTCCATGGTGAATGGCGATCTGGCTGGCGTTATCGCGCTAATTGCAGCTCGGCAGCTCATTGTTGATGGCCTGCATAAAATGCGGCAACTTGCTGCCGACCCGGCGCTTCGATCTTCAATAACGACGGATGCTGCCGTGGACGAATGCCTCTTTGCACCACCCACCGTTGTACGCCAGGCAAAAACCTCCGGCGAGGTCGGCGGTTGTCCCTTTAGAAGAGGCTCGCTCTTCGTCCTTGAGCTGGGAAGCGCGAGCAAAGGCGCAGCGAATCGTGACCTCGTCTTCCTCAGTCAGAGTTGGAGCCGCTGTCCCGCCGAAAAGTGGGTGCCTGCGCTATTGGAAGGCGTGTGGACGCGTGTGTTAGGTACACCGTGAGGCCCGACGAGCC
>CAVXHW010000013.1:0-38800 GCA_963761585.1 uncultured Verrucomicrobiae bacterium
TCTGTTTTCGACTCGGCGAATCGTTCTATGACGTAAAACGTTACCGGGATAAGGAAAATCGCGATTGCCGAAGCAGCGATCATTCCGCCGATCACGGTGGAACCGAGTATGCGCCGAGCCACAGCTCCGGAGCCGGTGGCGAACCACAACGGCAGCATTCCGAAAATAAATGCAAAGGAAGTCATCAGGATCGGACGCAAACGCAAACGCGCGCCTTCCAGCGTCGCGTCGAGCAACGGTTTGCCCTTTTCGTATTCGTCCTTGGCGAATTCGACAATGAGGATCGCGTTCTTCGCTGCCAATCCGATCAGCATGATCAGACCGATCTGGGCGTAAATATTATTTTCCATCCCGCGCAACCACAGCGTAAGGAACGCGCCGAGCACCGCGATCGGTGTGCCTAACAAGACGCTGAACGGCAGCGACCAGCTTTCGTAGAGCGCGGCGAGGATGAGGAAAACGAATATGAGTGACATTCCAAACACCAGCGTCGGCGAGACGCCTTGTTGCGCTTTCTTTTCCTGATAGGAAATGCCGAGATAATCGTAACCCATCTCGTTAGGCATGGTTTGGCGGAAGACATCTTCAAGCGCTGCCATCGCCTGGTTCGAGCTATAGCCCGGCGCGGCCGAGCCGTTGATTTGCGCCGAGCGATATTCGTTGTAACGCAGCGTGAATTCCGGACCGGCGATGTTCTTGATGGTCGAGATCGCGTCAAGCGGCACAGCATCACCGTTTCCGTTGCGCACGAAGAACTGGCCGACGTTTTTCGCATCGGTGCGGTAATCGCCTTCCGATTCTATGTAAACCTGCCATGTGCGACCGAACCTGTTGAAGTAATTCACGAAAAAGCCGCCCATGAATGTCTGGAGCGTTTGGTAAACCTGGCCGAGATCGATCCCCTGTTTGAGCACTTTGTCACGATCGACATCGACGAAGATCTGCGGAACGTTCGGCAGAAATGTCGGTATGAGGGTTCCCAGCTCCGGCCGTTTACGCGCCGCGTCCAAAAACGTCTTCATATTTTTAGCGAGAAAAGCGACGTCTTTGCCGGTGCGATCTTCCAAAATGAATTGGAATCCGCCGGAAGTGCCGACGCCAGGAATCGCCGGCGGCGGAAAAGCGAAGGCGAGACCTTCAGTAAGACCGGCGAGTTGTTTGTTAATGTTCGCTTTGATGGCCGTGTATTTTTCTTCCGGCTTTGTTCGTTCGCTCCAGGGCTTGAACGTGACGAAGAAGAACGCGCTGTAAGTGTTTTGCACCAGACTGAGCAAACTGAATCCGACGACGCTGGTCGTGTACTTAACGCCGGGAATTTTGCTGAGAATGTCTTCGATCTTGCGCGCAGCCTTGTCGGTGCGTTCGAGTGACGATGCGTCGGGTAACTGAAGCGCGAGATAAACGTAGCCTTGATCTTCTTCCGGCAGGAAGCCACTCGGCAATCGCGATCCAAACACTCCCGCACCCACTGCGAACACGGCGAGCAATGCGAAGCTGATCACGGCTTTTCGAATGGCGACACGCGACCAATTTACGTAAACATGAGTCGCGCTGCCGAACAGGCGATTGAACCGATCGTAAAACCAGCCGAGGGGACCGCGCGTTTTCTTTCGCGGTCGCAGCAATAACGATGACAGTGCCGGACTGAGCGAAAGCGCGTTGAACGCGGATAAGATGACGGAGATCGCGATCGTTAGGGCGAATTGTTGGTACAAACGTCCGGTAATCCCGGGAAGAAACGCCGTCGGAATGAAGACGGCGGAAAGCACGAGCGCGATACCGATCACCGGGCCCGACACTTCGCGCATCGCCTGAAGCGTCGCTTCGCGCGGCGTCATTCCTTCTTCGATATGACGTTCGACCGCTTCAACCACCACAATCGCGTCATCTACAACAAGCCCGATCGCCAGCACCAGCCCAAAGAGAGAAAGCGAGTTGATCGAGAATCCGAATAATGGGAACAACACAAACGTTCCGATCAAAGATACCGGAACCGCGCACAACGGAATGAGCGTAGCTCGCCATCCTTGCAGGAAGATAAAGACGACGATGACGACCAGCGCTAGCGCCTCGAACAGCGTTTTAATGATGTCGTGCAATCCTTCAGTTACCGAAAGCGTTTGATCGAGCGAGACGGCGTAATCCATGTCGGCGGGAAAACGTTGCTTTGCTTCGGCCATCAATTTGCGAACGCCTTGCGCCGCTTTGACCGCGTTGGTGCCGGGCAGCTGGTAAAGGGCGAGGATTGCCGAAGGTTGGCCGTTCAGCCGCCCCTTCAAATTGTAGGTCTGCGCGCCGAGATCGATGCGCGCGATGTCTTTCACCCTAACGAATGAGCCATCGGGATTTGCCCTAACAACAATCTCGCCAAATTCCTCCGGCGTTTGCAATCGGCCCTGTGCACGCACCGTGTAGGTGAATTTCTGTCCACTGGGAATCGGTTCGCCGCCGATCTGACCGGCCGGGTTCACCGTGTTCTGCTTTTGCACGGCGGCAATAATGTCGGGAACGGTGATGTTGAGCTTCGCGAGCTGGTCGGGCTTCACCCAAAGCCGCATCGCATACTGGCCCGCGCCGAATATCTGCACATTGCCAATTCCAGGAACGCGGGTCAGTTGATCGAACAGATTGATGTAGCCGTAGTTGGCCAGAAAAACTCCGTCGTAGCTTCCTTTCGGCGAATACAACGCAATCAACATCAGCGGCGCTGTTGTCGATTTTTTAACAGTCACGCCGTAGTTGTTAACGTCGGCGGGCAATTGCGACTGCGCTTGCGACACGCGCAGCTGCGTCAGCACGTGATCGATGTTCGGATCCGTGGCGATGTCGAAATTCACGATCAGTCGGATGTCGCCACTGTTCGAGTTGATCGAGTACATGTAGTTCATGTTGTCGACGCCGCTCATCTGCTGCTCGATCGGAGCAGCGACGGATTGCTCGACTGTCAGCGCGTCCGCGCCGGTGTAGTGCGTCTGCACTTGAATTTCCGGCGGTGCGATTTGCGGATATTGCGCGATCGGCAACGCCAGCATGCAGACGCCGCCAATCAGCGTCATCAAGATGGCGATGACGATCGCGACGATGGGCCGCCTGACGAAAAACTCCGACATTTCTTAGGGTTTTTTTTCCTGGTCCGCTTTTGAAACCAACGCGTCGGGCGGAGGAGTCCAGTCTTTGACGGTGACTGTCGATCCTTCGCGCGCTTTTTGGAGTCCTTGCACAACAACTTTGTCGCCAGGCTTAAGTCCGTCGGTCACTTCCCACATCGCGCCAATGCGTTCGCCCATTTTTACCGGACGAATGCTGATCTTGTTGTTCTGATCGACAAGCGCGACTTGAAAGCTGCCCTGCAATTCGTTTACCGCTTCCTGTGGAATCACCATCGCGCCTTTCTTCATGTCGGCAACGAAACGCACCTTGCCGAATTGTCCTGGCCGCAAAATATTTCCCGGATTCGGAAACGTCACATAGTAGCTGATCGATCCAGTCTTCGGATCGAGGCTGCGATCGAGCGCATAAAATTGACCTTTGTGCGGATACATTTCGCCGTTACCGAGGATCAAGTCGAACTTCAGGGTTTTTACGTACGCATTGCGTTCGGTGGCATCGGGATGGCGCGCGACAAAATCTGTGAATGGTCCTTCGCCGGCGGTGACAACGGCTTTAATCGGATCAAGTTGTGAAACCGTCGTAAGCGGTCCCGTAGTTGGTCCGACCAAATCGCCCACCTGGCGATTCGCGAATCCAGCGAGACCATTTATTGGCGCCGTGACCTTCGTATAACCGAGATTCAACTCCGCCGTTTCCACCGCCGCCTGGTCGGCTTCGACATTCGCTCTGCTCGATCCCGCGGCGGCAATGGCAGTGTCGCGTTCCTGATCGCTGATGACTTTCTTCTTAAATAAATCATGCGCGCGTTTTTCGTCCGCCTCGGCTTTCACCTGGTTGGCTCTATCTTTTGCCAGAGTTCCGTTTGCTTGAGCCAGCGCGGCTTGGTACGGGCGCGGGTCGATCTGAAACAACAGGTCGCCTTTTTTCACCACGCTGCCTTCGGTGTAATCGCGCGAAATGATGTAGCCCTGCACCTGTGCGTTGATGTTGGCGTTGATGAAACCATCCAGGGTGGCCACGCGTTCGAGCACACGCGGCACATCCTGCGGCGTCACGGTTGTCACGAGAACTTCAGGGGGTGCGGCAGCAGTCTGCGCCGCTTTACGCGAGCAACCGACAAACAACGAGGCGCAAATCAGCATGGCGCTCACTAGAACAATTGGCCTCATACTTTTCTTATCGCTGCTGGCGTTTAGATGTCGAGCGCGAACATGACGTTGCGCCATCTGTCTTTCGCAAGATCGTCGGTCTGACTTGCTTCGGGCGGAGGTGGCGAAGATTTAGAAAGGCAGCCAGCCGGTAGGCAGCGCAAAAATGCAAACGGAACCAATTAGTGCGATCAGCCCCAGAACCAACATCGCGAGAATCGGGTGATCGATAGCAAATTCGGTTATTTGAAATGAGGATTCTTTAGGCTTCGTCCTGCTGGTATGCGCCCGCAGTGGCGACGCCATTGGCAGGTAGACCTATGCGAAGCGTTCTGACTACTCGCACAGCGCGGGGGGCCCGGATTTCAACGTCCTGCATCAATTCGTGGGGCCGCGAATAGTTAATATTCATGGTTCCAAAACGGGCGACTTCATTTGACCGCCAGTCCTGCGAGTTTTCCATTTTCACCCGTGAACCGTATGCGTGCTGGTCATGTCACCGCCAACGTCCGTATCGGGGATATTCCCGCACCTCTGGCGAGGTGATCGGTACTCCCTCGTTCGAGGGAGGTATCCCGGAAAGTTTCTAGTTGAGAGTTGATTGTTGATAGTTGGGTACTCCATGCTGGCGTTCACTATGTTTAATTTTGAAAGATTAGAGGTTTGGCAGAAAGCGATTTCCCTGGCTGATGTGATCTACAATCACACCAGAAACTTTCCTGCCGACGAACGATTTGGCCTAACAAATCAGATGCGACGATCGATTGTTTCGGTGTCTTCCAATATAGCGGAAGGCTCGTCTAGAAGTTCAAAAGCCGATTTCGGACGATTTGTTGAGATTGGGACCGGCTCCGTGTTCGAATTGGTTTCTCAGTCTTTCGTAGCCCGGCGACAAAACTTTTTGTCCGAAGAGAATTTCCACGCGGTCTACTGCAGCGCAGATGAAATTGGGCGAATGTTAAGCGGTCTGCGAACATCCCTGGATCAGCGGTAAGGCCAAGAAGCGCCCGTCGGGAACGATGACTATCAACAATCAACTCTCAGCTATAACCTATTTATTTGCTCGCTAGCAAAGGCGACGCCGCGGTCTCAGACGCCAGCGCGGTTCGCACAAGAGGAGCCACGCGTGTTCCTAGCAGCTCGATCGCGTGCATCAATTTCGCGTGGGGCAATGCTGCCACGCTCATTTGAAATGTGAGACGGGAAATGCCGCCTAACGATTCGTTCACATGCAGGATCTTTTCCGCGACGGTCTCCGGATCTCCGACAATGAGCGCGCCGGTCGGTCCTAGCAGCGCGTCGAAATGTGCGCGAGTGACTGGTGGCCAGCCGCGTTCCCTGCCAATTTCAGAAAAACTTCGCGCGTAACCGGGAAAGAATTCATTTGCCGCTTTCGATGCACTGTCGGCGACATAGCCCAGCGAATGGATGCCAACCTTGAGCTGATCTGGAGAATGTCCCGCGCGCGACCCCGCTTCACGGTAGCGATCGATAAGCGGCCGAAAACGGTGCGGTTCTCCGCCAATGATGGCGACCATTAATGGGAGCCCGAGCATGCCAGCTCGGACAAAAGAGCCCGGTGTGCCTCCGACACCGAGCCAAACCGGCAGCGGATTCTGCAGCGGACGCGGATAAACTCCCTGTCCGGTGAGTGGTGCGCGGTGTTTGCCCGACCAGTGAACGTGCGTGTTCTCGCGGATGTTCAGAAGCAGATCGAGTTTCTCGGCAAAGAGCGAATCGTAGTCCTCGAGTTCGAGCCCGAACAGGGGAAACGCTTCGATGAATGAGCCGCGACCGGCGACCATCTCCGCCCTTCCGTTGGAAAGCAGATCAAGCGTCGCGAACTCTTGGAACACGCGCACCGGATCGGCTGCGCTCAGGACGGTGACAGCGCTCGTTAGGCGGATACGGCGGGTTCGGGCCGCTGCGGCGGCGAGAATCACCGTCGGTGCGGAATCGAGGAACTCGCGCCGGTGATGTTCGCCGATCCCAAACACATCAAGGCCCACCTCGTCAGCGAGCGTGATTGCTTCAAGCAACTCGCTGAGATGTCGCGCCGGATCGACGGCCCGACCGGCCGCGTCAACGGTTGCCGCTACGAAACTGTCTATACCGATTTCCATGTGTTGGTGATTCTTGTTTAAGCCGTAACGCGCTGTTGGAAGAGACCGGTGAAAGCGGTGCGGACACTCAGGAACACAACGATCCATAGCACCGTCACAACGAGAGCGAGGGGCAGACCGCTCGGAAGCATCAAGATGTGAATGAGGAGGATGTTGACGATGATCGGAGCGAGCAGGGTCAGCGCGAGTGGGACGTAGCGATTGACCAGCAGCAGGACCGCCGAAATGATCTGGAGCAGAAATATCGGGACCAGATAGTGAGAGATAAAGAGCGCGCCAATGAACTGGCCAGCGGTTCCCGAAGGCGGAGAGGCGGGAATGAAATGAAGAAAGCCGTTCAGTCCGAAGACGAGAAAAATTAGGCCAAGAAGAAAACGGGCAATGACAGTAGTAATTTTCATGTTAGATTTCTGTTGTTTGATATACAGTATATTGACATCAATACAATCTGTGTCAAGATACAATTTGAAATGAGGCGGAAAAGAACAACTTCAAGGAAAGACTCCACCGGCGTTCATGTCTGGCTCGTTTTCATGAAAGCCTTTCAAGCCTTGTTCCCGCACGCGGCCGAGAGCATCAAGCGAACAGAGCTGGGCGACTCCGATTTTCGCGTCCTGGAAGTTCTCCTGAATAAGGGTCCGCTCCCGGTAAATACGATTGGCCCAAAGGTCTGGCTCACGCCCGGATCAATTAGTGTGGCCGTCGATCGCCTGGTCAGAAAGGGCTCGTCTCGCGCAACGATCACCCCGACGATCGCCGCGTGCGCCGGGTTGAACTGACACCGAAAGGCCGGGCGCTGATTACGCGTGGTTTTCGCGAGCACGCCGCTGCGATGGAAACGGCTGCGGGCGTCCTTTCAAAAAACGAACGGCTGACATTGCTGCGGCTTTTGAAAAAATTGGGCAAACACGCGGCCGAAACTCGTAAGTAAACCGATCCGTTGCGGTCGACAGTTTGAAACGCGCGCAACTGACGCGACATCGTTCTGTCGCAGCCTAACGAGTGTCAACGCGGAGCCTCAGCGTTCCGGAACACCGTGTTGTTCTTCAAAGCACGATTCGAAACTCTTCAGATCTACCGGAACCCGCGGCTGCGCGCCTTCCGGGGCCGCCCGGAGATATTGCACAGGCCATGCAACTGGTTGCTGTAGTTCACGAGCTGCTCGTAACGGCCAGTACGGATCACGCAAAAACTCGCGTGCCATAATTACTGCATCCGCCTGTTGCGTCCGAATGATGTGCTCGGCTTGAACTGGAGAAGTGATCATTCCGACCGCGCCGGTCATGATTTCAGCTTCGCGACGAATCCGTTCGGCGAAGTGCGTTTGGTAACCGGCACCAACTGGAATCGTCGCGTGAGGCACATTGCCACCGGAGGAACAGTCGATGAGATCAACTCCCATTAGCTTTAGCTGCGCCGCAAGTTTGACCGACTCATTAGTATCCCAGCCACCATCGACCCAGTCCGTCGCCGAAATGCGCAGAAATAATGGCAACTCTTTCGGCCATTCGGATCGAACTGCCGCAACGATTTCCCGGCAAAGTCGGATTCGATTCTCGAACGAGCCCCCGTAATCATCCGAGCGTTTATTACTAAGAGGGGACAGAAATTCGTGAATGAGATAACCGTGCGCGGCGTGGATCTCGATCACACGGAACCCAGCCTGACATGCGCGGCGCGCGGCTGTGGCAAAAGCAGAGACAACTTCTTGGATGCCTTCAGTCGTTAGGGCCTGCGGCATCGGATAGGTGTCGGCGAAAGCTATTGCACTTGGAGCTATGACCTTTTTCCAACCTCCTTCGTGCTCGGGAATTGCGCCCTGACCTTCCCACGGCCGACGTGTGCTCGCTTTTCGGCCGGCGTGGGCCAGCTGCATTCCGGCTATGCTTCCTTGTTCATGAACGAAACTAACGATTCGACTCAGCATCTTGATGTGATCGTCGCTCCAGATGCCGAGGTCTTCGGGACTGATGCGTCCCTCGGGAAGAACGGCTGTTGCCTCAGTCAGCACCAGCCCGGCGCCACCGACGGCGCGACTGCCAAGATGAACGAAATGCCAATCGTTGGCGTATCCGTCATTGCTCGAATACTGGCACATCGGCGAGACGAACACCCGATTGGCAAATTTTACTTCTCTAATCGCGAGCGGATCAAACAGGCCAGCCATCTGCATTCCTTTTAGTTACTTGTTAGTAATCCGAATGCCACGGATGAGCAAAGTTCAATTCATCCGAACAGCGTTATAGGAAAGCCTGGTCCGCCACGCGCCTGCGAGGCTTCATCCTATCTCGAACGAGGGAGCGTCGCTCACCTCGACCGTAGCACTGAAAAATCCTTCGGGTGCGCCATAGCTCCGGATCTGCTCGAGCAGGATATTTGGGCGATGACAGATATGTCGCTCAAACAAAGGACGACATGGGACGGAGGGAAAATAATATGACTCAGATTATATCGATTAAAGTTGGATTGATTGCGATCTGCATTGCGACAGTACCATTGAGTCTGGCGCAAACGCCTCGAACCGGAACCAGCGGAAGCAATAAAACCGCTGCCACCATCGGCACAGCCGCGGGCCACAGCGGCTTGAGCGGCAACTTCCCCAGCGCCCTTCAAACTGGAACAAATTTCCGGAGTAGTACCAGGTACCGGACCGAACGCGAATGTCGGAGCACACATCGGGATAAACGCTGGAGCGCAGACCGGGATCAACAATCAAATCGGAGGGATCATCGGCGGCGCCGCTGGGGGACTTGGTAGCTCAAGCGGCAACTCGACAGGGACTACACAGATTGGGACAAGTGCCCGGGCTGGCATGAATACGACGAGCACGAACGCTGGAGCGCACGCCGCCGCCGCTGCTGCCGCGCCTGCCAGGGTCACTACTATTCTGCCCGAACCCGTCCCGGTGCCAATTAGAAGCCCATTGCCTAACAACAGCCCCAGCGGCTCAAATTTCTCGACGGCGGGGCAATCCCCCTCGCCGCTACCATCCGCGACGCCCACCCCGACTCCGGCTCTGACCCCGGCCGGTTCCTGAGAATCGTCCATGCACGATGACGTAGTCGCCCTCCGCAACGATGAGCTGATGTTCGTAACGCAGCGTATCGGGTGTGTTCCGGATCAAATTGAACAATCCGTCGCGACCCGGTTCAATGTGCGCGGAATTGCAGTGCAGTCAGCTGGCGGCGCCAGTAGCGATCAATACGTCGAGTCGCGCAAGTGGTGATGCGCGCGTGGCCGAAGTGTTAGCTTGAAGGTCACGGTGCCAACGCAAAGCATGAAACAAACAAGGGTCGCAACAGGCGACGTGACACCTGCTGGAGAAAGATTTTGTAAAATCTTGCAGCGATTGATCGGGACTCTTCAGGCGTTGTGCGGCGGCCCCAAATAGGGGAACTCGGCGAGCAGATCGCCGTGGGGCCCTACTTTATCCTCCGTGACTTTCCCGTTGGTGAGGATAGCCAGGAAGGCATCGGAGACGTCGTTGGTGAGTGCCCGGCCATTGTCCGGGAAGGACGCGGGTCGGGTGGGGTCATAGCGCAGAAGGTCCGGCAACAGTGTCTCTGCCACCCGCCTTGCTTCCTCCGGCGTATACCCACCCGCATGCTCCAGCGCATGCGCGAATACGGAAACAAACCGGGCATCGTCCGCCGGCTCCCCGGCCAGGTACGCAGCGTTCTGCTCGCCGGCAAGGAACGGAGTCTGGTTGGGCCGCGCGCCGCGATCTGCCTGGACCCAACCTCCGCCCGCGTTGGTTGCCGGGATCAGCGTACGGACCCACAGGCCAACTTCTTTCGGCCCCAGAGCAGAGTTGGGCAGTTCCAGCACGATGCTGCAAATGTCTTTGTCGGTGAAGAAATCGTCGCCAGTGAACTGCAGGTTGTTCAGGGCGCCCTGCAACGTCGAAGAAGAAGGGATCGCTGCGCCGGCCCGCGAAGAAGCGGTAGTCGCCGGCCTGCGTCACGCCTGCCTCCCGGCCTGTCGAAACTGGCGCGCCCTCGACGATAGTCTGTCCGCCGTCGTCCGTCCCGGCGGCCTGCGTCCCCTCAACGCGTCGCAGCGTCGCCGTCTGCGTCCCGTCCTTGGAAGACGAGAAGCGCACTCGGTACGTCATATCAGCGACGGCGTCGCCATTCGTATCAATCCTGAGCTCGTACAGCGCCTCAGGCGCGAAGGGCTCGGCGGTGGTGGGTCCCGGCGGACTCGCGCTGGCGGACGGATGAAAATTCATGATCAGAATCGACTTGCCAGCATCGCCCGGCTTGGGAAAGGCATACAGATCGGTGAAGTCCAGGCGTGCGTCTCCGCCCGGGAATCCGAAGTCGGGGCCGGAATAATGGTGTGACATGGGTTATTTCTCCTCTCTTTCGTGGCGGCAGATTACCGAAAAAGGTCGACCGTTCATTACGGCACGGCAAATCTGTCGTATGCGCTTATTATCACGCGATCAATTAATTCGCAAAAGCGCGCACGGCTTTCGTTTTGGCTTTCCGAATTCGTTAGGCGGAATCCGGAAAAAAAGATTCACGAAGTCCGGCCCGCACGTTAGACAAGGTAAATTCCGAAAATTAAGCCGAGCACGCCCGCGGCTGCGCCGACGGAGACATAAAACGGATGAGTTCTGTGTATTGTTAACGGCGATCGGTTAGGCGTTTGCGGCGGCGCGAATTACATCGAGCACGCGTTCGGGCTGGGAGAGCATCGGCACGTGGCTGCTGTCGAGCTCATAGGTGGTTGCGCCCATGCGCTTCGCAAAAAAGCGCTCCAGATCGGGATGCACGGTCTGGTCATTTTTGCCGACGATATACCAGCTCGGTTTCGACTTCCATGCGGTTCCCCCAACTTTTGCATCGAATAGGTCGGGTTTCGGAGCGCCCTGGGTCGCCCAAACGAGCCTCTGCTCCTGCTCCGAAAGGTCTCCGCAGAAAAACTTCGTGCCCTCGGGACGCAGCCAGATACGTCCATCGACGACTTCGATGTGGGAGAAGACGTCGGTCTTCGGGAACTTGGACTGTTGCGTCTGAGACGTTTCATCGGCGTCCGGAGCGAGCGCGCAGATGTAAACCAGCCCGACAACGCGATCGTCGATTCCGGCGCCAGTGATGACGCTTCCGCCGTAGGAGTGACCGACGAGGATAACCGGGCTGCTGACCCGGCCTATCGTTACCTTCACCAAGGCGACGTCCTCTGCCGTTGTGTTGAGGCCGTGCTGCGCTGCAATACACTCATAGCCCTCTGCCTGAAGGGGAACGATTAGTTTACTGAAGCACGAACCATCCGCCCAGAGTCCGTGAGCGAATACAATACTTGGTTTGGTTGCCATATTTTTATCTTTCTATTGTTAGGTATTTACGTTGAACATTCGTTAGGCAGCAGCTGAGGCGAGCAAGGCTTCAACCTTTGCATCCAGATCCTTGGCGACGTTAAGAGCCGCCGCATTTTCATAAGGCGCGAGAAAGCTCGCCATTCTGTCATAGGAAATGTGAACGCCATCCGGACGCTCATCGATCAGGATTGTGACCGGCGCGTACGATCCGGCATCGGGCACATGCTTCACCATCTCGCGCATGATCAGCGGATTGCCGATGACGAGCCGAAAGACTTTTGGATGGTCGCCCGTTTCTCCTTTGTGCACGACTCCGCCGTGATCGAACCGGGCGAACTCCATGAAGCCGGACGGACCAAGAGCCGATTGAACTACCTTTTCCATTTCCGAATTTGTTTTTGTCGCGGCGACGTGTTTCCAGAATTCTTCGATGTTAGGATGCCCGACAGCGGCGTCGAACTTCGACAGCACATCTTGTAACGATTTGCGTGAACTAACGGTTACACGTTCAACATCGATTCGTCTCGTCAGAGTCTTCATCACGGCAGAGTCGAGCTCAGGGTAGCTCGTCGAAAAAGAGATAAACGGCGGCAATCCGGCCGTCCCGGGCAATAATAAAATCAGTCCCGGCGTAAGCTGGCGCTTCACCAGGGCGGCCCGCTACCCATTTGACCCGGCCGCCATTGCCCAATTCCTCGGGTTCGGCAATCGGCTGATATTGAAAGTCAGGGTGAGTAGCCTTGATGGCGCCCGCGACCCGATCGATCTCGTCGCGGCCATGGTGGGCGCCCGTTTTGGGGTCGTAGAACACGCCATCTTCGGTCCAGATCTCGTCGATGGCCGCGCGCCGACGTGCCGGGTCGTTTTCACCGAAGACGTTTTGAAGATTGCGAATTAACAAAGTCGATATGCTGTAGGACATGGCGCTAGTTTGGGTGATTGAAATCCAATAGAACCTTCCCACCACGCTGGGAGTGTTCGATTGCTTCTTTGATTTGGGATGGTTTGTATGTTGTGGTGACTGGCAAAGTTAATTTGCCGGAAGCGACTACTTTCGTTGCCTCAGTGAGTGCCGCTCGCATTTTTGGGAGGTACTCTTCGTAATACATCCAGAATCCGTGGATGTTTAACCTCTTGCCAATGAGATCGCCTTGCGGCACCTGAATCGGCAACCCACTAAGCCAGGCGTAGCTGACGAGATGAGCCCCTGATGAGAGCACGCTTGCCATCGTCGCTGTCGCTGGACCACCGACGGCATCAAGACCCAGAGATATTGGCATCCCGCCGGTTGCAATTTGAATTTGCTTTGGGAGTTCCGGCGACTCGACACCGACGAAATCAACACCCAGCTTTTCAATTTCCGGGATAAGCTCGGAACGCCTAACAATACCTACAACCTTGAGATTTCGCGATTTTGCGATCGCGATCAGGCATCGCGCAACGTGGGAGTTTGCTGCGTTTAATACAATCCAGTCTTTAGCCTTTAGCTTTACAAATTCGTCTAAGAGAAGAACTGCGGTCGTAGGATTGATGTTTAACATCGAGGCCGTTTTGGCATCGATTGAAGGAGGAACGACGAAAAGACCTTGGGCTGGAGCGAGGACCTTGTCAGACCAGGTGAATGTTCCAAATGGGATCGTAACACGATCGCCTACCTTGACGCTGGTGACTCCCGGCCCGATCGCCTCGACGATTCCCGCACCTTCACCTCCTATGACAGAAGGAAGCTTCGGATTTAAGAAGTAAACTCCGTTCGCTAAAAGGAGATCGCTGTAATCAATCGGCGCATACTCCATGCGCACCAGAGCTTCGCTCGCAGACGGCGCGTTTGGTTCCGAAACTTCGACCATCCTTAAGTTCTGAGCTGGATTACCGTAGGCAGTGAGATGAATGGCTTTCATTTAGGAGTCTCCTCGTTCCAAGAAATCTCGGCCTGCGAGAGCACCACCTGCTTGCTGCATCAGCCCTCCATCGCGAAGATTTCCAAGATCGATGTTCCTTATCACCTAATTTCTCCTTCTTTTGAAAACTCTTCGCCAAACATGGGCAGACCACTCTTTGATTCGGCTTTAGTCGCTTCATCCTGCAGAACATCCCAATGCTCGGCGAGGCGGCCGTTCTCGATCCTGTACAATGTCCGCGGCAATCCAGGCAACAGGGCGGCCCGTTACCTGAGAAACGGCCGTGGATGATTACGTAGTCGCCCTCGGCGACGATGAGCTGATGTTCGTAACGCAGCGTGTCAGGTGCGTTCCGGATCAAATTGAATAGTCCATCGCGACCGGGTTCAATGTGCGCGCTGTGCTGGATATAGTCAGGCGACCAATACTTCTCCGCGGCCGCGTAGTCCCGCTTGTTAAACAATGTGTCGAAGGCTTCGAGCACCAGCGCTTTGTTTTTCTCTTGTATCGTCTCGTCCATAATAATTTCCTCCATTCGTTAGGCACGACTGCTCTTTGACAACTCACGCGTCGTTGGAAGTTGCTCCGTGATTTCATCGACTCGGTCGGGATAGAACGCGACGTGTCCTTTGATTTGCGCAACAGCGGGATACGGATCCTCGTACGTCCACACGGCATTGACCGATTTTTTTCCTCCAGCGGGAATGCTGTGGTGATTGCAATCGCCTTTATACGGACAGTAGGTAGCGTGATCGGTCGGTTCCAATTGAGTAAGATCGACATCTTCTCGTGGAATGTATTGGACGGCCGGATAGTCGGCTTCGAGAAGTGTCAACGCGTTGCGGGTATCGGCGATCACACGGCCCGCAACGGATACGACAACGCGAGCCGGATTGCGCTGGATCGAAATCGGATGATCGGGACCTGGATTCTTAATCTGTTTTTCTTTCATGTTTCGTTTTCCGTTTGGAACTCCTCAGATTGTTAGGACGACTCTGCCGAAAGGGCGGCCCTCAACTAAGTAACGCAGAGCAGTCGCTGCTTCTACCAGAGGGAAGGTTTTAGCTACGATCGGTTTGATCGCACCGGATTTGAGTAGAGAGACAATAACGTTCCAAGCGTCAGTAATGGCCGCCTTCGGCTGAGCGAACATGTTGAGACCCCGGATGCTGGCCTGTGGCACAATGAGATTTGTCACGTCGATGGTTGCCTTAGGGCTCGCGGAATATCCCAGTGTTATGACGCGTCCTTCCGACGCAAGCGCTCCGAGCGCCTCGCTCAAGACTTCACCACCGATTCCGTCGATGACGATGTCTGCTCCGTAATCGCTCGTGATACGACGCACGCCGTCTCCCAACTTCTCCAAGGACGTGTCGATGACTTCATTGAATCCCAGCGCCTTCGCCTGTTCGGCCTTGGTGTGATTGGTCGTGCTTGAGATGGCGTGTTTCGCGCCCAAGGCGCGCGCCAATTGCGTCACTGCATTGCCGATCGATCCTCCGATCGCCGGTGCCAGAACAGTTTTGCCTGCTCGAAAACCAGCCAGAGTAAGAGCGACCTGCGCGGTGAGGTACGCGACCGGAATACCCGCGGCACTCACGTCGTCGATGTTGTCAGGAATCAGGCAAAGGTCTTCTTTCCGCACGGAAACCCACTCCCTGTACGTTCCATCCTCAAAAGCGCCATAGGCGCCGAAGAACATCACGCGCGATCCGACCGGAAAGTCCGTTCCGCCTCCGTCCTCCACCACACCCGCTCCTTCATTTCCGAGGACTAACGGCGGCTTTGAGCCGTGAAACTTGCCGGAGAGAATCGTATGATCGAGAGGCGTGACGCCGGCCGCGGTCATTCGTACCAGTACTTTCCCATTTGTAACTGCCGGTTTTGGAAGTTCGACGAGCTTCAGTCCCTCATAGCCACTAAATGTTTCCGCTCTCATTGCGCGCATATCATTTCTCCTTTGATTAGAAGCCATCTCATAAATAGGAGTTGGCTTCTAGGCATTCGTTCCGCCATCCACGGTAAGATTCGCCCCGGTGATGTAGGAAGATTCCGGACCGGCGACAAACGCGACCAGCGCAGCGACTTCATCAACGTGCCCGTACCGGCCGAGTGCGGTGGCGGCCTTCTGTGGCACTGCCCAGTCGCCCGTCGCGGGATTCAACTCCGTATCGATCGGACCCGGCTGAACGTTGTTGACCGTAATCCCCCGGCTCCCGAGTTCTCGAGACAGCGCCTGAGCGAATATCTTTACGGCGCCTTTCGTGGCAGAGTAGGGGACGAGGCCGGGTGTCATGACGCGTTCGCCCAGGCAGGAGCCGATCATGATGATGCGGCCGCCGCGCTTCATGTGCTTCAGCGCCGCCTGCGTCGCGACGAACACCCCACGGACGTTAATGTTGAGCAGGCGATCCATCTCTTCGAGCGTCGTCTCCTCAAAGGTTTTCGGAATGGCCGTGCCGGCGTTGTTTACAAGGACATCGAGTCCGCCGAACGTCGCCACTGTCTTTTCGACTGCGGCTTTGCCCGCCTCGGCATCAGTGGCATCGGCCTGAATCGCGATCGCCTTTCCGCCGTCGCGTTCGATCTCCTTAACTACGGACGCGGCTGCATCAGCACCTTTCGCGTATGTGATAGCTACCTTCGCCCCGTCTGTGGCCAGACGTTTGGCGATGGCGGCGCCGATCCCGCGCGAGCCGCCGGTAATGAGTGCAATTTTCCCTTCCAATTTTCTATTCATGGTTTGTCTCCTGTTTCCTGTGTGGTTGGGTTCATTGTGTATCGATTGGTATAAAACGCTCGGCCTCGACAAATGACTGTCAAATGATTTATTTACCTATCGGTATGAAAGCGAGAACCCCTGCGCACCCTTGGACGGCCGCGCGCCTTCGATCCTAACGCGGCCCTGGATCGCGCCATGCACGTTTTTTGGGGCAAAGGCTACGAAGGCGCTTCACTCTCCAATCTCACACGGGCCATGCGAATCAATCGACCAAGTCTCTACGCCGCATTTGGCAACAAGGAGCAGCTGTTTAGAAAAGTTCTCGATCGATACATGGACGGCCCGGTCGCGTGGTTTGGCAGAGCTCTGGCGGCACCGAAGGCGCGGAACGTGGTCGAACAAATATTCCTCGGCACGGCCAGGATGGCGGAAAATCGCAGCGTTCCACCAGGATGTCTTTTGGTTCAGGGCGCGTTGGCGTGCGGAAGTGCGTCCGCTCAGAAAGAAGTGGCGGCGCGGCGGGTGGCCGCGGAAGTTGCATTGCGTCGTCGCCTTCAGCGAGCAAAGCGCGAACGCGATCTTCCGAAAAACGCTGACCCAGCCGAACTGGCCCATTACGTGATGACTGTCGTGCGCGGAATGGCAGTGCAGTCAGCTGGAGGCGCCAGTCGCGATCAACTACGTCGAGTCGGGGAAATCGCATTGCGCGCCTGGCCGAAAGGTTAACGCAACGGAAAATCTCGCAAGTCGTCTCACCGCACTAAAACCGGTTCGCGGTTATCAGCCGCGCGGATGGGCAAAGATGGCAATCGAGGCAATAACGAAAATTACGGGGACGATTACCCGGCAGTAGCGGTCAAGCTTCTTCGCTCGCGCGAGTTGGTCGTTGTTATCGAGAATGGTTGTGACCAGGACTTCGATCAGCGAAAAGAAAACGAGCAGGGTGCTGATCAGAAAGAAAACATCGAGCCGCGTCATGTAAGGCAAGCGCGGCAACTGCGTATCCACGGCAAAGCGATACGCGATGAGCGTGAGCATTGAAGTCACGGCGATGCTGAACTGCGTGTTCGAGTTCGTCGGTTCGGTCCAGAACACGGACCATGACATCATCACGATTAGAACCAAAGGCAGGATTACTTTTAGGATGTAGTGCTCGACGTTGCGTGAAGCGGTGAATTCGAAAGAATACCCCGAATACTGCAAGCCAGGTGTCAGCGAATAAACGCTCGCCTTGGCATCCCATTTTTCTACCGTCCAGTCGGGCAACGTGATCGACCGCGAAATGCCGGCGGCTTTCTGGAGTCCGTCACGGATCCAGTTTTCATCCGCCACGAACACTACTTCGTTAGGGCGATATCGAATCGCGACGAACTGAATACGAAAAGACTGCCGATCGAACGGGAAAGATTGCAGGCGCAAAGGCTGCGTAAACGACCCGACGTAACGCTGCCGGTAGAGAACAGTTCCATCGGGCTCCGCCTCGACAGACTCCGGTAACTTGCGAACAACTGAATTGGTTTCATTCGCGATACTCACTCGCGGAGTCCAGATTTGATCGAGCGCGTAGTGCACCGCTCCTGTTCCCGTGTGCGCAAGACGAGCATCCTTCCAGCGCAATACGATAGCGATGTCGGCGGTAAAGCTTTGTTGGGCGCTGTCGATATTGTTGATGTCCACAATCCAGATTCCGACAGAGACCTGAGTGGGACCGTTTCCTGATCCGGGCCGCTCAATCAGAGCAGGTGCCTCAGCGCTGTGCACGAGCTGGATCGACATCGCCACAAAAACAACAGACAGAAATACAATTTGCTTCATCAGTTTCGACTCGATGCGGTCAGATTCTGTTTAAGGATCCGTTTCAACTTCTCGGATCGCTTCCGGGTCATATTGGGCACCATAACCTGAATGGACGACTAACTCCGACTTCGCACCATCGAGATGGCAATCGAAACCATGAGACTCAGCGTGGTCCAATATCGAGTCGGTGGCGCGTTTGTCACCAGCGATTCGCAATGGCGCTGTCCTCCAGGCGTGGTGATATTGCCAGTGGCATTCTTGTTCGCGCTGATGTGGCGGAAGGTGTGGGCGGATGATCGACGCGGCCGATGGAACAGGTCAGCGCCGGGCTGGTTGGCAAAGTCATGGAATCTCTGCTGGTCAGGTCAATAGAGGGGAAAATAAGGAAAATAAGAGATAAGAAAAATAAGGGGCAGAGCTTACTTTCATCACAAGAAAAATTGAAATCGAATCGCTCGTGACAAAGACAAGGTCGTCGCTATCACCGGCGCCGAGCTCCGAATCGGAGACGGGGGCAGATCTAACATTTAACGTTTGCCTCGCGCTTACGTGTGACGAGTTATCTTCGTCGATGCAGGCGAGCTTCAGCAAGGTCGATGTCGTACTGGATGCGACGAAGGACTTCGTCATTGATCGCTTCCTCGTTGCGTAACCCGATGACGGTGTCGCGTTCAGTTTCCAATGCTTCGCGAGCCAGCTGTTCGAAGTCGCGCGAGTATAGTCGGCGGATGCTTTCTCCATGCGCGGTCTCCTTGCTCAGTTCGCGAATGCGATCCGCGTATTCGGAGCGAAGACGCTCAACGCTCTCGGGCCGGGCCTCGTTCGATGTGCCCAGCTCCTCGACCCGGGCCAGCGCCGCTTCGTTCGCTTTCAGTCGCGCGAGGCGCTCTTCCTTGTCGTCGACGTGATCGTCGACAATCCCCAGCCCGGCAATCAGAGGCTTCAAGGTCAGTCCTTGCACGACCAGCGTTGCGAAAATGACGCAAAACGTCAGGAGCAGGATAAGGTCACGGCCTGGAAAGGCGCTCCCGTTAGGCAGAAGAAAGGGGATTGCGAGAGCGGCGGCTAACGAATCGGCGCCGCGCATTCCGATCCAGGCAATCAAGGCTGTCTGCTGCCAGGGTGCGGGGTTTTTTCGGCGAAACGTTTTGCTGAACAGACGCGGCAGATAAGTAGCGCCGAACAACCAGGCGAAACGAACGAGCACCAGGGCGAGAAGGACAAGCAAAGCCAGCCTGATGACCTCGATCGTCGTGCCCGGCGCGAGTGCGTGAATGACCTGTGGCAGTTGCAGTCCGATCAGCATGAACAGAATGCCGTTGAGGATGAACGTTACCATTTGCCAAACCGGGATAGCCTGAAGACGCATCCGCCCGCTCAAGACCCGGGGCGCGCGCCACCCGTAATAAATGCCGGCGATGACCACGGCCAGGATACCGGAGACGTGGAGCATCTCGCCGCAGAAGTAGGCAACGTACGGCGTCAGAAGCGAGAGCATCGTTTGCACCGGCGGATCGTCCAGGCGCTTCTGCACTCGCGTTGCCAGCCAGCCGGTCGCAAGACCGACGGCGATGCCGCCGGCGGCAACGAAAAGAAACTGCAGGCTGGCCTGGCCTAACGAAAAGCTTCCGGTTAACACCGCGGCCACCGCGAATCGAAAAGAGATAAACGACGTGGCGTCGTTAACCAGGCTTTCACCTTCGAGGATGACAATGATCTTGCGAGGGACGCGGAGATTTTGCGTCACGGCCAGTGCGGCCACAGCGTCCGGTGGCGAGATGAGCGCACCGAAAACAAAACCAACGGCCAGGGGCAATCCCGTCAGCGCATGGAAAAGGTAACCGGTCACCGTCATGGTCAATAGGACCAGGAAAATCGCCAGGGGAAGAATGGAGCGAAGGTTGGCCCGGAAGTCCCTCCACGATGTGTAAACGGCCGCGGGATAGATGAGCGGCGGCAGAAACAAATCGAAGACGAGTTTGGGATCGAGCCGAATCTTGGGAAGACCCGGAACGAACGCCAGGAGTCCGCCCGCGATCACGAGCAGAATTGGATAAGGAACGCCGATTTTCCGGGCGACGAGCGCAAGCAGCGCGACGGCCACGAGACAAATCAGAATTAATTCGACGGGAGTTGCCATTTTGCCCAAGTCCAGGCGGAATCAGATCACCAAACATTGGTCGAACACAAGGCTATCGTGATCGGCGCAAACAGCCGACCGATGTTGGCCTAAGTGAAATATTGTCCGTCCCGCGCGCGCAGAGTTGATTTCGGCTGAACTATTTTGAAAGATTGGCTGGCACTAGCACGTATTCAACGGATGAAACGCATTCTTCTCTTGCTTATTCTTGGCGCGCCGCTCGCTGTCGCGGCCGATCCAACCGTCGTTCTGACTGCTCTGCGCGGACATCTCTACGTGGCCGAAGACAATTTCTATTTAAAGGAAAACTCAATGGTGTATGTCGGCGACAATTTTGTCACCGTGATCGGCGCGACGTGGACTCCGGAAACGGCCAGGCTTTTAGCCGCGGAGATCAAGAAGGTTACTCCCAAACCCATTACGGAAGTGATCGATACGAACTACCATCCGGATCGGGCGGGTGGCAATGCTTACTTCAAGAGCATTGGAGCGAAGATCATCTCAACCAAACTAACAAGTGATTTGCTAACGAAACACTGGGACGAGATGGTGCGTTACGTGCAAAAAGGAGCGCCAGGTTATCCGACGCTTCCGCTCGTCTTACCCGACAAAACTTTTGCTGGCGACTTTGAACTGCAAGGCGGCGGGGTGAAGGCGATTTATCTGGGTCCCTCGCATACGCCGGATGGTATCTTCGTGTTTTTCCCGCAAGAGAAAGTTCTTTACGGGAACTGCATTCTCAAAGAGCAACTCGGCAATCTCGATTTCGCGAACCTCTCCGAGTATCCGAAGACTCTCGAGAGATTGAAGCAGCTTCATCTCGATTTCACCACGATCGTCGCGGGGCATTGGTCACCAATTCACGGGCCGGAGTTGATCGATGAATATCTTCAACTACTGGCGACCAAGACACGATAGGATTCATAGCGCGGATTTGGATCGCGGCTGTCGGAGTCATGGCCGCAGCTGAAATCACCGCGCACGCGAGTGCGAGTTATCGCTCTGGTTCGTCGCTCTGCTCGTCCGCCCGGGATGCCTGACGCATTTGATCGTGCTCCGCTTCGTTGACGCCTTCTTCGAACATCTGCGCACTCTCGCTCCGTCCCTCGGCATCTTCGTCTTCTCCGAGGGAGTCTGCTGCTTGCCGTCCGGTCGAGCCGGGCAGGGGATCCCAACCGTCCGAATCGGGTATCGATTCACTGCTCTCTTCCTGTGGATCCGTGTCAGCTTCTCCTGTCAGCTCACGTTTGGCCTGTTGATAGTCAGCCTCGGACGGTTTGGAAGGATGACCGTTAATTGCGGCTAACTCGCGCGCACGGGCTTCAACCATCTCAGACGTCACCGTGCCGATGCCATCAGCGTTCTCCATTATGATACCTTTGTTCAGCGGATTTTTTCTCATAGTTTAACCAGCCTCCTATTCGTATTTACCTCGAGTTGCGCGACGAGCATTCAGGTGAACCTCATCGCGAACATCCTTCAATCGATCTTGTCGGCATCAAATTCAACACCAGTTTCGTCTCAAGGCACGATCGCTAGGCCGGGAATCCGTGATCTACGCGCGAGCATGACGAGTAACACGTCGGAGCAGGTAGTGGTACAGTTTCCGATCATGTTTGGAGCTTGGATGAAGTTATCGCACTGCCAGACTCAATGCACGCCCCAGCCACGCGTAATGCCGCCGATGATTAGGCCGCCAATAGCGCCACTAATTAAAATGGGGGCGTAGGCTTTCGTCACAACCGCATCCGGCAAGCTCAACAGCACGCCGAAGGTCACGCCTACGAGCCAGCCCGGCCATGTCGGCAGATTCACTAGCGGTATAACTAAACCGATGCCGAACCGACTAAGGAATGCTGCGACCAACGCTGTACGCTTGTCGGGAAAGGACATTGGCAGCATGAGAGCAACATCGACAGCGCCAAAAATCAGGCCAGCGATAAGACCGACAGCAACCCGCGACATATTCGAGATTGAACAAAGTCCTTCTCTTATCGTCAAGCCACTTCAAACTGTACCACTACGTCGGAGCGCACTTGGTTGACTTCCTACGTTCCTGCTTTCCTGATTCAATCTTTCTGGCATTCTGGCTTTCGAATTTACCTTCTCCCGTTACTCGCGTCCCTCGATTGGATCGCGGAACTGCGCGCCTTTCGTCCGTAACTCATTCACCGTCGCCTCGATGTCATCGCACATAATCGCGATCGAGTGCTGCCGCGGGTGATCATAAGTCTTGCCTTCCCACACACTGTGCGTCGGATGCACGCAAGGCGTTCGCCTTCGCTACTCGAAGATCTGCCCGTGGCGAAAACGCCAGATGCTGATCGTGTTCGCGGCGGCAGCGAAGGCGAGCAGGATGGCGAGCACCGGGAGCAGCTCGCGCGTGTTGCAGTTTGCC
Organism: uncultured Verrucomicrobiae bacterium; assembly: GCA_963761585.1. Lineage (GTDB taxonomy): Bacteria > Verrucomicrobiota > Verrucomicrobiia > Chthoniobacterales > UBA10450 > Udaeobacter. The sequence goes on from CAVXHW010000013.1 coordinate 22,667, forward strand.
CAAAGCACGCGGAGGAAGCCTTCGATCGACCAATAGACGATCGTGAACTTGCTCAACTGCTGCATGAATGGCGGCATGAAGCTGGTCGGCCACCAGGCGCCGCCGACCGCGCTCATGGTCAGGATGAGCAACGTGCCCATGCCGTTCGCCGCCGCGGCCGTCGGCGCGAGCGCGGCGAGCAACATGCCGAAGGCAACGCAGGCACTCGCCGCGGCCAGACAGATGAGGAGTAGATTGAAGACGTTGCTCGTGATATCGACGCCGAAGAGGACACGGCCCGCGACGAAAAGCGTGAGCAGTTGCACCACACCGAGCAGGATGCCGAAGATGTATTTGCTCCAAAGAATGTGCGTCCGTCGCACGGGCGCGGCGAGCAGTCGCTGATACAAGCCGGCTTTCTTTTCATCGAAGAGTGAAGTGGACGCGCCGGTGAGCGAAAAGAGCAGGAACATCACGGCATAGCCGCCGACGCTGCGAGTCGCCATTGGACTCTTCACGTGTTCGCCGCCGATTTCTTCGCGCTCGATTTTGATCAGGCGATCAAGAAATGAGTTCCCGTTCGTGTTGGTTGGTGTGGTCCCTGGGATGTCGAACTCGCCGGTTTCGATGGAGTGCAGAATCTTCGCCGGATCGCCGCCGAACCCGCGGGCGACCGCGTCGGCTAACGAGTGGTTGAAACGCGCCATGGTCTCGCTGCCAACCTGATTCGCGCCCAGCCGCTGCAACGATGCGAGCAACGCCTGCGGCGCAGCGGTGAAGATCGTCTTCTGCAGTAAGCCATCCACCGTCTCCGTTTCGATTTCGTTCCGCGCGTTGCGCAGGAACTTCATTTTCAACGCCACCTCAGAGTCGCTCGTTGCATCCGCGGGAAAGATGAGCGCAAAGCGAATGTCGCCGGCGCGCATCATCTCGCGCACTTCTGCTTCGGTCAGCACGCGCTCAACGCCATTCGCATCTTTGTGCGACGTGATGACCTTGAAGGCGGGCTCCTTTTGCAGCGCAGAAATAATTGCGGCCGGAGCGGGCGCGTCCGTCTGATTTACCACCGCGAGCGGAATGCCTTTCGGCCCGCGGTCTTCGGAGTTCACGCCGAAGACGTTTCCGAAAATGTAGATGAGGACGAGCGGGACGATGAAGGTGAGCGAGATGGCCACTTTATCGGCCGCGAAGCGCCGGAACTCATTGCCGACCAGAACCAGAACGGTGCGCATCGTTCAGGTGTCGCGAAGATTTTTGCCGGTGAGATGGAGGAACAAATCTTCCAGCGTCGGCCGGCGAATGTTGAAGTAGCGATAGGGCAAGCCGAGCTCTTCGGCAGCCGCGAAAAATTCGGAAAAGCGCAGGCCATCGCGCAGTTTAAATAGATACGCGTCTTCTGCTTTCGTGATCTCACCGTACTCGGCGAGTGCTTGCATTTGCGCGGTGGTCTGGTCGTTGCGCGCGATGCGAACCAACTCGCTGAACGGCAGGTGCGTCAGCAGCTCATCGAGCGTTCCCAATGCGAGCAAGCGGCCGTGATCGATGATGGCAATGCGTGAGCAAAGCCGGGTCGCTTCCTCCATGTAGTGCGTCGAATAAACGATTGTCATCCCGTCGGCATTCAGCTGCTGGAGGAACTCGAAGATGGCGTTTCGCGATTGCGGATCGACGCCGACGGTCGGCTCGTCGCAAAGGAGCAAGGCCGGCCGATGCAGAATGGACGCCACAACGTTGATCCGGCGTTTCATTCCGCCGGAATAGGTCTGCACTTTGTCCTGCCGTCGTTCGAATAACTGCGCCGCGTGCAGCCCGTGATCGACACGAGCGCGCAGCTCCTGGCCGGCGAGACCATAGAGCTTTCCGAAAAGCCGCAGATTTTCCTCGGCGCTGAGCTCTTCGTAGAGGGCGATCGCTTGCGGCACGAAGCCCAGCTCGTGGCGCGGTGCCATCGCATTTGGACCAACGCGTTGTCCATTGATCGAAATGCTTCCGCTGTCCGGCGCGCGCAGTCCGGCGACTAACGACATCAGCGTTGTCTTGCCCGCACCGTTCGGTCCAAGCAATCCGAAGAATTCGCCGCGCGCGAGTGAAAGCGAGACGCGATCCAAGGCGACGATCTCGCCGAAGTGTTTCGTGACGTTATCGATCGTGAGCATCGACGCTTATTCAGATTCCATACCAGGGATCGTCTTCCCGTTCCAGCAGGTTTACAGGTTATACGCCAGCTTATTTGTCGGCTGGTAGAGCTGCATGTCATTCGCGACCAGCATGATCATCATGATCACACGCGACAAATGTATTCAGCTAGATCGCTGCTTTAGGAGCGCTCATGCTTTTGCTGTAGAACCCGGACCGGTCGAAGCAGCAAACGCGGCGCTTCCCGGCAGTGAGCATCGAGCACGCATTTTTGATCCGGCGCGCGCGCTGCTTCAAAGAGAGCACACTATGATACTGATTACTGGAGGGACCGGAACTGTAGGAAGTTGTTCTTCTTCAGTGCCGGCTGTCACGTGTTGGTCGATTCTTGCTCGATCACGGATTTGAGCACCTCCTCCAGGCTTGTGCTTCCCTTTTGCGAACCAGAACTTCCTCGTTCGAACTCAATCCAGCTCTCGTTGAAGCCATCCAACATTCGCATGCGAGGAACCGGGTTTTTCATTCCTTGGGACCTAAAAAGCGCATCCCATGATTCGCGCGGCACAACTTTCATGCGAACCGGCTTGCCTAGAAGTTTCGTAAGAGTTGTCGCGATCTGATTTGGAGTTACGCGCGTGGGTCCTTCCAATTCAATGATGCGGTGGCCATCCCATTTTTCCTGGAGCAATCCGGCCGCTAAATTACCGATGTCCGCTGTGGCCACCATCGGTACTGGTTTATCGAGCGGTTGCAAGAAACTGGGAACGACACCCGTTTCGCGCGCCGGAGTTACATCCCAACCGGCAATTCTCCATAAACCAAGGCCGGACGCAAGCACGTGATAGAAAATGCAAGGACTAAGTCCGTAGCGGAGGACGAACGCACTTGTTATGTCGATGGCTTTGGACTACGGCCTTTCCAACTCGAACCCAGTCGGCGTGGGCTCCACCTTTATTCCTCCGTATGACGCAACGGTCTGGTCAGTATATGCTGCTTGTCTATTGCGCCTTCGTGGCAGCTTCTTCGATCAGAGCTGCGACTTCCTTTCAGGAGACTCGTCTGTAAATTTGTTTGTACGTGATAGGTTGAGACAGTCGGGGGCTCGTTTCTGTCACTTGCATAGTCAGCGTCCGCCCATCAGGGCTTAGAGTGTAATCATTAACTCTGCGCCCGTCTGCTGACGTGAATGTCTGCGCCAAATGCCGGCCTGCCAACTGCATGCTAGCGTTCACCTTTCTTCCGTCAGGACCAACCCAGGCGACAGGTGCACCCTTCGCCGGTGTCCGTAACGGCGGCTGGTTATCCACGGTGACGCTGATTTCATTCGGAGAAGAAGTGATGGCTACCTTGCGGTAAGCGGGGTTCAGTTTCTCGAGGCGCCCTCGAGCGATATCTCGCCTCACGAAGTCCAGCTTCCCCACCGCGGTTTCGATCGCTGCATTTATATTGTCGCTGTCGGTTTCGTCCAGGATGTAAGTTCCATCCAGGCTGGACTCCTGTGCTGCAGCTAGTGTGCTTGAGCCGAGAAAGGTCGCACTGCACAGCAGGACCAGGCAAAGTGTCGACACGAAATTGCGTTCCGTTTGCATACGACTTTGTCTATTGAGCGTGACGTGGCAGCTTCTTCGATCAGAGCTGCGACTTCCTTCGGCCTGGAGACGTAAACAGCGTGACTGGCGCCCGAGACTTCGACCTTATGGCTCTTGGCTCGCTCGGCATACCACCGCTCCAAGTCGGGATTGATGGTTCGATCTTTCGTCGCTACTAACATCCAACTCGGTTTGCTTCTCCACGCCGCTGTCGTGATAACAGCTTTGAAATTGTCAGCCGCGTTGAACACCTGCGATCGCGCCATGAAAGCGGCCTGCTCAGCAGACAGGTCGGCTGCGAAGTACTCATGAAACTGCGCAGGGTCGAGGTAAGTGAAACCGTCTGCCGTCTTCTTTATCGCAGTAGACTTGCTGAGGTCACTTGGGAAGCGCTTTCCATCGTCGGCCTCATTCTCTCCCGCATCCGGCATGTGGGCCGCGATGTAGACCAAACCGACAACCGATGGATCCGTTCCCGCTTCGGTGATGACGGCGCCGCCATAACTGTGAGCCACAAGAATGCATGGTCCATCTTGCAGAGCGAGGATGCGCTTGGTCGCCGCCACATCTTCTTTGAACGATGTCTCCGGCTCCTGGACGATACTTACCTTGTAACCATCCTTGACCAGAATGTCGTAAACGCCTTTCCAACCTGAACCATCTGCCCAGGCACCGTGAACGAGGACAATATTCCGCACGCGACCTTTTTCGCTCTGCGCTGAGAGCGTGCAGCAGGTCAACAGCAATAATACGATGCAGAGAGACTGAGAAAATCGCCGTATTTTCATTTCTCTCGTCACTGCGTTACTCAACCTGCATTGTTGTTCGTTCGAGCGGCGGGTTTCGAGATTAACTCTTGGAGCTAACCTCGTCGAGATTGAGCCGAAAGAGGCAAATAAGAAGTACACACATGATTGAGATTGCGATCATATCTTTGCTCCTACGGATTGAACATAGTAAATGCGTCTGAAACGGAAGGCGCGAGCGAGCGTCCTGTCCGCACCGACTCCGGAATGGGGGAGTTGATTGGTTCGCAGTTTGTCATTTTCACAACCTTTGCATTTCTGCGCCGCTCGATGAATGCGATGGCCGTTCGCTCGGGACCGCCACCTGCGGAGCGCCAAGTGACCGAGCCGTTTGCTCGAGTAACTGAGCCCGCTCATCAAATTTAATCTGATCGAAGATCATAGCTTGCGTGGCGATGAGCCAGATCGTGAAACAAACCATCAGGGTCCGGAGCGGGAACGGTCGACGGACGGATGCTCCAACAGTGCCACTCGCTGAATCGCCTCTTAAAAGAATGGGGTTGCTCATGCCGCGATCGATGTCAGCCGGGGCCTTCGCGTCAGTTGCTGAATACGGCAACATGGACGCTTCAAAGTCGCCTCGATATGCGTTCATTTTCATGCCTAACCATTCGCGCCCGTGACGGAGCACCGCTATTTCGCGTTGGCGAGATTTTCCGCTGCCACTCCGGAGGTTGTTCACAATCCCTCGTTCGGGATAGGGGGAAAATTCCGGTGGCTATGCAGTGTGTGTCCCCCAATAGAGAGGAGTTTCATCGCCATATGGAAATGGCACCGTGAATCTGCCTAACCAGTTTACAACCCGAGATCGCTCAATCCCGGATGCTCATCCGGACGCCGGCCGAGCGGCCAATGATATTTTCGCTCCGATTCTTTGATCGGAAGATCATTGATGCTCGCGTACCTGCGCCGCATCAATCCATGTTCATCAAATTCCCAATTCTCGTTACCGTATGAGCGGAACCAATGGCCGGAGTCATCGTGCCATTCGTAGGCGAAACGCACCGCGATGCGATTGCCGTCGTGCGCCCACAGTTCTTTGATTAACCGATAGTCCAGTTCTCTCGCCCATTTCCGTGTGAGAAATTCGATGATCTGTTGACGCCCGTTAGGAAATTCAGCGCGATTTCTCCAGCGCGAATCGATGGTGTAAGCGAGCGCCACCTTTTCGGGGTCGCGAGAATTCCAGCCGTCCTCTGCGAGTCGAACCTTTTGAATCGCAGTTTCGCGAGTGAATGGAGGCAACGGTGGGCGGGTTGTCATCTCCGCAGGAGTTTTCGATTCGGCCATATTTGGTTAGTCTGCTATTTCATAAAGTGCCGGACGAGCTGCGCAATCTGATCTGCTGCGGTATCGAGCGCGAAATGGCCGGCCTCCAGAACGTGAACTTCGGCCTTTGCGACATCGCGCCGATAGGCCTCCGGCTCTGATAGGTCGAAAGACAGATCATACTTTCCCCAAATGACCAGTAGGCGCGGTTGTTTCTCGCGCATCCATGCCTGCCACTTAGGATAAGCCTCGACGTTGGTGCGGTAATCGTAGAACAGGTCGCTTTGAATGTCGGCCTGGCTGGGTTGATTCAAGAAAGTAAAACTCGTCAGTCCACAAATCCGGGTCATAGCGCTCGACGTTGGGATCGTTCCCCACATGGCGCGTTCGCGTTGTCGGCCAGCGAGAGCAGATTTGCGCGAAGCGCAGTTTCGTTCGGCTGCGCGATCTTTCCAAAACTCGCGCCGCGTTTTCCAATTCGCGCCCAAACCTTCATTGTGCGCAACCGCGTCCTGGACAATGAGCGCTTCAACGCGTTCCGGATGGACCAGCGCCATTCGAAAACCAACCGGGCCGCCGTAATCCTGCATGTAAAGTGTGTAACGCGAGAGTCCGATCGCTTCGGTGAAGTGATTCATGATTTCGGCAATGTGATCGAAGGTGTAGGCGAATTTTTTCGGATCCGGCCAGTCGCTGTGTCCGAATCCCGGATAATCCGGCGCGATGAGGTGATATCGATCGGAAAGCCGGGCGAAGAGCGGCTCGAACATTCGCGATGAAGAGGGAAGTCCGTGCAGGAGGAGAATTGTGGGCGCGTCTTTCGGGCCCGCTTCTCGATAAAAGATGGAGAGCCCATCAATCTGTGTGGTGCGATAAAAAGTCGGATGTTCCATCGGCAGTTCCTTTCCTTGGCCTAACAATTGAAGTGATGCGAGCACCACCGAAACGAACAGAGCTCTATGCGAGACCTGCATCAAGAAGCCACCTCGAAAATGATTTCCAGCTCCACCGGTGTGCCCAGCGGAAGACTTGCTACGCCGTAGACTAAGCGGCAAGGATTTTTGTCCTTTCCGAAAACGCTTTGGAATAAATCCGAAGCAGCGTCAGCGACTTTCGGCTGGTCGCGGACATCGCCGTGCGTAGCGACCATTACGCCGAGACGCACAATCCGCGTGATTTTGTCGAGCGAGCCAAGGTGGCTCCCGCGCCACAGCGAGCGCATTGAGCGCCGCGAGGTGAGCCGCCTCGCGACCTGCTTTTGCGTCGAGTTCGGCGCCGATCCGGCCAACAAATTTCGCCTCGCGGCCCACCGTGGGAAGCATACCGGTAAGGAAAAGAAGATTGCCGGTTTGCACCGCTTCTACATAAGTGCCGAAGGGCTCAGGTGGGGCCGGGAGTTTGATCCCGAGTTCCTTCAACCGCTGCTCGGCGGTGGCCGGTTGATCGTTTTCGCGAGTTACCATTTTCCACTGTGCGCACCGCCATCGACGTGCAGCACCTCCCCGGTTACTTGACGAGCTTCAGTAAGGTAAACGACCGCATCCGCTACATCGTCGATCGTCGAAGCTCTCCCCATTGGAGACTGCTTATGAACAACCTCTTCCGAAAGATCGGAATGAAGCGGGGTGTCAACGATGCCTGGAGCTACGGCGTTGAAGCGAATGTTCTCCTTCGCATACTCAGAAGCGAGACTCCGGACTGCAGCGTTTAGTCCGCCTTTAGTGATCATGGCCAGCGAAGCAGGTATGCCGGCAATAGGATTATCGGCCATCGCGGCGGTTATACTCACGATGCTACCGCCGGTCTTCTGTGCCTGCATTTGTTTTACTGCGAGCTGGGTGATGTAAATGAAACCTGCGAGGTTCGTCGAGACGAGGGCGCGAAAGTCGTCCGCGGTGTAGTCCGTGAATGGCTTCACCACAAAAATGCCGGCATTCGCGACCACCGCATCGATCGACCTAAACTTCTCAAGCGCGAGTTCTGCAACTTTCTGCGCGGTTTCGAATTGACCTATGTCACCATCGATCAGAGCGAGATGATCCGAAGGTGTAAGCTCCTTCGATTTCGTCGCCTTCCGTGCGGTTCCTACAACATTGTAGCCGCGGGCCAGAAACGCTCGGACGACTCCCGCGCCAATGCCTTGCGACGCTCCTGTTACGATAACTGTCTTGGGTGGATTGTTCATAGTTACGCTGCCCCGAAGAAATTCTGCAGTTCCTCGAGGGTTTCCTCGGGACGTTCTTCCTGCAGGAAATGGCCACAATCGAGACTGTGCCCAGTAACCGTTGAGGTGGCTTTCGCCCGCCAGGTCGCAAGGATGTCCCATTCCTGCCCTACCGTATTCTTTGCCCCCCACAGGACGTGAACAGGCGCTACGATTTTGTTGCCCGCACGATCATCCGCCTCGTCCATCTCAAGACCAATATCAGCAGACGCTCTGAAATCCTCGCACGAGGCATGGATCGTCGATGTGCAGCAAAAGCATCGAAGATACTCGTTCACTACTTCGGGTGTGATAGCTCCGGGCGTCTTGTTTAGCGCGCCAAGGACCACTTCCAGATAGTACTGAGGATCGAGCCCAATGAAATGTTCTGGCATGGGCGCCGCTTGGATAAGGAAGAACCACCACATGTACCTCGTCGCAAACTCTTGGTTAGTTTGTCGATACATCGTCAACGTCGGAGCGATGTCCATGAGACAAACCTTTGTGACGTTTTTGGGAAAGTCGAGACACAGCCGATGGGCGACGCGAGCACCCCGATCGTGGGAGCCCACAAAGAACTGCTCGTGCCCAAAATGACGCATCGTCTCGATCTGGTCCAACGCCATTGCGCGGAACGAGTAATTGATGTGGCGATCTCCGTCGGTTGGGCGGCTCGAATCCCCGTATCCTCGCAGATCGGGTACGTAGACCGAGAACCGCTCGGCGAGTCTCGGCGCTACTTTGTGCCAGGTAACGTGGGTCTCGGGATATCCATGCAGAAGGAGCACCGGTGGTCCGTCGCCTTTGTGAAGAACAGGGATGCTCGCTCCGCTGGTGCGAACCTCAGTCTGCACAAAGCCGGGAAAAAGCTTCGGCGCGATATCCTTCGGCGGCTTTGGAGGCAGTTCAGGCAAAGATATGGGTTTCGCGGCGACAGTTTGCGTCGCTTGAGCCTCGTTGGGATTCGTAGCTGTCCCCATTAAGGCAGCAGCCAATGAGAGTCTGAGCATCTCTCGACGGTTCATGGTTCCGCTTTTTGGGTAAACACTATTGGTGCGCAAAGTCATAAAAATAAAGCCCTACATCTTCGTTCTTAACTTTAACGACTTTAGAATTTATCGGGTAAACGAAGAATTCGGCAGCTCCGCGAATTTTAGCGTCCAATAAGTGTCCAGCCAGTGCAGTGTAGTCCTTCCTGCCGAGTGTAATATGCAGATGTAACAACAACTTGCCGTCGGCCTCGGAAATGTTTCCAGACAGGTTAGAAATTTCCATTTGTTCATTGAAAGTCTTGTCGACGTATTTCTTACTGCTGGGGTCAAAGAAGCGTAAAGTAGCCTCGTTAGTGGCTCCGATGCCGGTAATTTGTCCGGCTTGAATTTTTTGAGAGGTGATAAAGTCGGTTAAGGCACCCAAAATACTAGCTCTATCCTCGATGCTGACAATGTAAGCGCCTTCGACGCTTTTGGCGGTCCAGTGATTGCCTTTAAGTGTTTGTGCATTCATGGTGACTAAGATTGTGCTACTCAATATTAATGTCAGTAATTGTTTCATTTGAGTTTAGTGAAGGTGCATTTGTTTAACTGGTTTTTCCTCCTAGTAGGTCCGTCCTCACTTTGACTCATCGTGCGGCGGCCCGAGGTACGGGAACTCGTCTAGCAGATCGCCATGCGGGCCTACTTTATCCTCCGTCACCTTCCCATTGGTGAGGATAGCCAGGAAGGCATCGGAGACGTCGTCGGTGAGTGTCCGGCCATTGTCCGGGAAGGACGCGGGGCGGGTGGGGTCATAGCGCAGGAGGTCCGGCAACAGTGTCTCTGCCACCCGACTTGCTTCCTCCGGCGTATACCCACCCGTATGCTCCAGCGCGTGCGCGAAGACGGCAACAAACCGGGCATCGTCCACCGGCTCCCCGGCGAGGTAGGCAGCGTTCTGCTCGCCGGCAAGGAAGGGAGTTTGGATGGGCCGCGCGCCGCGATCTGCCTGGACCCAGTCCCCGCCCGCGCTGGTTGCCGGGATCAGCGTGCGGGCCCAGAGGCCAACCTCTTTCGGCCCCAGGATCAGAGTTGGGCACTTCGAGCACGATGCTGCACACGTCTTTGTCGGCGAAGAAATCGTCGCCGGTGAACTGCAGGTTGTTCAGGGCGCCCGCCACGTCGAAGAAGAAGGGATCGCTGCGCCAGCCCGCGAAGAAGCGGTAGTCGCCGGCCTGCGTCACCCGTGCATCCCGCCCGGTCGAGACCGGCACTCCCTCAACGATAATCTGGCCGTCATCGCCAGTCGCCGCAGCCTGTGCGCCCTCAACGCGGCGCAGCGTCGCGGTCTGCGTCCCACCCTTGGAGGACGAGAAGCGCACCCGGTACGCGATGTCAGCGACGGCATCCCCGTTCGTGTCAATCTTGAGCTCGTACAGCGCCTCGGGAGCGAATGGCTCCGCGGTAGTAGGTCCCGGCGGATTCACGACGGCAGACGGGTGGGCGTTCATGATCAGAATCGACTTGCCTGCATCGCGCGGCTTGGGAAAGGCATACAGATCAGTGAAGTCCAAACGCGCGTCCGCGCGGGGGAACCCAAAGTTGGGACCGGAGTAATGGTGTGACATAGATCATTTCCTCATTTCTTTAATTTGTGTTGATTCAAGGCTGAGCAAACTTCGCGATGGCAATTATTGTAGGCAAGGCTCGCGGTGCGGCCCAACCTTATCTGTCACATTCCGGTTCGCGTAGATAGAGAAGAAAAGATCGGCAACGTCGTCGGTTAGTGTGCGGCCATTGTGCGGGTAGCGCACCGGCTCGCGAGGGTCATAAGAAAGAATGTCCGGTAACAACGTCCTCGCGATGTTCTTGGCGTCCTTCGGCGTATAGCCGCCCGAGTGTTCCAATTCGTGGGCGAACACGCCAATGAAGCGATCGTCATTTGCTGGCTCGCCGCGAAGGTAATCCTCTTTCTTTTCTCCCGGGAGGAAGACCGCCTGCAATGGTCTTCCACCTCGATCTGCCTGGATCCAGCCGTCTGCAGTCTTATCTATTGTGCGAGCCCAAATTCCGACCTTGTTAGTTCCCGAGTTCTGAGTTGGGAAGTTCAAGCACAATGCTGCAAACATTTTTGTCTTTGAAGAAATCGTCTCCGGTAAACTGCATGTGATTGAAATTGCCGTTCACGTCGAAAAAGAAGGGATCGCTGCGCCAACCGAAGAAAAAACGGAGTCGCCGACTTGTGTCACCAGGGCTTCTCTTCCCGACTGACACTGGCGCTTGCTGGACGATAACTTCACCTCGCTCGCCCACGCTACCTGCTCGCATGCCCTGAAGACGGCGCACTGTCGCAGTCTGCTTCCCATCTTCCGAAGATGCGAACTGAACGCTGTAACAAAGATCGGCAACGGCATCACCGTTTGTGTCGATCTTGATTTCGTACAGCGCTCCTGGTTTGAAGGGCTCGCTCGTTGTCGGCTCCGGCGAGTCCAATCTGAAAGACGGATGTACATTAAGGATCAGTATTGATTTGTCAGGATCGCCCGGCTTGGTGAACGCGTAGAGATCTGTCATGTCCAATCGGGCGTCGCCGCGCGGAAATCAAAGTTGGGACCTGAAGCGTGGTGTGACATCTGGATCTTCCTTTTGTTAGGCCGCTAGCGACCGACTTGGCCGACGTGATATCCCAACCGGTTTTCTACATCGCCCGGCTTGTGAAAGCCTTGCTCCATCAACTTTTTGATCCTCTCTTGCGCGGGGGCTCGCATGATCGAGGCAACGCAAACGTCCCACTCTGGTGCGATTTCGTAGTCAGGTGGCAAACTCGCTACGTCGACAAAGCGCTTGGTTTCGCTGATCACTCGCTTGTCGAACGACGCGATCCGGTTGGCTAACGAATCGACAAACTCATCAAGCTCTGCGTCGGGTAACGACCGATTGACGTATCCGTAGCGTTCGGCCAGATCGCCAGGGACATCGTCGGCTCCTAGAAATACTTCAAGCGCGCGGCCACGTCCGATCAAACGCGGCAATCGCGCCATTGGACCGCCGCCAGGCACGATTCCGGCCCCGACTTCGAAGTGCGATAAGATCGCTTTTTCGCGGCTGGCGAAACGCATATCGCAAGCGAGCGCAAGCTCACTTCCCACCCCGGTGGCGCGTCCACGAATTAATGCGATCGACGCAACCGGTGCTCGGCTCAAGCGCACCAACATGTCTGGCAGAGGCTGCAACCCTGTTGGTCCCGGCGGGAGACTGGTTGTATCCTCAATCTTTGCGAGGAAATCGTAATGAGTGAGAAAGAAGCCTTCGATCGCACTGTCAAAGACGACCACTTTAACCTGCTCGTCAGTTTCGATCGCGGTAATGGCTTCGTTGAGCTGCGGAATCGTGTCCGGGCCAAAGATGTTAAGCGGGGGACGATTAATCGTTACACGCCAGTAGTAGGGTGACCGCCGCGTGAGATGTATCTGTTTAGTCATTGTGATCTGAATTTGTTGAAACCCATTTCCCGAGTTTTAGGGATTGGGTGGTGGTTTTTCGGTCGAGGAAATTACGCACGGCAGCAATCGTAGCGGTAGGTTGTTCATCCATCAGCCAATGGCCCGAGTCTGCAATCAAGACTTCGGTCACATTATCGGCCGCGTTGCGCATGACGATGGCCACGTTTGCACCAAACGCTTTTGCGGCGCCAATCGCGAGCACCGGCATAGTTAGCTTGGTCGTCATTGAAACTTTGTTATCTTCAACATCCTTGGGAATTGAGAGGAACTGGGCAAAAGCGGAATGCATGGCACCCGGTTGCGCATAAAACGCAGTGTAATGGACTCTGGTTGCTTCGTCGATTTTCGACGGATCCCCCGCAAATTCGTTCCAAAAGCGATCAAGATAAATGCGTTCGCGGCCAGCCACCAACCGTTCAGCATCGGGACCGCCGAAAGAGAAATGCCAGAGCGCAGGGTTACGCACGATTTCGTCCCAAGGTGGAATGCCCGGCACCGGCGCATCCATCACCACCAGCCGGTCGGTTTTATCGGGGTAACGGGCGGCATAGGCATACGCAACCGTTGCGCCAATGTCATGCCCAACAATTGCGGCATGGTCGATACCGAGTTGAGTAAGAACGGACCGGATATCGGCTGCTTGTGTTTTCTTATCATAGCCACCGGCGGGATGTGAGGAAAGCCCCATGCCGCGAAGGTCTGGTACGACGACTCTGTGGTCGTGTGCGAGCTCGGCAGCCATAGGTGCCCACATATCGCCTGTGTCTCCGAATCCGTGAAGCAGCACGACCGCCGGGCCTTGTCCGCCGACTCGGACATGAATTGTCGCGCCGTCGGCCTGAATCTCCTGAGTACGGAAGTTGGCCGGAAATACGGATTGAGCACTTGCGTGGGCAGCATCGAGCGCGGTGACGGGTTTGTTGGCAGCCTCGATGATCACCGCGGCTACGTCCTTCGGCTTCGACAACATTGGAACATGGCCGGTGGGGAGAGTTGTCGTCTTAGCGTGGATATGTTTTGCGATTGCCTGCTCATATTCGGGAGAAAGCATCCGGTCGTTAACGGCGATGTACCACGACGGTTTCGTCGTCCAGGCCGGGACCGATACCTTGTCGGCGAGGCATGCCGAATTCCATGTACCCTGAGTTGCATAGACTATGGCTCTTTCGGCTGCCGGAACATCAGGAACGAAGTCCTCGTCGATTCCTTTGCGAGTGAGCGAAAGGAAACCGGCAGCATCCGGCTTTGCTTCGGCAAGACCAGGAGGCGGCGGATAGGGCTTGAGCACGTCGTTCGCTGACTGATTCTCGTCGGGCACAATCGCCGCGACATAAACAAGTCCGGCAACCTTTGGATCGTTCCCGGCCTCGCTAATCACCATGCCAGCCCAGGAATGTCCGACAAGAATTACCGGGCCATCCTGATTCGCAATCGCCCGCTTGGTTGCGGCGACGTCATCGGCCAGCGAGGACAGTGGATTCTGGACTGCGGTTACATGCAGACCTTTGGCCTCAAGTAGGGGAATGACTTTGGCATAGCTTGATCCATCGGCGAAGGCACCGTGGACCAATACCACGTTCTTAACTGTTGGCGCCGCAGTTGGCCCGCCTTCTAAGCTGTTACTTGCTACTAGCGTGATGATCCCGATCGCAAGTGCGACTGATGTGATGTGTTTCATGTTAGTGCATTGGTTGATATCTTATTTTCGAAGCGGATTTCGTGATTGTGAGCACAGGCGTTAACGACTCTCTTTTCCAATTCCGATGCCGAGCGCAATGCCGCCGGCGATAAGCAAGGCATGATGCCCGACTTCTGTTAGTCCGTCGCAGACGAATCCGCCTGCGATCAACACGAGCGCAGGAAGCGTCCAGCGTGTTAAGACGCGTTTGATGGTTGCGGTCATATTCATGGGTAGCTCAGAAATCCTGGGCGGTGGGCCGGATAACGATTTCATCGATTTCCACATCCGCGCGGTTGCTCGATTGCGTAAGCGATCGCCTTCGCGACTGACTCGGCCGGAATAGCCACGACCGATTTGTAAAATTCGCGCAAATTCTTTCTGGTCGCTTCATCCGAACTGGCTTCCGGAAGTTCTGTAGCTACCGCACCCGGCGAGATCATCGTGCAGCGAATATTTTTGGAGTGCAGCTCCATCCGGAGCCCTTCCGTCAAGGCGCGCACGGCGGACTTCGTGGCGCAGTAAACAGTCCCGCCGGGCGCAAACACTTTGATCCCGAAAACGGAAGCAAGGTTGATGATGTGACCACTCTTCTGCTTCAGCATTTGAGGCAACACGGCGGCGACCCCGTATAGAAGCCCTTTGATATTCACATCGATCATCCGGTCCCATTCCTCCACCTTGAGCGCCTCGATTGGTGCGATCGCCATAATACCGGCGTCATTCACCATGACATCGACACGCCCGAAACTGTCGACAGCTGCCTTGATGAGTGCTTCTACTTCAGCACGCTTTGTCACGTCAACGGCGACACTAATGGCCTTACCACCTGCGGCGGAAATTTCCTTTACGGCTGCGTCGAGTCGGTCCTTACGCCGCGCTCCTAATACGACCTTCGCTCCGTGTCGGGCCAGCAGTTTTGCCGTGCTTTCCCCGATGCCGCTACTGGCTCCGGTGACTACCACTACTTTGTCGATATCCGGCATCATGACTTGTTTCCTTTCTGCGGGGTTCTGGTCATAGGTTCCTTTCTTTTCTCTGAACAACGATCGGCCGAGCACCACGCCATTGTGAAAGACGATGTTTGTTGCCTGAGCATACCCAAAAGGTAATGTGAAAGCCGCTGTGGAACTGCGGCATCTTCGCTACTTTGTTGCCGTCGCCGAGGCCGAGAACGTCTCGCGCGCGTCGTTGAAACTTCACGTCTCTCAACCGCCGTTAAGTCGCCAGATTCGCGATCTTGAAGATGAGCTCGGTTTCCCTCTGCTCAAACGCACCGCGAAATCGGTCAGCCTAACAGAGGCCGGTCGCACGTTCTTGAACGAAGCTCGCGCGGTGTTGCAACGAGCTGACGAAGGCGTGAAAAAGGCGCGAGCGGTTGCGACTGCGGGTGAGACCGACCTGCACGTCGGCTACTCACCGACGCCATTCGCCGAAATTCTGCCGAAAACCTTACGGGGATTTCGGAAGGCGATGCCAAAGGTGCACGTCAGATTGCACGATCGGAGCAACAAAACCGTTCTCGACGGCGTACGCGATGGCCGGCTTCAAATCGGATTGATAACTCGTTCCCAAAAGGCTGGTGCGCTGCGCGATGTTCAATATGAGGAGTTGTTTCGCCAACGCGTTTGCGTGGCGGTCGCTCCGCAGCATCCGTTTGCCCGACGCCGCGCCATTCCGCTTACCGAGGTCGCGGCCGAGCCGTTGATTGGCCTAACCCGCGAAGACTATCCGAATTACTATGACTTACTCTCGGTCATCTTTTCGAAGGTGAAACAGAAACCGAGCATCATCGAGGAACATGACAGCATGTCCGGCGTCATGTCGGCTGTCGAAGCAGGGACCGGCGTCGCCGTTGCGGTAGACTTTGGTTACAGTTTCGGAAACCGAGTAAAGTTTTTGCACCTCACTCCTGAGCCGAAGCCATTTTCGGTCGGCATCGTCGCGCGAAAAGGACGCCTCAGTTCGGCCGCGGAAAAATTCTGGCAGTGCGCGAA
>CAVXHW010000014.1:0-25776 GCA_963761585.1 uncultured Verrucomicrobiae bacterium
TTACAGCGAGGCGTGATGCAAATCGTAATAAAGTAAATGACCTTGGATTCCCATGGTAGCATGACGGGAATGCGTGGCGGTCGAGCCATAAAATCTAGACCTTGTAGGGCGTCTGTGTCAGACGCCAATAGGATTTTTGTTAATGGTTCGGCGTTTCACAGAAACGCCCTACAATCTTATCTCTGCTACAGCAATTCGGCGATCTGAACGGCGTTCAACGCCGCGCCTTTGAGTAGTTGGTCGCCTGAAACCCAAAACGACAGTCCGTTCTCCAACGCGCAATCCAGACGCACGCGGCCAACCTCGACAATTATCTTTTCCAGCCACGTTGAGCGGCATGGGATAACGATTGCGATGCGGTTCATCCACGAGCTCCAATCCCGGTGCCTTCGACAGAACTTCGCGCGCTTGTTCTACCGAAACGGGTCGTTCGAACTCAGCGGTGACGGCAACTGAATGCGCGCGGTAAATTGGCACGCGCACGCACGTCGCTGAAACGCGCAGCTCCGGCAGATGCATGATCTTGCGCGTTTCATCCTGCATTTTTACTTCTTCCTTGGTGTAACCGTTTTCCAGGAAAGAATCGACATGTGGCAGCAAGTTGAAGGCGATCGGGTGCGGAAAAACTGTCAGGCGAGTGCGTCGGCTGTAGCCGATGCGCGGCGTGTCGCGCCGGTAGCCTTGGCGAAGGCGGATGTTTGCCGGGTCAACTCTTCAACTCCTCGACTGCCGCTTCCAGAGACTGCCTGATACGTCGCAGCGAAAACCCGATGCACGCGGAAAATCTTATGCAAAGGATAGAGGGCCATGAGCATCACGGTTGTTGTGCAATTCGGATTCGCGATGATTCCGCGATGGAGTCTCACGTCCTCTGCGTTGATCTCAGGAATGACGAGCGGCACATGCGGATCCATCCGGAATGCCGAAGATTTGTCGATCGCAATGGCATCCGCCTGGCATGCGATCGGGACATAGCTCCGGGAAACGTCGCCGCCCGCGCTGAAGAAAGCGATGTCGATTTTTTCGAACGACGCGGCATCGAGTTTTTCTACCGGGATCGAGTCACCGCAGAATTGAACGGATTTCCCGAGCTGAACGCGCCGAACCAATCGGACGCAGACTTGCGACCGGAAAACTTCTCCGTTCCAGTACGCGCAACAATTCAGTGCCGGCGGCGCCGGTCGCGCCCACGACGGCGATGTGATAACCTCCCATGAGCATGTCGATTGTAACGCTGTAAGAGAAATTTGTCGCTAGCAGAAAAATTCGAATGAAGAGCATTCACGTTTCAATTCGAGACCAGCAACTCACGGTAAAAGAAAACGAACAGCCGATCCGCACGTACCCCGTGTCCACGTCGCGATTCGGTATCGGGACAGAGGAGGGGAGCTTCAAAACGCCGACCGGCCGTTTTCGCGTGGCGGAGAAGATCGGAAGCGATATGCCGCACGGAACCGTTTTCGTCGGGCGCGTTCCGCTTCAGCCCGACGAAGCGCCTCCTCCGACGGAGGACATGATCACGTCACGTATTTTGTGGCTCGATGGACTGGATGAGCACAATGCGAATACGCGCGACCGCTTCGTCTACATTCATGGCACCAAACACGAGGACAAAGTCGGCACGGCTGCGAGTCACGGCTGCGTGAGGATGCGTAACGAGGACGTGATCGAATTGTTCGAAATGGTCGATGAGGGTACGCCGGTTGTAATCGAGGCGTGATCTTGAAAGTTCACCGCGTCGAGCGTAGCGATCCTGAACGACGCGAAGTGCGTGATTGGAGCCGCGACGCCCTCGTCGCGTCGGGAGCTGAAGAAGCGGCGCGAGGGCGCGCCGTCTCCATGCATAAGCCTGAGCCGTTCGTTTCGGTCAACATGACACGACTGTCGGGCTTCGTGGTTTGGATTGAATCGCCGGGCAATACATCCAAAGAACTTGACAAAAACGTTGTTGTCCGTGTGTGATCCTACACGGGCAGTGCAGCTTGCAACGAAAGGAGGCGATATAGATTGAAATTGATAAAGGCGATTATGATCGTGGCCGTTTTGGCCACTGCTTTGAGCTTTGGTGCTTGCGCTCAAAGGAAAGAGACTGTCACCACAAGCGCAGGGACAACCGGCTACCACAAATAAAGCCGTCAGCCACGGGGCTCAAAAAACTGAAGAAAAGCATTGCTTCCCCCTGGTTCCCTGCCTAAACAGACCGGAGCAACTTGCTGCGAAAGGAGGCGAAGATTAATTGAAATTTTTGAAAATGATCGTGGTCATGGCCGTTTTGGTCACGGCGTTGGGACTTGGGGCTTGTGCGCAACACAAGGAGGTTGTCGTTCCTCCAGCGCCAAAAGGCGGAAAATAAATCCGCTACGCGGCAATTTGTTGGGGGCTATCTCGCCCTAAAGGCCAGGTCGTTTTTCGACCTGGCCTTTTTCCGTCGGGACGAATGAGTTCTGGTTCTACTGACCAGTCGCATTCACGGGCGAGGACATGCCACCGATGATTTGCCACGTGCCGTGCGTTCGAGTCCACGTGTGCGTGATCCGCAATCTGTCGGTCCTGACTTCGGCGCCTGCGCTATTCGCCCACGTTGCGTTAATTCGATAGTAATTGATCGCGATGTCGCCGGTTACCTGAATTGCGAGCTGCTCGATCGAGTACGACTGGAGCTTGATTCCTTTCGACGTGTTCGAAGTAATCCAGTCGGTGATGTGATCCTTTCGTACGGGCGCGGGGCTGACAAATGGCCAGCCAACAAAATTCTCGTGCCAAAGCGCGCGATACTTCTCCAGGTCGTTGGCTTTCACGTATTCCCAGTACGCCTTTTCCAATTCCCAGACCTGCGCTTCGTCCTTCGCTGAATTTTGTCCAAAAGCAGTCGCAGTTAACGCGAGAAATAAAGTGATGGTTCGCAACATGTGCCGATCATATTTGACGAACCAGGAGGGCGGCAAGGTTCCAACACAAATCATGGTGACGTGGCGAATCACCGATAAACGAGCCGCACCTGGAACTCGTGACACCCGCAGCAAGCGCGCGTCGCTAAACGCTCGCGCCGAATGCGTCTATTGCGCGCGTAACGCGGTTATCGGGTCGACCTTCGTTGCGCGAAGCGCCGGGACGTAGCTGGCGAGGATTGCGACTGCGAGCAGCACCACAGAGATGCCAATGAACGTAATTGGATCGGTCGCACTGATCCCATACAGCAAAGTCGCCATGACGCGTGTCAGAAGAAATGCCGCGCCTAAGCCGAGGATCATACCTGCGCCCACGAGTTTGAGTCCCTGCCGGACGGTCATTTGCAAAACATCGGCTCGCCGCGCGCCGAGCGCCATGCGAATGCCAATCTCGCGAGTTCGTTGCGCGACGGAGTAGCTCATGACGCCGTAAATTCCGACTGAGGCAAGCAGTAGTGCCAGTGCCGCGAACACGCCTAACAAAAGCATGCTGAAGCGTTGCCGTGCGACTGCTTCCGCGACGATGTGATCCATCGTATCGATGTCTGCGACGGTTTGATCTTTGTCCACCGACCAGATCGCGTTACGCACTGATCCGGCGAGGCTCATCGGCTCGACAGTTGTTCGGACCACAAGCGCGTTTGCCGCGATTTCTTTCGGCTGCCGATAAGAGAAGTACATTTGCATCTTCGGTGGGGCGATCAGGTCATTTTGTCGAACGTCTTTGACGATTCCGATCACCTCCCGCCATTCGCTTTTCGACGTACTCGAGCCGGGTTTCAGTCGTTTGCCGATCGGGTCCTGTCCGGGCCAGAAATGCTGGGCGGTTTTCTCGCTAATTACCACCACATCTTTGGAGTCGGCGTTGTCTTGATCGGTGAAATCGCGACCACCGACGATTGGAATGCCCATCGTTTTAAAGTAACCAGGTCCGATTGCACGGAAGATAACATCGGGTCGTTGGCCAGGCGGCGGGTCTGTCACCCCTTCTACGCCAATCGTCATGGAATTGCCGTTGAATGTGAGCGGCAGATTATCGGCGACAGCAGCTGATTGCACTCCTGGCAGCTCATGGACGCGTCGCATCACCTCATCGAAGAATGCTGCGCGTCGTTCACGGTCGGGATACTTCACCTCCGAAAGATCTACTTTCATCGTCAGGAGGTGATCGGCACGAAATCCGGGATCAAGATTCCGTAGATGAAAAAAGCTGTTGATCAAAAGCCCGGCACCGATCAGCAGCACGAAGGAAACGGCGACCTCGCCGATCACCAACAGGCTTCGAGCTCGGTTTCCTTTGCTGCCTCCGGCGGAATCACGGCCGCCTTCTTTCAACGTGTCGTTCAAATTCAAATGTGATCCCTGAATGGCGGGCGCGAGACCGAACGCGATTCCAGTCACCACAGCGATTAATGCCGTAAAGATGAGCACTCTGGCGTCGATGTTGATTGTTTCCACCTGCGAAATGCTCGCAGGAATGAATGTTCTAAGTGCGCGGAGGCCGAGGAATGCCAGCAGCAAACCTAATCCCGCGCCAAACATCGCGAGTAACACGCTTTCCGTTAGAAACTGTCGGATGAGGCGCGACTGACTAGCGCCGAGTGCCAGGCGCACCGCAATCTCCTTTTGCCGAACAGCAGCGCGTGCGAGCAACAGATTGGCAACATTTGCGCAGGCGATGAGGAGCACAAATCCGACTGCGCCGAGCAAAACAAGGAGCGCCGGTTTAATATCGCCAACAACCTGTTCGTGAAGCGGAACCACGACCGCGCCTATTCGCATATTGTAATCCGGATACTGCTGCTCAAGGCGCGCAGCGATCGTTTCCATCTCAGCTTGCGCCTGCTTCAGAGTGACGCCGGGTTTCATTCGCGCGATCACTTCGAGAAAATGATTACCACGTTGCGCCGCTTCCTCCGACGGGAACGCGATCGGTACCCATAGCTGATCGCTCACGTTTTCGTAGCCAGGCAGTTGCACCAGTCGCGGCATGACACCCACGACCGTGTAGCTCTCGCCGTTGAGGGTAAGGGCACGGCCAATGACCGCTGGGTCGGAGCCGAAGCGCCGTTGCCAAAGTGAGTAGCTGAGGAGAACAACGTGCGTACCGGGCTTATCGTCTTCCGGCACGAATGTGCGCCCAAGCAGTGGCCGGTACACCTAACAACTCGAACAGATTTGCGGAAACACGACGCCCATCGAGCCGTTCGGGTTCGCCAACACCGGTGAGATTGAAGCTTCGCTCCGCCATTGCTGCGATTCCGGTGAACGATTGGGCTTGCTTCTGCCAATCGAGAAAGTTAGCGGGCGACGGGGTATTTTTTGGAAAGCCCTGATGTGCGGCGTTCTCCCACAACATCACCAGTTGTTCAGGATGTTTGAACGGCAGCGGACGCAATAGCACTGCGTCCACGACGCTGAAGATTGCGCTATTTGCACCGATGCCCAGTGCGAGCGCAATCACCGCGATGATCGTGAACGCCGGGTTCTTCGCCAGCACGCGCAGTGCGTAGCGGATGTCCTGGGTGAGATCGCCAAAAAGATTGGTCTTCGATTGTGCGCCTGGTGCGACCGGTTGTTGCGACACACGACGCTCAACACGTTTGAGTTCGCGACCTAACAAATCGGGCGCGTTGAGTTGCTCGAGGACTTCTTGGCGAGCCGCTTCTTCGCGACGCGCCGCCGCTGACCGCCCGCTCGTATTCCTGTTCCAGATGCTGCGAAAGTTCTTCAACGATTTCCGCCTCCCGCACTGGCGATAACTGCAGCTCGGCCAGCCGCGCTCTGATCTCGACCTTAAAATCAGGCATGTTGAACTCCGGTGATCAGGTTGATCGCTTCGACGAACTCACGCCAGCCGGCGCGTTGCTTCGACAGCACGTTTTTGCCAGAGGCCGTCAGGCGATAGTAGCGGCGCCGGCGTTGCCCCGCCTTTTCGATCCAGCGGCCACGGATCCAGTTCCGTTTCTCCAATCGATAAAGCAACGGATAAAGGGAAGCGACGTTGAATCGAATCGCGCCGCGCGAACGCAACTCGATCAACTGGCCAATCTCGTATCCGTGTCGGGCACGATCTTCCAGCAGAGCCAGAATCATCAATTCGGCGCTGCCCTTTTTTAATTCGCGATCTGGAACTGGCGATGCCATATATTGCAATGCCATATACTTCGGCGAGAAACGGTGTCAACTGAGAACAACCGATGATTTTACCGCAGAGACGCAGAGAACGCAGAGATGAAAGGAATCAGGAAACCAGGAAACGAGACAGAAGACGGGAGCGAGAGAACTCGCAACGAGGAGTTTGCAGGTAGGGCGACCACTCCTGTGGGCGCCGCTTCTTCGGCGTGTCGACGGTCGACACGCCCTACCAGACTCGCGCTCGTGCCCGCCCGTACCTACTTGTACGCGATCGCCGCGCTGGATGGGCCCGCAAGATGGATGACTTCGAAGCGCTTGAAGCCGACTTCGCGGCACCATTTTTCGAAATCGGCGGCCGAATAATCGAACGCGTCGCCGAATTCGATCAGCATGTTTAGCGACATGAGCAGACCAAAAACATTCTCGCGGCGCGCGTTGTCGATCAGCGCTTCGACTGCAATGAACGCGCCGCCGGGCGGAAGCGCGTCGTAGGCCGCGCGGATGAGCTTCATCTTTTTCTCCAGGTTCCAGTCGTGCAGAATCATTCCCATCGTGATCACGTCGGCCTTCGGCAGCGGGTCCTGAAAGAAATCGCCCGTCGCAGTGCGGATCCGATCAGTTAACCCGGCCGCGGCAATGTGCTTTTTCGCTACAGGCTCGACCGGCGACAGGTCAAAACTGATGCAGTCGATTTGCGGATGTTTTTTGGCGACTTCGATGCAGAGCAATCCAGTTGCACCGCCGACATCGCACAGGCTGTGATAGCGCGAGAAATCGAATTTGTCGGCGAGCGCTTCGAAGTTGATGCGCGACAGGCCGGTCATCCCGTCGAGGAAGCACTCGAGCTTTTCAGGGTCGGCATACAATTCATCGAATATGTTTTTGCCGCCGTGTTTGGTTTCGTTTTGCGGTTTCCCGGTGCGCAGCGCTTCCGGCAAATCATTCCAGTACTTGAACAGCCGCGCATTGAGCATCTCGGGGATTCCGCCGATGTAGCGCGGGCTGTTGCGGTCGAGATACAGAGCGGTGGCGGGCGTGTTGAAATATTTCGCGTCGGCGCCGTCGCCCTCACGTTCGAGGAATTTCATTGCCACGAGCGCATCGAGAAAATCTGCGACGCCGCGAGGATGCAGGTCAAGTTTCTTGCCGATCTCCGGGCCTGTAAACCGGCCCTGACCGAGCACGGTGAATAAATCGAACGTGACCGCCGTCAGCAGGACCTTGGAATTCCAGAAGCCGAACGCAGTTTGCAGAATTGCGTCAGGTGTTGGCGAAGTTGTCTTCATACGGTTGTCGATGTAGCCAATCTGCCAGGAGTCACAAGTGACGAGTGCATAGAAAACAAAATTGATAGCTTGCGCTTCATTGAGAGTCGAATCAGGAGAGGGGAGTGCGAACTGGCGAGGAAGAAATGTGCAGAATGTGAGGCCAATCACCTGGATGGCGCGATTAATTCCCGTCAGCTGTTATCAATAGACTTTCTGCGATCGGCTTTTTCAGAATGAAACATCTTGCTTTGATTCTTTCGATTCCCCTGTTGCTGGTAACCTACGCCAACGCTGCACCGGTTGTCTTCATTGTTCGTCACGCAGAGAAGGCGAGCACTGGCGGTAAAGATCCTGATTTATCTGTCGAGGGACAAAAACGCGCGGATGCGTTGGCGCATATTCTGAAAGATTCACAGATTACGTCCGTGTTCGTTACCGAATTCAAGCGCACGCAGGAAACTGCGGCACCGACAGCGAGAGCGGCGCACGTCAGTCCCACGGTGGTTCCGGCAAATGACATTGGCGCACTTGTCGAGAAATTACGTGCATTGAACGGCAACGCGCTCGTCGTCGGACATGGCAACACGATTCCGGACCTGCTCAAGGCGCTTGGGATCGCGACGCCGGTCAGCATTCCTGAGGACGATTACACCGAAATCTTTGCCGTGTTGGTTGGCGATGCACCGCAGTTGCTGCGGTTGCATTATCCGTTTTGATAACGACGCCAAAAGTTCCGTGCAGAGAAATTTTTCCTTCTCTTAGACCCCGATCCTGACGGAAAATCTCGTCTTCACATTGAACGCCGAAAACCTAACTAACCGTTTTATTCGTTCGCGCTGGATTTCGTTGCCAGTGGCCGCGCTGTTCTTTTTGAGCGGACGATGCGTAAGTGCGGAACCGGTTGGAGATTTTTTCAAGAAAGTCGGCCAGTCCGTTTCGAAGGCTTTCCAGCCTCGCCCCACGCCCAATCCAACCGAGAAGAAGACGAAACGTGCCGCGCGTCGCCCGAGTTCGCCACAATCAAATCTTGTCGGGGCGTCACCGACTCCACTCGAACAGCCAACAAACCTCGTTAAAGAGGAGAAGGTTACTCCCACCGTCATCTGTACAGCGCGCTGCAGCTGTCCCTCCAGAAAAAGCAAAGGGAGATATGCCGTATGGAATTCCGGTACCAGGTCATAAAGGCATGGTCACCAGTCCTTATTCACCCGAGGGAAATTACATCGACGTCAGCGCCTTTGCGCCAGGATCCGCGGTGAGAGATCCATACACAGGAAAAATCTTCCTGGTGCCGTGAGCCCGCATGAATTCCGCCTCGCAAAATTTCCCGCATCATCTCGGTGCGCTGCGCGAGCGGATGCTGCATCCGACAGATTACGAACTGGCCGTCAATTATTTTCTTGAGGAGTTCGCGGGCGACATGGCGTTTGTGCGAGGTTCGGAACCGGAACAGATGCCGCATCTGGTGGCGGTGCTGAACATCGTTGTCTCCAAAGCCATGGGGCGTCACGTGGAGGTCGAGAACACGCTTGTATCGTATTTGCGAGAACACCGGTTCGTGCATGGCAACGCGCAGGCGGACGGGCGTATTGTGTTGTTCTTTTACTTTGAGGATGCAGATACGGGGCTGCTCATGCTGATTCCAGGAATTCGCGGCCAGATGGAGGTTGCCCGGTTCCACCTAAAAGGCGGTCTGCCCGACCCGCGGTGGAATTGATTGCGCACGGAGACCCCGGCTCCGCGCGAATCGCAAGAAAATCCAAGATCAACCGAGCTTGCCCAATGGCACTCAATGGAGGTATGAACATTGGAACACGCCCAAACTGTTCGCAGGAGGTGCCATCTCTATGATCAGAATCGCGTCGTTCAATGTTGAGAATCTTTTCGCACGGCCAAAAGTCTTTGACTTGTCTGACTGGAATGCCGGCGAGCCAGTGCTGAAGGCGTACGAGAAAGTCAGCGCGCTGCTTCAAAAAGCCAGCTACAGCGCAACTGACAAAATACGAATCCGCGATCTTCTCGTTACGCTTGAGATCTATACAATCGACAAGAAAACAAAGGCAATTCGCCGCAACCAGACACTAAATCCTCAGTGGGCGTGGCTTAGAAAGAATCGCGGGACGTTTGACCGCGAGCCGAGCGATAAACGCCAAAATGTGGAGATCGTAGCCGAGGGACGCGGTGATTGGATCGGGTGGGTTGAGCTGGCCAAAGAGGCAGTCGATGAAACCGCCACGCGTATGACAGCGCGGGTGATCAAGGACATCGGTGCTCACGTGTTGGGATTGGTCGAGGTCGAAGACAGACCGGCGCTACTGCGGTTCAACCGTGATTTGCTCGGCGGATTATACCGGCATGTGATGCTTGTCGATGGGAATGACGATCGCGGTATCGACGTCGCGATCATGACGCGCAACGGCTTCGACATCGGATCGATCCGCTCAAACGTCGATAAGACTGACAGCAAAGGCATCATTTTCAGCCGCGACTGCGCGGAATACGAAGTACGAACACCGAATGGCGCGGTCATCCATGTCCTGGTGAATCACTTTAAGTCTCAGTCGGGAGGCGGCGGAGCAAAGCGCAAACGACAGGCAAAAGCTGTTCGCAAGATCGTTAATGAACTCGTTAAGGCAGGTGCGCACGTTGTTGTTCTTGGAGATCTAAATGAAGGGCCAGCCGTCGCTGGCTCGTCAGGCGCCGAACCTCGCAACGCTCTTCAAGAATAAGAGCCCGTTAATCGACTGCTATTCTTTGCCGGGGTTTGATGTCGGCAACCGTCCCGGAACATTCGACTCCTGCGTCTTGCGGAACCGATTCGACTACATCTTTATCTCGAAGAGCTTGCGGCCTTTTTTCACCGGCGGGACGTGTTTTTAGAAAAGGATTGTGGGGCAGCCGCGACAAACGTCCTACTCTCTGGGAGACATATCCCGAGATAACAGCTTCCAAGGAAGGGGCCTCGGACCATTCAGCGGTCGTGATCGAATTAAATCTCTAATCAGGGTCACTCGAGAAATTCGTCGCGTTGCAGCGCAGCTTACTATTCGCGAACAGCGTCGGGCGTGCGAGGGAGCGTGACCGCAGGCAGGTATTCGGCCACAAACGTGCGCGTCCACCAGCCGCGCTCACCTGGTTTCGTGAAACGGTAGCGATACCAATCTGCGCGAATAAATTTTGGCGGCGCGTCGGGGAATGGGTTGTGCGCAAACAGCCGAAGAATTCGCTTTTCGTCTTCGAGCAGTCGTTGGACAAGCGCGAGGAACCACGGGTGCAAGTCAGGCGGCGACATGGCGGCGAACCACATTTGCCAGTCGAGCTTCCAATGATACGGCGAGACGATGCACGGCGGACGGTTCACGTCGCCGGGTTTTCCCTTGAACTCGTATTCGCGCCATTCAGCTGAAGCATCAGCAAATTCTGCGTCAGTCCCTTTAATCACGACCTCGAGCCGCTCGCGCGTCACGGCGCCGAATGCGCCGTAGGTGTTGACCAGGTGCAACGGCTCGAAACTGGCGTTCATGAGTTGTCGACGCGAGAACAAATTCC
Organism: uncultured Verrucomicrobiae bacterium; assembly: GCA_963761585.1. Classification (GTDB taxonomy): domain Bacteria; phylum Verrucomicrobiota; class Verrucomicrobiia; order Chthoniobacterales; family UBA10450; genus Udaeobacter. Next base: position 10,904 of record CAVXHW010000014.1, read on the forward strand.
GCGCCGGTCGCCAACTGAGCGCCAGCACAATCGCGGTAACGAAGCCGACCGCGATTGTGTGCGGCACGCTTAGGTGATCAGGCACAGAGTGGGGGATCGAGAGCAAGCGCGAGAGGAAGCGGTCGTCGAAACACGGAATGCAAAGCACGATCGTGATGTAGTTGAGCCACGAAAGATTGCCGCTCAGGATCAGCGTGATTTGAAACACGATGGTAATTGCGCCGGCCCAGTAGCAGAGCGGCGCGGGCATAAAGTAGAACCACGGCACGATGAGCTCAGTGAAGTGATTGAATAACACGCCGGCTTTGTGGAACCAGCGCGGCGCATGATGCAAATACCAGCTCAGCGGGTTCGGCAGCGGCTGCGTTTCGTAATGATAAAAAAGGCAGGTGAGATCGCGCCAGCACGGGTCGGCGCGCACTTTGATCATGCCAGCACCGAACATCGTGCGGAAAAGCACCCACACGATCAGCCACATCACGATGACCGGCGGCCGCGTGTCTGATGAGCCGAGAAAAATTGCGAGGAAACCCGTTTCGGCCAGCATCGTTTCCCAACCGAATCCGTAAAACGTCTGGCCCACATTCAGGAGTGAGAGGTAGATGATCCAGAGCAACGCCCAGGTGAGCATCGACACGCCGAGTCCGAACGATTCCGAGAAACCGATGATGGTAAAAATCGATAACCCAACGCCGCACCAAATCGTTGCAGTGATGAACTGGTCCGAACAGTTGATGTAAAACAAACTCGGTGCGCGACGAAACGGAACGTGGCGCACGAAAAGCCGCACCGGTTGCAGCCCGCGCGCGCCAAGCAGCGGGATGAACTGATTAGCCGCGATCAGAAACGCGATGAGGTAAATGCCTCCGAGCGCGCGCTGAAAGCACAACCGGCTCAACCAGAATTCGGTCGCGAAATGCATTCACGAACACCGATCTAATGTAGCGCACCTTCCGGGGAGCGCACGCGGCTGGACGGCGCGCTGGTGTTCGCGCGTCCTCGCCGAAACGAACTTTCATCGGACGGACAATCCGCAGCAGCAAAGCAGTTCTTTACTCCGGCACGTAAACCGCGTAGCCGCGCGGCGGCGCCCAAAGATCGACCCATCCCGACTCGTTAGTCCATTTCTCCTCCGGCGTGCTGAGATCATCGCGACCGTGCCACGCTGCTGGAACCAAACGCGTATTATTCCATCGCGTCTGAACCCACGTGCCATTCCATGTGCCGCGGTTATTCAGAACAAGCACCAGTCCGGATTGATCGCCCGCGCCCGAGCGTTGCATGATGTAGAGATCGTCATTCGTGAACAGGATTTGCGTCGAGCCGGCGGCGTTTTGTTCGTGAACTTTCACAAGCGCATCGATGCCGCTCTGATTATCCGGCTGCGCCAGGTTCCAGTTGAAGTAATCCTGCCAAAAGACGCACGGATAACCTTCGTGAGTGAGGATGAACGCGTACGCCAGCAGCTTGTCGTTGATGATTGGAGTGTCGCGCACGACGTCGTGGTTCTCGACGAAAGTGACAGCCTGTTCGGGGCGACCCCACATCAAAACTCCGCGTTCGACGAGAGTTCGCAGACTGAATCCGTAGCTGTCGCACAAATCGCGTAACCGCCAGCGCAGCGGAAAATCAAATGCACCTACCGGATTGTCCGACCACGCGTTGGCTTCATCGAGCCAGTCGTCGATGGTGCGTTCGCTGTCCCAGCATTCGCCGACCGCATATGGCTTGAAACTGGTGCCGCCGCGCAGTGCGCGCAGTTCTTGAATCGAGCGGACCATCCAGCCGCCGTAACCCTTGACCATGTCGTAGCGGAATCCGTCGAAACCGATTTCTTCCAACAGCCAGCGCGCATAATTGATGAGCTCGGTATAAACGAACGGTGTGCGATGACAGAGATCCGGCATGTCGCCGAACGTGACGCCGTCCCACGTCTCGTATTGACTGGGATGAAAACATTTCCAATCACGCGGAAACTTGCCGCTCTTCGGCGTGAATTTTGTCCAGCGCGACTGTCCGTCGATCGGATTTGGTTCCTGCGCGTCAGCGCCGCTGTTGTGATTGAACACGAGATCGGCGTACACTTGCAGTCCCAGCGCGTGCGCAGACTCGATGAGATCGAGCAGGTCGGCCTTGGAACCGAACCACGTCGGCACGCCGCCTTTCTGGTCAAACTCGCCGAGATCGTAATAATCGTATGGGTCGTAGCCCATCGATTTCCAGCTGGCTGCCTTGTTTGCAGGCGGAAGCCACAACGCGGTGAAACCGGCTTGCGCGATCGCCGGCAGTTTCGATTTGATGAAGCTCCACCATTGGTGTTCGCGATTTTCCGTCTGGGGACAATCCCAATAAAACGCTTGCAACATCACACCCATAATTCACCCTCCTTGTCGGCGTATGAGAGCATTGTCCATGCTACGTGCCAAATTGGGACTAACAAGAAGCAATCAAGTCACGGAAATGTTACGAACGAGTGTACCACCATGGGTCGTTGCAGCGTTTTTGATAATCGCCGTCACGGGTTGCGAAAAGAACAGTGGCGAAGCAGTGGTGCTAGCGAAGGAGCATATCGACGCCGCGCTGCCAACTGCAGAAACGCCGAACGCTGAATCAGCGCCTAGTCCGGATGAGCAGCTTCGTCCCATGGCGGATGATGAGATTGCAGTTGATGGCTACGTGATGAAGCCAGAGGCGCGCGGCACGAGTCGCGATCCGCGTGCGTTAAAGCACGAACAGTGGATCGTGAAAGTGCGAATGCTCGACAACGGCCGCACATTCCAAGTCCCGGCCGATCAAGCAAAATGGGAGAAATTGCGCGAGAACGACCGGGTCAAAGTCAGGTATCGCACAGGCAAGTACACCGGAACCGTTTGGGCTGCTGAGATTGAGTAGGAATTAAATTCACGCAGAACCGCGGTTCACCGACTGCTCATCACCGCGGTTCGAACTAGAATTCACCACTGACGTCAGCGCGGCCACTCGCGCGAGCTCGGCGCGGCTGCGCACATTAAGTTTCTTCATCGCGGCGGTCCTGCGTCTCTCCACTACCGGCAGGGTGACCTCCAAGTCGGCGGCAATTTCGTCATTGGTCTGACCATTCGCGACACGTTTCAATACGGCCAGTTCATCTGCGCTTAGGTCGTCGACCACTGGTTGGTTTTGGGCCGATGCAGAGGAGCGACGCGGAATATTTTCGTCAAAATAAGTTCTGCCTGCGGCAACAGCACGGATGGCCTCGGCTACGTTGGTGGGCGCGCCAGTCTTTAACACGTAACCTTTGGCGCCCGCTGCGATCATGTCTTCCAGATACGTGGATGATTCATACAACGTCAGACCGATGACTCTCACCGCAGGCTGAAGTTGTCTGAGTTCGTGGGTGACCTCGATTCCATTCTTTCCAGGCATCGAGCCGTCCATTAAGACTACGTCCGGCGTCGTGCGCCTGAATACGTCGAGCGCACTGTGGCCGCTGGCGGCTTCAGCAACGACCGCCAGATCCGGCTCCGAATTGATGAACGTTCGCAATGCGTCACGCATACCCGCGTGATCGTCGACCAGCAGCACGCGAATTTTCGCTTCGCTTTGATTTTTTTTCTTTTTCATGTGCTTTGGGAATTGGAATGCGGACAAGCAATGTGGCACCGCGTTCAGGAGCGGATTCGACCTTGAAGTTGCCGCCGACCATACCGAGACGTTCCTGAATTCCGAGCAACCCCAAGCGGCCGCTACCATTTCCCGATTGGGACGCCACGCGAGCGTCGAACCCTCGCCCGTCATCTTCAATAATTGCCTGTACGTGGTCTGCGGTGTGGCGGAGGACAAGAGCCACGCGCGTTGCGCCAGAATGTTTAGCGACATTGTTAAGCGCTTCCTGAATGATCCGGTAAAGGATCGTTTCAATCTCGGACGAGATGCCGGCAGGCTGGTATTGTCCCGCCTCGAAATCCACGTCAATGCCGTACCGCGTTGACCAGGCTTCGGTCAACGCACGAATCGCTTTCACAAGTCCGAGATCATCGAGGGCAGCCGGACGCAATTCCACTGCCACGCGGTGAAGATCGCGCGCGGTTTGCGTGGCCAACTCCTGGAGGCGTTGCACTCGACTGCCGAGGCCCGAGCGTGATTGGCGATCGAGCAAGGATTTGAGGCCGACATTAAGCGCAGTCAGATTCTGTCCCATCTGATCGTGCAACTCGCGAGCGATGCGCCGCCGCTCCTCTTCTTGCGCGTGAAGTAACTTGCGACGCAAGGCTTCGCGTTCGGCCATCTCACGGCGAAGCTGTTCGTTAGACTCGGCCAGTTTCGCAGTGCGTGACTTCAACGAGAGTTTGAAGGTGCTTGGCGCGATCAGCCAATTGCTCGTGCGCCTGTCGCAGCGCTTTCTCGGCTTGCTTTCTGGCAGTGACGTCTCGAAATACTACGACCAAGCCGGTGATGTTCGCGTCTTCGCGGAGAGGCGCGGAACTATAAACGACGTCGAAGAACGTGCCGTCTTTTCGAATAAAAACGTCCTCGTGTGCGGTCAAGGTCTTGCCACGATGCAGCACCTGCAGATTGGGGCATTCCTCGATCGGGAACGGCGACCCATCCGGATACTTGTAATGGACCGCGTCGTGTATGTTGCGCCCGCGCAACTCGTCGAAGGTCCAGCCGAAAAGTTCTTCTGCAGCCGGGTTCATGAACGTCACCGACCCCTGGCTGTCCACGGTATAGAGTCCTTCACCCATGTTTTCCATCACCGCGTCATCGAATTGCTTGGCACGGTGCAAACTTTCCCGGGCTTGCTCTAATTCACATTGCTTCCGGTGTTGCTCTTCCAGAAAATCTCGCACCTGATATTGTCGTCGGCGCGAATTCAACGCCACCTCGAGAGAACGTATCAACGTTGTAGTGGCTATAGGCCGCTCCAGCAAAGTCACACTGCCAGCTGCCTGTGGGCCAATTCCAGTAATCGGGCTAGTCGAGATTCACCGCCAGTCGTCAGAATGATGAGTGGCAACTCAGACCAGGATGGTTGCGCGGCGAGCGCTTCGAATAAATCGGATGAGCTGCCCAATTCGAGAGCTTCCTCCGTAAGTATGAGCGCACCTGCACCGGACTGAATATGCGTGGCGCATTCTGCCAGCGAACCGCAAATCTGTGCTTCAAATCCGTGCCCGCCCAGCAACTCGGCCATCACGTGAGCGTCCCGCCCGACTGGCGCAATGATGAGGACGCGCTCCTTCGAATTATTCTTTTCCATCAGAAGCCCGACATGACTTCCCCTGCAGCGCCGCGAAACACAGGCACTCCCGTCAAAACGCCGTGAAATTCCTTCAAGGGCTGACCGACACGAATGCCCTGGCCAGGCTCCAGTTTGAATTCACGAATGGTTTTTTCGTGGCGGCCACTTCGTTTTTTAATCACCGCTATCGATTGTCTGACCTCGCCTGCCGCTTCGAAGTATCGCAGGCTCAGCACAGTGTCCGATAGGTAGCTAAGGTCTACCGGGGACTCTGCGGCGGCGACCAGCCCGTGCTGCGCCAAAATGAGGATGGTCACAACGCCTTGGTAATTCAGATAAGTGACAAGCTCGTGAAGTTGATTGGCAAGGTACTTCTCGCCGGGCATCGCGTTGAGATATCCATTGAGGGTGTCGATCACCACGAGTTTGCAGCCTCCGTTCACCTGCTCCCGAATACGAGCAGCGAATTCGCCGGGCGAAATCTCCGCGGGATCCACTTGCTGTACGGTGATGACTCCGCTTTTAACGTGCTTTTCCAAATCAAGCCCCAATGCCTTGGCGCGAGCGAGCATGATCGAACGCGTTTCATCAAAGGCGAAGAGTATCGCCCGGTCACCCTTTGACGCCATTCGACTGGCATACTGCAAAGCGAGCGTGGATTTGCCCGTGCCTGCGGTGCCGAGAATTAGCGTCGTGGTGCCACGATCCAAACCGCCGCCAAATAAATCGTCCAGCTCCTTGATACCACTGGAAACCGGCTCACGCTCCATTTTTGTGTAGTGCTCCGCCGCTACAAGACGCGGAAACACGCGCAAGCCACCGGTTTCGATTGTGTAATCGTGATAGCCTTCGCGAAATTTAACTCCTCGCAGTTTGAGCACGCGCAGCCGCCGTCGCGATTTGCCGTAGTCCGGAGAAAGCTGCTCCATCTCAATAACTCCGTGGCTCAGGCTCAGCACATGCGGATCAGTTCCAATCATGCCCCCGGTCATTTTGTCGTCCAGCAACAACACCGTGCTCCGGGTCTGCGCGAAATGTCGTTTTAAATTCAGCAATTCGCGTCGGTAGCGTAACGCCGTTTCCGCCAGCAACCGAAATTCGGAGAGCGAATCAAACACGATCCGTGCCGGACGCCTTTTGCTTACTTCGTCGATCAATAGTTTGCTGACTTTATTCAGATCAATCTCGGAAGGACGAAAGACCGTCGTCTGCTCTTCCGGACGCAGAAGCTGTTCGATCGAGGACAGTTCGAGTAATGGAAGACCTTCCAGTGACCAGCCATGTGAGCGCGTCACTTTCAACAATTCTTCGCGCGTCTCGGAAAGCGTTACATAAAAAACCGATTCCCCGCAGCGCACACCTTCGAGCAAGAATTGCAACGCCAGGGTTGTTTTGCCCGAACCGGGATCGCCTTGAATCAGATAAAAACAATCGCGCGGCAAACCGCCGGACAGGATGTCGTCCAACCCTTCGACTCCGCTCGAGCAACGTTGATCTTTCAAAACAGCGGAGCCAGTTGCCTTAGATTTACCCTTTTTCATTGTTCAGCCCAAGTGGAGAGGTTTGCTGGTCTTATTAGATGCGCGCGACTCGCAACTATCAACACAAACTCTGCCGAGCACCTTAGGCAGAGTCTGATCGCGGTCTAGGCCAAAGCCGTGTGCAGCCTCCCGTCGAGCCGTAGCGCTGCACGCGTGTAACCGGTTTGTCACCAAAGCGCGCCGGAGCACCGGGCCGCACTCCAAAACGCAACCGAGTATATTGCGGCGTGTAATGTCCGTCAGGTTTTGGAGTGCGGCGCTGCTGCGCCGCTTTTTGATTACGCACCGCCGATCAATGCAATGGTCGTCCGAGTTCTGGTCAGCGTCGCGCGGACAGCTGCGAATTCGCGGTCGGCGATGGGCTGGTAGAATCGCAGCGCCTCGATGTCGCTGCCGAGTTCTCGCAACGGGTAAAGCCCTTTCGCAGAGCCCGCACCAGGATCGCGCACGAGATAATCGAAACCGTCTTTCCCTGCGATGACCACAAAATGCGTAATGCCACTACCTAATCGCACGCGCACGATCACGGGATTTCCGTGCGCGATGTTCGAATCGATCAATTGATACGAAGGCAGGTCCTCGTAGACGTGCCGCACGCGATCCGGTGCGAACCACGCTGCGCGATCCCAGTAAAGCCAGCCTTGCTCCGTGTATCCGTCTGTCGCAGTTAGAAACCAGTTCAACTGCTGCGGATCAACGTCGATCCCGTAAAACTTGAACACCATCGCCGCTGACGCCACGGCGCAGCCTTCGCCGCCGATCGTTCCATTTTCTGGAACGCCGCCTAACGGATCGTCGCGCCATTTGTCGTCTCCTTGTCGGAACGACGGCACCGGCAACTCAACGCGAGTTAGAAACGGACGGCCGCCGCGCGGTGAGAGTTTTCGTTTCCAAGTCCAATCAACATAGACCGCGGCGCCCCCGCCGACCAAAACGAGCACGAGAACTATAACGACAATCGACCACCAGCGTTTCACAGTTCAAGACTGTAGAGGCGGCTGCTTGCCACGCCATAGCTTTCTGCGAAGGCGGGTGTCAGCCGCAAATCTGCCGAGCTGTAGCGTCCGCTGTCTCAGCGGAGAAACGAATCGAAACTCGATGAGAGGGGGGTTCGTATCAGCGACCGGCAGATGCGCTTCGTGCAAGTGCATGTGAGCAGATTACACGCGCTCTACCACCGCGCATCCCTGGGAGGCTTCTAGCGGGCCGAGTTGGATGTTGTCCTTCTCGAAATCTCGGCTGTTGTCGAGATCATATACTGCGCAAACGTCCTTCGGGAAGAGAAGGTCGAGCGTCCAGTCAAACGCCACACGAATCTTTTTGTCCAAGCCGGGCAACTTGCTGAGGTAAACTGTCCGCCACATCCACCACGCGAAGAAGCCCGAGAAATTGAAGCCAAAAATCCGTGCCACACCAGACCGACGACCGATCGAGGCCAGCAGTCCGATGGTCTTGAACGAGAACGATTTTAAAGGACGACCCAAAAGGGTAGCTGCGATATTTCGCGCCACAATCTTGCCTTCGCGAATGGCGTGTTGCGCGGTTGGCGGATGAGACTTCCCTGGATTTTTAATGTCTGGGATAAACGCACAGTCACCGACTGCCCAGACATCAGGCCAATCCGGGACTCGCAAGAATTCGTTCACGCGTATGCGGCCGCCTTCCTTCGCACAAGGAAGCGCAACGGTTAGGGGATTGGGCACTGTTCCAGCAGTCCACACCAAAGTGCGGGATGGAATTTGGAGCCCATCGATCAAAGATACGCAGTTCTCCGTCATGCTCTTGACCCGGGTGTTAAGCCGGACTTCCACGCCGCGTCGCGCGAGCACCTTCTGCGTGTATCGTCCCAGGCTCTCACCCAGTTCTGGCAGGATTACGGAACCGGAATGCACGAGCATGATTCGCAACATTTCTTCACACAGATTCGGGTAGTACGGCAGTGCTTCCCGCACGAAGTCATTTAAGGCCGCAACTGTTTCCACACCCGCGAAGCCGCCACCTGCCACCAGAAAAGTGAGTAACGACTGCCGGTCGATGGAATTAGACTCGGAATTCGCCTCTTCCAAATGTCGGAGGACCCGGGCACGGAGTCGAATCGCATCCGGAAGCGACTTCATTGCTAATGCTAACTCGGACAAACCGCGCTGGTTATAAAAGTTGGTGATCGATCCCAGCGCGATGACCAGATGATCGTAGTCGAGTTGTTGCGAGTCATTGCGGTAACCGCGCGAAATCAGGACCCGCTTGTTTGACAAGTCAATCTCGTTCACGTCGCCCACTAATACCTCAACCTTACGAAGGAGTTTTCGGAGGGGATTTACGATATTCGTGATCTCGAGATCGCTTGCTGCGATCTCGTGAAGCATAGGTGTGAACAAAAAGAAGTTGTCGCGACTAACCAGGCAAATCTCCACCGTGTGTTCTCGCGCCAGCAATTTCTCCAGATGCATGGCGGCATAAACCCCACCGAAACCGCCGCCCAGAATGACGATTCGTTTTTTGCGTGGCCTACGAGTTACTCGAGCAATCATCGAGTTCTTTTTGCAGCGGAGTTGTTGTCGAGACCCGCGTAGTTGTTAAGATCGCGCAGACGGTAGCTCGCTTTTTGCGTCCAACAGTTTGGACGGCTCTACGCAGTTCGGGCCGGACTGACTGAGGTTCCTCTCAACCTCATCTCGTGCGGCGCCAAACTCCTTGACCGCCCGACCCATTCCTCGAGCGAGTTCAGGCAGTTTTTTCGCGCCGAAGAGAAGCAACACGATGAGGAGGATGACCATCATGTCCGGCCCCATAAGGTTCATGATACTGGCGATTGTAATAGGCATAAAAAAATCTCTGATATGTTTGTTTCGTAAGAAGGTTGGTAGCGTTCAACCCATTCATACCGATCCAGTGGATTTCTATTCCCGAAAAGTTATGTGCGGCATTGTTCGACTTACCAATGTGCCCGAGATGATCTGGCCACTGAGTTTTTTTGTTGCGCGAATGGAATAAAACGACGCAACGCCAGTCTAGTTAGATAAATGGGAGCACTTGAATGTACTGTGCCGCGCCGAAGTTATGATCCCTCGAAAATCACTGTGGCTTTGCCATTGGAAGCGGAGCATGTTTTCGAGACCGAAGATTTCGAATCGCGTCGGAAGATTGTGAAGTTCGCCATCGTTAAAAAGACCGAACCCGATCACGCTGAGCCAGCGGAACTCGCATCGTTTGAACAGGCGATGCTGCCTCATCTCGATGCCGCTCACAATCTGGCGAGATGGTTGCTGCGCAACGAACAGGATGCACAGGATGTAGTCCAGGAGGCATATCTGCGCGCGTTCAGGTCCTTCGCCGGATTCCGGGGCACAAACGGTCGGGCCTGGCTGCTCACTATCGTCCGAAACACTTCCTATACGCTGCTTAAAAAGAATCGGGCAGCAGATCTTACCACTCCTTTTGACGAGGAAATTCATGCAAGCGGCCACGAGTCAGCCAGTCCGGCAACGCTCCTTGAGCACGCAGAAGATTCGGAACTGATAATGAACGCGATGGAGGAGTTACCAGCAGAGTTCCGGGAGATTCTGATTCTGCGCCATCAGGAAAGTTTGTCGTACAATGAGATCGGCGAGACCCTCAAGATTCCAATCGGTACGGTCATGTCACGGCTGGCCCGCGCCCGCGGCAAACTCAAGGAATATTTAGCTGCTCGCATTAGTTAGGAGAAATGAAATGAACTGCCAGGAAATAGCTAATTTGAAGGATGCTTATCTGGATGGCGAACTGGATCCCGTGACCAGCCAGAAAGTCGAACAGCACTTGAAGGAGTGTGGCAAGTGTGAACAAGCGTATGAAGTGGAGGCCGCGATGGCTCACGCGATTAGCCAAACCGCACCGTATTACAAAGCTCCGGTCGAACTGCGTGAACGGATTCAGCTATCGTTACGAGAGGCCATCGGCGCGCCTACCAGCCGCAGCGCTACAGGAAAGGATTCGTTGCCGGTCAGACGTCCCGAGGCAGCACATCGTAGCGTTCTCTTCGAGATGCCGTGGAGTTGGCTAGCTCTGGCGGCAGGTATCGTTTTGGCCGCCCTTATCGCTTCTAGTTTGTTGCCTCGGTTACAGCAACCTGGTGCGGATCAGTTCCTCGCGACACAACTCATAGCCAGTCACGTCCGTTCGCTCATGGCCGACCATCTCATGGATGTAGCCTCTTCCGATCAACACACGGTAAAGCCATGGCTGGATGCGAAACTCGATTTCGCGGCTCCCGTGGCAGACCTTTCCAGTCAAGGTTTTCCTTTGATTGGCGGCCGCCTTGATTACCTCAATAACCATTCGGTAGCAGCTCTGGTTTACCAAAAACGCAAACATTTTATTAATCTGTTTATTTGGCCAACAACGCCCGGGGATAGCGCAGCGCAGACAATGGTTGAGCGGGAGGGCTATCACCTGGTGCATTGGAGCGACGGCGATTTCACTTACTGGGCGGTATCGGACGTCAACCCTGGCGACCTGCAGAATTTCAAGCAGCTGTTTGAACAACAAACAGCGCGTCATTAACAAAGGGACGAGTCTGTCGCTCAGTCGTAGATTGCAGTGATCTAATCAGCTCCGGGCTGATTGTGCCGCGCGCCTAAGTAACATTTTTCGGACACCCGCGACAGCCATGGCCGTAAGCGAGTCCTCCAGACGAGTGCGCCCGCTGTCGCTCGTCGTATGGGAGCTAGCGCTCCGCTCCCAACCACGTATCACAAGCTACCACGGAACTGCTGTGTCCTACTAATGCGGCTGTACGAAGGGAATATTTATTCGGCAAAATGGTATGGATAAGTGAAAGCAGAATTACAAACACGAATGAACTCAACCGATACAAACACTCACAGACCCCAAACGTCTTCTGACGCCGATAACAACCAGCCTGGAACATGGCTAGCGGCAGTGTTGCCGCTCCTAAGATATCTAAACACGGGAACATTGGCCCTTTCACTGTTCGTTGGTTTTGCATTTTTGAATACTACCCACGGAAAAGACGCCAAAACCGACAAGCCAGCTGCGGGAGTTACAAACACGGAGCCGCGCGATAATTGCTACCAGGGCGCCTCGGCTGCGGCGCCGTTGATCCTGTGGCAGTTGACGGCCCGAATTGTTCACGCGTTCACGGCCGCACAAAACAACCCGGCGCTTATCGAATACGCGAAACAGCAAGGAACAGACATACCCGATTTACAGACAACGCCCTGCCAGGGCGCGGAGAGAAAAACATCAACCTACTAACGTTATATCACAGCATATGAAATCATTACTAAAATCAACCTATTCGAAAACCAAACTTCTGATTGTTCTGTTCGCCTTCTCTTGTGGCAGTCTAATGACGGCCCAGGCGAGAGATACCCATTCGTTATTCATGGGTCTGATGCGTTCCGGCCCACCGGATCACGGCACCCGTTTAGCCGAAGGCTATCTATTGGTGTATTCGGCAACTGATGAAGTTAGCGATGGCGACCTCGTATTTAACGCCCACAGCTCCTATTTGATATACACGCCCGATGGGAAGCTGTTCAAAAGCGTGGAGAATCACATGTCGCGCAGCGACGAAATTCCAGACACCGTCAGGTTACCAGCTGGGTCCTATATCGTCGAAGCCCGCTCCGCAAACAACGGATACCTCCGTGTTCCCGTGATGATCAAGCCTAGTCGCCAAACGGTTCTCGACTTGGACGACGAGTCTAAAGCGGTCTCGGGTTTTGTGGCCGAAAAGATCTTGGAATAAAACCGCCCGAAACCGGTAAGGATGTATGAAACACCATTTACCAAACAAACCCAAACCTTAAGAAAACAACTATTATGTCTGACTACATTTCTCATGACCACGAACACGATGGCATTGATCGCCGCGGTTTCCTAAAATGCATGGCATGGGCCGGCACCGGGGTGCTTTGGACCATAAGCGGCGGTGTCCTCGTCTCAAAGACGCTCGCCGAAGTCGCAAAGGCTGGATCGTCTTTACATACGGCTACTGATCTAAGCTTTCTGCAGATCAGCGATAGCCATATCGGGTTCAGCAAAGCGGCAAACAAGGATGTTACCGAGACATTCAAGATTGCTCTCGACCGCATCAACGCGATGCCTACCCCGCCGTCTTTCCTTATTCACACCGGAGATATCACACAACTGTCAAAGCCCGAGGAGTTCGACACCTTCGATCAAGTTCTCAAGAGCTGCCGAACCAAGGACGTTTTCTATGTTCCTGGGGAGCACGATGTGCTCAATGATGGAGGGAAGATGTACCGTGAACGGTATTTAAAGAGCGTCGAAGGCAAAGGCTCGGGCTGGTACAGTTTCAATAAGAACGGCGTCCATTTCATTGCGCTGGTCAACGTCCTGGACCTTCAGGCCGGCGGTCTGGGTCAACTCGGCGACGAGCAGCTTGAATGGCTCGAAGCCGACGTGAAAGATCTCGGAACGAGCACGCCGATTGTAGTCTTCGCGCATATCCCTCTCTGGGCGGTTTATCCGCAATGGGGCTGGGGGACAAGCGACAGCGAACGCGCTCTAGGATATCTGAAACGCTTCGGTTCGGTGACGGTGCTAAACGGTCACATCCATCAGGTGCTCCAGAAAGTCGAAGGTAACGTGACTTTCCATACGGCGATGTCTACTGCCTTCCCTCAGCCAGCTCCTGGAACCGCGGCGTCGCCCGGTCCTATGAATGTACCGGCTGAAAAACTGCGGAGCATGCTTGGCCTAACGAGCGTTCAGTATAAGCAAGGCCAAACGGCACTCGCGGTCGTCGACTCAACCCTTAGCTAGATCCATTCAAACTATAAACACTCAAATCCTATGAATACGTTCATTACTAAAATTAAGATCACAGCGCTCGTGTGTGGCATCACTGGTTTCTCTGTCATGGCGGTGGCCGGCGAGATGAAGGACACAGGCAGCAGTGGCGCCGGTCAAAACAAAATCGAAATCAAAGACTTCGCCTTTAATCCGCAGACCATCACGGTCAAATCCGGTGAGAAGATTACGTGGATCAATCGGGACGAAGAACCGCACACCGTCGTGAGCGTCGAGAAGCAGTTCAAGAAATCGACCGCGCTCGACACGGATCAACAGTTCACAATCACAGCGGGCGCTCCCGGCACTTACACCTATTTTTGCTCAGTCCACCCGAAGATGACTGGGACGATCGTAGTGGTGAAGCCGTGATGAGCGATTGGTGCCCACTTACCAGGCCATCGAACCCGCAGCCTTATGAAACTATTTCTCGTGGCTTCCACGAATCCCTTCGATCTGAAGGCTGCGCTCCTCGCCGGGCATGCACAGCATCCGGTCATTATTCATTTTCCAATTGCGCTCTTTATCACGAGCGTCGTCTTCGAGTTACTGGCGGTCTGGCGCAAGCAACCGCTTTTTGCAACGGTCGCCTATTACAACCTACTGGGTGCCGCGCTGACCCTCCCATTAGCGATCGCTACAGGCCTGGGAGCGTGGCAATGGCAGCTCGAAGGCGCAACCCTAAAGGGCAACTTACGGCTGCATATGATCTGCGCATTCACTTCCGCTTTGCTCATCTTCTTTCTCTGCTGGATGCGCTCGCGCCTCCGCGCGAAAGGAATCCCGCCCCGTGTCGCTTATTTCGCAGTGACGTTGCTCGCGCTGATGGCGATCACGCTCACTGGACATCTCGGTGGAATCCTCAGCGGCGTTGAAACGCCCTGACGTCAACCGAGCGGAGCTCGAATGAATTTCAATCGGAAGTCAGAAAAAGTGAACTCGATTACTGTCTATTTGAGCGCAGCGTGAAATGTGTGTCGATTTCCGTTTCGTTTTCGACCAGCGCTCAGGCTGCGACACAATCGCCGGAACTGACAGCCGATGCAGCGCAGGGCCGGCATTTGTTCGTGATGAATTGCGCGCATTGCCATGAAGACGATGCGCGCGGCGACGAAGGGCCCGATTTGCATAATCCTCACAGGAGCGACGCTCGCATTCGTGAGGTGCTTACCGCCGGAATCAAAGGCGAGCTGCCATCTTTCGGGAAGAAGCTCGGCGATTTAACGTATGGCAACTAATTGCTTACCTGCGGACACTACACGGGTGATCGCAAATCGTAGCTTGGTGTC
>CAVXHW010000015.1:0-168079 GCA_963761585.1 uncultured Verrucomicrobiae bacterium
GCATGACAGGCGAAGTGGACAAACGTTTTGGGGCAACGGTGGAACCGGTCAGTGATGGCTGCGCTTATGGCGTTGTTTGCCGTCTGTTCGGGAACAGCGCCGACGTTGCGAGCCGCTCCCCGACAAAATATATCCGGCAGCAATACGGCCCGGGTTTCACATGCGCCCGTTATCACAGCAAAGCCAGAGCGCGTAACGGTCAGTGATGGAAATGGCAGCACGGAGATTGAATGGGATACCGGAAACGGGTCGATGGGATTTGTCTTTGTCACTGAAGATGGTGGAAAACCGCTTCTCTTTGCAGGCGGTTCGCGAGGTACGCAGGTCGCTCCGTGGATCGAAAACCATCGGTATGTCTTCGAACTCTATGCCGACGATCAGCGGCAGATGTTGTTCGCTAAAGTCGCCGTTTCTGGAGTGGACGAGAGCTGTCTCTTCGCGCAGATCCTCGTGGCAAGCTGTCAGCCGTGGGGCGCTAATTATTGGATTAGCAGCTGTTTTGTACTGCGCGGTGTATCTCAGTTCGACCGGACCGGTGCGAACGACATTTTCGACCGAGCCTACGACGTCGCCTCGGCAGCTCCACGTTGCCCGAAACCTATTGCTTGGAATCGTCGCGTTTATTTGCGTCGACGGGGTCGTCTTTCATAGCGGATTGTATGTCTCGATCTTAGCTCCGAGTTCGTACGCGGGACGTGTCTTGAAAATTACGCGAACCGAAAAAGAGCGCGCTCCTTCAGGTCTGAAAGAGGTGCTGGTTCTCGGTGATTCACGTATGGCCGAGGGTTTCTCCACGACGTTGGCGAATGAGCTTGGTTCTCCCGCTGGGTTTAAGTTTGTTAGTCTCGCCGAACCCGCCGCATCTGCTAACACTTGGTATTACATGGTTCGGGAAGTGGATCCCACCGCGCGCCGCTACTCGGCGATCGTCATTCCCTACGGCATCGGCTATGAACCAAACAACGCCGATTCCCTGCGGATTTCCATGACAGCTCCGCTACTCCGATACGAAGACGGCTTCCACTTTGCCTCTGGTTTTCAACGATCGTCCGGTGGGTTCAGGGCATTTATGGCGTGCATACTGCGAGGCTCGGCGTACCAGGACGACGTTGTCGATCTGCTTTCGCATCCTGTGGCGCGAATGAGAAGCATACAACAGGCCGACAAAGTGCACACCGGCGGGGAGTACAAAGGACGGGATTATGATCTTGTGGGGACATCCTACGATGCAGCGACAGGACAGGTAACCTTCGCGCCGAAATTAACAGAAGCTCAGAGGCTGGCTTTCCGAAGGAGCTTGATTCAACCATCGCAGTCGGACACGGAGTACTCGCTCAAACTGCAACGCGATTGGATCCCACGAATAATGGATCGTTATTTGCATAGTCCCACCGCAATCGTCCTTACGCCTCTTCCTCGGGGTCCATTTCTAGAGCTGGGTGGATTATCGAGGGGGTATGGATCTGTCCTTCCAACCTCTGTCGTTGAGAGGACCAGGTTTTCGTTGCCGGGACACACATTCGAGTTTCTCGAAAAACCGGAATACTACTTTGACGCATTCCATCTTAACGCGAAAGGTCGTCAGAAGTTCACGGAGACGCTTGTGTCGGAGTTACTCGGGCGGCTTCGATCAGCTGAATCGAAACACACCAGATAACTTCCGGTCGGGACTGGCTGTGAATGGATCGCAAGAAACTGATGAAGAGAACTAGGTCGATAACCTAACGACTGTTGCATGTTATTTAACAGCTTCCAATATTGGATTTTCTTTTTCATCGTGGCGGCGCTGTTTTACAGCGTGCCGTTCCGTTTCGGAAAAATCCTGCTGCTTCTGGCAAGCTATGTCTTTTACATGTGGTGGGACCCGCGATTCATCGTGCTCATCCTGACTTCAACGATCGTGGATTACTACCTGGGGATCTTTCTGGAGACTGCAACCGGCCGCCGTAAGAAGCTTTTACTCGTCGTTAGTCTCGTCGTGAATCTGGGGATACTCGGCTTCTTCAAGTATTACGATTTCTTCGCCGGCTCGCTCGCTGGATTGCTTCGACTTCCTCCGTCATCGGTGGTGTTGCAAATCGTGCTTCCTGTCGGCATTAGCTTCTACACGTTTGCCAGTCTTTCTTACACCTTCGACGTCTATTGGGGGAAAGATGAAGGCCGTCAGAAACCCGATCGATTACGCGCTGTTCATTGCATTTTTTCCTCATCTGATTGCCGGTCCGATCATTCGTGCCCGGCAATTCATCTCTCAGATCTGGTCATGGCGTACACCGTCAGCGATCGTGATCCAGAGTGGAATCATCCTCGTCGTAGCAGGTCTGATAAA
This sequence comes from uncultured Verrucomicrobiae bacterium, assembly GCA_963761585.1. Taxonomy (GTDB): domain Bacteria; phylum Verrucomicrobiota; class Verrucomicrobiia; order Chthoniobacterales; family UBA10450; genus Udaeobacter. The sequence continues at coordinate 2,330 of CAVXHW010000015.1, forward strand.
GAAGATGGTATTCGCGGATCGGTTCGCTGTGGTGTCCGATTCGTACCTTCAACAACCCCACGGCCCACCCGGGTTGGCTGGCTGCGTGGTCGGGCTGTCTTTCTATTACCATGCAAGTGTTTTTCGATTTTTCTGGTTACACGGATATCGCTCGTGGTTGCGCCAAGCTGCTTGGTTTCGAGTTTCCGCTTAATTTCGCGCGCCCATTCTTGGCCAGAAACCCGCCTGACTTCTGGCAAAGGTGGCATATAACGCTTTCCACGTGGGTGCGTGACTATATGTTTATGCCATTCAGCCGGGGGAGAAAAGGACGTCTGGTGTTATACCGCAACATTTTTGTTGTAATGGTGCTCGTGGGTCTATGGCATGGAGCGAACTGGACGTTTGTATGTGGGGCGCCTATCATGGTCTTCTGTTAATCGGCTACCGTCTTTTCCGACCGGCCAACAGTAGGAACAGCGATCGACAAAGTTATGAAGAAGCATTGGTTTGTGCCGTTTAGCGTCGGAGCAATGTTTACAGCCTTCGTGTTAAGCGCGCCTTTCTTTCGTGGGAAAACTCTTCAGAGCAGCGGATATATTTTAGGTGCCCTGTTTGGCTCCACGCATATGACCGGGGACTTCCTGCTCACGACCGGTACCATCGTGCTCATTTTCATTTCGTTGTTTCTGGCTGTCGCGCAGGAACGCAACCAATTCATTGATCGTCTTGCTTTGCAACCGGCGCGTATTCAAATCCCGGCATACGTCTTGGCGTTTCTAGCGCTCGAACTTTTTCCCGGCGACGGGTCCGGTGCCGTTTGTGTATTTCCAGTTTTAAGCGGCGGATACGAAGTGGGCCTGACTGGGCTCGAACCAGTGACCCTGCGCTTATCAAGCGCATGCTCTAACCAACTGAGCTACAGGCCCGGATCGGCGGCAGAGCCGCCGGATGTTTAAATTTCCGATTTTCGATTTGTTTCTTTGCGCCCTTCGCGCGCATTTACTTAAATCGGCAATCGCAATTCGCAAATCGAAAATCAATGGAGGCAAGGGGATTCGAACCCCTGACTTCCAGCTTGCAAAGCTGGCGCTCTACCAACTGAGCTATGCCCCCGAAAAGAACTGCGGAATGTAGTTTGCCGATCGCAGATTGCAATCGGCATGGGTCACCAAATCCGGACGCGTTGCTCGGGTGCGACGAACATTCTGTCGGTGGACTGGACTTTAAAGGCATCGTACCAGACGTCGGTGTTTCGAGCCGGACCAATCACGCGAAATTGACGCGGGGAATGTGGGTCGCTTACGACCTGCTTTTTGACGTAATCGTCGGTGACTTTTCCGCGCCAGGCCTGTGCCCATCCGAGAAGCACGCGCTGATCGCCCGTATAACCATCGAGCACCGGCGACGGTTGTCCTTTGAGCGAAGCGCGATAGGCGTCGAGCGCGAGCGTGAGGCCGCCCAGGTCCGCGATGTTTTCGCCCATGGTCAATTCTCCGTTTACATGGACGCCGGGAATCGGTTCGTATTTTGAGTATTGGGCGCCGAGCACTTTCGCTCGCGCTTGGAATGTGTCCGCGTCTTTCTTGGTCCACCAATCGCGCAACGCACCGGATGCGTCGATCTTGCGACCCTGATCGTCGAACCCGTGGGTGAGCTCGTGTCCGATGATGCCACCCGCTGCGCCGTAGTTAATTGCGGGATCAGCATCCGCGTCAAAAATCGGCGGCTGTAGAATTCCAGCCGGGAAAACAATATCCCGCAGACTTCCGTTGTAGGCGTCGTTCGTTTGCGGCGTCATGCTCCAATCAGTTCGATCAACCGGTTTGGAAAATCGACCTGTGTAAAAATCCCAATCGAGCTGGGCGCAGCGTTTGACATTGCCAGTTAAATCGTCATTGCGAACAACCAGCTTCGAGTAATCACGCGGATGATCTGGATAGCCAACCTTGATTGTGTAGGTGTCGAGTTTTTTAAGCGCTTCCTTTTTCGTCTCCGGACCCATCCAATCGAGCTTTTCGATCCGTGCGCGATACGCGGCTTTCAAATTGGTAACAAGATCTTGGATCTTCTGCTTTGCCTCTGCCGGAAAATATTTTGCGGTGTAAAGCTGACCGACGCCGAAGCCCATCGTTCCGAATGTTCCGAAACGATCTCCAACAAGAAAATCGCCGCCGCTGACCGCTGTGATCGCGCGTTTCCAACGCACCTGTTGTTCCTTCTGACCGGAAAGTGTTTTGGCGTGTAGCTCAAAGTAAGCGTCGGTGAACGGCTTGGAGAGATACGGTGCGGCGTTATCCGCGATGTGAAATGCCTGCCAGGCGCGAAGCGTGTCGATCGCTGTCTTTGAATACGCGTCGACAATCTTGGGGAATGCGCTCTTCTCGCCAATGATGACGCGCGTCAGATTCGGCATCTTTGCTTCAGCGAGAAATCTGTCCCAGGCGAATCCGGGAACGAATTTTTTCAGATCCTGAACCGAAATCGGATTGTAAATCGCGTTTAAGTCACGCTGTTGCGCTTTGGTCCAGCTGGCGTCCGCGATTTTGGTTTCGAAATCGACGATGTCTTTGGCGCTTTTGTCAGGGTCGGGCCAGTTTAACCGTTTCAAAACTGTTGCGACATAATTTTGGTAAGCAGTCTTCTGCGCCGTGAAATCCGGTTTCAGGTAGTAATCGCGATCGGGCAGACCGATTCCCGCCTGGGTCAGATAAAAGGCGTATTTTTTTGGATCCTTCAAATCGACATCGATCATTGGATTGAAAAGGGAAAATTCGAAATCGGTCGTGCTCCGGCCCATCAACGCTGCGAATTCGTCGCGCGTCTTAATGTCCTTCAGAGCGTTCAACTCAGACTCGATCGGTTTCGCGCCAAGTTGCTCAACCCGCGCTTCGTCCATAAACGAGCGGTAAAAAGCGCCGACCTTTTCTTCGAGCGTGGATGGAGTGTCATTCGGTTTCGCGTCAAGCGACTCCATCATCTCATGCAGCCGCCGCTCGGTCAGATCAGTCATTGCGAGGCGGAGCGAGTACGCCGGTTTGTCCGGAGGAATCGGCGTCTTATCGAGCCAGGTTCCGTTGGCGTAGCGGAAGAAATCGTCGCCCGGTTTTGTTGCCGCATCCATTCCGGCCAGATCAAATCCCCAGGCACCGTATTTCAATCTCGTCGGAGAAGAGTCTTCGGCGCGGGCGAGAAGCACGGAATAACAGAGAGCAGCGAGCAGAAGAACGCGAAGCAGTAAACTCATAAAAGAATCATTGATGGAGCGAGACAGTAAGCGAACAAAAGCAGCTTGAGAAGTTGAGAGACAGCGCCGGTTCACCGAACACCGTACCGGAAGTTGACGCCGAAAATCCTACTATTCGGCTGCAAAGAAAAATGCCGGATGTCGGTTTTTACATCAACATCCGGCATGAACGCACCTGGTCCGCGTTCAGGGCCCTATTTCTCCTTTTTTATGGCGAAAGCGGTACAGCTAAATACGCCGTTAACACGCCCGTATCGGTGCTAGCTCTACCTGTAATCTCTCCTTTGTTATTGATGTCTTTGGCGTTTGTGAGCTTTAAAGGAAAGCTGCCTTTGAGATCGTTCAGGTCTGTTGGCGTGTTGCCGTGATCCCAAATAACTGCACGACAATCAACCAGGTCCGCGTCGCATGAGACACCGACTACCTGGCGACGTTCGTTAATGCCGTAGGCCTCACTGTCTACATGTTTTGGTGTGCGGTGTGGCAAAGGTTTTAGTTGCCGAATGCCATCCTCCCTTGTCCACATGAAAGCGTGTAGAACGTCGCCTTCAACAAAGTCTGGGTCGCCGGCAAACCCAACGACGTCGCCTCGTTGATTGATCGCCGTTGGCGTATTCCACCACGGGGCTGCCGCATTTGGATAAATGTCCGTGACGGTGCCATTTTGCCAAAGTACGGCGTGCTTGGCTGTACGTCTTCCAACAGCCTGGTCGCAGATACCGGAGATGCCCACGATTTGACCATTATCATTGATCGCGGTTGCAGCTCCCGAGCTGTCGCCGGCAATTAGTGGAAGCTCGTGGATCTGGTCCGGTCCCAAAGTCCACATGGCTGGCCGAAACTGCAGGACTTGGGGCGAGACGCACGCGTTGTCATGAACACCATTCTCAGCCCACCCGACCACTTGACTTAAGTTGTTGGCTCCGGTGGCAAAGCCGTTGTTTCCGCCCGCAAATGGGGGAAGCCCTCTCATCTGGTTGTTTTGCCAAACGAACCCGAGGTTGATATAGCCGACGTTGTGAGGCGAACTATAGAAAGCCGCGCTACTCCAAGCCTCGCCGAGAGGCTCAGGAAGCGCGGTCTGAGAAATACCCACGATGATACCCTGAGTATTCTTCACGTTCCACGTGACACTGCTATTAGGTCCGCCTAGGGTGCCCAGGTCGGTGAGCAAACTGCTTCGCCACAGCGTAGCGTGCCGGTCTCTATTCGGGAACCTGGAATAGCCTGCCGCCCAGCTTTGGTCGTTGATGCTGTTGCCCCCGCTACTCGTGCCACCAAAATCGGGAAGGGTCGAGACCTGGTATTGCGATTTTGCTTTTGTTGCTTCTGGCCCCTGTCCATGCAACGGCGCCAGTGTCGCACCGAAGCAAACAGCGATCAGAATGATGAAAAGAGTTTGGTTAGCTCTTTTGGTTGTGAGTTGTGTTGTCATGTTTGTCTCCTTTGTTGAATTTTCATGACGACACTTTAGGAACCAGCCAGGTGTCACTACCATAGCCACTTCGCAGATTTGGTACGGGCCATTTCAGTTTTGATTGTCTGGCCGACTAACCAGCAGATCCAAACCGATGGAATGATTAACTCGCGACTTGTCAGAGACCGCTTCGTGGTCAACCAAGTTACCTAATTCAATTTTGAATTAAGCGCCGCGGCGAACTTGCCAAGGCCCTCACGGATTTGCGCGCGCGACCACGCGGCGAACCCAAATGTGAGTGCGGGCTTCGGCTCTACTTTCATGAAGCACGACGACAATGGCGACGGCCTGATACCGATGTCAGCGCATACGCGCGTGATCACCGGCATGTGTTCTTTCTGTCGCACCCAGGCGACGAAGTGTAATCCAGCTTCGGGAATTTCGAGGATGAAGTAACTTGCCTAACAATTTGTTGAATTGTTCGATAAAAAAGTCCCTTCGGTCCGAATATAATTTTCGCATCCGTTTGATGTGAGTGAGGAAAAACCCCTCCGTTAGGAATCGGGCCAGTGTCGCCTGATCGATGGCTGGCGAATGTTGGTCCATCACGGCGCGAATTTTAATCATCGGTTCGATTAGTTGATGTGGCGCGACGATATAACCCAGCCGCAGCGATGGGTACAAGATCTTGCTCATCGTGCCCGAGTAGATAACACGCCCCACATTGTCCAAGCCTTGCAAACATGGGAGTGGGGGACCGGTATAACGAAATTCTGAATTGTGATCGTCCTCGAAAATGTAGGCGTCGCACGCGCGCGCAAAATCGATCAAGGCCGTTCTCCGCGAGAGACTCATCGTCATGCCGAGCGGGAATTGGTGAGAAGGAGTTACGTAAATTATTTTTGGCGAGCGTTGTTTCGACGGCCGCGCGATTGTGATTCCTTCTCCGTCAACAGGTCTTGGCACGACCATCGCCCCGGCAAAGCCGAACGTTCGGCGAGCTTGGTAAAATCCCGGGTCCTCAATCCACGCAACCTCGCCGCGATTTACCAGCGCCATCGCGCTGATCATCATTGCCTGCTGCGTTCCAGCGGTGATGATGATTTGATCCGGATGGCAGCGCGCGCCTCTGTAATCGCACAAATAGGTTGCCAATGCCTTGCGCAACTCGGGATCGCCACGGCTTGACGCATACTGGAGCAGATGCGCTCCTTTTTGTGCGAGAACTTGTGCTCTGAGTCGTTCCCAAACTTCGATGGGAAATTCATCCAGCGCGGCGACAGCTGGAACAAAGGAGACACCGGGCGGCCCGGCGATTCCGAAATCGAACTGCTTACCGGCCCTGTGATCGGGAATATCTTTTACCCGATTAGAAAGCCGCGCTGCACGTTCTGTGGGCGGTGCTGCTCTTGTCGTTCGCGCACTTAGGAAAGTTTCCGGCAACGCTTCCGAGATGAAGGTGCCCGATCCAATTTTAGATTGAAGATATCCTTCCGCATGAAGCCTCGAGAGCGCGAGGTTTACCGTGAAACGTGACACCCCGAAATCGGCGGCCAATGCGCGAGAGGACGGAAGCCGCGAAGAGTTATTATTGAAAGTTCCTGACGCAAGCTCATCGCGAATCTGCCGGTAAAGTTGTCGATGCAGTGGTTCGGCCGCTGCGCGATCCAGCCGGACCATTTCAAAAGCCACTATCGAATGGCGACGCCGTTTCCTCTGAAGACTTGGCGTTGGATGTTCGGTGCGCGGCGTCCGGCGTTTTCTTCCCATCATGAGCATGAGCATGAGCATGAGCGCGAGTAAGAGCAACTATCCATCGAAAGTGGTCTGGCCATTTCGCTGCAAGTGGACTGTTGACACCTTACCGCGTGGTCAGAAGCTTTCGTTCAAATGCAGACTAAAACTCCGTGCACCGATTACATTGAAACAAAAGGCCTTATCTATTTTGCTCGAATGCTGGACAAGATCCGGCTAAAGGCCGCCGGCGAATTGCCGCCGGAATATTTTACCGGTGTCGAGGATCCGACCCACTTCGACGCGCGTTGCGCGAGATTTCTCGGAGTGAATTACGATGAGCTTGCGAAACGAACGCTTCAAGGCGGATCGGATGAGGAAATCCTCGAGTGGTGCTTCGCCCATGGCCGACGGCCCAGCGATGAGGAAATTTCTGTTTGGAATGCATTTCTAAGAAAGCGTGGCTGGCGAGATGAGGCGAGCGAGGAGCTCGCCGAGTCGAAGAAGGAAGCAGGTTTCGGCGATCGTGACGATATTCAAACGTGGCTTGACCTGCATGATGCGGAGGAAGGAAGAACGCCAGCTGTCTCCTAAGGCGTAGACGCATTATTTGCAGAATTGATAAGGTCGGGAGTGCTATTACCGCCAACTGTTTCAAACCATGAAATTGCGGTCAGTATATTGGCTGAGCATCCTGCAATTCACATTAACCTGTGCAATAGCAGGTGAATCCCCGGCTCCCGCGCGCGATGGGTCTCACGACTTCGACTTCCTTATCGGCAACTGGAAGGCTCACGTGCGCCGGCTTCCCGATCGCCTTGTTGGGTCCAACAATTGGATCGAGTATAATGGCATCTCCAATCATAAGAAGCTCCTCGATAGCAACGCCAATTTCGAAGAGTTCGATGTCGATAATCCAGAGAAGCATCTGCACATCAAAGCGCAGACGCTGAGGTTGTACAATCCTGACACGCGTCAATGGAGCATCTATTTGCTCGATTTGGACAAAGGCACTTTGAGCCTGCCGCCGGTCGTTGGCGAATTTAATGGGAATCGCGGGGAGTTTTACGACCAGGAACAATATAAAGGCCGCGCGATTCTGGTGCGCTACGTTTGGTTAAATATCTCGCCGAAATCTGCGCGTATGGAACAGTCCTTTTCGGCTGACGGCGGCAAGACGTGGGAAACAAACTGGATCTGCGAACTGAGCCGATAATAAACACACTTAGATATGATATGAAAACTGCGACGCTTATTGTTTTGCTCGCTGTTGCGGCGTCGCAATTCTGCCTTGCCCAAACGCCGGCTCAAAAAGAAGCGCTGCAATTCGAGCGCGACGCGTGCAAAGCATTTCTTGACGCAGACACCGGCGCCCTGGAGCGCGTGCTGACGCCCGATTTCACGCTCACGCTTTCAAATGGCGAGGTGAACACGCGCGCGGATGAGATCAACGAACTGCGCAGCGGGAAAGTGCATTACGACGTCTTCGAAAATTACGATATGTTGGTGCGGCTTTACGGGAATGACACGGCAGTTGTTCTGGGAAAAACGCGTGTAAAAGGAACGGCAGACGGCAAACAGTTCGATCGAGTCGTGCAGTTCACCGACACACTGATCAAGCGCGCCGGCAATTGGCAGCTTGCCGCCGGACATGTTTCACAGATTGAGAAATAGCTTGTAGGCGACGCTCGAGTCGAAGGCGCTTCTCTGTTTCCTGAGTTCCTGCTTTCCTGATTCGATTTTCTGTACAAACAAAATGCCGGATGTCGATTCTTGCGATTCGTCATCCGGCATTGCAGTCGATGTGCAGCAAAGACTGAATTGTGCGTTACCCTGATCTCCTTTGAAGCTCTGGTTTCTTTCGATTCCAAAGTCTTAACGGCATGTCTGAGTTCTCGAGAGACCTCAGATTTAGCCGTCGACCTAATCAACCGGCACCGAAGTGCCGATGAATTTCTCCTTAGAAAGGAGGTGATCCAGCCGCAGGTTCCCCTACGGCTACCTTGTTACGACTTCATCCCAGTTACCGCTCATAGCGTAGGCGGCTGCCTCCTTGCGGTTAGCACGCCGACTTCGGCTACAAGCGACTCCCATGATGTGACGGGCGGTGTGTACAAGGCCCGGGAACGTATTCACGGCGCCGTAGCTGATGCGCCATTACTAGCGATTCCGGCTTCATGGAGTCGAGTTGCAGACTCCAATCTGAACTGGGCCCAGTTTTAGTGATTTCCTCCACCTTGCGGTCTCGGATCGTTCTGTGCTGGGCATTGTAGTACGTGTGCAGCCCAGGCCGTAAGGGCCATACTGACTTGACGTCGTCCCCACCTTCCTCCCCGTTAAAGCGGGGCAGTCTGAACAGAGTGCTCGAGCCTCACGGCTCGGTGGCAACAGTTCACAGGGGTTGCGCTCGTTGCGGGACTTAACCCAACATCTCACGACACGAGCTGACGACAGCCATGCAGCACCTGTGCAAATTGTCCCTTTCGGGACTCGCTGGCTTTCACCAACTTAGAGATGCATGTCAAGGCCTGGTAAGGTTCTTCGCGTTGCATCGAATTGAGCCACATACTCCACCGCTTGTGCGGGCCCCCGTCAATTTCTTTGAGTTTTAATCTTGCGACCGTACTCCCCAGGCGGCACGTTTAACGCGTTAGCTCCGGCGCAGAAGGGGTCGAATCCTCCCACACCAAACGTGCACCGTTTACTGTCAGGACTACCGGGGTATCTAATCCCGTTTGCTCCCCTGACCTTCGTGCCTCAGCGTCAGGAACTGTCCAGAGACCCGCCTTCGCCACTGGTCTTCCTTACGATATCTACGCATTTCACCGCTACACCGTAAATTCCAGTCTCCTCTCCAGTCCTCAAGCACGGCAGTATCGAATGCAGTTTCGGAGTTAAGCTCCGAGATTTCACACCCGACTTACCGCGCCGCCTACGCACCCTTTACGCCCAATGAATCCGAACAACGCTTGAGACCTCTGTATTACCGCGGCTGCTGGCACAGAGTTAGCCGTCTCTTCCTCTTCTGGTACTATCAATACCCACGCAGTTAACGTGTGCACCTTGTTCCCAAATGACAGGAGTTTACAATCCGAAGACCTTCATCCTCCACGCGGCGTCGCTCGATCAGGGTTTCCCCCATTGTCAAAAATTCTCGACTGCTGCCACCCGTAGGTGTCTGGGCCGTGTCTCAGTCCCAGTGTGGCTGGTCGTCCTCTCAGACCAGCTACCCGTCAAAGCCTTGGTGAGCCGTTACCTCACCAACTAGCTGATAGGCCGCGGGCCCCACAAGAAGCGTCAGGTTGCCCCGACTTTAATTTTGAAAGGATGTCCTCTCTAATCACATGCGGTATTAATTCGCCTTTCGGCGAGCTATCCCCCACTTCATGGCAGGTTGCCCACGTGTTAAGCACCCGTTCGCCACTAAACTTTCCATCGTATTGCTACAACGAAAAGTCTCGTTCGACTTGCATGTCTTATCCACGCCGCCAGCGTTCGTTCTGAGCCAGAATCAAACTCTCCGTTAAAAACGAATCGGTTCCCGTGAGGGAGACCGAAAGTTTGAAGATCTGACTTTCACTGCCTGAACCTGTAGCCGCCGGCTTTTGGCCGGCCTCTTCCAAATCCAGGGTTTGTCCGATCTAAATCTTTGTATTCAAAGAAGATCGACAGATAACGCACAATTCAATGTTTGCTGACTTGGCTTCTATCCGTCCTCGAATTTGCCCAAAAACGCTTGGCCGCCATGGCTTTGGCGTCGGCAGCAAATCCGCGACCACACTGTCAAAGATCAACTAATCCTCCGGTACAAGGCAAAAACCGACCTCGTCAGTAAGTCTGACCAAAGATCGGCTCGACTCTGAGCCTAGAAGAACACCAGCCGTGCTTTCGACTGGTCCGCTTATCGCAGGACGAGCAAAGTAACTCACTCTGAGTTCCCGTCAACAAAAATCCAAAATTTCTCTCCGTCCCACGAAACAGCTGCCAGCCTATTGTTTCCGCTGCCAGCGGAAATAAACTTTTTTGCACGATTCTGGCGACGACATACACGGGTTTTATCATCACCAGTTCAAAAACAATTCGGCTTTCAGAGTCGTTTCTTATTCGGTCCAACTCCATTTCGTTGTCACATTTTTCTCATCACGTATTTCAAATTGCGAGCGGGTGGATGATCTCCGTACGTCCGTGTCGCCGTTCCCACTTTGATCGCGCCAACTTTTTCCATGGCTTTTTGGGAGCGAACATTGTCTTCTCCGACGAAGAACACAACGCTCTCAACAAACCGGAATGCGTGATTCAGCAATAATCGTTTCATTTCCGCGTTGTATAGCCCGCCCCAATATCTTCTCGCGAGAAATGTCCATCCAATTTCGATTTCCGATTTCTTCGGATCAAAACCGTAGAACCGTGTAGACCCAATAATCCGTTGCGTCTTCCGATCGATGATTACGAACGCGCCGCCGGAATCCAGTGCTTCTTTGAAGAAAATTCTGAACACATGTTCCTTGTAACGATCCGGCTCGGGATGCTGCTCCCAGATTAGCGAATCCGACGCGACCGCAAACAGCTCGTCCCAATCGTTAGGCTTTGAGTGGGCGCAACTCAATCAGTTCGTCTTTTAAATGTGGTTGAAGATCGAACGCCATCGCAATCACAAATCGCTACGAATAACCACGAATTCAAATCCGGGGAGCGGTCGCCGTGGCGACCTGTTAATGGCGGCCCCGCCATCGCTAACTTTTGTTAACTCTCGCAGCCTCGGAAAACGTTTCAGTGTGCGCGTCGCCGATGTGCGCCACTTGGACAGCCGCGCATCTTCGGAAAAAGTTTCCGCACTTCTGACCTGGCGGCGTCGGCAAGAAGATCCTCCTGAAGACGCCGCCGGTCGCCGAATAAAAGATTCGAGGCGCGCTGATCAACAATGTGTCGCGCCAGCAGGTCGAGCGCGGCGTTGACGTCACAAAGACCTTCGCCGTAGACCAGCCGATCTTCTCGTTCAGCGCCGTAGCCCTCGGGCTGGTGGAGAAGTTGCCCGAAGTACTGGCACGTTGCCTCTCGATACCTCGGCTGATGGGCGCCACAAATGACGACGTACAGGCCAGCCCAACGCGTCTCGCCAAGATCGTTGCGCCACCGCGCGAGGAGCGCGTGCAATTGCTCGAGCTCGATGCACACGGCCAGTTGCGCAGTCTCGAGCGCGTGCGAAGCGAGGGCGCGGATGTGTTCATGGAGTCGCTCGAAGTCCACGATGCCTTCCTCGAGAACCCTGTCGACGAGCGTGCGTGCGCGGCACAACAACTCGGCGGCAGACTTCGGTAGGATAGTTACCGTTGGTGTAGCGGACGCGCTGTTCGCTGTGGTTTGTGCCTCCCGAATCTGTGTGCGCTTTTCACGAAGCTCGTTCGCGGTGAGCTCGGTGATGTGGCCGCTTCCGTTTGCCATGAGCGTGAGTTGGACGCCGAACGCGAGGTGCGCGAGCGCCTTGAGCTCGTGGTAGCGGGCTGGTATGACCTGCTCGCGCTGTTCCCGGTCGCCGCAGAGGAGCGTCGCATCGTCGCCAATCGCGACAACCACTGGGACACTCCCGCCGAGTTGCGCCAGAACTTGGTCGACAACCCGCGTGTAAGTCACGTGGAAGCCGACGTTAATGGCCGCAAACGGACCGTTACGCGGCAGGAGTTCCCTGCGCTTCGGCGAGCTTGCGCTGCGTGTATGGGTTGGGAAGCTTCATGAAGGCCTAACGACCCGTGGCCGACCATATCGGTCTGGCAGATTTTGAAACTTTCTCATCGGTTGCCTTGGGACCTTGTGTTTGTATCTCGCCAGCGTGCATCCACAGATTTCACAGTTAAATAGAAGTGCTGTTCGCGAATTCATGTCTGTAGCAATTGCGATCTGGTCGGGTACTGGTTTGGTCGAAAGACATTGCCATCTTGGAGTGTTTTAAGTCAAACTACGCTCGCTGCACCAGGAAACAGAGCACAAGTTGCCGTCGAATTCTCATTCGACGTTACTGTGGCGGCGAACCGTCGCTGTTGCCTGCCAAGATCAAGCAGGTTCGCGGCGGGTAGTGAGACTACGAATTAAGACTTGCTTTCCTTCCAGGTGGAAACGCGTTGGCGGAGGATGCGAGCAGTAGCCGCCTGATTTGATCTTGTTCTTCGGGGGATAAGGCATCGTTCGGCGCGGTGGCCAATCTATTCCGATCAAGAAATCCGCGCCCTTACTCGTTAGGCTTCTTCTTAGGAACGGTTTGAAACGACGGAATTGATTCGTCGATGACAACCCAGGGAAGTTTATCTTCGAGGAAAATGGCCTTTTGCGGCGCAAACGGCGCCGGATCGTCGAGCGACGCAATCGTCAAATCAATCATGTCTGACTCTTTACTGTCCTCAAAAAACAGATGCGTGCCGCAACACGCAGCAAAAGAACGAATGCGATTTGCATAGGGGATTTGGCGCGGTTCACCTTTTGTCAGGAGCATGTCTTTGCGGGGCACTGAGCCCCACTGCACATACGGTGCACCCGCGCTTCGACGGCAATCAATGCAATGACAATCGACTAACCCAATTGGCCGGCTCTTCAACACGTATCGTGTGCCACCGCAAAGGCATCCACCAGTGATCTCCATAAAATTTGTTTAGCGCAGTCTAAGCACAAATTGACACGAATGAACACCGAATTTGGGTAGCCATGCATCCGCGTGCTGGTTGCGGTGTCCCCGCCGCGACGAACTTCCCAAGGCGAATGAAGCAGAAAGGCAGGAACTCAGAAACCTGTATCCGCGCCGCTGCGCGGCGTGTTTTCCCTGTCCGTCATTGTTGACTATGCCGCGAACAAGTTCGCCACAGCTTTCTCCCGTCCTTAGGAAGTGCTCACTGCGGCCGTGACGCTTTCCCATTCCGCTGTCAGGCGGGCAAGATCATGGGACACAGCGGACAGATCGCGATTGATCGCAATGGCGCTGCCGCCCGGTTGGTAAGTCGCCGGATCTTCCAGCGCCGCGGTTAGTTCTTTCTGTTGTCCTTCCAATGCCGCGATTTTGGTCTCCAGTTCGTGCACGCGCTTTTCTCTTTCGCGACGCGCTTTGGCAATCGCATTACGCGATTCCGCTTCCAAACGCTTCTGCGCCTTCTGTTCGCGCAGTCCGCCCTCTCTTCGATTGGCTATCGGCTTTCCGTTATTTGAAGGTGAGCCTGCCGTCAGGGCGGTCTGCGCCGACGTGGCTTTTGATTTGTCCAGATAGTATTCGTAATCGCCGGGATAAAATGTCAGCCGTCCTCCGGCACCCGTCGAACCAGCGGTTACGTGCAGAACGCTGGTAGCAATGGCGCGGATAAAATGAACGTCGTGACTAATAAAAATGAGCGTCCCGTGATATTGCTTGAGCGCGCCGATGAGAGCATCGATCGAACCGACATCGAGATGTGTCGTCGGCTCGTCCATGAGCAGAAGGTTCGGTGGGTCAAGTAACAGCCTAACGAGAGCTAGTCGCGACTTTTCGCCACCGCTCAAAACTGAGACGGTCTTGAAGACATCGTCACCACGAAACAAAAAAGAACCGAGCACAGTGCGCGCGGTTTGTTCGGACACGGGATTGGGCATGTCGCGTGCGCTGTCGAGAACAGTATCGCTAGCATTGAGCACGTCGATTCGGTTCTGCGAGAAATAACCTGTGCGCACATTATGTCCGAGTTCCCGCACGCCGTGTTGCACGGGCAACACCCCGGCGAGTAGCTTGAGAAGAGTCGATTTCCCTGCGCCGTTCGGGCCGACAAGCACAGTGCGTTGACCGCGTTCGGCATGAAATTGCATTCCGCGATAAACAACGAGATCGCCGTAGGCGTGATCGACATCCTTCAGAGTAATCACGCGCAGGCCGCTGCGCACCGGTTGCGGGAAATGGAACTTGATCGTCTTTCCGCGCGCGACCGGCGCCGCGATTTTCGTCATGCGATCAATCTGTTTCAGCTTGCTCTGTGCTTGGGATGCTTTGCTTGCCTTGGCGCGAAATCGATCGGCAAACAATTGCAGCGACGCGATTTCTTTCTGCTGATTCTTGTAAGCGGCGAGCTGTTGTTCTTCGCGCGCAGCTTTCTGCTCAACATAACTGTCCCAGTTGCCCCGATAACGCACGAGTTTCGAGTGCGCGATCTCGAAAATGCTGCCGACTAGCTGATTCAAAAATTCGCGATCGTGCGAGATCATGACAATCGCGCCCGGATAACTTCGCAAATATTCCTGGAACCATTGCAGCGATTCGAGATCAAGATGATTCGTTGGTTCGTCGAGCAGAAGGAGATCGGGTTGCATCACGAGCAAGCGCGCTAGATGAGCGCGCATGATCCAGCCGCCACTTAAAGCGCGCGCCGGGCGATCGAAATCAGTTTCGCGAAAAGCGAGTCCCGCAAGGACCCGTTTTGCCTTTGGTTCAAGCTCCCACCCGCCGTGCTCATCGAAAACATGGAGCGCCTTGTGATACGCTGCGTCATCAGCCTCATGCTCGTGCCCGGCTTCGTGCTTCTTGATCACTTTCTGCGCGTCCACAAGCTCGGGCGAAACGGCGAGAGCAAGTTCGAGCACCGTTTCGTCTCCGGCAGCGGCGGTTTCCTGCGGAAGAAATCCGATGGTTGCGTTCTTCTCGGTCGCAATCGTCCCCTTATCGGGTGAGACATCACCGAGCAGAAGCGCAAACAACGTTGATTTGCCGGCCCCATTGGGGCCAACCAATCCGATCCGATCGCCCCGATTGACCTGGAGCGACACGTCGTCAAAGAGCGCGCGGCCGGCAAAAGATTTTGAAAGTTGTGAAACGGTCAGCATTTTTCGGAAAGCGCGCAGTGTTCCCTTGTTCGATGCCCGGCGCAACTCCTCGCCCTCAACATCTCAACTTCTACACAATGCCGGTCCACTTCGAACTCGGGCCGGTAATTTCGCGGGGAAGGCAATGACGCGAGCTCGTCCCGTGGCGAGTTCGGATTCACGGCGGGCAGATCAGCGGAATCACGTCGCGTTTGTTTCGGCGGTAGACGCGAAAATCCTTATCGGCTGTGATCACGCGGTGGTGCGGATAAAGCTCGCTCATCCGGATGAGACAAAGATCGGCCAGGTCTGGTTGCCGATCCGCATAGCGCTTGGCCAAGGCCGTCAACTGTGGCAGATGATCATTCAGATTAAAAGAGACCTTTACCAACTCGCTGGCAATCATTTCGAGGACGACCTCGACGCTCCTCAATTTGAAAGCTGTTTCCGCTAGGACGGCTTCGCAGGCGAGCGCTGGTTCGTTTAACTCATTGGCCACTCCGACCGCCCAATCGTGGTGCATGTCGCGGCTGGCGGCGAAAGCCACAAGAAACCCGGTGTCGGCGATGCTTAGCACTATCTTGTAAAACCCTTCTTAGTGGACAGGTCGCGTGGTCCGCCACGAATGATGCCCGCGATGCGCATGAATTTTTTTGAAGAACGATCCGCCGTGCGAGCACGCTCCAGTTGTTCGCGAATCAATTGCCCCTGCGACACGCCGATCCGCGCCGCGGTTTGTTCGATCCAACTCGCTAGCTTTTTTGTCGGACGAAAAGTAATTGTCTGACCCATATGGCAGAAATGTAAACACAGAGGTTCGAATGGTCAATGGATCAGGAGTGAAATCTAATCCGATTCGCTGCGATTAACATGGAGCGACACGTCGCCGAAAGAACGCCCGGCCCGCGAAAGATTTCGAAAGTTGTGAAACGGTCAGCATTGCGGAAAGCGCGCGGTGTTCCTCGTTCAATCGCCAACGCAACTCGTGTTGCGCTAATCAGTTTTTGACCCCTGGGGATTTCTTCCGCTGGAGAAGACGATCCACAGAAAATTTGCCGGACCGGTTAAGACTAAGGTCGTGAAGACGATCAAGTAGAGCGCTGCTCTGAGCCAATCTTCGCCAAGTCGAACGCTGGTATAGAGTGCCCCCGCCATTCCGAGCGCGGCGCTTGCAGCCAGTAGTCGTGTCAGAAAACCGCATCCAATAAGGAACGCGCCAATTGATTCGTTGAACGTGATCCACAAAGCCAGCGCGAATGGGATTGGGAAACCCATCCTGGCGATCAACGGCGTTAATCCGGCAGAGGATAAAGATTTCCCGGCGTGAACAGCCGACCAATACCAGCCGATCTTTTGGATGCCGAAAGTTCCCGCGAGCAGAAGTCCTGTTCCGCGCAAAATCAGCAGACCGAAATCCTTTTGTTCTTTCATGGCAACTAGACCGAGCAGAAAGAGAATCGACCCTATGCCAACCGCATCGCCAAATCTAGCGGCTCAGTTGGGAACGGCGAGCCGTGCGCAGTCGGAGGTCAAAAGTCAGACGTTAGAAGCGACAAGCTTCTACTGGCCACGCCTGGCGTCGGTACCGCGTGTGGTTGGTTTCGATTCGCCCTTAACACCACCGCCACCTTTGACGTCTTTTACAGGTTGCAGGTCACGAATTATGGCCTCTTTAAGATTCTTTTTGAGTCGGCGCCAAAGAGATCGAACCTCATTGGCGTTTAGGTCTTTTGTACTCATGCGCAAACAGCCTTTCCCAATTATTTCCTGGCAATGTTTTTAGCGATGCGTCCCGGTGAGAGCAAGCTGAAAAACTCAGCCTGCGTTCGCGCATTGGGGCGGCGATTTTCCGCGACACACGCATGTTCGGTAATAAGGGGTTTGCCCACTAAACACACAAAAACCTACGAAAAGCTTTACGATGCAGATTCTACTTCATTGGTGTGTTTCGTGTGTCGTGGGCAGCGTTTCTTCGTGAACCATCAGAATTTCCGGAGATTTGCTCCGCGGACGCGGGGCTCGTGGTTACACGCGCTTCGCCGTCAATCGATGCAATGACAATCGACCAATGCAAACGGACCGAAGGTGGATCAACCCAGATCAGCTAATCCTGTTCCTTTTCGAAAAAAGTCTGGTCAATTGCGAAAGCCTTGGCCATGTTCAGCCACCTCTCTGTAGGCAAACGACGGAGGAAAAATTATGATTCACTTAATCTGGTACATTATTGTTGGCTTGATTGCCGGAGTTGTTGCGAAATCGGTGATGCATGTGCACATGACGATTTTCTGGACCATCGTGCTCGGCATCATCGGATCGATCATCGGCGGAGCCGTTACTCACTTGTTTTCGCCGCCGACCGGACGATTTCATCCCGCCGGCCTCATTTTTTCCACACTCGGCGCGATCCTGGTTCTCTACGTTTGCCTCAAGCTGCACATTCATTTCCCGCGTGTTATCTAATCAGCCGTCAGCTTCGCTGGCCGAGCCGTAGGCGATTGCGCCGGGTAGGGGCGGTCTGTCTCAGCCGCCTTGAGCGCAGCGAACAGCTACATTGGTTTCCTCTACGGCTCCGCACTTGTTGCGCTGCCGGTTTCATAACATTGGCAGCCGTGCCGTAGAGGATCTTAATGTAGAGAGAGGAAACCTGTATCCGCGATCGTTGACCGCGGCGTTACCGTCTTCATGGAGCAGTTTTAACCACGGGTTACACAGATTTCACAGATGCGTAAGCGTTCTCGTCCAAAATCCGGACCATCCGTGCAATCCGTGGTTAGCCTTCCCATAAAGGTTTCGGGCGATCTCAGTAAACGAAGGGCATAAGCCGCTTGGTGCGTTTCACGTATTCTGTGTAACGCGGGCCTAGCGCGCGCGAAAGGGCATCCTCCTCCACATTCATCCGGTGAATGAAAGCCACGCCGATCGGCATGAGAATAACAAGCAAGGCAGCCCAGTTGCCCAGAGACAGGCCGAGACCCACGAACGCCAGTAACACGCCAGTGTAGGAAGGATGACGCACGACACGGAACGGACCTCTCTCGACCAGCTCATGGTCTTTTTCAATTGTTACATCGACAGTGAAAAAACGGCCGAGGGTGATGATGGCCCACCAGCGCAGGATTAATCCCGCGACAAACAGCACCAAGCCCGCGGTGGCAAACATCCGTCCATGCGGCAGCGCGGCAGCCCGGAAATTTAGCGCGACGAAAACGCCCGCCATGACGCTGACCGCAATCACCAGCCAGAGTATTCCCAGCGTACTGCGATCTTGCTTCGTGCCCGTTTTGCTGCGTGACCGCCGCGTTAAATTGAGGAGGATCTCTGAAACGAGATAAATCAATCCGAGTTCTGAGGCTAGTGACATAGGTCGATCTTCCATCGTCCCCGAATGCGTTTGTCGCAACGCTGCCGCTGAAGTCTTCAAATTCGATCTCTGACGCCGTTTCTATCCTCAATCCACAATTCGGGCCCAGTTCTCGTTCATGCTTCCGGCCTTCATCTGAATTTCAAGGTGCAGCGAGTGTCTCCGTAAAGCGAGTCCTTCTGCTCGTTAGGCACACTCGCCGCCGACAGCGTCGTTTTGGCGCTGCCGATGGAATCAACCGCCGTGCCAATTCTTAGAAAATATTGAACAAAATTGATTGAACGCGACTGCGCCGGCGCGGCTGGGAATTGTCTAACTGAGTGAAAATAAAAAAGGAGAAAAAAACATGAACTTCATCGCTCTTGGTTTCGCACTTCCAGCTGCACTTCACAATCCGTGGCTGCATGGTGCTGCTTTAGTGGTGTTGTTAGTCTGCCTGCCGCGGTTGCTCGGAATTGTTTATATTCCGCACACCCAGGTTGGCATCATCGAAAAAATCTGGAGCAGCAAAGGTTCGCTGCGCGAAGGCCAGATCATTGCCCGTAATAACGAGGCCGGTTATCAGGCCCGCTTCTTACGTGGCGGTATTCACTTCGGATTATATCCGTGGCAATACCGCATTCATAAGGAACCGCTCGTCGTGGTAGCCGAAGGAAAAATGGCATACGTCTACGCGCGTGACGGTGTTCCGCTGGAACCGATTCAAACACTCGGCCGAACGGTGGATTCCAATCATTTCCAGGACGCGATGCGCTTCCTCGAAGCGCACGGTCAACGCGGTCGACAGCGCGGGATTTTACGCGAAGGCGTTTATGCCGTTAACCTGGCGTTGTTCGTCGTCATCACGGAAGAACGTGTGTTCTCCGGACCGGTGCGCGAGTCAGCCGATCGTTACGAATCGTGGAAGGCGCAACTCGCTTCCATGCGCGCCTTTGATCCGGTAGTTATCGGAACAGGCGCTGGCGGTCAGAGCCATTTTCGCGCTGGCGTTACTGAAACTAGCGCAAGCGAAGCAGGCTCGGCGCCGTCGTTAGCCGCAGCCTCGCCCGACTTCAATCCGAACGTCGACACTATCGGCGTGGTTAGTATTCAGGACGGGCCAACCATTGGCTCGGGCGAAATCATTGCTCCCGAAGCGAAGGCGATCGATGGAAAGGATCACAATTATTTCCAGGATCCGGAAGCCTTCCTTCAACTCGGAGGAAAACGTGGCAAACAATTACAAGTACTGACTGACGGCACGTTCTTCATCAACCGTTGGTTCGGCACAGTAGAGATCAAGTCCAAGACCCTGATTCCGATTGGCTATGTGGGTGTGGTAGTCTCGTATCATGGCGCAGCGGGAGATGACACTACTGGCGAAACGTTTCGTTACGGCGAACAGGTTGAAGCCGGTCATCGCGGTGTCTGGCGCTCGGCGCTCGCGCCCGGCAAATACGCACTGAACCCGTACGCGGTGAAAGTTGAGCTCGTCCCGACGATCAACTTCGTGTTGCGCTGGATCAGCGGACAAACTGAAGCGCACCATTACGACGAAGACCTAACGAGTATAGATCTGATCACGGCCGACGGCTATGAACCACGTCTGCCGCTGTCGTTAGTCTTACATATCGACTACCAGAAGGCGCCGTCGGTAGTGCAGCGGTTCGGCGACGTGAAGAGGTTAATTACACAGACGCTCGATCCCATTCTGACGGCCTATTTCCGTGACGTCGCGCAGACATCGCACATGCTGGATTTACTGACCAAGCGTGAAGAAATCCAGAAACGCGCGACGGAAGAACTGGGCGAACGCTTCAAGCGCTACGACATCAACGTGGTCGCGGTCTTGTTTGGCCGGCCGGAATCGCGAGAGATCGCCGCCGGAAAAGCCGATCCGATCGAAACGTTGTTCGACCAGCTGCGGATGCGGCGGTTAGCGGACGAACAGCGCGCCACCTATGCAAAACAAGAGGAAGCTGCGCAACAACAGGTCGCCTTGAACCAGGCGAAGGCGAAAGCCGAACGTCAGACTGAGCTGACTCAGAGCGCGATCGCCGTCGAGATCGCGAAGAACCGTGGCCAAGCTCAATTCGCCGAAGCCGAACAGTTGGCGAAAAAACAGGTGACGCTCGCCGAAGGTGAAGCGCGAGCCAAGGAACTGATTGGTAAAGGCGAATCTTCAAGGATCGCGCAGGTTGGTTTGGCCGAGGCGGCGGTCACATTGCAGAAGGTGAGCGCTTTTCGTGATCCGCGTCTCTATGCGTTGAATGTTTTCGCGGATCAATTCTCCAGGAGCGTCCAGCCGCTGGTACCGAGCAGGCTGTTCATAAGCAATGCCGGAGGCACAACGGGCGAAGGCCAGGGTGGGGGAAGTGTTCTCGAAACGCTGCTCAATCTGATCCTGAGCGAGAAAGCCGGGATCAACCTCCAGGAAAGCACCGGCAACTCGAAGCCGATGGAGGATTTTATCAGACAATTCACCGGCGGTGGTGGCTCAACTGGGAACGGCGACCCGTGCGGAGTCGGAGGTCAGAAGTCAGACGTCAGAAGTCAGAAGTGACAAGCCAGAAGCCGTCTCGCACTCGGCGCACGCCGGGTGCAAGCGGCTTTTTTCTGGTGCGTTTGTTCCGCACGATTGCCGATCTTAAGAACCACTTCTTATCGGTGCTATCCGTGCAATGGAGCTGAAGGGATCAGCGACATAGAAGGCAAAGTCGCGAGGTTAAGCGGCGAGGGAGTTAGGAAACGAGCGAGTTTCAATCCGTGGTTGCAATTCCCGTTGCCCAAAATTTGTGTCTATTCGTGGAAACCGAAGTTATCTCAAAGTGGAGCGCGCAGCGGTCCGCCGTTCGCTCCATCGCTTAGTTAGGCCAGGCGCGGGAAAGGCGCGACAAATGCGAGTTATCGTTACGTCTAGGGCTCAGACTTTTTCTGGTATTTCTCCCTTTCTTTATCGGACAGCCGCTGACTTTTGACGATCTTGCATTGCCCACTTTGGTCGAATTTTAGAGTAAACAGAAAAGAAGCTTCGAAAAACCCCCGGTCCGGATCATCCTTAACAGCTTCGACATCTGATGCGTAGACCAGGGCCGTATCAGGATCTGTCCAGTGAATCGTCCTTATCGGGTTAGAAATGAGCCGTATCGGAGTTTTCTTGGGCAGCAGGCCCATTTTCTTCATTCGTGCGAAGATCACCTTGTCCAATACGTCGCTAATCGCGTCGGGCGGCGGCGGTAGTTCTTTCCATTCGTCGCCATTGAGTTGGTAGAACGAGGTTGGTTGATAACGACCTTGATCGGGGGCATTCAAGGCGAAGCGTTTCGAGTCCGGCGACCAAAGCGGTGGCTCACATTCACCATTAGCCCCGCCGCATTTGTCGGAAAGCTGGAGAGCCGGCTCAGTGGCGCCGGCCCTCACAATTGTATCGGAACTGAATTCCCATTTCTTGTCTGGTGAATAAGACCTTTGCTGCTCCCGCTTGCCCTCCTGTGCCGGTGAAACCGCGGAAAACATCGCGAGCGCGAATACAGTATGAAGGATTTTCATAAGTTAGAATGTTCGATCAAAGTTGAGATATAAAAGGCGTAACGAGTATCCGGCCCCAAAAATCTGTAATTAATTGCAGATAAAATCTGTATAATCCGGTTGCCTTTAGCGGAGACCTGGAGCGACACGTCGTCAAAAAGCGCCCGGCTGGCGGCGAAAGATTTTGAAAGTTGTGAAACGGTCAGCAGTTCGCCTTTCATGTCTGGTTGAAGATCAAATGACATTCTGCGCTGTCATTTTTTGGGCGCGACAACGGGATAATTGAGTGATCGAAATATTTTCCAGGATCCGTCCTCCGATAGCCGCAAAATATCCACGCTGCGGTTCTCGGCTTTGATTTCTATCTTGCCATCAGCGCTCGTGACCTCGAGCCGCCATGTGGAACGTACGAAACTAAGCTTTCCGGAACATTGGAACTCTTCGAATTTTGGGATCCATCTCCGCGATTGCTCCGGGTGCGCGAACTCGTCGCGATAACTTTTTTCAAGATCCACTTTCTTCGCGTCTGGAGCGCCTTGAAAGCTAAAGTTTACGTCATCAGCGAAAATCGACATCGTTCCGTCAAGGTCACGATTTGAGTAGGCCGCCACCCATTTTTCGAAAGCAGACCGCAACGCTTCACATTCGGCCGCTCGAAGTTGCGAAGCAGTGACAATGACGCTGATCGCTATTACGAAAAAATATTGTGGAAGTGTTTTCATCTGGGCTTGTCCTCCTGGGTTCTGTAGAAACGGAATGTGTCGCTGGCGGATGTTTGTGCCAGTCTTTTATGGAAGCTCGATAAGTTCACCATTGAGATTCGGTTCAAGATCAAACTCATCAGTCATCACTGGTCCGTATCATCGTCCTCTGACCACGAATGCACACGAATCGGCGTTGTAGCGGCGACTGTGTCAGCCGCAAATCCCTTAACCTCGCAATGCGACGGCACGAACGATCGGTCTCGAGAAAAACATTTCGGACTGTCGATAGTAAGCTTTGACCCTCATTCTTTTCTCGTTAGGTCTATGAAGTCGCGGGCGTTTCCCTTAGTCCAACATTTATATGATATTTGATTTTTGACGGAAATTGTTAGGCGCGGGTTTTACGCTACGCAAGGGGAAATAGATCGCGAGTTGGAGAGCCTAATTCGCTTGTCCATGGGCACTAGCAGACATGTTTGTCTCTGGATCCACCAAAGCAGTGCGCGATACCCATGTTAGCTGCGATCCTGTGATCTGCGTTTGCGTTGGAACCTCTGGAATGAATTGCTTCCCGAAGACTTCATTGAACGTTTTTTGGAACTCTTCGGAAGTCCGAAACTGGCGAAAAACCGGCCACTCGCGATAATCGGATTCGCTCATCGCGTCACGATTGCGTCTCATAAGGCCGGCGGCTTCAGTGTACTTGCCCCTAAGAACAGCGACCACTATCGAAAACCGTGGGTGCGCCGAGGACCAGTCAATCGAGCCCAGCAACTGTAAAGCCTCCTCCTCGCGTCCTAGTCCCTGCAGCGCGATCGCGAGATTTACGAGAAATATTCGTCGAAGGGCGTCATTGGCGACAAGTTTCTCTGGAATGTTGTGTGCAAATGAGAACACCTTTCGCGCGCGCTCCCAACGTTGCTCTACCAGAAGATGGACTCCATAATCAATAATGGCCTTATCGGCATACTCCAGATCCTGTGGAAAAAGTCTTCGGAACAATGCTTGGCTAAGGCGAAGCGCATACTCGAAGATCAGTTCCTCAGCGGCTGTCAGGTAGGCATTGTTTGCGCCAAGAACCGATTCCCGGTCAACCTTCAAAGCCTTGCCGGCACAATAGCAAGCCTCCAGATACTGGCCGCTCACTCGACCGCCGGTGTGGACGAACAGATGCCTACGTTCCACGACCTCAATAAAATCAGCGTACCCAGCAAAGGATTCACGAAGCCCGAGTTTGAATTTCCTGTCGAGGTACTCAATTTGGCTCGCATACGACATGCGCAAGATCTTGTCCGTTTCAGTCGCAACAATTTTTGCTACTAGGTCATCCAAGGAGGTTGCTGCGAGTGCCTCTTCAACAGGTACCGTCTTATCTGAGCCATGTAAAAGCTCTCGCTTCGAGTTAAAGGTGATTCCCAAGATCGCGCCCGTGAAATCGTCAAGGAGAGCAACCAAGAGCACGAGGGCGTGCCGGCGATAAAGGCTGCTAGCTCGATGTAATTTCCTTGCACCGCTAGCCACCTGAAGAACCGAGGCGCCCATCGTCTCAAGGGCTTGCGTATCGACACGTCCTTGCACCCTACCTTTCGCTAGTGCTTCGGTGGCTCGGGTCAGTTTGGCAATTGCTGTTTCAAGAATCTTTTGTTGTTGTTTGTCCTTCTCCTCGAGCACAGGCATCACTGTTCGAAATGCTTCGCTCAAGACGTCGATGTCTGAAAAGAACTGCTCCGTTGCGCCGATGAATTTGATCGGGGATTTGGGCGGCTCACGATCGATGGCCTTCTTGGTCGATTTGCGCCGTCGCAGGTTGATCGCCTTCTTTGCGCCTGGTCGAATAAGCTTTTGGTTCTTCATCAGTTTCCTAAAAAGAATTCGCACCGATCGCGAGGTGATTTAACGCGTATGTGGAAAAACCTTGAGTCAAGCAGAAGCTTTTAGCGGTGAACATGATAGAAAACAAGGCTCAAATAGAAGCGGCGCGCGCTCTCAAATTTCGTCGGCTTGCACCAAGCTGCAGAGGCTCAGGGAAAGTCGCGACCAATTACATAATCGCCGAATGGAAACTCTCTGCCTTTTCGGAGAACGTCCACCAGCGCCAAAGCTTCTTTATCGATGCGTGACTTCTGGTAGTAGCACAAATTGCAGACGCGCATCACGCTACTAAGAGACCAACTTTGCTCGTTAACCGAAAATGAAATGCCAGATTCTTCGAAGTGTACAATCACATCTTCGAATCCACTTCGCCTATCTGGATCGGCAAGAAGAGTTGGTGCTTTAATCATGTCACGATGCGCGTAATACCAATCGCGACAATTTTTTAGGTCGAGATGGGTCTTCTGATGTCCGGGAGCGCCGGGGAATTGACTGAACTGTGAGGGAAGTTCTCCTAGCCCATCACTTCGCATGAACGGTTTCATATAGGTAACGCTTACACCTGCGAAAAGTGGTACGTGTAGCGGCGTAAACGTATTGGAACCTAGCCCCCGAATGTGCTCACAAAGTAATCGAACGTTATCAAAGGTTACGCCGGCGATGATCAGGCGTTTTAAAGCGAGTATCTGTTTTCGAACCGAGTTGGAGTTCATGGGAGGAGCGAAAGATACAGCAAATTAGAACTTTTTGGAATTTGCCGGCATGTCGGGCGCGGACGAGTTGAGAGTTGGTTCGAGCTCGCCAAGGCGCTCGACAGTATATCGGCGGAAAAGGCATCAACCAACTAACCTTCAATTCGCGGTGACTAACGGTCGCTCCGGCCGATATGGAAATACTTCCGGAGTCTCGCCGTCTCGAAGCTTCCGTTGCACGCTGCGCCAGAAATCCGGGTGAAATAAATCCGCGTGCTGTTCGCGCAACGCGGCACGCGCCGGTCCGGGCAGCACGGAGAACGCTTGCAATTCTAGCGCGAATGTCTGAGCGCAGGTTGAAAGCATTCCAAAACCGGCAACGCCGTAAAGGCGCATGGCGCCCACGGCGCTTTACGCGCTCAACTCCGAAAGGATTCGCGCTGGAACGGCAGCACGGAGAACGCTTGCAATTCTAGCGCGATGCCTGAGCGCGAGGTGAAAGCATCCTAAAACCGGCAACGCCGTAAAGGCGCATGGCGCCCACGGCGCTTTACGCGCTCAACTCCGAAAGGATTGAAACTCGCTCGTTGCCCACACTCGCTCATTGCTTCCCTCGCAACTTTACCTTCTATGTCGCTCATCCCAGTCGCTCCATTCGCGAGCAGGCAGCCCAACGTCCAAGGGCGGAAGAGAAGCATCACCTAGGATTTTATCGCACTGATACGCCCAGACAGTAATGCAGTCACGATGAAGGAATTGTATGAGAGACAACGCTTCGCCAGCCACTCCGGTGCTGCATCAAAACCGCCCGAATGTCCTGCCGCTTCAAGGCGATATCGATCTGCACGTTTCACCTGCCGTCACAGAGTCACTTAACGCAATGATCAAGAAAAAACCGGAACGGATAGTGATAGATCTTTCCCGCGCGACTTATATCGATAGCTCAGGGGTGGCGGCGCTTATTCTAGCCATGCAAGAGGTTGAAGCGTATGGCGGCAAGTTTTTCTTGAGCGGTCTGCAGGAAACCTTGCGCTCGATTTTCGAAATTTCGCGGCTTGACCGAACATTTCGGATTTTCCCAGATGTCGATGCTGCGCTGGCCGCGAGTGGAGCGTGAGTTAACGTGGCTGGCGATGATTTGAACGCGAGATCGCGCGCTCTTTGATGTCGGGCGCGGACGAGTTGTGGCGGCAGTTTGAAAAGATTTCATACGCCCGCGTGCGGGTGGAAAGCCGAAGCAAAGATGGTAATTTTGATCACGTGGAGACGGCTTACGCAGCCGGAATGGGATTGGTCTAGTCAGGTCTTATTGCATGATGCCCGATGATCGCTTTCAACGCTGGGTTGACGCATCCTCCGCAGCGGGTGCGATCGAACCGTCCATGACCGCTCTCGTTCAGGGACTCGGTCGTTTCGATTGCCGTCTCATCGAGGAAGACGCCCGTTTCAGCGCTCTCAATCAGGAGCAATCATCGTCGTCGCACGAGAGTACTCGTCTCGCCGACCGATTGACATTGTCCTATTTCTGGATGCTTGCGGCGTATGAGCTTGTCCGCACGCTAGACCAGCGGTGGCGCACAGGTGCGACAACTCTGCCGGATGAGTCCGGTAACCGTGTTACCACGCTGAAGCGCAGGATGGAACGGCTGCGAATTCCACTCGCAAAAACGGAGACAGCGCGCCGATTTCCGATAGACAATGCCATGGCGTACCCGATCATTAGTCGCGATTTTGGACTCGCATGGCACGTCGCACAGGACACGTACATCAGCCGACGGGAGCTATCTGATCAGCTATTGGATTTCCTCGCCGACTTAAAGAAGCGTCAGACGCAAAAAAAGGCCTAACGAGTCGCCTGCAGCCAACGGCCTCGTTGCGAAGCATGCTTAGTTGAAGCCAACATGGTGATCGCGACAGCATCTCGCGCCTGAAAGACCGGCTGCTGTCAATGAAGCGGCGGCGGAGCGGGATCGTCAGGCTGGCAGCCGTCGACCGCCGGGTGTACGGTCCACCGATTTTGCGGCTGTTGCTGCAAGATGTGAACACCGGGGTCTTGTGGCAGTTGGAAACGTTCGCACCATCTCTGTCGCAGAGCCTTGGCACTGGCAAAAAACGCGGGGGACGACAGACCTTTCAGGATATCGGCGGGCGTGAGTGAGGAGTCGTATTGGGTGACTGCGGGATTTTGTTCGAGATAGTCTGGAATTTTCATGACCGCGAGGAGCGGATGCAGTTCATGCCAGCCCTCATGAAATCCATCGTAGACGTGATGGCCATGCACTAACACGCGGTCTCCTTCTTTGATCGGGCCCAAGCTCCTGTCGCCGACATTCGCGTCATCGACATTTCCGGGATCGGAATTGAAGGCAATGGTAGCTACGAGATAACCAGCGGCCGCGCCGCCCCCGGCCGCGCCGAGAAGTCCGCCGACAATGGCTCCAATGGCACAACCAATGGGTCCGAAAAAACCGCCGATCGCGCACCCAGCTGCCGCCCCTGCGGCGCCTCCGGCCGCGGCTCCGCCGGCAACCGCGAGCCCTGCCACGACGGCATAATCTTTCATCGCCTGCCAGAAGTTTCCCTCGGCTTCGCAGTGTAGATAATACCGCTCTTCGCTGGCCACGGGATCGGCGTAGGGAAGGTCCCAGGCTACGGGTCCAAGAAGTTCCTGACCTTGAAAACCGTCTGTAGTTACCGAGTCGGTGAAGTCCCGTTTATCCTGATCTGAGGCGCTCTCCGCGAGAGGCGGATGTGGCATAAGGCGGATGGAGAAGTATTGATCGTTATCGAACTCGCCAAGATCGCCCACGGTGGGATTGGCGATCACGGTTCCGATCGCGCAAGGGAGCGCATCGCTTGGCATACAAACGAGCCGGTGATAGAGCCACGCGTTCGCTACTGCAGTGACAGTGACTGCGGATTGAATGAAGATGGCGATGATGGAGATGGCGGGCGCGCCGCCAAGGAATGCAAGGATAGCGACGGTGGCGCCGGGCCAGGCATTCCCGGCGACGAAAGCCAGCAGATCCGCCCTCGAGAACGGCTTGTCGGGCGGCGTGTGGTGATAGCACTTCGTGTATTGCCTGGCCATAAGCGGTCTAGCTCTTCTCGACTAACAACGTGACACCGCCAGCCAGGGCGCGACCGCGATTCTCCGCCTGGGCGAAGCCATGCACGTTAACTGTTTGCTGGCCGAGGAAGTCCGCCGGTGGCTGCACGGTAATCTGCACTGTGATCTGTTGAAAGGCATCCAAGACTGGTCGCGCCGGAGAGAATGTTACTGTCCAATCTGGGCCGAGCGGGAAACGCCCGTAACCCTGTGCGGCGAGCACCGTCTTCCACCGCGCTTTGCTTTCCGCCAGCCGACCTGCAGTAGGTGTTACTGCAATGCGGCCCGGCGGGCTAGCCTGTTCACTACACGGAGCCACGGGCGGAATAACATATTGGTCCACTTCAAAGGTGAAGGCTCGCGCGATGGCAGCGTCGTTATGCACCTGAATGTCGAACACCGCAGGGGAATGGGCTGTCCCAACCTGCACGTTCTTCTGCCCAAGGTTATTGTCGGGATTGGCATCGTCAGGCCAGATGAGCAATGCCTGCAAACAATAATGCCCGGGAAGCGGCGGCGTTTTCCAAGGGATAGAGGTGAAGGCAGGTTCGAGAGGTCCTCCTTTAACGTCGAGATCGGCTTTGCCAGTTGCGATCGCAGTGCTGGAGACGCCAATGCCGAAGCTCAGATAGGAGAGCGCCACAGGCAGATTCAGCGCAGGAGCGTCGTAGGAGCCATTCCAGACTCTTATGCGGACGTCATAGTCAGTCGCGGGCAGGAGTGCAAATGGCGCCACCGGTACGCCCCCGCGGAAAATCTCGATGTCCGGGTTGTCCCAAGTGACGGCCAGACCCATCTTCATGAGGTAGTACTGCGAGTAGATGAGTGGGTCGGCCCGCTTGAGGACGACTGGGGAAACGGTGATGCAAGCGCCGCCGCGGTCGCGACCCTTGCCGCAATTGTGGCAGGTATTGGCTATCGCGCGACAGAAGCTTTTCAGTGCCGGCACCAGAACCTTCAGGCTGGCAAGCAAGTCGCGTATTGCCTTTGGGATCGCCTGCCACCCTTGAGAGATGCCGCTCATAAGAGCCTTCTCCACCACTTAGGACTTATCGTGCGATCGAAAACGAACGTTTTCTCCACCACTTCCCGCTCGATCAACTTAGTCTGTTTCGGGGAAGGCAACGCCAGGTCGCGGAGTGCCGGGATGAATTGCGCGTGGAGTTTCATTGTGGTCACGTCGGTTTTTCGGCTCTGTGTTTACAGGCTTGGCCGCCGCGGCAATTCAAGTTTAGCCTAACCAATCGAAAACAGGCTTACGCTTCGTTTTCCAAAGCGCGATCAAAAATGGAAAGATCAGTAGGAAGGACTCGAAAGCGCCGTTCCCGCCGTCAGGTGCCGAACCGAAGAGTTGTTCGATAAAATGCATTGGGCCTCCTTATGTGGAAGCGGGCAGAGCCCAACGCACAGGCGCCGGCGCCGCTTGTGCCTCCAGTTGGTCGACCGTAAGGACGGCCGTGAAGGCGAGTCAAGACAATCTAACTTTCTTATTGCCCTTCGTCCGAGGCAGCCAATCTACGGTCGAAGAATTCGGCGGTGGCGCGGTAGGCGCGGATCCAATCGCTCCAGCGGAGCAGATCATGAATTTAGCCTGGCGGCGCGTTGACCCGCTGAATCGTTAAAGCGTTACATCGGGAGGGATTCGACTTTTTGGGCGTGCACTTTTTCGACCAGATCGGTGGTTTGCCGGAACGGCACGTTGCGATCGTCGTCGCCATCGATCAGAAGCACGGGAGAGTGCCAGTTCGCGATACTACAAGCTTGAATGTATCGAACGTAAGCCGCTTATGATGCACCCGCGCGTAAGCCTTCGTAGTGTCCCTTATCATCCCCGCTTCGGTTTACGACCTTGTCTCGCAATGACCGTCCCCGTTGCGTTACGCTTTCGCGATTCAGTTAAAGAAGTTCGCCTTGATCTACTAGTGCTGACCGTACCTTCTCGAATTCGGCGAGAGCATTCGCCAATTGTTCGCGCGTGCTGCTCTTCTTGAGTCGCTCCGCTTCCTGCATCGCCAAAAGATCACAACGCTCGTTGCCGCGATTGCCAGAATGACCGCGCACCCAGTGCCAGATAACTTTATGTCTTGCCGCTGCAGTATCGAGTTCGTGCCAGAGATCTTTGTTCTTTACTTTCTTTTTCCATCCGCGTGCCTTCCAGGCGCTAATCCATTTGGTGATTCCTTCACGGAGATACTCCGAGTCGGTGAAAAGCTCCACGTCACAGGGTTCTCTAATTCGCGACAACCCTTCAATCGCAGCTTGCAGTTCCATTCGATTGTTCGTCGTGGCCAGTTCGCCGCCGGCAAACTCCTTCTTCGCGCTTCCGTGCTCGAGGATAGCAGCCCATCCTCCCGGACCTGGATTGCCAAGACAGGCGCCATCTGTGTGAACGACCACTTTCTTCACGCTCTGGGCGAATCCGATACCGCTATGCCGGCACGAATTCGATTTTTACCTTACACCCGAGCGATCTCGCGGCGCGGTTTAGTGTAGCAAGTGTCACCGATGTGTTCTTGGGGTCGAGCAGCCGATGGACCGCGGCGCGCGACGTTCGCATACGTGCAACCATTGCGCTCTTGTTCATGCGCTTTTCTTTCATCATGTCATTCACCTTTAGCACGAGAGCTCGTTTAAACGCTGCAGCTTGAACATTCTCGAGTAATCCCTCTTGTTTGAGGAAATCGTCAAAGCTGCTTCCGCGATGTTTGTTCCTTGTCTTAGACGTTTTTGATGTAGGCATTTTTGCGTTGCAGAGTCAAAGCTCTGTCTTCGTTTGAACGTTTCCAGCGAGAATCATTTCCGTTTCCAAGCGAGCATCATTCCATCGCGTACTGTTAAACAAACATTCTCAACGCGAGAGTCGGATTGGACCAGACGGTCAAAGGCGACGATGGCGTGATCATCAGCATCCTTGGGATTTACCACTTTGCCGCTCCACAGAACATTGTCGGCCACGATCAGGCCGCCCGGTTTGAGTAAGGGCAGGCACGCTTCGTAATAGTTTGAGTAGTTAGGCTTATCGGCGTCGATGAATACGAGATCCAGCGGGCCGGTCAGCGTCTTGATTGTGTCCAACGCAGGTCCCATTCGGATGTTAATTTTGTGTCCGTGGGGACTCTCAGCGAAGTAACGTCGCGCGATCGCCTCGGCTTTCGGATCGATTTCGCATGTGATCAGGTAACCATCATCTGGCAAGGCTTCGGCCATCATGAGCGTGCTGTATCCGGTGAACATTCCGAGCTCGAGAACGGTTCGGGCGCCAGTCAGCCGGACCAGCATTTTGAGAAAGCCACCTTCGATGGCATCGACCTGCATTTCCGGCCACTTCATCGCTCGATAGGTTTCTTCCCGAAGACGGACATACAAGTCTGTTTCCGGCTCAGTGTGCTCACGAGCGAATTGCTCGACCGCAACATCGATGAAGCGCTCCATATCGGTGATCAGGGTTGCGGTGTCGCGGCAAGCTTCCTGTCAAAAAAATCAGCCGCTGCTTTGTAGGACCGCACCCAATCCGTCCAGCGCAGCAAGTCGTGGATTTCGTCCGGTAGGATCAGTTCTTCGATCGCCACTTTCTGTGCGCTGCAATTTTTCGACGAGGTCAGTGGTTTGCTGGAACGGCACGTTGCGATCGTCGTCGCCGTGAACGAACAGCACGGGGGAGCGCCAGTTCGCGACGCTTGCGACTGGCGATGATTTGAAGGCGAGCTCGCGCGCTTCTTTGATATCGGGCGCGGCCTCAACGTTATCGGCCCACATCGGCAGGAAAATCGCCCAGTCGTGCACACCGTGGAAATCGACGCCGGCTTTGAAAATGTCGGAGTTGCGCGCCAGACCCATGGCGGTCAGAAATCCGCCGTAGGATCCGCCCCAGAGACCGATCCGCTGCGGATCAACGTTGTCGAGTGTTTGCAAAAATTTCGCGCCCGCGACCACGTCCTGGTATTCGGATGCGCCGCGCCACACCGATTTTGGCGGCTCGCGAAAGGCGCGCCCGTACATGATGCCGAGCCGGTAATTCACCGAGAGCACGGTGTAACCTTTGCTCGCCAGATATTGATTCATCGCATAGGCGTTGTGGTAATACTCCATGTAATGAAATCCGAGCAGCATCTGCCGGATCGGTCCGCCGTGGGTAAAGATGAGAGCGGGGCCGCGTTCCTTCTGGTTCTTTGGCGTGAACAGCTGGCCGTGAACTTCCAGGCCGTCCTCGCTTTTAAACACGACCTGCTTTGGCGTGACTAATTGTGCCTGTGGGAAGTCAGCCGGAAGTAGATTCTTCGCGAGTAACTCGCGGCCGCTGCTCGTTAGGCGATAAGGCATGGCGGGCGAAGTCGCAGTTGAGCCGAGACACAACACCGTCTTTCCATCGCTCGTCTCGACCGGGCTCCATTCGATGGTTTCGCCACTCGTTAGGGCCTTTGGTTCGCCGCCGGTCGCGCTGACGCGCCAGATGTGCCGGCGATCGATGTCGTTCTGATTCGACGTGTAGAGGATGCTGCGCTTGTCCGCGCTCAACGCCACGTCTTCCACATCAAAATCGCCTGGCGTCAGGAGCTCAGGAGTTCCACCGGTAGCAGCGATCGAGTAGAGGTGGTTCCGTCCGTCTTTCTCGCTCGCGAAGATGATGCGGCCGGCATCCGTGAATTTCAGTGATTCAAACGCAAACAGCGGCAGCGAATCCTCCATCGCGTTGCCGCTGTGAAACAGCTCGCGGCCTTCGCCGCTCTGCGCGTCGGCAATCCAAAGCGCCCATGGCCGCGGAAACTCAGGAATGAGCGGCCGTTTGAATTCGATTCCGGGCTGGCGAATAAACGCGACCTGTTTGCTGTCCGGTGACCAAACTGGTCCCGCATCACGATTCGTCGTCGGCGCAAGATAAGTGATCTTCTTCGTCGCGAGATCGAGCACGGCGATGAACGAGTGGTCCTTGCGGTTCGAGCGAAACGCGATCCGCTTTCCGTCTGGCGACCAGCGCGGTGTATCGCTTTCGCCTGCTAACTCGTCGAGCTGCTCCGCCTTTTTCTTGCCGTCGATCGGCGCGATCCAGAGATGTTTCTTCGCAGACCAGACGACATTCTTTCCGTCGGGCGAAACCTGCAGATCTTCGCAACCTTCCTCGTTGCAGCCCACATCGCCGAGCAACCGTCCGGCAGCTGCCGGACCGCTCACGTTTACCGCCCATGCCTGCTGCTTCGGCATTTTTGTCTGGCTTGTCGGATTTGCAGAGGCGCCTTCTTTGTTCGTCTCGCTGCCGCGCGCGTAAACGATCGTCTTGCCATCCGGCGTCAGCCGCACGCTCGCGATCGCCTGGCCATCATCGCCTTTGTAATGCGTCACCTGTCGCGGCACGAAGTCCGGCGCGTCCGCGACCCAGATGTTGCGCTCGCCTTTGTTGTCGAACACCCACGCCACGCGCGGCGCATGCGACGCGCTCGTTAGGCCATACGGAAACGGCGCACTCAGCACCTGCTCGATGGTGAAGCCTTCAGCAAAACAACAGACCGGCAAAAGAACCGAAACGACAGCGACACAGCGGACTGGAATTTTCACAGCGGCGCGACTCTACTCATTTTTTGCCACAGATTGCACAGATTTTCACAGATGAGCAAAATGATCAGATCTCAAGACTGTGAGTTCTTCCTGACTTCCTGGTTTCGATTCGCTTTAACTCTTCCTTCCTACTTCCTACTTTTGCGTTGATCGCAAGCGACTTCGCGCTTGGCATGTTATTGTTTTGGTGCTGAAATCTCTACTCCCCCGGCAGAAGACGCGTCTGTGATGACTAACAAATTCATAACTTTACTGGCAGCGATGGCCGTCATCGGCGGCGTGGCGACGCTTTTTGCGCAAGGGGGAACTAAGCCAGCAAATGTCGGCGAGGGGACAGTGATGGTTAAAGGTAAAAGTTATTCCCTGAAAAACGCCGTTGCATATGAAACCCCGATCGACGGAGATGAAGGGATTGCAGTGGTCGTGAGCGGTCTGACGATTTCAAGCGAGAAGCTCAACGAGGCGAGGAAATCGGAAAGCAAGGGGGAGAGCTCTGGTTTCAGGCGGCCTTACGTCAAGCTGGAGTTCACGAAGGCAGGGGAATTCAAAGGCTGGAGCGCCGGCGTCGGCGACACCTCGCTGGGCAGGCGAAGAGGTGATGCGACCGGGGAAATAAAGCTGCAGGATGGCCAGGTCATTGGCAAAGCGAGCCAGCCAAATGAAACCGAGGGAATGTTTCCATCGGGCTTGGACGTTCGTTTCGATGTGCCGCTGCTCCGTGCTGGAGAATCGTTGCCACCTGCCAAAAAGTCGGGGCCCGCCGCTAACGTAAAGCCGACGGTGACGGGAATCTTTAAAGGGAATAACAAGGACGCGAAGCTGGCTTATGTGTCGGCACATTGGCGCGAGCCGTTTGGCGATAAGCCGTCGATCATGCTCGTGTTTACCGAGAAGGATCACTCTAAAGATAAGAAGCCTGACTTTAATGCGGGGTTCGGCAAGTTCGGCAGTGCATTGATCGTCTCACTGCATGAAGACGGTGACATCTTCGGCTGCGAGGTTGCGCACACTGCGCTTAAGCACCAAAACTTTAGCTCGATCGGCAAGATCAACACAAACGACTTCGAGTATGCGGACGGCCAGGTGAAGGGAGAGCTAACTACCGATGGCGCGGCCGACGTGTTCGGCGAGACGTGGGAGGTCAACGTTAAGTTTGTCGCGCCGCTTGGAGAAATCCCGAAAGAGTTTCAGCCCGCGGCTCCGAAAGAGTCCGAACAAGAAACAACAGACAAGCAGGTAACAACCGAGCCAGCGACTGAGCTAAGCGAAAAAGCCGCGCCCAAGCCGGCGCAGAACAAACTTAACGTCAAGGATCTCGCGTTTACGAAAGACGCGTCCGACATCGAGTACAAGGCGCTTGTTGAGCAGATTTCCTTCAAGAGCAAGACGAACGTAAAAAGCTTTTGCGCTGAATTAGCCACGAATCTCAAAGCCCAGGGCTGGACCAACCAAGGCAGCGATCTGATTACGCCGGGCTCTTCAATACTCAAGCGGAAACGAGGAGACGCTGGCCTGGTGATTTTTGTGCATCCCGAGAACGGAGGGAGCAAGGTGCAGATCATGACCGAGGGACTCGCCTGGGACGAAAAGTAACCTCGGGCCGGTCTCGAGCGTAACACAGGCATCTTGTCCGTCACGGGACGGACTCGCCGGGGCGAGGCTGTATCGTCGAACGGGCATCGTGCCTGTTCACAAAGAAGCAGGCTGGAAGCGTACTCGACGTATCAGGCTGGAAGCCTAAGTTACTTCGATGAGTGCGACATACTTAGGCATCGATGGACAGGTTGGTAACACGCCGTTGATTCGACTGCGGCGGCTGTCTGAACTGACGGGCTGCGAAATTCTGGGAAAAGCAGAATTCATGAATCCCGGCGGCTCGGTGAAGGATCGCGCCGCGTACGGAATCATCACTGACGCGGAGAAAGCGGATCGGCTTAAACCGGGCGCAACCATCGTTGAGGGAACTGCTGGTAACACCGGGATCGGGCTTGTGGTCATCGGGCGGGCGAGGGGATATCGCACCGTGATTGTGATTCCGAACAATCAGTCGCCGGAGAAAATGCAATTACTCCGAACACTCGGCGCAGAGGTGAAGGCGGTGCCGGAAAAGCCGTACAAGGATCCGGAAAATTACAATCACATCGCGCGTCGTCTTGCGGAGGAGCGCGGTTGGTTTTGGGCGAATCAGTTCGATAACCCGGCGAATCGCGACGCGCATTATCGCAGCACTGGCCCCGAGATCTGGAAACAAACCGAAGGCAAGATCAGCGCGTTTGTTGCAGCTGTTGGCACCGGGGGCACTCTTGCCGGCGTGAGCACTTATCTGAAGGAACAAAATCCGAAGATTGAAATTGTGTGCGCGGATCCGTATCGGCGCAGCGATGTGGTCGTGGTTTACGAACGGCAATCTGGAAACGAACGACGGCGATTCGATCGCGGAAGGAATCGGTCAGGGCCGTGTCACAAAGAACATCGAAGGTATAAAGGTCGATCGCGCCTATCGCATTCCGGATCAGACTGGCCTAACGATTGTATATCACCTTCTGCGCGAAGAAGGCTTGTTCCTCGGCCTATCAAGCGGCATTAACGTTGCCGGCGCCGTACGCTTCGCTAAAGAATCGGGGCCGGGTCGAACGATCGTTACGATCCTTTGCGACTCGGGTCACAAATATCAATCAACGCTCTTCAATCGCGACTGGCTGGCTTCTAATCACCTTGATCCAGAGCTGCCGTTGGAATCGGTTCTCGATTGGTGACCTGAAAATTTTCAATTAGGAAAGCAAGGTGGATCGCCTTCTCCGAAAGGCGATAGTAGACGAGAGCCAACGCGTTGCACCCTTTCCTGCCTTCCTGCTTTCGTAACAAATGTGAATCAGGAAAATCAGGAACCCATCTTCCCGGAAAGTTTTAAATCTGGAAGGCCAGAAAGAAGGTTTTTTTGAATCAGGAAATCAAGGTGGATCGTCTTCTCCCGAAGCCGATGTCAGACCTGAGCCAACGCGTTCCACCTTATTCCTGCTTTCCTGATTAGATTTTTCGAGGGTGATGTTTCGCGTTACGGACGAGGCAGAGGGGTCGGACGAGGCCTTGGTGTGACATGGGGCCTCGGCGTTGGAGTGGGTCTTGGCGTAGCTGTAGGAACTGGCGTGGACGTAGCTGTTGGAGTTGCGGTCGGTGTGGCCGTCGCAGTTGCAGTTGGCGTTGCGGTTGCAGTTACAGTGGCCGTCGCGGTTGCGGTTGCTGTAGCCGTTGCAGTCGGTGTGGTCGTTACCGTCGCTGTAGCGGTTGCGGTAGGAGTTGGACTTGCAGTTGGTGTCGGCGTCGGAGTGCCTCCTGTGAGCACGAGCGGGTTCGCATACAAATCAAACTGGTGCAACGTGCCATTTGGGTTCGTGCCATCGCAGTTCGCGTTGTCCGCCCACATCGCGTAGAGCTTGCCTCCGAACGCGGACAAACCAACATAATCACCAAAGTCGATGCCGTTGGCCGCGTCCGCCGCGTTTGAGAACCCGCCGCTCAAGCGCCTGTTCGGCGCCCAAGTCGCGCCACCGTCGGTGCTGAACGTGCCGTAGTATTCCGCATCGTCGTTAGGAATCATGTTTGTCCCGCCCGGACCGGGCACGCCGTTGTCATTGCGACAATCATGAAAGCCGACTGCCACAGTGCCGGTTGTGGGATCGAGAGCAACGTAGGGCAGGAATTGACTGTTCGTGGTCGCGTCGTCGTTGACGCGCACCGGCGCGGTCCATGTCGCGCCGTCATCAGTCGACGTGCGCATCTCAATGTCCGTGTCGTTGCTCTCGTTGATTATCTCGTCCGTGTAGACCAGGTAGATGCGGTTGTTGAACGGACCACCGGTGGCGTCCCACACTAGCCCGGCCTCAGCGTCGATCGATCGTCCGCTTTGCGCCGGGATAAAATCGAAGCCGCCCACGTTAGTCGAGGAAACGGTGATGCGCGCGCCGAAACCGCCCGCTCCCAAACCGTCCGCGTCTACGTTGGCGTAGATCGTCGCCGGACCCTCTCCACCAGTCGGGCTCTGATACGTCACGATGACTTTGCCGCCGTTCGGGCCAGGCCCGACGGCGATACCACCGAAGCTGCCCTGCGCTGACGGGATTGTCTGTTGCGTGTTGAACGGGCCCCAGGCACCGAGACCGGTCACTGGCGCGCCACGCGCGACCATACTTCCGCTCGAGTTCCAGTCGACCCACACGCTGCCGTTGCCTACAGCGATCGATGGTTGATCAACGCTGCCGGTGCCCGCCGTTACAGGTGCACTGAACGTAGCGCCGCCGTCGGTGCTCAAGATCACGTTGATTTGGTTAACGCTGGCGTTGATGTACACGAGGAACAGGTTGCCGAACGAGTCCCAGGCCGCCTGTCCGTCGCAGCACGCCACGCCGGTAGCGATCGTGCCGCGTGTCCAGGTCGCGCCGGCATCTGTCGAGTACGCGCGGAAGATGCTGTTAGAGTTGGTGTTCGAAGTGGCTACGAGATTGTTTGGGTTGGTCGGGTTAACGTTAATGAAACTCTCAGCCTGGTTACCGGTGGTGGCGCTCACGTTGACTACTGGCTCAAGGCAGCTCAACGGCACCAACAGCAGATCGGTCTGTTTCAGTGCACGGTCTCTAGGAATTATGCATTTGCGGGGACCATCGAGCACATTCATACCCTCGGTCGCCGTTCGCACCTGCGCATGCAAGATGGATGTGGCAGGCGTGAGGAACGATAAAACGGCGACAAGAATAGTCAGGCGGAGGCGTGTGTTCATAAGTGTGTTCTTATTAATGTGAAGAGTAAGAGTGGATCGAAGAAGACCAGAAGCGACGCGATTCTTCAATGATGTCCCGACGAATGTCGAGCCTTATTTTGAATGCGAAGACCTTGTTACTAAGCTCGCGTGAAGAACAACGAAGTAATAAAGAGCGTTCTTGCGGCGCAAACGGTTATTGACAATTGATGCTCACTCGGATGGAGTGAAAACATGAAAACTCCACGATTCATTCTCGCACTGCTTGCGTTGACAGTTGCTTTGGCTCCACAATCGCCTAACACCGCATTCTCGCAGCCTTACAAACCGGGATACCGTGCCAAACTGATTTCGCCAAGACCGGGGCAGGTTTTGAGTCCTGGACAAATTGTGAGGGTTGCATGGACCGCGGAATTTCCAGACGTGGACCTGACAATGTGTGAGACGGAAATTCTCCTTTCGCTCGATGGCGGCAGGACGACGTACATGCGTCTCACAGAGTCGCGTAACCCGAGAGTGCAATATTTTGATTGGGTCGTCCCGAATGCGCCTACCAACACAGCGGTGCTCAACATTCGCTTCGGCTGTCTGAATATCTACCCAGAAACGCCAAGCCTTCAGATTCAATCCGCTTTTGTGATCAGCCCGACGGTGAGTAATTGATTTTTATTTTCTTCGGCGGCTTGTTAGCGGAACGAGACTGCACCCGTCTCTTCGATTGACAGTGGTTGGGAAGCAGAGGTCGTTACTCTGTCCTGCTATGAACCTCCTTTGCAGATGCATCCTACCTTTCATCCTTTCAACACTCGGCTTCCTTGCCGTTCCGGCGACGATCTCGGCGCAAGTGACTAGTGGAAAACAAAACTCGCAGTTCGCCGACGCACCCTCACGAGATGACGCGGGAGCGCTGCAGAAAAAAGCAAAAGAAGCTCAAGCCCGGATTCACGGAAACCAAGACGACCGAGATCAGCTTAAAAGAGCCGTAAAGCTTAACGAGGTAGGTTCGGCCAAAGAAGTCCTCCTCCGAAACGGATTTACCGCGGCAGATTTGGAAAATGCAAAGATTACTCTACGGACTGGCGGAGGAAAGGGAGGCGAAGATGAACTAGAGATCTCTGCCACCTGTTGTGATCCCAAAGAAATCACAATTCAACGATCTGGAGAGAACTTCACGAAATAGCTCCTCTCGAATCGGCGTCGAGAAGTAATCCTTTAATCAAAACCACGTCCGTACGAAACTGCCGAAATTCGGCAGGAGATCGCCAGCGGCGTGCACGAGCATGAGCACGAATAGATTTTTCGTGCGGGCCCAGATGACTCCAAACGTGATTCCACTTACCGCCAGCACGACGATCGAATAGGCAACCGCATCCAAAGCACTTGGGTGCGCACCTAGTCCTTCCAATTCGCCAGCATGGCGAAAGATAAAACCGGGAGCGTGCGCCAATCCAAAAATGAGAGACATCAGCACAATGCCGCTTACCTCCGATTTGAACGCGACCGCTAATTGCGACTGAATCAAAGCGCGAAAGAAAAATTCTTCGACTAATCCCACCTCAAGCAAGAGCCACATGAAGCAAAGCGGTAAGCCAAGAAGTAGCTGAAAAGCGGTAAAGTGTTCACGCCGAAACGCAGCGCCGCCACCGCTGACGAAATATTGAAACGCAAGGAAAGCTCCGCCTACAACGAGAACTACCAGTAGATGATTTCCGCGCAGCGCGCGCAAACCTTCGCGCTGAACCCCAAAATCGCGAACTCGATAACCGAAACAGAATCGAAAGATCGCAAACGGAATAGCAACGAAAACGAACAATTTTTTCGCCAAGGTAATGACGAATTTGATCTGCTGAGACTCAGTCCATGGCTTCGGTAGATGCTGGTCGATCCACTGCGGGCCGCCGATCAGGTAAAGCGACACGGCGACCACATACGCGATAAGCACGATCAATTCGGGAACTCTCGACTGAATAGAAATCGAGAGCGGAATAGCGTGGCGAGTTGTGATCCATGCGATGAGCGGAAATACGATTCCAAAAACAATGAGCACAACGATTGCGCCAGCGGCGTCGAAATCTTTGTTGCCCAAAAGTATGGCGAAGGCGCCGCAATAAAGAAGCAATCCGGCGATTAGGATGAAATTCCGCGAGGAAGTGTGTGAGCTGATTTCAATTCGCATCTGTTTATTGGATGCAACGGAACCTGGCCGTGGATTCAGATGAGGGCGGTTACCTCTTGATTTTTGCCTTTGGCGAGTGCTTCACGTGACGGAAATGGCGACGGTATTGGCCGGGTGCGATTTTCAGGGTGCGCTGAAAGACATTGCGCATTGAGTTGACGTTCCCGAAGCCGCATTCGCCTGCGATCATTTCCATGCTGTTATGACTTTCTTCCAAGCGACGGCGAGCTGCTTCGACTCGAAGGCGTTCAACAAATTTCGCCGGCGTAGTTTTCATTTCTTTCGTGAAGACGCGCGCGAAATTACGCGGACTCATCGCTACGCGTTGTGCCAGCAGCGGCACCGTGAGCGGTTTCTGCAAATTATCGAGCACCCATGCTTCCAATTCGAGCAATGGTTTTCGATCGGTCAGTTGCAGTGATAAGGCGGCGCTGAATTGCGATTGGCCGCCAGGCCGCCGCAAATAAAGGACTAGATTGCGCGCAACCTGCAGAGCGAGGCGCGAACCGTGATCTTCCTCGACCAGCGCCAGCGCCAGATCCA
This sequence comes from uncultured Verrucomicrobiae bacterium, assembly GCA_963761585.1. GTDB lineage: Bacteria > Verrucomicrobiota > Verrucomicrobiia > Chthoniobacterales > UBA10450 > Udaeobacter. The sequence goes on from CAVXHW010000015.1 coordinate 43,776, forward strand.
TTCCGGCTGTGACCCCTGCGGATGTATAAACATTTTCGTCACGAACGAATATTGGATCGCGTTCCACTCGCGCGCGCGGAGCACGTTTGATCAAGGTCTGGCACCAGTTCCAATGAGTCGTTGCGCGGCGGCCGTCGAGCAAGCCCGCGCGGGCAAGGAGCATTGCGCCCGTGCAAACCGAGCCGACTCGCCGGATTCGTGGCGAGATTCTTTTCAACCAGCGCACCGCTTCCGGATTAATTTCATTCTGCTCGATGGCGTCGCCTCCGGCCACGAGCAACGTATCTATCTTGCCGCGCACTTCGCGAAAGGTCCTATCGGCGGTGATGCGCACGCCGCAGTTGGCAATCAGCGACCGATTAGAAGAAATGCTCACGACTTCGACCGAATAGATTGGAGGCGATCCCGGACTCGCCCGTGTGTACATGTCCGATGCGCGGGTGAACACTTGGAGCGGTCCGACCAAATCGAGAATCTCGACGTTCGGTCCTGACACGAACACGATCCGCCGCGTGCTCGGCTCGAATGCCGGTGCGTTGCTTTTGAGTCGCGCGTGTCGCGTTCAATTAGACGGGCCGGATACTGCCGACGAAGGCTTGGCGGCGGCGATAAATTGGTCCGGCGACGCGTCGAAAGTTTTCTTGTCGTCTTCTGAACAGAAGTAATAAGTCGCACCTTTAAAGACAGATTTCGGCGCGACCTTTGGATCAACATCCATTCCGCACACGGTGCAAAGCGGATGCTCAGCGGTAGACGTAAGTGACGTGGCGTAGGTCTGATTTGAATCAGGATTCATCCACCCTTCTCCCTGATATTCCATCTCGTAGGCTGTCTTTCGTGGCAACTTCGCGACCGTAATAGCGTTCGACTACGCGGAGCGCGAGATCAATTCCCGAAGAAAGACCGCCGGCGGTTGCGAGGTTTCCATTCTCCACAAAGCGCGCGCCGCGCTTGAGCTGAATGTCCGGAAATTGCGTGGCGAAACGTACAAATGCGCCGTGATAAGTGGTAGCTGATTTCCCGTTCAGCAGTCCGCGTTTTCGCCAACACAAATGCGCCTGTGCAAACCGACATGGTGACATCAGTGGTTTTCGAAGATTTTCTGATCCAGTCCAACACTGCAGGGCTCGGTGCACTTTGCGCGGGAATGACAATCACCTTCGGTGGTGGAGCGTCTTGAATTGTGTAATCAGGAACGATCTGCATGCCGCCGCTGGTGCGGATCGGTTTCTTCGTTTCGGCCACGGTGTACAAACGGAACGGCATTTCTTCGCGCCCTGGGATCGATGACGTCCTGGAAAACTTCCCACGGCCCGCAAAAATCGATTACGACCGCACCGTCGGAGATCAGAAACGCGACAGGAATCTGACCCTTGTCCGGCGGCTTTAGTGAAGTTGCTGGGTTGGTAGCGTTCGGATTCGAATGGTTATCTGTTTTGACCGGAGCTCCGGTTGCGAACAATGCGCTGAGCGCCAGCACACCGAGTGCAAGCAGGAAACCGAATCGAGCTGCCCGGTAAACGAGCTCTATTCTATCGATTGTACGTGCATTCATAATCGGACGTTCGGACGACAGATCGAGTGGCAGCAATGACAACAATCATTAAATTCCTGCCATAAGCGATTCTTATTCGACTCCCATTTCTCATTGAATTGCAGCCAGGAAGACTCTTTTGTAGGTCAACGTGATCCCTCAAAGACGCCCGCGTAATTGCAAGATGAAGGTTGTTCTCTTTTTGATTCTGTGTTTCACGACAGTCGCTGTCGCTGACGATTTCAAACTGGTTAACGGGAAAGAATACAAAGATGTCACCGTGACTCGGGTGGAGCCTGACGGCATCGTTCTAAAAACGAAATCGGGAATCTCGAAAGTGTATTTCGTCGAGTTGCCGAAAGATGTTCAGGAACGTTTTCATTACAACGCTGCGATTGCCTCGGCTTATTCCGCGCAACAAGCAGTCAATCAGTCGACGACGGCCGCTGCCCGTCGCGGCGAACCGATCGAAGTGATTTCGCACGGTGCGCAGGTCGACATCAGTCAACATCTCGTACTCGGTAGTGTGACTGTTATAGATTTTTATGCCGATTGGTGCGGCCCGTGCAGGCAGCTCTGCACCAAGCCTCGAGCAAATGGCGAGGAATGATACCGAGATTGCGCTGCGCAAGATCGATATCGTCAATTGGAAAACGGCAGTCGCGCAGCAATTCAACATTCACTCGATTCCGCAAGTGAACGTTTACGATCGAAGTGGCCGTCTCGTTGGCACCGTGGTCGGTGTCGATTTTGAAAAAGTGAAAAGTTACGTCGCGCAGGCGAAGTCGAACAGCTGACCAGTTACGCACGAACGCGCACTCGCACGTGCGCATACGAATCAATAGCGAGTCGAATATTGACTCGAGGGTTATGAAACGATCGTTGCTATGTTTTGTCGTCACGTTGTGCGCTGTCAGCTTGGTGCGCGCCGACCAGGCGATTCGGTCGTTGCAACAAACTCTCAAGAACCAGGGTTTTTACTACGGTGCCGTTACGGGCGACAAGAACGCCGAGACGACTGCCGCGATTCGGCGTTATCAGATTCGCAATGGCTTGCAGGTCACCGGCGAGATTAATGAGGAGACATTGCGCTCGGTCAATCCGAGTTCGAATTCCGTTGCGTCCGCATCGCAACCGGCTTCTAAACCTGCCGCGATTCAACCCAACAGCGTTCGTCCTGATGCAAGCGCAAACCAGGGTCAAAGCTCGCCGCCGCCATCATTCAACCAACCAAATCGACCGCTGGAAACAAATCCGACATACTCTGCAAGCTTTTATCAGACCGCGCCGCTTCGGCTAAACCGCCGAATCATTGCCGGAGCACAGTACCAGCTTATCAGCCGGGGATATTACAGCGGGCGCGCTGACGGACACTACGGATCTCGGACAGCTCTTGCCGTGCGCGCGTTTCAATCGAGCGCCGGACTTCCGCCGACTGGACGCCTGGATATGGAGACCGTCAACGCACTCGGGTCATCCGACACGAACGTCGCGTATTCGGCCCCAGTCTCTGGCGCCAATGAAACATGGATGCCCGTGACGAAATTCAAACACGGCAGGTGGATAGTGAAATGGAAGAAGTCTCATCGTCCCGTCACTGGCGAAGATGGCGACGAAGATCGACAGGCAAATAGTGACGCAGCCTGGAATCCTTACAACCACGATTAGGCAAGTCGTCGCGGATTTAAGGGCACGATCGGAACTGTAGCGTGCGCTGTCATCGGCGCATTTTTCAAACGGACCACATATCTGATTCCGCTGAGTACAGCGGACGCTAAATTTGATAATGAGTCCGGCGCGCAGCTTCCACAGGTTTCTATCGATGAACCAAAGGAGATTGTGGAGAGGTGAGCAACGGATGATATTTGGACATGACCGACGAACGCATCCAGAAAATCAAATCAGCAGTTGAGGCGGCCGATCATATCTCGCCCGAGAAGAAGGCTGAGCTTTTGGCCGTGCTCGCGAAGCTCAAACCCGCTATTGCCGAGGTTGCGCAAACAAGCGAGGAGGAGGCTGAGAGCATCAGTCGGTTCGTCGAAGCTTCAGCGCATGAAGTCGCTAGCAAGAAGGAACGACCGGAAAGTGTTGAGAGAGTTTTGCACAAACTAAAACAGACCGTTGAAAAGTTCGAAGCCTCTCACCCACAGCTGACCACGTTCGTCACCGAATATTCGGCAGTGCTCTCCGGCATGGGATTCTGACTTGTGGCGTTCCACATGGACATCTTGACCGTTCCACTGCAGGCGTCGTTGTTTCCTAACGCATTGTGCGGATGAAGTATCGTAATCTACGGGACGCAAGCACTCTGCGAGGAAGCCGAGACGGTCGCTTTCTTTAGCGAGCGATCGCGCCCAGTCGTTCAACCAGCGCCTTGCTCTTTGCGCGGTCGTTAATGACGAAGGTGTTGTTTTCGCCATGCGTTGACCACGGACCGCGGGGCACTTCACTGAACTCGACGAACCTCCAGTCGGTGACATCAGTTGGTTGCAATCCGAGGTAATCGCGCACAGCAGGCGAAACATCGAGGCCGGCGCCTTTGTTGAGATTCGGCTTTGGCCGTTCGTTTCCGAAAACATATTGCCAGTGGTCGGTTCGGAATGGACCGGCGTCTTCCCACTGCGCATACGCGGTTCGATTGCCTTTGCGGATCGCAATCCATCGGCCTTTGCAGGTAGAAACCGCGGGGCCCTGATATGCTTCGTTGAACCATGGAACAACATAGGGCGCTTCGGGACGATGGCCCTCCTTGGCTTTGTCATTGTAGGGCAAAGCACAGTAGAACGGATTAAGCCCCGGGGTGAAATTCACTGGCATATAATTACTGCGATGAGAAGGATTAGGGTCATCCATCCCACCGTAATTTTTAGTCCATTGCGTGTCCCACGAACTCACGCGATTCGGGACTGGATTGTTGGTGGACGGTTTTTCGCCAATCCAGAAAATGGTAGTTACGATGTTGCTTTTCCACGGGTAACGCTGTCCCGGTTCGAACCGTTCTGCGGCCAACTGTCCCGGCGTGAACCCAAGTGAAGTGATATCGAACACCGGATCGTCTGCCGTCTTCTCAGATTTTTTGCTGAATTTCGTTTTCGCAGGTTCCGCCTTCGAAGCGCCGCCATGTGCGAACAGCGATGCGATGGACGAAAGCAGAACCGCAATCGCGTGAGTAAATTTTCCAGGTTTCATGTGTGTTGTTACAGCCGGCGCAAAACGGAACGGCGTAGCGTCTTTCTTAATACTTCGTGAACGAGGACGCGGATGCGCGTCAGTCGCTGCGAATTAGGATGCGCCTAAAAAGTGGGCGCAATGTTGACGCTAATCCGCCCTAGTCAAGCTAAATTTCAGAATATTCGCGCGTTATAACTGCTGCGCGGCCGGGTTCCTGAATCAAAGAAATTTGCCGGGATTCAAAATTCCGTCAGGATCGAGCGCTTGCTTGAGCCGACGATGAAGCTCACGCGCCACCTCACTCGTTGCTTCCGGCCACCATCGTTTTTTTGCCAGACCGATTCCGTGTTCGCCTGTGATCACGCCGCCCCATGCCAGCACTTGCGCGAAAAGATCGTCGAGCGCGTGTTCGACCTTTTCGCGCACAGCAGCGTCGCGATTGTAGCGGTCTGCCATGATGTTGACGTGAATGTTGCCGTCCCCGGCGTGGCCGAAGCAGGCGATTGGAAATCCATGTTTCGCGTGCAGCTTTTCGGCGAATTCCATCAGATCGACCAGATGACTGCGCGGCACGACCACGTCCTCGTTTAGTTTCGTTAGGCCAGTTGCGCGCAGCGAGTTGCTGAACTGGCGGCGCAACGCCCAGAGCTTCTCGCAATCGGCTTCACCGTTGGCCATCTGAAGCGCATTTGGTTTTCTCATTTCAATCAATTCGCGAATCGCCGCGGTCTCGCTGCGGACGCTTTCCTGTTGCCCATCCAGATCGACGAGCAAATGCGCGTTTCCCGCTGGCACGATCTTCTCGCCCAAATCGCGCCGCGCCGCCTCGAGCGTGAAATGATCGGCAATTTCAAGCGCCGACGGTAGAAATCCCGCCGCAAAAATTGCCTGCACAGCTTCGGCAGCCTGCGGAGCTGTGGCGAATGCCGCGGATAAAGTCGCGCGTGCCGGTGGAAGCGGAAGCAGACGCAGCGTGATCTCGGTGACAATGCCGAGCATTCCTTCCGAGCCGACGAAGAGACCGATCAAGTCGAAACCAGTTTTGTTCTTGTGCACGCGCCCGCCGGTTCGCAGGACTTCACCATTGGCCAGCACGACTTCGAGACCGATGACGTAATTGCGTGTCACGCCATATTTCAAACAGCGCGGACCGCCTGCGTTTGTAGCGACGTTTCCGCCAATCGTGCAATCCTTCATGCTCGCGGGGTCAGGTGGATAAAATAATTTCTGCGCGCGCACGGCTGCTTTGAGGTCGCCGGTGAAAACACCGGGTTCAACAATGGCGACGGCGTCGGTAGAGTTGATTTCCTTGATGCGATTCATGCGCATTAGCGAGAGCGCAATCCCGCCGCGTACCGGCACGCATCCGCCTACATAACCAAATCCGCCTCCGCGCGCGGTGACGGGAACTTTCTCACGCGAGGCGAACTGAAGAAGCTTGCTCACATCAGTTGTCGATTTTGCAAAGACGACAACTTCCGGCGGATGCGTTGCGAACCATTTATCGCCGCTGTGCGCGGCGATTGTTTCCGGATCATCGGCGACAATTTCCGTTGCCGAGGATTTCTCGAAGCTTCGAAGCGAGTTCCATTACGAGCAACGTCGCGCACGTCAGTTGTAGGGCAAGCGCTCCGCGTCCAGGTGGATCGGCTTCTCCTGAAGACGATGGTAATTGCCGAAGGCACAAATATCAGGCGACCTGCGCTGCATGAATTGCCAACGCGTTGAGGACAACGCGTTCCACCTACATCGCGACGCGATAATGCCGAGCCTGCTCCATTCGCGTGATGAGCGCTTCGGCTTTTGGAAAAATCACCGGCTTACTTGCCTCGGGGCCAGAAAATTCCGTCACCGCATCCATGGAATCGAAGCGAAGTAGCGTTACGAATTCCACTTCGTCGCCGTCTTCGCGAACGAACAATTCCGCGCCGTGGTAACCCTCGATATTTCGCGCGGCGATGCTCGGAAAAATCTCATCGCGCAGCAATTTCTCGTATGTCTTCGCGTCTGCAGGTTTCGTCCATCCATGCCAAATACGTGCAATCATGATTCTTCAATATGGTAGGGCGCGCCACTCCGTGCGCGCCGTTCCCATGCTTCGAGCACGAGCAAGAGCAAGAGGCGAGAGGAAGCGGAAGAGATGGTCACATGCCCATTATCTGATACCCGCCATCGACATAGATGACCTGGCCGGTAATGGCTGCGGCCCCATCGCTGGCGAGAAAAACTCCCGTAGCGCCTAACTCGGCGGGTTCGCAACTGCGCTTCAATGGCGCGCGTTCCTGATAATGTTTCAACATGGAGGTGAATCCGCTGATCCCACGTGCGGCCAGCGTCTGCACAGGGCCGGCGGAAATACAGTTCACGCGGATTTTTTTCGGGCCGAGATCGTAGGCAAGATAACGCGTGCTGGCTTCGAGACTGGCCTTGGCCACGCCCATCACGTTGTAATGCGGCACGACTTTTTCCGAGCCGTAATAGGTCATTGCGACGATGCTGCCGCCGTTGGTCATCAGCGACGCCGCTTCGCGCGCCAGCGCGACTAACGAATAGGCGCTGACATCCTGCGCGACGCGAAAGGCTTCACGAGTCGTGCTGACAAAATCGCCTTCCAACGCTTCGCGCGGCGCATACGCCAGCGAGTGCAGCATCAAATCGACTCGATCGGTTTGGCCGCGAACGTTTTCGAAAAATGCTTTGATCTCATCGTCGCTCGTAACGTCGCAGGGAAACAGGGGAGTCTTTTCTCCGAACTCGCCGGTCAGTTCCTCGACATTTTCCTTTAGCCGTTCGCCTTGATAATTGAAAATCAGGCGCGCACCGGCCGCCGCCCACGCCTTTGCGATCGCCCAGGCGATGCTGCGCTTGTTCGCCACGCCGAAAACGAGGCCGATTTTTCCTGCCAAAACTTTGTCGGTCATAAAAACGTTAAGAAGTTACAAGGTTACAACGGTTCGGCGGATAGCAAACCGACTGGCAAATATTGAGCAGACGCTGCGCCTGTCCCGGTAACCGATACGCTTGCCCTGCAACCGTACAACGCGATGATAAGCCGTCATGACGACTCGAATTGTCCGTTGCTGCGCTTTGTTCGTTTCGATTTCCGCGATTTCAATCTTATCGGCACAAGAAACTCCGTCGCCGTCTGCGACATCGAGTCCTTCTCCCTCACCGATGCTGCTTAGCGAAGCACTTTTTAAGAATCTGAAGGCGCGCTCGATTGGGCCGGCGGTGATGGGTGGTCGCGTGTCGGACATCGCCATTGACGCGCGCAATCCATTTGTATTCTACGTCGGCCTGGGACACGGCGGCGTTTTCAAAACGAACGACAACGGGGTTACCTTCCAGCCGATCTTCGACAAACAACCGATGCTCTCCATCGGTGCGGTCGCGGTTGCGCCATCTGATTCCGACGTGATTTGGGTCGGAACTGGCGAAGCCAACGATCGGAATTCATCGGACTGGGGCGACGGCGTGTATCGGTCGACCGATGGTGGCGAGACTTGGCAGAACGTCGGGATAAAGGAAAGTCGCACGATTGCGCGCGTCGTGGTCGATCCAAAGAAGCCGGAGGTCGCATACGTAGCAGCCATGGGCGACTTATGGAAGGACGGTGGCGAACGCGGTCTATTTAAAACAACTGACGCGGGCAAGAGTTGGAAATTGGTTCTGCATGCATCGCCTCCGCACGATGCACAGACGGGCTGTGGCGATGTCGCGCTCGATCCGACGAATTCACAGATTGTTTACGCGGCGCTGTACGCGCGGCAACGGACGCCGTGGAGTTTCAGTTCGGGACCGAGTGTGACCGGGGGCGAAGATGTTGGCGGAATTTTTAAGAGCACCGACGGCGGCGCAACCTGGAAAAAGCTCGGCGGCGGTCTTCCTGGTCAAACTGGCCGAATTGGTCTGGCAGTCAGCGTCAGCAATCCAAAAGTCGTGATGGCAGTTGTGCAAAGTTACGAAGGAGGCTTCGGTGCGCTCGACGATCTGCGCAGCAAAAGCGGCGGCGTTTTTCGTTCGGAGGACGGAGGCGAAACATGGACGCGAATGAGCGCCATGAACCCGCGCCCATTTTATTTCAGCCAAATTCGTATCGATCCCGCGAATGACCAGCGCGTGTACCTGCTCGGATTCGCGTTGTTCGTTTCGGATGATGCCGGGAAAAATTTTCGCGAAGATTTAACCGAAAAAACTCATCCCGATGATCACGCGTTCGCGATTCAGCCCGGCACTGTGCCGCCGCCGAAGCCGCCTAAGCCTGAAGAAAAAAATAAGCCGCCAAAGCCTCAAGTTTGCCAGCGTGTGCTGCTCGGAACTGATGGCGGCGTGTATCAGAGCTTTGCCGGCGGAAAAAATTGGGACCATCTCAACAAAATTCCGGCGGGTGAATTTTATCGAATCTCGCTCGACGACACGAAACCGTATTTCAGAATCGCGGGCGGCCTTCAGGACAATGAAAACTGGGTGGGACCCAGCGCCGTCCAAAGCAAGGAAGGCATTCGCAATTGTGACTGGATTGCGCTCGCAGGTGGCGACGGCTTTTACGTGTTGTTCGACCCAACGGATCGCGACACGTTTTACGCCGAAAGCCAACAAGGCGAAGTGCACCGGATCAACCTGCAAAATGGCGAGATACGGCGTTTGCGCCCTGAACCGGCTGAGGGCCAGCCGCGTTACCGCTTCAACTGGAATTCGCCGATGATCATGAGCCGGCACAAACCGGGCGTGATCTATCTGGGAGGCAACTGCGTGTTCCGGTTGACCGATCGCATGGAAAAATATTCGGTGATCAGTCCAGATCTGACGCGCAACGACCCGGCACGTACGGCCGCCGCGGGAAGCGGCGCAGAAAATTACGGCACTGTGTTTTCGCTGGCCGAATCGCCTAAACGCGCAGGATTGCTGTGGGCGGGGACAGATGACGGCCGGCTGTGGGTGACAGAAAATGACGGCGGCAAGTGGACGGAGTTGACGGACAATTTGCCTGAGCCGGCGCGCGGTCAGTGGGTGTCGCGCATCGAGCCTTCTCAATTGGATGAAAACGTGGCGTACGTCGCTACCACTGGTTATCGCATGGGTGATGATCGTCCCTCGATTTTGCGAACGGCCGATCTGGGAAAAACGTGGCAGTCGATTACAGGCGATCTTCCATCAGCCGACCCGGTCGAAGTCGTGCGCGAAGACCCGGTGAATCCAAAACTGCTTTATGCGGGCACGCATTTCGGAGTGTTCGCGTCGTTTGATCAAGGCGAACACTGGGTGCGCATTGGCGATGTCCCTGCGGTGCGCGTTGACGATATTCAGATTCATCCGCACACATCAGATCTGGTGATTGCCACACATGGACGGAGCATTGCCATTCTTGATGACAGCGTTCCGTTTCGCGAGTTCACTCCGGAAATCGCCGCAAAGCCGGCTCACTTGTTCAGTGTGCGGTCCGTGACTGCCAGATATCTGCAACCTGGATTCGTGGACTCGAACGGCAAAGGTGTTTATCGCGGCGAAAACCCAGCCGAAGGCGCATTGTTCACGATTTGGGTGCACGAATTTACGGGCGATGAAATCAAAATCGCTGTTACGACAGCAACCGGGCAACCTGTGGCAAATCTTAAGGCGCCTGGCACGCCAGGATTTACTCGTTTGAATTGGGATTTACGGCCCACCAAAGATGTGAGGGTAGAATATGGCGGTGAAAAGCCGGAGCGATTTCTTGCCGCTGGCGATTACACCGCGGAGCTAAGTTTCGGCACAACGAAAATGAAACAAAGTTTCCATGTCGATCTCGCCGAAGGCATCACGCCCCGGTGATATCCGCGTCATGCCTGCAATTGGGATTACCGGCGGAATTTCCACGGGTAAAAGCACGTTCGTCGAATGTCTGCGCAAGCTTCTGCCGGTCGCAACATTCTTCGATGCAGACGAGGCGGCTCATGCGCTCCTGAATCGGCCGGAAGTTGAAAAGCAAATCCGGCGTGAATTTGGCGCACAAGTGTTTTCAAGCGCAGGCGACTTGAATCGAACGAAGCTTCGCGCGATAGTATTCGCCGACGCGACCAAAAAACTCGCGCTTGAGCAGATCCTGCATCCGCGGATTCGCCGCCAATGGAGGACAGAGGCGAAAGAGCATCGCAATTCTCCCAAGTTTTTCTTTGCTGACATTCCACTTCTTTATGAGACCGGCGGTGAAAGCTTGTGCGATCAAGTGGTCGTGGTGGCCTGTTCGCAGAAGGTGCAGCTGGCCCGCTTACGAAAACGGATGTCGGTCAGAAGCGCCGAAGCCAAACAAATGATTAACTCGCAAATGCCGCTCGATGAAAAAATCAGACGTGCGGATCACGTCGTTTGGAACAACGGGGATCGAACGTCGCTTATGGAGCAGGCGCGATTTTTGGTCGCATCATGGCAAGGGCAAACATGGACGAAAAAGTAGAGACATCAGTTTCAGAGACGGAGACTGGGGTGGAGGACGTGTCGCCTGCGCAGGAACAAGATGCGGCCGACACGGCCGCCACTACAGCGCCGCGCGCACTGGATTTAAACGAGCTGCAGGAGTTTTCGGAGAAGAAGCTCAAAGCGCTGGCGCGCGATTTCGATCTGCATCTGCATCCCGCGCGCTCGCGACATCAGCACATTCTCGACATTGTGCGTGCGGCAGTGGCCGGTGGCGCAACCGTTTCGGCCGAAGGATTTCTCGATCAGGTGAGCGATTCGTTCGCGATGTTGCGCTGGCCGAAGTTGAATTTTTTGCCGGTTCCTGAGGATGTGGCTGTTCCGCGCAATCTGATTGAGCAATACGATCTGCGACCCGGGCAAAAAGTTGCCGGCACGGTGCGATTACCGGTGCAACGCGAGAAGTTTCTGTCGCTCGACAAAGTTACAAAGGTCGAGGATCAACCGGCCGAGGAATGGAAGCAATCAACCGCGTTCGACAAGCTAACGCCACAGTTTCCGCAGGGCAGAATCATCCTGGAGAATCCAAACGCGAGCTCCGTCTGTGCGCGCGCGGTCGATTTGCTGACGCCGCTCGGTCGCGGGCAACGCGGCCTCATCGTTGCGCCGCCGCGGGTGGGCAAGACCATTTTGCTGAAGGAAATCGCGAAAGCGATTCGGGCAAATTATCCCGAGATTGTTCTTATCCTGCTGCTGGTGGACGAGCGGCCGGAAGAAGTGACGGATTTGCAGCGAGAGATCGACTGCGAGATTTATCATTCAAACTTCGACGAAAACGTGCAGCGCCATGTGCAGGTGGCGGAGATGGTGCTGGAGCGCGCGAAACGCCTCGTCGAAATGAAACGTGACGTGGTGTTGTTGCTCGACAGCCTTACGCGGCTTTCACGAGGCTATAATAATCTGGAGCCGGGCAAAGGCCGCATCATGTCGGGCGGCGTCGAAGCGAAAGCGCTGATCAAACCCAAGAAATTTTTCGGATCGGCGCGAAACGCGGAAGAAGGCGGCAGCCTTACCGTACTGGCCACGGCGTTGACTGAAACCGGCAGCCGGATGGACGAACTGATCTTCGAAGAGTTCAAGGGCACGGGAAACATGGAATTGCATCTCGACCGTGGGCTGCAGGAGAAAAGAATTTATCCGGCGATTCACCCGATGCTCTCGGCTACAAGACGCGAGGAATTACTTTATCACCCAGACGAATGGGAGCGCGTGCTGATGCTGCGCAAAACAATGGCCGCGTTGCCGCCGCTCGAATCGATGGAAAAACTCATCGATAACCTGCATGCGACCAAAACGAACGCCGAATTGCTGTTGAGCGGACTGCGGTGAGAGAAATGGCGCCCGCAAAATCTGCATCAAACGACGTTATCGCGTCGGAGCAGAACCTCGCCGATTTGATTCGGCAAATTCAAGCGGCCGATCGCATCGCGATCGATACCGAGGCAGACAGTCTGCATTCATACCGGGAAAAACTTTGTTTGGTGCAAATCAGCGTTCCATCCGCCGTCATGGAGTCGGTTTGCGATTTCATTGTCGATCCCGTTGAGCAATGTCGATTTGGGACCGCTGCGCCAAGCATTAGAACCGCGAGAAATTGTTTTGCACGCCGCGGATTACGATCTGCGGATGCTCCGGCGCGGTTTGAATTTCACGGCGAGCAAAATTTTCGACACAGTCGTTGCCGCGCGATTGCTTGGAATCCGCGAATTCAGTCTGGGTGCGCTGGTGAAGCGCTTCTTCGATGTCGAGCTTCACAAACATTCGCAAAAGGCAAATTGGGCGCTGCGACCGCTGCCGGCGCGGATGCTGCAATACGCGATGGACGACGTGCATTATTTGTTGCCGCTTGCCGCAAAATTAGAGGACGAGCTCGAGCGAGTTCATCGCCGCGATTGGTTTCGGCAATCTTGTGAGCGTGCAATTGAGTTGGCCGCCGCCGAGCGCGAACGCGTCCAGGATGAACTTTGGCGCATCGGAGGAGCCGGCGCGCTGGATTCGCATACGGGAGCGGTTCTTCGCGCGCTGTGGCAATGGCGAGACGGGGAAGCCGAAATGGTAGATCGACCGCCATTTCACATTTTACAAAACCACGATCTCTTGAGTGCGGCGGAAAGTTTCGCTTCGGGTCACGTGCCCGATTACAAACATTTTTCAGCTCGACGGCGGCAGACGTTCCGCGAAGCAGCGAAAGTTGCGTTGGAATCGCCGCAATCGGATTGGCCGGTTATGCGTCGCCGCGCCGGTTCTCGACCGACCGCCGAAATGCGTCAGCGCGCCGATCAGTTGCGCGAACGGCGCGACAAAGCGGCCGAGCAACTTGGACTGGAGCGGTCTTTCGTTGCATCGCGCGGCGCTCTGGACGCTATTGCAGCTGATCCTGCGCGGGCAACGGTCTTGTTGGTTCCCTGGCAACGCGAGTTGATCGGGTTAGAAAAGTGAGGCTTCGGTCTCGGATAAACGGCGACACTTATTTAAGGAAGGACCAACGTCTGGCCGACCGTAAGATCTTTTGGATCGCGAATACTCTTTTTGTTCGCTTCAAGGATGGCTTTCCACCGTTTCGGAGATTTATAAAACTTTCGCGAAATCGAAACGAGCGTGTCCCCCGACTGCACAACGTAGGTTTGGCCCGCTTTCTTTGATTTCCTGGCGTCGCTTCGTTCCGACTTCTCCAATGCGGTTCGCGATACAGCGCGCTCTTCCAGTTGCTTGTGCAGCGCTAAATTTTCATTGCGCAACCGTGCCGCTTCCGCCCGAGTAATAGCGGAATCGCTGGACAACGCCGTTAGCGTAGCGATCTCGTCGCGCTTGATCGAATTCTTGACGTCTTTTGCGTGCGGGCCATTTGGACTTAGCGCCAGGTAGCGTTTGAAATGGTGCAGGGCACCCACGGGATCGTTGAGCTTATCATCGTAGATAAGAGCGAGTTTGTAGTGGATCTCGGCACCGCGTGGGCTGTCGTCGAGTGCGGCTTCGTAGAGGTTAACCGCGCGTTCGAAGTCGCCCTGGGCTGATTTACTGTCTGCATCTTGCGTCAGTTGAGCGTGACGGGAATTGCCTATCTGATCGCACCCAGCCAACGCGCAAGCGAAAAACAGCGAGAGGCAAAGCCAGCTCACCTTCGCGTTTACGCGCCGTAGTGAAAAAGAACAGATGCGACGAAGGCGAGAGTTGGCAGTGCGGCGCATTTTCGGCAATTTGCTTGGTTGTGAGTGTCCGTGCACTTCAAATCTTTTTGTCACTGGCGACGGTGCTTCTTCTCGTCGCCACGCTCTGCGCGTGGCGCGCTTTCAACCGGCAAAGACTATTCGATTAGCTTTCTCGACTTGGACGGCAACAAACTTTCTACAGCCGACGGACACGTCACCATCGTCGTATTGACGACGAGTGCTGATCGCGAACAGGCGCGCAGCGTGGGCGATCATGTTCCAGATTTTTGTCTCGGCAATCCAGATTACAGAATGATTACCGTTGTTCATTTCATCCGGCAGCACTTGGCAATGGGACGCCGAATGGCGACTGCGTTCATCCGATACCGCGTGCATGAAGCGGCAAAACGGCTTCAGGCGCGATATGACGCGCAAAAGATCGGGCGCGATGCCAAAAGCGATGTATTTGTCGTCACCGATTTTGACGGGACAATCGCTTCACAGTTAGGGCAGTCGCCGGAAGCGACGGATTTCTGCGTATTCGTATTTGGACAAAGTGGGGAATTAAAAGCGCAATGGCACAGCGTTCCCAGCACCGACGAACTCGCTGCGGCGGTGAAGAAATCTGATTAACGCTGCGGCTTCAGCCCGGTGATTTTGCGGCTGGTCATTCCGAGCGAAGGTGGAAGCGAGGAATCTCGCGACCTTACCGCACTACTAGCGCACCGGGATCCCTCGACCTAGCTCGGGATGACCGGCTGAAATAATCTTCGTCAGTATTTCGGAACGGTCGGATCGATGAAGTCCGACCAGGCATCGATTCCGCCTTCGAGATTATACACGTTCGCAAAACCCCGTTGCTTAAGCAGTCGCGCCGCCTCTGCGCTGCGGCGGCCGCTGTGACAATGAACGATGAACATTTGCTCGCGGTGCAACTGGTCTGCGCGCTCTGAGATTTCACCGAGAGGGATTAGTTTGGCTCCATCGATTCGTGCAATCTCGAATTCGAATGGCTCCCGTACATCGATCAACTCGAACGCTTCGCGCGCGTCCATCTTCCTTTTCAATTCCTGCACGGATATTCCAGGAACGCTTGCGTCGTCCCGCGTCCCGCAAAACTGATCGTAATCAATCGGCGCAAAGATTGTTGGGTTTTCACCGCAGACCGGACACTGCGGATCGCGCCGCAACTTTAGCTCGCGAAATGTGACCTTTAGCGCATCGAAGTGCAGCAGACGTCCAATCAAGGATTCGCCGATGCCCACGATCAGCTTGATTGCCTCAATTGCCTGAAGCATGCCGATGATGCCGGGCAGAACGCCGAGCACCCCAGCTTGCGCGCAGTTCGGAACTGACTCCGCCGGCGGCGGCTCAGGAAACAGACAACGATAACAAGGCCCGCCCAACTGCGGCGCAAACACAGTCGTTTGTCCTTCAAACCGAAAAACCGAGCCGTAAACATTTGGCTTTCCGGCGAAAACACAGACGTCATTGGACAGGTAGCGCGTGGCGAAATTATCCGAGCCGTCTACAATCACGTCGTAGTCAGCAACAATTCTCTGTGCGTTTTCGCTGGAGAATCGGCACTCGTGCAGTTCGATTTCGATGTCTGGGTTAACGTCGCGCAGGCGATCTCGCGCCGATTCAAGTTTGCTGCGACCGATGTCCTTTGTTCCGTGAAGAATCTGCCGTTGCAGATTGGTGAGATCAACACGGTCGAAATCGACAAGCCCAAGCCGTCCCACACCGGCTGCTGCGAGATACAGCGCAGCAGGGGAACCCAAACCACCGGCGCCAATGCATAAAACGCGCGCTACCTTGAGTCGTTTCTGTCCCTCGACAGTGACTTCAGGCATGATGAGGTGCCGGGAGTAACGTTGCAGTTCCTCCTTCGTTAGGGCGACATCCGAAACCCTTTCTGCCGCAATGACACTTTTATGCATCGCTATAAATTAGCATGGCTCGGATTCAGAACATACGCGTGCGTTGTCCATGCGCGGACGAGTATGCAACACAAAGCCGGCACTTCGCCGACTATATTTGACTGATCCAACTCGGATCAAGCTACTCCGTTACAGTGACAGGCGTTCCTACGGATGCGTGTTCGAAAAACTGACTTGCCATTCCCTTTGGTATGCGAATGCAACCATGCGATGCAGCAAACGGTGGAACATATCCCTGGTGCATCGCGTAACCGCCTCTGAAGAACATCGCGTACGGCATCCGCGCGCCATCGAAATGGGTTCCCTTCGGCTGGTGGTCCTTGCGTGAGTCGATATTTGACCTAACGACATTTCCAGAACCATCCACGTAATCGCCGAATTCGGTTGAGACATGGTCTGCATCCTTTGATAGGACTGTGTAGTGACCGGGTGGAGTGCCAAAACCTGGTTTACCCGTGGAGACAGTTGTCCAGCCGACCAAAGTTTTGCCTTTGTAAAAGTAAGCCTTCTGTTCGCCTGTGTGCACGACGATCCGTGGCTTTCCGGAGGCGCCTTCGTCGTGCCACCAGCCCGCAGGAGCGGCGCGCGGAAAGAAGCCCGGTCCCGCCGCGTACGGCTCTGGGTATTCTTCGCAACTGCAAATAATCAGCGCTGCGAGCAGCGTACCTGCAATTCTCAGTATTCGGCCATTATTCACAAAGGGGCGGATACTATTCAACGGAAGATTACGCATTCAACTGTAAAGTCGGTTTTAGTAGGCCAGGTGGTCGCCTCGAAAAAGCGCGGGTTTCGGCTGAGGATCACGCAGTTTGACGCTTTGCGCCCGCAGAAATACGCTGATGTCTATGACCAGCGTGCAATCACCGATTGATGTAGAGAAGTGGATTGAAGAGAATGCTGAAAAATTTAAGCCGCCAGTAAGCAACCGGTATCTTTATGACGGCCGTGATTTTTTTGTGATGGTCGTCAAAGGTCCCAACGCACGCAACGATTTTCATCTCGTTGATTCGGAAGAGTATTTTTATCAGCTCAAAGGGGACATTAAGGTGCGTATCCGCGAAGGCGATCGTATCGTTGATCACATTGTCCACGAGGGCGAAACGTTTTTCATTCCCCCGAATGTGCCGCACTCGCCCCAACGCCCGCCACACACGATCGGGTTAGTTGTAGAGCGACGCCGTCCGCCGGGTGAAAACGAGCATGTAATTTTTTACTGTGAAAATTGTGGCGCACTGGTGGAAGACATCAACTTCGATTGCAAAGACATCGTCGACCATTTTAGCAAGGCCATGCTCGAATTCTGGAGCGACGATGCGCGTCGGACCTGCAAGAAGTGCGGTAAAAAAGTGGAAAAAGCGCAGCCGGTAAAGGCGCTGTAGAGCGTCACTGTAGGGCGTCTGAATCAGGCGCGTTTCGGCATTGGCGTTTCACAGAAACGCCCTACAATTCGAGCCCGTGAAGATCGATCTGCACACCCACATTTTGCCCCGCGACTGGCCGGATCTCGATGCGAAATACGGCTACGGGGGTTTTGTGCGACTCGATCATTACAAGCCGTGCTGCGCGCGAATCATGCTCGGCGACCGGCTGTTTCGCGAAATCAGCGACAACGTATGGGAGCCAACGCGCCGAATTGAAGAGATGGATGGGGGAGGGATTTCGATGCAAGTCCTTTCCACAGTTCCGGTGATGTTCAGCTATTGGGCAAAACCGACTGATGCGCTCGATCTTTCCAGGCGGCTAAACGACCACATCGCCGAAGTGGTTCGTGATCATCCGACGCGCTTCACCGGTCTTGGAACTATTCCGATACAGGATCCCGACGTCGCGGCAGGCGAATTAAGACGTTGCGTCCGAGAACTCGGGCTGCGCGGCGCGCAGATTGGAACGCACGTGGACGCTAATCCACATTTCGGACGCGTAGATACTCTGAACCTCGATAACGCAGCGCTTCAGCCGATCTGGAGCGCCGCCGAAGAACTCAATGCCGCGCTCTTTGTTCATCCGTGGGACATGCTGGGCAGCGAGCGCATGCCGAAATACTGGCTGCCATGGCTGGTTGGAATGCCGGCAGAAACGTCTCTCGCGATTTGTTCCATGATTTTTGGAGGCGTGTTCGAGAGATTTCCGAAACTGCGCGTCGCGTTTGCGCACGGCGGCGGCGCGTTTCCATTTACCATCGGCCGCGTCGATCACGCATTTCATGTGCGCCCTGATGTGGTGGTGCCGGAAAACACCACCAGTCCACGTCGCTATCTCGCGCATGACGGAATGCCGGCCCGATTTTACGTTGATTCGCTTGTCCACGACGCCGACGCGCTGAAATTGCTTCTCAAATTATTCGGCGCCGAACGCGTCGCATTCGGTTCCGATTACCCGTTCTCGTTAGGCGAGACGCATCCGGGAAAACTCATCGACTCCATGAAGCTTGCCGAAAAAGAGAGAGCGCAACTGTTTTCCGGGACGGTACGCGAATTTCTCGGGCTCGGTCGCGATTTGTTGAAGGGATGAAGCGTTCAAATGATAACTGGTTATCCTGAGCGAGCGAAGCGGAGTCGAAGGAGCCCGCGGTGTTACCGAAAGCTAATCGAACCGGATTCCTCCACTTCGGTCGGAATGACGAATCTCACAATGCGTGTCGGATTGCCCAGAGATCGTGAAAGATCGGTCTGAATAGCGATTCCTTTAAAAACGGGACACCCAGCGATCCGCCCGTGCCTTTTTTCGCGCCGATGGTGCGCTCCACAAGTTTCACGTGTCGATAACGCCACTCCTGCAGTCCTTCGTCAAAATCGGTCATCAGTTCGAACAAGATCGAGCATTCGGGCGAATTTTTGTACAAGCGCAGAATCTCGTTCTGTACTCGTTCGTCTGGCCCATTTGGTTGTGTAAGATCACGATTCTTCAACTCAGCCGGGATCTGTGCACCGCGCGTCTCAAGAAAATCATAGAAATGATCCACCACCGTTCGTTCGCCGACCCGCTTTTGCAGCCGATCTGCGCCCGGAAAATCCGGTTTCACATGTGCGAGTGCGACGGGACGTTTATAGCCAAGGAGAAACTCTATTTCGCGAAACTGCACCGATTGAAACCCCGACGCCGTTTCTAGCCGGTCGCGAAAACTCGAGAACGACGACGGCGTCATGGTTTCGAGGATGTCGATTTGACCGACGAGCGTCTTCATGATGGTGCGCGTGCGTTTGAACGAATGGATCGCGCCGAAGAGATCGCCTGCAGAGAAGTCGCGTTCGATCTTCTCAAACTCATGGAGCAACTGCTTGAACCACAGTTCGTAGGTTTGATGAATGATGATGAACAGCATCTCGTCGTGCTCCGCGGGCGTTGAGCGCGGATTCTGAAGCGTGAGCAGTTTCTCGAGATCGAGATAATTGGCGTACGTCAGCGGCGGCATAGCTGCAAGTGATCCACAGATTTCGCAGATTTACGCAGATTAGACAAACGATAAGCAAAACTGAGAGTCAGTTCAGCCTGTCATGTTGAGCGAAGCTCTGGAACGAAATGCGAAGCATGAGGCCCAGCTTTCAAACATCTCTGATCAGAGATTCTTCGCTTCGCTCAGAATGACAAAAGTCGTTTGTTTTAATGCGTGGACCAAAAACTCAGCGCAGCACTCGCAAATAGTATTGATCCCACGCTGCCGGAATACTCTCGCGCGCCGAGTACGGCCCGGGCTCATATGCGCGCGAGGAAATACCTTGCTGGCTTAGTTCGCACACGTGCCAGTCTTGCTTGTTGACCATGTCCCAAAACTCAACGGCGTCTTCCGGATCAAAATCGCTGCGCTTGAATGCTTCCGGATTAAAAAACCAATCGCAGAAGATCAGTGTTCGTTCCGGTGACTGCGGTTCAAGTCGATGCACCATCACGTAATCGGGATGCAGACTCAGCAGCATGTTCGGAAAAATGGAGTAGTAGAAAACAACCCGGAAATCTTCGTCGCCGAAATTGCCGACGGGCAACGCGCAGGCATTGCCGCTCATCGTCAGGCTTTTGTCGCTAGCGATCCGCATGAATCCACCTAAAAACGGTCCTTCGATCAGATCATTCTCTGCGGAGTCGTACGGTGAAATTTTCGACAACTCCGGGTGCACGCCCAAACAGTGATAACACTCCGAGTAGTTTTGAAAGATTAACTTCCAATTGGCTCGGACATCGGTACTCGATCCGTTTCGCCGAGCGCAGTGTTGCGAGGTTCCAGGGCGAAAACTTTCCTCCGAGCGGCTTAAACCATTTCTCCAGCGAAGCAGAGGCATCTGCCAGGTTCAGGAAAATAAAACCTTCCCAAAGACCGATCCGCGCCGGCTTCAATGGATATTCAGTCTTGTTGAATCCCGGCGTCTCATCCATGTGCGGCGCGCCAAGCAATCGCCCATCCAGCGCGTACGTCCATGCGTGATAGGGGCACTGAATCGCTGCGGCGTGTCCATTTTGCTGTTCACATAGTCGCGCCCCGCGGTGACGACAAACGTTGTAAAACGCGCGGATCGTGGACCGTTGATCTTTCGTGACGATCAAGCTTTCGCCGGCTACTTCCGCAAGGAAATAGTCGCCAGGTTCGGCGAGTTGGCTTTGATGCCCGACCAACACCCAATTGGCAGTGAATATCTTCTGCAATTCTTCGGAAAAAATCTCCGGTGCAACAAAATAATGTTGCGGCAGCGTCTTCGCGCCGGGCGGAAAAGTCGTAGCCGCTTTGAGAAAATTTGAACCGTCTCTCGTTTGCGTCACAGGCACATTGCAAGCTGTATGCGCGATATGTTTGCGTCAACGCCGTTGTGGAGGCGCTTATGCCAGGCGCCTGACGGGAGGGCCGTCGAAAATAAATTTACGCCAGTACCGCCTGGTGAAACTCGTGCCAATCGTCAAGATTGTTGAGGTTCACCGCGTCTTTTGGCGAAGAAGCGTCATCTGCGATTTTGCATGCGCCCAGAATCTTCGTGCGCGTTTCGTCGTCATGATTGTAGCCGCGCACCGCCGCGTTGTGTTTCTCGATCGCGTCCTGATCTAACGACTTCGCGTTTTTCTTCACCCACGCCTCGAACTGTGGATAAGTCGGCTTGTTCTTCCTGATGTACTCTCGCACTGCCTGTTCTTCGAGCCCAAGTGCGGCGAGTGTCATCGCGTCGTAACCGTGGCCGACGCCAGGATAACCGGAAGCAAGTTTGCCTGCTTCTTCCAGCGAGACCTTCTGCCAGAGACGCGGGAGATGAAGAACGCCAAGTGGACCGGCAGTGCCGGAACTAATTAATGGAACATACGTTTCAGCCATCGTACCAATTTCGGTAATCCCGGCGCGAACGGAATGCAAGTGGCCGTCACGAGAAACGTCTGCTCGGCTACAAGCATTGTCACAATCTCATTCTGAGCGAAGCGAAGAATCTCAGATCAATTGTGGATACGGGAAAAATGGAGATGGATGAGAGATGTTTCGCTTCGCTCAACATGACAGCCATTTGTTAGGCAATGCGCAGTAACTATTCACTTTCAATGTCCGGCTTGGGCAGGGGAGATGAAATTTCGACCTGAGTGATCTTGCTGTCCGGTTCGCGGCTGGCCTCGAGCTCCACTTCTTGCCTGGGATCGGTGCGCGTGCTGAGAAACAGGATCCTCGTAATCTTTCCGTTAACATTCATCTTGTTAAGGCTCTGATTGAGATTGTTCGCTGCGGTTGCAGCCGCTTGCCAAGTTTCGGCTATTTTCTCCGGAGTAAGCGACGAGGTGCCGGTCTGAACGATTTTCACTTCCTCGTCGACCACCTTTTTCGCCGGTTTACCTGCGGGTTTGAACTCTGGTGTGACCGGCGTCCAATCGGGGAACGCGACGGGACCCGGCGCATCGAGCTGTTTCTTTAGCGCAGCCTGTAATTTTTCCTTCTCGTCCTTTTCCTCCTGCTCTTGTTGCGCCGCTTCCTGTTTTGCCATCGCTTCCATCTCGGCAAGTTTTTTCCGGGCATCCGGCGAACCGGAACTCTTTTGCATTTCCTGCGCCTGTTTCAGCAACTGCTGAAGGTCAGGATCGTTCATAGGATTCTCCTCTGCGCGGATAGACGCGGCGAACAGGAGCCAGACGACGAGGGCAAAGGTTGGCAAATATTTGAAATTCATGCGGCGAGGTTAATCGGTCTGACTGATTTTCGGCAACGGAATTTCCGTTCGGAGTTTGGGCTCAGCTTGCGAATAACCAAAGCATCGCTGCAACCAAGATCGCTGCGATTAGGAACAGGCTCGCATACACCAATGAATCCTGGATCTGGGCCCGCTTCGCCGCTTTTGCGTAAGGCATCCTTGTGAAAGTGACCATTGTGTAGAGCGGCAGATATATTCCGGGCAGCGCAGCTTCCAGCGCGTGATCGAGTTTCTTTTTGGCGCGAAATGTTTTCGACGCGGTCTTGTCTCGCATCTCGGTGAAATTCCCGATCGCAAGATCGGCAAGCGCATCGGCGTTTTCTTTTCGGCGACGAAAATATTCGGCGAATGCGCGCTCGCGGTTCTCGGGAAATTCTTCAAGGCACTCATCCAGCACGACGCAATCTTCGAAGGCGGCATTCATCCCCTGGCCATAAAATGGTACGACCGCGTGCGCGGCATCGCCCACGAGGCAAGCCTTGTCCCGGTAAAACCACGGCGCGCAGCGAATGGTCACGAGTGAACCCGTTGGATTATTCCGAAAATCGTCGAGCAAACCTGGCATAACCGACACGGCATCTGGGAACTCTTCCTCGAAAAACCGGCGCACGTCGTCATCGGTCTTCGTCGTGGCGAAACTGCGGGGTCCTTCGAATTCCCAAAACAGCGTGCAGGTGAATGACCCGTCTGGATTAGGCAGGGCGATCATCATGAAACTTTTCCGTGGCCAGATGTGAAGCGCGTTCTTTTCCATTCGCCATGAACCGTCCGGCCCGGGCGGAATGGTTAATTCCTTGTAGCCGTGAGCGAGATAACTTTCGTCGTATTCAAATTTGGCGATCTCGATCTGCATCGAATTGCGGACTGCGGAGAAAGCGCCATCGACGCCGATCACTGCGTCGCCCCGCGCGGTTACCGCGCCGTTTTCCGTTTCCAAATGAGCAAGCGCGGAGTCGATATCGACTCCGGTGCACTTGTGATTGAAACGCACGCGGACGTTTGGATAGCGCTGTGCCGCTTCGATAACCGTGGTGTTGAGCGCTGCGCGTCCGATCGAATTAATACATTTTTTCGGATCGACATCGTACGGGCTAAAATGCAGCTCGCCGGATCTATCGTGAATCATCCGACCGCGCATCGGAATCGCGTGTTGCAATGCTTCTTCGGCGATCCCGATCTGTTCCAGCGCGTGAATCCCGCGTGTCGAAATCGCCAGGTTGATCGAGCGCCCGCCGACGATGTTCCCTTCACGCGGGTCAGCGCGCCGCTCGTAAAGATCCACTTCGTACCCGCGGCGTCCCAGATATGCCGCGAGCAACCCCCCTGACAATCCGCTGCCGATTAGAACAAATTTTGCCACTCCCAAAGAATCTACGAATCAGGAAAGCAGGAAAGCAGGAAAAGCCGACCGGCCCGACGCCGATTCATTTCACAACGTCTGACACAGATGCCCTACAGTTCCTTGAACGCGTCGCCCAGATGATCGAGAACATCGCGCGGCAACAGCGATTGCTCGCTCTGGTTGCCGTTGAAGATTGCCATCTCCGCTGCGCGACCGCATAGCCATGCGCCGACTCGCGCAGCATCGTAAGGCGACAGGCCTTGTCCCAGAAGACCGGCGCACACTCCAGTGAGAACATCACCCATACCGCCGGTGGCCATGCCGGGGTCACCTGTCGTGTTGTAGCTCAACGGTCGACCGCGTTCAGCGACGATGGTGCGACTGCCTTTGAGCAAAAGTGTGACCGGAAAGCGACCACAGAATTTCGTCGCTGTTTTGCCGCGCGATTGTTGGTCATCGGGGAAAAGCCGTTTCATTTCGCCGGGATGCGGGGTCAGCAACCGTTTGCCTTTGCAACGCCGGAGCACCGAAATCTTCTCGGACACGATGTTCAGCCCATCGGCGTCGAGCACCATGGGTTGCTTCACTTTTTCAACGAGCTCAAGGATCTCAGGCCGCGCGCGATTTCCCAAGACCGGGACCCACGGCCCAGACGTCAATTTTCTCTTTCAGCAACTGACGATACGACGCGACTGGCTTTACCATTGCTTCCATGAACGCCGCGCCGGCGACGATTTCATAGATTTCTTCGGGAACAAAAACTTCTACCAATCCAGCGCCGGCCCTGAGCGCACCTTGTGAAGCCATCAGCGCCGCGCCCACGAATCCTTTGGAGCCGGCTACCACGCCGACGCGGCCAAATTGATTCTTGTAGGAGTTATATTTGCGTCTCGGCAGCAAAGCGCGAAAAGCGGCCGGGCTGGCAATGATTTCTTTCGGTTTCGTTTTCGGTGGCCGCAATTCGTCGAGCGGAACAATTTCGATGCGGCCCACATAATTCAGCGCACCGTCGGCGACGAGACCCGGCTTCGCGTAACCAATGGTAACGGTAAAATCGGCGACCACGCAGTCGCGATCTGCCTTGCCTGAATCGGTGTCGAGACCAGTTGGAAGATCTACCGCAAAGACGTAGGCGCCGTTTGTTGTCCGCAGTTGATTGATCGCGCGACAAGCGGCGCGGATCGGCTCGCGGAGCGGTGGTTTCGCACCAACGCCGAGCAAACCATCCAGAATGACAAGCGGAGCGGCAACGTCCGAACACGCTTCTGTGGCCGTCGAATTCTGCGTGGTGGCTATCTGGTCTGTTGTACCCGGCGAGAGTTCGTTAAATGTGGCGACCAAATTTTTATTCGCCGTTTTCGATGGCACAGCGTCCAGAATCTCCGGCCGTCTCCGGCACAGATCTGCGAGCTTCTTTCGCGTCAGATCACTGCAATCATCTTCCTTGAAAGCGAGACGCACTTCGATTTTCCATCCGCGCCGCTCTAAACACTGCGCCGCAAATAACGCGTCTCCCGCGTTATGTCCTTTCCCGGCGAACACGATGCATCGACCGGGTTTCTGAAAAAATTTCGTCACCGTCTGAGCGACACCGGCGCCTGCCTTGTTCATCAGTGCTTCGACTTGCACGCCACTGGCAAACGCAGCGTGTTCAGCGGCGCGCATCTGCGCCGACGTCAAAATTGGCAGGTCCAATCAACCCTCCCGATCGGATGACGCCACACGCGCTTCGATCTCGGCGGGTTTCGATGAAGTCTTCTTTTTATGTCGAGTGCTTTTCCTCGCCGAACGCTTCGAGCGGCTCTTTTTGGATTGGGTGACCTTGGTTTGGTCCATGTACGGTTGCAGCGGAATACTTTCGTCTGTCGCGACTCGGGTCGTACTAAAGGAACTCGCGACAGAACCGCGGCTCCGAACTCCGGCTGCAATCTCTTCGGCAAGTTTTTGACGATAAGAGGCATTCTGAGCATACCCCGCCTCGGTCGGGTTAGTGAGAAAACCGCACTCAACGAGCACGGCCGGTATGTTTGTCCTTCGCAAGACGAAGTAGCCACGGCGACGCACGCCGCGGCTCGGTGACGGCGCACCTCCGACAACGTAATGATGAATCGCCGACGCGAGGGCTAAGCTGTCGCGACTGTAAAAGTATGTTTCTATGCCGCTTGCTCCACCTCGTGTCGCTGAATTGAAGTGGACGGATACAAAAATGGCGTTGCGGTTGGAGTTGGCAATTGCGGTCCGTGTTCCCAACGGAACGAAGACGTCGCTGTCCCTGGTCATCACAACCCGATAACCACTGGCTGCGAGGACACTTTTAAGTCGCCGCGCGACATCGAGTGTCATGTCTTTCTCTGACACCCTCTGGCCTGGAATCCCTCCGCGATCGAACCCACCGTGGCCCGCATCGATTACTACAGTTGTGGGTGAGCTGTCGCCGCTCGCTGCATACGAGCTAGATGCCAGAAATGTCGTCAGCAGTCCTGCGCCTAAAAAAATTCGGCAAAGATTTCTGCGCATCATCGGTTGTTTGTTGGCGCGCCGGGCGGGCGCGCCGAAAGTTTTGGTGCCTTGCTACCTGAGTTTTTCGCAGGCGCGTCGGCGATGCCGCCCTGGACGGCTATTTCGCCATTACCTGAATGAACAAGGCGGGGCCGCGTTTTGGTTTCCATGAATGAAGAGTGCGTCAACAATTGACCGTCGAGCCCAACGCGGGCATACGACCATGCGCGCGGAGCGGCGCAATGCAAAACATGCAATTGATTCGCGCGGTCGATTTCCGCCTGCGGCTGCTCGAAAGAGATGGTGCGGCCTAACGAGTAAGTGGCATAAACGACGCCTGTATCTTTGTCCTGCACCCGAACGTACAAAGAAGTGTGGTCTGGAAAACGATTGGTCATGAGCGAATACGTGCGCACATCGCCGCCCGCGCCTCCTGGAACTCCCACGGTTTGCTGCCAGATCGGCCGCGCGTCCGTCACTTCGAAGACGCCGGTGCCGGAGTAGAAAAATTTTCCCAGATCCGCGAAGTAAATGTTCGCGCGTACATGATAGGCGCCGAATTCATTTACGGGGTACAGCGGCGTAAGATCGATCTGGCGGGTGACTCTCTGGCCGGCTTGGATTTTCAGCGGCGGCTCTCGATTTGCACCGCTGAGCGGTGCGATGGGCTGTTCCTCACTTCCTGTGATCTCGAAGCCCAACCAGGATTGCCCTTCCGCGTCGTGAAGTTCAATGTCCCGTCCGGCGAGATTTGTGATGGCAACCGTCGCGACGACCGGTTCGTAAGCAATGTATTGCAATCGCTTGAATTTCAGATCGACCTGAACCTGTGCTTCTGCTCCGACGGCACAAAGAAAAATGCAGAACCATGGAAGAACGCGTCGAAGATTATCTGTGTGGCTCCGTCTGGTTCGGACGCAAGCAACACAGCCTCGAAGCAATCGCGTCATCGTGCCGAGGGATTTTTTAAAGCAGGAAACTGCTGCAATAGCCGCGATGGTTCCGCCTGAACAGCCTGCAGGTCGTCGCCATAATAAACGCGAACGATGTAGCCGAGGTATTTGCGTTGTCCGACGTCAGCGGAACCTTTTGAGCCACGACCCTTTTGGCCAGGCCGAACTTTTGCCGCCGCCTCTGAAAGTGATGATTCGGATAATGCGCCGCTACTCTTTGCGCGCACATAGCGCACAAGAAGCACTTCTGGATTCGTGTCCGACCAATCGTGCTTCGAAGTGAGCCATTCGTTGCTCACATCGGCATCAGTCAGCTTGATGTCTTTGTCGTTCACAACATCGTAAAGAAACACCAGGATTTTCACTTTGTTATGGTCGATAACAGCGCCCGGTTGTTTTTTTATCCCGATCTCCAATGTCAGATTCGTTTCGACGTCCGGATCGGACGTTTCCTTGGTTTTGACGTCGGAAATTCCCATGACCGGACCCTCGGTATTGCCTCCAACATCTTTGCTTGATGTAACGTCCGTTTCCGCAGCGGTGTCGCCCGGCTCGACGGTCGGCGGAGCGGGAACTCCGACCTTCAAGCGACGATCGGCTAAAGCGTATGTCGCACTATCGGAGGGACTGATTTGTTTGATTCTGCGCCAGACATCGTTCGCGCGATCGAACATTTGCATCGACTCGTAAGTCTGCGCCGTCTCCTGGAGCACGCCAGTATTGTCTGGTTCGCTGTCCAACGCTTCCTGAAAACGTGCAAGCGCATTCGTGGTGTCGCCGCGTTCGCGGAGTTCTTTACCTTCTCGCAGCAACTGATCAACGACGGAAACAGGCGGTGTGCTCAATGGCGTCGACGGCGCAACGCTTGGCTGCGCAGCCGCTGGCGCTAACGCTGAAGCCGCCGAAGCCGCAGGCGTGCGCGTGATCGTCGGCGTCATTGGCTGTGCCGCGATGCGGTTTGCGCGCGCCCGGCCGACATAATACGACGTCGCAAAGAAAACCTCGGCTATGGCAAAAATTACAAGCACTCCGACGGCGACGTGAAAGCTTGGATCGATTTGAATAGCCCGTGAGAAAAGAGTCCGCATGGGAGGATAACCCCGTCTTGTTATGCGCGCTGTTGCCAGCCTGTCAACAATCTGCCGGATATTTGACCGCTGAAACGTTAAAACGTTAGAACGGTAACCGCCGGCTATCGCGAGATATCGTCCTGGCTCAACAGTTTGAATCCTTCGCCCTTGAGCACAGAAGAAGCGCACTCGGTGTCATCCAGGTGCAGAGCGATCGCAGAAAATCCGCGTGGGCGGATTAGCAGCGGATAAGCGAAATGCACATTGACCTCTGCCATGACCAATGCTGCGAGGAGTTTTACCAGTTGCGTCGCCACTTCGCGCATCTCAACCACCACCACCTCACTGACACCGAAACCAACATTGTTTTCCTTGAATAATTTTTCCACACCCTGCGGGTCGCTGGCGATGATCCGCGCAATGGCTGAGTCGGTGGATTCCGATACGCTCAGGGCGACAACGTGCGTGTGATGTGTGCTAAGCAACTTCACAATATCCAGCATCGCCCCGACTTTGTTCGGTAGAAAAACGGAGAACTGCTTCACCAGCGGCCCGTCCAGCTTGGAAGTCGTTTGCGGCAAATTAGCGGTCATTTGAATGATGGCGGCGCGACGGAAGCTCGTGCGCGCGCTAGCTCGAACTATCTCATTGTAGGGGTTTCGTTGGCAAACGTAATATGTTGGTTTGCAGCGTTAAAGCTGGCACCTCAAAGACCGCTTCACGATTTGACGTGGCGAAGCACGTGTCGCGTCTTACATTCGCTGTCCGAATATGGAAGACGAAAACGAGCTGATCGCGCTCAGACGAAAAAAACTTGAAGCACTGCGCGCGAAAGGCATCGAGCCGTTCGGCGCTGGCTTTGAGGTTAGCGGCTCGATCTCGGAGGTGCGCCAGCAATTTAAGGAAGGTGAAACCCGTCGTGTTGCCGGCCGGATCACGGCGCATCGCGACATGGGCAAAAGCCATTTTCTCGATCTGCGTGACGTCACTGGCCGTATTCAAATTTACATTCACGCCAAGGAGATTGGCCCCGAATTGTTCGACCTTTTTCGGTTGCTCGACATAGGCGATTTCATTGGCGTGGAAGGGACATGTTTCGTCACTAAAAGCGGCGAACCGACAGTAAAAGTCCAAACGTTCCAGTTGCTCTCCAAGACGTTGCGGCCGCTGCCGGAAAAATGGCATGGACTACAGGACATCGAAGCGCGTTACAGGCAGCGTTATCTTGATCTTCTTACCAACGAACGTTCTCGCGCCGTGTTCGAAAAGCGGATCGCCATTGTTCGCGAAACGCGGCGCTTTTTCGAGGAACGGGGCTTTGTTGAAGTGGAGACGCCAATCTTGCAAGCAACGGCTGGAGGTGCGGCAGCCGAACCATTCAAAACACACCACAACGCACTTGGCATCGATCTTTATCTGCGAATTGCGCTGGAGCTTTATCTGAAACGTCTGCTGGTGGCCGGGTTCAACAAGGTGTTCGAAATCAATCGCAACTTTCGTAATGAAGGCATCTCCAGGAAGCACAATCCGGAATTCACGATGCTTGAGGCCTATTGGGCCTATGCCGATTTCGAGAGGATCGCAAATCTTGTCGAAGAACTGATCTGCTATCTCGCTGAAAAAATCTGCGGCTCGCTGAGCATCGAACATCGAGACGCCGACGGGAAAGTTGTCCGCACGATTAATTTGAATCGGCCGTGGCGGCGCGCGCGTTATCGCGATGTGATGCGCGAAGTCGCGGGCAAGGATTGGTTTGAGCTTTCGCCCGAGCAGCGGCGCGAACGCGGCATGAAGGAGTTCAAGCTCGAGATTCTACCGCAGCTCGCGGACTTCGAGGTGACGCAGCATGTCTTCGAGAAACTCATCGAAGAAAAAACGATGGATCCTTTGTTCGTAACGCATTGTCCGAAAGAGCTCGTACCGCTGGCTAAACAAAACGCGGAAGACAGCTCGCTCGTCGATGTTTTTGAACTGGTCATCAACGGTGTGGAGATCGCGCCAGGTTACAGCGAGCTGAATGATCCGCTTGTGCAACGTCAGCGTCTGCTCGAACAGGCGGGCGAAGAGAAGCAAAACATTGACGAGGAATTTCTGCTCGCTCTTGAGTACGGAATGCCGCCGGCTGGTGGCTTTGGCATCGGGATAGACAGGCTCACGATGTTGCTTACCGGCGCCGAATCCATCCGCGACGTGATTCTATTTCCGTTGCTGCGGCCGAAAAAATAATTACCGATTTTTGTAGGGCGTTTCTGTGAAACGCCGAGCCAACTGATGCCAGGATTCGGCGTCTGACACAGACGCCCTACAACGACTTTCAACATCGTTCGGTTTGCACGGCGGACTGGAGACCGCCGCTCCTTGCTCTATCATTCGCGAATGCGGCAAATAATTTCATTGCTGTTTCTAATCGTCTGCGCGTCCGCCGCAGCGGTCGTACCCGCGAAACCCGAGCGTCATGTAGTGGTGGTTGTGTGGGATGGGATGCGTCCGGATTTTGTGACCGAGCAAAATACTCCGACGCTTTGGAAGCTTGCGCGCGAAGGCGTGACGTTTCGAAACCATCATGCGGTATATCCCAGTGCCACGATGGTAAACGGCACGGCAATGGTGACCGGTGTTTATCCCGGTGTGAGCGGAATCATTGCGAACCATGTCTATCGCCCGGACATCGATCCTCACCATGCGGTGGATGTCGAACTACCGCCGACCGTGAAAAAGGGCGATGAAGTCTCGGGCGGAAAATACATTGCGGTTCCAACAATTGCCGATCTCGTCGAACGCACCGGCGCTCGCAGCGTCATTACGGCTGCAAAAACAGTCGGGCTTTTGTTGGATCGGCATCCAAATGACGTCGGCGCGAAGAACAGTGTGACCTTGTTTCAAGGTAAGGCGTTGCCGAGCGCGGCACTCGATCCGATCACTGAAAGGCTTGGCCCATTTCCGTCTGCTCATTTGCAGAGAGATTCCTGGACGACCAAAGCGTTGATAGACGTTCTTTGGAAAGACGGCGTCCCGTCGTTTTCAATTCTGTGGCTGGGTGAACCGGACCTAACCCAACATGAAACCGCACCGGGAGCGCCGGTGGCCCTCGCTGCGATCAAGTCATCTGATGAAAATCTCGCCGCCGTTCTCTCCGCATTAGATGAACGCAAAGCGCGCGAAACAACAGACGTCTTTGTTGTGTCGGATCATGGTTTCTCCACGATCAGACGCTCGATTGATATTGCCAAAAATCTTGAACGAGGCGGGCTTCGCAGCGAAGACCGAATTCACCGGCGAACCCAAACCGGGAGACATCATGCTGGCAGGGAACGGCGGCAGCGTACTTTTCTATATTATCGGACACGATTCGACGGTAGCGCGTCGCCTTGTTGAGTTCTTGCAGCAATCCGATTTCGCTGGAGTGATTTTTACAAAACAACCGATGGAAGGAACGTTCGCGCTGGAGCAAGCGAACATCCAAAATGATCGCGCGCCTGATGTAGTGATGGCGTTTCGCTGGGATGCTTCAAAAAATCAATTCGATGTCCCGGGGATGATCGACGCGGATTGGCAACGAGCGGCAGGGAAGGGGACTCACGCCACACTCAGCCGATTCGACATGCACAACACATTGATTGCTGCCGGCCCGGATTTTAAGCGTGGCGAAACGAACGATCTCGCGAGCGGCAATGTCGATCTGGCGCCAACAATTTTGCAGATTCTCGGCATCAAACCGCCACAGAAGATGGACGGCCGAATTTTGTCCGAAGCCATGACTGGTAGGGTCGGCGCGCTGCGCCGACCGGACGCCGCAGCGCGGCGTCCCTACCAAACAATCGAAGCTACAAAACATTTTCCGATCGGGAACGTGGCGGCAATCGCTTCAAATCTCGCGCGTCGGTTCGACGATCTATCTCGACGAAGGCAACGGCGCCTTTGCGAATGAACCAGCAGCTAACGAATTACAGCGCAATCGCTGAGCGCATCGCTTCAATTGGTGCTTCGCGATTGAACCAGATCGAAAATGATAGATGCGCCTTGATGCAGCAACATCGACAAGCCATTCGCGCCGCGCGCGCCGGCTTCATCGGCTGCACGAAGCAACGCAGTTTTCGATGGGCGATACACGCAGTCGAACACAATGTGGTGCGGCGCGAGCAATCGTGCCGGAATCGGGGCGGGATCGCTAGAGTTCATTCCCAACGGCGTCGCGTTAACGATCAGGTCGGTGTCTGCAAGTTGCGCGCGCACTGCGCTCTCGTCCCATCGGACGGATTCGAGTCGCGCTACAGGACCAAGTACGCGTGGTCCAGCGAAGAAATGTCGCAATCGGTCTACAAGGGCGGCTGTCTTTGCCGGAGTGCGATTAACCAGGACCAGGCGCTCACAATTTTCCAACGCACATTGCGAGGCTATGGCATGACCTGTGCCTCCGCCCGCGCCAAGGATCATCACTCGTAGATCGCGCAAATCGATTGAGAACTCGCT
This sequence comes from uncultured Verrucomicrobiae bacterium, assembly GCA_963761585.1. Classification (GTDB taxonomy): domain Bacteria; phylum Verrucomicrobiota; class Verrucomicrobiia; order Chthoniobacterales; family UBA10450; genus Udaeobacter. Next base: position 76,506 of record CAVXHW010000015.1, read on the forward strand.
GCGGATTGCGCGGGAAAACCCTTCAGCGTCGGTGTTCGCACCGATCAAATTGTTCTCGTCTAACCGAAGGGTATTTACAGCGCCGCAACGGCTCGCCGATTCATCAGCCACATCAATTTGCGTCAGCGTCGCGATCTTGTGAGGCACGGTGAGATTAATCCCAACAAAATCGAGCTCGCGGATAAACCGAAGGGCCGACCGCAATTCATTCGCCCGGATATGAAACCGCGCGTATTGCATGTTGATCTCGAACGCGTGCAGCGCCGCGTTCTGCATCTGCGGCGAAAGCGAGTGTGCCACAGGGTCGCCAAAAACACCCAGGCGAATGGGCGGATCGACATCGCGCGTGACCTCAGACCATTTCTCAAGATCAGCGATTGTGTAGCGATCGGTAATTTGTTCCTCCTCTTTCACGCGATGGCTTCGTTCTCATTAACACCCTGCTTTAGCTGGGTGCTCCTAGCAAACTGGTGAACTCAACCGCTTTAGCGGTTTACTGCAGTGACTGAGAGAAACCGCCGAAGCGGTTTGGCCGTCAGGAAAAGGCGCAGGCTTTGCCGACTAAAGTTGTCGATCTGCACGTTCGCCGATAGCTTTGCTCGTTACGATGACGACAGAAACAGAGAGACCTTCCGACTTCATCCGCGACATCATCGCGGAGGACCTGCGTACGGGGAAATACAAGCAAATCATTACGCGTTTTCCACCCGAGCCGAATGGTTATCTGCACATCGGTCACGCGAAATCGATCTGTCTCAACTTTGGGATCGCGCGCGAGTTCGACGGCATTTGCAACATCCGCATGGACGATACCAATCCGACGAAGGAGGAAGCAGAATACGTCAGGTCGATCATGGCTGACGTGCATTGGTTGATCGACGACTGGGCAGACAAGCAACTCGGCGGTGCGCCGTTGTATGCGTCGGATTATTTCGATCGGTTTTACGAGCATGCAGTCGAACTGATCCGCAAAGGCAAGGCGTACGTTGATGACATGACTCGCGAGGAAACGGACGAATATCGCCGTCTCGGAAAGGCCAGCAGCTTTCGCGACCGTTCAGTCGATGAAAGTCTCGATCTGTTTGCGCGAATGAAAGCGGGCGAGTTTCCCGATGGCGCCCGCACGTTGCGGGCAAAGATTGACATGAACTCGGCGAACGTCTGGCTGCGCGACCCGGTGCTCTACCGCATTCGGCATGCAGCCCATCATCGCACGGGCGACAAATGGTGCATTTACCCAATGTACGATTGGGCGCATACGCTCAGCGATTACATCGAAGGAATCACACATTCGATTTGCACACTCGAGTTCGAAGTGCACCGGCCGCTTTACGATTGGATCCTCGACGCGCTCGAAGTTCCGGAGCCGCGTCCGCATCAGTACGAATTCGCCAGGTTCAATCTGACATACACCGTGATGAGCAAGCGTAAATTGATCCAGCTTGTTAATGAGAAGCTCGTCAACGGCTGGGACGATCCGCGAATGTTGACCATTTCCGGTTTGCGCCGGCGCGGTGTGACGCCAACTGCGTTGCGCAGCCTGGCGTACAACGTTGGGATCACGAAGTATCCGAGTCTGACCGACATGGCTCTCCTCGAGCACGCGGAGCGTGACGAATTCAATCGCGCTGCAACGCGCCGACTAGTGGTGCTGCGACCGATCAAAGTTGTGCTGACAAATTATCCGGAAACAAAAGGCGAAGAACTCGATGCGATCAATAATCCCGAGGATCCAAATGCTGGAATCCGCAAAATTCCATTCGGGCGCGAGCTTTACATCGAGCGCGACGATTTCATGGAAACGCCACCGCCGAAATATTTTCGGCTTCGACCGGGCGGCGAGGTGCGGCTGAAATACGCTTACATCATCAAGTGCGAGGAAGTGATGAAAGATGAGGCGGGCAACGTGACCGAACTACGATGCAGTGTCGATCTGGACAGCAAATCAGGCGGCCCGACTTCGGGCCGGAAAGTCAAAGGAACGATTCACTGGGTGAGCGCGGCGCATGCAATTGACGCGGAAGTCCGTTTGTATGATCGGCTTTTCACTGTTCCTGAGCCGGATGCCGCCTCCGCCGAAAGCTCCGGCGAGACAGGGCCACCGCGCGATTTCAAGTCGTTCATAAATTCGAATTCGCTGGGAGTAGCGAATGCAAAAGCCGAACCCGCGCTTGCGAATGCGCGTCCCGAAGAACGCTATCAATTTGAGCGTCTCGGCTATTTCACGCTCGACCAAGATTCAACGTCGGAAAAGCAAGTGTGGAACCGCACGGTTACACTGAGAGATACGTGGGCGAAGCTTAAGTAACTCAAGCATCTTGCTTGATTCGTCGAGCAGGCTTCCCAGCCTGCCAAGCCGCACTGGCCAAGCACGGATGCGTGGCTGACACGACAGGCTGGAAGCCTGTGTTACGTCGCCAGCGCTCGGTCGATGCGCGACAGCACCTTTTCTTTCCCGAGAACTTCGAGCAAGTGATACAGACTCGGTCCCACCGTGCTGCCAGTCGCCGCGAGACGTATCGGGTGAACGATTGCGCCAAATTTTACGCCGAGATTTGCCGCGGTACTTTTTAGTGCAGCTTCGATTTCTGCGGCGTCGAATTTCTCAACTGAACTCAACGCATCGCGAATAGCTTTAAGCCGCGGTTTATTTTCAGGACTGAAATGCTTCGCCGCGCTTTGCGGATCGTATTCGAAATCATCAGTGAAGTAGAATCCGCAATAGGCTGGCAACTCGTCGAACGTATTGATCTTTCCTTTGCACGTCTGCAGTGCGGCGCGCACGTATGGCTCCGGATAATCATCCACCTTCACACTGCTCGATCTCAGCCTCGCGACAGCCAGTTCGTAAAATTTCTCATCGCTGAGTTCGCGCGCGTATTCGCCGTTCAACCAATGCAATTTGTCGGGATCGAACGTGGCCGAGCTACGGCCGATATTTTTTAAATCAAAAATCCGAATGATTTCGTCAACGTCTAACTTCTCACGATTGTCCTTCGGCGACCAACCGAGGAGGCAGAGATAGTTGCGGACCGCCGCCGGAAGAAACCCGCGCCGGATGTAGTACTCCACGCGCGCGCCTGCATCGCGCTTGCTCATTTTTGTTCCATCGTGGTTGAGAATGAGCGGAATCTGCGCGTAGTGCGGCGGCGTCGCGCCCAACGCGCGAATGAGCTCGATGTGCTTGGGCGTGTTCGAGAGATGATCTTCACCCCGGATCACGTGGGAGATTTTCATCTCGAGATCGTCGATTACGTTGACGAAATGAAAAATCCATGAGCCATCGGGTCGGCGGATCGTCATGTCCGGATGCGTCTCTTCGTTCGACAAATCGAAATCGATCTTTCCATGAACGAGGTCGTCGACGATGACGTGTTCGCGCGGGGACCGAAACCTCAGTGCTCCCTGATCTTCGTAGATGTGGCCGGCGTCCTGAAGTTTTTTCAAATAACGCTCGTAAAGTTCTGTGCGTTCGCTTTGCAAATACGGCCCGAACTCGCCGCCGACATGCGGGCCTTCATCCCAATTCAGGCCCAGCCATTCCAGTCCTTCGTAGATGGCCGCCATCGCTTCCTCGGTGTTGCGCTTCATATCGGTGTCTTCGATGCGCAGCACGAATTTTCCACCGTGATGCCTCGCGAATAGCCAGTTGAAAAGCGCAGTGCGCGCTCCGCCTATGTGCAAATAACCGGTAGGCGAGGGGGCGAAACGAACGCGGACTTCAGACATTGGAGTAATAGAGTGGTGGAGTAATGGAGTAATGCATTTGTTTCGCGATACTGCCAACCATTACTCCACCACTCCAATACTCCATTACTCCAAAAAGATTTTCCCGGCGCGTCGTCGCGCGTGTCGATTTTCCGAAAGATTCACTTTTGCGATTCGAGTCTCACGATCGGCGAGCGAGCGAACGCGCTCGATCGCGTCGAATCCAATGTCGGAGACGTTTTGCGCCCGCAACCATTTCAAGAGCGCGCGCCGCTGAAGCGCGATCGGCAACGCGCGAAGCTTTACCACAGAGAAATCTGCATGTGTCGAATCACTTAGTTCGCCGTCGATCCATTTCTCTTCATCGGCAGCGATCATCGCTGTTCGCCAAATGTTCTGACGGATATTACGGCCAAGCATTCTCTCCAGATACGGAATGATCCGATGTCGAATTCGGTTGCGGAGCGGTGTGAGATTTTTGTTCGTAGCATCCTCGCGAAATCTCAACCGGTGCTCGCCGATGTAATCGTCGATCTCTTTACGCCAGACACAAAGAAACGGTCGCACGATCGTTAGGTCGACGCCGTCGATTCGCCGTGTGGAAATTTCCCGCATCGCAGCAAGACCGGCGTTGCCTGCGCCACGAAACAGATTGATCAAAAACGTTTCGACCAAATCGTCGGCATGATGCGCGATGAAGATTGTCCTGCAGTTTCGACGGCGTGCAGTTTCAGCAAAGAATGCGTAACGCGCTTCACGCGCTACAGCTTCGATCGACATTTTCTGTTTCCGCCCGAGCGCGCGGATGTTTGCAGAACTGAGTTCGAATTCAATGCCGCCGGATGTTGTAGGGCGAGCGCTTCGCTTGCCGATCCGCGCGCCAGGCAGGCGGAGCGCCTGCCCTACAACTTCCTGGTGGTAGCGTTCAACCAGCCTGTTCACAAACCGCGCATCGACATCGCCCGATCGTCCTCGCAATCGATGATTCAGGTGACAAACGATCAGTCGTTCGTAACCGAGGCTGATCAGCCAGTGCAGCAGCGCAACGGAATCACGCCCGCCGGACACGGCGATCAGATAGCGTCTGTTCGGGGGAAAGTCGCGGATTACTCGTGAGTCGGTGCTTAGCCTCTTCATCAATGTTGTTTGTGTCATTCTGAGCGGAGCGAAGAATCTCTGATCATGTGGTCAAAGCGTGCCACGGACCAAACCCGGGGCCGCTTCGCTCCGCTCGACATGACAATTATTTGAATCCAATTCACGAGCACGGGGCATCCAACTTTCAAAACCGATCATGAACAATCAACAACCAACAGACAAAGCGGGAAGTCCGCGGCGTCTTAAAATTATGAAAAACGATCACACATTATATGGAATCCTGGCTGGCTCGGAAGAGAAAGGGCGCGGCGCGATGGAAACAGCGGTGTTTGCCATGTGTATTTTGAGTATCGCCGCCGCGATCTTCCAGTTCATAGGGCAACCGACCCCAGATCCATTCGCTGGGTTCGACCCAGCAGTGCAACCGGTTCCGGTTGTTTCGCACTCCGTTAAAGCAGCGTGGGAGACGAAATCCTGAACGCCGTGTCGAGATACATCGAAAAAGATAGGGGCGCCGCGCTGCGCCGAGTGCCGAAGCTTTCGGTTTAGGGCGGCGTCCTTATCGCAATTCGCCGACGCGTGTTTTTGAAAACATAAAGCGGCCCTCCCTTACGTAGTATTGCTAACGGATTTGACAATGAATGAACGTTCATTCATTGTCCCAATTCTATGTCCCAACCCCAAACAGATCCGGTCCCAGATCGGCGTTGTCAGATCCTCGATGCAGCTCTGGTTTGCTTCGCCAAGCGCGGTTTTCATCAAACCAGCATGCATGACATCAGCGCTGAGGCCGGGATCAGCGTCGGGTTGATCTATCGCTATTTCGAAAACAAAGAGGCGGTCATCTCGGCAATGGCGGATCGCCATAAGAAAGAGATCTCCGAAGTGCTGCAGCGCGCCAAACAGGCGCCGACGCTGCTCGAGTCGCTAGAAATCCTGTTCACCGCTCATTGCTGCGAAGAGGAGACCCCAGTGGTCTCCGCGTTCGTGGTCGATTTATATTCGGAAGCTTCACGAAATCCTCAGGTCGCCGATTTGGTGCGCGACGTTTTGGAAACCGCGATGGCCGGCGTTACGGAACTGATCAGCAAAGCGCCGGAGGCTCAAAACACGACACGCGGTCTTTCGCCAATCGAATTGGCAGAGTTAATTTTCGCCGTCGCTCGTGGTATGTTGATGCTTGATGTGCTGCGTCCGCAGGAAATGACGCCGACAGAGCGGCGGGAGCGACAATTGCAGGTGACGCGCAGACTATGGAGCTGTTTGTTCAAACCGGAGGCAGAACTCGCTTATGCATGATGTAGCGAGACCAGTTTTAAATCGTCCGACGCAGTCCCCGCCAAAGCGGCGCGGAAAGGCCATCGTTATCGCAATAGCGCTGCTGCTGGCGATAGGCGTTTTTGTCGTTGGCATCAAATTCCTGCAAATCGGCAAAATGATGAGCATGCCGCACACGATGCCGCCGACGACTGTCACGAGCGCATCGGTGAAAAAGGAAGATTGGGCTCCGAGGCTGACAGCGGTGGGATCGGTTAGCGCTGTCCAAGGTGCAGTTGTTTCCACAGAGCTCGCCGGGGTTGTGAGCGAAATCAATTTCGACAGTGGCGCCGTGGCAAAAAAGGGTGAGGTGCTCATGAAACTCGACGCGTCACAAGAGGAAGCACTTTTGCGATCTGCAGAAGCTGACGCGCAGCTGGCGGGCACAGATCTCGAACGATCCCGCGATCTTGCCATGAAGAAAGTCGTTTCAGGCGCCGAGCTTGATTCTGCCCAATCAAAATTCAGGCGAATGAATGCCGTTGTCGATCAGATGCGTTCCAGCATCGCAAAGAAGACAGTTATCGCTCCGTTCGATGGGCAGCTTGGTATTCGCCAGGTGAACGTTGGCCAAATGATCAACGCAGGTCAGCAGGTCGTGGGGCTGACGGCGCTTGATCCGCTCTACGTCGATTTTGCGTTGCCCGAACAATATCTCTCGAAGCTGGCGAAGGGTCTGGAGGTAACGGTCCAGTCCGACGCGTTCCCGGGCCGCCAGTTCAAAGGGAAATTGACGGCGATTAATTCCATGGTGGACCCCGTCACACGCAACGTGCCGTTGCAGGCGACATTGGACAATCCGGATCATGCGTTGCATCCAGGGATGTTCGCAAAGGTTGAAGTTGCATTATCGGAGACAAAAAAGACGATCGTGATTCCTGGATCGGCTGTGTCTTATGCGCCATACGGCGATTCGGTTTTTGTGATCGAGAAACAGAAGGACCCCAAGACGGGCAAGGAATCGGACATGCTTCGGCAGCAGTTTGTGCGGGTCGGCGAAGCACGTGGCGATTTCGTCGCAGTCACGCAAGGATTGAAAGAGGATCAAACAGTTGTGAGCACTGGAGTCTTTAAGTTGCGCAATGGAATGGCTGTGGCCGTGAACAACGATCTCGCGCCCAAACCGGAGCTGAATCCGAAACCGCCCGATACGTAAGGTGAATGACGAAGCACGAATGACGAATGACGAAAGAAATCTGAACCACTGTCATCCCGAGCGAAGTCGAGGGACCTCGTTGAATAACTTTGACGTGAAGCCACGGGATTCCTCGACTGCGCTTTGCTCCGCTCGGAATGACGAATTGTTAGCGAAATGACATCGTTCACTGATCTTTTCATCAAGCGCCCTGTACTGGCGATTGTAGTCAGCTTCGTCATCCTCATCGCGGGATTACAGGCGATGAAGACGTTGAACGTGCGGCAATATCCGCGCAGCGACATCGCAGCGATCACCGTCACTACGGTTTACGTCGGCGCTGATGCCGAGTTAGTGCGCGGCTTTATTACCACGCCGGTCGAGCGAGCCATCGCAGCCGCGGATGGAATCGATTACATCCAATCACAAAGCACTCAGAGCCTGTCGACGATCACCGCTCGATTGAAGCTCAACTACGACGCGAACAAGGCGCTCTCCGACATCAGCGCGAGAGTGGACGCGATCCGGAACAATCTGCCGCCGGAATCACAGATCCCGGTCATCGCCATCCAGGCCGCAGATTCGCAATTTGCTTCCGCGTACTTGAGTTTCACTTCGGACATCCTCCAGCCTAACGAGGTCACAGATTATCTCGTGCGACTCGTCCAGCCGCGACTTACCGCCGTCGGCGGCGTCCAAAAGGCGGACATTCTCGGTGGGCGCACGTTCGCGATGCGCATCTGGATGAAGCCGGACCGGATGGCAGCGTTGAATATCAGTCCTTCGCAGGTCCGCGATGCATTGACGAAAAACAATTTCCTTGCTGCGGTCGGTAACACCAAGGGCTCGCTTTTGCAGGTAAACCTGACCGCCAACACCGACCTGCACACGGCGGACCAGTTCAAGCAGTTGGTTATTCGTCAGGACAAGAACACGCTCGTTAGGATAGGCGACATTGCCGACGTCGTGCTCGGCGCGGAAGACTACAACACCGAAGTGCGGTTCTCCGGACAAAAGGCTGTTTTCATGGGCATTTGGGTGCTGCCAAACGCCAACTCGCTCGACGTGATCAAGCGCGTTCGCGTCGAGCTTGAGCAAATTAAAAAGGAATTGCCCAAAGGCATGACGGCGGAGATGGCGTATGACGCCACGGCCTACATCAACGACGCGATTCACGAAGTCGTAAAAACGTTGATCGACACTCTGCTGATCGTGATGCTGGTTATCTTTTTGTTCCTGGGCTCGGTCCGATCTGTCATCGTCCCGATTGTCGCGATTCCGATCTCGCTAATCGGCGCTCTGTTTTTAATGCAGCTGTTCGGGTTCAGTCTGAACCTGCTGACGCTTCTCGCGATCGTGCTTTCAGTCGGATTGGTCGTCGACGATGCGATCGTCGTCGTAGAAAATATCGAACGCCACATCGCAGAGGGACAATCGCGCATGCAGGCAGCGCTACTTGGCGCGCGCGAACTGATTGGCCCAATCATCGCGATGACGATTACCCTGGCGGCCGTTTACACGCCGATCGCTTTACAGGGAGGACTAACCGGCGCGTTGTTCCGCGAATTTGCGCTCACACTAGCGGGTGCAGTTTTCATTTCGGGTATCGTTGCGCTCGTTCTTTCACCGATGATGTCGGCATATCTGTTGCCGCCTCATCACGTCGAGCATGGCTTCAAAGGCTGGGTTGATCGCACATTTGATCGTCTTCGCGATTGGTATGGGAACCATCTGGATCGCACGTTGCAGGCCCGTCCTGCTGTTTACATTGTTTGGGCCGGGATTTCGTTGCTCGCGGGTTTGATGTTTCTCGCAATTCCCAAGGTCGCGACGAAGGAACTCGCGCCGAAGGAAGACCAGGGCGTGATCTTTGGTGTCATTACGGCGCCGGCCAATGCGACCATTGATGACACGATTCGTTATGCCGACGCAGCCGGAAAAGTGTTTCACGACATTCCCGATACTCGTTTCACGTTTCAGATTACAAATCCAAGCAGCGGGTTTGGCGGAATGGTGTTGAAACCGTGGGGTGTGCGCAAAACGCCCACGAAAGATTATTTGCCAATTGTGCAGCAGAAGTTGTCTGCTATCCCGGCGATTCAAATGTTTCCGATTATGCCGGAAGCACTCCCCGGTTCGGACAATTTTCCGGTCAGCTTTATCATCGCGTCCACCGCAGACCAGGAACGAATCCTTGAATTCGCGAAGGACATTTTCCAAAAAGCGATGCAGGCGCACGTGTTTCAGTTCGGCGACATCGACACGAAAATCGACCAGCCTCAAGCGCGTATCGTTATCGATCACGACAAGGTCTCATCCATGGGACTCGATATGCAGAAGATCGGCGCCGACCTTTCCGCCAGCATCGGCGGAAATTACGTCAACTGGTTCAACATGGAAGGCCTCAGCTACAAAGTCATCCCGCAGATCAAGCGCGTGGACCGGTTGAACCCCGAACAGTTGGACCAAATCTACGTCAGCGGGCCTAACAACCAGTTGATCCCACTGAACACGATCGCGCACACCGAGCATACAACCGTCGCGCGATCGCTTAACCGCATGCAGCAACTGAATGCCGTCACCATCAGCGGCGTTCCGGCCGGTTCGGTCGACGCCACGCTCAAGTTCCTGGAGGACGAGGCACACCGAGTCCTGCCGCCAGGGTATGTGATCGACTACACGGGCGGCTCACGTCAATTGCGGCTCGAAGGAAACACTTTTCTTGGAGTCTTTATGCTAGCTATTCTGCTGATTTTCCTTGTTCTCGCAGCGCAGTTTAACAGTTTCCGCGATCCGTTGATCATCCTGCTCGGGTCCGTCCCGCTCGCGTTATTCGGCGCGGCTGTGTTCATGTTTCTAAAGATGCCGTTTGGAAAGTTTTTCACCGACAGCTGGACGACGTCATTCAATATTTATTCTCAAGTAGGCCTCGTTACACTGGTCGGTCTCGTTTCCAAGAATGGCATTCTCATTGTGCAGTTCGCGAACGAAATGCAACGCAAAGGCATGGATAAACTGACCGCGGTGGCGCAAGCCGCCCGGATTCGGTTGCGACCCATCATGATGACGAGCGTCGCAACTGTCGCCGGTCACTTCCCGCTTACGCTCGTGACCGGCGCCGGCGCTGCAGCGCGAAATTCCATCGGTCTCGTTCTCGTAGGCGGAATGACCATCGGAACGATCTTCACCCTATTCATCGTCCCGGCGCTCTACATGCTCATCGCGAAAGAGCATCACGAAAAATCGTTGATGGATGTCGGCTGGGACGACACGCCGGAAGATGTCGATCTCACGACGCCCGCTCCTGAAATGGCGCCAGCTCTCGCGCCAGACGGGAACGGCAACGGCTGGAAAAAATAATCAAGGAACGACGGCTTGGACAGCCGTCGACAAAGCACCTGACGGCTGGGAAGCCGTCACTCCTTGGCTCAAAACAGAAGCCTCGGTGAGTTGCCCCACCGAGGCTTTGTTTTTGCAGCGGTTCTCCCTGAACTGCTGCTACCCCAGAGATTTAGCCAGGCCCTCGCGGTTGAAAGTTCCGCTACGGCCACAGCTTACGGGGACAGCTTCAGCGGTTTTCTTTGCCAAAGCTTCCACGAAATTCAGCGAGATCAGTTGAGTGGCTGATTTTCGTGACGAACCACGGCTCGGGTGAGAGCGTCGATACTGCCTGCTCCTGGATCGCCTTTCCGATGGGCGTCGGTCCGAAGGCGATCGAATGACCGGACTTCGCGACGGTAATGTAGTTTTGCCCTCTGTTTTGGCAGAGGAACGCGCCTTGTTCCCCTTCGAGCAGGTTGGCGAGATCCAGTCCGCTTACGGGCACATTGATTTCTAGTTTCATTTGCTATACCTCCCTTGTTTTTGGTTTCTCTTCGTTTTAATCCCCGAGCTTCGTGCATCGCTTCGTAATCGCGAGGTAACTTAAGTTCCCTTTTTTGTTCGGCGTTCGTTGAACATTCCGGTGAAAGGCGTAGTCCTTTATTTACGCGCTTTTTCGCGCGTGGAGGCACACATGAGGGGAGACGGCTGGCTTGGTAGCAAACGTGAACCGGTGATTGGTCCGGCGTTGGAAAAACCTCTGCTCAAACTGCACCGCGCCACGGACGTCAAGTCCTTCTGGAAAGCTGTTCACCGCTTACTGTCCGCTTCAATCGAGTATCACTCCGTCGGACTGTTGCTTCAGCAAAACCCAAGTGCGCCTGTAATTGAAAAATGGACGCGATTTATGCCCGACGATTTCTTTGCGGCAAAGGCTCTCAAGCGGTGCGCCGTCCAATCGCCACGCAAGAGGCTCGTGCGTCTGAATGATCTTTTCCGCACTCGCAGCAGCTTCGTAAGATCAGGCTTTTATCGCCGCTACATGGCGCCGCAAAAATGCGCCCACGGCATCGCATTCTTCGTTTGGAAACGGCAGAGACTCATTTGCGCGATAGCAATTCTGCGCACGGCGAACCAAGGCGATTTTTCAACGGCGGAGATGAAATTGCTCCGGCAACTGTACCCGCAATTTCTTGCCGCGCTTCGCGGGATCGAATCGCTCGAGCGCGAGCGTTGCGTGCGAGCGGATTTTGAAGAAGTCCTCCGGGGTTTGCCGCTCCCCACGATAATCTTGCGTTGGAACTTGAGGCCGATTTACCAAAACAATGCCGCGCGCGAGTTCTGCGCACTATGGGAGAAAGGACCCGAAGAGGCGAAACGAACAAAAGCGAGTTCGCCGATTCCTGTTGAGATTTTGGATCGATGCCGCGTTCTCAAGCAAGAATGGATGGATGCGCGACGTCGAACGCGTTCGGAGCAACGCACGGATTTCAAAGAAGAACAGGTATGTCATCCGCGATCCCCGCATTTGCTCGCGACAATTCAACTCAAGCAGATCAATTCCGTCGGCGTGGCGGGACCACATTTTCTCATCGCCTGCGAAGATCGTTGCCGAAACGAGGAACACTCTGGGCGACTCAGGCTTTTCCGGTTGCCAGGCATTGCCCGGCTCACACAGCGCGAACGGGAAGTTGCGCAACTAGCCTGCGAAGGGCGAAGCAACAAGGAGATTGCTCAAAACGCCTGTTTGAGTTTGCCGACCGTGAAAAAGCACCTGCACTCAGTCTTTCGCAAACTGGCAGTCCCCAGCCGCAGCCGGCTGGTTCTCCTCACGGTCTGAGGCATTGCAAGTTGCGACCTGTCTCACGCCGTCAGTGGCCGTTTTCTCGGGCGCAAAACGAGTCAGTAGCGCACGCGGACGAGAGATAATCCTTCGGCGGGCGCGGCAAAACGGGCGGAGCCTGGTTCGCTCGACTTCAGTCGCACCGTGATGTCCTCGACATGCATTTTGCCAAGCGCACATTTCACCAGTGCGCCGACCATGAGTCGGACCATCTTGTAGAGGAAACCGTCGCCGTCGAACTCGATCGTAATGCACGGACCTTTTTGGCGGACACGAACGGAATTGATCGTGCGGATCGTGCTCGGTTCGGGCTTTCCACGATTGGCTGCGAAACCCGCGAAGTCATGAGTTCCGACGAACTGTTTCGCCGCTGATTTCAAAATCTTTAAATCGAGTGGCTGCGCGATGTGCCAGGCACGGCTGCACTCGAATGGAGGCAAGATGGGCGAGTTCCAGATTCTGTAGCGATAAATTTTTCCTTTTGCCGAAAAACGCGCGTGAAAATCCTGCGACACATATCGACAGCGAAGCACGCGAATGGCGGAAGGCAGTAAGCGCATTAAGCGCTTTGATCCAACGGTCAGCTGGCAAGAATTTTAAGACATCGACGTGCGCACATTGTGCGAGGGCGTGAACACCGGCGTCCGTTCGTCCCGCGCCGTGAACGCGCACAGCTTCGCCAGTGACGCGCTCAAAGGCGCGCTCGAGATGATCCTGCACCGTGTTGCGATGAGATTGGCTCTGCCAGCCGGCGAACGGCGCGCCGTCGTAAGCGATGATCAGTTTCAGTCTTCGTGATTGGTAGGGACGCTGCGCTGCGGCGTCCGGTCGGCGCAGCGCGCCGACCCTACCCATTGGCTGATTACCCGTCACTGGTCAGAAGTATGTTCCGCCGCTTTCAGTGATCGGCTGTCCAGATAGCTTTGCAAAATCATTTGCGCCGCCACCTGATCCACGTAGCCGCGGGTATGCCGAGTTTTCTTGCCGGCGTCACGCAACGCCCGATGGGCTGCGACTGTCGTGAGTCGCTCGTCCCAGGTGACGATCGGGCAGGGGAGAATCGCACGTAGTTTTTCCACAAAATCGAGAACCTCAGTCGCAGCAGTACCGATCTGCCCATTCATCTGACGTGGGATTCCAGCCACGACACGATCTACTTTTTTTTCACGAACAATTTCCGCGACGCGCGCTGCCGGTTGTTGGTTTGCTGAAATAGTCTCCAGCGGATGTGCCAGCAACTGCAACTCATCAGAGATCGCCACTCCGATCCGCGCCCGTCCAAAATCGAGACCCAAAATGCGATTCATGCAGAAGTCATTCCGAGCGTAGTCGAGGAATCCCGCGGCAAAACTCAAGGCAACATCGCAGGATCCTTCGACTTCGCTCAGGATGACAATCCCTCCCTGTCATTGCAGTTCCGGCGGAAGTTTGCCGATTAAGTCTTTGATCCGTTCCGCTTCGTGCCGATGACAAACCAAAAGGGCATCTCGCGTACGGACGACGATCAAATCATGCACGCCGAGGAGCGCGATCGTTGTTCCATTTTCCTCGAAAACGATGTTGTTGCTGGAATCGATCGTTGTGATTGCACGGTTCGCGGCATTTCCGCGTTTGTCCTTTTCAAAATAATTCGCCACAGCCCGCCAGCTTCCGATGTCGTCCCAATCAAAGCCGGCTTCCACGACCAGAACGCGGTCTGCTTTCTCCATGATCGCGTAATCAAACGAGATGCGCGGCAGTTTGATGAAACGCTCCCGGAAAGCTGTCTCGAAATTTCCCGGCGCGCGCAGTTGTGAAAGAAAATCAGCCAGCTCCGGCGCGTGACGGTTAAATTCGCGAAGCATCGTGGGCACAGACCATACGAACATCCCGGCGTTCCACCGAAAGTTTCCCCTGCGTATAAACGACTCCGCCAGATCAGAATTTGGCTTTTCCCGAAAGCGCACGACGCGATGAATTGCTTCGTTGTCCGGACGTTTGCGCAAGCGCACTGGCTTGCCGTGCTCGATGTAACCGAATCCGGGACACGCCCATGTCGGTTTGATGCCGATAGTCACAAGCTCGCTTGTCTCGTCGGCCGCATCCGCGGCAAGGATCAGTGTTTCCTGAAAGGCTGCCCGATTTTTAATGACGTGATCGGCAGGGAGAACAACCATGGTGGCTGCATGATCGCGTATCGCTACCCAGCCTGTCCCAAGCGCGATCGCCGCGGCGGTGTCGCGTTTGGCCGGCTCGGCTAAAATGTTCTCCTTGGGAAAATTCCCAAGCAACTTTCGAACTGCGCTTTCCTGTTCTGTGTTCGTGAGGATCAGCGTGCGTTCGGGCGGAATGAGCCCGTCGAGGCGCGCCAGAGTTTCTTCCAGCAAGGTTTTGTTGGAGACGAGCTTTAGCAGTTGTTTGGGACGCGCCCGCCTGCTCAACGGCCAAAAGCGTTCGCCACTGCCACCGGCGAGGATGAGCGCGTACATCGAGTCAGGCATGTCGGTGCAAGGAGGATTGCGTGGCGAAAATTGCCGTTTCTTTTTCCAAAACGCGACGTATATGGTAGGCGATGTCTTCCCTCATATCCATTTCAAAAAGTGCTGAAGACCTTCCGGTTGCGCCGCTGCTCGTTCTCACCCGGACGGCAATAGGGTTAGGTTTGGGACTCCTTAATCGCGGACAAAATCAGGCCTACAGTGCGTCAGGCGACGGCAATCACGCTAATGGCAATCGGTGCGTTAGCCGCGGCGCCGTGGCTGGTGAAAATCACAATCGGTCAGATCAATCGTCCCGAGTCCGAATGGGGCAGCCGCGCCCGTTTGCGTTCCATTCGCGACGATTCCGGCTATACCACAGACAACGACATTTATTAGAAGTCTGTAGCTGGGACCAACGATTGCAGAGCACGGCCTAACGAACGGCATCACGGCTAGTGTTAAAGAAGTGCTTCCGTGATGGAGTCGGTCAGCGCTTTACCTTTTGGCGTCAAAATAAAATTTCCGTTGGATTGCCGAAGCAACCCCAGCGCGATGAGCTCATCGGTCTCGGTGCCGAAATCTTTCAGATCTCCGGCAGAAACTCCGTCGCGGGTGCGCAAAGAAAGCGCGATTCGCTCTGTGCGCTTCATTTGATCCGTGAGAGTCTCGCTTGATTCACGTGGAGATTGGCCGGCAAGAGCGCGATCAATGTACGCGCGATAATCGCAGACATTTTGCCAGCGCTGCATCCCAATGGTCGAAACCGCGCTCGGTCCGAGTCCAAGATAATCTTTGCCGAGCCAGTAGGCGCGATTATGAACTGATTCAAAACCAGGACGCGCGTAGTTAGAGATTTCGTAATGCTGATAACCGGCGTCTTCCAGCGTCGCCATTGTGATTTCGAAAAATTCTGCGTCCGCATCCGCGTCCTGGCGAAATTCGCCGCGCGCGTGGCGCAGGAAAAATTCCGTGTCTTCCTCGTACGTCAGGCAATATGTCGAAATATGCTCCGGTTGGAGCGCAAGGGTTTTCTCGAGGGTCGCGCGCCATTGATCATCCGTTTGACCTGGCAAAGCGAACATCAAATCGACGTTGATGTTTCCGAAACCTGCGTCACGCAAAATACGAAACGATTCTTCTGCCTGCGACGCGTTGTGCTCGCGTCCAAGCAATTTCAATAGTTCATCGTCCCACGACTGCACGCCGAGGCTAATCCGGTTGACTCCAAGGTTCTTCAAGAGCGCTGCCTTTCTCGCGGAGACGCTTCCCGGATTTGCTTCGATCGTCCATTCAACCAACTGCGATAATTCGAGTGTTTCGTGAAACCCCCGCAGCAATAATTCCAATTGCGCAATATTAAGCGCCGTAGGCGTACCGCCGCCGAAGTAAATCGTCGATGGAAGAAGGCGGCGCGCCCGGCGGTCGCATCCTACCACTTCCTGCAAGAGCGCCTCACAAAATCGCGAGGTCTGCGAGCGATCCAGCAAATCTTTGTAAAACGCGCAATATGGACAAATCCGCGCGCAAAACGGGATGTGAACGTAGATGTGGCGAATCGGGATAAGCTTTTCGTACTGGAATTGTAGGGCGTCTGTGTCAGACGCCATTTCATGGATCGGCGTTTCACAGAAACGCCCTACAAAATCTGTGGGCGTTGTGGAAGTGTTGTGATTCGCGCCGTTACTCATAAAATCCGTCTGCCATCGATGCTGTCATGCTGATTCGAAACGTAGCTCTCGTTTTGTTTTGTGCCATCTCGTCCGGGCTGGCGCAAAGCCAGCAACCCGCGCCGACGCCCTCGATTGTGTACGCGGTGCGCAATCCTAATTCAATTAAGGATTACAAGACGAACCCGCACGTCGTGCACGAAATGGTGAACCGGCTCGTGCTGGCTGTCACAGGAGAGTCTGACGTGGCTAAGGCTTGGGGTTCGCTCGTCTCTCCCAGTGACCGTGTCGGAATCAAGATTTCGGCAGCCGGTGGCGAGCTTTTCACAACGCACCATGACATTGTGAACGCGATCGTGGATGGTCTGGCGGCCGCAGGTCATCCCCGCAATAGCATCATCGTTTGGGACCGCTCCCTCGGCGGAATCAAGGAGGCTGGATATCGGCCGTCAGCTGATGGCTACCAGTTAAAAGCAATCGCGCCTCACGACGGATATGACGCGAAAGCAATGCTGTCTGCTCCTTTAGCCGGAAAACTCGTTTGGGGCGATTTTGAGTATGTCGGCGACATAGGGAAGATGCCGCTTTTCGCAGATGCCGACGCTACGAGCAACGTCAGTCATTTTTCGAAGATCATCTCCAGCGACGTGGACAAAATCATTAACGTCCCTGTGATGAGCGTCAGTGAAACGAATGGCATCGCAGGTTGCATTTACAACATGACCATCCCGAACATCGACAACTGGCGCCGGTTCGCGCAGGGCTCGCGGTTCGGCGCGGGAAGTCTCGCCGAAATTTATGCCAACCCGCTCATCGCAAACAAGGTGGTGTTTAATTTGATGGACGGTCTCCTCGCGCAACATGCTGGAGGGCCGCAGCCGCAGCCGAATTACGCGGTGCACTATGCCACGCTGTATGCGAGCAAGGACCCGGTGGCTCTGGATGCCGTCGCATTGAAACGATTGGAAGAATGGCGGAAACAAGGGAGTCTCCCCCCGGTCGGTTCAGTGGCCGCCTACATCGAGTTAGCCAGCCAGCTAGGCCTCGGTAACTCGGCTAGCAATCGAATAGAGGTAAAAAACATTGGACGCTGATGTCCTGCGCTCCGTCTCGCGCTCGTTTTACCTGTCGATCCGATTTTTACCGGCGCAATTACGCGAGCCGATCGCGCTGGCGTATCTGCTCGCGCGAACAACCGACACCGTTGCCGACACAGCTCAAATTCCCGGGAGCGTGCGAATGGAAAGCTTGAGGCTACTTTCCAATGGGATTCAAGGTACAGCCTCTCGTGATGTCGTAGTGGAGCTTGTTGCATCGTTTGTTTCGCTGCAGGAGAACACAAGCGAACGACAACTCTTGGAATCACTACCCGGCAGCCTGGCTTGTCTGGAAGGAATAGAGCACGCAGATCGCAACGACATTCGCCTTGTGCTGGAAAAAATTACGCGTGGCCAGATGCTCGACCTGCAACGTTTCGATAATCCGCGCCAGATTCGCGCGCTTAATACTGCTGCGGACCTCGACGAATACACTTATCTGGTTGCCGGTTGTGTCGGTGAGTTTTGGACGCGACTGTGTTTCCGGCACGTTTACCAGTTCTCGACCCGAACTGAGGACGAGATGCTTGCCTTGGGAAAACGTTACGGCATGGCTCTTCAGTTGATCAATGTGTTGCGCGACGCCGGCTCGGATCTTCGAGCGGGAAGATGTTATTTTCCCGAACACGAATTGAGCGCGGTGCATCTCATTCCATCGCAGATCCTCTCCGAACCGGAGCGGTTCCAGCCGATCTATCGAACGTGGCTGGAGAACGCAAAGGCAGGTCTTACGTCTGGAATGGAATACTCGCGCGCGATCAAAAATCGTCGTGTGCGCGCTGCGACGGTACTGCCGGCATTAATCGGTGCGCGTACACTCGCGCTTTTGAATGCGGCCGGTCCCGGAGCCTTACAGCGCACGGTGAAAGTACCGCGTGGCGAAGTGCGCGCGATGGTTTTGTCGTTAGGTCTTTCGCTTGCATCTCGCAAGCGAATCGATGCGATATTTGATCAGGCGAAACTGTAGCCGTTGCCCTGTGAGAAACGCGTTGACCAGTGCGCTTCGAATGGCCAAGCGGCTACAGGAAATAATTCCGCTGTCGCTCGCTAATGGGTAGCTCGAGCCGCTCCATAACTTGAAGCATGTCTTCCCAAACCTTTCGTTTTTCGGAGGGCGCTTGGTTTCGCAGCAAGTACGCGGGGTGATAGGTGATCATTAGCGGAATGCTGTTATAGGTATGCCAACGGCCACGCAATTCGCGCATTGCCGCGCGTGTTCCGAGCAACCCCTCGACGGCGACCGCGCCCAGTGCGACCAGCACACTTGGCTGAATGACGTCGATCTGTTCCAGAAGATAAGGCCGGCATGTTTGCATCTCTGTCGGCGTGGGCGGGCGATTCCCAAAACTGCCTGCTGGCATATCCGGTCGGCACTTCAGGATATTTGCAATGTAAACGTCTTCACGCGCAAAGTTCATCGCCTTCAGAATTCGCGTCAGCAATTGTCCGGCGCGGCCGACGAACGGTTCTCCCTGCTGATCTTCATCTGCGCCGGGCGCTTCACCGATGAACATCAGATCGGCGTCCGGATTTCCGACGCCGAACACGGTTTGCGTCCGCGAGCAGGCGAGATGCGCACATTTAGTGCAAGCGGCAACACGTTCGCGAACCGAGGCGAGTAAATCTGCTTTGTTTCGCGCGTCCGCATCACCGCTCGGGGCGGCGGACTCTACAGCATCGGCAGGTGTAGTGTGCGCTGTCCTCAGCGCAGGATGGTGAGCGCTGGGAGCTTGCAACTGTGCCAGCGCAATTCTCGATGCGCGGGGTGCGCGACCATTTTTCTCTCGAATCTTTTCCAGCGCTGCAATGACTAGATCGAGAGCTGGCTGTGACATGTGCAGCGATCATCCGGAATTCCGCATGCAACTGCAAACGATTTCGGTGACGCACATGCGTGTTTAAAAGTTCTGGCGTGCCGGATGGGGCGGAGCTCGAAATTCGCCGGTCAAAGATCGCTATTACCGCCAAATTCAGCGGTTGAATAGATACTCAAAAAACTCACGACGATCTTACCAAGCCGCCGCTTGATCCATCAATTCCGGTTCGACGCCGAGTGCCGTTGTGATATCCATTTGCGCTCGCGCATCGGCACTTGCAGCGATCGGCTCCTTCGATGCTGTCGGCCATTGAGAGAAATAACCCGCAGCAATTTTCAACGGCGGTTGCCCGGCGACTGCTGCGCTCACTTCGCCTCGCTCGCATGTTGCTCTGCTCGTTGTGCCGTCAGTCCAAATCGAGAAAAGGCAATCAGAGGCAGGCCTGAGCGTTATCTGGCCTGTTGTTATGCCAAAGTCTGATGCGGTTTTATCACTCTGGTTGAACGAGCAAACAATTCTTCCACGATTCAATCGTATCCATGCACGTCGATCAAGCATGCGTTCGGCGGTGTCATTGCCGTCCTTCGTTAATCTGAGGTCTTCTATTTTGATCTCGGAATTTCCGGCCAGGTGGACGAATGCGCCCGCAATTAACCCCAGATTAATTGAGGCGCCGTCTGATGTCCGCACGGTGTCGCCCGCCTGAATTCTGCTTTTGGGAGTGACCTGTTGAAAATCGTTTCGTTCCGCGCTGCCGAAAACGACGTTGCCTTTCACAGAAAACACGATCGCCACTGTCGAGCGAGTGATTGCTTTCGAGCAGCCGTCTCCCAATAGGCAAAAACAGAGCGCGAGCACGCTGCTAATTGGCGCAAGACGCATCGAAAATGTAAGAGACTGCCAGCGCGTAAGGGAATCAAGAAAAAGGATCTACCTGGGCTTCCGAGGTAAATTTCCGTTTTTGAGTTAAGCCGCCAGTGGCCTTGAACAATCACTCAAGGCTATGGGGCACCATCACCATGATTTTGCCAGTACGCCCCAGGCGTCAGCAAAACTCCTCCCGGCTGGAGATAAACCAGACCTGAATCCCACATGGCGGTGTACAGATGTTCGGCGCCAGGTTGGATGTTCACTGTCGTCGAACTTGGTGCGGTAAAGCCCGTAGCCGGCACCTTTTGGACCGTCAATACATGGGGCCCCGCTGGTAGCCAGGTGCTATAGCCGTGCCCTTGGGCGACGCTCCCCACAGACCTGCCATCGATCAGAAGATTGAAACCGAGATTCCATCCGAAGTTCGGCGTTCTGTCCACGACGAGCAGGCCAGGCGAGAAGTGGTGATTAGACCGGAGGTACGCAGATGGGGGACCTCCTTGCGCAACACTGCTGATGGCAATTGCGCACCCGAAAACCAACATCAGAAGAACATTCCTCGAGAAGCTGTGTTTTGATTTCATACTGATAATGTAGTTATTAAACTCCGTTTTGGCCAGCAGGTTGCGACTGAAGCTCTTAAAAATCTTCCGAAGGGAGCAAAACGCATCTTTTTAGGATCCATTGTTTGCGCGCGCCTCGGTCGCTTTAGGACAATTTTAATTGGCAGGGAGGGCTGCAAGAATCGTTACATGAAACGCGAAGGCATTGATGCTCGCAATCTGATTCGAACCCGAACAATTCACTTGTGCCTCGACTCTTAATTCAACCTGCCCGGACTCATCATCCCAGTCGGCATCAACATCTACGATGTTCCAGGCCGCCAATCCTCCCGGCGCGATGTTAGCGATTTGAGTTTTCACGATTGAAGCTGTGCCAATTGCTCGAACGAACTGTCTGTTAGCGAGCTTCGGCCCGATCAACACACTGAAGGTTTCTTTTGCTGTGGCGAAATTGGTCCCTTGAGATCCTATAGCAAGGCCTGCATCAAATTGTCCATCAATGATGAAAAGATGATTCGCATCGTCGGGCCCCGCGACAAGGACGTCCAGTTGCTGAAGATTTTCGATCTGTGCAATTTTGATTGCCATTATGACCTCCTAATTCGTTTCGTCCGAGTGCATCGCATTGCAACAATCGTAGCCAATCGTGCAACCATGCTAAAGGAGGTATTTGTGATTTACCAATCAAAAACGAGTTCCAGCCCAAATAAACGGCTGAATCGCGCTTGCGGCAAAGAATGGGACGGCCGTTTACTGATTGGAGCGAAGCATGCTCAAAAATTGCAACCCTTCAGCGCGTTCTTTTTGCCTTTCGTATTGACACAGCATCTGAACTTTTGCCAAAACGTTTTGGGCGTCCGGGCTTAGGCCGCGCAAAACAACATCCACATCAACAGTCCCGAAATGAGTTCTCCACCGAGAAATCAGAGAAGGTCAAAACAAAAGGAAATTGTAATGAAAACTCCCCTAAACATATTCACAACGATCCTGTCCGTGCTTGCCTGCTTTGTCAGTGTGCCAAAGATAAAGGCAGCTCCGCAAGTGGCTCCGCCACCGGACGGGTGTTACCCCGGCTTCACAACCGCCGAAGGCTGCCTCGCCCTTCAAAACCTTACCACCGGCACTGGAAACACAGGAGTTGGTTGGCGTTCACTCTTTTTGGTAGCTGACGCCAGCTTCAACACCGGTGTGGGCGCTGGAACGCTGGCCCTCAACACTGCTGACTCCAATACCGCAGTTGGCACTGCAGCGATGATCCTCAACGTCAGCGGCGATGACAACACAGCCGTTGGAGTAAACGCTCTCGCCTTCAACAGCGGCGGCGAAGACAACACTGCTGTTGGCGCCTTTGCGCTCGCTAACAATGACTCGACCAAGGCCGGCCTAGCCAGCAATAACACAGCAGTTGGCACTGAGGCGCTCGAGTTCAACACTGACGGCAATCCGAACACCGCCGTTGGTTATGCTGCGCTCAAGAATAACCTCACTGCCGGAGGCAGTACGGCTGTCGGTTATGATGCACTCTTGTTTAATGGCCTCGTCGCACACGGCTTCCCGTTTGGCTGGTACAACAATGGTGTCGGCGCCGGTGCACTTCTTAATAACGTTGACGGATACAGCAACAACGCTTTTGGTAATGACGCGCTCTTCTTCAACGTTATCGGCGTTGCAAACACCGCCGTTGGTTATTACACGCTCTGGTATAATGACTCGGATGCACTCGGTTTGGCCAATAACAACACCGCAGTTGGCTCTGTAGCGCTCTTCAATAACGTTGATGGTAGTGAGAACACAGCCGTCGGTACCGGGGCAGGACGAAACGTGATTACGGGCATCAACAACACTTACGTCGGTGACTTCGTTGGTACTCTCGCCGCCGACGAAAGCGATACGATTCGCATCGGCGACGTCTCGAACGGGAACGGGGCCGGGTCCTTAGAGTGTTACATCGGTGGTATCTTCAACAACTTCCAGCCTGTTGGCGGCAGCGTTGTTGTAGTTACTCTCGACCGTACCGACGACCACCTTGGCTGGGATTTTGGCCCGAGCCAGAGTGGTAGCCAATCTGTCCAACGTAACGCACCGCAACGTCGTAGCGCGCCCGGCGTACCAATGCAGCCGCCTGCCATGCTCGATGGCAAAGTTGGCAAAGTTGAGCAGTTGGAAGCAATGATCGCGCAGCAGCAGAAACAAATAGAGACCCTGACAGCCCAACTCAGAGAGCAGGCGCAGACTTTTACAGCCCAGTTCAATGAGCAGGCCACCCAAATCCAAAAAGTGAGTGCCCAGCTTGAAGTGAGCAAGCGCGCGCCGGAGGTGGTCGACAATCGCTAAAGCCGCGCTCGCCTCAAACAAACCAGCAGCATTCACAATCAGCCGTCACCGCTTCACTGTGTGGCGGCTTTTTGTTGTGCTCGCTTCGGCCCTTTGGAAATCGACCGCGCGCTCGTGTGTTTCGATCACATTACGCGTCTCATCGTCAACACGAATCGCCGCATCATGTTAGCGGTTAAAAAACTGGCATCGGCGACTCTCCTGTGCGGGGAGAGTCGTTTTTTACTTAGCTGTGCCGTTGGGTTGTACGAGACCGTTTATGAAATGATTTCGCCGTCTCATGTTTTTGCAATTTGATGAAACCGGCAACTAATTTCTCGAAGAAGTTTGGCCGCGGCTGGACGACATGCGTGTGACGGCGCAGGGCTGGTTTTTCAGTCTTCGCCTGGGCGACCGAATAATAATGACCCAAAGGTTCAGGAACTACCACCTCTTGAGGTGGCATCTCCTCTATTTGAGGTACCACCGGGTCTCCATAGTCCGGAAACGACTTAGGCGGATGGATTTGAATAACCGGAGCGTTTTCTTCGGCGGGAACGGCGAGCAAAATCGCAGCCGATCCAGTGATCCCAAAAATTGCGGCAAGTAAAGCGGCTTTCATGCACTGGCATAACACATTGGAGAACGGCTTCGCATCAAACAATATTACACTCCTTACACGGAAACTGCGATGTTTAGTTCTCGAAAAATTTGAAGCACAATGGGCGATGCGACTCGTGCCTCTCGAGCACATTGCCCGCTTCATCGTAAACGCGAATCCCAGCTTTATGTGAGCAGCTACGAAAACTTCGCGTACTCGTTCCGGCACATTAATCGATCTGACTATATCAGCTCCGTACAAAAGGCGGTATCGTAGTCGTGTGGTGAGCTATGCGCGTCTCGAGTCCAGCCCCAGAGATTCTCAGAGGAGTCTGCGCAAATTGCCAGATGGATGAGACCACACTGAGAAAAAAGATCGCATAAACTAAAATCTCAAGGACGCCACGGCCTTTTTCTTCGGAGCGTACTAAGAGAGCGTAATTGGATTCGAATTGGTCGTTCATAATATTTGCTTGGTAGATACCAATGTCTATGCACCCCGCATGCCATGAAATCGGCCTCCGTCGTAAGGTGCTCATCACGCAGTTATTGCGATGCAGTTGATCTTGGAGGCACACGATACCTTGTTCCGCGTTTGGGAACTCGCCGTCTCGTTCTTGGGACTACCGCTGCTGCCAGCAGGGCGGGCACTCTCCGATGAATTCGCTGGGGTAGGCCGTGAAAACCCCAGATCAGCATCATCTTCGCGTCGTCTCTAAGCGATTCTTACGAGTAAGACCAAGGTCCTATATCGTTCCAGCTGGCAAACCTTAGAATCACGCGAAAAGGAATAAAGTAATATGAACATAAAGATCCATAATCTGACAGTATTTTCCGTTGTCGCCGCGTCCGCCGTTCTAATGGGAGCTGTGGGTAGCGCCAGAGCTGCTGACCAGTGGTTTGTGATGGGCGAGCAGGCGCTCAAGTCCGCCGATTCCAGCGCGGAGATTAAGTCCCAAGGGGGTCGATGGAAGAAAGACGTCAAGCAGGTAAGGCTCTCTGTCGAGGGCGCTGACGTACAGATCCTAAAGGTCGTCCTTGGCTGGGACAATCGTCCCGACACTACACTCAACGCGGTCGGAACTGTAAAGGCAGGAGGGCAGACGGCTCCGACGGATGCTCCGGGACGCAAGGGGCGCCTCACATGGACGAAGATCCAGTACAAGATCCTCGGTGATAAACCGACGGCCACAGTCAAGGTCATGGGACTTGATTGATCGGGGCGTGACCGCTGACCAGAGCACCAGCGCGATCTCCTAGCGGCGCAGAAACCGATTAAAAAGCTGCACCGCGAGAATTGTGCCGAATTATTCGGCATTTGCGAATCGGGGATAACGACGCGAAAGGCACCATCGCGCTTATCCGTCCTTTCGCGTATCCCGGCGCTCTTCCATGGTCGCTATCTGCTCTTGCACTCGGCGCCGAAACATCATGGGATTCGCAATCCTATGAAACGGTTCTTTGGAACCACCCGTACCGCTGATGACGATTGTCCCGAAACCCAGTATGCGACCGAGAATGCTCTGAGCAACCCCTATACTTTCGATCTTACCGAGCAGAGTCTCCAATGAGTGGCGGCGAATCAGGCCCGTCTTAATCAGCACACGCTTGTTTGTGACAGCGAACTCAGAAGTCATACGCTCGATTAGGGCGTGGAGCCCCGTCACGAGCGCTCCGACGATTAAAATGAGTGCGAGAAATTTTGAAATGTTGCCCCCGACGGAGAAAAGCCAAATAGCCGCGATAAGCAGGAGAGTCGGTAATATGAACAGCAACCAGTGAAGATTTGCCCGGTACTCGATCTGCTCGCCTGGCATCAAATTCTTCTCAACGTAGCTCATGCAGTCCGATATTGAAGGGCTAACGAGGGATTGTGCCGAATTATTCGCCAGTTGGAAAGCAAAATCGTGTCACTCGTACGAGGCCGCCCGAACACCGAACAGTCGCAATTCACGACGAGTGTCGCGTTTCACAGCGTAACGACTTATGTTTCAGGCAGCGCTACGGCTCTTTGCAATGGCCCCCGCGCTTGTGTGTTTCGATGACGTTGCCGAGCCTACGGCTGATCCTGCTCTTTTCAGTTACGCGGTTTCGTTGCGTTTCGGTAGACTTGGGATAAATCCTGTGTATAAGGGGACGATGCATATCTACTCCCGGCACATTTTAACGATAGCTGCGCTTGCATTTGCGCTTGCGAGCGGGCTCCCAAACCAGGTCAGCGCGGACGACCTTAAAGAAGCCAAGGTGACTCAAGTCATCCAGGATGTTCGAGTGCTACCATCGAACGCATCACCGCGTGCGGCTGCAGTGAACGATGATGTTCGCCACGGCACGGCTGTGCAGACCGGTGTTCAGTCCCGGAGTGAGCTGACTTTCAAGGATCAAACGATCACCCGCCTTGGAGAGAAGACTATTTTTAGCGTCGGCGAAGGGTCACGAGCCATTAATCTCGGCAGCGGCCAATTTCTGCTGTATGCGCCGAAAAAGGCCGGTGGCGCAAAGGTTAAGATGGGTCCCGTCACGGCAGCGATCAGCGGATAAATAAATTCCTGTGACCGGCTTGTCCGGGATTCCAAAATACGTTCACCGCACTTAGCGTGCGCGTGAAGTGCAGGGAGATCATCGCGGACGATTTAAGCACATCGCCGGTTGAAGCTACGGTTGAGTCTCAGCCGTTCATTCCAACAGGCGAACGACCTGGATTGCAGATGCACATGGTGACGATGGCAAGCGTTACATTGTATTTCGATAAAAGCTGATCGCGTTTCTGGAACTTGAAGGAGCCTTTCTTTTAAACGCCGGACGACTGCGGCGGATGTGAAATAAAGCTCGACGAGCTGTTGCGGACCATCTAAAAGCCTCCTCGATTACGTCATCGGACAGTTTCACCTTA
This sequence comes from uncultured Verrucomicrobiae bacterium, assembly GCA_963761585.1. GTDB lineage: Bacteria > Verrucomicrobiota > Verrucomicrobiia > Chthoniobacterales > UBA10450 > Udaeobacter. Next base: position 103,207 of record CAVXHW010000015.1, read on the forward strand.
TCTTCGGCACGGCTGAATGAGCCGCAGGGGCTGGACGTTCGCTGAGACACCGTTTAGCGCGATCCCCCAGATCCAACTGGATCCCCGAGTCAACCGAAGCGAGCCCGCTGTTCAAAAGCGCCTCGTGAGGATGATTCCTGGTTCCGAGTGGAACTGGATTGCAGTTAATGCAGTTCAACAATCCAGCCTCAACAAACAAACAAAATATGACAACTCTACACTTCAAAAAATCAATCAGCGGGTCGCCTTTGCGGCTTGCTCTCCTTCTTACCTCGCTCGCGCTCGCCTGCTCGGCGCTCCCAGAGAGGGCACAGGCAGTCACTCCGGCGCCTGACGGCAATTATCCCGGTGGCAACACCGCAGAAGGCCAAAACGCCTTGTTCAGTCTAACGACTGGCGGATACAACGCAGCAGTTGGTTGGTTGTCGCTCAAGAGCCTTTCGACCGGTAACTTCAACACCGGTGTTGGCGCTGGGACGCTGGTCCTCAACACAGCTGATTCTAATACCGCAGTGGGCGCTGCCGCGTTGTTGCTGAACACCATCGGCACACAGAACACGGCGCTTGGAGCTACTGCACTCCTCTACAATAACACGGGGTCCTTCGACACAGCGATTGGTGATAGGACCCTCTATAACAATACGACCGGCGATCACAACACGGCAGTCGGTACTGCAGGACTCGGTGGTGGTCCGGCGCTTTTTAACAACACGATCGGCAGGTTCAACACCGCCGTCGGTGGCGCTGCCCTCGCGAGTAATACAGAAGGCGACGACAATACGGCCATTGGTGTGGGTGCGCTGGGTAACAACATCGTTGGCGATGAGAACGTGGCTGTCGGTCTTAATGCACTCAATAATAGTACCGGCAACAACAATGTGGCATTGGGCAATTATGCGGGATTCGGAGCAACCACCGGCAGCAATAACATTTATATCGGCAATCAAATAGAGGGCACCGCCGGCGAAAGCAATGCATGCTACATCGGGAGCATTTTCAACCAAACCTCGATGGGAGGAAGTCCCGTCTACGTCGATGCAAACAGTAAGCTTGGTACGCTCACTTCCTCAAAGCGGTTCAAGGAAAATATTGAACCGATGGACAAAGCTAGCGACGCGCTCTTCGCGCTTAAGCCGGTTACGTTCCGTTACAAGAAGGAGATTGATCCAGCAGGCAAATCGCAGTTGGGGCTCGTGGCCGAAGAAGTAGAAAAGGTAAATCCCGACCTGGTAGTGCGCGATAAGGAGGGAAAACCCTACAGTGTGCGCTACGACCAGGTGAATGCGATGTTGCTCAACGAGTTCCTCAAAGAGCATCGCGAGGTCGCGGATTTGAAGTCAACCGTCGCCGAGCAACGGAAAGGCATGGAAGCGATGGCCGCACAACTGCAAGAACAGGCCGAGCAAATCCAGAAAGTGAGCGCCCAGCTTGAAGCGGGCGAACGCGTGCCGCAAGTGGTCAATAATCCCTAACGCAACCATTCACAATCAGCCGTCATGCTTCACCGCATGGCGGCTTTTTCGTTTCACGTGGCGCTACGCCTTTTTGAAGTCGCTCTTGTATTCAAGCGTCTCAATCACGTTGCCAGTAACATCGCAAACGCGAATGACGATGGGATGCCTCCGGCTGTAAGACTTTGCGTAGCCCACGGCATCGACGATCGCGTTTGACCCGCGATACCACAACGGACTGTACGGTAGCGCATCGCCGCTTAGGTCGAAGCCGTGCTTATCGGCTCGGGGTCGAATTTCGTAGGTATGTATAGGGCTGCTTGAATGTTTACGCCTGTCTAATTTACCCCAGCGTTCCTGAACCAAGTTGATGGACGCCGTTAACACACGCCGGACTCTTTTCTTCAAGTCAACAATGTTTCGTCGTCGCTTTGTCAGCGTTTTCATGAATCGCATCAAATGAAAGACAGTGCGTCGGAAATTAGATCGCCGCCGCGATCATCTTTGCGCGGGCGGACTTCGTAAACATGGACGGGTGTCACAAACTGCCATGAATTTCAAAAATTGAGAGGTATTTGCCGCGTTTTGCCATGAGAAATGTTCTGGCAGGGCGTACGGGAGTCGAAGCCGTAACTGCTACGGTTCGCAGAAGTCGCCGCGATGCTCGCGCATCGCCAAGTGAGCAACAATGCAGTCCGATTGAATCGGACGAAAATTCACTGCCAATCCCCACGATGGTTCCGGAGCGGGGACAGTCCACATTGCAACGCAAAATGCGATCACATACCATAGAAAATAGATTCTATGCCATGTCACTAGATCGTCCTGATATATCCATCTTTTCATAGTACCTGATGTAATGCGTAAAATGCGGCGCGAAGTTACCGGGAAAGTTTGGATTGTCAGGATGTCGCCTTCGGTCGGCGGTCTTGAGCAGGATCGGAGAAGAGGGAAGCTCTAAAAAAGCATGAGCGGCGAGTTCGCACCGCCGTCGCTACGATGCCTTTTTGAAGGCGCCCGCGTGCTCGTGGGTCTGGATTCTATGCCCTAACGGATTTTAACGCATTTCTGCATCTTTCGCGTAACCTCGAGCCCGGACTTTACGCATTACCTGGTGTGAGTGGAACAAACTAGAAAGGAGCGCCTGAAATGAAAAAGCAAAAAAAGCTAAACATTAAGGTTCGGGACCTGGATCCGTTGAAGAACGTCACGGGTGGTGGCAAGCACCGGCATCACAAGATGGCAAGCCCGGCCGCGCCCGTCGGGTGGATATGGAACCCTACCGGTGCCGGAAAGTGGGATTACTAGATGGACAGCGATAGCTAGTCTTACACGCAAGGGCTTGCTCAAAGCCGCGGCGGTCCTTGCGTGGGCGGACTTTGTAAGCGTGTCTGTAAGCTAGTCATCATGGCCAAAAAAGTTTGTAGGCCTGAATCGCTGCTACTACGACAAGCATGACCGTAAGAACGATGAGCCAGCGGGTATAGCAATCAATCCGGTGCGCAAGTAAGCGTCGCCTGTTCCTCAGACAGTTTGACGAACAACGCGGAGCACTTCGCCAATGTCTTGGATATGCGTGTATCTGGATCTTGCGCTGCATTGCTGGCTTCGTGGTATATCTCCGGAAGGAACTCCTTCGGATCGCGCGACGCATCGAATAGCGCGAAGGCTGCGGCCTGCTTGTCCGTCGATTCGGGTTTGCGAGTCGGGTCAACCATAAACCTAACGAGAAACTTTCGTTAACACTGAGCCGCCCGGCAATCAAAAACGATCCTAGCGCGCGCGAACTTCGTACAGGTGTGCGTCTGTTATCGATCCGTCAAAAATGTGGTATAAATCAGGCCATTTCTCCTCTGACAATGGCTCTGGCAGCGCGTACGGGAGTCGAACCCGTGTACCAGCCTTGAGAGGGTGACAACCTCCCATGGAGGAGTTGTTGCCGTTGTCACTTTGTTGCTACAATCACGGAGGCTCTTCTCATTTTCAGCGAGCCGCGTTTGCTACCCGTTTACGGGGTCATCGTGATCAACATGTTCATGGTTGGAATCCTGTTTGGCTTTTTACCGGTGTATCTTTACAGTATCGGTTACACGCCGCTTGAATCGGGCAGCGTGGTGAGTGTGGCGACCTTGAGTTATCTACTTGTGCAACCGCTGGCCGGCCATCTTGCTGATAAGATTGACATTGCAAAGACTGTGTTTGGCGGACTGCTTCTTGCTGCGCTGGCAATTATTGCGGTGACATTCACCGCGCGCATTCCTCTCATCGTCGTGGTAATCATCGCAGGCATCGGCATCGGAACCGTTTGGACAAACAGCGACGCACTCGTGAGTACACTGGTCAATAGAGGTCAACTCGGCGCGAGTATTGGAGCGGCCCAATCGTTTAAGGAATTTGGCGACATGGTTGGGCCGCTACTCGTCGGCGCCATCATGCAGTGGTTCGGTGGGCGGGTGGGATTTGTCAACTGCGGCGCGGTGGCGCTGGCCTGTTTGGTCCTGGCTAATTTCGCGGCGGCTTCGCCGCGCGGAAAAATTGAGGTAGCAGACTTGTGACCCTGTCCCGGAAATTAATCATGTCAGCGACGCTGCTAGTTCCGACGTTGCTTGTTTACTTCGTTATGGCGCAACGCCTCCCAATGACGGCAGACGACTACTCGTACCTGTATCAAGCAAAGCTTTTTGCCTCCGGCAAGCTATACGCCGAAGACCGGCTGTACGATCCGGGGCTTCCGTTTCACGACTGTTTGCAGACATCCTGCATGAAGGACGACCAGGGACACAGGTTTTCGAAGTATGCGCCTGGCTGGCCGCTTATCTTGTCCGTTGGCGTTAAGCTCGGAGTCCCGTGGATTGTCGATCCTTTGTTAGGGGTTCTGCTGTTTTTTCTCATGCTGAGATACACGGAACGGCGCTTGGGAGAGAAATCAGTGCGCGTCGTGTATGGCTTGGTGCTGCTCTGTTTTTTCTTCGCCTACTACGCGGCTTCCGTCCGAGCTCATTTTGCTGCGGCGATCTTCATATTCGGTGCCTTCCTCCTTTACGACTCTTCCCACACGAATCCAGAATCATCCAAGCTCCGACTTCTAACGGCTGGCGCGCTCCTTGGGTGCTCGGCGATGATTCGTTACATCGACTGGATCCCACTGGCGGTCTGGATTGGCGTCGGTCTGCTGCGCCGCAAGAGATTTGCGGACCTGCTGCTTTTCGGAATCGGGTTCGCGTTGTTTGCCAGCGGGAACTTGGTTTACAACAAGTTGCTCACGGGCGATCCATTCATCGTTCCCGCGGGGCTCTACCACTCATCATCTGACACCACTGATCGCCTACTGATTTCGCTCAAGGGATTCTCAGTTACCGCCGCGCGGCTGGCGACGCTTGTCTGGGTTTTCCCGCCGGTGCTGCTCTTGGGCGTCCTCTGGAAACATTACTCGCTGTCTCCCACAATGAAGATGTGCCTTGCATTGTTTGCGATGGATGTTGCCGTCTACTTCCTTTATCCCGCAGCCTTCGGCGGCCCCGGACCGCGCTATTTTCTTGCCTACTTCCCATTTTTGGTGCTGGCGATCGCAGACCTTTACAGGTTGATCAACTCGTCCCATTCACCGATTGCGCGTTGGTTTTGGAACCTCGCAATCGTAGCGCAAGTTGTCTGCAGCATCGTGTTTGCGTGGAGGGGAGCATACATCATGTACGCGCGACGCGATCTCGAGCGTACCGTGCAACGCGTTCAGGGTGGAAAGAATATCTTCTTGCTGAAGACCCGGGTGCATCACACCGGTACCGGCGATCTGACTCGAAATCCACCCGCGCTGGCTTCAGCCGAGAACCTTTTTTTTAAATGGTGCGATCAACCCGCACGGGATGCGCTTTTGCAATTTTTCCCAGGTCGCAGGGTCTTCATCTACGAGTATCCTGGACATCTTTCTCCCTACCCATTGACCAGCGATGCTGGTTCGACGCGGCGCTGATGCTGGATGCTTGAGCTATCGTGTGAGTTCTGCAACAAGTGCGCCCGATGAAACGACGGCGGGATTGCGCTGATCTGTTTGGTTTTACTGACGCGCAAGTCTGGCACAGATGCAAGGCAAAATGGCGTATTTCCGGCAAGAATCGGTGTGGATGATGGGAATATTTCAGAACAAAGGATACTACGACAATTGATGAAAACCGCCGTCGATGGCGGGCAGCGTGTACGGGAGTCGAACCCGTGCACCAGCCTTGAGAGGGCTGTGTCCTAACCACTAGACGAACGCGCCGTAAACGGGATGCAATTAGAAATACTGTACCGACCGCGCGCTGGCAAGATGCTTGCGAGAACTTGTCCTGCTCCGACTTAAATTGCCGTTCGTTTATTCGCCTTGATCACCACCGCTGCCATTGCCTTCATCGTCATCCCCTGTGTCATCATCTCCGGTATCTTTATCTCCCGGCGCGTCACCGCCACCATCGTCGTTTGCCTCTTCGCCGTCATCGCTGGAAGCAGGTTCTGCGCTATCGTCACCGTCAGACGGCACTTCGTCGCCGGTGTTTTCATCATTAAAGGTTTTCACGTCCGCTTCTTGTCCTGTCGGGTTCTTCTGAGCTCTCCTTGTGTCGGGAGCCGCCGCATGCGCCGTTTTTGTAGCGCGCGCCACAGTAAAGATGCTGAGTGAGAGGCAGAGCAGGAGAGGAAGAAATTTGTTCATAGCAGCGCGGAACCCTCTCAGGAGGCTTGGCAACTGTCAATCCGTGGATGGGCTGTGGCGCGTCGACGCAAGCTGGCTTTACGAGTCGCAGGCGACGCGCGATGCTCGCGCGCGTGTGAAAACAACGAGTGTATCGCTGCAAAAAAGGTGGCGGCCGAAAGCAGGGTGGGGTGTCCCAGTTGCGTGGCTGACGCTTTGCGTTGTTTGGAGCTCTACCTGGCTTGTCATTAAAATCGGATTACGCGATCTCCCTCCGATTTCATTCGTAGCGATTCGTTTTCTCATCGCAATTATCGTGCTGGTAGCGGTCTCGATGGGCCGCACACATCTCCTCCCCCGAAAGCGCAACGATTATATCGTTCTCGCCTTCACCGGAGTCCTCATGTTTGCCGTGAACTACACGCTGCTGTTTTGGGCGGAGCTGCACGTTTCGTCGGGTCTTGCTGCAGTGTTGCAGGCAACAATTCCGATTTTTGGGATGGTGTTCGCCCACTGGATGCTGCCGGATGAACCTCTACGTCTTCCAAAGCTCGCCGGCGCAATCATTGCGCTCGGTGGCGTGACCGTAATCTGCGCACGGCTACTGGGATTCAACGGACCGCTTGCCTTCTGGGCCGGTGTCGCAGTGGTTTTTGGCGCCGCGAGCGCCGCGTTCGCAAACGTGCTCGTTAAGGCGCGGTCGATGCAGCTTGCGCCCGCGATGCTCGCTGCGTGGCAGATGATTTTCGGAACTGCGCCATTGTTACTGATTGGATTAGTTGTCGATGGGAATCCGGTGCGCTTTCACTGGACCGCGTCGTCCGTGTTTTGCCTCCTTTACCTGGCTGTGATCGGCTCGGCGCTGACGTTTTTACTTTTGTACTGGCTGCTGCCACGTTTGACCGTCGCGCAGCTGCAAAGTATCTCGCTCATCACTCCACCCGGAGCAGTCATGCTCGGCTGGTTGTTAGGGGGCGAAACATTTCCGATCTCGTCTTTGTTAGGCGCTTTACTAGTCCTTGCGGGCGTGTGGATGATTTTTCGAAAAGCGCGTCTTCCAGATCCGCTGATTCAGGAAGGGTAGCTAAACGGCACAGGGGAGTTCACCTGCTGGTGTTCCTGTTCGAGCGACGGCTTCAACAACGATATGTTTCGGACCTTTTTCAATTCCTTGCCGCATTCGCGCCATCACGCCACAGTTCCTTTCTTAGCTCGGTCTTATGTATCAAGGGCCTGCAATAAGCCTGGCGCGGGAAAATGTGTGCGTCGAAGCCTCTAACTCGAGGCGGCTAAGTCAGTTCACACGTTAGCCGCGACCCAAGCTGCGATCGTGGCTTGTGAGTGCACCGGGCCGAAGAGCTTGTCCGGACAACTGGTCCCGCCCGGTCGGCAGTAGCCCGGGGTGAAATCATGACCGAAGATGTTCGTGCGCGGAATCTGATATTCCTGCAGCAACCAGCGGATCAATGCTGCGGAAGCGGCGGCCTGCGGCGGAGCTAGTGAGTCGGTTTCGCTGCCGACGTGTTCGATGCCGATGGAACCAGCGTTGGCGCCCATACAATGGTTGGCACAATCAGTGTCGTTTACCATCTGGTAGATGTCGCCGTTGCGATCAATCACGTAGTGCGCGGAAACCTTTCGCGAATCTGTTTTTTGAAACTCCGCCAGCGCACCGGCTAACGATCCTTCAGTGCAATGTAAAACAATCTTGTCGATCTTTGTTCCGTCCTTGCGACAGGAACAGTTCGGGCTGCGGACGAATTGTTTGATAACAGGTTTCGTTGGCGCAGCAGGTTGAATGACAGGAGCGGCTTGTTTTGCCGCCTTTACAGGTTTCACAGGTTTGATCGGTGTCGCTCGCAATGCTGAGATCGTTATCCGAACGACATCATCCGTCGTTAACCCGAGCGCTGCCGCTAATCCCGGAGACAAATCCGCCACGCGCCCTGTAGAAATGTTCGGACCCCAATCAACCGGCCGCGCATCAGCTGCGCGTCCATTTGCAGGGTTCTCCACGCGCGCAAGCGCACGCCTCAAGAATTCCCTTGGCGTGTCGTTGTAATTCCAACGGCAGGCAAAATAATATTTATCGGGATCAAGCCTTCGCCCAAGTCCGGTAATGCCCGGCGGCGGCGTCGGAAGAAATAAGTACGAGTATTTCGGGTCTTGCAGATCAGCCGGTGTAAAAAGCGCAAGCCCTTCGGCTGCCGACATCCCCGTGTCCTTTGGGCCGCCGAACGTGGACATCTTTCCTTCAACGCGGAAGAGAATCTCCTCAACGGGTTGGATCTTCTGTTTGGCTGTCCTTTTCCGCTGCGGCCGTTTGGCGGCTGGTTTTTTCTTTGGTGATTTGAGCTTTTGCGCCATGGGGAGATGTCGATTTGTTTTTCGGCACGCCGAGCAATAACTTCGCCAATTGTCGCTCTTTTAGAAGATCCCGGAACCTAAGACAAGCTCTCTTTGAAGCCGGATCGAAGTCTGTTCTCACTGCGAAATCCATTTTCGTCGGAATTGGAAAAAGCTTAGAATGCACGCCGCATAGCCGATGTGGCGGAATGGTAGACGCAACGGACTTAAAATCCGTTGGGCTGTAATTGGCCCGTGCCGGTTCGAGTCCGGCCATCGGCAATCCCTTGCGCGTCGCTACAGGAAATGTGAGAACTTCCGTTTTGCCCAACATGTCGAGCGAAAATTGCAACGGCGCGAATGATCGAGGTTTGGCAATTCTACTCGCGGCTGGCGCGGCTGTTCTGGTCATTCATTTGTTGACCGGCTGGCGTTATGGTTTTCACCGCGACGAACTGGCAACGCTGGACGATGCCACGCACCTTGCCTGGGGTTACGTGGCGTATCCTCCGGTAACGCCGTTCTTCGGGTGGATATCGCTGAAGTTATTCGGAACGTCGTTGACTGGATTCCGGTTCTTCGCCGCGGTTTCAACTTCCGTGGCAGTCGTTTTCACGGGGTTGATGGCAGGCGAGCTAGGCGGCAAAAGCGGCGCGCGAACGCTTGCCGCAGCTGCTGCGATTCCGTTCGCACTCGGTGCCGGAAGTCTTATGCAATATGTTTCATTCGACTATTTGGCGTGGGTCGCTTGCTCCTACTTTTTCGTAGCTGCTGTGCAAATCGCGCGATCCGCGGTGGTGGCTGGCAATTGGAGGCTGCATCGGTTTCGGCATGCTGACGAAATACACTATGCTGGTTTGCGCGCTTTCGATTGCTACAGGCGTGCTATTTACGGACCTTCGCGCCGATTTGCGAAGCAAATGGCTCTGGCTCGGTGTGGCAGTTTCACTGCTTATCTTTTTGCCCAACCTGATCTGGCAGATTCAAAACGATTTTGTTTCGATCGACTTTCTCCGGCACATCCATGAAAGAGACGTGCGTATTGGGCGAACGAAACATTTCCTACCTGATCAACTGAAACTCACGCTGTTCACATTACCCATGGCGATGCTTGGGTTGGTCTTCTACTTTGGATTTGAAAGGGGACGAGCTTTTCGCGCGGTCGGATATTTGTATGTGATTCCGTTGATCACTTTCTTCGTTGCGAAAGGTCGCGGCTATTATCTCGCTCCGGCTTATCCTGTGTTGTATGCGGGCGGTGCAGTTTTTGGAGCTGAACTGATCACTAATCTGCGTCCGGTTTGGCGGATTTTCCTGTGGTGGATCGCCTGGGCGTCAGTAGCGATCACGATTCTTTTCGCTGCGGCGTACTTTGTTCCGGTGGCTCCGGGTGATTCGGATTGGGCGCGGCGGGCCTTTACGGTTAACGACGATTTTCGCGAGGAAATCGGCTGGCCAGAGTTAGTGAAAACAGTCGCTCAGATTCGTGACTCGTTAGGCCCGATGGAGCGGTCGCACCTGGCAATTCTCGCTGGCAACTATGGCGAAGCCGGAGCGGTTAACCTTTATGGCAAAGACTATGGACTGCCGAAGGCCATCTGCGGAACGAATTCATTCTGGGCGCGCGGCTACGGCGATCCGCCGCCAGAGACGTTGATCGTGATCGGATTTTCTCGAGAGTTTGGCAATCGGTATTTCGAATCGTGCGAGTTGGCGGGTCGCATCACCAACAAGTATGGCGTCGCGAACGAGGAGACTACCGATCATCCCGACATTCTCGTTTGTCGGCATTTGCGTGAAAGCTGGCCTGAGTTTTGGAAAAAGTTTCGCCGCTATGGCTGACAGCAATATTACAAGGCGAATGAAGCAGCTCGGAATTAATGAAGCCGATCTCGAAGAAACTTTTGCGCGGTCGAGCGGGCCAGGGGGTCAGAATGTAAACAAAGTTTCAACCGCGGTGACGCTGCGGCATCCACCGACCGGCATCAGCGTCACCGTCCAGGATTCGCGTTCGCAAGCAGTAAATCGCAAGCTCGCGCGCTCTCGATTGCTCGACGCGATCGAGAGCGCTCAAGAAGAACAGCGTATGGCTGAAGTCGCGAAGCGCGAAAAGGAGCGGCGCAGAAAATCGCCGAGGCCGCCTGCGGTGAAGAGGAAAATTTTGGAATCGAAACGCAGGCGAGGGGAGCTAAAGAAGCAGCGAACAAAGATCAACGTGGATTAATATCACCAATCAATTTCGCCAACGCTTTAATGCGTGCTTCCGTCAGCCTGCATTTCTCGTCAGTTGAAGGAGTGGCAATGCGCTTCTGAGCCACTCGCTGAGGCAAAGCGTGCAGGCGGCAACAATAAACTGCGCGGCGGGATACACCATGTTCATCGTCTGATCCCAGCGACTCAGCATTTCGTGTTCTCGGCGGAAAGAAAGAATTTTGCTGCCTAAATACATCTGGCAATGCGACCTGCGACGAATCGTTTGTTGAAAACAATTCATCCTATGAAAAAAGCAATCATATTTGGTTCGACGCTTGGTGTACTCGCTTCGATGCTGATCTCTTGTTCGAGTGAGCCGGAGGCGACCACAACCACGACGCGTCAAACCACGGTTACGACCGCAGCACCGCCACCTACTACTGGCGCGCGGACAACGACAACAACGACGCACGTGGGCACCGGCGGCTACTGATTGCCAAAGCCGGTCGCGGTTGACTCTGTCTCAGGCACGGCCTGGTGTGCCGTCTCCGCACTTCAGAAAGCAGCACCGAATTCGACCGGCCACAGGTCCGTGGCGCCAGTCGTGACGCGCTCAGGATTTTTGAGCGGGCGCTTCTTCTACGCTCTGGGCTTCCTCTTCCTCCACCTGACTGACTACGGGGGCGATCGCCTGAAGCTTTTCGCCATTGCGTAGATCCATTAGTTTAACGCCCATCGTATTGCGGCCCGTCTGGCGAATTTCTCTCACTCGCGTGCGCACCATCTGGCCTTTGTTAGTGATGAGCATGAGTTCATCCGTCTCTCGGACGCTGAGCGCGCCAACGACTTCGCCGGTTTTCTCACCGGCTTTCATCGTTATAATTCCTTTGCCGCCGCGCGATTGACGCCGGTATTCGTCGAACGACGTGCGCTTGCCAATTCCGTTCTCACCGGCCACGAGGAGCATGGTGTCCGGATCAACAATGGCGATGGCGACGACGTGATCGCTTTTCTCCGGGCGAATTCCCCAAACGCCAACGGTGTTGCGGCCTTGATCGCGCAATTGTTCCTCATGGAAACGCAAGCTCATCCCCTTTCTGGTGATGAACACCACCTCGTTGTTGCCATTCGTTAGTTTCGCGTCGATCAAGCGATCGCCGTCTTCGATTTGAATGGCGATGATGCCGCCGCGGCGGACGTTCGCGTAATCGGATAGGTTCGATTTTTTGACGATGCCGGATTGTGTCGCGAAGACGATATGCAGATTTTCGTCCCATGTTTGATCGACAGCATTCGGTCCTGTGCCTGATTTTTTGGATTGGACGCGAATCGTGGCTGCGATCTTTTCGTCGGGCTTGAGCTCAAGGATATTCGCGATGGAACGCCCTTTTGCTGCGCGTCCCATCTCGGGAATTTCGTAAACTTTTTCCACGTAAGCGCGTCCTCTGGCAGTGAAAAACATCAGGTAATCGTGCGTAGTGGCGGCAAAAAGATGCTCTACGAAATCGCCTTCTTCCGCTTCGGTAGCGCCTTCGCGTGTTTGCATGCCCATCACGCCTTTTCCACCGCGCCGCTGCGCGCGAAATGCGCTTACGGCCGTGCGCTTGATAAAGCCGGCGTGCGTGATGCTGATGATGCAACCCTCGTTGACGATAAGGTCTTCGATGTTGATCTCGGCTTGGTCGGGAGCAATTGCCGTTAGGCGAGGGGAGCCGTACTTGTCGCGGATTTCGCGTAGTTCTTTCTTGATGATGGTGAAGACGCGCTGCTCTTTGGCGAGAATGTCGCGCAAATCATTGATGGTCTCGACGAGCTCCTTGTATTCGTTGACGATTTTCTCGCGCTCGAGTCCGGTCAGCTGATACAGACGCAGGTTCAGGATTTCGTCCGCCTGTTGTTCGCTGAACGCGTAGCGGCCATCGGTGAGGCGCGCAGGATTACGAATGAGAATGCCGAGTTGTTCGACCTGGCGTTTTGTAAATTCGAATGCGAGCAGTTTTACTCGCGCTTCGTCGCGATTAGCTGATCCGCGAACAATACGCAGGAATTCATCGAGATTAGCGAGCGCAATGAGATAACCTTCCAGTGTTTCGGCACGCTCTTCGGCTTTCCGCAGTTCATATCGAGTGCGACGCAGCACAACTTCGCGCCGATGATCGATGTAAACTGCGTTAGCCTCCTTGAGCGGCAGTAACTTCGGCCGGCCGCGATCGATCGCCAGCATCGTCGTGGCAAATGAACTCTCCAGCGCTGTGTGCTTGTAGAGATTCGCAATGATAACTTTCGGATTGGCGTCGCGTTTGAGCTCGACAACGACCCGCGTGTTTTCATCTGACTGATCGCCGACGTAGCTGATGTCGGTCAGGGTTTTTTCGTTAACTAACTGCGCGATCCGCTCGACCAGCGTGGCGCGGTTCACGCCATAAGGAATTTCCGTGATGACGATTTGTTCGCGGCCGCCCTTGAGTTCTTCTACGCCCGCTTTGCCGCGTACTTTGACACTGCCCCGGCCTGTCTCGAGATATTGGCGGATCCCGCTTGCGCCGCAGATCATGCAGCCGGTAGGAAAATCCGGACCCTTCACATGCTGCATCAGATCGTCCAGGGTGATATCGGGATTGTCGATTTGCGCGCAGATTCCGTCGATGACTTCGCACAGATTGTGCGGCGGAATGTTAGTGGCCATGCCGACGGCGATGCCGGTTCCGCCATTGACGAGCAGGTTCGGAAATGCTGCGGGGAAAACCGTCGGCTCGGTGCGCGTTTCGTCGTAATTCGGCACGAAATCGACCGTGTCCTTATCCATGTCGGTCATCAGCGCCGCGCCGAGATGGGTCATGCGCGCTTCGGTGTAGCGCATCGCCGCCGGCGGATCGCCTTCGACGGAACCGAAATTCCCCTGGCCGTCGACCAGCCTTTCGCGCATCGCCCACGGCTGCGCCATGTGGACAAGCGTAGGGTAAATCACCGCTTCGCCATGCGGGTGATAGTTACCGCTGGTGTCGCCGCAGATCTTTGCGCATTTACGATGTTGCCGCCCCGGGAAAAGCGATAAGTCGTGCATCGCGTAGAGAATTCTCCGCTGCGACGGTTTGAGTCCGTCGCGCGCATCAGGCAGCGCGCGAGAAATGATTACTGACATCGAGTAATCGAGAAATGATCGCGATACTTCCTCGGCTACGTTGATGGGCTCTACTTTTTCGTTTGGATTCAACATGACTTGGGTTAGCCAGAAGCTGGCGAGTATTCCGAAGGACGCTCTGCTATGAAACGCTCCTCCCAAATGCGCGAAATCTCATCGGCTTGCCGCGTCGTTGCGGGTGGACCGACGCGCGCACCAGCTGGAAGTTTGATTTTCAGAAAGTTCAGCACTGCGCGAATCGTCCTCTCATAATCCTGGCAGAGCTTTTCATACTCCACTATGAACGGTTTGATTCCGATCCGTCGGAAGAAATCGTCCCAGATTTTCTCCTGCCGTTCAGCTTCGTGCAGTGATTGCTCGATTAGATCCGGATCGAACTCCGGTTCTCGAAGAGTGCTTTTGCCCTCCTGCACTTTCCAAAGTCCTGTCTGAAGTGCGCGGGCCGTGGACAGCGCCTGGCGCAATTTGTGCCGTCGCACGATGCGCAGAAAACAAAGACGGGGGAAAGCGCCGCGCAACAACTCCAGATCGCTTGTTGTAGAATTTCCAAAACTGTGCGCCTCTCGCAGCCGCGCGAGGAAATCGTCCAGATACCAGCTCATCAGTTTGAAACCGAACACCTCGTTGCGAGTCACTTTTGTGTTCACGATAGCGCGGACATACGCGGTGTAATCAGCAACACGATCAATCCCGAGCTCGGTCGCATAGCGGGATTCGGCCTTCGGCAGAAAAAATTGTTTAGGCACGCCTGCCCGGCGGGTGTCGCGCAAACCGTCCGTTAGCAAATTGCTCCCCGAACGAGGAATCGTGCAGACCACATAACAGCGCCGCGGATGACGCAGCTTATGAAATAAGCCTCCCATCGCATTTATACGTCGAGATTCCGCACATTTAGCGCGTTGTCTTCGATGAATTGCCGGCGCGGCTCGACGACATCACCCATCAGGATCGTAAACATCTTGTCTGCATCGACAGCGTTGTCATCGTTCAGGTCAACCTTTAGCAGTTTGCGTTTCTCGGGATTCATTGTGGTCTCAAACAATTCCTTGGCATTCATTTCACCGAGACCCTTGAAACGTTTGATCTGCACTCCACGACGGCCAATCTCCAAAATCTTTTGCAGGATTTCCGGAATGGAAAACAGCGGATGCGAAATCGATTTCTCGCCTTCGCCTTCGATCAACTCGAAGATCGGCCGATCGCTGGTGGCGTAATGATCGACTTTCAAACCTTTTCGAGCCAGTTCGGCGATGATTTTTTCGATCGCAGCAGATTCGTGTAACTCGACCAACCTGCCGCGTCTACGTGTTCCATCCGCTCGCACGGGCGCCTCGCTTAACGGGAGCAACTCCTGTCCGATCTCCGTGTCGAACAAATTGAGATCGAGATTTTCCTGATGAAAGGTGCGGACGGCTTTCTCGTCGTGAAAATAATGCGCGCTCTCCTCGTTCCCGTCGCGCACCTTCACCAGGTAAGTGGGAAGCCTGGCGGACTTGGAACTGCGGTGAGCCAGGTATGTCTCGAAATCGCCACCGTGGCGACGCACTGCTTCGCTAAGTTTTGCGAGTTTCTCGAGCGATTCGAGAACGTCCTTCAGTTGTGCCGCAGTGAATTCTTTTTTGTCGGCAAGATTTTTCAGCCGCACGTCCTCGGCGCCGAGCGAAATGAGAATCTTGTTTAGCCGCGCGTCGTCTTCGACATATTCCTCGCGCTTCTTTCGTTTGATCTGATAAAGCGGCGGTTGCGCGATGTAAATTCTTCCTGCGCGCACCAAGTCGGTCATCTGCCGGAAGAAAAACGTCAGCAGCAAAGTGCGAATGTGCGAGCCATCCACGTCGGCGTCCGTCATGATGATGATGCGGCCGTAGCGGAGCTTCGCCATATTGAATACGCCCTCGTCTTTGCCGTTGCTCTCTTCCTTCGGTTTGCCAATCCCGGCACCGATCGCTGTGACCATTGCCTGGATCTCAGCGTTTTTGAGGAACTGGTCTTCGCGCGCTTTCTCAACGTTGATGAGTTTGCCGCGGATTGGAAGGATCGCCTGGTAGCGCCGGTCGCGTCCCTGTTTCGCCGAGCCACCAGCTGAGTCGCCCTCGACAATGTAGAGCTCTGTCAGTTCTGGATCGCGCTCAGAACAGTCGGCCAATTTTCCCGGCAAACCGCCACCAGTGAGCGCACCCTTACGAATAGTTTCTCTCGCTTTGCGGGCAGCCTCGCGAGCTCGCGCCGCGGTAAGCACCTTTTCGAAGACGCGGCGCGCGATCGGCGGGTTCTTGTCGAAGTGAGTCATCAACGCGTCGTACACCGTCGAGTTCACGATTCCGTCGATCTCAGTGTTGACGAGTTTTACTTTCGTTTGCGATTCAAAGCGCGGATTAGGCAGTTTAACGCTTAGAACGGCGATTAGTCCCTCGCGCACGTCGTCTCCGGAGAGAGACGGGTCTTTGTCCTTAAGGAGGCTGTTTTGTTTTGCGTACTGATTGATTGCCCTTGTAAGCGCAGTGCGGAATCCAGTGAGATGCGTACCCCCATCCGGGTTCGGGATGGAATTCGCGAACGGCAAAATCTGGTCGTTGTAACTGTCGTTGTATTGGAGCACGACATCGACAAAAACTTCGTCGCGTTGTCGTGCGATCACGATCGGCTTGGGGTGCAGGACCTGTTTGTTTTCACCCAGTTGCTTAACGAATTCTTCGATTCCGTATTTGTAAAAAAATCGCTCTTTTTTGGCCGGATCGAGACGTTCATCGGTGAGCATGATCTCCAGACCTGGATTCAGAAACGCCAATTCGCGCAAACGCGTTGCCAGTCGCTCGAACTTAAACTCGGTCGTGATCGTGAAAATCGTCGGATCAGGCAAGAACGTAATGAGTGTGCCTGTGGTCTTCTTGTTTTTGACTTCGCCGATAACTGTGAGCTTGTCCGTCGTTTTGCCTTTGGCGAAGGCCATGTGATAGACGTTGCCGTCGCGCGAAACCTCGGCCTTAAACCATTCCGAAAGTGCGTTTGTGCACTTCGCACCGACGCCGTGCAGTCCACCAGAATACTTGTATGCGCCTTGTCCGAATTTTCCGCCCGCATGCAGATTTGTCAGCACCAACTCGATGGCTGGCATCTTCCATTTCGGGTGAACATCGACCGGAATACCACGGCCGTTGTCGCGCACCGAGATCGATCCATCGACGTGGATGACCACGTCGATCTTTGTGCAAAATCCAGCGAGATGTTCGTCGATCGAATTATCGAGAACTTCGTAAACCAAGTGATGCAATCCGCGTTCGTCCGGGTCCCCAATAAACATTCCCGGCCGCTTCCGGACTGCTTCGAGACCTTCCAGTTTGTCGATCTGCGCCGCGTCGTATTTTTGCGTGGCGGCGATTCCGGTACCAAATTTTTCGACCGGAATTTCCTCTTCAACTTGCGCCATAGAAGTGGGGCGAGACGCCCCACACAAAGAGGATAATCGAAAAAGGCCTTGAAACAACAAATAATGTCGTGGCTTGCAGCGGGTTGTTTGCCCTACTAATTGAACGTTCGGCGTAGTCGAGCCCATTATATTGTGGTCCAGACTGAAATCCCCGTCTCTTCGATTATGGCGTCTTGACCAGACGTTTTCGGGCTTCCAAAATAGCCTTCTTTATGCGCCTCCAAGCCTTCTGGGAAGCACGTTGGATTTTGGCTTTTCTTACTGTCCTCGCGATCGTTTTTGGATTCTTCTCGGCATGGGCATTCTGGTTTTTTGTGCTGCTCTTGCTGTGCACGATCGCGTTTTTCCGTGATCCAGACCGCACAGCCCCGACAGATCCGAACGTAATCGTCGCCGCTGCCGATGGTACCGTGATGGACATTATGGAGCTGGAGGAAAACGAAGTGCTGAAAAACAAATCGCACCGCGTCGGAATATTTTTGTCGGTCTTCGACGTGCACACCAATCGTGCGCCGATCGACGGCCGCGTCGTTTACCGTGAGCACCGGCCGGGGCTTTGTCTGGATGCGCGCCGGCCGGATTGTTCCGAGAAGAATGAGTCAATGACGTGGGCGTTTGAGAATCCGCGCGTTACAATTGTGGTGCGACAAATCACGGGCGCGATCGCAAGACGCATCGTGGCGTGGGCGAACGTTGGCGACGAATTAAAAAAAGGCGAACGCTTCGGGATGATTCGCTTCGGCTCGCGAACGGAATTATATTTGCCGCTTTCCGCCACCGTCCTCGTCAAGGTAGGCGATCACGTGGCGGGTGGAGCGACCCCGATTGCGCGACTGCCTAACGAATGAACGAACAACCATCGAAGATTTATCTGCTGCCAAATTTAATGACGGCAGGCAATCTGTTTTGTGGATTCACGGCCACGCTTAAAATCTTGGAAGGCGCTCTTTTGCAAAGTGCAAACGCCGATCTTGCCGCGGATCGTTTTCACGAAGCGATCTGGTTCATTCTTGGCGCGTTTGTCTTTGATTTTTTAGATGGAAGACTTGCGCGCCTTGGGGGCCACGACACTGTGTTCGGCCGCGAGTTCGACTCACTCGCCGATATTGTTTCATTTGGCCTCGCGCCGGCACTAATGGTTTACAGGGTCGTTCTCAACGAATTCCCAAATGCCTGCTGGATCATCGCGTTCGTTTACCTGGCCTGCGGCGCGCTGAGACTGGCACGTTTTAATTCAGCGGCGGGGCATAACGGACCCGATCGTCAGAACACCTTTACAGGTTTTCCCATACCTGCAGCTGCCGGTTTGATTGCCTCCATCACGCTGTTTCTCCTTTGGCTTGCCGAAGGTGAACACCATCTCGGTAACTGGCGCTTCGGTCTACCGCCGTTATTGCTCTTTCTCTCTTTCATGATGTTTAGCCGATTCCAATATCCGAGCTTCAAGGCGGTTAATTGGAAAACGAAAAAATCGATTCCGCGTTTCCTTGCCATCATCCTGGTGCTCATTTTCACCCTCTTGAATTACGAGTGGATGCCCGCGGTCTTGTTCCTGGCGTACTTGCTTTACGGAGTAGTGCGGCCATGGCTTTCACGCGAATGGCAGCGCGAAATCGAAGAAGAAATCGGCGAAGAACCGTCGGAACCCTCCGAGCAAACACGCTGAGATTGCACAGCCGACAGTCAGTTGCGATGAACATCAAATTGCGCCCAGCCACACCCGATGACGCGCAACGTTGCGGCACAATTTGTTATGAAGCATTCGCGGCAATCGCTAATCAGCATAATTTTCCGCCCGATTTGCCCTCGGCGGAAGTAACCATTGGACTGCTCTCGAAGCTTATCGCAGCTCCACGATTTTACGGAATCGTTGCCGAAATCGATCACGAAGTTGTCGGCAGCAATTTTATGGATGAGCGGTCGGCGATTGCAGGTATCGGTCCGATCACGATCGATCCGACTGTGCAAAACAAGGGAATTGGACGTGCATTAATGGGCGACTGCCTGGCGCGAGCTGCAGAACGGCGCGTTCCCGGCGTTCGCCTCATTCAAGCCGGTTATCACACTCGCTCCCTCTCTCTTTACACGAAGCTGGGATTCGTCACGCGCGAGTCACTCGCGGTGATGCAGGGAGCACCTCTCGATCTTCAGATTCCCGGATACACCGTTCGCAAAGCAGTCGAAGCCGATCTGCAGGCCTGCGACCGAGTGTGCTTCAAAGTGCATGGGCTTGATCGCAGCGCAGAAGTGCTCGATGCGATCAAGGAAGGAACTGCGACGGTCGTGGAGCATGACGGTGATGTTACCGCGTACGCGACAGTGGTTGGATTCTTTGGGCATGCGGTCGGGGAAACAAATGATGGACTAAAGGCCCTCATCGGAGCCGCAACGGTTTTCGCCGGTCCCGGCTTTCTGCTGCCCATGCGTAATTGGGAATTGTTCCGATGGTGCCTGGATAATGGACTGCGTGTTGTGGAACCGATGACGTTAATGAGCGTCGGTCTGTACAACGAACCAGTCGGCGCATTTTTACCTTCGATCTTGTACTAGCAAGTCAATGCAGCTAGCGAGACGCACTCCCATTGGGCCGGGACTTGCAACGGCGTTTCCGGGCGGGTCGCGCGCTTATCAGCTTTGATTCAGCTTCGCTAGAATTTCAGGGTCGCGAACATCTGCCCATTCGCCGGTGAGCTCGAGCGCCTTCACTTTTTTACCTGACCGAGCGAGGTCGCGGATCGCATCGGTCAGTTCGTATTCGCCGCGTGGGGACGGTTTCAATTTTGCGGTGAAATCGAAAACGCTTGGCCGAAACGCGTAAAGTCCCGCGTTATACCAGGGGCTCGTCGGTTCCCCTGGTTTTGGTTTTTCGCGAAGATCGACCAGATGCATCTCGTCATCGAGAAACACCGCGCCGCCCTTACTCACGTCTTCGCCGCGCGTGACTGTCAGCATCGCGTCCACGTCGTCGGAAAGATTGACCAGGCGTCTGTAATTCGCCGGATCAACTAAAATGTCGCCATAGGCCAGGATGAATGGACGGTCAGTGACGAAATCGTGAGCGAGCTCTACAACGCGCCCCGTTCCATCTTGCACCGTTTGCGTTTTATACTGAATGGCGACGTTGTAGCGCGAACCGTCGCCGAAAAAATCCTGCACAGCATCGGCGCGGTAACCAACCACAACAAGACAATCGCGTATCCCGGCGTCGCTCAGCCCTTCGACGATGTGCTGTAGCACTGGTTTCCCGCGCACCTCAATCATCGGCTTGGGAAGTTCGGCGGTAAGCTCGCGCATCCGCGTGCCGCGGCCCGCTGCGAGGATTACAGCTTTTTGGATTTTCATGGTGGATCGGCTTCTCTGAAGACGATACGAATGTTCACAACTTGTCCGTACCTGGCATCGCGTTGAGGACAACGCGATCCACCTTAGCCGGTTTTCTTTTCCGGGATGATCAGCGCCGGCAAGTTGGCTTCCTTGATCAATTCAGTCACCTTCGCGACATCTTCCTGCTTGACCTGCGCCCACTTCTTTAACTGCTCGTCCAATTGGTTGCCTAACAATTCAAACACCTCGAGCTGCGGTTTAGTCGGTTCCTTGTCGGCGGACTCGATGATGTGACTAAACGTGTCAAACCGCTCGTTCAACATGTTCGGGAAAGCGAGGTTTGCTTCTGATCCTTTCATGTTCACTTGAATAAGTTTCTGTTCGACCTCGGACATTTTGTGGTCGAGATCGTCAGCTACGGCGAGCGCCGGTTTTAATCGCTGATCATCACCGAAACGTTTGTGCAAATTCTCGATCTGCGATCGCAAATCGCGGATTTCATTGACAGCCTGGTGCAGTTGGGAAATCCGATCATTCACCTGTTTGGCCAAAGTGAATTGCGTTTGCAGCGCCGCTTCCTGTCCTTTGTTTCGGGGATCGACCACGAGCTTCAGCGGCGCAGTCTGCGATTTGCCGCCGATGGTTAGTTTCACCTGGTAATCGCCCGGCAACGCCAGTGGACCTTTTGGTCCCGTGCTGGAATAGAATGCGCCCGGAATTTGAGTTGGATCGTCGTAACGCAGGTCCCACGCGAACCGGTTCATTCCTTCTTTGGCGGGAATCGTCTTCACGCGCTCAACGCGATCCGGCCATTCAGGCGGTTGCTCGCCTTCCTTTTTCTCTTTACTGGAAAGATGCCTAACGACTTTGCCGGAACTGTCGAGGATATCGAGCGTGACTTCTTCCTTCGGCGCGGTCTTGAAATAATAATCGATCATCGCGCCCGGAGGCGGGTTATCACCAACTGGCTGCCGCTTGTCGAACTCCTCCGGGTAATGCAAACGCAACGCGGTCTGCGGTTGATACAGAATCACGTCCGATGCCGGTTGCGCATTCACTTGCCGAAGCGGCGTCAAATTGTCCAGCACCCAGAACGAACGTCCGTGTGTCGCTGCGACGAGATCGTCATCTTTGACGACAAGATCGTGTATCGGCGTAACCGGCAGATTCAGCTGCAACGGCTGCCAGTGCGCGCCGTCATCAAAGGAGACGAAAGCGCCGAGCTCGGTGCCCGCGTAGAGCAAACCTTTGCGTTTGGGATCTTCGCGAACAACATGCACATACGCGCCATCGGGAATTCCGGTGGTGATTGCGCTCCAATTTTTTCCGAGATCTGTTGTTTTGAAAATGTACGGTTTAAAATCGTCGAGCTTATGCCGGTCCACGGCTACGTATGCTGTGTTCGCGTCGTTAGGCGACGGGTCGATGATGCTCACGGTGCTCCATTCCGGCATTTTCGGCGTCACTTTTGACCAATGCTGGCCATCATCAGTCGTAACATGAACGAGCCCGTCATCTGTGCCTGCCCACAGTGTTCCCTTGTTCACTGGCGACTCTGCCAGCGCGAATACCGTATCGTAGTATTCGACCGAAGTGATGTCGTTTGTCAGCGGACCGCCGCTTGGCTGCTGTTTGGATTTGTCGTTGCGAGTGAGATCGCCGCTAATCTGAGTCCAGCTTTGCCCGTCATCGGTTGACTTGAAAACGGATTCACCCGCGGTGTAAATCACGTCCGGGTTATGTGGCGAAAGCATCAGCGGCGAGACCCACTGAAAACGATGCGCCAAATCGGCGGCGCCGTGACCGGAGTTATCGAGCGGCAACGGACTGACGTCTTGTACTTCCTCTTTGTTTTTTTCGTAGCGGTTGATGAAGCCCTCGTTGTTCGAGTAGATGACGTGCCAGTCCCGCGGATCAGGCATGACGAATCCGCATTCACCGCCACCAGCCTCAAACCAATTCTGCCGCCCAATCACTCCTGAATCCGAGCGGCTCGCAATGCCGACATTCGAATTGTCCTGTTGCGCACCGTAAATGTGGTACGGGAACGCATTGTCCACGGCTACGTGATAAAACTGCGCAGTAGGCTGGTTATTTTGAGTGGTCCAGTTTTTACCGCCGTCAGTGGAAATGGTTGCGCCGCCATCACTCACATTGGCGATTCGATTTGGGTTCGTCGGATCGATCCAAAGTCCATGATGATCCCCGTGCCTCGCAGGCATGAGGTTGAATGTCTTTCCGCCGTCGACCGATTTAAAGAGGCCTGTGTTTAACAGGTAAACCGTGTCTGCAGATTTTGGGTCCGCGTAAACCTTGCTGAAGTACCAGGCGCGCTGACGAATTCGACCGTCGTCATTTATCCGCGTCCAATGCTGGCCGGCGTCATCGGAGCGAAAGAGGCCGCCGTCCTTCGCTTCGATAATCGCGTAGACACGATTGGAATCAGCTCCGGAAACGGCGATGCCGATCCTGCCGAGAATTCCGTCCGGAAGACCATTCCCTTCCAGGCGTTTCCATGTTACGCCGTTGTCTTCAGATCGATATAATCCGCTGCCCGGACCGCCACTGGAGAAAAACCACGGCTGTCGCCGCGCCTGCCAAAGCGAGGCGAACACGATGTTCGGGTTATGCGGATCGAATACGATGTCGATGCCGCCTGTGTTTTCATCTTTGGATAAAACTTTCGCCCAGGTTTTGCCGCCGTCGCTTGTGCGAAAAATTCCGCGTTCCTGATTCGGCCCAAATGCATGGCCCAGCGCCGCTACGAGAACTACATTCTCATTTCGTGGATCGACAATCAGTGCTCCGATCTGTCGAGTATCTTTTAATCCTACGTTCTCCCAGGTTTTGCCAGCGTCGATGGATTTGAAAACGCCGGTGCCATAGGTCGTGTTGCCGCGGATCGCCGCTTCGCCCGTGCCGACATAAACCACGTTGTGATCCGATGCCGCCACCGCCAAAGCACCCACGGATGAAATCGGTGCTTTATCGAAAAGCGGCGTCCAATTTGCGCCGCCGTCAGTCGTCTTCCAAACCCCGCCGGCAACCGCGCCGAAATAGTACGTGTCTGGTTCGCCTACGACGCCTTCGATCGCCAACGCGCGTCCACCGCGAAACGGACCGACTTGCCGCCAACGCATGCCGTCGAACAATTTTTCGTCGATTGTTCCCGCCGGCGTTGGGGTAGGGGAACCACCCGATTGAACAGAAGCTGGTGAAATGAAAACAGCTAAAACAAATCCAACCAGCGCAGGAAGACGGTGATGTGGAGCAATCATCCGCCTACAGTGTAAAGCTTGCGGCTTCCTTCAACTGGAATCGCGCAAAGTGCGCGATGCTTATCGCAAGCCTGCAGCGAACGCGAATCGGACTTGTTAGATCGCCCCAGACCCTCTAAACATCTGCCTCAATATGGCTCGCGTAACAGGCTCCGCGCTCTCGACACTGTAATTCGATCGCAGCTTCGCCATGCTCTTTAATTCGCTCACGTTCGTCGTTTTCTTCGTGGTCGTTGTCACTCTTTACTGGAGCATTCGTTCGTGGCAGGCGCGGAAAAATCTGCTCGTCGTAGCCAGTTATATTTTTTATGGCGCGTGGAACCCGCCGTTCGCTGCGCTGTTGTTCGGGACCACCGCGATGGATTTTTGGCTTGGCCGTCAGATGGCGAAAGCCAGAGATCAACATGCAAGACGTCGCTGGCTGGTGGCGAGCGTTTGCATGAATCTGAGCATGCTTGGGTTCTTTAAGTACGGAAACTTTTTGCTCCAAAATTTTCAGTGGCTCCTGGCGCGATTGGGGATCATCTATCAACCACCGCATCTGGACATTCTGCTGCCGGTCGGAATTTCCTTTTACACTTTCCATTCACTTTCGTACACGCTCGACATTTATCGAGGCGTGTTGCGACCAACGAAATCTTTGCGGGATTTCATTCTCGCCGTCTCTTTTTTCCCGCAGTTGGTGGCCGGTCCGATCGTGCGCGCCGGTGACTTTCTCCCGCAGCTTCTCCATCCGCCGCGTTTAAAAAACGGCCAATTTCTGTGGGGACTGGCGCTGATGACTCTGGGAATGTTTCAGAAAATTGTTCTGGCCGACACTCTACTCTCCGGCTCTGCCGATCGCGTGTTCGGGTATCCCGGACCGCTGGTTGCGCTCGACTCATGGGCCGGCGTGCTGGCATTCGCCGGGCAAATCTTTTTCGATTTCGCTGGCTATTCCCTCTGTGCGATTGGCGCAGCCTTGACCCTGGGTTTCCATCTCAAGGACAACTTTCGTTTCCCCTATGCCGCAATCGGCTTCTCGGATTTTTGGCGGCGGTGGCATATTTCGCTTTCCACTTTTCTTCGCGATTACCTTTACATTCCGCTCGGTGGCAATCAGGTCAGACCCTTCCGTGCGGCGCTTAACCTTGTAATCGTCATGTTCCTTGGTGGTCTTTGGCACGGCGCTGCCTGGACTTTTGTTGTTTGGGGTTTGCTGCACGGTTCTTATTTGGTGATCGAACGCATCTTTCGCGTTTCGTTCGAACACAAACCGTGGGCGAGCACGTTACCTGTTCGCGTCCTGGCCTGGTTCGCCACTTACGCGGCAGTTTGCATTGCGTGGGTATTTTTTCGCGCGTCCGATTTCACGATCGCGAGCCGAATGCTCGGCGGGATGTTCGGCCAACATTCACACGGCGACGCGATTCTTTCCACCCGTGAATTATTGCAAATTGGAAGCGTCACTGCCGGTTTGATCGCGATGCATTGGACGATGCGCGATAACACATTTGAGACGGCGGTGATGCGTTTGCCGCCCTGGACGATCGCGGCCATGGGGTCCGCGATGATATGCGCCATCATTGTCACTCAAGGAAGCAGTAATGCGTTCATCTATTTCCAATTTTAAAGAACGCCTTCGGCTGCCGCGCTTGTTCTTCCGCAAACCTTCGCGGGAGGAACAAATTCACGGTGGTCCGCCTCTCGAATTTGAGCGTCCGATTCCGCCGGCGCCCTGGGGCGGAATCGCCATTGCCGTCACCATAGTTGTCATCGTTGCGACCGCGGCGTGGGAGATGTACTGCCGCTCGCTTGGTTATGCGCCGACGCTAAATGATAACGAAGATCTTTGGACGATGAGACGCCGAATTGTTGAACCGGAATCCATTGTCATTATCGGTGATTCGCGTGCCTGGTTCGATGTCGACCTGGATGAATTCCAAAAGGGGTTAGGCAAGCGACCGATCCAACTGGCGATGGCTGGCTCCACAGTTTTACCTGCGCTCGCAGATTTGGCAGACGACAAAAACTTTCGCGGCACACTCATTTGTAGCGTTGTCCCGCATTTGTTTTTTGCGCCGCACGGTTCTCCGCCGATGGACCGCGCTGAGAAAGGAGTAAAGCGCTTTCACAATCAAACGCCCGCTCAGCGTGTCAGCGAATATCTCGGGATGCCGCTGGAAGAACATGTCGCGTTTTTGAAACCGGATGATTTAAGCCTCGAAGCGTTATTAAACCAATTGCCGATTCCGAATCGTCCCGGTGCGTTAGTGTCACCGCGTTTTCCGCCGTATTTTCAAACTGAAGACCGGGAACGTCGCGCGCGAATGTGGGAGAAATGCGCTGAACCTGGGAGCGAATTAGCGAAACGAATCCAACAAATCTGGCTTCCACTGTTCACGCCGCCAGCGCCTCCCACTTATATCCCGAAGGACGTTTTCTTCGCGCAAATGAACGAAGGAATCGAAAAACGTTTTGCTGACGTGACTGCGGCCGTGGAAAAAATCCGAGCACGCGGTGGAAAGATTGTTTTCGTTCGCTTTCCAAACAGCGGTGGCCTGAAAGAACTCGAAGATCGAATCACGCCGCGAGAAAAAACCTGGGATCCGCTTTTGAAAATGACCGGTGCCCCCGGAATTTATTACTCTGATTTTCCCGATCTTTCTGGGTTTGCGTGTCCCGAATGGTCGCATTTGTCTGCGGGCGATTCGGTGGAATTCAGTAAACGCCTCGTTCCGCATCTGCGCGATGCATTGAACATGTAAGTAACTAGAACAGCAGTCGCGCACAGACCTCTGATTTGCACACCGCAAAAAATCCAATTTCACCCGAGCGCACCCGTAATGAAAAAATCCGATCCCATTATTAAGGCGCAAATTCTAGGATGTGTGTTTTACCTGCTTCTGCTCCTCGGCATTTGCGCGATTCCAATCGCAGTGGCGCAGCGCAGCTTCGATGGTCGAACGACATCGGCGACGTCACCCAAGCAGACCCAAAGAACCCTCACCTTGGTGGACCGGGTGGCTTATCAACGCGCGATTGAAGATGTTTACTGGCGGCACCGGATTTGGCCGAAAGAAAATGCGAAGCCCAAGCCGTCGCTCGATGAGGTGATGTCGGCCGCGCAGATTGAAAAGAAGGTGGAAGATTATCTCCGCGACTCGCAAGCGCTGGAAGTTTACTCGCAGAGGCCGATCGCTCCCGAGCAGCTGCAAGCCGAGATGGAACGGATGGCCCGGAACACAAAACAGCCGGAAGTCCTGCGAGAACTGTTTGAGGCCGTCGGAAACGATCCCTTTGTGATTGCTGAGTGCCTGGCCAGGCCGGTATTAACCGAACGCTTGGTCGCCGATTTATCCGCCTACGACAAAAGCCAGCGCTTTGCCTTGCTACGAGCCCAAGCCGCCGTCAGCAAATTTAGCATCACAACGTTAGGCACAGCTACTTATCTTCTTCCAAAGATTTCCAATCCTGATGTGTGCACCGATAACACCTGGACAGCGACCAGCACTACTAATGCGCCGAGTGCGCGATTCAGGCACACAGCAGTTTGGACTGGGAGTGAGATGATTGTCTGGGGCGGAACTCCCGATGGCACCAACGCTTTGAACACTGGCGGGAGATACAATCCTAGCACGGATAGCTGGACAGCGACCAGCACCACAAATGCGCCCGTTGCGCGATTCTTCCACACGGCAGTTTGGACCGGGAGTGAGATGATCGTCTGGGGCGGAGCTCCTGATAGCCTCAACTATTTAAACACTGGCGGGAGATACAATCCCAGCACGGATAGTTGGACAGCGACCAGCACCACAAATGCGCCGGTTGCGCGAAAATTCCACACGGCAGTTTGGAGCGGCAGTGAGATGATCGTCTGGGGTGGAACCAACGGCAGTTCTTTGAACACTGGCGGGAGATACAATCCCAGCGCTGACGCCTGGACAGCGACCAGCACCACTAATGCGCCCGATGCGCGAGACTCACACACGGCAGTTTGGACCGGCAACGAGATGATCGTTTGGGGCGGAACCAACGGCAGCCCTTTGAACACTGGCGGGAGATACAATCCCAGCACTAATAGCTGGACGACGACCAGCATTACCAATGCGCCCGTTGCGCGATTCCTTCACACGGCAGTTTGGACCGGCAGTGAGATGATCGTCTGGGGCGGAACTCCTGATGGCACTAACGTTTTTGACACTGGGGGGAGTTACAATCCCAGCACTGATAGCTGGACAGCGACCAGCACCATTAATGTGCCCGTTGCACGAGAGTCACACGCGGCAGTTTGGACTGGCGGTGAGATGATCGTGTGGGGCGGACTTGGCACAGGCGTCGCCTTGAACACTGGGGGGAGATACAATCCCAGCACTAATACCTGGACAGCCACCAGCGTCACTAATGCGCCTGTTGCGCGAGAACCTTACGCGGCAGTTTGGACTGGCAGTGAGATGATCGTGTGGGGCGGAACTCCAGATGGAATCAACGCTTTGAACAGTGGCGGGAGATATTGCGCGGAGCCTCCTCCAATCGCACCAAGACCAACACCGACGCCGAGACCACGCCCGACTTCCTCGCCTCGGCCATGAGTTTGGGAAAGGCTCATAACTGATAGTTGATCGGTGAGTGGCGGCCGGAAGAGCTTCCGGCGTTTTGCCACTGCGCACGCGTCAGCGCGGAACTCCCAACCTTGAGAAAAGTTAATTTTTCAGAGCGGCCAACCTATGCGTTGATCGCAGCCATGCTGGGCGCGTGAGCTTCGACGGGGGCGCCACCTGTTGGGCTACCGCCAAATCGTCGTGCAGCGAAATACGATCCGATTACGAGCACTGCTGCGATCAGTTGTGCAACGAGCGTCTCGACGGTTGGAAAGACTGCGAACCAAAGTCCCATCCAACCCGGAATGTGCGTTTCAAGGAACGCGATCGGCGTGGTGGGAATCCAGTGCGCGCGCTGCATTTCCTGGGCTTGCTCGCCGACCATCACAAGCAGCACAACGCCGAGCAGAATGCCCGTAGTGATCAGCATTTTGCGATAGGGCAGACGTTTCTGAACAACAAATGTGAGCACGGCGACTATGCCGGTCAGCAGCAGACCCAGCAGCGTGCCCTTCAAGACAACCCCGCCACCGAGTCGCAAATTATAGCTCTGCAGGAAAAGCACGACTTCGACGCCTTCCCGATACAGCGAGGTGAACCCGAGCAAAATCAAACCCCACCAAAGACGCTTCTGTGAAATTTCCGCTGTGCGCGCGTTTTCGAGTAAAGCTTTGCGGCGGCGATTATGGGCGCGAATCCAACCGCCCCAGTAAATTTTGTGAAAGAACCAATTCATGATGACCAGCAGAACAATGATGGCCAGCAAACCGGTGGCAGCCTGAAGATCGAGTGCTGACATATTATCGCTCAGCGACCCCACGATCCGGACGGCGATGCACCACGTAATCAGCGTTGCAACAAATCCGAAGGCGACACCACAGGCGACTGGCTGACGATGCTCGCGCTTAGAGCCAGTCATGCTTGCCGTGACGGCTGCCAGCACCAGGATGCATTCCAACCCCTCGCGGAAGACAAGAATTCCAATGTCCAGGAAAGCAACCGTCGAACTAGTATTTGGTCGCAGTGGATCGGGCGCGCCCTGTGCAGCAAGTCCCTGCCAGATTAGCATCGACGCCACGAACGCCGCTGCTGCGAGAACGCCGATGCGCAAAGCGAG
The DNA here is from genome assembly GCA_963761585.1 of uncultured Verrucomicrobiae bacterium. Classification (GTDB taxonomy): domain Bacteria; phylum Verrucomicrobiota; class Verrucomicrobiia; order Chthoniobacterales; family UBA10450; genus Udaeobacter. The sequence continues at coordinate 132,731 of CAVXHW010000015.1, forward strand.
CTTCATTTGCGATGTGAGCGTAGCACATTGGCTAGATAGCCGCTGTTGATGGATTGCTTTTTTTTAGCGGCTGGTTGCACCACCAATTTGCCGCTTTTCTGTCAATAATTTACGATTACCGCGATATGCCAAAATATGTTCTTGGCCATCATTTGAAAGGCGAGGGAGCGCGGCTCGACCTGATGTCTGAGTTATTGGATCCGATGCATCGCCGATACATTGATTCGCTAGGCGTCGTGAGAGCAGGCGCGCGCACACTTGAAGTTGGATGCGGCAATGGATCGATTTCTGCTTGGCTCGCGGAACGTGTGAGCCCCGGCGGAACAGCCGTAGCTGTCGATCTGGATCTATCGCTGGTTCAGGCTCGCATGCAGAATCTTGAATTGCGTCAGGCTGATATTCTTGCCGGCCCAATAGAGCGCGGAGCATTTGATTTGGTCACGGCGCGCGCTGTGCTTCATCACATTGCCGATCCGGAAACGGCAATCGCGAACATGATTGCAAGCCTGAGCGAACGGGTGGCGCGCTTCTTTTGATCGAACCCGATTTCCTTCCGGTTAGCATTGCTGAACCTCAAGAGGTGCGCGCGTTCTGGGACGGCTGGCTTGCGTGGTCACGTGAGCGAGGAATCGATTACTACATTGGGCGGACACTTGGGACTAAACTGGCTTCGCTCGGCTTAACAGAAATCAGCGGAACCGCAGAAACCGCGATCTACAACGGTGAGTCGTTGTGGGCAGAGTATTGGATTGAAACGGTTACTGAACTGCGCGGCGACTTGATAAGCTCCGGCAAACTGGATGAGACGCTAATCGATCGCTTTCTTGCATATTGTGCTGACTCCAACTGGTGGACCCAGACGATTGCTTTCACCGCAGTGCACGGCCGTAATCATAGTGGCTAAGCCATACCGCCGGTTGTGATTTTGCGTCAATCGAGTAACTTCGGCGGTGCAACGGCTCCGCGCGTTTACGCTAATCGAGATTGCCCTCAGTATTTTTATATTAATGCTGCTGCTCATGCTGGCGGTGCCCAGTTTGAGTGGGGTGATCGCTAACAGGCGGTTGAAGCAATCTCTCGACGGCTTCAACCAGCTTGTGCGCCAGGCGCAGGAGCGAAGTGTAACCGAACGCCGCGCGTATCTGATTGTTTGGGGCAAAAGCAGTGTCTTGTTGCGGCCGGAAGTTTTTGCAAAAGACGAGGAAGAGAAAGCCACGTCGGTGTTTCGCCTCCCCAAGGGAAGCGGGCTTAGGGTCTCGCTGCCGGCAGCATTGACCGGGAACCCTCCCGCTGAATGGATATTCTGGCAGTCGGGCACCTGCGAACCGGCGAGAGTCCAATTCAGAGGTCCAGCCGGCACGTGGACGGCGGATTATTCTCCGCTCACAGCGCAGCCTGAACTTACGCAATATGCGGTTAGGTGACCCCCAATGGAATGATGGAGCAATGGAGAAATGGGGTAGTGAAATTTTCAACACTCCAGGACTTCAGCACTCCAATACTCCAATCATGCCTGCAAGACCGCGTCGAAGACGCTCGAGATCGAAATACGCGTTTGCTCTGTACGAAGTCCTGCTCGGCGTAGCGATTTTTTCTCTTGGGGTAATCGCGCTGGGACGTGCGGTGGAAAATTGCATCAACGCAAGCTCGATCAGCGCGGAAGAGAATGTTGTGCGGCAGATCCTATCCGACCGCATGGCCCAGGTTCAAGCTGCGTCGGCGGTGCCCGATCCAGAAAAGGAGTTCAAGGTCACAACCAGTTATGGCAGGGTGATTCTGACCCAGAAAACCGCTCGCGCCGCTTTGACCGAGCCTGACAATACGGTTATCGACGGAATCAATCTCGTCACCTTGACTGCACACTGGCGGCACGCCGGCGTTCCGCAATCAAAACAGATTCAGTTTTATGTCTATCGGTCTGGCTAAGTTAATGAAACGGCAAATTGTTTCCAGAAGCGCAGGGCGTGGTGGCCACCACGGTTTCACCTTGCTCGAGATCATGCTTGCCGTGGCGATCCTGGGAATGATGTCCATCGCAATTTTTCGTTTCGTGCAAACGAATCTGATTGCGCTGCGGTTCTCATCGGAAACATCGGCCGCAGACGCGCAGTATGACGGCCTTCGTGATTTGCTTACAACTCAATGGCAAAGCTTGAGCCCGCTTCGAGCAAAAATGGTGGGCGAATCATTCAAGCTAAATGATCGCGAGCGCGATGAGATAAAATGGAGTTGCGGCGCTGGCCCCGGGCTACTTACGCGGTACGCGCCCGGCGAGTTCACCGCTGTGTTGCGCTTACAACCGGGCAACGACAACAGCGATCGGCTCGATTTGGGCATTTTGCGCAAGCCCGAGAATGATTCCGATGTTGTGGAAAAAAAAAACGAATCGTGGGTGCCGTTAATTAAAAATGTCGGCAGCCTTCAAATCAGCTACTTTGATCCGAATGCTAACGACTGGTTGCCGCGGTGGCCCGGTGGAAATCGGCTGCCGTCGCTCGTCAAGGTCAGCGTCGGGCGTCCGGACGCAACCGATCCATGGGAAGCAGTCATCCCGTTGAGGCGGACACCATACTAGCCGCAGCAATCTTATGGTAAAACTTTCGCGAAGTTGCAAACGAGATTCAGGCGCGGCCCTGCTGTTGGCGCTTTGGGCGCTATTTTTGCTTGCCGGAGTGGTGTTTGCATGGGCACTCAACATCAATTCGCGCCTGACAGTTTCTGCGACGGCAAACCGTGTATTGTCGGCTGAAGCAATGGCCTCTTCCGGTGCAGAGGTTGCATTGAATCCGGCGATCACACCTTCTTCGGCAAACCTGCATAAGAAAATGGGCAACGATGGTTACGATGTTGAGATGACTGGCGAATGTGGTCGTTTCAATTTGAACTTGCTGGCGCCCGGCGGAGTAGAAAACCCGGTGCTCGTAGCGGCGCTGCGCCAATATCTCAACATAAGGGGCGTAGATTTAAACGATCTCGACGTGATGATGGATTCTCTGCTCGACTGGATATCGCCTACCAAAGGCTTGCATCGCTTGAACGCGGCGGAGGAGACTGACAACTATCATCCACCACATGCGCCAATTACCTCCGTGGATGAAGTTAAGAAGATTTCTGGATGGGCTGAATATACTTCGCATCCTGGATGGGACGAAGATTTCACCACGATCATTGGTGCCTGTCAGCAGATCGATGCAGCATACGCCTCACGTGACGTGTTACGTGCGTTAGGAATTCCAGATGATTTTGTTGATCGCTTCCTTCAGGCGCGGCGTGGGCCGGATGCACTGGATGGAACGGCCGACGATCCTCAGATGGACCAGCAAACGGCTTTTTCTCTCCTTGGCATTGGAGCCACCGGAACTGCGCCGGCGCCTGCGCCGGCGCCTGTACCTGGGGGGACCGGGACAACACCGCAAGTTAATGGAATTCAAAGTCTGCTCGTGTTCAAAAGCCAGAACGCGGTATTTCGTATCGTGAGCGTCGGAACGTCGGGTGATGTTACGCGATCGGTCCAGATGGTAGTGCAAAAGCCGGGCGCGCCAGTTGGCGTCGCAGCTGGGGTAGGAGCCACGATCGCCGCCAGCCGTCCTCAAGTGTTCAGTTGGAAGGAGCTTTAAGATCCAGACCGGAATGCCATCGATTTTTATCATTCCAACTTCCAACGGCTGGAATCTTGTTCGCTCTACCGCGCCGACCACATCGCCGCCTGACCGCAAAGGTTCGCGCAACAATGGAGGTGAGGGCGAAGCTCCTGCGGCAAAAACTGAGCACAACGGTTCGTGGACGGTCCGCAAACTGCAAACCTTGGAAGAAGCAGTGCCGCTACTCTCTGCCAGCGACGATTTTGTCCTCGGCTTGCCTGTCTCGGCTGTAATCGCACAACGGTTCCGTCTACCGAGCGTCGATCCTGCGGAGTTTCCTGAAATGATCCGTCTTCAGATCGAAAAGTTGCTGCCGTTTCCGGCCGATGAAGTGACAAGCGATTTTGAACTGATCGAACAAAACGAAGGTGAAAGCGTGGTGTCTGCGATTGCGATCAGAAACGAGCAACTTGCAGAGATGGCTTCGCCACTTCTGGACCGCGGTTACATTCCGCGGCAGATCACTGTGTATGCTGCGCAGCGTGCCAGCACATACGCGCCCAAGGGCAATGCCCTTCTGATTTATCCCGAAGGCGAGATGCTCGTTTACGCCATGACCGAGAACGGCAAACTCAGTCTTGCGCGCTCGATCGAACGCAACGGCGATCACCTCCAACTGGAACTGCCGCAACTGCGATTGAGTGCCGAACTGCAAGGCATAGACTTGTCCTATCCACATGTTTTTCTGGATGAGACCTGTTACGAACTGCGCGAGACGGTCGAGGGAATTCTGACTAGCCCCACGGAGATCGTCGGAATCGAATTGCCACCGGCATCGGTCAAACTAAACCTTTTGCCTGAAAGCTGGCGCCGCCGCCGCTTGCAATTGACGCGGCAGCTGGAATGGCGAAAGCGACTTTTCTGGATAGGTGGCGCTTATCTGGGGATTATCGTTTTGTTGTTCGCTTATCTGGGGCTGTTGCGGTTTCAGTTGGGACGGCTCGATCGTCGCATTGCGCGAGACACACCTGGGACTGAGTTCGTACGCGCGACCGAAGCAAAATGGAAAGCGCTGGCACCGGCGATCGATGCGCATTACTACCCGGTCGAAATTCTGCAGCATTTATTTGAAAGCCTGCCTTCTGCCGACGTACGCATTACTTCATATAATCAGTCAGCGCGCCAGATTTCCGTGGACGGAGAAGCGAACACGGCTGCGCTTGCTTACGAGTTCATCGACAAGATCAAGAAGAATCCGGAGTTGCGAACGTTTCAATTTGATATGGCTGCGCCGAGGATTTTGCCTAACAATCACGCGCAATTTCGCCTGGAGGGGAAACCGAAATAATGCCGGCTTGGTATCAACGAATGAATGCGCGTGAGCGTGTGCTCTCGTGGGCTGTCGCAGGCACGATTGCTGTGCTGCTCAATCTTTGGATTTTGAGTTCGCTCTGGGGCGCAGTCGCGAGCGCACAAAAGGAGTTTGGCACGCGGAGAAGTAAGCTAGCGGAGCAAGCTGTTTACGTGAAAGAGCGCGACACCTGGACGAAGCGCGACGAGTGGATGCGGCAGCATCAGCCGGTGCTCAAAGATCCATCGGAAGCCTCAGGATTGCTTGATCAAGTCAGGCAAGTCGCCGACAAATATAACATTGTCGTTGAAAATCCTGCGATCGGAACAGGCGAGACCACTCCGAATCATCAGACGGTTTTCGCTTCGATCGAAACTAAAAGTCCGTGGCCGCCTCTGGTCCACTTTCTCTACGACGTGCAACGACCGCAGGAATTCGTGGTTTTCGAAAATGTTAATCTCGCGATCGATGGCAACGATCCCACAATGATGCGAGGCAAATTTAAGATCGCCCGCTGGTTTGCGCCGGGGCCGAAGGGAAAGTAAAAATAAGACCGGAAGTTATGAAATATTCTCTCACACTCGCAACGATCATCGGGATTGCCGGAGCAATCTACAGTCAGGCTGAGGACGTTCTCCCGTCGCAGTACAACTTCGATCGCTACTCAAAAATGATGGATCAATCACCGTTCGCGATTGCCACTGCTGTGGCGGCGCCTGCTGCGACTCCAGATTTCGCTAAGGACCTTTACATCGCCAACGCTGCCAAGTCGCAAGACGGCGATCTGGTAACGCTTGCTTCGACCACGGATCACGCCTTCAAAAAGTATCTTACTACAAAGGAATCTGTGGACGGTTACAGCATTGCCAGCATCGAATGGTCCGACAAAGTCGGTCAGACGAAGGTTACGATCAGCAAGGACGGAAATTTTGCGACGCTTACCTTCAATCAAGCATTACTGTCGCAAGCGTCGCCAGGCGGAGCTGTCGCAGGGAGACCGCTGCCTGCTCCTGCGATGCCGAATCCCGCCGGCATGCCAAATACGCATGCACCAAAAATGCCCCCCAACATTCCGCCGGAATTACAACAGTTAATTCCTTCGCGAGAGTCGATGCAGCCGCGTTCACGTGGCATGATTCAGCGGAGCCCAAGAACGACGAAGGGATCGGCGCCGGGCGGGAATGATGCGGCTACGAAACAGTAGCTGTAGCTACTGGACTGCGGTCCGTCCCTTCAAGACGAGGCGGGGTCAGAATGGCGAGCGGCCCAGTGCTAGTTGCCACCGAAGTCGTCGTCTGACGTATCAGGCTGACGGTCGGGTCCGGCGGAATACAGATCGTAGCCGCCTGGATTTTTCAGACCAGGGCTGCGATAAATATAATCGCTGCCCCATGGATCCTTAGGCATTTCTTTAAACAACTGATACCAACGAGTGGGTCGGGGATCGTTTTGCGGCTGGGTCACCAACGCCTGCAAACCCTGCTCTGAGGTCGGATAAAACCCGTTCATGCTCTCGTACAATTGCAGTTGCGTCTTGATCGCTTGGACGTCCGCTTGAACGCGCATGGCTTTGGCGATGCCAGTCGTGTTCCCGAGTTTTGAAATCGCGACTCCTAGAATGATCACGATGATGCTTACCACGAGCATGATTTCCAATAGCGTGAAGCCCTGCTGTTTTCTTTTCGTTCTCATCTCAATTAAGGGACGTCCCATCCTGTCACTACACTACCGTGATCTTCAATAATTGCTATTAGCATCTGGCTTGGATTGAGGTCGACGCAACACTCAAATATTTCCGATCATTCAATGTGACAGCGCCACTGTCACATAAGTTCAATTGCCGGTGCGGAGAAGATAATCCGCCTTGTCCCAGATGTACTTTAGCTGGACTTGCGTCGCCCGGATTGCGGAGGCGCCGGTGCCCGCTCCGTTGATGACGACGAGATCGTTGGCACCCACTTTCAACACTGTTGCCGGCACAATTTTCTGAGCGCGCAGCCATCCGGTGTAGTTGAAATGCATCTCAGTCGTAAGGGGTTCGGATTCGCCTCGATAACCAGGATCAGCGAGGTCCGGCAGGGTGAGACCAACTGGCCCGATGTTCTGGCCGTTGACATAAACTTCGGGCGGCGCGTCGATGCGCGGGTTAGCGATTTCAAAAGTCAAAAGCGCAGTGAGCGGTTGCGCTTCAATCGGAAATTGGAAGACGGCGTTTTCCTGCTTCCGCGCATCAATGTGAATTGCATCGGCAGCCAGAGTGGCAGTCACCGTTCCAAAATTCTCGACGTCTTCTGGCGGCGAGTGCAGTGCTGGCGCCACTGAGAACGGCTCGGGAATCACATCGCGATGTTCGGCGTTTACCGGATGAACGACCTCACTGGCTGTCATCCAGTCGAGATACGCCGCGCGAATTGTCTTTCCGTCGCCGGGAACTTCGATATCGATCGCGGAAGCACCGGTCATCGGGATGAGAACTGAATCCGAACTGGGAAGATTCATTCCAGCGCCGAGTGTCCCGGAGCGCAAAATGTGGCTACCGGATTCGTCCCAAGCGACTAATTCCGGCTGCTGATTTGCTTTGTCGTCGAAGAACAATCGGAAGAAAAGAACTTGATAGTCGGGACCGGGTTGAGTCACTCGAATGCGAAAAATGCTTTTCGACGCGCTACCGCCTTCCGTGAGTTCGCCGGGTAAAAGTGTAAGCGCTTCGACCCAGGCCGGGGCGTCTTGCGTTTTTGAATTACGCGAGATCGTTTGGCGCAGATCGAGCCATGCGCTTGATGGAAGTGGCTTTGCAATAGCGGCAGGCGGAGCGGGTAGGGCATCGGTCAAAGCTTCTTGCGCGCTTACGCGGCAGACAGCGGCCAAAAAGATCGCAAACGCGGCGCGGGGTAACATGGAGGGGGCGAAACTAAGTCAGACCCGGCCCGCTTTGCAAGCCCTGAGTTTAACGCGGTCTGACACTCAAGCTGTGCGTCATTTCGAAAACCGCCGACAAAATACTGAATACAACTAAGCCTACCAAACCCGCGATGATCACGATGATGACCGGTGGAATCAATTGCGAGATCACGTTGACGGATCGGTCGAGCTCGCGCTCGTAAACGTCCGCGATCGCTTGCATCGTTTCGGCGAAATGCCCGGTTTGTTCGCCCACGGCCATCATGTCAGTAAACAAATCCGGAAAGAGCTTCTGCTGCTGCAACGCAGCCGAGAGCGTCGCGCCGTCGATGACCGCTCTGCGCACCTCAGTTAATTTCATTTCGAGAAAACGGTTGCCCGCTATCTCGGTCACGAGATCGAGTGAGCGCAGCAGAGGCACGCCGTTTTCCATCAAAGTCCCCAGCGTACGCGCAAACTGCGCGTAATAACGGTGGCGAATCACTCCTCCATACCCTGGGATCAGCAATCGGAACCGGTCCCATCCAATCCGCCCTTCCTGAGTGCGAACCATGGTGCGGAAACCGATAATTCCACCAACCAGTATCAGTATGCCGACCCACCAGTAGCCGGTGATCGCATGGTGGACGTGCAGCAAGATGCGCGTCGGCAACGGCATGGCGCCGCCGGTTTGCGCCATGAACCCGGTCAACTGCGGCACCATGAACGTAATAAAAATTGTGACGAGAATAGCGCCGGCCAGCGCGAGGAATGCCGGATAAATCAACGCCTGTTGTACGCGGTCTCGCAAGTCCTTCGCCTGCATCAGATGTTTCACCAAGCGCAGCAGAATTTGCGGTAACGCACCGCTAGCCTCGCCCGCAGCGACGAGATTCACATAGAGCGGCGGGAAAATTCGAGGCATCTCGCTCAAAGCCTGCGAAAAACTGCGGCCATCGATCAGCCCCTGATGCAGCGCGTGCGTCATTTGTTCGACGCGCGGATGTTTCAACCGTTTCCCCAAAACCGACAATGCTTCGTCCAGGGTCATGCCGGCTTTCAGCAAATTCGCGAGCTGCTCAGTGAAAATTAACAGTTGCCCGTGCGGAATTTTCAGGCTTCGCATCGGGGTGCTGGCTTCGGGCGAGCTCAGCAGCCGCAATTTTCGTTGAAGTGCGTGCGGCTTGCTTACTTTTGCTTCTGCGGGCTTCGCCGCTTCTACAATATCGATCCGAATCGGGATGCACTTTTGCGATTCAATCTGATTGATCGCAACGGAGCGATCAGCGCAGTCGAGCACCCCTTCAACCAAACCGCCCTGCGCATTCCGCGCACGATAAGTAAACTGTGGCATCGGCGGGGAAAAATAGTCGGAAACCCTGAATCGCAAACTGGAATCCGCTTCGCCTCCGAACAAAATAACGTTTTAACGAATTATTAATTACGCCGGCTCACTCACGATGTAACGCGTCAGACGAATCACCAGCCACCTAGGAAAAACTTTTACTTGTCCATGCTGTCGGAATCTGATAAGACGGCCCACCATGAGATGTGCACCAGTGATCATGGTCGTTTCCATTGTGTTCGCTTCGCAAGCGTTCGCAGTCTTACGACCGCTCATTCCGGCGAAAGCGACGCCCCCATTTGGCACTGAAGCGATCGTGATAGGAATGAGTTCGATCCAACATTCTGCAAAACAAGTAGCCGCTGCTACAGCGCCAAAGTAAGGGCTGGATCAGCCGCGAGACGCAGGCACTCGCCTGTGTAACAGGAGCTTTCTCACCTCTGTTGCCGACGTCGCGGTAGAATTTCGCGTACTTCGGGCGGGGGATTACCCGCCATTCACATCTGTGCCAGAATCGCGACCCAATAGCGAATTTGGGTAATCGTCACGGTGGACCCATTCGATATGAGACCGATTTCAACGCGCATATTGACCCTTTGATTTTCATCGTCCCAGTCGGCCTCGACGGAGTGGATATTGACCGTGAACTCCCGCGGCGTGTTTTGCACGCTTACGATCTGCGAAGCTACTGAAGCCGTGCCGATCGCGCGATGAAACTGCAAGCGCGCAAGGGGTGGTCCCACCAGGAAAGTCCATGTTTCGGTGGTACGCTGTTGCCGCGTCGCCTCGATACAGACGTTGGCTGCTCCACTAATGGTAAAGAGTCGATTTGCTCCGTCTGGTCCAGCTACAACTGCTTCTATAACTTGCTCGCCAATCGCGTCCGTTGTGGGCATTGCAGTAGGTCCTTGTAAATCGATTGAATCCTGATGCTTTGGCATCCCACTGTCAATATCGTTGAGCTAGCTTTGGCGCTTTTACCTTTGAAGAGAGAAGGACGGGAATGGAGCCGGCGGGAGCGCGACATAGACGACGCCCGAAGGGTGAACTCGACGCGAGGCGAGCGAATCAATCGAACCGAAACGTAGCAGGAGCGATATCGTGAGGCGGGGGCGGGAATCGAACCCGCGAATAGCGGTTTTGCAGACCGCGACCTTACCACTTGGCTACCCCGCCGACTTGCGAGAGCGGACAATATCGTTGTAGCGGCGCTTGTATCAAGCGACGAGCATAAATACATAGGCGAACGCGCTCAAACTGCGCTTCAATCCTTCAACGAATTTGCGTATCGTGACGGCGTGACGAAGTCGACGGAACTATTTGCTCGCGCAACGAAACGCATTCCCGGCGGCGTAAATTCTCCGGTGCGCGCGTTTCGCAATGTTGGCGGTGAGCCGTTTTTTGTCGCTCGCGGGAAAGGTCCCCGGATCTGGGACGTCGATGGAAACGAGTACATCGATTACGTGGGTAGTTGGGGACCGGCGATTCTTGGGCATGCGCCGAAAGTTGTGGTCGAAGCGGTTCGCGACGCTGCGACGCGCGGATTGAGCTTTGGAATTCCGAATCCGTTGGAAGTGGAGATGGCGGAATTGATCTGCGATTGGGTACCTTCGATTGAGAAAGTGCGAATGGTGAACAGCGGCACCGAAGCGACGATGTCGTGCATTCGCCTCGCGCGCGCGTTCACCGGGCGTGATAAGATCGTCAAGTTCGACGGCTGCTATCATGGGCACGCAGATGCTCTCCTGGTGAAGGCCGGCAGCGGCGCGCTCACGCACGGCCAACCGAGCAGCGCGGGTGTTCCGTCGGGATTTGCTGATCTAACAATCTCGCTGCCGTTCAACAATGCCGAGTTATTGAAGAAAGCGTTTCGGGAAAACAAAAATGAAATCGCGGCGGTAATTATCGAGCCGATTCCAGCGAACGCGGGTCTGTATTTTCCGAGAGACAACTTTCTGTCGGTCCTGCGCGAGGAATGCACCAGCAACCACGCGCTTCTGATTTTTGACGAGGTGATTACCGGCTTCCGTGTTGCCCGCGGCGGCGCACAGGAAGTGTATGGAGTGAAACCTGACCTGACTGTGCTCGGAAAAATAATCGGAGGCGGGCTACCGGTCGGCGCGTTTGGCGGCCGCGCCGAAATCATGGACCAACTTTCCCCGGATGGTCCGGTGTATCAGGCGGGAACGTTGTCTGGAAATCCTATCGCAATGGCTGCCGGTTTGGCGCAGTTGCGCGAACTGGAACGGATCGATGGCTGGAAATTGCTCGACAAGTTGGGCGCGCAATTTGAAGCGTTAGCGCGTGACGCAATCAGGAGCGCGAGCATCGACATCACCCTTCACCGGCTCGGTTCAATGTTTTGTTTGTTCTTTGCTGCCGCGCCGATTGCCGATCTCGCGAGCGCACAGCGAAGCGATCTAAAAACGTTCGGCGGTTTTTTTCACGCTTGTTTGAAACACGGTGTCTATTTCGCGCCGTCGCAGTTTGAGACTGGTTTCATCTCTACCGCGCACACGGCCGGAGACATCAAGGACACGGGCGCTGTCGTGCGTGAAGCATTGAAAGCGCTATAGGAGTTAAGCGCCTTCCTGCGCTATTCTTTGTCCTTTCTGTCATGGTGAGCGAAGCGAAACATCTCTGGTTGTTGTTTTGCTGGCTGAGTATGGGAAGTGATCCGAGATTCTTCGCCCGCTCAGAATGACAGGATAAACCCCAACATGACAGAAAACGAAACCTTGCGAATCCGCCCGAAAGCGAAGTTCTTTTTCGAAGGCGAGAAGAAATTTTTCGTTAAAGGCGTCACGTACGGTCCGTTCAAACCGGATGCGGATGAAAATTATGTCGGCCGGCCTGAACAGGTAGATGGCGATCTGGCGCTCATGCGCGATGCAGGTTTAAACGTGGTGCGAATCTATCATTCGCCGCCGCGCTGGTTTCTCGATCGTTGCGCTGCTGCGGGGATGCGCGTTCTGGTGACGCTCCCTTGGGAAAAACACATCGAGTTCCTCCGTGAACGGTCCACACGTAAACAGATCGCCGAAAATGTCCGCGCTGCCGTTAAAACGCATGCCGGGCATCCAGCAATCTTCGGTTACCTGGTCGGCAACGAAATTTCCAGCACAATGGCACGTTGGCTCGGCACGCGCAGGGTGATTGAATTTGTCGAGGAGCTAATCCAGAGCGGGCGCGCAATCGATCCCGATGCGCTCTTTTCGTATGCGACGTATCCGCCCACCGAGTATCTGCTCCCGCAGAATTCCGATTTTTCGTGCTTCAATGTTTATCTTCACAATCAGCGCGATTTCGAAGGTTACCTACTACGCTTGCAAAATCTCACCGGCGAACAACCGCTCATCCTCGGTGAATTCGGCATGGACACCATCCGGCATTCGCAAGAGGAGCAGGCCGAAATGCTTGGCTGGCACATTGACAGCGTGGTGAAATGCGGTCTTGCCGGAACGATTCTTTTCACCTGGACGGACGAATGGTTCACGGGCGGCCAGGAAGTTACGGATTGGGCGTTCGGCCTCGTCACGCGGGAGCGCAAGCCGAAGAAGGCCTTCTACGCGATTCAGGAAAAGCTTGGAGGAAACAATTCGACTTCACCGCATCTTCCGTTGCCCAAGACGCCGTTCGTGTCGGTCATTGTTTGTTCGTACAATGGCGGCCACACCCTTGCTGCCTGTCTCGATTCGTTAGGCAAACTGAATTATCCTTCTTACGAAGTCATTCTGGTCGATGACGGTTCGACCGATGACACTGCTTACGTCGCCGCGCAGTTCCCGTCGGTGCGCTACATTCATCAGACCAATCATGGATTAAGTTACGCCCGCAACGCTGGGGCGGCTGCCGCCCAGGGCGAAGTGTTGGCCTACACCGATTCCGACTGCATGGCAGACGCCGATTGGCTGTACTACCTGATTGGCACGCTTGTCAGCGGCGATTACGCCGGAGTGGGAGGACCAAACATCACGCCGCCGGCACAAAGTTGGATTCAGGCGTGCGTTGCTGGGGCGCCGGGCGGACCAAACCACGTGCTGCTTACGGATAAAGTCGCCGAGCATATTCCTGGTTGTAACATGGCGTTTTACCGTTGGGCCTTCGAAGGTGTAGGTGGGTTCGATCCCGAATATCGCAAGGCTGGCGACGACGTGGATTTCTGCTGGCGAATTCAGCAGGCTGGATGGGTAATCTCTTTCAGTCCGAGCGCGATCGTCTGGCATCATCGGCGATTTACGCTGCGCGCTTTTTTGAAACAACAAGACGGCTACGGCGAAGCGGAATCTTTACTGCGCTTTAAACATTTGATCTTTTTCGGCCCGACCGGCACAGCGAAATGGCGCGGCCAAATCTATGGCGCCACGCGGTTCAGCTGGTTTGTTAATCGGCAGATCATTTATCACGGGATTTTCGGTGAAGGATTTTTCCAATCGATCTATCCTGCGCCCCAATCAGAAGTCGCGGCATACCTCAGCAGCATAGAATGGTTTGCGCTGATGATTTTTCTTTTTGGCCTGGGAATTTTTCTGCCTGGGCTGCGCATTGTTCCGTACCTGATGCTGGGCGGGACCTTTTGCGTCGCGCTTTCGTACATGGTGCGGGCGCGAATCGAACCAAAATTCGATACAGTGCACGCACGCTTGCTGGTAATGATCCTGGCGTTTGTGCAACCGCTCGTGCGCGGATTCTCCCGGTACTTCACCTGGTTTCGCTTCAAACGCACACCGGCAAATGTCATTCGGAAACACGAACATTTGCCCGAAAGCGCGCGCTCTCGAGGGAGCCTGAGTCGACGTGTGTTTTGGAGCGAGGAGGGGAGGGACCGCCATTATTTCCTGGGCGAAATGTTTCGATTGCTCGACGAGGAAGGCTGGCGCTATTCCACCGACAGCGGATGGAATGACTGGGACATTCAAATTTACGGCAATTTCTGGTGGAGCATCGCGCTTCAAACCGTCACCGAATATCACGGCGCAGGAAAGTGTTTGACCCGTGTGCGGCTTCGCAACCGGATGGTCATTACGATGATTATCTTCAATTTGGTTGCGATCAGCTTGTTGATTTATCATCAGGTTAACGTTTCTCGCGTTGATTTCTGGCCAATCGTTTTTTACCTGGCTTTCCTGGGTTTTCTCGGAACGCGCGCGCGCGCATTGAAATCGCGTGTAGCCGAGTTGGTTGATCTTGCTGCCTTTCGAGCGGGCCTGCAGCGCGTGTCGCGCAAAGGAAAACCGGTCGCGTCAACACCGGAGCCGGAGTTGGAAGTTGCAGTGAACGCGACCGATCCAGCGTCGCCGCAGTTGCCAGGGTAATTTCAAGGAAGGACGGCTTCCCAGTCGTCACATTTCGACGGGTGCCCAAGCGGTCGGTCCTTGGAATCAGAATTTCAAACGGACTCTGCGAGTGCCGCGTTCAATTCGGCCTATTCGCTTCGCTCTTAAAATCGACATTACCCTTTGTGCATTTCGCTCCGCAACAATCGCCACCATTCCAACGCCCATGTTAAAGACTTGATACATCTCCTCCGCATCGACGCTTCCATTTTTCTGCAGGATTTGGAAGATCGGCGGCACGCGCCAGCTTTTAGCTTCAATTACCGCGTCGCAATTCGACGGCAAAATTCGCGGCAGATTATCGATGAGACCACCACCGGTGATATGTGCGAACCCTTTGACCATGCCAGCGGTAAGTTTCGACAGCACCGGCTGATAATTTTTGTGCACGCGCAGCAATTCTTCGCCCACGGTGATTGTCGAGCCGGGCAGAACCGAACTCGGTTTGAGCCGCATTCTTTCGAACAAAATTTTTCTAGCGAGCGAGTAGCCATTTGTATGCAGACCATTTGAAGGCAGACCGAGAACGACGTCGCCGGGTTTAATGTTCTTGCCGTCGATGATTTTCGCTCGATCGACGACGCCAACGATACAGCCTGCCAGATCGTATTCGCCCTTACGATACATGCCTGGCATTTGCGCGGTCTCGCCGCCCAACAATGCGCAGCCTGCACTCCGACAGGCGCGAGAAAGGCCGCGGAGCAATTGCTGAAACACGCCGGCCTCAAGTCTCTCGCAGCCGATGTAATCGAGGAAAAAAAGCGGCCGCGCGCCGAGAACTGCAATGTCGTTCACGCAGTGATTTACCAGATCGGCGCCCACGGTGTCATGCTTGTCCATCGCGAAGGCGATCTTTAATTTCGTGCCGACGCCATCAATACTGGCGACTAACACCGGTTCACGCATTCGTGAAAAACTCGCGTGAAACAATCCGCCGAATCCACCGATCTTCCCTAGCACTTGCGGGCCATGCGTCTGCCTAACGAGTGATTGGATGCCGCGCTTGAGTTTATTGCCAAGATCGACATCAACGCCCGCGCGCGCGTAAGCTTTTCCCTTCTTTGTCATTTCTGTAGGGGAAGCTGTCAGCTTCCCTCGGGAAGGCAACGCCTTCCCCTACAAAAAAGCCGGCGCGCTACTTCAGGTCGGTGAACAACGTGGGCTGCGCTTCCTGATCGGCGAGAGCTTTGGCACGCTGCTCGCGGCGTTCCATGATGAACTTATCCAGCGCCGGATCGACGGGGAGGGGATAATCGCCATTGAAACAAGCAAGGCAAAAACTGTTCAACGGTCTTCCCGTCGCGCGAACCATCCCTTCCACATCAAGGTAACCGAGACTGTCCACGCCGAGATATTTGCAGATGTCTTCCATCGACATCTGGTTTGCGATTAATTTTTCAGGGTCAGGGAAATCGATGCCGTAATGGCAGGCGAACCGATGCGGCGGACAACTCACGCGCATGTGAACTTCTTTCGCGCCGGCTTCGCGCAGGTTCACCACACGTGCGCGCGCAGTGGTGCCGCGCACGATTGAGTCGTCCACAACGACCACGCGTTTTCCAGCCACCATTTCCTTGATCAAATTCAATTTCACGCGCACGTCGAAATCGCGAATGAGTTGGGTCGGCTGCAAAAATGTGCGGCCGATGTAGTGGTTCCGAACGAACGCGTGCTCGAAAGGAATCTTCAGCTGTTCCGCAAAACCGAGAGCCGCGTAGTTACCAGAGTCTGGGACAGGCACGACGATGTCCGCCTTGACAGGAAATCTGCGTGCCAGTTCGCGTCCCATTTCCATTCGGACTTTTCCGACGTTAACACCTCCCATGATGCTGTCCGGCCGCGCGAAGTAAACGTATTCGAACATGCAGAATGCGGGGCGCGAATCCGGGAATGGCCGTTCCGAACGCAAACCGTCTTCATTGATGATCAGCACTTCGCCCGGTTCGACCTCGCGGATGAACTCGGCGTGGATCAGATCGAACGCGCATGTCTCAGACGCGAGCACATACGCGCCATCGATTTTTCCAAGCGAGAGTGGTCGCCAGCCGAACGGATCGCGCACCGCGATGAGTTCGCGTTCGCTCATGATCAACACCGAAAATGCGCCCTCGATGCGACGCAACGCCGCCAGAATATTTCCGCCATTGTTCGAAGGCTGCGCGAGAAGATGCAAGATAATCTCGCTATCGGCGGTAGTCTGAAAAATGGAGCCTTTCCTTTCGAGCTCATCGCGCAGCATGTCGGCATTAATTAAGTTTCCGTTATGCGCAATAGCCATCTGGCCACGCACGCAATCGACCACGAAAGGTTGCGCGTTCTTGATCGTGCTGGTGCCGGTCGTCGAGTAACGAGTGTGCCCGAGGGCGCGCGTCCCCTTCAGCCTTGCCAGTTCATCCTGGCCAAACACCTGCGACACCAGACCCATGTCTTTGTGCATGAGGAAGCTGGTCCCAGGTCCGTTGCTTGTGACGATCCCGGCGCTCTCCTGTCCGCGATGTTGCAGCGCAAACAGGCCGTAATACGTCAACACTGCGGCATTGGGATGACCGAACACGCCGAAAAGCCCGCACTCGTGCTGCGGCAGAATGGCCGAATCGGGCAGCTGATCTGGGTCTAGCCTGTTCGAGGGGCTAATCACACGAAATAATCCATCAGATTGGCGTGGATTCAATCGCGCCTTTTGCCGATTCACAAGCTCGGAATGCTTTCGTCTTGTTCAACTGCGCGACGAATCGCATTCCACCAGTCGTCATAAATCTCGGTAACTGGCCAGCGATAGGTTTGTCCGTCGATCCGAATTTGCAGTTCGTCGCCGCCGACTTTGCCCAGTTGCTGAAATGGAACGTCATGTTCGCCTAAGATCGCGATTGCGTTGTCGAGGTTTTCCGGCCTGACAGAGATGACGATTCGAGACTGCGATTCGTTAAATAATGTAGCGCATGCGTCTCCCTTGCGATCCTCTTCGCCGCCCCGGGCCACCACCGCGGATTCTTCCCCGCGCAAGCCAGAGGCTCGCGTTACACTAATCTCTGCTCCGAATAACCGTTCGGGATTGAAACAGGATTCGGCGAGTGTTACGGCAAGTCCGCCTTCCGAGCAATCGTGCGCGCTCTCCACGAGGCCTTCACGAATTAAATTGCGAACGGCATTTTGCACCTTGATTTCATGTGCGAGATCAACCTGGGGCGGCGGACCAATTTTTAATCCGTGGCACACTTTGAGATAACGCGAACCGCCAAGGCCTGGAGCCGCGACGCCCTCGTCGAGGTGGGCTGCGGCCCGGGGGCGGTTCGGCTCTGTGCCCACGAGAATGATTACGTCGCCTTCGTCTTTGAACCACTGCGTCGTAATGTGCTTTTCATCGTCAATCAGTCCGACCATCGCGATTGTTGGCGTTGGATCGACTACGCCAAGAGGGCTCTCGTTGTACAGCGAGACATTTCCGCCTGTAACTGGCGTTCCAAATGCGCGACAGGCTTCGGCCACGCCTTCAACGGCTTCACGTAATTGCGAGAAGTTTTCCGGTTTGTACGGGTTGCCGAAATTCAGGCAATCCGTGACCGCTAGCGGCCGCGCGCCGGAGCAGGTGAGATTTCGCGCCGCTTCCGCAACAGCAATTTTGCCGCCCTCGCGTGGATCGAGCGCGCAATAGAGTGAATTGCAATCGGTGGTCGCAGCGAGAATTTTGTTCGCGTAACGAACGAAAAAAACAGCGGCATCGGAGCCGGGCTTCACCACCGTTCCGGTGCGAACTGTGTGATCGTACTGCCGATACACCCAATTTTTGGATGCGATTGTCGGATCACGCAGAAGCTCTCGCAAGGATTCCACCGCAGAGGACGCAGAGTTCGCCGAGATTTTCTTTATCAACTCCGCGTCCTCTGCGCTCTCTGCGGTTAATTTCCGAGCGTCGCGAGAATACAGCGGCGCCTCATCAGCCAGGGCTTTCGCTGGAATTTCGGCTGCAATCGTCCCGTTGTTTCGGACGCGCATGATGCCGTCGCTCGTGACGCGACCTATCTCTGCGCACGGCACGTCCCACTTATCGAACACCTGGCGAACGACATCTTCCCGTCCTCGCTTTGCAATGATCAGCATGCGTTCCTGCGATTCGCTGAGCATGATTTCATACGGTGTCATTCCTGGCTCGCGTTTTGGTACTTTTGCCAGATCGATTTCGATACCGCTATCTCCCCGGCTGGCGGTTTCGCATGTTGAACAAGTCAGGCCTGCTGCACCCATGTCTTGGATTCCGGCAACTGCATCACGAGCGATCAGTTCGAGGCATGCTTCAAGCAGTAATTTTTCCTTGAACGGATCGCCAACTTGCACCGCAGGACGATCTTCGCGCGATTGCTCGGTCAATTCGCGGGAGGCAAACGCCGCGCCGGCGAGACCGTCGCGACCCGTTTCAGCGCCGACGTAAAAAACGGGATTTCCTGCGCCTTCCGCGGTGCCGCGGGCGAGTTGGTCATGGCGCAACACCCCAAGGCAAAAAACGTTTACCAGCGGATTGCCATCGAAACTCTCATCGAAATAAATCTCGCCACCGATCGTGGGAATGCCGATGCAGTTACCGTAATGCGCGATGCCGGAGACGACACCGGTGAAGAGCCGCCTGTTGGCAGCGATGTTCGATGCTTGTGTGCTCATCTTTGATGTTTGATTCATTGCTACTATCGGCCCGAAGCGTAACGAATTCAGACAAAACTCCGGGCGCGCGCCCATTGTAAAAATGTCTCGAATGATTCCGCCAACGCCTGTTGCAGCCCCCTGAAAAGGCTCGATCGCGCTGGGGTGATTATGGCTCTCGATTTTGAACGCCACAGCCCAGCCATCACCAATATCCACCACGCCCGCGTTTTCTTCGCCGGCTTTGACCAGAATGTTTGTGCCGGTCGTGGGAAGCTTCTTTAGTTCTTTTCTAGAGTTCTTGTACGAGCAGTGTTCGCTCCACATCACGGAAAAGATGCCGAGCTCAGTGAAGTTCGGGTCGCGCCCGAGAATGTTCTTAATCTGCTCGAATTCTTCGGGCGTAAGGCCGTGTTGTTTGACCAGTTCGGATGTAACAGCGGGATCGCTCTGCGGTGTTTTACTCGTCATCGGCGTTTCATGTTAGCGAATTCGCGCCGCCCACTCAAATCGATGGAATCGATAAATCCAACGGCCCCATTAGCAAGCGGGTGAATAGACTAACGGTTAAGAAGCGTCCGCTTGCGCTCTGAGTCACGAACTCTGGAGTTAAATCAATCAAAAGGAGGCATCAGAATGAAAAGAACGATCATTGCTTTGGTCTGCGGACTGGTTGCGCCATTGGCGTTTGCACAAACCAGCACGACCACGACTGAAGAAACAACAACGGCGACAAGACCGTCGACCGCAACACAAACAACTACGAGCACAACTTACGAGGCGGGCACGGTAAGTACCTATGAGCCTGGCAAGACAGTTGTCGTCAGAGGCGAGCAAGGCCCGGTAAGTTTCGCTCTCGGCACGGCTGCGAACATTGTCGACGCGGCGGGTAAAGCTGTGACGGCACCATTGCGAGCCGGCCAAAAAGTCCGGGTTTATTACACCGGACCGGCTGAGCATCGCACGGTTGAGCGTGTAATAGTCGAAGATTAAGCGAAGCTGAATTCGCGAAATTGAGCTGCAGGATTCGCTCTGAATCCTGCAGCTTTTTTGTGGTAGGGACATCGCGCTGCGATGTCCGGACGGCGCAGCGCACCGTCTCTACCATTTGCGTTCCGAAGGCGAATCGCGCAAGTTTTCCTCCTCATGGCTTTCGATTTGAAGGAGATTATCGCCTCGCGTCTTGGCGAAAATTATCAACTGCACGAACGGCACATAAACCGCACGCTCGTGGCAGCGCAGCGCGTCATTGGTTTCGACAAAGTCTATGCCCGCGCTGAGGGCGCGTATCTCTACGACATGGATAACCAGCCGTATCTCGATTTTTTGAGCGGCTATAGCGTTTTCAACATTGGTCGAAATCACCCGTTGGTGAAACAAGCAATCCGCGACGTGCTCGATCTGGATCTTCCAAACATGGTGCAGATGGACTGTTCGCTTCTTAGCGGCTTGCTCGCTGAAGCGCTGGTGAAACGGATGCCGCCGCATCTAAATGCCGTTTTCTTTTGCAACTCCGGCACCGAAGCAATGGAAGGCGCTCTCAAGTTCGCGCGCGCCGCGACCGGACGACAACGCGTTGTGTCGCTGTCGAGCGCATTTCACGGTCTGACATTAGGTTCATTGTCGCTCATGGGCTGCGAAAGCTTCACCGACGGCTTTGGCCCGCTCATGGAAGGTTTCGACACACGCGTCCCGCTCGATGACATCGCCGAGTTGGATCGGCAATTGCGCCCGCGCGACGTGGCGGCGTTTGTCGTCGAGACCGTTCAAGGCAAGGGCTGCCAAACGCCAAAGTCAGATTTCTTTATTCGTGCCCAGGAACTTTGCCGCAAATACGGAACGCTGCTGATCTCGGATGAAGTCCAGACCGGCCTCGGTCGAACGGGCAAGATGTTCGGATTCCAGCATTGGAATTTGGAGCCGGACATTATTACGCTGGCGAAAACATTGAGCGGCGGTTACGTGCCGTGCGGCGCAATCGTTACCCGGCGCGAAATTTATCAGAAGACATTCAGCCGTATGGACCGTTGCGTTGTGCATTCCACAACGTTCGGCCGCAACAATCTTGCGATGGCCTGTGGGCTGGCAGCACTGGAAGTGATCGATCAGGAAAATCTGGTCGAGCGCTCAGCTAAAATGGGCGCGTTGCTCATGGAAAGAATCGAAGGGCTGAAGACGAAACATTCATTTGTAAAAGAAGTGCGTGGCAAAGGTCTCATGGTGGGCATTGAGTTTCACGAACCTAACGAGTTTAAGCTCAAGATGGCCTGGAAGCTTTTGCACAAGATCGACAAGGTGCTCTTCGCGCAGATGATCGTGACTCAAATGTTGAGCAAGCACCGCATCCTCACGCAGGTAGCCGGTCACGGGATGGATGTGCTGAAAATTCTTCCGCCGCTCATCATCGGCGAAAAAGAAGTCGATATGTTCGTCAACGCGCTCGACGACGTGTTGACCGAATGTCGCAAATTCCCTGGGCCGATGTGGGAGCTTGGAAACAATTTCGTCCGCGCCGCGATTGGTTCGCGACGGACAAGTGAAGCGCCTTCGGGTGTGTCTGCGTCTGCTTGACGGAGCTCAGACGCTTCGACGTTCTTCGACTCGCAGCGAAACGTATTACCCACAGTTGCGCGAACGCGTCGACTTTGTCGTTGTCGATCTTTCGTTCAGGCGTACGTTTTGAGTTAAGTCAAAGAAGAGAGGAATTATCATGAGCACTGCTGTTGTTGAGGAAAAGAAAACCGAAGCAAAATTGAATCAGCTGGAGCAGCTGAAGAAGTTTACGAAAGTCGTGGCCGACACGGCCGATTTCGAATCGATCAAGGATTTCAAGCCGCAGGATGCGACGACGAACCCAAGCCTGGTTTATGCCGCTACTCAAAAGCAGCAATACGGGCATTTGCTGGATGAAGTTTTGAAGCATCGGAAAAACTCGGGGTTGAGTGGCCAGGCACAGATCGAAGACATCTGCGATCATCTGCTGGTTCAATTCGGTTCCGATATTCTCGAGATTGTGCCTGGACGTGTCTCGACCGAAACCGACGCGCGATTGTCGTACGATGTAGAAGGTTCGATTAACAAAGCGCGGCGACTGATCCAACTTTACGAGGAGCACAAAATTCCACGCGAACGGGTGTTGATTAAGATCGCGTCGACTTGGGAAGGACTTCTTGCGGCCGAGCAACTGCAAAAAGAAGGAATTCGCTGCAATCTGACGCTGCTGTTTTCGTTGCCGCAGGCAGTGCGTGCGGCCGAGGCGAAAGTGCAGCTCATCTCGCCGTTTGTCGGGCGGATCTACGATTGGTACAAAAAGGAGATGAAACGCGATTACACCGGACCGGAAGATCCAGGAGTGCAGTCAGTTACTGAGATTTATACGTATTACAAGAAGTTCAATATCCCGACCGAAGTCATGGGTGCGAGCTTCCGCAACATCGGCCAAATCCGGGAGCTGGCGGGCTGCGATTGCCTGACGATCAGTCCCGAACTGATGAAGGAACTTTCTGAATCCACCGACCCGCTCGAACGTAAACTGGATCCCGGAAAAGTGAAATCGGCGAAGATCGACAAACTAGAGTTAGACGAAAAGAAATTCCGGTGGTTGCTAAACGAGAATGCGATGGCGTACGAAAAGACTGGTGACGGCATTCGCAAATTCGCAGTCGACGTGGTGAAGCTCGAGAAATACGTGGCGTCGAAAATTTGAACCGCGGATTGCGCCGATACCACGGATAAGCAAAGAGGATACTGCGATCGGCGTCTTGTCATTCTGAGCGAAGCGAAGAATCTCTGATCATCTGTTTTGGGCACCGCGAAAGCGACATCCAGAGATGTTTCGCTTCGGTCAACATGACAGCGAAGAGTGCCGCGTCCGATCCGCGTAATCCCGCGATGAAAAGTCCATGTTCAATGTTGTTTTAGTTGAGCCGGAGATTCCGCCGAATACTGGCAACGTCGGCCGCCTTTGTCTCGCAACACGATCAACTCTGCACTTGATTAAGCCGCTCGGATTTTCGCTCGACGACCGGCAATTGCGGAGGGCGGGGCTCGATTATTGGCATGAGGTACCGCTGCAATTATGGGATTCGTTCGACGCGCTACAGCGGGCGCAATCCGTCGGAACTCGTTATTTTTTTCTAACTACCAAAATCCAATGTCCTTATTACAGCGTGACTTTTCGAAGGAATGATTTCCTCGTCTTTGGCCGCGAAACGAAAGGACTCCCGCATGAGTTGCTCGCGGCTAACACTGACAATTGCATCACTATCCCAATGCACGGGACGCGCAGTCTAAATCTGGCCACAGCAGTCGCAATTGTGTTGTTTGAGGCTGTGCGTCAACAGCAGGTGTGACATCAAACAGGCGGCTCTTGCCTTTCTCGGCAGATAATTTTTAGCGACCGTCGGGCCGCAATGGAGTGTCCTTTCGTTTTCGGGTAGGACATGCATCCAGAAAAGGACGCTGGCACGTTGAATAAATGCAAACCCCAGAAGGTCTAACAACCAAAAGAAAAGAAGCTTATGAGAATATTAGTTGTTTCAATTTGTAGTCTTGCGCTCGTCAGCGTCGCAGTCGGTGAGCAAAAGGAACAAAAGAAATCGCAACCCAAAAAGCAGGCGCAAACGGCCCAGCATGCGACTCACGCCACCGGGCATCCGGCAGGAAGTGGAGGAACCGGTGCCAAGAAAATGACGACGGCACCGTCGGGAGGACAAAAGCCCAAAACGGCTCAAACATCAACGGCAGCGTATCACGCGCAGAAAGGCAAAAAGAGCCAAACGTCAACGCCAGTTTATCACGAGCAAAAAGCGAAGGCGGCTCAGGCTTCCAACGCGGCTTATCAAACTCAGAAAGCCAAGAAGAACCAAACGCAGGCTGAGAGACAAGCAGCCAAAGCGGCGAATGCTGGCCATGCTGAGGCAGCAGGCAAGCCGACGCATGCGAAGAATGAGGCTGTTTCGGGCCAGAAAGCGGGCAAAGGGAAGTACGCCCAGGGCAAGCCGCTTAAGCCGCAGCACTTCAATCTTCCAAAACAGCCTAATACTGCGAAGGCGCCGCCCGTAAGATTCCAGCAGGGAAGACGGATCCAAGGAAGCCAAAACTGGCAAGGCCAGAGATATGCGGTGTTTCGCAACTACAAATCAGAGTGGCACGATCGAAACTGGTGGCATAACCATTACCACAACAACATCACGTTTGTGTTCGGCGCTCCGTATTACTGGAACGCAGGTTACTGGTTCCCAGCCTGGGGTTACACTCCCAACGCGTATTATGCATGGGATGGCCCTATCTACGGATATAATCGCATGCCACCAGATCAAGTAACTGCGAATGTGCAGTCAGCGCTTCAGCAACAAGGCTATTACCACGGAGAAGTGGATGGGGTTATTGGGCCGCTTACGCGCGGGGCGATTGCCGATTATCAGCGCGACCACGGGCTTTACACGACATCGACGATCGATCAGCCAACACTTCAATCGTTAGGCGTCGCATAGCGAACGCACTTGCTGATTTCCGCCAAAAGCCGCCGCGAATAGTTTTTCGACGGCGGCTTTTTGTTGGGAAGAAGCTCTGCGCAGACGCTCTTCGTGATCGATTCAATTCACGCGCTCCGTGTGGCGAAAGGCAATACCAATATGTCAGTCGACGACGTCTTTTTGCGATCGCGCTCTTGCACCGGCGCAAATTAGCGGGAGATACTTGCGAGTGCAGCAGCCGCAACTTATTGCCCGCGATATTTCCAAATCATTTCGAATGGGCGCCCGACGAATTGAAGTGTTGCGCGCCATCTCAATGGACATTGCTTACAACGAAACGGTTTTTCTTTCCGGCGCATCCGGCGCGGGCAAGACGACGCTGCTCTACACGTTGGCGGGGCTGGAACGTCCGGAATCAGGAACGGTGAAATTCGAAGGACGCGAGCTTTATAGCGGCGGCTCGTCCGCGGAAGCCCGTCTGCGGAACGAAAAAATGGGCTTTGTATTTCAAGGCTATTTTTTGCTGCACGAACTGACGGCACTCGAAAATGTTCTACTGCCGGGAATGATCGGGCGTCGTGTAATCAAGGGAGAGGCTGAGGAGAGTTTGGCCGCAGTTGGGCTGGCTGATCGGATGCATCATTTGCCTGCAGAACTGTCGGGCGGAGAACAGCAGCGCGTTGCGATCGCGCGAGCATTAACAAATAATCCCGACATTATTTTCGCCGACGAGCCGACGGGAAATCTTGATTCGAAAACGGGTGACGCGATCATGGATCTGCTGCTGAATCTGGCGCGCGACCGCAACAAAACTCTTCTTGTCGTTACGCACGACAGCCGTCTGGCAACGCGCGGCGATCGGCAGTTGCACATCGTGGATGGAGTACTGCAGTAACTCCGCTGGCGTTGCCGATTTTGCGGTTTGAATTGCGCGCATAAACATTTGAGGTTTTGTTGCTAACATGAAAACCACTGATGCGACGGTGTTGGATGAACCAAAGACTCACAGGCGTGCGACCGAGGAAACAATTGAACCTGCAATAGAAAGTCGCCCGCGTCCGACCACGGGCGTCAGAGAAGCTAAGATTTACATCGACGGGCAATTCTATTCGGAAGCAGACGCAAAAGTTTCGGTGTTCGATCACGGTTTGCTCTACGGCGATGGAATTTTTGAGGGGATACGTTTTTACAACGGTCGCGTTTTTCGCCTGGAGCAGCACTTGGAGCGCCTTTGGAATTCAGCGCGTTCGATTTGTCTCGAAATTCCCATGACCCGGCACGAAATGACTGAGGCACTACTTGAAACGATTCGACAAAATCATTTGCGTGACGGTTACATTCGTCTGGTCGTCACACGCGGAGTTGGCAATCTGGGTTTGAATCCGGAGCAGTGCAAAAATCCGAGCGTGATCATCATTGTGGCGACGATCGCTCTTTATCATGAGGATTTTTACCGGAAAGGACTGAGCATTGTTACTGTCGCGACGCGCCGCAGCAATCCTGCATCACTCAATCCGGCGGTTAAATCGTTGAACTACTTGAACAATGTAATGGCCAGGATCGAAGCGAACCTTGCCAGCGCTGATGAAGCATTGATGTTGAATGACGCAGGAAACGTTGCTGAATGCACTGCCGACAACGTCTTCATCATCAAGCACGGTCAAATCTTTACGCCGCCGATCACAGCTGGAGCGTTACAAGGAATCACGCGATCGGTCGTGTTTGATATTGCCGGCGAGTTCGACCTCAAAGTCGTCGAAGCAGATTTCACCCGGCACGACATTTTCGTGGCCGACGAATGTTTCCTCACGGGAACTGCTGCCGAGATCGTTCCAGTGGTTAAGGCCGATGGCCGCATTATCGGAAACGGAAAACCCGGTCCGATCACAATGCGCATCGTGGCGCGGTTCCGCGAAATGACGCAGAAGACTGGCACGCCGATTTTTGATTAGGCAGCCAGCATCGCCAAGCGAGATGATGTCAGCGCAATGTGGTTGAATGTTTGCAGCAGATGACGGTCTAACTAACAGAAATGTTGTGCGACGTTTGCAAATGTAATGATGCGACAGTTTTCCTGACCCAGATCCTGGAGGGGAAGATGCACAAGGTAAACCTGTGCGAAGCGTGCTCGAAGGAAAAAGGTGTCCAGGATCCGACCAGTTTTGCGCTCGCAGATTTGCTGCTTGGCATCGGGGCAGCCGAAGAAATTGAAAAAGG
This sequence comes from uncultured Verrucomicrobiae bacterium, assembly GCA_963761585.1. Classification (GTDB taxonomy): domain Bacteria; phylum Verrucomicrobiota; class Verrucomicrobiia; order Chthoniobacterales; family UBA10450; genus Udaeobacter. The sequence goes on from CAVXHW010000015.1 coordinate 159,550, forward strand.
AGCACCCGCAAAAAAATGCTCCGTGTGCGGTTTTAGTCAGGCGGACTTTAAAAAAACAGGCCGCCTGGGTTGCAGCGAATGCTATGGGACCTTCGCCGAGGGTTTGGGTTCGCTGTTAAAAGCAATGCATAAAGGCACCGAGCACGTGGGAAAATTGCCGGAACGCGCGCAGCGCACAATGGCATTGAACCAGCAAATGCGCGCCCTCACCGAAAATCTGCAGAAAGCGGTGGCTGACGAAAACTACGAGAGTGCTGCCTCGCTGCGCGATCAAATCAAACAGCTCGAAACCGACCTTTCGAATCCAGTATGAAATTTTCAAGCATGCTATCCACTGCGGGCGAATGGCTGCGCGGTGAAGGGCCGCATCACCAGGTTGTAATCAGCAGCCGCGTCCGCCTGGCGCGGAATTTGCGTAATCGTGCTTTTCCCGGATGGGCGAAGAAAGCGGAACGCACATCAATCCTCGAACATATCCGGGTGCACGTCGAAGAGCTTCCGGAGATGCAGGACTCGTTTTCCGAAGGATTGCAGGATTTGGCGGCATTGGACAAACAGGTGCTCGTCGAACGCCACTTGATCAGTCGCGAGCATGCCGCGAAGGGCGCAGGCAGCGCAGTGGTGGTGAACCGACGGCAAACGCTCAGCGTCATGATCAACGAAGAAGATCATCTCCGGATGCAATCGATTCGTTCCGGACTTCAGTTGAAACAGGCTTTTAAGTTAGTGGATAAGATCGACACCGCGCTCGAAAGCAAACTCGACTACGCTTTCGATTCGCAGCTTGGATATTTGACCGCTTGCCCGACGAACGTTGGGACTGGCATGCGTGCTTCGGCGATGTTGCATCTGCCTGGCCTCGTCCTGAGCGAGCTGATCAACCAAGTCATCCAAGCCGTCAGCAAGATCGGGCTCGCGGTGCGCGGCCTTTACGGCGAAGGCACCGAAGCCATGGGCAATCTTTTTCAGATTTCTAATCAGACTACGCTCGGTGAAAAGGAAGAAGACATCATCAATCGTCTGACTAAAGTCATCGAGACGATTATTGATAAGGAACACGACGCGCGCCAGACTTTGCTGCAAAGAAAACCGAGCACGCTTTGCGATCAGATTGGTCGTGCCTATGGCGTTCTAACTTACGCGCATGCCATGCCATCCAAGGAAGCGCTGAATCTGTTATCGGTCATCAAGCTTGGAATGGATCTCGGCGCGTTCCCGGAACATCACCGCCTGCAAATCGATGAATTGTTCATCGAAACACAGCCGGCCCATCTGCAAAAGAACTCGCAACAGAAGTTAAATGCTGAAGAGCGCGACTATCTGCGGGCGCAAATCATTCGTGACCGTTTGAAAGTTTTCCCCAAACCTGATATTAGTAAGATGGTAAAAGACTCAGGCAATGGCTTGACGGACGCTCCATCAACTAATGAATAATTTCACACCGCGAGCTCAACAGGTTTTGGCGCTTGCTCGCAAGGAAGCCGACCGGTTTAACCACAACTATGTCGGCACCGAGCATTTGCTGCTTGGGCTGATCAAACTTGGCCAGGGCGTGGCAGTGAACGTCTTGCAAAAGATGGGACTGGATCTGGAGACGGTGCGGATGGAAGTGGAGAAACAAGTCGGCTCCGGACCTGAGACAAAGATGGTTGGCAACGTGCCGTACACGCCTCGCGTCAAAAAAGTACTGGCGCTTGCTGGAAAAGAAGCCAAGGCGCTCAACCATTCCTATGTCGGCACGGAACACATTTTACTCGGGCTGTTGCGCGAAGGCGAGGGGGTTGCTGCCAGAGTGTTGAAGACTCTGGAACTCGATATCGAACGTACGCGCAACGAAATCTTGAAAGAGCTCGATCCGAATTTCACGCCGTCCGAAGCGGAACAGGAAGGCGAGCCGGCAAAGAAGGACGTCAAGACTCCGGCGCTCCGCGCATTTGGCCGCGATCTGACCGAGTTAGCGCGTAAGGGCGAACTCGATCCGGTGATTGGCCGGCGCAATGAAATCGAGCGCGTCATCCAAGTGCTTTGCCGTCGCACGAAAAATAATCCCGTATTGATCGGCGAAGCCGGCGTGGGCAAAACAGCAATCGCGGAGGGGCTGGCGCAGGAAATCTCAAACGGCAACGTGCCGGAACTGTTGCGGGACAAGCGTGTGATCACGCTCGACCTGGCGTTGATGGTCGCTGGAACAAAATATCGCGGACAGTTCGAAGAACGAATCAAAGCGGTCATGGATGAGATTCGTCGCTCCAAGAACGTGATCCTTTTTATCGATGAGCTGCACACGATCGTCGGCGCAGGTTCAGCCGAAGGCGCCATGGACGCCTCCAACATCATTAAACCGGCCCTGAGTCGTGGCGAATTGCAATGCGTTGGTGCGACGACGATGAACGAATACCGCAAGTACATCGAGAAAGATGCTGCGCTGGAACGCCGGTTTCAGACGATAAAGGTCGATGCGCCGACTGTTGATGAAGCCATTCAAATATTGAAAGGTCTGCGCCCGAAATACGAGGCGCATCACAAAGCCAAGCTCACTGACGAAGCACTCGAGACTGCCGTTAGATTTTCCGATCGTTACATTACCGGCCGCTTTCTTCCCGATAAAGCCATCGATGTTATGGACGAGGCAGGTGCGCGCGCTCGCATCAACTCAATGACGCGGCCTCCGGACGTGAAGGACATCGAAAAAGAAATCGAAGCGATCCGTCTCGAAAAAGAAGGAGCGATCAAGGCCCAGGATTTTGAAAAAGCCGCTTCGCTTCGCGACAAGGAGAAGCAAACCAAGGAGAAACTCGATGCCATTTTGACAAAGTGGCGCGAAGAACGCGAAGAGAAAGAGGTCGTCGTGACAGGCGACGATATGATGCACATCATCTCGAAGGTCACCGGCGTGCCGCTCCAGAGGATGGAAGAGCAGGAGACCAAGAAATTGCTCAGGATGGAGGCGGAGCTCAAAGAGCGCGTCATTGGCCAGGAGGAAGCGGTCATAGCGATCAGCAAGGCATTACGGCGTTCCCGCGCGGATTTGAAAGATCCCAAGCGCCCGATCGGTTCGTTCGTGTTTCTTGGTCCGACCGGTGTTGGCAAAACCTATCTCGCGCGCACGCTCGCGGAGTTCATGTTCGGCGACGCCGACGCGTTGATCCAAATCGACATGTCGGAGTACATGGAGAAATTCACAGCGTCCCGTTTGATCGGGTCGCCGCCGGGGTATGTCGGTTACGAGGAAGGCGGACAACTTTCTGAGGCCGTGCGGCGCCGGCCGTACTCGGTGGTGCTCTTCGACGAAATTGAAAAGGCGCACCCGGACGTGATGCATCTTCTTCTACAGATTTTGGAAGACGGCAAGATCACAGACTCGTTAGGCCGCAAGATCGATTTTCGAAACACGATTATCATCATGACTTCCAACGTCGGCGCTGAATTGCTTAAGAAGCAGACGGTGATGGGCTTCGGTGCACCGAGTGACGGACACGATTACAATTCCATGCGCGACAAGATTCTCGAGGAATCGAAACGCGTCTTTAAACCCGAGTTCCTCAACCGGCTGGACGAGATCATCGTATTTCATTCGCTTGGCAAACCCGAGCTGTTGCAAATTGTCGAGCTGGAAGTCGACAAAGTGCTCATGCGCATCAAAGCCAAGGACGTCCACATCGACCTGCAGCAAAGCGCAAAGGAATTTTTGATCGAGAAGGGATACGATCCGCAGTACGGCGCTCGACCAATGCGTCGCGCTGTCGAACGTTTTCTTGAAGACCCGCTCGCGGAAGAATTGCTCCGCGGAAACGTCAAACCCGGCGATCGCGTGGATGTCGTTGCTGTCGATGGCAAGTTGTCGTTCCAAGTTCCGGCAAGACAGACAGAAAGCAGCGCACCGGCGGCGCCGGCGCCGAGCTAGCACGCAGCGCGAAGATTAGTCAGGCTCGCGGATGCGCATCCGCGTATGCTTTCTTGAGACGTTCGACGGTTACGTGCGTGTAAATCTGAGTCGTGGAAAGACTCGCGTGCCCGAGTAACGCCTGCACGCTGCGCAGATCTGCGCCGCGATCGAGCATGTGCGTCGCAAAGCTGTGGCGCAATTTGTGTGGGCTCATGGAAATCGGAATGGACGTGCGCCGAACGTATCGTTTTAACACCAGCCAAACTGAGCGCGCGGATATTCGTCGTCGCGCTTTGTTGATGAAGAGGGGACCCGCGTGAACGTTGGCCGTCGCCCGATATTTTTGGATCGCTTCCAGCGCTGGCAAGCCTACCGGGCAGACGCGTTCCTTGCGGCCCTTGCCGAATACGCGCACCGATTCTGTGTAAGGATCAACGTCGGATACATCGAGCGCAGCCAGTTCGCTCAGACGCAAGCCGCTGCTGTAAAACAATTCCATAATACCGACGTCGCGCAGAGGCATCCATGATGGTGCAGATCGGCTCTTTGGCTCGCGGGTTGGCGCTGTGAGAAGTTCGTCCACTTGTTGGCGCGTCAGGACCAGCGGCAGTTTTTTTTCCATCTTTGGGAGTTGTACCTCGCGGACAGGATTATGTCGGAACTGTTTCCGAGCGGCGAGAAACTGATAGAAAGTGCGCAGTGCTGAGAATTGCAGTCGCACGTACGAACGCGCCTGCTCGCGTTTCATGATCGCAAAGAGGTAATCCCGAAAATCGTCGGCTGTACATTTTTTCCACGACGTTTTGCTTTCGGCGCGGAAACTCGTCAAGGCATGGCGATACGCCTTGAGGGTGCGCGGTGAAGCGTTTCGCTCGTTCGCGAGATAACGCAAGAATTCCTCTACGAGAGAATCGCGTGTCGTTCCGCGGCGCAGTCGAGGAATTCTGAAATGAGGCTTTTGAGATCTTGCCGCGGGATCCCCCGGCTTCTCGCGTGTCTGCGCGATCCGCTCGGGATGACGAAGCCCTCATTCGGGTTTCTCGACGACGTACCGCAGGTCGGTTGGATTAGAGCGACCACTCATCTGGCTTTTGAAGATCGGCGTCGGCGTAGTGGAAATGAGCTCGTACCCCTTCAAAACGAATTCTGGATAAATCCCGTTGCTAGCTGGCTCATACACTTTGTCGCCACTGAAGTAGCCGTAAAGTTTGTATTCGTAGTTGTTGTCACTGCCGAATTCCAGACGTTCGCGGTCCGGCGCAAGTTTCCCTTTCTCATTGAGCATCACCAGCTCTGCTGTGCTCCATGGCTGGCCCGGCTTGCGAACGTAACCCCAGAATTTGTAATCGGGTTTGTAATAACGCCGCCCGATATAATAATCGCCGGTAGGTTCAGCTGCGATGCTTTGCACCATCTCGGTTCTCGCCTGCTGAATGCCTTGCGGAACAGTTTCGCAACCGGCGAAGAACAGTGCGCTCAACACCACATTCGTGGCCAACAAATACTGAGCAGCGCGTCTCATTGCTTGAACGGGCATCATTTACGCAGCTTTGCGCCGGGCGCAATTGCTAGCTCACGGGCACAAGGTCCGGCAATCATTTTCAGTGCAAGATAAATTGCATGGCTTGGACCGGCCCGCTAGTATTCGAAGGCATGTTCGAAGTTGAGATTTATGCGCGTGGCTTGCGCGAAATGGAGAACGTCCTGGAATTGGACCGACAGCTCGTGGAGATCGCCGGCCTGCGTCACAAGATGGACACAAATCACGATATTGTTTACCTCGAGTTCGACGAACCGACTTTGAGCATTCGCGAAATTCGCACCATTTTTCTTAAGCTTGATCTTGAACCGCTTTTTATCGGCGCAATTCCGCCCGAATTGCAGTCGCGAACAAAGACCGAGCGGCTGAACGCCTAGCGACGTAATCGGCGATTAGTGGTCAGAACAAAACGTTGCGCAGCACGCTCTTTAGCCGTTCACTGTCCGCTCATCTCTCATCGCCTCTTCCATAATGGTCCGCTTCTTTAGCGCCCTCGGCGCGCCGCTGATCGCGTTCGTCCAATATCTCGGCGAACTCGTCCTGCTGGCTGCTGACACGTTTCGTTCCGTTTTCACCCACAAGCTCCGGTGGAAATTGTTCCTTAATCAGGTTGTCGAAATAGGATTGCTTTCGCAGCTCGTCGTCATAATCACTGGTGCGTTCACTGGTGCGGTGTTCTCGGCACAAACATTTTTTCAATTTAACAAATTGGGAATGGGCTCAGCTGTAGGCGCGGTAGTTTCGGTTTCACTCTGCCGCGAGCTCGCGCCGGTGCTGACTGCTCTAATGGTAGCCGGACGCGTTGGCGCAGCGATGTCAGCGGAGATCGGCACGATGAAAGTCACCGAGCAAATCGATGCTTTGCGCGCGCTTGCTGTTTATCCGGTTGATTACCTGGTAGTGCCGCGCGTACTGGCCATGATGGTGTCGATGCCACTTCTGGTGGCGGAATGCATCGCCGTCGGCATCGCAGCCGGTTATCTCGTGGCGATTTTCATGCTCGACATTAACGGCACTTACTACATGGCGAACATGGTGCGCTGGACGCGCAGCCGCGATATCATCATGGGTCTCTCAAAAGCGTTCTGTTTCGGGATACTCATCGTATTCATCAGTTGCCAGAAAGGATTGGCCACACGGGAGGGAGCAGTTGGCGTCGGTCGAGCCACTACTGAGGCAGTGGTCAACGCCTCGCTCGCAGTCCTGATTTGCAATTTCTTTCTCACCATGATGTTCAACATTATTTATCCGGCCGGGTATCAGTAATGCTGCTCAGTTGAGACTTGTCGGCCGAGAGTCGAAGTTTGAGCTACGATGATCGAAGCGCCTCCATCTCCGAAGATGTCCGCGGAATCACCTCTGGTTTCGGATAATTCGTCGCCCATGATTGCCGTGCGTTCGTTGCAAAAGAAAATCGGGCAACAGGAAATTTTGCGCGGTGTCGATCTTCAGATCAGCAGCGGCGAGACGCTGGCCATTATTGGGCGGAGCGGCGGCGGCAAGAGCGTTTTGTTGAAACACATGGTTGGTTTGATGGAGCCCGACTCAGGGGAAATCTGGATCCAGGGCCAAAACATCATTGGATTGAAGGAGCGCCAGCTCGGCGCGATCCGAAAAAAGGTTGGGATTCTATTTCAAGGTGGCGCCCTTTTTGATTCGATGACTGTTGAAGACAACATCGCCTTTCCTTTACGCGAAGCCGGCGAGCGCGATCGAAAAGTTCTGCGGTCAAAAGTTAGTGAGATGCTTGAAGTGATGGAAATGGAAGGGCAGGAAGATAAGATGCCGGAAAGTTTGAGCGGCGGGATGAAAAAACGCGTCGGGCTGGCGCGCGCCATCATTCGGCGGCCCTCGTGTGTATTGTACGATGAGCCGACAGCCGGTCTCGATCCTGTAGTCGCTGATAGCATCAATCGATTGATTCGCCGGCTGCAACAACGCTTTGGAATGACCAGCGTGGTTGTCACCCACGACATGAAAAGCGCGTTTGATGTAGCCGACCGAATCGCCTACCTGCACGAAGGCCGGATTTATTTTAACGGAACGGCGAATCAGCTTCAGCAATCGAACGATCCACTCATTCAGGATTTTCTCCTCGGCCGGTCTAACGGCGGAGGCGCTTGACCTCAATTGCTTCCAGTTTCGAGGGCGAACGCGCTCGCGTGAGCGGTCGCTTCCCTTGCGAAAATCGGCAGCAAGATCGACAATAAACATTCAAAATGAACCGGCACGAGCGAGGTTTGGAATTCAAGGTGGGCATTTTTGTTTTTGTAGGGCTGGCGATGTTAGGCGCGCTGCTCGTGCAATTCGGCCGGCTTGGTGAAGGCTTTAAGACGTATTACACCGTCACGGTGCGCTTCAGTGATGCGAGCGGACTGCTGAAAGGCACCGACGTCTTGCTCGCCGGAGCGAGAATCGGAAAAGTCGCGGCTGGCCCGAAGCTAGTTCGTGAGGGGGGCGGCGTGGCTGTACCTCTGAAAATCTATGATTACATTAAGATCCCTGAGGGAACGAAGTTCACAGTCGGCAGTTCGGGTTTGCTCGGCGATCGGTTCGTGAATGTAGCGATACCGACCGGACCTCAGAAGGCCTATCTACCGCCGAATGCCGACGTCAACGGCGCACGCGAGACTGGCATCGAGGATCTCACACGCTCAGGCGGTGCGCTCGTGAACGACCTCCGCGGTACCGTGCAAAAGATCGACACAACTGTGAATCGTCTGAATCAAGACACGCTTTCGCCGGCAAACATGGAAAACCTGAAGGCGAGCATGGAACATTTGAACCAGGCTACCGGTGCGTTGGCAGAATCATCCAAGAAACTGGATGGCGTGATCGAGCAGGCAGATTCGGCGATGGCCTCCGCGAAGAAGGCCGCCGACGGTTTGCAGAATGCAATTACGGATACGCGGAAAGTTTTGCATACCGCCACACAAGGTAAAGGTTTGGTGGCGACACTGCTGAATGATCAACAACTGTCGAACGATCTGCATGCGCTCGTAAGCAACCTGCGGGCACACGGCGTATTGTTTTACCGCGATAGCGCCGCAGGCCATCAGGCCGCCCCACCGGCACAAACCACACCGTCACGGAAAGCTCAAAAC
>CAVXHW010000016.1:0-14979 GCA_963761585.1 uncultured Verrucomicrobiae bacterium
TGTTTGGCGACTACAATCGCCCGGGACTCCAATCGGTGCGTTCGCCGAATTCCGCTCGCTTCGACTTTGAACGCCAATCTTACGATCTGGCGTTCGGCGCCTGCGCCGGTAGAATGAGCGCCTCACGATCGATTGGATCCGTCAAATTCTGGGATTCGATCCTAAAGCCGGCGGCCTTTTTGTCAGCGGCGGGATCGATGGCCAATCTCGCGGCCCTGGCTGCGGCGCGGCAGACGAAATATGACTCGTTAGGCCGCTTGCGCATGTATGCATCGAGCGCAACGCATTTCTCGATCACCAAGGCAGCAGCGCTTCTGGGAATTGGCCGCGAGAATGTGCAGCACATCGCAGTCGACGAACGCTTCAGAATGCGCGTGGACGATCTCGTCGCAAAAATCACTGCAGATCTGCAGGCCGGCTACGTTCCATGCTGCGTGGTTGGGAATGCCGGAACCGTGGATACCGGCGCGGTCGATCCCTTACGCGAGATTCGAGACGTTGCGGACCGGTTCCAGCTTTGGATGCACGTGGATGGAAGTTATGGTGCCTTCGCCATTCTCGCGCCGTCGGCTAGAGAATTATTCGCAGGCATGGAGCGGGCGGATTCCATCGCGCTGGATCCTCATAAATGGCTTTATCTGCCTGTGGATGTTGGCTGCGTGATTTATCGCAACCCTGAGATTGCACGAGCCACTTTTGCTGTGAGGCGGATATGCCAGGATGTTTGGTGAGCAAGCAGATGAAGCGTTTGTATGCTGGGACTACGGGCCGGAATTATCTCGCCGTTTCCGGGCGTTCAAAGTGTGGATGCTGTTGAAAGGAGTGGGTCTCGATCGGTTAAGCGACGCGATCGAAAGCAATCTCGCGTGTGCACGCCATCTCGAGTCGCTGGTGCGAGCCAGTGATGACTTCGAGATGATCGCGCCGGTCGAGCTATCGATTTTTTGTTTTCGTCACGCGCCGGCGAGCTCAAAGAATGAACCGCTCGAAGAAATCGATGCCTTCAATGAACGGCTGCTGGTCGCTCTGCAACGGGACGGCAGTTCGTATCTCTCGAATGCCACGCTGGTGGTCGGTTCGCGCTGCGCGGTTGTGTGTTGAATTATCGGACAACAATGCGCGACATGGAGATCTTGCTCGATGATTTGCGACGCGTGGCAAGATCGCTACCAACTTCTGTCTAGGAAAGATTATCTCTCAGGAAAGCAGGAATCAGATTTACTGTAGGGCATCTCTGCGAAACGCCAGGCGTTTGGCATAAGCGCCTCTACAATAATTCCTGCTTTGCTGGTTTCCTGATAGAAATTCTTAGCGTCTCGCAGAGACGCCATACAATCTTTATTTCTCCCGCAGATGCCAAACGCCATTCCAATCCTTGCCAGGAGGTTTCCTTGAGAGACGCTACAGCCTTATTTTAGAGATTGATCCTGCTGAACGGTGGTCACAGCTTCGTCCCGCGAAACGGTCGTAATGGCTTCGTGCGTCGTAACCGGTGTTGAATCTCAGGTGCTTTTTCTTCGTCCAATGTCGCAGGCTTGACCCGCCTCCGATGCTCGTGCAGTTTCAGATCTAAGAGGGCGGTTCGCCGCTGTTTCCGGTCGACTTGTGCTGCGTGTCTGTTCGCCGCGTCCAAATGCTAGGTCTTGTGGATTCCGCCGAAGCGCGTTCTTCCCAGCCATACGAATTGCCTTCGTTTGTCTTTCCTGTCGAGGGTTTCTGATCGCCTTCGTGCGTGCCTGGCTCTCCTTCGATCAACGAGGTCGACCGGGGACGATGATCAGGTCCTTGCCCACGTGGAGATCGGCTTCAGCGCGCACGTAGCCGCGAACCCGTGGAAATGCTGCGGATTGAAGATGTTGTAGCTCGCTCACACCTTCGCCGACGACGAAGCCAATAATTGTTCCATCTCCGCGATTGATGAGCACGTCATCGATTACCCCGAGCAGTCGTCCACTTTGCGTGACCATTTTGTGACCGATGATGTCGGACATGCGTGGCAGGTTATCAAGTTCAACCAGTTCTTGAATCGCAGATCCACGCACAGTCATTGCATCAGGCCCAATCGAATGCACGGCGGAAGCGGGAATCATCCTCCGCTTTCCTGCGGTTCCGACAAGCGTTTCGCCGTGCACAACGACAAAACCAGCTACACGCTCGCCATCACGTTGGACGATGATTTCCTTCCTTGATTTTTCCAAGCCGCTCCGCCGCTTCCATGTCAATGACAGCACGTCCGACTAATTGACTTCCTTTGATCATTTCGTCCCCCGTTTAGTTGGTTCCCCGCGTTACCCTTAAAGACGATTCGCCGCTACCCTCGCAGCTTTACCCCCGATGTCGCTCGTCCCGCTCGCTCCATTTTTCCCTCTGCCTTCTTAATTTTCTCGTCAGGGTTTGTCTGGCTTTTTCTTGCCTTGCGGTTGTCCCTTGGGCGGAGGCGGAGGGCGATTACCTCCACCTTGCATTTGCGGATTGTGCTGGGCAGCCATTTGCTGCTGGTGATACTGCCCGCCCATTTGCTGTTGATGATGCAGTGCACCCATTTGCTGCTGGTGATGCTGAGCGGCCATCTGCTGTTGGTGATGCTGAGCATTGAATTGCTGCTGATGATTCATCGCCTGCTGCCCATGAGTCGCGCGTTCGTGTTGGACTCCTTTGTTGTGCGCCCCGGCCGGTTTCCCTCAACATTGTGATTGTTCCCGTGATTTTCGGCCCCAAGCTTTTGGGCATGTTCTTCACCGCCCATTCCCGTCTGGTTCTCAGCTTTTCCCGCTCCGGCTGCGCCTGCGGCTCCAACGTTCTCCGCCTTTGCCCTGCCCGTGCGTTTGATTAAATGATTTGATCGCCTCGTTGTTCACCTGGCCGTTCTTCGCCGCGTGAAGAGTGGGGTCCTTCTTTGCTGCCTCCTGTCGCTCGAGCTGTTGGGAAGTCGGCGGCATTTTTTTGGCGTTTGCCGCCGCCGCTCTCTGTTCTGCATTCGGTTCTGCTTTAATCCCATTTGGGCCGTTAAGCTCGTACGGTTAGCGTTCACATTCTTGGTAAACGAGTTATTGACGTAGGTGTTGTGAATGACGGTCTTGTTCACGTTCGTCACAGCGGTGTTGGTACCGGAAGTGGTTTCCATTCCATCGTCCGCCCCAATAGCCATTTCCGGTGTAGCCGTAACCGTAATTAATGCCGCCGTAAAAACCGACATGAGGTCCCCAGTAACCTTGGTTAAGGCGTAGGCACCGTTGTTCCAGCCCCACCATGCAGGGGTCCAAAGCAAACCGACGGTCGGCGGAGCAACCCACACCCCGGCACCCAATAATAATCGTTGTTATATCCCCCAATATCCCGGAGTCCAGATGTAGCCCTCGGCCGGAGCCGGAGGTTGCTCATATACCGGCAGCTCCGGCGGAGCGATGCTGGCTGAGAATTCTACCTGGGCGAACGACGCCAATGGTAGTGCAAGAAATGCAGCGAAAACTAAGGAACGCAATTTCATAATGTTCATGTCTTAATGGTTAACCACATCTGGATCAAGAAGTAGCGCGAAAGAATTAAAAAGCATGGGCGAACCATGGAGTAATCGTAAGACGCGAGGCGGGCGCGCTTCCCAGATTCGGATTGCGGCTGATATAGCCGCCTCTACGGAAGATGTGTTCGGCGGGCCGCCGAACACAACACGCGAGCCGCGTGTGCTGCCAGACGAACCGGTTATTGCTTCTTGTAGGGCCGAAGAAACCCCGGCGGCGGATGATCTCGGCAACTTGCGGTGGGACCATTGCGTCCCAGCTTTCGTCGCCGCTGGCGATGCGCTTGAGGACGTCTCGTGAAAAGATCGGCAGATATTCGGGATTATGGTTATCTAACTGCACGAAGCTGCCGCGGCGACAAAGATAATCGTAGAGCAGTTGCAGATCAGACTTTAGATTCACACTCCCAGTCGTCTGTAATTTATCGGTGGGACTTCGCTGCAGGGGATAAACGTAAATTTTTAAGTCGTTTTTAAAGAGACGGCCGAAGTTTTCAAGAATACCGCCGGGCAATCGCGTGTAATATTTTTCGTCGAACAACTCGTAAAGACTCGGCACACCCAGGACGATCCCGATGCGTTCGCGCGTCCGCCAGGATAGATAAGCTGCAAGCCGGTAGTATTCGAAATAATCGGAGATGAGCACGGTCATTCCGCATGCGCCAAGGACCTCGGCGCGCCCGAGGAAATCGCGACGGTCAACCTCCGTGCCGCCGGCGAGAAGATTCCGCATGGTCAGTTCCATGAGGGCGAGGATGGGCTTGTCCGCCACCGCGGGGTCTTGTTTAAATTTCGCGAGAGCGCAACCTATCATATCGATGTTAACGTAGGTGACCGGACGAAAGCTGCCGCGCTCGACCAGCACGGCTTTCTTGTGCAACACATCGGACGGTTGCAGCACCTCGCGGTTCGGGCCGAACATGGCTGCGCCGCTTAAGCCCACTTGCACGAGCTTGAGTGCCATGAGGCGGTTGTCTACGTTGCGAAATTCGATTCCACTGAATTCGAGCATATCGATCTCGATGCGCGCGGTGGTGAGCTTGTCGAGCAGCGATTCGATGAGTTCCTCCGGGACATGACTTAAGAAAAACGCGCCGTAGCAAAGATTCACACCCACAATCCCGAGCGCCTCCTGTTGCCCTGATGCCTCCTCGTCGAGCATGCGCACGTGCATGACGACCTGGCTCGGTTCGTCGTTGGCACGACTCTGAAACTTGATCCCCATCCAGCCGTGGCACTCGTTAGTGCCGCGATAGCTCCGCGCTACCACAGTGTCGGCGAAAGCGAAGAACGAAGTGTTGTCACCGCGCTCCTGGCTGAGCCGTTCCACGTCGAGTTCAAATTCGCGGTCGAGCATCGCCTGCAGCCTGCCGCGCGAAACGTATCGCTCGGCGTGACCATAGATGGCATCGCTCACCTTCATGTCGTAAGCGGACATGCTCTTTGCAACCGTTCCCGCAGCGCCGCCGACGCGGAAAAACCAGCGCACCACTTCCTGTCCCGCGCCGATCTCGGCAAACGTGCCAAACCATCGCGGATCAAGATTAATTCTGAGCGCCTTGGAGTGGGTATCGGTTGCTTCCTCTTTCACGGGATACGAACAGGAAGTGGTACTGGGTGTGCCGTCGCCGCGATAGCGACATATTTGTTAAATCGGAGATGTGTTGCGGGAGTCGGCACTGCCGTTGCAGAGCTGACACCGGTAAAAGAAGGAGAGTGCGCGATGGCGAGTGCGCGATCGTCAACGCGCAAAACGCGTGTGTTATCAGACAAAAACGAGATCCTTCGACTACGCTCAGGATGACAATGCTGTCGGCATTGTCACTTCATTCTGTCGAAGGTTTTCTGAAGAACTTCGAGATCGCTGGGGTTGCCAATCTTTTCGCGCGTTTGCTCGATCCATTTTTTCTCCAGCGAATTCTTCGTCGGACGATCGGTTTCGTAGAACACGCCAAACACGCCGGGGAACGGAAGTGATGCGAGCTTGTATGCGGCGAGCTCGTCGGTGACGTCGTGCCGCAGCTCGTCCTCGGGCGTGTTGTCCCATTTTCTTTCCTGGATCACTTCGAAGCTGCCGCCCTTCTTTGGATTGGCCGGGTCGAAGACGTCCGGGAAAAATTCAACGCATTCGCTCAAGCATTCGATGACACTGAAGCCCTGGTGGTCCATCGCGCGCTCGATCAGTTGAATCATGTGAGGTACCTGCGCGGCATGCGTGCGCGCGATGAATGTTGCGCCGCCGGCGATTAATTTCTTCATCGGATTGACCGGCTGATCGATTGCGCCGGTGGGGTCCGTCTTCGACTTGAATCCGATCGGCGAGGTCGGTGAGGTCTGTTTCTTCGTCAGCCCATAGACGAAGTTGTCCATGATGAAATAAGTCATGTTGATGTTCTTGCGCGCGCCGTGATCGAGATGGTTGCCGCCGATGGAGAACCCGTCGCCGTCGCCGCCGAACAGGAACACGTGGAGATCGGGCCGGGCGAGGCTGATCCCGGATGCGAGTGGGACGGCGCGGCCGTGAATGTAATGCGCACCGTGGCCGTTGACGAAATACGGAAAACGCGATGAACAACCGATTCCGGCGAGGGTGACGATCTTTTCGTGCTCGAGATTGCGTTTCTCGAGGACTTTGTAAAACGAGGCGAGCACCGCGAAATCGCCGCAACCGGGACACCACGTCGGGTGATCAGCGGTGATCGCTTTCTTTGTTAGTTTTTCGCGCGGCGGCTCTGCGATCGCAGTGGCCGTTTCACCGTTTGGTTTTGATTCGTTCATAAAAATTAATCAGGAAGCAGGAACCCAGGAAGTCCGGAACCGGACTGGCAGTTGGCTTTTCTTGGATTCATGGTTTCCAGATTCAAATCTTTCTTGATCCCTCTTCCTTTTTTATCCCGACGCCTTGCGGCACGACTTCCTTCAAGTGTTTCACATTTTCGGGCGCAGTATCATGATGCTCCACGTCGGCGCCTTCGCGCGGGATGTATCGCGCAAGGAAGGACTTGCCCTTGAATACGCCGTCCAAAATTTCTCTCACCCGAAAAGTGAGGCCATCGGTCTTGGTGAAACTGGTAATTTTCGGTTCGCAATAGCGAGCGCGCAAAATCGTGGCGAGCTGACCGTATCCGTAAACGCCCTGGTCATTCATCTCGACGGTAACGATACGCTTGAACTTCTGGAAAATTTTCTCGAGCCCGTTGGGCAATGGATGAAGATGGCGCAAATGTATCGCGCCGACTTTTTCTCCCTGGTGCCGCGCCAGTGTGACGGCGTCGTGGATCGGTCCGTAGGTTGATCCCCAGCCGACCATCAATGTGCCTTCGTGATCGCCGTGAATTTCGGGCACCGGAATTTCTTCAGCGAGCTTGCGCAATTTGTTGCGACGCTTCGCCGTCATCGCCATGTGCAGCTTCGGGCTGCCGGTTGGATGACCCATCTCGTCGTGCTCGAGTCCGGCGAGCAGCGGATATTTTCCGTCGAGAATGCGCGTGCCCGGCGGAACGTGCTGCGTGATTTGGTCGATCGGATACGGCTTATGCGTCTGCCGTGGCGTAAGGTCCGGCTTGGGATCGACCATCAACTTCGGAAGATCAGGCTCGTCGAACGCCTCGATGCGCGTCGCGAGCGATGTGTCGCTCAAGATGAAAACCGGAGTGCTGTATTTTCGCGCGATCCGCGCGGCTTCAATCGCAATATAGAAACAATCTTCCACGCTTGCCGCCGCGAGCACGACTCGCGGGCTGTCGCCGTGACTGCCGAAGATCGCCTGATGCAAATCACTTTGCTCAACGTTCGTAGGCAAACCTGTGCTTGGGCCCCCGCGCTGAATGTTGCAGATGACGAGCGGGATCTCGGCCATGGACGCCCAACCGATCGCTTCCGCCTTAAGCGAAATGCCCGGACCGGCGCTGCCCGTCACCGCAAGATATCCGGAGTATGAGCAACCTAGCGCGATCGAAACCGCAGCCAGCTCGTCCTCGGCTTGCACAAAAATGCCGCCATACTTCGGCAACTCGCGCCGCAGAGTTTCCATTATGGACGACCAGGGCGTAATCGGGTAGCCGGCGCCGAAGCGCACGCCGCCCGCGATCAGTCCGTAGGCGATCGCCTGGTTACCGTCCATAGTGATCTGAGCGCGACCACTAGCCCTCGGGATGTGCTCGAATCGATAGTGCTTCGTCAGCACATTGCCAACCGGGTAAGCGTATCCGGCTTGGAAAGCCATGAGTGCCGTGTTCACCACGCTCTCATCTTTGCCGCCGAATTTTTCGGTGATGATTCTCTTCAGTTTTTCGACATCGAGATTGAAAATCTTGGAGATCAGGCCGAGCACGAAAATGTTTTTCCCCTTGTCCTTGGCCGTGCCGCCGAGCGCTTCAACGGTTAGTCCAGTGATCGGCACGCCGACGTAAAAGAAACGTTTATCGTCGAGGTTCGGCTCGACGTTGTCGGAATCATAAAGCAGGACGCCGCCCTCGCGGAGAAAACCGAGATGGTCCTGGTAACTATGCTGGTAAAACGCGACCAGAAAATCGGCTTCATCACCAGCCGATAACACTTCGCCGGAACCGATGCGCACCTGAAAAATGGACGGACCACCCGAGATCGTCGCAGGGATGGTCATGTAGGTCATGACGTCGTGCTCACTGCGGCCGGCCAGCCGGGCGAGGAACGCGCCGGCGGTTTGAATTCCATCCTGCGAATTACCAGCGAGGCGGATCACCGCGTCCTGAATGCTTTCAGGCCGCAGATCGGCTCTGTCGGTGTTCGGCGCCGGTCGTTTGTGCGGCAGTATCGGGTGCTTGGCTCACGGGATTAGAAAATTAACAGACTTGGAGCAGCATTCCACCGGCAATTGCGTTAGAAGGCGTGTAATGAATCCGCACGCGCTGTAGCCACGGCGCTGTGCGCCGTAGGGAACGTGGCAGGAACGAGGCGCCCACCAGGGGCGTGGCTACAAGATGACTTCAAGGGCCCATCGTCGCTCGCAGATCTGGGCGACCGCCAACTTTACAGCATGTACTGGACGCCGCGCTACTTTACGGGATCCGGCTCCTGCTTTTGCTTTGCAATCGTAGACACGCCCACGCCCAGCAGTTCTATTGGGCCAAGTTTCTTTTCGGCGATCGTCAGGTCTCCGTATTTAATTTTTCCTTCGAAATCGCAACTGCCCGCCTGAATCTCTGTAATGGTCCCGCCTTGGATCTTGAGATTGATCCCTTTTAGTGCCGTCACAATTTGCACTTCAAACTCGATTTTTTTCGGCAACGGCATCCCAGCAATTCGTATCTCGACGTATGGATGATACTCGTTGGTTATCTCGTGTTCTGCGAGGTCCAGGACAATGACTTCTTCGGGCGATTTCCTGGATTCCTCCAGCGCTTCTTGAAGCTCCCTGGCCTTTTTCCAGGAAGAAACCAAAAGATCGGGCAATTCAACATTAAACAATTCGCCGATCTTCGACGCGAGATCGGGCATCGCGGCCGGCCATTTGATGGTCTTGATCTCGCGACCCAGGCGACTTTGAAACTTCTGCCAATCATTCGAAGGCGCGGCCGTCGCAGCCGGATCGGGAAATGAGAAAAGCGTGCGCAGGTTGAGAGATGAATTGTTCATTGTTTCTTCTTTCTCAGAATCGAGCTTGCTCCGTCAGTCTCGAGCCGGTCCTGGCCGGCGGATACATTGGGATGAAAATATAACCCGTAATTGATGGACACATTCTTTGGGGGCTTCTGCGGAGCGTCCCAATCCGGATGCGGATAAAACGCGAGTGGTCCTGCAATCACCGCTTTCGGTTTCCATTTCTTGTATATGAAAGAAGCCAACCCCGCGATGACGAGGCCAACGGCGATATAGAGCCATGGCATTTTCGAAGGCCGCAAAGGCGGCGGTAGGGGCGGAATCGGAGTGATGGAAGGAATCGCTGTCGGAACAGCTGTGGCGATTGGAGTGTAAGTAGAAGTTGGCGACGGTGTGATGGGAGTTGGCGAGGGTGTGATAGCAGCGGACGCCGTCGCGCTGGGTGTCGGATTTGACGGTGGGATAACATCGACATCTTTGTCGATTGCTTTGCTCGGCATGACGCGATCGCGGTATGTCGAGGCAATTTCGACATGGACCGGGTAACTTCCGTTTCCGGATGTTGAGTAGGTATGTGTCGCTTGCCGCTCGGACATCCAATCAGTCCGGGTGCCGTCACCAAAATCGAAGCGATATTGGAGATTCCAGCCGGGCGGTGGTGGTTGCCACAAGACGACTTCAAAAAGTACGGGCGTTCCTATCTCGACCGGTGGTGACGGACTCACATTAAGCGTCGGCTGGTTACGTGCTCCAGCGGTGATGTCTGGAATCGGCGGACGGAAAGGAATGGCGGGCTTGCGGTGATATCTGGAATCGGAGGGCGAAAGCGAATGACGGGGCTTGCGGTGATGTCTGGAATCGGTGGGCGAAAACGAATGATTGGGCTTGCGGTGATATCTGGAATCGGTGGTCGAAAACGAATCGTTGGGCTCGGGCTTCTGTAACGCGGCAGTCGCGTTGGTGTTGTCGTGTCCGAAGTTTTATCGCACGCGGCGGTTGCGGCGGTGTGATGGAGTTGCGGTGTTGTATTCTACGTGGTGGTTGCGTTGGTGTGATCGGCTTGTGGTGTTTTCTCCACGAGGCGGTGACGTCGGCAGAATGGGACTTGCAGTGTCGTACCTACGCGGAGGTCGCGTCGGCGTAGTCGGGCTTGTGACGTCATCCATGCGCGGAGGTCGCGTCGCTGGCGGCGGGCTTGCAGTATTGTACGTGCGCAGTGGCGGTCGCGTCGATGGTGGGGTCGGGCTTGCGATGTTGTACCTACGTGGCGGTTGCGTTGGTGTGGTCAGGCTTGTGGTGTTCTCCCTACGTGGCAATGGCGTCGGTGTGATGGGACTCGCGGGGTTGTACCGACGCGGCGGTCGTGTTGGTGGGGTTGGGCTTGCGATAACATCGTTACGCGATGCAGGTGTGCGGTACGCGTTGAACATTCCAGGATTACGCGGCAGTGGCGTCTGGGAAGGAGTTGGGATCTGAGAGTGAGCCGGCAATAGAACCAACAGGAACAGGACAGAAGCGATTGTGACTGTTCTTCGCGACCAGGAAGTTTCGGTCACAACGCGGGAGTTTCGCTCACCGGGGAGAGAGGCTAACAAGATTGCCGCGGCATTTCCACCGGCAATTCGTCACACGTCTGTAGTCGCTTTGCTGCACCAAGCGTGCACGTGGCCCACACGGCGACGGCTACAGATGCCGCGCTACTTTGGTGCCGATTGAGATTCCACCTTGGTGTCATCCGCACCGGACGCACGATCGAGCCCGCGGCGTTTGAGCAATGGTTCGATGTAGGGATCGCGGCCGACGAAATTCTTAAATAGCCCGAGGGCGTCAGCGGATCCGCCGCGCGAGAGTAACATGGCGCGAAAGCGGTCGCCGTTCTCGCGTTTCAATCCGCCGTGTTGCTTGAACCACTCGACCGTGTCGGCGTCGAGCACTTCACTCCAGAGATAGGAGTAATAACCGGCCGAGTAGCCGCCAGCGAATGCGTGTGAAAAATAGAAGCTGCGATAACGCGGCGGCACCGGCGGAAAGTCGACCCCGGCTTTGTGCAATGCTTCCGCTTCAAATGCGACTGCGTCTTTCGGAATGTCAGATGGACTCAGTTGATGCCACGCCTGGTCGAGTAGCGAGGCCGACAGGTATTCAGTGGTCTTGAATCCCTGATTGAATTTTTCCGCGGCATTGACCTTGTCGAGCAACGCCTGCGGCATTGGTTCCCCGGTCTTGTAATGTTTCGCGTAGTTGGCGAGGACTTCCGGCCACGCGGCCCACATCTCGTTTACCTGCGACGGATATTCGACGAAATCACGCGGCACGCTCGTTCCGCTGAACCGCGGATATTTCACGTTCGAAAACATGCCGTGCAGCGCGTGCCCGAATTCGTGAAACGCGGTCCGCACTTCATCTTGAGTGAGCAGCGTCGGTTCGCCCGGCGGCGGCTTCGGAATGTTGAGGTGATTCGCCACAACCGGCTTCGTCCCGAACAGATCGTTTTGCGGAACGTAAGAATTCATCCACGCGCCCCCGCGCTTGGACGGCCGCGCGTAGTAGTCGCCGATGAAAATCGCCAGCGGTTTTCCATCGCGGTCGTAGACTTCGAACACGCGGACGTCCGGTTGATAGACCGGTAAATCGTGGCGTTCCTTGAACGTGAGGCCGTAAAGTTTTTGAGCAGCGTAAAAGACACCGTCAATGATGACGTGGTTCAGCTCGTAATACGGACGCACCTCCGATTCATCGAACGCATATTTCGCCTTGCGCACTTTCTCCGAGTAAAAATCCCAATCGCACGCCGCAATTTTGAATCCACCTTTCTCTTCATCCACAATTTTCTGCATATCGGCTGCTTCGCGTTTTGCATTGCCGACAGCAGGCGGCGCAAGGTCGGCCAGAAGCTTGTTCACCGTGGGCACATCGTGCGCCGTTTGGTCTTCGAGCTGATACGCCGCCCAGTTTGAATAGCCGAGCAGCTTTGCTTTCTCGGCGCGAAGCTGCGCGGTCCGCAAGACGATATTGCGCGTGTCGAACTCGCCGCCTTTGCTGTTGCGCCCGAGGGAGGTTTGCATGATGCGCTCGCGCAGTTGTCGATTTTCTAACGAGCCAAGCAGGGGCTGCCCGGTCGTGTTCTGCATTTGAATAACGAAATTGTCTTCCTTGTGCTCCGCTTTCGCAGCCGCGGTAAGGCTTGCCATCTGGTTACCGGAAAGACCGGTCAGATCTTCCTTGCGATCGACGACGACCGAGGATGCGTTCTTTTCCTTCAAAACATTTTGTTCGAATTGGGTCTGCAGAGTTGCCAGCTCGGCATTGATTTTTTTGAGCTTTTCCTTGTCGTCATCGGAGAGCTTCGCGCCGGCGCGCACAAAATCCTTGTAGTAACGTTCGAGCAAATAGGCCGATTCCGGATCGAGGCCGAGTTCGCTGCGCTTCTGATAAAGCGCTTTAACTCGCGCGAATAACTTCGAATTCAAAAAAATCTCGTCATGGTGCGCGGCAAGCTTCGGCGCCATTTCTTTATCGATCTTCTGGCGGGTCGGATTTGTATCGCAGGCGTTGAGGCTCGAAAATGTGCGCTCGGCGCGATCGAGCAATCGGCCGGTGCGTTCGAGGGCGACGATCGTGTTATCGAATGTCGGATTCTCAGAATTGTTTGCGATCGGCTCGATTTCCTTCAGTTGTTCACGCATTCCGGCTTCGATCGCCGGGACGAAATGCTCGTCCTTAATCTTGTCGAAGGGCGGGTATTGATATGGCAGGACGCTCTCGGCTGCGAACGGATTGTCCTTGAGATCGGCGGCGAACACGGCGGTGATTTGCGCAACAGTGAACAGTGCGCAAGCAAAGAAGCAAAGACGCGGTGACATAAGACGTAAACTTGTCGTCACGTAACGCCCGGATGCAAATGCGTTAATGAGCGCGGGCTCCCGCGTTTTGCCGGGTCGACAACATTCTGAGGGTGTGTTGCGCGAGGCGCGCAACACTGCGGGCGAGGCGCTCGCGCTCCCCACAATGATGTTGAAAACTATGTCGTTGGCAGACCGGCCGCTTTCCAGGCTTTCAAGCCCTCGGCCATCGAGTGGACGTTTTTGTAACCCATTTTTTGCAGCGTCTCGGCGGCGAGTGCGGATCGGCCGCCGCCGCCGCAATGACAAATGATCATTGCGTTTGGGTCGGGAACTTTTTCTTCGATGTCGAGCTCGATTGTGCCGCGACTTATGTGAGTCGCGCCGGGAATGTGTGTTTCATCCCATTCGTCTTTATCGCGGACATCGATTACGACCGCGTCCCCGCTGTTTAATTTGGCACCAGCATCCTGCGGCGAAATCTCGGTTATGTGCTTCTTCGCTTCGGCAACGAGTTTTTGAAAACCACTGTGCTTAGCCATCTCTCCAATTTGTCCGCAGATTTCGCAGATTCACGCAGATTTTCAGAGGGACGCCGCACAGCGGCGTGGCTACAGATTCGGCGGTCGGGGCCGCCGCTAGCCAATCATCGATCAAACCAATCTGCGGAAATCTGTGAAATCTGCGGATGATTTTGGGCCAATTCACGTTTATCCAGTATGAGTAACTGATTCCCTTTTTAGCGGCTTGGGCGTGAAGCGTTTCAGTCACTTTTTGATCGAAGGCGTCGCCTTTGCCTTCGGCCGCGAGCCGTTTGTTTTCCGATTGAATAAAGGCTTCGCGTTTCTTTGACACTTCGACGATCTGCTTTTGCAGGTCGGCGCGTTCGTCGCGGGCTTTTGCGATGCGCTTTTGCAGTTCGCTGCGATCCAATTTCTGTAGTTCGGCCGGAAGTTGCTTCTGGTCGATCTCGTCGAGCTTAACCGTTTTGTCGTTAAGCGCGTCGACTAACTCACCGTGGCCCTGCACGGCTTTGCCGGTCTTGCTGTTATAGCTGAGTCGATCGGCCATTGCGGAAACAGGAGCACTCGCCGCCACTGCATATTTCGCATGGATTTCGGCCTGCTGTTTTGCTGTCGCCATAGGGAATAAGAGTGGCACCGATCCGTTCGTTAAGCCGGCTTAACTCCTTGTCCATCGGCGTTGAAATCACAGCGACGTTGCCCGACTGCGAGATGCCTACATAACTGCCTTCCGACAATTTCGCGATCTCCTGCCAGATCGGTTTGGTCTCAGCCATCTCCCCACACTGAATGGTATTAATGACGAGGTCCTTTTTCGCTGCTTCCCGGCACAGATCCGGATACTTCGGGCCGTTCGGATAATCCATGTGCGGCGGCGCGTCTCCGACCAGAAAGATGATCTTCAGGACTTTGCTGTCGCTGCTCCAGGGCATCTTGTGAATTGCTTCGGCAAGCGCTTCGTTCACGCTTTCCGGTGTATCGCCACCGCCAGCGGCCTGGAACTCGCGCAGATGTCCGTAGATCGCATCGATGTCGTCGGTGAGACTGAACGACTTTACGACGTATTCGTCGCCGCGGTCTCGGTAACCAATGAGCCCGAGCTTTAACTCCGGTGTTGGTTGCGCACTAATCATTTCATTGGCTATCGACCAGATCTTTTGTTTCGCGCCTTCGATTAAACCGCCCATCGAACCAGTGGTATCGAGAACAAAACAGACCTCGATACGCCGTTTGGATTGAGATGCTGGCACAGTCTTGGCGAACAACGGTTGCCATCAGCGTCAGAGACAGACAAGATGATTGGCAGGATGCCGAATATCCGCGTGGTTAGTGTTTTCATTCCATTGTTATTCAGCGATTTCATAGACGGTGTCGTCGAGTGTGAGCACGACGTTTTGACCTAATGCCAGCCACGGGCCGGCTGGGATGTTTTGTGAGGAGGTTGAAGTATTCTTCGGAGTTGAGATTCCACGCGCTGGCGTTTGGCGGTGTTCTGCGCGTTTGAATCGATCCATTG
>CAVXHW010000017.1:0-21058 GCA_963761585.1 uncultured Verrucomicrobiae bacterium
CACGCTGTTGTAGTTACGGTTCACTAGCGCGCGTTAGTTACAAGCTGAAGAAGGCCTGCCTAGTCAGTCAGTGCCTTATTTTCATGTAGGACCTTGCCTGACATGCGGCTTTACTTGTTATGCCAAGTCTAGGGACTCTGAATTATTTAACGAGAAATTCTCAGTACTGTAACAAACAATTCACGTCACTGTAACTTGCCAGCTAATTATGGCGACACCAGGGTCATTACGAAATGGAAAACTGATCCAAAAGGAACACAATCTATGAAAAAACAACAAAACAATTCTACCAAAGCCTGGGCGCTCCAAGTCGCCCTTTCGGCTGCTCTGCTATCTATCTCGGCGGTCTTACTGGCCGCCAGTTTCAACTCCGCTCCGGGACAGGCCAACACGGCGCCCACGAGTGAGGACAACCATCACGACTGCGATCACCATGGCAACGATTGCAACACGGCAACGCCCATCAAGCATGTAATTGTTCTGATCGGTGAGAACTGGACCTTCGACAGTATCTTTGCGACCTACCAGCCGAGGCACGGACAGTCGGTTGGCAATCTGCTGTCACGCGGCTACGTGACGGCTTCCGGTGCACCCGGGTCGGACTTCGCCGATTCGCAGCAATTCCAGATCAATCAACCGTATCCGGCGACCTACTTTATCGATGCGATGTCGACAGCCGGCAAGACGGCGTACCAGCAGGCCCCCGGCACGCCGAGCTTCCCGCCGCCGAACACGGCCTACATCCCCCCAGCTCCGGGCGGCCTCGACCAGGGACAAGCCCCCTTCGATCCCACACTCGTGCCGGACTCGCTTCTGCCGACGATCGAGCCGTCGCTGGAGAGGAACGATCTGGGCCTGCTGCGCACGGGGGCCTCTGGACTGCCCATGTTCACCACCGATACGCGCGTCCCTGATGCGACGACATTGCCGAACGGCCTTTTCCCCGGCACCAGTGCCACCCGGCCGTACGACAGCTATGTCGGCGATATGGTGCATCGCCTTTTCCACATGTGGCAGCAATCGGACTGCAATGTGATGAATGCGACCTTGGACAACCCTTCCGGCTGCCTCAATGACCTGTATCCGTTCGTGGGCGTCGCGCGCGACGACGGCTCGGGCAGCAACTCGATGTCGTTCCTGAATATTCAGCGGGGCGACGCACCGGTGTTCAAGCGCCTCGCGGACAGGTACACCCTCAATGATAACTATCACCAGCCGGTCATGGGCGGTACCGCCGTCCAGCACCAGATGATCGGGACGGCCGACGCCATCTTCTGGGAGACGTTCCAAGGCGTGAGCCAGCCGCCGACAGCTAGCGTGGCGGATCCGGACCCAATATCACCGACGAATGTGGCGTTCCAGCGTGACAAGGCGTGGACCAACTGCTCGGATGTTACTCAGCCCGGCATCGCACCGATCGTAACGTATCTTGCAAGCCTGCCTTGGCATCCGTCGCCGAATTGCGATCCTGGCCACTTCTACATGATCAACAACCTGAGCCCCGGCTTCCTGCCGAACGGCACAATCGATGCGACCAACATCGTGAGCGGTGGCAAGGTCCCGCCTTCGACACTGCGCAACATCGGGGACGCACTCAATGAGAATGAAATTTCCTGGGCATACTACGGCGGCGGCTACAACGCGGCGGTGCGGGTGGCGAACGGCTCGCATGATCCGGTCGATTTGCTGATCTCCCAGAACTACTGTGATATCTGCAACCTCTTCAGCTATTCCAGCTCGATCATGGGAGACGCACAGCAACGCCAGGCGCACATCAAGGACGCGACCGACTTCTTCGATGCGCTCGACAACGGCCAGCTGCCGGCGGTCGCGTACGTGAAGCCCGACAGCCTGGTCGACGGGCATCCGGCAAGCTCCAAGCTCGATCTTTTCGAGGCGATGATCCAGAAGATCGTTGACCACATCAATTTTGATCAGAGGAAGGACACGGTGCTGTTCATCACCTTTGACGAGGGAGGCGGCCTGTGGGATTCGGGCGCGTTCATACCGCTCGACTTCTTTGGTGACGGTCCGCGTATCCCGATGCTGGCCGTCTCGCACTGGTCCAAGGGGGGCAAGGTGGTCCACAGCTACAACGATCATGCCTCGGTGGTGAAGTTCATCGAGCGTAACTGGAACCTACAGCCACTCACCGGCCGCAGCCGTGACAACCTGCCCAATCCGATCACGAGCACGAGCTCACCCTACATACCGACCAACATCCCTGCGATCGGGGACCTGTTCGACATGTTCGACTTCAGGCACGATGACCAGGGGCAGGACTAGGAGTCCCGAGGGACGGTACCGGTCGATATCCACGTCCATGCGAGCGGCGGTCGGCAGGCGGCTCACACCCGTCGCCGATCGCCGTGCGCAGGCCTCGCGTCGATCGCGCTGCGCGTCCTCAACTTGATATAACCAAAGGTTAGCGTCACCGCCTAACGAGACACAAGATCAGCGACCGTTGGCGACAACGGGCGTTGTTGTAGGTTGAACATGGGAGTCATCGAAAGCTAGAACGCGAAACGGACAGAGCATCGCTGCATCGTCTTAGGTGGTGATAGTTTCTTTCTCCGCCCAGGGGGAATACTCGCCCACAGACCAAAGGTAGCCTTCAGGATCCCGGACCGTGAATGCCTTTCCACCATACTCCATCGTCCTTATCCCTACGATAATCTCCGCTTTTGCAGCGAGAGCCCGCGCATACGCCTGCTCGCAATCCTTTACGATCAGGTAGAGCGGCGAGGTCACGCGTCCGCCAATCTCAGCCGGAGTAACATACAGCTGCCGAAGCGGACTCTCGTTGCTCGCCGATCCCAGCATTACCAGACCGTTGCCAAAGCGCAGCTCGGCGTGAGCCACAGTGCCATCGGGCCCCTCATAGACGGCGTGGCGTTCGAAGCCAAATGCTTGCTCAAGCCACGCAATCGCTGCAGGCGCGTCCTTGTATCGCAGGCTTGGTATCAAGACTGAGCCATTCATCGGTTCCCCTCTCTTCACCGTCAGGTGTACTGCCAACAAAGCCGCACTATGGGTTTGCTGGCATTTCCTGTTGCTTCGCCGCCGCGGCGGTCATGTAGCGTAGACGATGGGCGAGCTCTTTCATCACGTGCGTCGAGAACTGCGGGTGCTGTTGAATGAGAAAATGGAACCGCCGTTGATCGACCGTCGCCAGTCGGCAGGCGGTCTTCGCCATAGCGTTGGTATCACGCGGATTGTCATCGAGCAACGCGATCACGCCGATCAGGCCACCCGGTCCTGCGGTCTCGACCACATGATCACCGAGCCGGATGTCCATTTCCCCCTCCAATAACACGTACATCTTGTCACGCTTGTCGCCTTCCCGGAAAAGGAAATCTCCGGCCGCCAGTTGCAACGCGTCAGCATCGTGATCAAAAAGGTTCGCAGGATTCATAAGTGCCATGTAATCGGCAACAGAAACTACAAAAAAGACACAATCACTGCCAAGTTACGATTGGGTGACAACCTCCCTCGACTTCGATTCTGGTCCAAGGGCAATATTTCAGGAAGGTGAGTGG
Organism: uncultured Verrucomicrobiae bacterium; assembly: GCA_963761585.1. Lineage (GTDB taxonomy): Bacteria > Verrucomicrobiota > Verrucomicrobiia > Chthoniobacterales > UBA10450 > Udaeobacter. Next base: position 3,540 of record CAVXHW010000017.1, read on the forward strand.
AAGGACGCGTTTGTTCATCAAGACAAAGCGTCAGAATGAGCATTCTTGATGTGAGAAGCGACCTTCTCGATCGCTAACGTGCGGGCAGAAGAAGCGTCGACATCGTAGGTAATGAGGCAGATGGGACAAATACCGGAGTAATATCGACTTCCGCCTCTGCCTTTGAGTTCGACGAGAATTAGGTCTCGCCAATCTTTGTCCGAGAGCTTGGTCTGTCCCGTATCACTAGGTCTCATGGCATTTACCTTCCACGCCTTTGACGACCGACAAAGAGACGTTTCTGTTACTTTTTCGAGAAACCGACATCTCGTCGCGGGCAGTCGCGAGCTTATAACAAGGCCCTGGGTTGGCTCTAGCGATTAGATGACAGGTTCACGGCCTTAATTCGCGACGCACTGGTTGCGGGCGCGAAACGCTGCTGGATATGGTCGGACCAATTATCTACTTCAGTAGCGCACTGGTAATCATGCGCGGCGTAATGCTGTAGATGTTGCACGTTGTCTGTAGCGTGCGCTGTCCTCAGCGAATGGGTTTGCTCTGTCGGACCCGCACCAACGCCCACTGTCGGTTACTCAGCCAGCTCTTGAATTACTTTCTCCATGCCGCTGACCACTAGCGTGAAACGATCGTAATCAAGTTTGTCGGGCGTGTCGTTCGACGAGTGATAGTGCGGATAACGAAATGGCGCGGTGTCGGTGACCATGATGGCTGGGTAACCATGCTGCCAGAATGACCATTGGTCCGACCAACTCACGCCCGGGATGAACGCCGGAAGCGAGGCGCCTTCAGATGGGATCTTCGCGTGTTTGCGGAACAGCGCGATAACGCGACGTAGCAACGCACGCGAATGAACGTTGCTAACAAAGCCGATGAAATTGCCGACGTTCGGATAAAACAGGCCGAGGCCCGGCGACGGATATGTTTGCGATGCCGGCGCATCGGAAAAGTAACCGATTGTCTCCAGGCTGATCATCGCGGAGATCTTGTCGCCGCGTTCTTTGCATCTGCGGGCATAAACCTGGCTGCCCATTTCACCCGACAAAAAATAAGGCGGCTCCTCATTCACGAACGCAACGAAGCGCAACGTTTGCTTCGGCTTTGCACTGGCGAACCGCCGTGCCAACGCCAGAACCGCTGCGACCCCGCTCCCGTTATCATTCGCCCCAGGCGAACCGAACACCGAGTCATAGTGCGCGCCGATTACGATGATCTCCGGACCATTCCCGGAAATTTCTGCCTCGATATTGTGACACGGCTGTCCGCCCGTCTCGTAGCTGTCTCGTCGGGTCCGCAGCCCGGCTCGGGAAAAAGAATCTTCGATGAAATCGGCAGCGGCATTGAGCTGTGCGTAATGCCACATGTTGCGCTCGCCGATTTCTCCCGCGAGCTTCTGCACATTCGCGCGGAGCTCTTCGCGCAAGACAACTTCATCAGGCGACAGCGGCCCCGCCTTGGAAACATTCTTCCCGGGCATCCTCATTCCAAACCACCAGAGTAACACCAAAACGGCGACGATGACGATGGTGATGCGGAGCGCGCGGAAGAAGATTCGTCTGGACACGTTAGGTTAAATTACGAAAGCCGTGTCCTATTGAAACGCGTTCGCGCTGCACTTCCGGGTAGCGCACGCGTCTCGCGTGCTTGTTTCGGCGTCGCGCCGAAACAAGCTTTCGTAAGACGCGTCAGCTGCACGGAGGGAGGAATTACACAAAAAGTCCGCCATGGCGAGGACGCCATCGCCAGCACGCGAGACGCGTGCGCTACCCAGACACATCGCTCACGCGAGCTTTTTGCGGAAACGCAGAGCGCACAGACTAAAAAGCAGATTCGACATCACAATAAGCACTAAAAGGTTCGGCCAGTATTCGAAAAAATTTGCACCGCGCAGAATGATCGCGCGCATGAGTGCAATGAAATACGTCGTGGGAAACAGCGCACCGAGCGCATAAAAAATCCACGGCATGGTTTCACGCGGAAAAATGAACCCGGAAAAGAAAACGCTCGGCAATAGGAACACCATCGACATTTGCAGCGCCTGCATTTGGTTTTCGGCTCTGGTCCCGACGAGCAAGCCGAGGCTTAGCAGCGCAAACACATACACCAGCGTAGAAAACATCATGGCGAACACACTGCCCTCGATGGGAACGAAAAACACAAAGCGCATAATGCTGAACAAGACAATCGCCATGGTCATGCCAATGCACAGATACGGAACCAGCTTGCCGAGCATGAGCCCGGCGGGACTCAATGGGCTTACCAGTAATTGTTCAAGTGTGCCGCGTTCGCGTTCACGCACCAAAGCCATGGCCGCTGCAACTGTTGTCCCAATTTGCAAGACGACGCCGATCACGCCGGGCACAAAGAAATTCGGCGCTCGCATGGCCGGGTTGTAAAGCATCTGCGGACGAACATCGATTGGCATCCCTTTCCGGCCAGTATCACGCATCAGCATTTCCATTGATTGCGTCAACGCCACGCCGAGCCCGGTTTGAAGAGCCTGCAATGCGGTGGTGGAATTGGATCCGTCAACAAGCAATTCCACCTGTGCGGAGTGGCCTGCCATTAGTTCGCGGGTAAAGTTCGGCGGGATGTAAAGCGCGGCGTACGCGCTTCCCTTTCGTAGTTCGCTCTTCAACTGGTCCAGGCTTTGCGCTTCGCCGACTACGCGAAAGCTTTGCGTGTTAACGAAGTGGTCGATCAAAAGACGGCTTTCGACCGTGCGATCTTCGTTGAGAACAAGCATCGCCATGTGCTTCACGTCGTTGTCGAGCGCATAACCGAACGCGACCATCTCGATCAACGGCGGGAAAAAGAAGAAAAAGAGAGTCAGCGGATCGCGCCAGACGACGATGAACTCCTTGAACAAAATTGCGCTAAACCCTCGAAATGGTTTGTGTTTCATGTTGCTCTTTACAAGGAGCGGCGGCTTTCCAGCCGCCGGGGCGATCTGGAATCGCCCTTCCTTGGTTCTCCTTCGCTTCGCTCAGGATGACAGTCATTTACGCGGCCTTTTGTCGTTCAGCAGCGTGCTTGGCGGAGAGCTCCACAAACACGTCTTCCAGCGAAGGACCCATTTCATGAATCTCGGCGTGAGCGACACCAACTTTGCGCAGTTGTTCCTCGATCTCCGCACGGTTCACTCTGTCATCGACGAGCAAATGCATGGATTGACCGAAAATTGTGGCGCTGCGCACTCCGGGCATCTCGTGCATGGCATGGAGCGCCGCGGTCACGTGATCGCAAGTCACGTCGAGCCGGCGCGTTCCGGGTGGATTCACGTCCGGCAGTTTTTTCAACTCGTCCGGTTCACCGCACACGATCAATTTCGACAGGTAGATGTAGCCTACATGATCGCAGCGCTCGGCTTCGTCCATGTAATGGGTCGTCACGAACAGCGTCATGCCTTTACCGGCGAACTCGAAAAGTAAATCCCACAGCTCGCGCCGGGCGACTGGATCGATACCGGCGGTCGGCTCATCAAGGAAGAGCACACTCGGCTTGTGCATGAGCGAACAAGCCATGGCCAGACGTTGACGCCAGCCACCGGAGAGTTGGGCAGCGCGCCTGTCGATGTACGGCTCCAGATGCGTCGTGGCAATCATTTCCTCGCGCCTCTGGTTCAATTCGCGACCGCTCAAGCCATAAAGTTTTCCTGCGAAGATGAGATTCTCATTCACAGTCAGCTCGTCGTAGAGCGAAAATTTTTGCGACATGTAGCCGATCATTTCCTTAATCGGCTCCAAATCCCGCACGACGTCGTGGCCGCCTATTCGCGCCGTGCCCTCAGTCGGCTGCAGAATTCCGCATAGCATCCGGATCACAGTTGTTTTTCCCGAACCATTCGGGCCGAGAAAACCGAAGATCGATCCCTTCCCGACGGTAAACGAAACATGATCGACAGCCGTGAAAGCGCCGAAGCGCTTCGTCAGTCCTTCCACTTGGATCATCGGCTCAGGCATAACAACGGAATCAGGAAAATACCAGGAAGGTGGATCGGCTTGTCCCAAGCCGATGGCTCGGGCCCGTGACAACGCGTTGGGGACAACGCGTTCCACCTTTCCGTTTCCTGCTTTCCTGATTCATTGATTCGAATTCCTCATTTCACATTTGGAAAATAAACATCCGCCGCCATTCCCGCGCGCAAACGATCGTCGTCGCTCGGCAAACGAATCTTCACGCCGAATACCTGTTTGATGCGGTCAGCGACGGTCTGCACATTGCGCGGCGTAAATTCGGCCTGCCGATTGATCTGCTCGACAACGCCGTCGAAATCGGTGTGCGGAAACGAATCCACGCGGACGCGGACGTGCTCGCCCAGCTTGATCAAACCCAGCCAGGATTCAGGGACATAAACGCGCACCCAGAGATGTCCGGTCATCAACAGCGTGGCCGCTTCGCGATTGGCCGGCAGCACATCGCCCACTTTTACGCTGAGCACCTCGAGAATGGAATCCGCCGGCGCGATGATCTGCATTTCGGCCAGCTGCGAATCGATATCGGCCAGTTGCGCACGCGCCTGTGCGACGCGCATCTTCGCCGCCGCCACATTTTTCTCCTGCGCTTTCGCCGCGCTGTCGGCGCGCTCCGCGTCAGTGGCCGAAACGACTCTGCGGTTGAGCAAATCCTTCTGGCGTCCCGCATCGTCGCGCAGGAATACCAGTTGCGCTTCTTGCGCGTCCGCATCGTGAGCAGCCGTATCGATTTGCGCAGACGCAAGATCGCGACGCGCTCGCAGCTCTGACGCATCCAGTTGCACGATCACCTGCCCTTCGTGCAAGCGATCGCCTTCCCACGCCAAAATTTTCTCCACGCGGCCGCCAGACCGCGGGCCCACGTGCGCTTCGTCCACTTCGATCGTTCCGGAGACGGCGTTCTTTCGAGTGCTGCAGCCAGCCAACAAGAGCAGCAATGCGACTGCTCCCGCCGGGCCAAGTGACTGTGCACAGCGCCTAACGAACAATGCGCGCATCTTTTCTTCCTTTTGGTGTAAGCGCACCTTGGAGAACAATTTTGAGGATGCCGGCGAAACCTTCCTTCGGCATCATCCCGAGTTTTTCCATCTTCGCCGGATTCATGATCGCCTGAACAATCGCCAGTAAAATCTCGATGATGAGGTTCGCCGGAACGTCTTTTCGCACCATTCCCGCCCGTTGCCCGGCGAGGAGAAGGTTTCCGAAATACCGCTGAAACAATGCAGCCCGGCGGCGCTCGATAACTTGAAACACTTGCGGCGCTTTCTGGCGCATATCACGCACGAACGGCGGCTTTATCTCATCCAATTCGCGTTGCGTCCCGGCCAGCAACTCGCGCAAAGTCGCCGGGAAATCGTGCGGTTGTGCGCGCGTCACTTCTTTCAGCATCGCTTCCACACCTTGGAATTTATCGGCCAGCACAGCCTCGAGCAGATCGAACTTGCCCGGAAAATGAGCATAAAGTGTCTTCTTGCTGATCCCCAATTCCTCTGCCAGATCGTCCATGGTCACACTGCGGAATCCGTGGCTGAAGAAGTGCCCCCGGGCAGCATCGACAATACGCTGCCGGTTAGCATCGTGCTTTCGGCTTTGAGACGATGATTTTCGTGCCCGTTTCACATCTACGGCAGTCTTATCACAACGTGGAAACTAATCCAGTATATTTAGTTTCCACAGTCCGAGTGTTTGCGGATACATTGCTACGCCACTGTAAAAATTTCGCGTCGCTAGTGCCCCGATTATTGTCCGGGCGACTTCGCTTCGATGGTCGTCAGCAAATATTGGAGCGCCTCATCAAACGCTCGCCGGTCCTCGACCAACACGGCACGCCTACTGTTCTCTACTACGACCACAGCGCGGCTTTGCCGGTTTCAAGCCTTTTCTTTTGCAAGTTAAGCAACAGCGCGATTCGTACGGCAATCATGCAAGTAATCACAGGAGTGATCGAGCAGTCGGCGTAAGCAGTAGCACCTCGGGTGGTTCTCTCGTAAACTCCGCTAGTTTCGTTGTGACTTCTCTTTCCCGCATGGCTTCGGTAACAGCCGCGGCAGATCTTTCGTAAGCTTCGCGATCTGGAAAACGCGAAAACCACACGAACACGTTCGCGTCCTCTCGCACGGGCAAGCGCGGGAAAGTATTCGGATGCGTTTCAGTAACAAACGAGGCCAGCACTGAAATTCCCGCGTTCGTTAAATGCGGCTGAAGCTCACGCTCAAAGAAAGTCGGAAAATCAACTGCCTTCGGTTTGTCGAGGTGGTAGATCGTTGCGACCAAAAGATCTTGTTTCACTGTCGATCCAACCGGTGCACGACTGGCATGCTCCAGTTGAAATCCTGAAGTCGGCGACGCCGGACGCAATAGGAGAACATTGTCGGAGTCGATCATTGTGGCGTTGGCCGCATCGCGATGAGCTTTCCAAACTGGTCCACTGTAAAACGCCTGTAGCTGCGCGGCCCGCGCGTCCATATCGCTAAAACCCCGCAGCCAGACGAAGCGGTCCGGATTATTCAAATCGCGAAACTGACCAATCACGGTCATGCCGGTAGCTTCCTGGGTTTCAATGAACTCGCGCTCGAACAGTTCGATCAGCGTTTCGCGCGCGCCTGGCACGAGCGTGTATTGCCGAAGTTCAACTACCGGACAACATGTCCGGACCCTCATGGGACTTTCACGAATTCCATGATCCAGTTAGTTTCCCATGTTTTGCCTCCATCGTCGGAGAACGCCTGCTCCCAATGCGGTTCGGTGGTGAGATTCGTCCACAAAAAGCGAATGCGAATCGGTTTTCCTTTAAAGGTATCGTTGGCGTAAAACGTTCCGACGCCGTTCTTGAATCCGCCGACCACAGGCGGATCGAGATGGCCTGGGTTGCGCGCATCGATCCACCAAATCGACCATTGTTTCTTCGTCGCATCATAGGTGCGTAGTGACACTGCTCTAAAGGCGTCGCCCGGAAAATCGAGGACGTTCTCATCCATGTTGCCGGCGCCGCCAAGAATTTTTTGCATGGCGCACGTCCCCTCGAATTCAATCCACTCGTGATTGTCAGCGAGTCGTTCCTTCAAACGACAGTGATGAACACGCCAGCTTCCAATTAGGAAATCAAAATCGTTGGCTCCGGTCGCCTCGTTTTCCATTTTGCCTGACTCCGTTGGTTTATTTTCCATGTGCGGGGATTTCTGCAGCTGCGCGACTACGAATGTGCCAGCAATCAAGATGCTGAGAATCGCGATTGAGCAAAGAAAACGTTGCAGCTGAGTTCTCATTAAACGCCGAAATTCGCTGGGCGAAACACGCACATCGTTTTACTAACAAGTCGTGGAATTGCTCAACGCGCTGAAGAAATATTTCGGCTACGACCAGTTCCGGCCGTTGCAGCGGGAAATCATCGAAGATGCGCTCGCCGGGCGGGATCTGTTTGTGCTGATGCCGACGGGCGGAGGGAAGTCGCTCTGTTTTCAGTTGCCGGCGTTGATGCGCGATGGGTTGACGATCGTGGTGTCGCCGCTCATTGCGCTAATGAAAGATCAGGTTGATGCGCTACAGACCAGTGGTATCCCCGCAACGTTTTTGAATTCAACGCTGGATCGTGAAGAGGCAAAGGCGCGCTGGCGCGGTCTGCATCGTGGCCAGTATCGAATGCTCTACGTCGCACCTGAGCGATTAATGCTCGACACGTTTTTGGAGCGTGCCCTCAACTGGAACATTGCACAAATCGCAATCGACGAAGCGCATTGCATCAGCGAATGGGGCCACGATTTCAGGCCGGAGTATCGCGAGCTTAAGAAACTACGAAAACATTTACCCGATGTGCCGGTCATGGCGCTGACCGCCACCGCGACCGAACGCGTGCGTGCCGATATCATCAAAGAATTAGAACTGCGCGACCCGCGCGCTTACGTGGCCAGCTTTAATCGCCCGAACCTGACTTACCGCATAATCCCCAAGACGGCGGCTTACGAACAACTTCTGGCATTCATTCGCAGCCGGCCTAACGACAGCGGCATCATTTATTGTGCAAGCCGCAAGAGCACTGAATCGGTCGCGCGAAAGTTGAACGAGGACAGGTAAGCGCGAAGCCGTATCACGCGGGACTAACGACGTCGGAACGCACAAGACATCAGGATGCGTTTCTGCGCGACGACGTGCGCGTCATCACTGCCACGATCGCGTTCGGAATGGGCATCAATAAACCAAACGTGCGTTTTGTTGTGCATTACGACCTGCCGAAAAATCTGGAGAGCTATTACCAGGAGACCGGACGCGCCGGACGCGACGGATTACCCAGCGAATGCGTATTGCTGTTCAGTCCGGGCGATGTTGCCAAGCAACGGCATTTCATCGACGAAAAAACCGAGAAGGAGGCGCGTATCGCCCGTGCACAGCTTCAGCAGATGGTCCATTACGCCGAGACACGCGAATGCCGCCGTGCGACGCTTCTGGAGTATTTCGGGGAAACATATCCAGCCAGGCGTGACGACGTCGGCGATCAGACACCGCCGCTACAGGTTTCCTGTGAGAGTTGCGACAACTGTTTGCAGCCGCGTGAGACAATCGACGGGACCGTGCACGCGCAAAAATTTCTGTCCTGCGTCTATCGGATCCACGCCAGGCACGGATTCGGATTTGGGTTGGGTCACGTTGTCGATGTGCTTCGCGGCGCAGACACGGAAGCGATCAGGCAACGAGGTCACAACGAGCTGTCCACTTACGGTATCGGCGGCGAATTGAAACGAGCTGAATGGCAGGCGATCGGTCGCGAACTATTGCGGCTGGGGCTGGTCGAGTGCGCGCCGGGCAAGTTTGCGACGTTGTCGCTTACGCCCGCCGGTCTGGAGGCATTGCGAATGCGGACTTCGATCGTTTTGACCAAGCAAATCGAGATCGCAGAGAAACGCGCGCGAATCAAGGCCAGGCGCGATCGAATGCGACGAAGTATTGTTTGAGCGCTTGCGTGCGTTGCGCCGCCAGCTCGCAGATGAACGAGGCGTGCCCGCTTATATCATCTTCTCCGATGTATCGCTGCGCGAAATGGCGAGAAAATATCCGACGAATGTAACGGAGTTCCGCCGCATTCCGGGCGTCGGCGAACAGAAATTGAAGGATTTTGGCGAAGTGTTTATGAGCGCGATCAGGAGTCATTCGGCGGAAAATCAACCCGCAAGATCCTCGAAAGATGCCGATTTTACGTTCCGAAACCGGGAGGACTCGCTTAAATGATCGGCAATAACCGGAGGCTCATAAATCCTGAAGCCGAGACGTGAAAGAATCTTCGCTGGTTGCAATGCGAACAAAAGTGAGGGTTTACTTTCTGTATCTTGTGGCGCGTGATACCAACGATCGCTGTGAGAACGATATCGGCATTCGCGGTCATTCTGATTGCTACTTGCCTTGCGCCATCGCTTGAAGCGAAAGACATCATCAGAGACAAATCGCCAGACGGGAGGTTTGCGTTGCGGATAACAGAAGGGCACGAAGGTCGGGGAGCCGCCATAATCAGCCTAAAAAGCAAAGCAGACGTCGTGGGGCTGGAGATTTATCAAAATTTCACCGAGGACGCACATTTGGTATGGTCGAAGAATTCACAAAGAGTCGCGTATTTTGAGCCGGATCGCCGCGGTGGCTGGACCACTGTCTATTTTCGCAAAGGCTCGGAGTTCGAAGAAGTTTCGCTGCCGGACTTTCCCGCGTGCGAGGGAAAGCCATCTGAAAAAGACAGTGGCGACAAATATCTCAAATACGTTGAGGCCACCATTAGCCCTGTAAAATGGCTACCGTCTGGTGACCTGGTCTTGGACGAATATAACGAGTCGTTGATGGAGAGCGGCGTTACGCGGGTTGTGGCCAGACGATTACGATCGCGTTTGACGTCAACCGGAAAGCTTCGGTGGAAAGCGTGAAGGATAAAGAAACAAAACACGAGTAGGATCGACAAAAAACACGAGCGATCGCGGACGGTTGAGGCTTTACTTTCTGTCTCTTGCGGCGCGTAATAACGTGTGGCAGTTGCGGCAGCAACACCGCGACTCCGGCTCCGATTAAAATGAGAGTAATAGCTCTCCTCGCGCCCATTCTGATCGCACTGGGTGTGATTTCGTCGCTTCAAGCTGAGGAGAAGGAGATCATCAAGGACAAGTCGCCAGATGGAGAGTTCGCGTTGCGGATAGAAGGTTGGGACACTGAAATCATTGAGACGGCGACAAAGAAAAAGGTAATCGATTTGGAAAACCTGGCGGGTCACGATGCGACTCTCATCTGGTCAGGCGATTCACAACGAGTTGCCTACTTTAATGAAAGTCGCGGGCTCCAAGCCACGACTGTCTACTTTCGACAGGGTTCCACCTTTATAGAGACTCCTCTGCCCGATTTTCCTCGATGCGATGAAGTCAAAGACAAGGATCCGAACGCGCTGAAAACGATCTTCTATACGGTGAGGCCCAAAATTTGGCAGGACTCCGGCGCCCTCTTCCTGTCGATACGCGGAGAGTGGGAAACGAGCACGGGCGGGAATGTGTACTGCGAACAAAGCCTCATAATTGCGTTCGATGCGCAACATCAAGCTTCCGTGCAGAAGGCTGAGAAGAAGCAGAATCCCGTGGGTCGAAAAATTGAATCGCCTAACGGGACCTTCTTCGTGGAAGAGCTAAACGCGCCGGCAAAAGATGACGAGGGACACTCGAGAATGGATCAGGAAGTTTGGATTGTGTCGGCGAAAGATCCGGCCACACGCGAGCGTCTGCCTGGTTTTTATGAGGAGGAAGGCAGCGGTGGTCTTAATAGCGCCACGATATCTCCCGACGAAAACTGGATTGTGATCAATCGAGTTTACGGCAGTCATCTTAGTTCCACCTATCTTATGCATCGCACGGAAGGCCTTAGCTTTGAAGACGCGTTTCCCAAAGCCGGATGGCCTGGACAGGAGTATCCGTCCCATCGTTTCGACAACGCAGTTTGGAAATTCTTCAGCCAGACCGAGAACATTCCGACAAAGAAAATCAACGCGAATGAATTGGGGCCAACCGCAATCTCGGTTGTGGCGTGGAGCGAGGACTCAGGGCGTCTCCTCTTCGAATTACACGGCGGCCTGGCTGGCGAACGCTATATCTCGGAGCGCGACGAAGAACGCGAGAAGCCGGGAATCGATGGTTGGTTTGCTTACTACAACACCAAGACGCACAAGTTCGAGCTGACGGATAAACTTCGAAAAATTAACAAGGACGCGCGCAAACGCTGGACGGGCAGCGGCGATGTCGAGTCAGGCTTCCTCCCGCCGCCATCTGAGTCGATCGGCCACAAAGGACCGGACGCGCCGGTTGCCGAAAGGCTGGAGAAATATCAAGCCGCCCTCACTGCGATCGAGGAACGACGCGAGAAGGAGCTCGAGGAAGTGGATCGCACGGAATTTGAAAAGAACGAAAAGGAGTGGCGCGCACAACTAAACCAACAGATTGCGCAATTGAAGGATGGCGCGGCCAAACTCGAATTGCGCGCAAGATCGACATCAGAACGTGTCGACGAACTGCGCGCGAGCTGGAGGCCGGTTTACGAGGAAGCAAAGACTGGAGAAGCGAAGGCATCGCCGCCATGACATGAAAATTTCTTCACTGATTGCTTCGGGGGATCGTCATGTATCTCTGTCAGTGAGATGAAAAGTTCCGTCCGGTTCTGCATCGTCCATGCCTGCGTTACGCTCGCGGCCTTCGGCTATCCAGCCATCGCTGCTGACAGCAGCGCCTACGGCAAGAGCGTGGCGGCGCAACGCGACGGGAAGATTGTAGTCGCGGGATATGCAGCCGTCGGGCGTGCCGCCCAATTCGCGCTGGTGCGCTATAACTCCGACGGCAGCTTGGACACCAGTCTCAACGGCAGCGGCAAAGTGACTACTGCGGTCGGCGCAGGTGACTGCCATGGTGAAGGGATGGCGTTACAAGGCGATGGGAAAATTGTTGTCGCGGGATATTCGTTTAACGCCGGCGGCTACTGTTGCTTCACGGTGTTACGATACACCGCGGACGGCAGCCTCGACACAAGCTTCGCCGACTCCGGCAAGGTAACAACCAGTATTGGTGACAAAAACGCCCGCGCAGAGAGCGTGACGATCCAGGGCGACGGAAAAATCGTAGTCGCGGGGTGGTTCAACGCCAGCAGCAACAATGATTTTGCGGTCGTCCGCTACAACGCAAATGGGACTCTCGATACGAGCTTTAACGAAACCGGCAAGGCGACTGCCGATTTCGGCGCCGACACCTACGGCCAAAGTGTGGCCGTATACGGCGATGGGAGAATCGTTGTCACCGGTTACACAACGAAGTCGTACGAAAGCAAGAAACAATGTGCGCTCGCCTGCTTCAAGGCAAATGGGAGTCTGGATCCGAGTTTCAATGGAACCGGCAAAGTCACTACTAACTTCGGAGGCGACGGAAGTGCTGAGGGCCGAAGTGTAGCAGCGCAGACTGACGGGAAAATCGTTGTTGTTGGTTACGCGACTGATGGTGGCGTTGAAAAGTTCGCGTTAGCACGTTACAACGCCGACGGGACTCTCGACACGGGTTTTGGCGGCAGTGGTCGGGTGATGACTGACGTCGGCATTAGCGGGAGTAACGCGACGGGAGTGGCACTCCAGAAAGATGGGAAAATTGTGGTGGCGGGCTACGCCGTGAAAAACAGCGGCACAGGCTACGACTTCGCCTGTGTTCGTTACAACACTGATGGTAACATTGACCAAAGTTTTGGAGACGGCGGTAAGATCATGACGAGCGTTGTCCAGGGCTATGGCGAGGCCAACGCGGTAGCAGTGCAAAGCGATGGTAAGATCATAGTCGCAGGTTCTGCTTACGTCGGCGCTACCCTGCGCCGACCCTTTGCGGATGACAGCCAGTTTGCGGTCGTGCGCTATGACGCGAGCGGCAAACTCGATATGAGCTTCAATGCCGCCGGCAGCGTGCTGACCACTGTGGGGAGCGTGGAGAGCACGCCTCCTGAAGTGGAGGATAACACGCCCCGTGTATCCATGGCCGTAATTAACGATCCGCATGGATACACCAACGTCAGAGATGACAATGGCAAAGTCATTGCAAGGGTCAAAAAAGGCGAACGTTTCATCGCCGCAAAGCCAAGGAATAAGCCTGACGATCCTAAATGGCCAGTTTGTCTGCGCGGCGGTCCTGGCTCTGTTGCAGTAGCAAAGTCGCGAGTCACCGGTTTCATGGATAAAGCGCGGATTCATCTGCTCCCGGACGAGCCACTGATGAAGCTGAACTACGATGCCAGCAAAAAGGAATGGCGGAAATTGCAATCGGCCCCGAAGGCTGAACTGGACGCGACCGCGTCTTCGGCCAAGCGGTATCGCGGCGTTAACTATTATAAAGTTCTAACTGTGGCGAGTAACGGTGACAAGAAGGCGCTCGCGCAGTTTTTCTCTCTCGCGGATTCCATGGATGGCGAGGCAGCCGAGGGCTACTACCCGCAAGCGTGGGAACTTTTTCACGTTGTGGGCGACAAGAATTTTGCGAATTTCGTGCGCGACTTGCCGTTGACTGATCAAGTCGGTGTAAGAGGAACTCTGATCGCAGGAGCGTCTGACGAAGAATTCGGCAGCACCGCCGACGTACATTATCTGCAGCGCTATTTTCCGGAGACGACGAAGACCCTCTTTAGAGGTGAGATCGTGGATTGGACTTCGCCGGATGGACGCTACAGCATTCGTAAGACATTTACAGACCCGCTTGACCTGAATGAATCAAAGGTCAGCCGCGCAGAACTAATCGAGAAAGCGACCGGTCGGGTGCTCTGCGATCTGACAGACGCCGACATAGGCGCCGGCGCTGCTCGTGAGGGCAGTGTGCTTTGGTCGCCGGATTCGAAGCGTTTTGCCTATGTGGCGGCCGAGGAAACAACGGTTTACCAGAGTTCAGGCAAATCGTTTACGAAAATTAATCTGCCGCTCGACCAGCCGCCCGGCAAAGAAAGCGATCCACAAATTAGAGGCGCGGTTATGGGCGAGGAATCCGTAACGCCTACGCGCTGGGCGAAAGCCGACACGCTTATCCTAGAAAGATTCGACCACTACACAAAGCTTAACCCGTCGTCTGGAAAGACTGACGTCGTTCGTCGCTACGAAATCACGGTCTCTTTCAAAGAAGACGGGACGCCTAATACTTCGTGGAAGCTTCGCAATGACTAGTAATGCAATTTCCATTGCCGCAAAAGAGCACGATGATTGGTGCGAACGCGAAAGGGCGAAAAAATTCTGCATAAGGTCACCTGGAACGGCGAAAAGTTTGTGGAGCGAAAATGAAAGCAAGACCTGTCCATTTTCATTCTCGGTTGTTTCGTAGCGTCCGCTGAAGAGAGAGAAATCATCAAAGACAATCGCCGGATGAAAGATTTCACGCTCGACAGCCCATACCCGGTCCATCTGTGATCAACGCTGCCCGATAGAGTGATCCGGCGGTCATGACGAATGGACAAGGAACGGCGGGGATTTTCGGAATGCAGCGAAACCGTTACGATTGCGTTTGACGCTGAACACAAGGTGTCGATTCAATTAGGAATCTCAGCAGCCTTGCCGGAAACCAATTAGTTTCCCGATATGAAAGAGAAACGGTTGATATTCACGCTTCTGTTGGCGTCGAGTGTCGCTGTCGTTCAATTGGCCGCGCAACAAACCAAGGCCGATCAAAAACCGATTGGGGAAGTGAAGGTGAAGGCAGAAGCAGGCGACGCAGAGTCCCAGGTGGAACTCGGTATTCGCTACGAACAGGGCAAAGGCGTGGCGAAGGATCAAGCGGAGGCGGTGAAGTGGTACGCAAAGCCGCCGACCAGAATTAGGCCAGGGGTCAATATAATTTGGGCATCTGCTATGGAGGCGAAGGCGTGGCGAAGGATCAAGTGGAAGCGGTGAAGTGGTTTCGCAAAGCTGCCGAGCAGAACCTACCCAAGGCTCAATACAATCTTGGTGTCTGCTACGAACACGGCGAAGGCGTCACGAAGGATCAGGTGGAGGCGACAAAGTGGTTTCGCAAAGCTGCCGAGCAAAATTACGCCGAGGCTCAAGACAGTCTAGGCGTCTGCTATACCAACCGGCGAAGGCGTGGCAAAGGATCAGGTGGAGGCGGTGAAGTGGTATCGCAAAGCCGCCGAGCAGAATCTCGCCGAGGCTCAATACAGTCTAGGCGTCTGCTATGCCAACGGCGAAGGCGTGGCGAAGGATCAAGTGGAAGCGGTGAAGTGGTTTCGCAAAGCTGCCGAGCAGAACCTACCCAAGGCTCAATACAATCTTGGTGTCGACTATTACAATGGCGAAGGTGTGGCGAAGGATCTGGTGGAGGCGGTGAAATGGTGTCGTAAAGCCGCCGAGCAGAGATGTACGCCAAGGCTCAAGTACAGTCCTAGGTGTCTGCTACACCAATCTGGTGGAGGCGGTGAAATGGTATCGTAAAGCCGCCGAGCAGAAGTACGCCAAGGCTCAATACAATCTGAGTGTCTGCTACGGGAACGGCACAGGTGTGACGAAAGATTATGTGGAGGCTTACAAATGGATGTTCCTCGCCGCCAGGCAAGGCGATGAGGGCGCCAAGAACTTCATGACCGTGCTGGAAAGTAAGCTGACGCCGGAGCAGATTGCGGAGGGACAAAAGCGGGCGCGCGATTTTGAGCCGCGGTAGGTGCCAATGTTTACAGCCGGAAAGCAAAAACAAACAGCCCTCGAATGCTCCTGCCCGCGAAAGCTTTCGGAGTTCGGGGCTGCTGCTAGTAAATAGACAGACGGAGGCTCGGATTGGCGGGTTAGCTAGATATTACGGGCGGGGACTAAGTTCATAGTTAAGATGGCCGGTCCACCAACTGGCAGTTCCGTGCAACCGGATGAGAAACAAGCCGAGGCCCGCGATGAGGGCGATCCAAAACAACATCTTCCCGCCAAACCAGTCCGATTCGTGATCTCTGAAAATTTGAATTCCTCCAAAGATCAATCCGATGATGCAGAGGAGATCCAACCCAATAGTCAGATTGCGCAGGTTGGGACTGGGAAATTCGTGAGCAGTCGTAACGGCGCGCCAGATAAAGCTAGCTACTAAATAGATCGATAACGCGCAGAACATTTCCCGCTTGGGTTTCGTGTCGCCTTGAGCCCCTGTCTCTCCATCGCTCGGTGGCGATGCTGGCGGGAGTGGTGGTTCTGAGACGGCGGAGTCCAAACCAGAAGCGGGCGTATCGGCCGACCTTTGCGAAGATGGCGGCAGAGACGGTGGCGGCTCGTGGCTGGCCTTCGCAGGCACCTTGACTGGAAAATTGCAGTGGGGGCACTCAGCAGTCGTGCCTGCTTTCGTCTCGTCGGCGGAGATGTCCTGAGTGCACCAGGGACAAACAAAGTCGATAGCCACGCGCAGTATTTAATCACGAAGTGCCGTGAGTTACAAAGCGCGACGTCACGGTTCAACGAACTCGCCCCCGTGCTAAGCGTTGCGATCACGTTGCCAGCGAAAATGTCGATGCGGCATTTTCAGGCAAGCATCCAGCCCCATTACGGCAATTCATTCCTAACAGGATTACAGGTGAGTGGCTCATTTGAAGAAGATTTTGCTCTTAGCGCTGTCGCAATTCGGCGACGCGTTTGTCGGTCAGCTCGCGCAGTGATCGGTCCAGGACGATTCTGCGATTCTCCATTTCAGTTGAGATGTCGAACGTTTGCTCAAATTTTTCGACGAAAGCTTCTCGATCTTTCAGCCATCCGCGCTGTTGCTCTCGCAGTTGTTCCTTTGCCGCAGAGTCAAGTTTGCGCATCAGCGCGGTGTAGACCTCGTTCAGTTCTCGCTCGATTTTGGCGTTGCGGGCGTCACCAGTGAACTTGTCATCGCTATCCAGACCGCCGCCGAGCTCTGCCGTTATTTTCGTTACCGCGACAGTTATTCCTTTTCCAGCACGCGTTAATTTAAACGTGACCTCTCCCCCAACGTCAGGGGTCCCACTTTTCGTTTCGTCCATCGTCGAAAAACTCAAACGCACCGTTGTGGCATCCAGGAACCCGATATTGCTGGCAATTTCCGGCAGCTCCGCAATTTCATAGTCAAAGGCAATGTCAGGTGACTTGATGTGGGCATTGGCGTAACAACGGCGGATTGCCGACACCACCGCTTTGCCAAAAAGCGGATGGGGTTCGACCTTGCGAATGCCGTCCGGGCCGACATCAAGAACATCAAAGAGAGCCGGCTCCCATTTTGCGGTTACTTCAACCAAGGCAAAGCGGCGGCCATTCTGCTCCGGTCCCCAGGTAACAACGAGAAGGGCGTGGTTCTTATGCGGGCGATAACATGCATCGTCTCCCTGCGCGAATTTGCCGATCACTTTCTTCGCGCGAAGATCGACAACGAGATTCGCTGGCTCATACTGCGCGTCCTCGAGATAATCTTCATCAAGGTAACGCTTTTCGAATTCCCCGGTGTCAAGGATTGACCAATCCACCGGCTCGGCGTTTTTCTTCGGAAGCACCGTCCAGGCCAGGGCGTAATGGCCATCACTCGTCTGCGTCCCCGGGACTAACACCGCCCT
>CAVXHW010000018.1:0-8374 GCA_963761585.1 uncultured Verrucomicrobiae bacterium
GAAGTATTCTCTGTATCCATCCGAGCGCGTACTGATCTACAATCAGACGCGACTCTTCGATCGACGGCTACAGTTTAGTCCAGCTCTTCGATCACTTTTCTCCATGCCGCTGACCACTAGCGTGAAACGATCGTAATCAAGTTTGTCGGGGGTGTCGTTCGACGAGTGATAGTGCGGATAACGAAACGGCGCGGTGTCGGTGACCATGATGGCTGGGTAACCATGCTGCCAGAATGCCCATTGGTCGGACCAACTGACGCCGGGGATGAACGCGGGAAGCGAGGCGGCTTCAGATGGGATCTTCGCGTGTTTCCGGAACAGCGCGATAACGCGACGTAGCAACACACGCGAGTGAACATTGCTAACAAAGCCGATGAAATTGCCGACGTTCGGATAAGCCGAGGCCCGGCGACGGATATCTTTGCGAGTTCGGCGCATCGGAAAAGTAACCGATCGTTTCCAGGCTGATCATCGCAGAGATCTTGTCGCCGCGTTCTTTGCACCTGCGGGCATAAACCTGGCTGCCCATTTCACCGGACAAAAAATAAGGCGGCTCCTCATTCACGAACGCAACGAAGCGCAACGTTTGCTTCGACTTTGCACTGGCGAACCGCCGCGCCAACGCCAGAACCGCTGCGACCCCGCTCCCGTTATCATTCGCCCCAGGCGAACCGAACACCGAGTCATAGTGCGCGCCGATTACGACGATCTCCGGACCATTCCCGGAAATTTCTGCCTCGATATTGTGACACGGCTGTCCGCCCGTCTCGTAGCTGTCTCGCCGGGTCCGCAGCCCGGCTTGGGAAAAGGAATCTTCGATGAAATCGGCCGCGGCATTGAGCTCTGCGTAATGCGACATGTTGCGCTCGCCGATTTCTCCCGCGAGCTTCTGCACATTCGCGCGGAGCTCTTCGCGCAAGACAACTTCATCCGGCGACAGCGGCCCCGCCTTGGAAACGTTCTTTCCGGGCATCCTCATTCCAAACCACCAGACTAACACCAAAACGGCGACGATGACGATGGTGATGCGGAGAGCCCGGAAGAAGATTCGTCTGGACACGTTAGGTTAAATTACGAAAGCCGCGTCCTATTGAAACGCGTTCGCGCTACCCAGACACTCGCTCATGCCAGCTTTTTGCGGAAACGCAGAGCGCACAGACTAAAGAGCAGATTCGACATGACAAGAAGCACGAAAAGATTCGGCCATATTGCAGAAATTCGCGCTGACGAGAATGAATCGCGCGCATCAGCGACCAGCTACCGAACGGAAATAGCGCACCGAGCGCGTAAAAAATCCATGGAATGTAGTTTTACGTGGAGAAACTGGGAAAGAAAACGCTCGGCAAAAGGAACACGATCGACATTTGCAGCGCGGCATTCGGCTTCGGCTCTGGTCCCGACGAGCAACCGAGGCGCGAGCAAGGGCAAACACATACACCAGTGTCGAAAACATCATCGCGAAAATACTGCCCTCTTGATCGGAACGAAAAACACGAAGTGCATAATAGTGAACAGTCGCCATGGTCATGCCAACGCACAGACAATGGAACCAGCTTCCCGAGCATGAGCCGCGGGGTTAATGGTCTTACCAGTAATCGTTCAAGTGTGCCGTGTTCGGTGTCGCGCACCAAAGCCATAGTCCGTCTAAACCTCGTCCCATTTTGCAAGACGACCTGATCATGCTGCACAGTTTTTGGTGCTCGCATGGCTGGGTTGCAAAGCATCTGTGCAACGTACATTTATTGTGATGCTGTTCGGTGAATCCGCGCACGTAGATTTCCATTGATTGGTCAACGCGACGCCGAGCCGCATCCTTTGACAAGCCTGCATGCGGCGGTGGAATCGGTATCCGTCAACAAGGATCGACCTGTGCGAGGGCCTGCCATTAGTTCGTGTAAAAGTTCGGCGGGACGGGAGGCGGTGACGGCGCCGCCTTTTGGAGTTGCTTCAACTGGTCCAGGCTTTCCTGGACTTCGCCGGGTCACGTGAAGTCCGCTCGTCTAAACGAAGCGATCGATCGGTAGACGGCTTGCGAATCTGTGCCAAATCTCTCATTGAGAATGTAGCATCGCCATGCGCTTCATGTCGTCGTCGAGTGAATAGCCGAACGTGACCATCTCGATCAATGGCGGGAAAAGAAGAACAAGAGAGTCAGCGGGATCGTGCGATACGACGATGAATCCTCAACTAAATTGCGCTGAATCTCGAACGGTTCCGTGTTTCATGTTCACATTGTTGAGCTGGTCAATCGTAGCGAAGCCAGTAATCTTGCAAACACTTAGAAGTGCACGAACTGTTCTTCTATCATTGTTGTTGTTCTTAGCCGCTGAAGCAACGCGAGGATCGAATGTCGAGGCAGAGCGGTGATTAATCGGCCCACTTCGTTTACTTCGTTCTGGATGAGCGCATCTCTTGGTTGTGGCTCGCCCAGCCCTCTGATCTCCTTTTCATCGATGCTGTATCGCGTTCGCGGATCATTGATTCTGTACACACGAACCCATCGACCTTGGAGGTATTCAGTGAATCCTCTGATCTCCCGCTCCGATGCTGCCACACCCGACGATTAATGTTTGTTATTCCGGTGTAAGAGAAACAACTTGCTCTTCTGGTTCGTTGATCATGTAAACGTAGACGCTTTCATTCGAATCGCTAGGTGCTTCGCTTCGTCAGGATGACAGTCATGTTACCAGGCCTTCGTCGCTCAGCGGCGTGCTGGCCGAGTAGTCGACAACATGTCTTCCAGCGAAAGGACCGATTGACTAATCTTGCACCAGCGATGCGAACTCGCGAAGTTGTTCCTCTTGATCCGGCGCGCGCCTCGACGGTTTCATCATGAAGAAATGCATCGATCGACGCGTCGCGCTGTGCACTGGGGCACTCGTGCATGGGCCGCTAAGTGCCGCGGCCACGCTGATCGCAAGCCACGTCAAGCGGCGCGTTCCGGCCGGATCTCATGTGTGTAGTCTCTTCAACTGTCCGCTCGACGCACACGATCAATTCGAGCGACGCCATGATCGAGGTGGCTTTATCGATGTAGCGGGGTCACGAGGATGGGGATGCCTTTGCCAGCGAACTGGTGAAGCAAATTGATAGCTCGTGCGGCGACTGGATCGATACCGTGGTTGCTCATCAAGGAAGAGTAGGCGGCCTGGGCACGGAGCGAGTAGCCCATGGCGCGAGACGTCGGAAACGCCAGCCACGGAGAAGCCGCGGCGGTGCCTGTCGATGTACGGTTCCACGTGCGTCGTGGGGAATCATCTCCTGACGCCTCTTGCTCAATTTGACCACCAAGCCATAAAAGTTCGAGTAAAATGAGGTTCCCATCACAGTCCTCGTCGTAGCGAAATCTTGCGCGACATGCAGCCATTATTTCTCTTAATCGGCTCCAGTCCGCAGAATGTCGTGGCCGCTGGACGGCGCGCGCCCGGTCTCGGCTGGGTAGGTTCCGCATAGACCGGATCACGGTCGCTTTCCGGAACCATTTGGCCGAGAAACCGAAGATCGATCCTTTCCGCAACCTGAAACGAACATGATCGACAGCGGCGAAAGTGCTGAGCGTTCGTCAACTCTTCACTTCGACGATCGGCCGAGGCAGTACGGAGGAATCTGGGAAACCAGGAAACCAAGAACGACTACGAGCTGACCCCCTCGATTCCTGGCTTCCAGATTGATCCATCGGCTTCGACCCATCATTTCACATCGGGAAAAATAAACATCCGCTGCCACCGCGCGCAAACGATCGTCGTCGCTGGCAAACGAATCTTCACGCCAAACACTTGTTTGATGCGGTCAGCGACGTCTGGACATTGCGCGGCGTAAATTCGGCCTGCCGATTGATCTGCTCGACAACGCCGTCGAAGTCCGTGTGCGGAAACGAATCCACGCGGACGCGCACGTGCTCGCCCAGCTTGATCAAACCCAGCCAGATTCAGGGACATAAACGCGCACCCAGAGATGTCCGGTCATCAACAGCGTGGCCGCTTCGCGATTCGCCGGCAGCACATCGCCCACTTTTACGCTGAGCACCTCGAGAACGGAATCCGCCGGCGCGATGATCTGCATTTCGGCCAGCTGCGAATCGATATCGGCCAGTCGCGCACGCGCCTGTGCGACGCGCATCTTCGCCGCCGCCACATTTTTCTCCTGCGCTTTCGCCGCGCTGTCGGCATCGCTCCGCGTCAGTGGCTGAAACGACTCTGCGATTGAGCAAATCCTTCTGGCGCCCCGCATCGTCGCGCAGGAATACCAGTTGCGCTTCTTGCGCGTCCGCATCGTGAGCAGCCGTATCGATTTGCGCAGACGCAAGATCGCGACGCGCTCGCAGCTCTGACGCATCCAATTGCACGATCACCTGACCTTCGTGCAAGCGATCGCCTTCCCACGCCAAAATTTTCTCAACACGGCCGCCAGACCGCGGGCCCACGTGCGCTTCGTCCACTTCGATCGTTCCGGAGACGGCGTTATTTCGAGTGTTGCAGCCACTCAACAAGAGCAGCAATGCCGCTGCTCTCGCCGGGCCCAGCGACTGTGTACATCGCCTAACGAACAATGCGCGCATCTTTTCTTCCTTTTGGTGTAAGCGCACCTTGGAGAACAATTTTGAGGATGCCGGCGAAACCTTCCTTCGGCATCATCCCGAGTTTTTCCATCTTCGCCGGATTCATGATCGCCTGAACAATCGCCAGTAAAATCTCGATGATGAGGTTCGCGGGAACGTCTTTTCGCACCATTCCCGCCCGTTGCCCGGCGAGGAGTAGGTTTCCGAAATACCGCTGAAACAATGCAGCCCGGCGGCGCTCGATAACTTGAAACACTTGCGGCGCTTTCTGGCGCATATCACGCACGAACGGCGGCTTTATCTCATCCAATTCGCGTTGCGTCCCGGCTAGCAACTCGCGCAAAGTCGCCGGGAAATCGTGCGGTTGCGCGCGCGTCACTTCTTTCAGCATCGCTTCCACACCCTGGAATTTATCCGTCCAGCACAGCCTCGAGCAGATCGATCTTCCCAGGAAAATGAGCATAAAGTGTCTTCTTGCTGATCCCCAATTCCTCTGCCAGATCGTCCATAGTCACACTGCGGAATCCGTGACTGAAAAAGTGCGTCCGCGCCGCATCCACTATTCGTTGTCGAATAGACGAATTCTTTCGGCTTCGTGATCGCGATTGCTTCGAGCTGTTCATTAGTGTTAGTTCGACAGCAGCCGTCGCTTCAGATATCCGACCTGCGCTCAATCTTCTGTTAGGCCGTTATTCGAAACACAAACGACGCTGCAGTCACTGTGGAAACTAATATGGTATATTTAGTTTCCTCAGCAACAGAAATATTCAGGCAGCGACACTCCTAACCTCCTCGGGATTTATTGCCGATCAAAGAGCTACGCGAAGCCGGATAAGTCTGTTGCGCCGAATGTTTACAACGTCGCTGCAGTCCTTGATCTGAATGGCGATGGAAAACTCGAAGTGATCGTCCACTCGTTTTACTACGAAGGCGGGCGAGACGATGATCTACCGCTGCCAGCCGGACAAGATCGAAGAGGTGCTCTCGGTCGAGTGCGGAGCCTGAGAGATCGCAAGATTGGCGGATGTTGACGGCTTGCAAGCCGTCACTCCTTGTTGGGCAAATTCGCTGTGCACAATACGCGAATTCTTTTAGTAAGAAGCCGTGGAATTGCTCAGTGCACTGAAGAAACATTTCGGCTACGACCAGTTCCGGCCGTTGCAGCGGGAAATCATCGAAGATGCGCTCGCCGGACGGGATCTGTTTGTGCTGATGCCGACGGGCGGAGGGAAGTCGCTTTGTTTTCAGTTGCCGGCATTGATGCGCGATGGGCTAACGATCGTGGTGTCGCCGCTCATTGCGCTGATGAAAGATCAAGTTGATGCGCTACAGACCAGTGGCATCCCCGCAACGTATTTGAATTCAACGCTGAATCGGGAAGAGGCAAAGGCGCGCTGGCGCGGTTTGCATCGCGGCGAGTATCGAATGCTCTACGTCGCGCCGGAGCGGTTGATGTTGGACACCTTCCTCGAGCGCGCGCTCAACTGGGACATTGCGCAATTCGCCATCGACGAAGCGCATTGCATCAGCGAATGGGGCCACGATTTCAGGCCGGAGTATCGCGAGCTTAAGAAACTACGAAAACATTTACCCGATGTGCCGATCATGGCGCTTACCGCCACCGCGACCGACCGCGTGCGCACCGATATCATCAAGGAATTAACCTGCGCGACCCGCGCGCTTACGTGGCCAGCTTCAATCGCTCGAACCTGACGTACCGCGTAATCCCCAAAACGGCGGCTTACGAACAACTTCTGGCGTTCATTCGCAGCCGGCCTAACGACAGTGGCATCATTTATTGTGCAAGCCGCAAGAGCACTGAATCGCTCGCGCGACATTTGAACGAGGACGGCGTAAGCGCGAAGCCGTATCACGCGGGGCTAACGACTGTGGAACGCACAAAACATCAGGATGCATTTCTGCGCGACGACGTGCGCGTCATCACTGCCACGATCGCGTTCGGAATGGGCATCAATAAACCAAACGTGCGTTTTGTTGTGCATTACGATCTGCCGAAAAATCTGGAGAGCTATTACCAGGAGACCGGACGCGCCGGACGCGACGGATTACCCAGCGAATGCGTATTGCTCTTCAGCCCGGGCGATGTTGCCAAGCAGTTGCATTTCATCGACGAAAAAACCGAGAAGGAGGCGCGTATCGCCCGTGCACAGCTTCAGCAGATGGTCCATTACGCCGAGACGCGCGAATGCCGCCGTGCGACGCTTCTCGAGTATTTCGGGGAAACATATCCAGCCAGGCGTGACGACGTCGACGGTGAGACACCCCGGTACAGGTTTCGTGTGAGAGTTGCGATAACTGCTTGCAGCCGCGTGAGACATTCGACGGGACCGTGCACGCGCAAAAATTTCTGTCCTGCGTCTATCGCATCCACGCCAGGCACGGATTCGGATTTGGATTGGGTCACGTTGTCGATGTGCTCCGCGGCGCAGACACGGAAGCGATCAGGCAACGAGGTCACAACGAGCTGTCCACTTACGGCATCGGCGGCGAATTAAAGCGAGCTGAATGGCAGGCGATCGGTCGCGAACTATTGCGGCTGGGGCTGGTCGAATGCGCACCGGGCAAGTTTGCGACGTTGTCGCTTACGCCCGCCGGTCTGGAGGCATTGCGAAAGCGGACATCGATCGTTTTGACCAAGCAAATCGAAATCGCAGAGAAACGCGCGCGAATCAAGCCAGGCGCGATCGAATGCGACGAAGTATTGTTTGAGCGCTTGCGTGCGTTGCGTCGCCAGCTCGCAGATGAACGCGGCGTGCCCGCTTACATCATCTTCTCTGATGTGTCGCTGCGCGAAATGGCGAGAAAATATCCGACGAATTCAACGGAGTTCCGTCGCATTCCGGGCGTCGGCGAACAGAAACTGAAGGATTTTGGCGAAGCGTTCATGAGCGCGATCAGGAGCCATTCGGCGGAAAATCAACCCGCAATATCCTCAAAAGATGCCGATTTTACGTTCCCAAACCGGGAGGAGTCGCTTAAATGATCGGCAATGGCCGGAGATCCATAAATTTTGAAGCCGACACTTGAAAGAATTTTCGCTGGTCTTGCTGCTTTGCTGATCAGCACAGGAGCTTCGTCAGCAGCCGACCTGCATCCAATCGTGGAGGTGCAAAGTGGATATCTTTTCGGTGCAATCTCTGACGGAAAATGGATCAAAGCGGATGAAACAGCGAAATTGATCGGCGATGAGACCACCTACCGAGTGTATGGATTGACGCAAGCGCTCGGCGACGCCAAAGCCGGCAAACCGAAACCGGAGGAGGCCCCATGTGAAGAGACTTTGGCCGTTTCACTGTCGCCACAACCGGAAAAGGGCGTGATCGCAATCGCCGCTCCGTGGAATGCGCTACCGCGAAAACCAAAAGCGATCGATCCAACTCAAAAAACGTACGTGGACGCAGTGCGCGAATTTTTGCGAACAAAGGAAATCGAGCAACCGAAAGTGAAGATTGATAACATCGTTCGCGTTGATCTGGACGGCGACGGCGAAGAAGAAGTTTTAATCAGCGCGACAAATTATTTCAGGAAAGACGATAGCGTGCCAATGCGATCGCTCGCCGCGAGTTATTCGATGGTGTTGTTGCGACGCGTGGTCGCTGGAAAAGTGGAAACGCAATTGATTGTAGGAGAATTTTATTCCAAGGCTTATCCGAAGGCCGCACAAGAAGAGGGACGCTTCGACGCGCCGAACGCTTACAAAGTGATCGCGACACTCGATTTGGATGGCGACGGCAAAATGGAAGTCGTCGTCGGCTCGCATTACTACGAAGGAGAAGAGACAACGATTTACCGGTG
>CAVXHW010000019.1:0-92673 GCA_963761585.1 uncultured Verrucomicrobiae bacterium
CCGAAGCGTTGTTTCAGTTTTCGCAGGATTTCGGACTTGGAGATTTGTTCGAGCTCGTAGTGCAATGCGGGTTGGAGGACGCGGACGTAGAGGATTCCCTCGCGCAATGCGACCGGGGCGGAGTGTGCGGCGATGAAGTCGCCGACGATTTTTGACCAGGCATCGATTACTTCGGTTTCGCGCAGGCGTTCGCGTAATCCCAGGCGTTGCATCAGCTTCGGCATCAGCTCGGTCGGAGATTGCCAACGGTCAGGTCGCAGTTTTCTCTGCGGGCAAACCGCGCCATTCGGCGATTACGGCGGCGCGGAGAGAAGGAGTCATGGAGTGGTGGAGTAATGGAGCCGTGGAATGATGGGATCAGTTTTCTGCGTCTACAATTAACCAGGGGAGGGAGCGGGCGAGATTTGCGGGCTTTCGTCACGAGCTGGCGCACTCGCCGTACGGAAGCTTCGCCATCGCTCCAAGCGGCATTGCAGCGATGGTCATCAAAGCGAGTTGGCTGATCATGAATCCGACCAGCCATGGAAATGCTTTTTGCATGAAGCCGTAGGAATGCAGGCCGACTCCAAGCATGTTCACGCCGAACCACGAGAAACTGGTGACGATGTTGCCGAACAGCGCCATGATCATCAGCCCGCGTTGCCGGATGAATCCGCCCCAGCGCGCGTGCAAAGTGATTGCGCACCAAAGGACGATCAACACAGCGCCATTTTCTTTCGGGTCCCAGCCCCAGAAACGGCCCCATGATTGATCGGCCCAGATTCCGCCGAGCACTGTGCCAACGAAACTGAATAGCGTGGCGAAACAAATGACGCCGTAGGTCATACGCCCTAACGAATCGGCGGTTTGCTTTTTTAACGAGGTCGTAAACACACCGCGCACGACGTAGATGATTGCAAGCATGCCGGCGAGAAACATGGCGGAGTAACCGGTGGTAATCGCAACTACATGGGTAGCCAGCCAGATGTTAGTATCGAGTACAGCCTGTAACATCTCCAGCGTATCGCCGCTGCCGGCGAGATGATGCGCGATGATTAGGGTCACGAAACCAATTGCGCCCGCGCACGCAGCGCCGATGCCGTCTTTGAAAATGCGTTCAAGTATCAGCGCGACAATGACTGCGCCCCAGCCAATGAAGATTGCTGATGAATACAGATTGGTGACGGGCGGCCGCTCTTGTAAATACATCCGCGAAAAGAGGCCGAAGGTGTGAATCGCAAGCGCGAGCAGTAAAATGTAAAAAGCTGTACGCCTGAGAATACTGCTCCAACCGAGCCAAGACGCGCACGCCAGCAGGAACGCGAGCACGTAAAGAGTCATGCTTTGACTGAAGGGCTGAAGCCGATTGAACAAGAACTCGAACGACGCGCGCTTCATCGTGTTCGGCTGTTCTTTAGCGAACCAATCGGTCATGAGCTGCACATGCTGATTGAAGAGCGGCTGATCGTTTGCGCGGTAGGCGTCGCCAATGACTGCGTATTCCGCCACAACCGGGTGAATCTCGCCTGTCCCCACCGATCGAAGTAAACTATTGCCAACCGACTGCCATTCACCATTTGGCGCGAGTGGCGGAATAGCCAGGATGTATGCCATGTCCGACAGATGTTCGTAACGCTGAATCATCTGAGCGACGTCATCGAGTTTCGATTTGTCGAAATTTTCGCCCATCGCGCGTTGTCGCGCTGCGGTTGCTGCACCCGGGACGCTGCTCGCATAACTCTGCAATTCAGCAGTGAAATTTTCTGTGCCCTCAGGTTGAATGCTGTTTTTCAACCGCTGATATAGCGAGAGTCCGTTCCGCAGATTCAGGATGGCGCTTTGAAAGGCGGAACGCTGGACTGCTTCGAGCTTGTCCGATTGCGCCGGCTTGTTCATCGATCTGCTTCAGGAAAGGCGCGAAGTCGGCGAAACTAAAATATTTCCGGTCGCTTTGTTGCCAGCCAAACAAGCCGAGGACGTCTGCGTTTTGCACGACGAAAACCGGATATTGATCGGCAGCGGGAGCATTGAACAGCGTGTCAGTCAGCCATTGCATCGCGCTCAGTCGCTTGCCACCTTCGAGGCGCAGTTCCTGTTTTCCGTGAATGATCAAAAGTGAATTCCGCGCGACGGTATCCAGCGGTTTGATCCGGCCCCCGACGAGCACCGGGATTTCGCCGAATCTGCTGAAATCGAAATCGTCTTTCGCTGTCTTTGGCGGCAGCCAATTGGCCGCGATGCAGGCTGCAGCAACAGCCAAAATAATCCAGGGTAGGAAACGCTTCATGCGATTGCCCTCCGCCGTTGTCGCGAAAATCCTACGAGATGAAAACCAAATTGCACGAGCAGACCGGCAGCGACGATCACACACGCTACGTAAGGCGCAATGAAGCTCGGGTTGTGCACCACCTGCAAAATCGTTGCCGAATCATCTTTCTGAAATCCGGCCTGGTAAAATGTTTCGCCGCGATAGCGCAGCGGATGATTCATGTAAATCAAGACGTCGCGGTTCACAGAACGCTCCGGATCGATCAACGTGACTTTGCTTGAGAAATCCTTCGGAATTTCGGTGCCGACATATTTGTCGTGGGTGAACTTTTGCAATGTCACACTGTAAGGCTTGTAATAGCGTGCCGGACGCAGCGTGATCATCCAGGTGCGGCCGCCGCACGAGAACGTCTGCGGCGCACCGAGCGCATCTGAAACCAGCCACGTGCCTAACGAACCGCCGTCCCTCGGCAGAATCTCGATTGCCGCGCTCGGCACATCGCGTTCATCGGAAGCGGTCGCGCGCGTTACAGGCTCGACCGCGATCATCGCACCGGGTCCTTGATTCGCGATCGGTTGCGCGCCTTCTCCTGCCTGGCTCAACATTTTTAAGCGCGAATTTTCGTAAAAATTTCTGACGGCAATCCGGAACGGCAAACTTGAGTGGTCGATCATCCGGTTATGGCGTAGCACGGTGTCAGGAATTGCGGTTACCTGATCGAGGTCATCGCCGCTCGTGTCGATGACGGCCAGCTCCGTCTGGCGCATGTCGTCGGAATAATTTTTCGTGTCGCCATTTGCCAACTGCATATGACTCTCCACCGCGAACAGATCGGTGAACAAACCGCCAGCCAGCATGATGATTAGCCCGGCGTGCGTGAGATGAATCCCCAGTTTCCGCCAGTTCCAGCGGAAACGTTTCAGGTGAGCGGCGATTAGATTGATTAGCAACACGGCACCGATGAGATGTCCACCCGGGAAAATGGGGATCTGGAATCCGCGCGCGTCCGGCGGCCACCAAACAAACATGCTTTGAAAATAGCGCTGCTGCGCTTCGTGTATCCCGAGATGGACCTGTGCCAGCGTGCCGGCAAAGATCAGCGCCATCCCAGCCGCAAGACACACGATCGTCAGCTTCAGCGACGTAAAGATGTCGACGATCGTGCGCAGCATAGTCGCTAAAATCGAACGGATTCGATGAATTTCACGAAATTCGGTTTTTCTTTTTCAATTGCCGCTGTTGGTCCAGTTGCTTTGAAAAACCAGACGCGTCCATCTCGTCGCGTCCAAGCTGCAATGGTGCGCGTTTTGTTACCAGCAATATCGGTAGTGGAGAACGTCGTATCGCCGGTTTTGAGAGGAGCGACTTGCGAGGTCACGGCGTTCGCATCCACTGGCGCAAGACCCATTTGTCCGCGCCACCGGTTGATGTTGTCGGCATCACTTCCTCCATCGCCGGGAAACGTCACAACAGAAATGTCGATCTTACCGCCTTCGTCAGCCAGAGCGCTGAAGCTGGCGTAGCGCATCGAAGAGGGCGGAACTTCTTTCCAGCCTTCGGGCGCTGTCCATTTAATCGGGGGCGCGCTCGTCGTCTGCGGCGGCGCCGCTGCCATTTCCGTCGGTCCGGTTTGAGTCTGTGAATCGCAAACCGCTGCCACCCATTTAATGAAGTCTCCTTTTTGCGCCTCGGCCAGATCGGCGTTGCCGCGCATTTTGAAAAAGAGCGTTGCGTTAGAAGTGGTGAACATAGCGGCAATAATTCTGCCATCTCTTGCCGGGTCGGCGTTGTCGGGAAGTCCTGCAAGGTCGACGATGGTCACGTCGCCTAACGAAGTGTGCAGTCTCTGTGCTATCTCGCCGAGTTTCTGTTCGGTGATTGGCGGTTGATTGAGTTGACCCAGCCAGCGGTTCACATTCTCGAGAACATTCCCCGCAGCGGAGCCCAAACTCACAAATGAAACGTCCGCAACTGCGCCGTTGTCGCCCTTAACGAGAAAACTTGCCTGCCGCATTTGCGAGAGCGGCTGCGCTTCCCAATTCGGCGGCGTCGTCACCGCGGTTTCCGCCGTCGGCGCGAGATTGCCTGGCATCCGAGGCGCGGCTGAGTTTGTCGGCATCGCGTCTTGTTGCTGAGGCCCGGATTGTTCCAGCGGCGCCTTGGACACGCGGTACACCTTGATCTCGGAATTTTTCTCGCAGCCAACGAGCAACGCAGCAGACAAAGCCAGATAAACGATGAAATGTTTGCTAATTCGCATGACCCAACAAGCGCGACCCGATGCGCACCATCCTAATTCATTACGCTATTTCAGTTCCGATGAGAGAGGAAAAATAATCGAATAACCTGCATAGGAAACGGGATTTCAGTCGAACAGTGGGGATTGACACTACGCGCTGCGCGCTCGCGGCCTCAAGGAACTTGCGGTCCGCCGGTATGGCACGTCGTGCAGGAGAATTCAGAGAACTCTGCGTCGATGTGAAAAAATGTGTAGCCGTCGGCGTTTAATTTCTTGAGCTGTTCGCCGTTGCCCTGCGCGAGGATGAGGTGACATGAGTTACAATCACTCGCTGAAATCGTTTTTGTGCCATCGGCTGTCTTGTGATTGCCATCATGACAACGGAAACAGCCATTCCAATCTTTGTGTCCAATGTTGTTCGCGTGTGTGCGCCAGTCGGTCTTCATCTCGGGGAAGAAATTCTTGCGATAAATTGTCTGCGCTTCTGCAATGAGCGGATCGGCTTGCGCGAGATCCGGATAGGCCGTGTGCAGTGAAGTGGCGATCGCCTGTAACGCTTCCGGTTCGGATGTGTAAGGCTGCGTCAATGCGGCGACGACTTTTGCTTTTGCGAAAGGAATCTTCGGGTCGATTCGCCCGGCGGCCAACGCAACGTCTACGGCATCGTTCGGCGGCATGACATTGTGAGCCGGCCGGCTATGGCAATCGAGGCAGTCCATGCGGTGTATGTCATGTTGCGACGGGTCGGCTTTGAAATCGTCTGTGCGATATTCGGTGCTCTGACCTTGTGCATTAGTTACGCGCACCCACGGGATCGTTTCGGCATCTTTACCGGTTGCGACGTATTCGACCTTATTAGCGATATTCATGTGCCAATGAATACCGCCCACCGGACCGCGCGATGGTTCGCCGCCGCCGACGTTCAATAACAAGCGCACGGCGAATGGTGTGTTCGCCTCATCCGAGAGGTAATGCTGATACGTGCGATCAACCGTGCCGACATAACGGTTCGGCCAATGGCATTCCAGGCAGATCTCCTGCTCCGGCCGCGTTTCGGCCGTAATATGAATTGGACGATCGAAGTCGCCGAGCGCGGTGTGGTAAAGCTGTTTTACGCCATTGAGTTTCGTCTTGAAGTAAGCAGCCGCGCCGGGACCAACATGGCAGTCTACACATGCCACCTGCGCGTGCGCCGTGTGCTGAGCGGCGACAAACTGTGGCTCCATTGGCACATGACAGCGTTTACCACAAAAGTCGACCGACTCCGTGTATTGATAAGTTTCATAACTGCCGAGGGCAGTCAGAAAAAGAAAGCCAACAGCGCCAAACGCGAACACCGCCAGGATTCGCCGGTCACGTTTGCGTGACAAGTCGATCCGGAGAATCCGCTGTTTCTCTTCAACCGCTGCGCGACGCTCCTCAAATTTGTGCAGGATTGCGCCCAAAAGCATGAGCGCGAGACCGAGAAGGAAAAACAATGGCGCAACGACATACGCGAGAATTCCAACGTACGGATTCTGTATGGGAGCGAAGAAATCGATCGCGAAGAGAAAAATAAAAGCGAACAGCGCCGCCGCTGGCCAGCACCATGCCCGGCCCAACTGAGCCAGTTCTGAAAATGACGCCTGAACGAGCGGGCCGTTGAATGTGTAGCCTCAGGCATCGTGGCAATTGTTTAGCGGCGTGTTAAAAATCGAGCGATTCTCGATTTCGAAAACAAATATTCACCTGGAAGTCCACAGCGCAGACTCATGGCAATGTTACGGTGCACACGCGCCTAAAATCTGATTTGCAGGCTCGAAAAGAGCGAGTGCGCCTGATAATTGTTATGACCTCCGGAAGTGACGTCCCTGTAGTTAGAATAACCGTACTTCAGCAGCAGGCGCATGTTCTTGCTTATTTTACGCGTCACAGTTGCTGAGACCGCGTTTTCTGTTGCACCCATTCCGTATGGCACGGCGACGACCGCGTTCTTATAGTAATCATTGGCACAGTAGAAATAGTAATCGGCGAAAAAATCCGTTTTATCATCGATCACGTAGCCGATTCCGCTGGTTACGGTCCAATAATCATTCCTGAAGTTCACGACCGTCGGACTCGTCTGTGGATCCAGATTAATGTCATTAGCGGGCGTGTCCGTTTGATTGAGCACGTAAGAGAAGTTCGCCTGCAGGAAAAAGCGCGGCAGAGGATTCCAATTCAGCGCTTCGCTGATCACATGCTTTTTAATTTCGCCACTTTGCAGTTCCGCCAGAAAGTCGTCCTGTGGAAATATTCCCCACTGACTATCGATCGACGTGTGCACAAAATCGTAGCGTGTGACCAGCGCAAGCGTGCCCATGCACGCTGGAAGCTTTGGCCGGAACGTCATTCGAATATTAAAGTCATCGACATTCCAGTCTTGATTAATCAAGCGTGGGAACTGCGCGCTGAGAATATTTTCATCGTATGACGCAATTCTGTGAAAGTACTGCCCGGCGAAATTCAATCTCATCGTAGGATACCAAGTCGCGCCAAGCGTATATTTTTGACCTAGAGCGTTAGTGTCTTTATCCAGCGGGATTTCTTCGTCTACGTTTTGGAACTCATCGACGTTGCCGAATTCTTCTTCCCATTCGCCTTCAGCATAGAAGAGCCAATCCTTGATGCCGGTATAACGCAGCTCCAGTCTCTCGGCGAAACGGTTGTAATCTGCGTTGCGCGCACCCTCGGCTGGTATTGGCGGTCCGAAGTGGAATCCGCCGGCGGGGTTCAACGGGGTGAATGGTGCTGTGTTCGGAACGGGTTCTTCCTCAAGGAAGGTGGAATCGCTGTCGTTATTCTCGTGAGTGTATCGGAAACCGGCCAAAACCGCGAGACTGTCAAACGGCATCCAAAACAGATTGGCATTAAAGAGATTTTCTCTGATCCGGGCAGTTCCGGCTAAATCGATGAAAGCGTGGTCACGGTTAGCAAGCGTCGGCACTGGTTCCCCGAATGCCTCGTCCCAATTCGTTCCGTAGATGCGCGAACCCGAGAGATCGTTTGTTATCGTGGTGTAAGAATATCCGGCGGTGAACCAGAGATTATCGGTAATTCGCGTCTCAGTGATGCCATGCCCACTGAACAAGTCGACGTCATCATCCTGTTTCTGAGTGACCTTGCGCTGCTGGCCGGGAGGCGGAACAGCTGGCGGCAATTGACCGGCACCGCGCTCCGTGTTTAGCGAGTAATCATTCGTGTTGTGCTCGTAGCGCATCCCGAGCAAAACGTCGGTATTTCCGATAGTCTTCGAGGCTTCGAAGGAAAATATATCGCGTTTTTCATCGAGATTACGGAAGGAAGGAACGATTTTGCGAGTGGGTTGGACCGCGAGTCCTGTCAGATTTGTGTCGCCCCACACAGTTGAATCCTTCTGGCCAAAGCGAAATTCATGATCGTAACGGATCGTGATCTCCGGCCAGTCTGGAGCACGCAAGCCCAGTTCAATCCAAGCATCGCCCCGGTCGACGTGCATTTCGGGATAAGGCGGGTCGAAGAAGACATCGTTGTGCGGAAAGAATCCGGCGTTGCCATCGTACCAAGTGCGAAACTCTGTGTAGCCAGCCTTTATGTAGCCGAGATTCGGCTTCGCCAGTTGCACGGTCAGGTCGTAATCGTTGATATCCCAGAGCGCGTGACCGTCGATCGAAAAGAGCGCGTCCTTACCCACGGTCCCCTCAAAGTGCAGATCCTGGATGCCGCCGTAAACCTGATCGCCCGGCAGCCGGTGTTCCTGTTCGAACTGCGCGCGATCGCCGCTCGTGATGACTCCTCCGATAGCGAGCTCGATCCAATTTTTGTATTCTTCAGTTTCCTCTTCCGTAGCAGTAGCGACAGTCTTCTGATCGCTCGTGCCACCGCGAACTCCAGCAGCGGCGAAAGTTCCCGCAAAGACCAACACCAGGAATCTGCGAGAGGCGTTCGTCATAAAACCCTGATCAATATCTAAGCAGCGGAGTCACGTTGGAGCCGTGTGGTTCTTCATGGCAGCCGGCGGACCAACACGTGCCCTGCTGCAGAAAACTCGAGTGGTCGACGTCTCCGATGAAAATGTGCCCGGGCGTTTTTTGCTCCTGGAAATGACATTTTATGCAGAGCGTCGCGTTGCGTTCATTCAGCAGGCGCTGGTTGACGGATCCGTGCGGTGAATGGCAAGTGGTGCAACCCTGACGCACTGCTTCGTGCTCATAGACAAACGGCCCGCGTTGCTGTGTGTGACATTCGAAGCAGGTTTCGTTTTGGCTCAGGAAAGCAAGGCCGCCGGTTCTGAGCTTTTGTTGAATGTTTGTCGGGGCACCCTTGATCGCGATCCCTTTGTGCGGTTCATGGCAATCACTGCAGCTCATCTTGCCTTCCAGCACCGGATGATGGTGAGGCAACTGGAATGCCGCGCGAACGTCCAGGTGACACTGGAAACAAGTGTCCGGCGACTTTCGCGGATTGATGATCGTGCCCGCTTTGCCGCCAGCTTGGACGTGCAAACTCCCCGGTCCGTGGCACGACTCGCAACCCATGTTCTTCGCATTTTCCCCTTTGGCCTGCAGTCGCGCGTGAGTGGATGTCCGGAAGTCGCGCACGATCTCTTCGTGACAGGTCGCGCATTCCTCTGAGCCGACGAACTCCGCGCCGGGGATGCTGGGCGGGGCAAGAATTGTTCGACTTGTCGTACTGCAGGAAAGCAGAATGACGGCCAGCGCGACAGCTCCCCCGGCACCCCACAACAAGCTTTCGCGGCTACCGTGGAACCATCGAGTTAGCCTCGAACCCCACACGAATCGCGAGTATGCGCAGAAACAGAAAAAAATTACTACGCATTTTTTCGGCTTTTAGTTACACACGTTCAATTTTGAAGGAGAACAGCGAGAAACCGAAACGGTTTGTCGGCACATATCCACCTGGGCATGCGGGCTAAGATGCTGCGTATCGCGGCCCTGCCGTTACGTTTGCTATCCATTTGTTGTGCCGTTGCGGAAGTGTGTTCGATTCGATCAGAAATAATTTCGCGCACTGATTCTCGCGGCAGAGCGCCTTACGAGTGCGTTGGCTGAAACAGCCAGAGTGGCAATAGCTGCTGCCAAGGCTTACGTTCGGCGCGCGACTGATTATTATTCGACGTTACTTCGCGCGATATTGGTCGGCGATTTACCCGAAAATCTTTTGAAGACGCGATTGAATTGCGAGAGCGATTGAAAGCCCGCGGTGAACGCGATTTCACTGATGCGCAGTTCGGGGTTACGCAGAAGATCACACGCATTTGCGAACCGAGATGCGCGCGACATACTCGACGAAATTTATGCCGGTTACTTGCTTGAAATTTTCACTCAGGTGATTGGCGTTCATGTTAACGACGCTTTGCGACTTTGGTTAGGGAAAGCTCTTCGCCTGAGTGTTCTTCGATGTACTTGCGCGCTTTCCAAATCCGCGACTGGCTCGGCTCGACTCAGACAAGTCGCATTTTCAACCTCGGCTGCGAACAACATCTTTGTCATCGCCTAACGGTTAACCGTCGCTGAACACTCGCGCTGTTCTTCCGTTGCCAATTTCTCACCTAATCTTGCGATGACGGGAAACATCGCTGCTTCGTGCGTGAGCAATTTTTGCTAAGGAAAAGCCAAGAAACGTGGAGCGCGAGAACCGTCGCCGCCTTACAAAGGGCACAAAGGAGCAAAGTATGGAATACCTGATTCTAGTTGCAGTAGTAGCAATGATGGTGCTCTACGCGCTGATCATCGTCGGCTGCCTGAAACAGCCGGAATGGTAACAATCAAGCTGAGGAGAAGCTGAGCAGCGCTTGCGACTTTATCGTGCGCATGCGCGCTTCTGGCTTGTGATTCATGAAGGCTTTGATCTGGCAAGGCCGACCGCCTCATGACTCAGCAATGGTGATCTTTCTAGCAAGGCGATTGTGAAAAACGCCGGCTTTAGTCAGTGGTGTCGTGTGTATGGCCGTTGCTGGCCAGGCAATTTATGCACAGCAAAAGCCAATCGAGGCCGAGTGCTGCTAGCAGGACGGCCATAGCCTACAGCCAGAAAAGGAGCACCGATGAAAACAATTCTCCTGTTACACGACGAAGCCAGACGGCCCACGCAGCTGTTGCAAAACGCGGTGCCCGCCAAGGTCCCGATCGGCGAAATCGAGACTGTCGCCGCCTGCAAGTGCGACCGCTGGGGACATCCGTGTCCAGGCTGTGTCGAGCGCATTGCTCAACCGGCACCGGAGCTTCCGATTTCAATGCCCACGAAGAAATGAGGTAAAACATGGAATACCTAATTGTATTTAGCGTTATTGCGATGATGACAGCGTATGTCTGGATTCTCGCCCGCTGCCTGCAGCACGCGTAACTGCGCTAGAGGCGAGAACGCGAACATTGTGGTCGTCTCAGTACCGGGACGACGCAGGAGTTTCGCCATGGATCAGCTAGTGACAGAAGAACGCATTGCAGACGTTAAGCGGACAGAGGCGAGCGCCGGCACCTGGTCGCGCGTGGTCCGGCTGATTGAAGCGCATCCGGACGTGAAGCAAGTGCGGCTGAACATCAACGAGCACAGTGTCACGGTGGGATTCTACGAAACGCCATCGCAAGAAACGCTTGAACCAAATCAAGACTGACGTACGCGCGGAACTCTCCGGCCAATGGGATGTATCGATAAAGGCTGATGATAAATCGCCGACGGTTCATCTGCACAAGATCGGCAATTACACGACCGAATTTCATCGCGCTCATCCCGCCGACGAACCGCCAGTAATTTGGAGATCGATTGCGTTGCCGGCGTGGCGAAACCGTCCGTTCCCGCGACCGGTCGCGCGTGATTACCGCCTCATGTTGCTGCTGGCTGCGACTTGTGGATTAAGCACGCTTGCCGGTTTTCTCTTTGGCCGCGCGGGAATGCCAGGCGAGCTGATCGCAGCTTCTTTTGTTCTGGCTTATCTCAGCGGCGGATGGTTCGCCACTCAGGATGTCTGGCACGCGCTCAAGCGCGGCAAGATCGATATTCAGTTTCTGATGGTTGCCGTCGCGCTCGGCGCGCTTTTCGTTAAAGGATGGACCGAAGGCGGGACGCTGCTCTTTCTGTTTTCGTTGAGCAATGGGCTGGAGCAGTTCGCAAATTATCGCACACGCAAATCGATTGAATCGCTGCTGAAAGTGGCGCCGAAACACGCATTGCGACGTGAAAACGGTCGATGGCTCGAAATCTCCGTTGATGAAGTTGAGCTCGCAGACGAGCTGCTGGTCAAAGCAGGCGAACTTTTCCCGGTCGATGGCGTAATCATTGAAGGGGCGACGTCAGCGGATGAATCGGCGTTGACTGGCGAAGCGATTCCGGTCGTAAAACAAATCGGCGACGCGGTGAGCGGCGGCACACTTAATCTCGACGGGCAGGCAGTCATTCGAGCGACCCGCCGCCTGGAGGGGAGCGCGCTCAATCGCATTCTTGGGCTGATTGAAATAGCGCAGCAACAGAAGGCGCCGGCGCAACGGTTCACCGACAAGTTCAGCCGTTACTACACCTGGCTCGCGCTTTCGCTCGCTGCGGTTGTCTTTTTTGTTTTGCTGGCGACCCATCGACCGATCGCAGATGCATTTTATCGCTCAATGACCGTGCTCGTCGTATCGTCGCCATGCGCGCTGGTGTTATCGATCCCGTCAGCAATTCTGGTCGCCATTGCCGCAGGCGCGCGGCGCGGAATTTTGTTTCGCGGCGGTGTTGCCGTCGAAAATCTCGCCGGCGCGACACAGTTTGCCTTCGATAAAACGGGAACACTCACCAAAGGCGCGCTCGTTGTCGCGAAAATCGCGTCGTTCGATTCACAAAGCGAAGAGAAGATTCTTCGGCTCGCGGCCTCAGTAGCGCATTTCTCCACGCATCCGCTCGCCCGTGCGATTGTCGCCGAAGCGGACAAACAACAGTTGTCGCGTATTTCAGCGAAGGACTTTCTGAATGTTCCCGGCCTCGGCATGGAAGCGTCGATCGACGGAAGCCGAATTTTCGTCGGCAGCAGGCGATTGATGCGCGACCGCGGTATCGCGCTGCCGGAAGTTGGATTGACAAATGACGCGGAAGTTTGGATCGGCAACGATCAGCCACTTGGAGTGATCTATCTGCGTGATGAGATTCGGCCGGCCACGAAACGCGTCATCGATTTCCTCAAGCGCTCCGGTCTATCGGTCGCACTGCTTACGGGCGACCGACCCGGGCCGGCTGCGATGGTGGCAGAGCAAGTGGGCATTAACGATGTGCGCGCCGAGTTGAGCCCGCAAGCCAAGCTGAAATGCATTCACGATTGGCGCGCGTCAGGAAAGAAGGTCGCGATGGTCGGCGATGGAATCAACGACGCGCCCAGCCTGACAGCTGCTGATGTATCGATCGGAATGGGCGCGCGCGGATCGGATGCCGCACTGGAACAGGCCGACGTAGTTTTGATGCACGACAAGATCGAGAATGTCGAAGAGGCGTTCGTGCTGAGCCGGCGCGCTCGCTCGATCATTCGTCAGAACGTCGTCATTTCTCTCGGCGTAATCCTTTTCCTGATCGTTTCCGCGCTGGCAGAGAAGATTAATCTCACCGCCGGCGTGATCGGCCACGAAGGCAGCACGGTTTTGGTCATTCTGAACGGGCTGCGCTTGCTGCGCGGCAAGGCGCTACCAGACAGGGCTTAATAGCCACTTTCAGGCAACCATCTGTCTCTGCTGCTCTGGCAATTCATTTCTGCACAGCTACGGCGTGTACCCCTGCGGTAGCCCTTTCACGTTCCGCTAACTCGGCCTTGGCTGTTACCCATAGCCGATACTTCAATGTGAGCTTCGCTGGATCTTTGGCGACAAAGGCTTTGAGCATGTCTCCTTCGATTTCAGCAACTCGGAGTCGAATGTAGTAATCGAGTGTCTCTTTGAGGTGGGCCAAAACAATCCTTCCAGTGAGGATAGGATGGTTATTAGTGACATTAGCATCCGAAAAGGCCAAGCCGTGCTCTAATTCGATTTCCAATCCATTCCGAAAATCTTCCGTGGAGATAGCAAGAGTCTCGCCTCCGACATGCGTCTTAATCAAATTGGCCTCCTCGATCTCCACCTTCGCTTCTGTCAGCGCCGTCCAATCTCGGATTCCAATCGCCGAGCATACACGCCGTACTTCCTCTTTGGTTACGTATTCAGGAATATTCATTTCTGCATCGTTAGGGCGTGATCGCCACCTTCAGGCACCCGTCGCGGCGCGAGCCGAAAACAGTCGTATGCTTCGACGATTTGATCGAGCTTGAAACTGTGCGTGAGCAACGGCAGCGGATCGAACCGCTTCGATTGCACCATCGACATCAGCCGGCGCATCCGTTCTTTCCCGCCGGGACAAAGTGTGGTCACGATTTTGTAATCGCCAAGGCCAGCTGCGAACGCGTCATACGGAACCTGAAGTTTACCCGAGTAAACACCGAGGCTGCTCAACGTGCCGCCGGGACGGAGACAACGCAAAGCGTTCTCAAACGTTACCTGGAGGCCGAGCGCTTCGATTGCCACATCCGCGCCGCCGCCAGTGAGCTTCTTGATTTCAGCGACGACATCGCACTGCTTCGGATCGAGCACGACGTGCGCGCCCATTCGTTTCGACATTTCCATTCGAACGGGATCGCCTTCCACGCCGATGATGAACGAAGCGCCGATCAATTTCGCTCCCGCAGTGGCGCAGAGGCCGATTGGTCCCTGCGCAAAAACAACGACCGTGTCGCCGATGCGAATGTTTGCCGATTCCGCGCCGCTGAATCCGGTCGAAGCGATGTCGGCGAGCAAGACGACTTGTTCGTCGGTCAGGTCGTCCGGAATCTTGGCCAGGTTCGCCTGCGCGTTTGGCACAAGCAGATATTCGGCCTGCGCGCCGTTGATGGTGTTGCCGAATCGCCAGCCGCCGATCGCCTCAATACCTTCGCCGTGGCCGCATTGCGCCCATTGCGCGGATAAACAAGCGCGACATTGACCGCACGGCGTGATCGCGCCGACCAAAACGCGGTCGCCGATCTTGTATCCGGACAATCCTTCGCCGAGTTCTTCGATCACGCCGACCGGCTCATGTCCGATCACCAGCCCTGGTTTCACCGGATATTCGC
This sequence comes from uncultured Verrucomicrobiae bacterium, assembly GCA_963761585.1. Classification (GTDB taxonomy): domain Bacteria; phylum Verrucomicrobiota; class Verrucomicrobiia; order Chthoniobacterales; family UBA10450; genus Udaeobacter. The sequence goes on from CAVXHW010000019.1 coordinate 14,605, forward strand.
CGCGCAGAATGTGAAGATCAGTCCCACAAATCGTTGTTAGCGTGATCCGAATGACGGCTTCGCCTGCGCCGGCCTTCGGGCGCGGCACTTCTTCGAGACGGATATTGTTCGGTCCGTGAAAAACAGTGGCCTTCATTTTTTGCATTGTTGCCCTTCTTGTTACGCCAAGGCTCGTTCTACTTTCGGTCCGCAAAATTCGCGAATCGCCGCGACAAGTTGCGTGGTCGAAATTGGCTTTGAAAAACAGGCGGTGGCGCCGTTCGTGTAAGCCAGCGCCTCAACATGTTTTTCGTCATCGTGAGCGATCACAATGACAGGAAGATCTCCGCGTAGCATGCTGATCGCGCTGAGCAGCGTCATTCCGTGAGGTCCATGTTCGAAATCAATAATGGCAAGATCGAGATCATTCACGCCGCAGATGATTTCCAAGGCGTCGCCGGCGTCGCGTGTGAGATGGCTTATACCGCCGATCCCCGATAGCGCGTCGGCCACCAACTCTTCCAATTCATTGTCGTTGGTAAGCAGGAGCATGACGGGCGTCTTCATGCTCCAAGTCTTGTCGACAAGAGAATTCGTGCTTGGCAGCAATTGCGAATTCCTGCGCATTTTTTGCTCGCCGCATTTCGGTTTCGGTGAAAATTTCAAAGGTTGTCGGCTTATCTCTTCTCGTAAGATGCCGAAGGAGGAGTGAAGAAGATGAACATTGAATTCACGCGCAGCTTTCTTCTGTGGTGCACAGTAATCAACTACGGAATACTGTTGGTGTGGTTTCTGGTCTTTGCGCTCGCACATGACTGGATGCGCCACTTCCACGGCCGATGGTTTCGACTATCTGATGAGCAGTTCGACTTTCTTCACTATCTTGGGATGTCGATTTATAAGATCGGAATTCTTCTGTTCAACCTGGTACCATTGGTTGTTCTATGGATCGTCGGCTGAGATGGTCGCTCTTGGTAGCGTATGACTAACATGCCGCTAACCACAGCTGAGATCGTTTGCGACCAGGTCGACCTACGTCTTGAAGAACCAGTCGCTGCGATGCGCATGAGCAGGTTAATGGCTAGCCTTCTAAATTTCTCTCTCCTCGCACCTTGCTGTGCCCAAATCTCCAGCAACGCACCTGTTTCCTTTTTGAGAAATGGGTTCTATTCGACTTCGAAGCGGCAGTTCATTCAAGCGGTCGAGACGACAGCGGCACAAGCTCTGCGCAGACGCCGTGGACTTTTCGGACTGTTTCTTCCGATAGAGGTCCGTTTTCGGTTTTAAGGAGTGAACGAATCGTTTGTATCCCATCGAGCAGCTTTACAACTATGGGACGGGTTCTGATGTCACTGCTCATTGCGAGAAGTTGCTTCTCTAAATAACTAGCCAGACCCGGTTGGCGAATGAGTTCGGCACGTTCGGGTGAATAATTCTGAAGTACCAGCGCGGATAGAGCCTCGGTACCGCGCAACCATCCGCCAAGACTTATCAGCTGGGATAGCTCTGCACTTTTGAGCTCAATCATTCCGCTTTCTAGATCCGAAACCACACGATCCCACTCTTTCCGCGCCTCATTCCATTCTTCCTTATCTGCGAGATCGATAATGCTGCGAGCGCGACGCACTGCGCGCTCCTCAATGCCAAGTCCTCGAGCTAACGCCAGCACCCTGTTGCCGATGCTTTTTACCTCTGTCGAGTCTTTCGCTTCCATTGCAATGAAACCTTCGGCTGTCATGACTCCGAGCAGAATTGCGATCTGCGTCTGATCCCCATGTGATTTCCATCGCGCCACTTCGGGGCGCTTAACGAGACTCCAGTTGGCGTCCGGGAATTGGTCGAGGGAATGGAATATCTCTTTGGGCACCGGCACCGCGAGGCCGTGCACCTGTTTAGCTTGTGATGGGAGTGGGCGGTTTTGCTCAGAGGGCGTTTGGGCCAACGCCGGCATGGCAAGAACAGCCTGAATCAAGAAGCAGAACTTTAGTGCGGACATTATGAATTCAGAGTCCACTCGGAAATATTTCTTCAGTCCGCGCTCCAGCCAGCGCTTCTGCCTTTTCGCATAATAACGTCGACTAGAGAATTCGTCATACGATTTTCCCGTTAGGATTCGGCGTGACGGCTGGGAACAACCAGCACCGGGCGCCCGGCATAACGGACGACGTGTTCGGCGACACTCCCGATGAGCGCGTGCTTCAATCCGGTCCGACCGTGAGTAGAAGTGACGATGAGATCAACTTCGGGATCACCCGCTGCGGCGCAGATTTCGTCGACCGCGAGGCCAGGGAGAATTTCGGTTTGGACGGGCAAACCGCGCAAAAATTCCCTCTGCTTCAGCGCGTCCATTTCCTGCCGAGCTGTTTCTTCCACCGCTTCGGCCAGCCCGGAGAGACGGACGCCGGCGCGATCAACGAACACATAATTTGTATACGGATACATCGCGTGGAACAGGCGCAGCGTGGCGTGAAGATTCCTTGCCAGAAACGCGGCGTATTCAGTCCCGGCGAGCGAACATTGCGAGAAATCTGTGGGAACTAGAATGGTGCGGATGGCGAATGTTTTACTGTTGGCTTTCGATTTCTGTTTTCGTTTCCGTGTAACAATTACAGGGCACGGCGCGCTGCGGATGACTCGTTCCGCCGTGCTCCCGAGCAGAAGATGTTTTAGTCCGCTGTGTCCTCGCGTGGAGAGAACGATTAAATCGGCGTCAATCTCGCGGGCGACACAGACTGTCTCCTCATAAGGTCGCCCACCACGTATGTGGCAATTCTCCGGACGAAATGTCGGCGCATGTTTGCGATGAATACCCATCAGTTCCTCATTAAGCCGTTCGATCGTCTCGGCTGATTTCGAACAGGAGATGTCCTGCGCCCGCCGCCGACGCTTCGTCAGGCGGATAGACGTGCACAAGATGAATGGCAGCGTGAAATTGTTTCGCCATCGAAACGGCGTAATCGAGCGCTTCCATCGATGCGGGCGAGAAATCCAGTGGCACTAGGATTCTTTCAATTTTGAATCCTGACGGGCTAGTGGGAACTGCTGTGGAAGTATCCGGTGTTATATTCAATCGGTGAAAACTCTTCGTTGAGGTGCGTCTTGATCTTTTCTCGTGACTGCCTTGCCTCTTGGCACATTCGGCGATTGCCGTTGTCTTGCCACTCTGTTCACCCTGGCGCCGGCTGATTTTGTCAGGTTCGCTGCTCTGACATGAGGATGAGACGGTACCACTAAGACCGAGCACGGCGCGTGTCGTACCACCTGCTCGGCGATACTCCCAATCAGAACATGCGTGAAACCGGTGAATCCGTGCGTTGACGTAATGATCAGATCAACATCGTGATTTTTTGCAAACGCGCAGATATCAATGACAGGCGATCCATCCGTGAACGCCGTTTCAAATTCAACGGCTCCGAAGTCCAGGGAGCGAACGAGCTGCCGCATTTTGCGCTCGGCAGCTTGGCTGGCAGCCTTTTGCAGGGCAGGAATGTCGTAGACAGCAGTGCCCTCACATGAATAGACGTATCCGAAATACGTCGAGTGCAGCAAAATGATCTTCGCCCCGAATTCATTCGCGAACGCGATCGCGTAGCGAAGACCTTCCCGTGAGCAACTGGAAAAGTCGACCGGGACAAGAATCGTTTTCATTCTGGCCTGTGAACCGTTCCGCGATTTCGCAGCTTTCCCGCGCGTCACGAGAACTGGACAGGATGAATGCTGCACAATTCTTTCCGCTGTGCTGCCAAGGAAAACATGTTTCAAACCCTGTGCGTCCATGCGTTGGCATTACAACGAGGTCGGCAGGAATAGTCTGCGCTAGCCGACAGATTTCATCGAAGGGCGGTGCGCCACTGAGCACATCGCAAGGCGCGGAGGAGACGCCGCATTCACTTGCCACCTTCTTGAGCTCTTCGAGCGCGGTTTGTTCTCCAATCTGCTCGTATGTCATGAAGGCTGGGGCCACAAAGTCCGCTGTGTAATTAGACTGACGAACATGGGCGAGATGGATCGAAGCGCCAAAACGCCGAGCCAACTGCCTGGCGATTTGGATCGCTTGCACCGACATTTTCGAGAAGTCGATCGGGACGATGATGTTTCGAATTTTCAGCCTTTTCATGCACATAGCATGAACGCGTCACAGCTCCCTGACTCCGCATTGCTTGGCAAAATCGAAGCGTTTTTTGCGCTACGCTTAGCCGCGATGCAATCCGTTCTAGACTATCGCGCCGAGAATGAGTGGGTCAGACGGTTTTACGTTGATGTTGGCCGGAGGACACCCGCGCCCGGAATTCGGTGGGCGATTGACCAAAAACTCGTTTGAACGTGCGATTGAATTGCGTGAGCGATTGAAAGCCGACGTCGTATGCAATCTCGCTGACGCGGAGATTCGGATTCAGCAGCCGGTTTCGCGCGTCTTCCAGGCGCATACGCGCGACGTAATCGGTGAACTTTAGTCCGGTGGCTTTGTGGAAAACTTTGCAGAAATGGAAAACGCTCGCGCCCGCAGCCTTTGCCACATCGGCCAGAGACAATTCTTCGTTTTTATGCTTGTCGATGTAATCACGCGCCTTCAGCACAAGCGGGCGGCTCGGCATTGCTTTTCTCCGTGATCAACTGATTGCTCAACGCTGAAAGCTGATCGGCAAAAAATGCGAGCAGCCGCACAATCGCATTGTATTTTTCAGGTGGGAGCAGCGGATTTTTCTCCCAGGCTTTGCGAATTTCACCGGTGAATCGGACGCCGCATCGCTCGAGCTCGCGGCTGACCTTGGTCGTATTCGATCTTCGCCGGCATATGTCGCAGCACCTGCCCGATGCGGAGGTAACCAACGATCTGCTCGCCCAGCTTGATTGGCACCGCGGTCTCGGTTAAACCGAATGGACACGTAACGGTGTGCGGCAGCACTCCAGTGTGGTCGATCATGTCCTGATGCGCCCGCAAACAAACCGCAAGTGTGGCTGGATTTTCAGCTAGCAACGCGCAGAACGGGTTTTCGTGTTTTTTGCCGTGATGTGCCAGTTGCCAAAATTCCAAAGGCCTGATCGCGAGAGCCAGCCCGGTCGCTTCGCTAAAAACGCGCTCGTAATCTCGAAATAATCGGGACCGGCGCAGCATATCGATCAACTGCTTGCTTGAATCTGGAACTGCTGCCGTATCGGCCATAAAGGCTGCCACCACAATAACATTGCGGTTGCCCTCGTACCAAGCCGATTCCGTTCCGTACGTCTGGCAGAATGGCGTCGAATGGTTAGTCGTATTCCGATAAATCCACCACTGGCGATGGCTTCAGAACTTCCACTCCCGATTGAATCCCCAGCATTTTGCGGCGCGCCGCTTGCATTCGTTTGATCATGACCGGGGCCATGCGTTTGAACAACTCGTACCCGAGCGAACAATCGCGTTCACAATATTCGCGCAAAATTGTTCCGTAGAAGAAAATCGCTGACGTCGGCTCGACAGCGCGTGCCGTCAAACGCCATGTGTATGGCGGAAACATCCACGACCAACCCAACAAATCACCGCGGCCGATCGTGTCGATTATCACTGGGTTGCCGAGTCGCTCGCTCGATTCGAGAACTATTTTTCCGGTTTCGATTAAATAAAATCGGTTGGCCATTTCGTCTTCGCGGAAAATTATCTGCCCTTTTTCGAAGTGAACAGCCATCGCGCAATCTGTAAGCAATGCGAGCTGCGAACGATTCATTCCGGCTAGGAACGGATGCAAAGCCACTCGTGTTCTCATTGGTTCAATCGCGGGTTCAATTTCAATTTCTGCTTTCATTCTGGTTCTCCTTAGACAAAGTCGTGCTCCTTTTCGCGCACGACAAAGACTGAACACGGCGCCGCTCGCACCACGCGCTCAGCCGTGCTGCCAATGCACAGATGACGCCAACTGGTGTAGCCGTGACTCGCGATCATGATCAGATCGACGTCCAGACTCCTTGGCGGCTTTGGTGATCTCGTTCGGCGCGTGCCCTACTGCGCACCGCTGACGTCAACGGACCTTGAGACGATTACGCGAGCTTGCTGCCAGGCACGCCAATTCTGCTTTCGCTGCAATCATGTCGTCCTCCAGGTCCGCAAAAATGTCGACGGCAGGCGGCGCGCCCGCGATGACCGTCACTGGTTCGATCACGTGCAGCAGAATGATTTCGCAGCCGAACTGCTCGGCAAATCGCAACGCGTAATGAAACGCTTTTTTCGATGTGGCCGAAAAATCGATTGGTACCAGAATTTTTTTGGGATGCAAAATTTGCGGGATCAAGTCGACCGCCGTTTCAGGTTCCATAACTTGAGCTTTCATTTGCATTGATTCTCATCGCCAAAGAACAGCTGGCTCGGCATCAATTGTTGAATCGTGTGCATTTCTTGCTGCAGTGGACTCAGCCTGAGAACCCGCGTTTTGCGCGGACGCGGGTCGCGTGGCGAGCAAGAAACAGTCGACAAATCGCAAACTCTGCAAAGCAGACCGGTGGGAGAGGCAACAACATTCCAGCATGAAAACTGCACTGACTGCGATCAGTCCAAACCAGCGCGTGCTCCCGGAAAAAGTCACCCACCAACAATGCAAAGACCCGCCGGCCAGCCCCCAAAAAAGATCACATTTTCACTCTCGGTATCGAGGAAGAATTTCAAATCATCGATCCGGAGACCCGCGAGTTGCGCTCACACATCCAGCAGATCCTTGCCGACGGCAAAATGGTTTTGAAGGAGCACGTAAAAGCCGGAGATGCATCAATCAGTTGTCGAACTCGGCACCGAAGATTTGCAGCGACGCCAGAGATCGCACGGCAGCAGGTTGTTGCAGCTTCGCAGCCAGTTGGCCAGGCTCGCGGCGAAGCGACGGCTTCAAAATCGCTTCAGCCGGCACACATCCGTTTTCACATTGGATGGACCAATTGATCACCGATCACGAACGCTACGCGACGATCGTCAAAGACATGCAACAAATCGCACGCGTGAATCTTATCTTCGGGTTGCATGTTCACGTCGGAATTCCGGATCGCGAAGAGGCGATCGACATCATGAATCAGGCGCGTTATTTCCTGCCGCACATCTACGCGCTTTCGGTGAACTCGCCCTTCTGGCTTGGCCAAAACACCGGGCTGAAAGGCGTATCGCCAGATGATCTTCGAGCGCTTTCCGCGCACTGGAATTCCCGATGCTTTCGAAAGCCTTTCCGAATACGACGATTACTTGAAACTATTGGTTTCCACCGGCTGCATTGACAATGCGAAGAAGATTTGGTGGGACATCCGGCTGCATCCGTTTTTCGACACCATCGAATTTCGCATCTGCGATGCGCAATCGCGCGTGGACGACACGATCGCGCTGGCTGCGCTTATGCAGGCAATCGTGGTCAAGCTGCACAAGCTGCGCACGCAGAACGTGACGTTTCGAAGCTATCCACGGCGTTTGATCGACGAAAACCGCTGGCGAGCCGCGCGCTACGGACTTGACGGCAAGCTGATCGATTTCGGCCGCAAATGCGAAATGGACGAGCGCGAGTTGCTCGATGAGATGCTCGAGTTTGTCGCCAAAGAAGTGGAGGAGCTCGGCAACGAGCGCGAGATCGAGCACATCGAGCGGATCATGCGCGAAGGCACCGGCGCGGATCGACAACTGATGGTGTGGGAACGCACGCAGGACATGAAGGCGGTGGTCGATCACATCGTGAGGGAAACTTACGAAGGTTTGGACATTTCTGCCAGGGAAGCTAGCGAATAACGGGACTTTCTCGAGAATCACGCCAACTAGTGGAGCGCAACGTTTGCCTGCGATCAGTTTCCGAGTAATTCTCTCAACTTTCAGTTATGCCCGATCGCGCTTATCTCCATCCAATTGACCCGGAATTGGTCCCGGGCGCTCGCAACGCGGTCGAGGTATGTCTTCGATTGAAGCCGGAGGAGCGGATCACCATTATCACCGACACTGCCACGCGGCAGATTGCCGCGGCACTGCAAAAAGAGGTCGAGCGCGTCGGTTCCGATTACAGCCTCTTTGTGCTCGAGCACCATGCGCAGCGGCCGCTCAAGTACATGCCAGAAATCATTCTCGATGATCTCGCGTTGTCACAGGTTTCCATCTTTGCCGCGCAGACGCAGCCGCGTGAACTGGGCTCCCGAACGGAAATGACCTCTGTCGTAAATCATCACCACATCCGGCATGCGCACATGGTGAACATCAATCGTCAGATTATGCTCGAAGGCATGCGCGCCGACTTTTGCGCAGTCGACGAGCTAAGTCAGCGTTTGGTCGAACACGCGCGTCAGGTCGATCGCATCACCTGCAAAACGCCTCACGGCACCGAGTTCGTGGCGGAGCTTTCGCCGAAACTCAAGTGGCTGAAAACCAGCGGCATCATTGCACGTGACAAATGGGGTAATTTGCCCGGCGGCGAAATTTTTACCACGCCGATGAACACCAACGGCGTGTTTGTGGTGGACGGTGTGGTCGGTGATTACTTGTGCGAACGGTTTGGTGATCTGCAGTCAAATCCACTCACGATTGAGGTCGAAAATAATCGTATTCGAGCGCTTCGTTCGGAAAACAAGGATTTACGCGACGAATTTCGTGCTTATACGAACACTGACGAAAACAGCGACCGCGTCGGCGAATTTGCCATCGGCACTAATATCGCCTGCACGCACATCATCGGACACATTTTGCAGGATGAAAAGATTCCCGGAGTCCATATCGCGTTTGGTCATCCCTACGCCGAGCACACCGGCGCGAACTGGGCTTCCAAAACGCATATCGACTGCGTTGGCCGGGATTTCGACATCTGGTTCAACGGCCAACAGGTGATGCGAGGCGAAGTTTTTGATATACGCAATGATTGCTGATGTTCGCGAGCGTCTTGAGCGGTTCCATTCGTACCGTTCGTGATCCGCACTTCAGACGGACACGGTACTCAGTTCCGACCGTCGATCACGCGACGATCTCCCCACGCGGTAATCGCTGGTCGTGTTTACTGACGAGGGGCCACGGCAATCCTCGCCCATCCATATCAACAGCGTCATTGACTCACACCAACGGCGAATAGCGCGCTGCGGGTAAAGCAATGGATCCGAAACTTCGCGCCGCTTTCAACGCCGCTTTACGCCGGACAAATACGACGCGCTGGTGCGCTGCGTGAATGAAACCGAGAAATGGCCGGCGGATTTCCGGATTTCCGAGACACCGATTTTCCTGACGCGCGAGTTCACGGATGAAGTCACGCGCGCCGCGAATGAAATTATAACCGCGACGCGCGCGCCGGAATTTGTCAGACATTCGGCGGCAGCGGTTCCGAAGGACTTGGAAGTGCCTAACGAATCAGCGCACCCAAATTTTCATGTCGTCGATTTCGCAATTTGTGCCGAAGGCGATCGGTTGGTCCCCCGTTTAATCGAATTACAGGCATTCCCCAGCTTGTTCGGGTTTCAGTTGGTGCTGTTGAATTGCTTTCGCAAAGCGTACCCGGTCATTCCGCGCAATTGGACCTCCTCATTTGGTGGAATCAAAGATGACGCGTATCTCGAATTTCTGCGGCGCACCATCATTGCAGATTCACCGCTAGAGAGTGTGGTGTTGCTCGAGATCCAGCCGGAAAAACAAAAAACGCGCGTCGATTTTGCCGCTACCGAAACGTTCCTCGGCGTTCGACCGGTTTGCGTGACCAAAATCAAGAAGCGCGGCCGGCAATTATTCTACGATCGCGACGGGCGTGAGGTGCGGATCGAACGAATTTATAATCGCGTCATCTTCGATGAACTGAGTCAACGACACGATCTGAATTTACAGTTTCGTTTGCAGGATGATCTCGATGTCACGTGGGTCGGTCATCCGAACTGGTATTTCCGGATCAGCAAGCATTCCCTGCCATTTCTCAAAACCGAACACACATCGCCGACGTTTTTCGTTGATGAATTTCCATCCGACGAAAAGGTCGAAGATTACGTGTTGAAACCGCTTTATTCATTCGCCGGCCATGGTGTGGATATGGCGCCGACGCGGGAAAAAATCGCTGCGTTGCAAAATCCGCACGAATGGATTTTGCAGAGGAAAGTCGAGTACGCCGCGTTTGTGCCGACGATCGACGGTCACAAATCGAAGGCGGAGATCCGGATGATGTTTGTATGGCCGGATCAGGATCGCGATCCTACGCTCGTGAACAATCTAGTCCGGATGAGTCAGGGCAAAATGATGGGCGTCGATTTTAACATCGACAAGACCTGGGTAGGCGCGAGCATCGCACTGCACGAATAGCGGAGTCTTCAGGCGTCACAAACTGACGCCTTTCACGTTCGCCGAGATCAGCCGCTCGACGATCACGACGTCGAGCCAACGACCATCGAGCCGCGCATGTTTCTCATACACACCGACCTCGCGAAAGCCGTGTTTTCGGCAGAGCGCGCGACTGGCCTCGTTGAACGGAAAAATGCGCGATAGCAGTTTCCACAAGCCCAGGCGTTCGGCTTCATTGATGAGAGCGGCGACTAGCAGATCACCCACGCCTCGACCTCTCCAATCGCGATGGACGTACATCGAAAATTCGCCGATGCCCCGATAACATTCCCGGTCGCGGTACGGTCCAGCGCCGGCCCAGCCGATGATTTCGCTATCGATTTGCGCAACAACGGCGGGATAATGACCTGCGTTGGCTTGAAGCCAGGCACGCTGATCTTCCGCAGATCGGAGCGCCGTTTCGAAAGTAGCGACGCGGTCCTCGATGCCTTGATTGTAAATTTCAGCAATCGCCGCGGAATCGTCCAAGGTGGCGTTCCGAATGTGGATGCCGTCCACGCTTGGACGTTCGAGCGCGCGATTAGGCGGGTTCCGTTGAGACCGTTGATTCACCGGAGCCTTGCTCGAAAGCCTGCTGCACCGCACGCCAAGCCAGCATCGCGCACTTCACCCGCTGCGGGAATTTTCGAACGCCCTGCATCACGCGCAGATCGCCGAGCGCTTTCGGCGCGTCGTTCGTGTCGGCTGTCACGAGATCGTGAAATGCTCGAAGCATCTCCATGACTTCTGTCCGGCTTTTGCCCTTCAATTTCATTGTCATCAGTGACGCCGAAGCCTGGCTGATGGCGCAACCGTGTCCGCTGAATTTGATGTCTTCCAAGCCGCCGTTCGCATCGAATTTTACGGCTAGATGAATTTCGTCCCCGCACGCTGGATTATCACCATGCACCAGCACGGCAGCGTCGGGCAGCTCGCCAAAATTTCGCGGCCGCCGCGAATGATCGAGGATCACCTCCTGGTAAAGCTCTTCGATTTCCGTGCTCATGACAGAGGGCGGACTGGAGACCGCCCCTCCTTGGGAGAAAAGAAACGCACCGCGCGTTGGAGGATCTGAATCATCCGATCGATCTCCTCCATCGTGTTGTAGAAATAAAAACTCGCACGCGTCGTGCCCGATACTTGAAAGCGACGCATCAATGGCTGGTTGCAATGATGCCCTCCGCGCATAGCCAACCCATACTGATCCGCAAACGTGGTCAAATCGTGCGGATGCACAGCGTCCATGACAAACCCAACAAGCGCGCCCCGTTCTTCCTTTGGACCAAAGACGCGCGTCCCCGGTAATTCGGTCAGGCGGTCACCCGCATAATGCGCAAGCTGCGAGTCGTGCTCAAGAATTGCCGGCCGTCCAATTTGCTCGATGTAATCAATTGCTGCCGCGAGTCCGATCGCGCCAGCAATGTTGGGCGTGCCAGCTTCGAACCGGTGAGGCGGTTTCTTGAATGTGCTCTTTTCGAGCGTGACGCTTACGATCATTTCGCCTCCGCCCTGCCACGGCGGCATGGAATCCAAAAGCTCCGCGCGTCCATAAAGCACGCCGATGCCAGTCGGTGCACACATTTTGTGTCCGGAGAACGCAAGGAAATCGCAACCCAACTCCTGCACATCGAGCGGCATGTGGCCGATGCTCTGGGCCGCGTCGACTAACGTCAGCGCGCCCACGGCGCGAGCTTTGGCGCAAAGCTCGGCGACTGGATTGATTGTGCCGAGCGAATTTGAGATGTGTGTGAAAGCGAAAGAGTTTCACTTCTGGTGTTAGCAAGGAAGAAAGCTGGTCAAGATCAAGAGTTCCGTCGTCGCGCACCGGCAGAAATCGAAGAATTGCGCCTTTGCGTTCCGCCAGTAACTGCCATGGCACGAGGTTGCTGTGATGCTCCATCACGGTCAGAAGAATCACGTCGCCTTCGCGGAGAAATTTTCCGCCCCACGCTTGCGCCACTAGATTGATGCTCTCTGTCGTACCGCGTGTGAAAATGATTTCGTCAGGACTCGTCGCGCCGATGTACTCCGCCACACGCTGCCGCGCGTGTTCATACGCGTCGGTCGCGCGCCCGCTTAGCGTGTGCAATCCGCGATGAACATTTGCGTTGTCGTGTTCGTAATAATTCCGCAACGCCTCAACGACAGCGCGCGGTTTTTGCGAAGTCGCAGCGCTATCAAAGTAGATTAGCTCATGCCCCCGTACCTGCTGACGCAGGATCGGGAAATCCTCGCGAAGAGCAGTCCAATCCACCTGGCTCGCGACAAGCTTGTGCACCTCCTAATCTGCTATACGTGCTGCCAAGCGCCAGTGCAGAAGATGGGTAGCGCATGCGTCCCGCGTGCTGGCGAGCGCGTCCTCGCGATCGCGAACTCGTTCCTTGGCGTTTCGTAAACACAGGTGCGACCGCGACCAGAGAAAAGATTGTTTCGGCGCGACGCCGAAACCAGCACGCGAGACGCATGCGCTACCCAGAGACGCGACGCGTCGCTTACCGATTTAGCTTCCCTCTAATTCCTTGTTCACTTCGCCGAATGCATTCACCGCGAATTCCAAGTCTTCGCGCGAATGCGCGGCGGATACCTGCGTGCGGACGCGTGCGGTACCGTGCGGCACGACCGGATAGAAAAAGCCGATCACGTAAACGCCTTTCTCCAACATGCGCGCAGCGAACTTTTGTGACTTTGCGGCGTCGCCAATCATGATGGGGACGATCGGATGCACGCCGGGCTTGATGGTCAGACCGCGTTCGGTCAGCCCAGCGCGGAAGAACTTTGTGTTTTCTTCAAGCTTGTCGCGCAGTTCGGTCGACGCGGTGAGAAGCTCAAGCGCTTTCAGGGAAGCAGCAACAACTGGTGGCGCGATTGTGTTGGAAAATAGATAAGGCCGTGACCGTTGCCGCAGAAGATCGACAATTTCCTTTCGCCCGCTGGTGAAGCCACCGCTGGCACCGCCGAGAGCCTTCCCAAGCGTCCCGGTGATGATATCGATCCTGCCCATCACTCCGCGATATTCGTGCGTGCCGCGTCCGGTTTTGCCAAGAAAACCGGTAGCGTGCGCGTCGTCGATCATCGTCAATGCGTTGTATTTTTCGGCGAGATCGCAAATGGCCGATAGATTCGCGATTGTGCCGTCCATCGAGAAACAACCGTCGGTCGCAACCAATCTGAAGCGCGCATCTTGCGCGGCGCGGAGTTGCGCCTCCAGATCTGCCATATCGTTGTGTTTATAGCGAAACCGTTGCGCTTTGCAGAGGCGGATGCCGTCGATGATGCTGGCGTGATTCAATTCATCGCTGATCACCGCGTCTTTCTCGGTGAGCAGCGTTTCGAATAATCCGCCGTTGGCGTCGAAACATGAGGGATAAAGGATCGTTCCTTCTGTCCCGAGAAATTTCGTGAGCGCGGCTTCCAGTTCCTTGTGAATGTCCTGTGTGCCGCAGATGAACCGGACACTGGCCATACCGAAACCATGCGTCTCGAGCGCTTCTTTTGCCGCGGCAATCAGCGCGGGATGATCGGCCAGGCCAAGATAATTGTTCGCGCACATGTTTAGCACGCGTTTGCCGCCGGTAATCGCGATGTGGGCATCCTGGGGACTGGTGATGACCCGCTCGGTTTTAAACAGGCCTTGCGATTTAATTTCTTCGAGCGTCTGAGAAAGTTGTTTTGCGAAATCAGCGACCATATGTGAGCGATAAATAAAATGACGAAGCACGAATGTCGAATTCCGAAGGAATGACGAAGCACGAAGATCAAACCGGCATTCTCAATTCCATGCGAATCGGGTCCGGCACGAAAGCCTTCGGAATTCCCTCTTGCCAAATTGTGAATAACTGTTAATAACTCGCTCGGTGATACGCCTTGACCTACGCTGAGCGTCGTAACCTTGCCTTAATCCTGCTGGCGGTTTTCATCGCCCTTATTCTCCTTACGGGCTGCGGCACCACACACCACGCATTGCCGGCTTACGAGCCGCCGCTGGCGAAAACGAATTTTCAGCAGGTGCGCACGACTGCGTACACGCATACTGAATCTGACCATCTCCAGTACAGTAACCACAACGCCCTCGGTGGAGAATTGCACGCTGCAGGTCCGGCGATTCACCGAGCTGAAGTTGTAACGCGTGCAACGCTGGCGTACGAAGTGCCGCGCGCGATCCCGGTGAATGAGAGCACCTCATACTCCCCGCGGCTGCAACGGTTCTCAATGGATGAACCCGAAACCGTCACACCCGGTCCGAAACGTGCCCCGAGAGCAACTCGCGTCACCAAACGCGCTGTAGTTGTCTCCGGCCCGCCGCAGATCGGCAGCGCAGCGGCCGATTGGTCGCGCTGGCCGGCCGGCACCGTCTTTCGTCTACTCTCGACCGGACAAAACTATCGCGTGGAAGACTACGGTTGGGCGCTGTCAGGACGCAACACCATCGATCTTTACATGGCGAACCAGCGTGAAATGAATAGCTGGGGCGCGCGTGCGGAGACGATTGAAGTTCTAAAATGGGGCGATCCGGAAGGGAGTCTAAAATTCCTACGCCGCCACCAGGATTACAGGCACATCAAACGGATGGTGCTTGAGCTCGAAGGTCGGCACAAAGAAGCCGCGTCTCTGCGGTGAAGGTTTACATCGGGGCGACTTGCGCGATTTCGCGACCCAGTAACATTCCGCGATAAGCGAATTCGTTTTCGCGCAACGCTCTCGCGTAATTGGGAAAAGCGTCTTGCTCAAACGAGCCTCCGTGCATCGGGTGAACCCATGAGAGATTCATCTTCTCCAGCCGATCGATAACCTGTCGAATCGGTAGTTCATGCGCGAAAATTCCAGCCGCGCGATATAAATCGAGCATTGGCATCGACAAATTCTCTGTAACTACGGGGGGCTGATCGGCGGGTTGAATAAACAAATCCGATGGAAACAGACTGCGCGATGTTTCATCGACCACCATCATGGAATCCCAATGATGCACGTGCGGTGTTTCCAGAAAACGCAACTTGTGCGTTCCCAAATCGAGCGTCTCTCCATCGCGAAAACCGCGTGCCCGTTCAGCAAGCCCAAAGCCGATCGCATTGAGCTGAATTGACAGGATTGACCCGATCAACTCCGATTTCGGCGCTTCTTTCATGAATTGATCCATCCCGCCATTTTCGTCGCCTTCCCAATGCAACAAAACGACGTACGCCAGCTTCGCCGGATCAAGCACCTCGCGAATGGAGTCGCGAATTGTCCCGTGCAAATCGCGCATGCCCGTGTGAATCAACGCCGGTCGGTCATCAGCGATCAGAAATTGATTGAATGTGATCCCGTACTGCGGCTGCCAGGTTGAAATCCTGTAAATACCTCCAACGATCTCATCAATTCGTGTGCTCATTCAGTTACTTTTCTCAGGAGACAATCGGCGGAAATGGAAAGTTCACGCAACCGTTCGACTGTTCTACCCGCTGGGGCATTATCGAGGGACCCTTCGACTTCGCTCAGGACGACAATTCGCTCCAGTTGAGCACAATCTTGCCGGAGTTACCCGATTTCATCAGTTCGATCGCGTCCTTGAACTCCGTGTACGGAAAGCGGTGGGTGATGACGGGAGAAATATCGAGACCGCTCTGGATCATGGCCGTCATCTTGTACCAGGTTTCGTACATTTCGCGACCGTAAACGCCTTTGATGGTGAGCGCGCTGAACACGACGGTGTTCCAATCGATGGCTGCGCTGCCGGGCATGATGCCTAACAAGGCGATTTTGCCGCCGTGAAACATGTTAGGCAAAATGTCAGCGAACGCTTTTGGGTTGCCGGACATTTCGAGCGCGATATCGAAGCCTTCCCTCATCCCAAGCTTCCGCATCGCGTCGGCAACTTTTTCGGTGCGCACATCGAGCGCGAGATCCGCGCCCATTGTGTGCGCAAGATTTAAACGGTACGGATTTACATCGGTCACAACCACGTGACGCGCGCCGGCGCGTTTGCAAATCGGAATCGCCATGCAACCGATCGGGCCCGCGCCAGTGATGAGCACGTCTTCTCCGACGAGATCGAACGAGAGTGCGGTGTGCACCGCGTTACCTAACGGGTCGAAACAGGAAAGCACATCCAGCGGAATCGATGGATCGGCGTGCCAGCAATTGTCCTGAGGGATCGCCACAAATTCTGCCCACGCGCCGGGACGATTGACGCCGACGCCAAGCGTATTTGGACAAAGATGTCGGCGTCCCGCGAGGCAATTGCGGCAGTGTCCACAGGTGATGTGTCCTTCGCCGACCACGAGATCGCCGCGCGCAAATCCTTTCACGTGATCACCGACAGCATCAACGACACCGGCAAACTCGTGACCAATAGTCATCGGCACTGGAATGGTTTTCTGCGCCCAGTCATCCCAGTTGTAGATGTGCACGTCGGTACCGCAGATCGACGCCTTCAATACCCGGATCAGAACGTCGCCGCCGCCAACTTCTGGAACCGGCACGTCCTCGAGCCATAGACCGGGTTCGGCTTTGGCTTTGACAACAGCCTTCATGGTTTGCACGACAGGAAGCTAGGCGAATCAGGGAAGGGAGAAAAGATTTTTGCGACGGCCGCTCCCATCATGACATGAAGCCTTACGAAACCCGTACGAATTTATCTGGGCAGGCAGAACTTCGTTTTCATGTAGGACTTCGCCTGACATTTTTGTTGACACATCAGTAGCGTTTTTGGAAAAATGCTTTGAGACGGAAGTCAGTAAATGGCCAGACATGATTAGGACAGTGCCGCTTCCCCCCTGCGAGTGCCGGGCTGCGCGGACCGGGAAATCAGAGAAGGCCAAAAAAATGAAAGAACAAACCAAATCAATGAAAAATCGAAATGTCATATTCGCAGCAATCCTCTCCGGGCTGGTCTGCTTCCCCCTTTTGGTAAAAGCGCAAGCGGGTCCACAAGTTCCCTTACCCGGGTTAAACACCGCCGACGGCAACCATGCTCTTTTTAGCATTACCACCGGCACCGCTAACACTGCAGTTGGTTGGCGCTCGTTATCGAGCGACACCACGGGCAGCTTCAATACCGGCCTTGGCGCCGGCGCGCTGGCCTTGAACAGTACCGACGACAGCAACACCGCCGTTGGCACGGCCGCCTTGCTACTCAACGTCGGCGGGGCCAGCAATACGGCCGTTGGACGGACCGCCATGCTTAACAACTCAACCGGTGACGAAAATACGGCTGTTGGCGTTGCTGCTCTCTCGGCCTGCACTACCGGTGGATTCAACACCGCCATCGGTGGAATTGCAGGTGGTGCCATCACCACTGGTCAATTCAATACGATTATTGGCGACATCGCCGGCCTCTTCGTAACGACTGCCAGTAACACAATCTGTATCGGTGGTTCAGGCATAAACGTCAGCGGTACCTGCCAGATCGGCAATATTCGTGGCGTGCAAACGGTGAATAACGACGCGTTGCCGGTCGTGATTGACTCCGCCGGGCAGCTCGGCACTCAAAGTTCTTCAGGTCGATATAAGAAGGACATCAAACCGATGGACAAAACCAGCGAAGCGGTCCTTGCGCTTAAACCGGTGACCTTCCACTACAAGAGTGACAACACCAACCGGCCTGAATTTGGGTTGATTGCCGAAGACGTGGCTAAAGTGAACCCCAATCTGGTGGCACACCAGGATGGCCAGATCTACACAGTACGCTATGAGGCAGTGAACGCGATGTTGCTCAACGAGTTCCTCAAAGCGCACCAAAAGCTCGAGGCACAGGAAGCGACGATTGCGGAGTTGAAGTCAACGGTCGCGAAGCAACAGAAGGGAATGGAAGCTCTGAC
Organism: uncultured Verrucomicrobiae bacterium; assembly: GCA_963761585.1. Lineage (GTDB taxonomy): Bacteria > Verrucomicrobiota > Verrucomicrobiia > Chthoniobacterales > UBA10450 > Udaeobacter. Next base: position 32,650 of record CAVXHW010000019.1, read on the forward strand.
CGCACAGGTTCAAAAAGTGAGCGCGCAACTCGAGGTAAACAAGCCAGCCCCGCAACTAACCGCAAATAATGAGTAACAGCTAGTCAGGGTTCTCCTCTACAAAGCCGCCACTTTTCATGAAGTGGCGGCTTTTCTTTTATTCGGTCTATACCGAAGATGCAGCCCAAGCTCGTCACGCATGGCAGGGATGGTGACGTCAGCCGTCCACTACGAGCAGATCAACTCGATGTTCCAATGAGTTCCTCAAGGAGCACAAGAAAGTGCAGGACTTGGAAACCACCGTCGCGCAGCAACAGAAGGGAATGGAGGTTCTCATGGCCAGCTCAAACAACAGGCCGCTCAAATCGAAAAAGTGAGCGCGCAACTCGAGATGACTAAGCCAGCGGCGAAAGTTGTCGCGAACAAACCTTAGCTGTTGTTCATCACAACTACGGAATTATAGTTTCCTCCTAATATGAAAAGAATTGGTTCTCCTTTCGACCCTCATCTGTTTTGCGATCATTTGCGCCTGTCAAAAACAAGATTCGGCACCTGAAGCGCAACTTGCTCAACGGAAAGCAGAACTGGACACACGCGAGAAGGCGCTTGATGAAAGAGAGAAAGCATTAGGCGAAAAGGAAAAAGCCGTAGCGAACAGCGGTGTCATTCAGTCGCGGCAGCAGGCTCGCAATCCCGCGGAGGTGGAAGCGGAGCGGGAAAAGAAATTACAACAGCTGCCTCCGGAGCTTCGTGCGCTGATTCCCAACCCTCCGCAGGTGGACTCTGCAAAGCTTGCAAAAGAGCGGGAAGCTGCGCTTCAGGGCCAGACGTCCGATCCCGAGCAGGCAAAAGCCGAAAGAGAAAGGAGAATACAACAGCTTCCTCCCGAATTTCAGGCCCTCGTTCGTGACCGCTCATTATTGGATGCTCGAACAGCTCAAAAAGGCACGGCAACAGCAGACCGGGCCGAGCGATTGCGTAGTCTCGACGAGGAACGAAGAAAGAAGATGAGCGCGATCGGATCTCCCAACGCAGAGTCATCTGATACGCAGCCCGACTCACCGTCTCCCTCGCCCACGCCAGAATAAATCCGATCCGCTTCTCACAGCTCGATAAAGGTGAGTATTCCGCGACGTTGATTTCAAATGCGGATTGAAATCTATAGCCGCCTTTGAGAATAATCGCCGAATGACCGCTCGGGAACGTGTAGCGCAGCTTCTGAAAGCGTGGCCAAAAGTTTATCCACACGCGCGTTGCGAGCTGGATTTTCGAAATCCGCTCCAGCTGCTCGTAGCGACGATTCTTTCAGCGCAATCCACAGACAAACGCGTTAACATGGTCACGCCCGCTCTGTTTCGGAAATACCGCACAGCGAAAAATTATGTGGATGCACCGGTTTCCGAGCTGGAAAACGCGATCAAATCCACGGGCTTCTATCGCAACAAAACCAAAAGCATTCGTGGCGCGACGCGCGAAATCGTCGAGAAACACGGCGGAAAAGTGCCCAAAACAATGGCGGAATTGTGCGCGTTGCCGGGCGTGGGCCGCAAAACTGCGAACGTGGTGCTGGGCAACGCTTTTCATATAGATGAAGGCATCGTGGTCGACACGCACGTAATCCGGTTGTCGCAGCGGCTTGGCCTAACGAAACAAAGGGACCCCGTAAAGATTGAGCTCGATTTGATCAAGCTCGTGCCGCGCGAGCATTGGACAGACTGGAGTCACTGGCTCATCTGGCACGGGCGCCGCCGTTGCTACGCGCGCAAGCCGGACTGCAGCCGGTGCGAAGTATTCAAGCTCTGTCCCAGCGGCAAGATCTTCCTGCGCACTGGCAAGGCGCTGACGCCTCCCGAAAATACTTGAACCTTCGCGTCGCGATGGCCAGGATCGCGCGCTAGGTTGAGAACGTTCGCTATCGCCGTTCTTATACTGCTGACTGCCAGCGCTGCGACGGAAAACGATAAACTGGTCCGGCGAGAGATTTGCAAAACGACAGGTTTCGTTCGCTCCCGTTTTAGTAACGCAACGATGCCGGAGCTTTTCCTTGCCGGAACGGAACCGAACGAAGACTCGGCGCATTACTTCGCAAACGATGGGAAGTTGATTTTGCCTGATGCGTACGCGCGCTGGTGCGCGACCCGTGACAATACGATCGGCGCCCACGTGCAATCCGATTTTCACATCACCAGTCCACCGCCGAACGCGCGTTATCAGATCGATCCTGTGCTGGCCGCGTCACAGCAGACGGTCGAACTCACTGCAGCGTCCGGCGGCAACGTGGAATGGTTTGTGAACGGCGCGCCAGTCGCGCCACAGAACGACGGCGGATTCTTCTGGCAACTCGCTGCAGGCGAGTGGAGCGTGCGCGCCCTCAGTCGCGAGAAGTTCGCCGAGCAAAGAATTGTCGTAGAAAGCATGAGCAACTAGCGCTTTGCTTTTTGCTCGACTCAGCACCGAAGATTTCGTAAAATTCAGGTGTGTTCGGGAGCAAGCGTATCGCACAGCGTGTTGTAGAGTCCGCTGTCTCAGCGGAGTTCATCGAACGCGCGCGGTGTGGCTGCGCTGAGGACAGCGCACGCTACAGCAAACTTCGGTTCCTTTTAGTTTCTGTTGTGCTGTTTTGCGCAACCATAATGCCCGCACGTGCGAGCACTATAACAGTAACAAACACAAATGACAGCGGCCGGGCTCGTTACGTCAGGCGCTCAGGATCGCAAATGACGGTGACACGATTACGTTTGCGGTGACTGGAACTATCGCCCTGACCAGCGGCGGACTCCCGGTCAACAAGAGTCTGACGATTTCAGGTCCTGGCAAGGATCAACTCTCAATTGATGGCAACCAGACGTTACTTGTGTTCGGGATTTTTCCCGACAAAACCGCTACGATTTCCGGCCTGACAATCAGGAATGGCCAGGCTGGGATTTTGAACGAGCACGGAACGTTAACTGTTAGTAACTGCGCTGTCAGCGGTAATTCCGACATCGGGCTGTTTAACGATGGGGTCCCATCGGTGTTGACCGTCAGCAATTGCGTCGTTAGCGGGAACTCATCCGGGATTTATAATTATTACGGCGAAGCAAGCGTCAGTAATTGCATCGTTAGCAGCAATCAATCCGGCGGCGTCTTCAACTATGGCGTTTCAGGCGGCCCAGATGACCACATTCTTGGCATCGCTTCTTTAACAATCGCCGATAGCATTATCAACGACAACTCTGGACCCGGCGTCGACAACAATGCGGGCGGCGTAACGATTGTCGACACCACAATCAGTGGCAACTCCGTCGGCGGCGGCGTGTACACGTATCAAGACGGGGGAAAAATTCCGGGGAACCTCACCGTTATGAACAGCACGATCAGTGGTAACTCCGCCTCTTCCTATGGCGGTGGTATCGCTTGTGGCAAGTCGGGTTTGACCATCGTTAACAGCACGATCAGCGGCAACTCGGCTGGGGCTTATGGCGGCGGAATCGCGAGCGGCAGTTTCGGCATGATGATTGTCAACAGCACCGTGAGCGGCAACTCGGCTGCTACTTGCGGCGGCGTCTGCGGTGAAGTGGAAATTGCAAACACAATCCTGAACGCGAACGCGTCGGGAAACATCGATGGCACTGTCACCTCGCATGGTTACAACATCAGCAGTGATGACGGCGGCGGCCTTTTGACTGGTCCAGGCGATCAGATCAACACCGACCCGCTGCTTGGTCCGTTGCGCGATCACGGTGGACCAACGCTCACGCATATGCCGTTGCGGGGCAGCCCTGCTATTGACGCAGGCGATCCGAATTTCACTCCGCCACCTGATCACGACCAACGCGGCGCGTGTTTTGACCGTGTGTTCGGTGGTCGCATTGATGTCGGTTCAGTCGAGACACAGCTGCGGCCGCGGTGCGTGACTCCAGCACCACGCCCGACTCCGTGACGCTGTGAAGATCGGAGCGGGAATACCAATCGGAGCTTTCTTGCAAAAGCGGCGTCAAGCCGCCGCACTCCAAAGCGCGCGTCGCGCGCTAAAATCGGATCGACGTCGCCTCCTAATTTCACTGTCAGGGCTTTGGCACGTCACGCTGTTGGCTTCCGCAGTTCTGCTGCCGGTGCTGCTAACAAGTTGCGACGAGAAAGGTGAGGAGGACCAAAACAACACCGTTCAAAAAAGCGACGATGACTTTTTAGACAAGGACGCCAAACCGGATGAACGCAAATATCTGCTGGCTGCGAAACCGTTCTTTGTCGCCGTCGCCAGCCGAAGATACGCGGACGCTTACACGTTACTCTCCAGCCACGCGAGAGCACGAATGTCTCTCGAACAGTTTAAGCCTGCCGAGCAGGACTCTGATTCTCAGCAAAACCAATCGTATGCATTCGACAACGTTACCGCGGAACAATTCGCCTATCTGATGCAATATGTTGAGGCCGCGCATGGGGCGCCTCGTGCGCCCAAAATGCTGCACGTATTTTCCACTGATCCCGACGTTTTGAATCGGCGCAGCAAGGAGGAATTCGGCGCGATGGACTCCATGTTTGCCATCGGAGCAATGCCTGAATGGATTCCCGCCGACATCCGTCGGGCAAGCTTGCGCGGCCAAATCCACACTGAACTCTCACCGCAGGAACTTCAAAATGTGGCGCAAAGAGAAGGGATTACCGTAGAAGACTTAAAGAAGAGCGAGGACTTTGATCCGTATTTCAATCTCAAGATCGTTCTCGTCGAGGAAGGCGGCCAACTGAGGATCGCCTACTTCGAATTCCTGCCGGCGTCCATGTTGGACTGAGACCGTCGCTAGCGGCAGAGAGAAATAGCGCGGGCGACAATCTTATGTAAGGCGATGTCCTACACGAAAATTAGGCGATACCTGACTAGACAGCTTCGGGCGGATTTCATACAAAACCGACGCAAAAGATTCTGAATCTGTTGTAGTTGGGAAGTTTGCTCCCCGGAACGTTCTTCCCCCTTGGAAGTATCGCGCCTTGAGGTCGCGATGAATTAACCACCGGGCTTAAAGGAAAGAAAATTATAATATCGATGAAAGCTCAAAATCTAATTCACATTCTAATTGGGATTATCTGCATTGGCCTTTTGCCAAGAGTCCAGGCAGTCACTCCCGCCCCGGACGGCGGCTATCCTAACGGCAATACCGCGGAAGGGCAGAACGCCCTGCTTAGCCTCACGACGGGCGGCTTCAACACAGGAAACGGCTGGAATTCGCTGCGTCACCTAAGCACCGGCAGCTACAATACCGCAATTGGCTCCGCGACGCTCTCTAACAACACCGCCAGCAACAATACGGCCATTGGCTCATCGGCGCTCAATCACAACACCACCGGCGCCTCCAACACGGCCAATGGAGTGTCGGCCCTCCTTAGCAACACCACCGGTGGAAACAACACGGCCATCGGCGTGAGCGCGCTACAGACAAACACCATCGGCACCGACAATACAGCCATCGGTGTTGTCGCCCTCATTAACAACACGACTGGTAATTCGAATACAGCCACCGGTTATCAAACCCTTTATCACAACACCACCGGCTTTCAGAACACGGCCACCGGTATGAATGCGCTGCTCATGAACACTGGCGGCCACTTCAACACGGCCAATGGTTTTCAGGCGCTCTTTAGCAATACCACCGGCGGCGAAAACACGGCCAATGGTTATCAGGCTCTCTTTAGCAACACCACCGCCAGCTCCAACACGGCCAACGGTAATGATGCGCTCTATAACAACACCACTGGCGCACTGAACACGGCCGACGGTGCAGCAGCGCTCTACAGCAACACCACTGGCATAAACAACACGGCCAGCGGCGAGGCCGCGCTCTACAGCAACACCACTGGCAGCAGCAACACGGCCACCGGCCTTGATGCACTGACTAGCAACACCACCGGCGGAGACAATACGGCCGACGGGCTGAGCGCGCTCGCCAGCAACACCACCGGCGGCGAAAACACCGCCACCGGTTTGCAGGCGCTATTTCATAACACCACCGGCGTCGAGAACACGGCCAACGGCAAGAATGCACTATTTACCAATACTACTGGCGGTGTCAACACGGCCATCGGTTACCAAGCGCTGTTTAACAACACCGTGGGCGTCGGCAACACGGCGAACGGCGACTCTGCACTCCTGTCGAGTACCTACCGGAAACAGCAATACAGCCATGGGTACAGGGGCATTGTTAGATAACACCACTGGCGGGCTTAACGTCGCGTTGGGCGCGGGTGCCGGGCTCCACGCTACAACGGGCTCAAACAACGTCTATATCGGCGCAATGCAAGGCGTGGCTGGCGAGAGTAACGCCTGCTACATCGCGAGTATTTATAACCAGCTTTCTTCTAACGGAACCCAAGTATTTGTTAACTCAGACGGTAAGCTTGGCACCACGCCCTCCTCGAGACGATTTAAGGACAATATCAAGCCAATGGCTGACGCGAGCGACGCGATCCTCGCGCTGAAACCGGTTACCTTCCAGTACAAGCAAGACCCAGCAGGTATACCGCAGTTCGGTCTCGTTGCCGAAGACGTAGAAGCGGTCAACCCCGACCTGGTCGTTCGCGACAAGGAGGGGCAAGCCAATAGCGTGCGCTACGAGGCCGTTAACGCGATGTTGCTCAACGAGTTTCTCAAAGAGCACAAGGCATTCCTTGAAGAACAGCGTAAAGTGCGTGAGCAGGAATCAACGATTGCACAGCTGACGTCCAGAGTCGCAAAACAGGAGCAAGGAATAGAGGCTCTGGCCGCGCATATCCGAGACCAGGACACAAAAATCCAGCGGGTAAGCGATCAGCTCCAACCGAACGAACCCGCAGCGCAACTGGTCGCGGGTGACCGCTAGGAGTTTGCGGAACAGGAACCACCATCAGCCAGCTAAGGTCAACGGTAGCTCAGCAGCGGAAAGACTTCCAGGCGACGGTGGCGCAATTCATAGCGCGTCTCGATAAGCAGGCCGCGCAAATCCAAAAGGTGATTCACAGCTCGCTACAGCGAGTCCGTCCCTTGGCGGACTTGAACCGAGCAAATTCGTCGCTGGACGAATCCGCTATGGGCGGACCTGCGCAATAAGTGGTCAACAATGATCAGTAATAATCAGGAAAACTAAAACCAAACTATGACAACTCTACGCTTAATAAAATCAATCAGCCGGTCGCCTTCGCGGCTTGCTCTCCTTCTCATTCCCATCGTGTTTGCCTGCTTTGCACTTGCGCCCGCAGGGCAAGCGGTCGTCCCCGCGCCCGATGGGGGCTATCCCGGCTTTACGACGGCGGAAGGGCAGAACGCCCTTAAGAATCTTACGACCGGCTCTGGGAACACAGCAATTGGTTGGTATTCGCTGTTCAGGGACACGACCGGCAGCTTCAACACTGGCGTAGGCGCCGGGACACTTCTTGAGAACACCGCAAACGAAAATACGGCTACTGGTACGGGAGCGCTTTTAAGCAACACGACGGGCGGCCTCAATACCGCCAATGGAGCGTTCGCGCTCTTAAGCAACACGGAAGGATCCTCCAGATACTGCCGTTGGTGATCGAGCGCTTCAGAGCAACACCACCGGCAGCAGCAACACGGCTAACGGTGTTGATGCACTCCTAAGCAATACAACAGGCGCGAACAACACGGCCGACGGCGTGAGCGCGCTAGCGGTAAACACCACCGGCGACGACAATACAGCGATCGGTGTTGTCTGCCTCTTTAGCAACACCACTGGTACCTCGAACACGGCCACTGGTTATCAAACCCTTTATCACAACACCACCGGCAGCCAGAACACGGCCAACGGTATGAATGCGCTCAGAACCGGTACGATCGTGCAACACGGCACCGGCAAACGCTCTTAGCAACACGGCAGACGGACAATACGGCGACAGTTTTTCAAGCGCTCTTGAGCAACACCACCGGCGAGAGCAACACGGCCATCGGTGCATGGCGCGCTCTTGACCAACACCACAGGCAGCGACAACATCGCCTTGGGCGTTTCAGCTGGCGGGTTAAACTCACCACAGGCGATAGCAACATTGACATTGGCAGCGGTGGTGACTCTGACGAGTCGAACACCATCCGGATCGGCTGCAATTCGACCAGCGGGCGATCTACTCTAGCTGGCATCGCAGGTACAGACACGGTTGGCGCAGGTGGAACGACCTGTTACGTGGATAACGATGGCAAACTGGGCGTGTTTCTCTCTGCGCGCAGGTTTAAGACCGATATCGCGGACATGGGCGCTGCCAGCGAGGCGCTCCTGGCCCTGCGTCCGGTCACCTTCCATTACAAGCCTCGAGCTCGATAAGACGGGTATCCCGCAGTTCGGCCTCGTGGCCGAGGAGGAGCAATGGTGTCACGAAGGTGAATCCTGAGGTACAAGCCCCGATTTGGTGACCCAGACGCAAGGGTGACATTCTCCACCGTCTCGCTACGAAGCGGTGAATGTCATGTTGCTCAACGAGTTTCTCAAAGAGCACCAGAAAGTGGAGGCCTTGACGAAGAACCACCGTCGCCCAGCAACAGAAGGGAATGGCAGACTCTCGCGGCCAGCTGTAAAGAACAGGCAGCGCAAATCCAAAAGGTGAGCGCACAGCTCGAAGCGAGCAAACCTGCGCCGCGAGTGGCGCTGAATAATCCGTAAAAGATTTGCAGGCGAGCAATTTCCCCCAAACAAACCAAACAACCAAACAACTATGACAACTCTACGCTTAATAAAATCAATCGACCGGTCGCTTCTGCGGCATGGTTTCCCTCTCCTCTCGGTTACCTTCATTCTCGCGTGGCTTGCGCTTGCGCCAGCAGCTCGAGCGGTTAGTCCGCCACCGGACGGAGGCTATCCGGGTGACAACACAGCGGAGGGGCAAAATGCCCTTTTTAGCCTGACCACAGGCGGCTTTAATACAGCTGTCGGTTTCTTTTCGCTCAGGACCGATACGACCGGCCAATTCAACACAGCTATTGGCGCTGGAACGCTTCTTGCCAACACGGCAGACGAAAATACAGCTACTGGCGCTGGAGCGCTTTTAAGCAATACCGTCGCCAACGGCAATACGGCTAATGGTGCGTTCGCTCTCTTTAGCAACACCACCGGCATCGACAACACGGCCATCGGTGATCGAGCTCTCTTTAAGAATACCACCGCCAACGGCAATACCGCTGATGGTACGTTCGCTCTCTTTAACAACACCACCGGCGCTGACAACACAGCCATCGGTGACGTGGCGCTCGTTGCCAGCACAACCGGGCTCAGCAACACTGCCATTGGTGTTGCAGCGCTCGGTAGCAACACGACTGGCAGCAACAACATCGCCTTGGGATTTGACGCCGGTTTAAATCTCACGACGGGCAGTAACAATATCGATATCGGCAACTCAGGTGATGCTGGGGAGTCCAACGTAATCCGTATCGGCACGCAGGGAACCCAGGCATTCACCATCATCGCTGGCATTAGTAACGATATGCAGGGCATCGGCACGCCGGTTATTGTGACGAAAGACGGTTACCTAGGCGTGCAGGGGTCCTCAAAACGCTTCAAAGACGACATCAAACCCACAGATAAAGCGAGCGAAGCGCTCCTTGCACTTCGACCGGTCACCTTCCGATATAAGAAGGAGATCGACCCTGCAGGCACGTCCCAGTTCGGCCTCATCGCCGAAGAGGTCGAAAAGGTGAATCCTGACTTGGTGGTGCGCGACAAGCAAGGAAAACCCTACACCGTGCGCTACGACCAGGTGAACGCGATGTTGCTCAATGAGTTTCTAAAAGAACATCGCAAGGTGGAGAAATTGGAAGCGACAGTTGCGGATCTCGCTGCGCAGTTACAGAAAATAAGCGCGCAGGTGAAAGTGAACACGCCAGCAATACGAGTGGCTGCCGAGAACCGTTAGAATTGCGGTTGTAGGGGCGTTCGCCGCAGCGAACGCCTCTACACTTTTGGGGCGCGCCCGGCCATTCCCATTCGACAATTTCCTTGCACGGAGTTGTTGCCCTGCCTTTGTTCAAATAGTGGAAGTCCCACGCGATCCCTCGGCTTCACGTTACGAGCACGTCGGCAAAGGTCTGCGCCGGAGCGACCTTAATCGTGATCCGGTTAAACAGTTTGGGAATTGGTTCACCGCCGCGATTGAGGCTGGTATTCACGACGTCAATGCGATGAGTCTTGCGACGGCGGATCGCGACGCGAGACCGTCGGTGCGAATCGTTCTGCTGAAGAGCTTCGATCAAGATGGCTTCGTGTTCTTTACGAATTATGAAAGCACGAAGGGGAAACAGCTCGAGGCCAATCCGTACGCCGCGCTTGGGTTTTACTGGATCGAGCTCGATCGGCAAATTCGTATCAGCGGAAAAGTAGAAAGGACCTCGCGTGAAGAGTCGCAAACGTATTTTCATTCGCGCCCGGTCGGAAGCCAGTTGAGCGCATGGGCGTCGCGTCAAAGCGAGGTGGTTGATGGCCGGCGTGTGCTCGATGCGCGCATGGCGGAGATGACTGAACGCTACGGCGACAAGCCAATTCCATTGCCGCCGCACTGGGGCGGTTATCGACTCAAGCCGGATAAAATCGAATTTTGGCAAGGCCGTTCCAATCGTTTGCATGACCGGTTTCGGTACACGCGGCAGGCGGATGGATCGTGGCAAATTGATCGGCTCGCGCCCTAGATAATGACGAATGTCGAATGTCTAATGACGAAATCCGAATGACGGAGCTCGCTCGTTGCCGTTTTCGTCATTTGAACATTCGAGCTTCGTTCGTCATTCTGAATTCGAGCTTCGTCATTGTTAATACATCGGTCGATGAAGAATCCCGACGGCAGAATCCAGATCCTCCGCGGCGACATCACTAAACTGGACGTTGATGCCATTGTGAACGCGGCGAACACAACGCTGCTCGGCGGTGGCGGCGTCGATGGCGCGATTCACCGCGCCGCAGGCCCCGAACTGCTCGCCGAATGCCGCACACTGGGCGGTTGTCGTCCAGGCGAAGCTAAAATCACGCGTGGATATCTTTTGCCAGCTCGCTTTGTCATTCACACAGTCGGTCCGATCTGGCGCGGCGGAAAACATGACGAAGCGCGAACACTGACAAATTGCTACCGCAATTCGCTACAGCTTGCGGTGGAAAATGAAATCAACACACTGGCGTTTCCGGCGATCAGTTGCGGCGCTTACGGTTATCCGATTGAGGAAGCCGCGCAGATTGCATTCAAAGCGACGCGCGAGTTTCTCGCGATCAGTGATGAGCTTCAGAAGGTGATTTTCGTTGTTTGGAGCGAAGACGATTACGACGCCTATCGTGAGGCGCTTCGAAAATGACGAAGGAATGACGAAATCCGAATGACGATAAGAACGATAACGTTGAGCTTTCGATCATTTAACCTTCCTTCGTGCTTCGTCATTCGTGCTTCGTCATTATTTTACATCCCGCTGTCACCAACATTTCGTAGGTAAAGGGACGCAATTGGGCCGTCATTTTCGATTTTCTTTTGTATGAACCCGAACGAAAACGATTTTACGAGGGATGAACCGCTTCCGGCACAGCAATTCCAACCACGGGCAGAAGACATAGGCCCCACTAGCCGCGAGCAGTTTCGTCGAGCAAAAGAAGAAGTTTCCACGCAAATGAGCCAGACCTGGGACCAAACGAAAGAGAAGGCAAGCCTGGCGCTAGAGCGTACCGAAGATTTCGTGCGCGAAAATCCTGTGCCGACTATTCTCGGCGCGCTCGGCCTTGGAATAGCCATTGGCCTGGCCATCCGCTACGCCGCTCCCGGCGAACGCAAACGCGAAATCGAGATCGAATCTCCGTTTGGGAAATTCAACTGGAGCGTTCTTTCGCTGCCGTTTCTCTGGCCGCTGTTCAAATCGGCCCGCGAAAAATCGGAAGATGTCATGCGAAACGGCGTCAAGCAGTGGAAAAAAATGGACGTAGAACAGTATGCGAAGCCAATCCGCAAACGCTGGAAAGCGTGGACGCGCTGAGCGGAGTCGCATTCAGAACGCCGACCACAAGCCCGGAGCGCCGGGCAAGTCTTAGGAGCTAACAGCTTCGGTGTATGCACGAGAATTCTCGTGCTTCATGCGTGCTAGCTAGATAATTTGTCCGCAATTCTCAGCTTGCGGCGTGATTGTCCAAATCTATGAAGTCTCGACCCCCGCAGAGGCTCATGCACTCGGCGCAATGGGCGTTGATCACATCGGTGTTTTGGTGGGCGAGGGCTCGTTTCCTCGCGAGCAGACAATCGAAAAGGCGCGCGAAATTTTTGCGGCGATCCCCGCCGGATCAAAAGCATCCGCATTGTCGCTTTCTCACGATGTGGATCTCATTGCGCGGCTCACCGCCGCGCTCCGACCAGACGTTCTGCATCTCGGGGCAGCGCCACAGCATCTCTCACCAGCGGAGTTGCGAACACTCAAAGCGGCGTTTCCGAAAGTCTCGCTGATGCGGAGTATTCCGGTAGTTGATGAAAGCAGTATTGCTCTCGCTCGTTCGTACGATGGCATCGCCGATTGGCTGCTTCTCGATAGCTACGAATCCGGCGATCGCCAGATCGGAGCCTTGGGCGTGACACATAGCTGGGAACTGGATCGGCGCATCATAGAAAGTGTGCGCATCCCAGCGATCATCGCCGGCGGATTAGGACCCGAGAACGTCCAGGAGGCTATTCGCGTGGCGCGTCCAGCAGGCGTCGATTCGAAGACAAAAACCGATAAGAGCGACGGTAGCCATACAAAAGATTTGCAGAAGGTGTCGGCATTCGTGAAGGCGGCGCGTGGCCCCAACTGTGCCACCAATTAGCATCTCGTTTTACTCGGCGGTGTGAACCGTGCTAAGCGCAAGAAAACTATTGATTAGATCGGCGAGCACTCGTGGATGCTGCGCGATGAACACGTGGCCGCTGTGAAGGAACTGAGCAAGCCGGGCGCTGCAGCGGCTACGGTTTTATTTAGTCCGCGCTAGTCGATCACGAGCAAGAGCAGGAGGGACGTCTTTGAAGCATGGTGGTTATTTTGTCAAAGCGGCATCGCATTTCGCGATTTCGCCGGCGATTTCCCTGGCCCACTGCTCGTTCGAGCCCAAGCTGCCCTGGCCACGCAGATCGTCGAGAATATTCTGGGTTTGTTGAAACATGTCGCGAGCGGCGCTCATGCGTTGCCTCTTTTCGCCCGCCGATGCTTTCGGGGACGCGGCCAGCGCGACATAAGCATAGCCAAGATATTCGTACGCTTGAGCTCTCCCGATATGTTTTGTGTCTCCAGTAATCTCCTGGAGGCGGACAATCGCTTTGCGACATTCTTCGAGCGAGGAATCAACTTCGCCAAGCCGCGCCTGCATACGGGCCACGCCACCGTGACAAGTCGCGACCAGGAACTGCGAGATTAAATCTGCCGGCGCGTCTGATACCACCTTTTCGTAATCCTCCAGCGCTTTGCTGAAGTGCAGGAGAGCTTGAGAATTGTCCTCTAACTCCACCAGGAAGTCGGCTATCCTCTTGTGCGTATAAGCGAGATCCTTGCGGGTTAAGGCATTGCCCGGATCCGCCACGAGCAACTCCTCATCGAGTGCCGCTGCCTTCTGAAAATACTCCAGCGCACCGCGCTTGTCGCTCTCTTTGCGAAAATCGCCCGCATGCTGGTAGTTCACCACGAGGTAGCGGCGGTAATCGGCGTTTAAGGGGTTCTCCGCGAGCAATGCTTCTCCCAACGAGCGTGCCTTGCTATTTGCCTCAATCGCGCCGGCAATGTCGTTTTGTAACCACAGTGCATACCCGAGTTTTCGCCTGACTGGACCAGAGTTCACGACGGTACCTTTGGTCTCGCGGATTGCTAGCGACAAGCTTTTCGCAGATGGCCAGCGCTGCGCGATACTGTTCAAGTTCGCCAGCGAAATCGCCACGCCGCCTCCATCGCCGTTCCAAGTTGATTGCGGGTCTCGGAGAGCTCCAGCTGGAGGTCGTCGTTAGCGGGCTGCTCCCGCGTGAGATCGAGGTAGAGTGTGAGGGCTTTCTGAAGATGATCCTCGCCGGTGCTACGCTCGCCCGTGTCCAGCAGCCGGTAGCCAATTTTCTGGTGGCTGCCGGCAAGGTCGCGCCGAGCCTGCGCGTCATTAGGGTTCGCCGCCACTACCGCTTCGCGAATCCTCAACGCCTTCGTATAACTCTCCAGCGCTCCGGCCATGTCGCCAAGACTTCCGCTCGATTCTCCTCCGCGCACGTCGCCCACTCTTTCGTAAGCCGCTGCGAGCTCGCGTTGCAGGGCAGGATCGCCGTGCGCTTCGCCGGCAAGACTGTCGAGGTAATTCAGAGCATCCTTGACCAATCGCTCCCGCACCTTCGTCGCGCCGGGCAAAGCTTTAATCGCATCGTGATAATCGAACAAGACGTTATTCGCCAGCTTGCGCACGTCGTTGAAACGCCGCTCAGCACGAGCCTTTTCCCGTCGTAGCAATTTGAGCTTCCCGGCTCGTGGCGATAATACCGCCGACGAGAATGAAAAGGACGAGCGCAGCTGCAGCGAGCGCTGTCTTGTTCCGCCGCGCAAACTTCGCCGCGCGATAACCCATCGTATCTTTCCGCGCAAGAACGGGCCGTTCTTCCAGATGTCGCCGGATGTCTTCGGAGAATTGCTCGACTGATTGGTACCGTCGCTCGGGCTCTTTGCGCAGGGCCATCAGCACGATGTTGTCGAGATCGCCGCGTAGCTCGTTGCGGCGACGCCTTCGTCGCCGTTGGCTCAGTGGGGATGACGAGGGCGTCGCAGCCACACTGCTTGGCCGTTGCAGTTCCTGTTCGAGAATTGCGCGCGAAATCTCCTCCGGCGTTCGCGTTTTCAAGCGGTACGGTTTTTGGCCGGTCGAGCAACTCATACAGCACCACGCCCAGGGAATAGACGTCGGTCGCCGTTGTCACCGTTTGCCCGCGTACCTGTTCTGGGCTGGCGTACTCCGGCGTCATAAGATGCAGGCCGGTAATTGTCGCCAACGCTTCCGCCTCGCCCTCGGGCTGTAAGATTTTGGCGATCCCGAAGTCGAGCAACTTTGGCGTGCCGTCGCTGGTAACAAGGATGTTCGACGGCTTGATGTCCCGATGAATTACGGCGTGGTGATGCGCGTAACAAACCGCCGAGCAAACTTCGCGAAAGAGCTTCAGTCGCTCGATCGATTGAGAGGTCATGTGCTATCGCAGTATCGGTCGATGGGAAGACCATCGACGTACTCCATCACAAAATAGGGCAGGCCGCTCTCGGTGACGCCGCCGTCGAAGAGTCGCGCAATATTTGGGTGGTCGAAACTGGCGAGAATCTGTCGCTCGTTGCGGAAATGGCGTAGCACCGAATCGGTGTCCATCCCACGCTTGATCAGCTTGATCGCCACCCGCTTTTCGTATTGCTGATCGGCGCGCTCAGCCAGATAGACGGCACCCATGCCGCCGCGCCGATCCATTTCGAAATTTTATAATGGCCGATCTTCTGACCAATCAGAAAGTCGGTTTGCTCGTTTTCGACAATACTCGCAGTCAGAGCAACGACCGGGTTTTCAATGAAACCGCCCGCTTGTTGATGCGAAGCGAGCAGCGCTTCCACTTCATGGCGCAAAACTTCATCACCGCCGCATGATTTATCCAGAAACACGCCGAGTTGGCCCAGCTCGGAATCCAACGCCGCGTGAAAGATTTCTTTGATTGTCTGGAGCCGTGCGGGTGTCATGGTTTCGGTCGTTAAAGCGTTGAAGCGGCCGACCCTTTATACCGATTCAGCCTTTAGCAAATCACGCAGTCCTTCGTGCTTTGAATTTCCTTCGTCACTTTCTTCACGCCACCCGGCTCAATTCCGTGTACAACCACGCCTTGGCAAAGACCCAATCACGCCGCACCGTCACGGTTGAGATATTCAAGACCTCGGCGATTTCGTTCTGCTTGAGTCCGCCAAAGTAACGAAGCTCAACTATGTGGGCCGTTCTTGGGTCGAGCAGCGCCAGCCTTTCCAGAGCTTCATTAAGATCGAGAATGGCACGCGGCTGTTCGGGCGAGATCAGCGCTGCTTCGTCCAACTGCACTTTGGCTGCGTCTGCGCCGCGCTTTTGCCTCTGCGCCGCCCTGGCGTGATCGACCAGAATCTGGCGCATCGCTTTCGCGGCTACGGCCAAAAAATGGGAGCGATTTGCAAAGTTTGGTCTCGCCTGGTCCGCAAGGCGCAAATACGCCTCGTTCACCAGCGCCGTCGTTTGCAGCGTGTGATCGGACCGTTGTCCTTCCATGTAACGATGGGCGAGCCGTTGAAGCTCGTCATAGACCAGCGGCGCCAGTTTCTCCAGCGCTCCGTGGTCTCCCAGACTCCATGCAGCCAGTAACTGCGTTACCTCGCGCGGACCTGCCTGCGCCGAGGCTTCGGCAGGCAGGTCTGCCGGCCCGTTTCCACTGGACGCGCTCTCCCCATTGCGATCAACCGATGGTGCGTCGCCAGTCATTCCGGCGGAAATTGTAACAGAACAGAAAAAAGTAATGAAGGGATTTTCGAGAATCGACAGAACGGAAATTTGAGACGCGAATCACACTACAACAATTTCAAGAATCTTGTAGCCACCGGCCTATGGCCGGTCCGCCTCGGGCACTGCTTTTCATCCCAGGAAAACGGCCGTGGCTACAACCCGGGCGAGCTGAGTCTCGCGCGAGCTTTTTCTTTCACGTATAAAAAGGAGACACAAATTACACCAATTCTCACGAAATTTTCATTCTGCTCAGTCAATTAGTGTGAATTCGTGAAATTCGTGTCTGAAACCTGCCTTTTATCCGTGCTATCGGTGTAATCCGTGGTTCTCCTAAAAAGATTTGCTGATCCGATGATCGGTTTCGGCGCCATTTGTCGTTTCTCTCGGGTAGAAGCCAAATCACATTCACCGGAAAAAGGAGAAAACAATCCAGCCTCAACAAAAGAACAAAAAATGACAACTCTACGCTCAACAAAATCAATCGGCCGGTCGCCTTCGCGGCTTGCTCTCCTTCTCATCTCGCTCGTGTTCGCTTGCTTTACACTCCCAGAGAGGGCGCAAGCGGTCAGTCCGGCACCGGATGGAGGCTACCCGGGTGGCAATACAGCAGAAGGGCGGAACGCCCTTTTTAGTCTCACTACTGGCACATACAATACTGCAGCCGGTTACCTTTCGCTCGCCAGCGACAACACCGGCAGCTTCAATACGGCTACCGGTGCCGGAGCGCTTTTGAGCAACACCACCGGGACCAACAACAATGCCTATGGTGCCACTGCGCTCCTGAGCAATACCACCGGGCCATACAACAACGCGTTTGGCACCGGAGCTTTAGCATCCAATACCACAGGCGACCGAAATACGGCCATAGGTGAAGGCGCGCTGCTTGCCAATACTACTGGTTTCCAAAACATAGCCATAGGTGTAAGCGCACTCCGGAACAACGCAACCGGACACAACAACATCGCGATTGGTCAGGATGCTTGTAGTCAAAGCCAGGGCGGGCAAGACAATACGGCCATCGGTGATAGCGCGCTCCAACACAACACCACCGACGGCAACACAGCTGTCGGTTCTGCCACGCTTATTGCGAACACCAGCGGCGGCCTGAACACCGCCGTCGGTGGCACTACGATGCCATTGAACACGACCGGCAGCAGCAATACGGCCATCGGTCTTAATGCGCTCTTTAGCAATGTGAGCGGCGACAACAACACGGCCATCGGTAGGGGAGCGCTCGGTGGCAGTACCGGCAGCAACAACATCGCTTTGGGCAATGGGGCGGGCAGCGGTGTCACCACGGCCAGTAGCGCTATTTGTATCGGCGCCGCTGGCGCGAACGCGACCGAAAGCTGCTACATCGGCAATATTTTTGGAAAAATTATTGACCTTGGCTCGGCCGCTGACGTAGGAATCGACGCCACTGGAAAGTTGGGCACCGTTCCTTCATCGCGGCGATTCAAGCGCGACATCAAACCGATGGACACGGCCAGCGAGGCCGTCCTGGCGCTCAAGCCGGTCACGTTCCATTACAAGAGCGACGCGAAAAACACGCCGTGCTTTGGTTTAATCGCCGAGGAAGTCGCAGCCATAGATCCGGCCCTGGTAGTTCGCGACAAAGAAGGAAAACCTTTCACGGTGCGGTACGCGCAGATCAACGCGATGTTGCTCAACGAATTTCTCAAAGAGCATAAGGCGTTTCTCGAAGAACAGCGCAAAGTTCAAAAACACGAAGCGACAATCACTGAACTGAAATCTACAGTGGCGCAGCAGAAGAACGACTTCCAAGCGACAGTTGCGCAACTCACTGCACGCCTCGACGAGCAGGCATCACAAATCCAAAAGGTGAGCACACAGCTCGAAGCGAGCAAGCCTGCGGCGCGAGTGGCGCTGAATAATCCGTAAAGGATTGCAGGTTGAGTAACTGCTCCTCAACAAAAGAACAAAATATGACAACTCTACGCTCAATAAAATCAATCGGCCGATCGCCTTCGCGGCTTGCTCTCCTTCTCGTTCCGCTCGTGGTCGTTTGCTTTACACTCCCAGATAGGGCACACGCAGTCAGTCCGGCGCCGGATGGAGGCTATGCCAACGGCAACACGGCGGAAGGACAAAACGCGCTCCGTAGTCTCACCAGCGGCGGATATAATACGGCGATTGGTTTTTTGTCGCTCTATAGCAACACACAGAGCAGCTTCAACACGGCTGTTGGCGCTGCGACGCTTCTTGCCAACACGGGAGACAACAATACGGCCACTGGCGCTGCAGCGCTTTTATTCAACACCACCGGCGACGCCAACACAGCCAACGGCGCTTATGCGCTCTACAGCAACACCACCGGCTTCAACAACACGGCCATTGGTGAAAATGCGCTCTACAACAACAACACCGGCGTTGACAACACGGCCACTGGCCACGGTGCGCTCTTCAGCAACACCATCGGCGCCCACAACGTGGCGAACGGTGACGCTACGCTGCTTCTCAACACCACCGGCAACGACAACACTGCCATTGGTTATGAGGCGCTCTTTAACAATGCCACCGGCCCGTCCAATACGGCAATCGGTTATCAGGCACTCTTAGAAAACACAACAGGTGACGAGAATACAGCAAACGGCTATCAAGCGCTCTACAGCAACACCACCGGCGAGGCCAACACAGCCATCGGTGGTAATGCGCTCCTCAGGAATACAACCGGACTCGGTAACGTCGCGCTCGGTGACTTCGCGCTCTTCGGCAACACCACCGGCAACTACAACACGGCCTTGGGTCCTGGAGCTGGAGCTAACGTTGTCACGGCCAGTAACGTTATCTGTATCGGCGGCGTCTTTGGCGCGGACGTGAGCCGCACCACTTGGATTGACAGCGTCTGGGGTGTGACCACTCTAGATAGCGACACTGCACCAGTCGTCGTGTCCCGCACCGGCCAACTGGGCACAAACGCGTCGTCGGAACGGTTCAAGAAGGACATCAACGCCATGGAGAAAGCGAGCGAAGCAATCCTGTCGCTCAGACCGGTCACATTCCACTACAAGACGGACACCAAAGGCATACCGCAATTTGGTTTGATTGCCGAAGAAGTCGCAAAGGTGAATCCAGCCTTGGTGCTGCTCGACAATGAAGGCAAACCGTTCACTGTTCGCTACGACGCGGTGAATGCGATGTTGCTCAACGAGTTTCTCAAGGAGCACCGCGAGGTCGCGGAGTTGAGGTCAACCGTCGCCGGGCAACGGAAAGGCATGGAAGCCATGGCCGCACAACTCAAAGAGCAGGCCGCGCAAATCCAGAAAGTGAGCGCCCAGCTTGAAGCGAACAAACCTGCGCCTCAAGTGGTCAACAATCCCTAGACGAGTGCCCCCTATAAAGCAGCAGCATTTCACAATCAGCGTCACGCTTCGCCGTGTGGCGGCTTTTTGTTTCACGGCCTGTAACGCCTTCAGCCAGACTTTGGGCTGGTTTGCGCGGTGAAGCGGAACGACGCGTTCGCCTAACGACCAGACCCTACGATGAACTCATCGGATGGTTAACTAGCCCAGTCGTAGCGCGTCGCCAACGCCCTGGCTGCTCGGCCAAGTTGTGGCGTGTAAGGCTACACCCTACATGGAAATCAGGCGACACCTGACAAGGCAAAAGCTCGACACATTGCCGCGATGATCATAAAAGCCTCCTCGATTACGTCATCCGACAGTTTCACCTTATCTTCGGCACGGCTGAATAAGCCGCTGGGACTGGAGGTTCGCTGAGACACCGTTTAGCGCGATCCCCCCAGTTCCAACTGGAGTCCCTGAGTCAGCCGAAGTGAGGCCGCTTCTTCAAAGCGCCTCGTTAGAATGATTCCCGGTTCCACGGCGGAACTGGATTGCAGTTCAACAATCCACCCTCAAAAAATGAAACCAATAGTTATGACAACTCTACGCTCAATTAAATCAATCAACCGGTCGCCTTTGCGGCTCGGCTTCCTTCTCATCCCACTCGCCCTCGCCTGCTTATCGCTCTCGCCCAAAGCACAAGCGGTTACCCCAGCACCGGACGGGGGCTATCCCGGGTTCACTACTGCAGAAGGGACTCAAGCGCTTCAAAACCTCACCACCGGTGCTGGAAACACAGGAGTTGGCTGGAGAGCGCTCTTTACCGACACGACTGCCAGCCTCAACACCGGTCTTGGCGCCGGAGCGCTACTGCTCAATCAGGCTGACTCAAATACGGCAGTTGGCGCTGTAGCGCTGTTGCTCAACACCACCGGCACGCTAAACACCGCCGTGGGTTCTGGTGCGCTCGAGAATAACTCGGGGTCCGGCCTCACTGGCGTTGGTGCCTTTGCGCTAACTACCAACAATGACGGCGTCAGGAACACCGCGGTCGGTACGTTCGGGCTCACTATGAACGAAAGCGCCAGTAACAACACCGCCCTCGGATGGTTCGCGCTCTTGAATAATGACAGCACCCATGACGGCCTTGCAAACGGTAACACAGGAGTTGGCTCTGAGGCGCTCCGCTTTAACATTAAAGCCGATAACAACACTGCCGTTGGTTTTGGCGCGCTCAACAGCAATGACAGCAGCGGAAGCGGCATGGCTGAATTCAACGATGCTGTCGGCTCCGGTGCGCTCTTAAGTAACACTGGCGGATTCGGCAACAACGCTTTTGGCGAGTCCGCGCTTTTCAATAACCAAACCGCCTCTGAAAACACCGCAATTGGAGATGTCGCGCTCGCGTTTAATGACTCGAGCGGAAACGGTGTTGCCGATAACAATGTGGCAGTTGGCGGTGCGGCGCTCATAGGTAACGTTGATGGCAGTGGCAACACAGCCGTGGGTACAGGGACAGCACCCAACATCGTCGCTGGCATCAATAACACTTATGTCGGGGACTTCGTTGGCACCCTCTCCAGCGACGAAAGCGATACGATCCGCATCGGCGACCTCTCGAACGGGAACGGGGCCGGGTCCTTAGCCTGCTACATCGGTGGCATCTTCGCTAATGGCCCCACGGTTCTTGGCGGCAGCATTGTTGAAGTTACTCTGGACCTTTCGAACGACCAACTTGGCTGGACTACTGGCCCGAGCCAGCGTGCGCCTAGCGTACCTTCTCGTGGCGCACCTGCGCAACGTGGCAAACCGCAGCAACCTGCCGGGCGCCCCCAGCACCAAGCCATGCTCAATGACAAAGTCGACAAGTTGCAAGTAGTGGTCCAGATGCAACAGAGACAAATAGTGGCTCTCACAGCCCAGCTCAAAGAGCAGGCAGAGACTTTCACAGCCCAGCTCAAGGAGCAGGCCACGCAAATCCAAAAAGTGAGCGCACAGCTTGAGACGAGCAAACCTGGGCCGCAAATGGTCAACAATCCCTAAGGCAACACTTCACAATCAGCCGTCACGCTTCACGGCGTGGCGGCTTTTTGTTTCATGCGTGTGACGTTTACCACTCACGGAAGCTCCGGCTGCCGCCGCCGCGCTCAGGTAAAAGGGCGGGTGATAATGCCAGCAACCGAGGCAGACAACGACAGCCGGAATTTCGAGTACGTCACTTACCGCCTACGCGGAAACTTGATTGTTCGCGCAAAGGCTTCACCCGCGGCTGTTAGGTTGCGCCCCACGGCCAACGGCTATCCCGTTATTAGCACTGGCACACATATCTTTCGCAACTACTGCTGTTGACAGTCCATCCATCCCGCTGCCGGACGGCACGCCTCAGATCGGTGCAGTAATTTTACTTTGATCTAAATCGGTTGCGATTCACGGCACTTTGCAGATGGATTAGGAGCGCTGACACAGCGGCTTCTACAACGATCCAACAGTTGAATCTTGAGCGTTGAGCGATGAACGTTCCCGCTCATGGGAAATGTTACGGGAGTTCAATTGTTGGGGCTGCTTACTCTGTCCGCAGCCGTTTTCGCTGGATGCGCTTCGGACACCAAAGTGGGTGGCGCATCTGATGCCAACCAAACCATTCCAGGTGCAACCAAATGGGGGCATTACGACGGCGAGCCGGTGACAAAGTGGAATCCAGACGGGCGCACGATGACGCTCCTGACTGAATTGCATTACACCGATCCTAAGGGGGAAGTCTGGACCGCTCCGATTGGTTCGGTCGTCGATGGGGCATCCCTTCCGCGGTATCTTTGGTCGATAATGGGCGGGCCGTTTGAAGGCAAATATCGGAATGCATCGGTGCTGCACGACGTCGCTTACGACGAGCACAAGCGGCCGTGGAAGGATTGCGACCGGATGTTTTATTACGCCATGCGTTGCAGTGGGGTTGGCGCGACCGAGTCCAAGACAATGTATTACGCTCTCTATAAATTCGGCCATCATTGGAAATTTCCCATTAAGCGCGCCAAACCGGTGAAATATGAAGGCGAACTGGTGGCGAGAGGCGAAGAAATTCCGCGCGCCGTTCCAGTGAATCCAACGGAGATCAATCAGGCGCGGACTTGGATCAGCACCACCGATCCCAGTCTCGAACAGATCGAGCAGCGAGCGCAAACCGAAGCGTGGTAACGCGGGAGCGGCTCTTCGGCTTTACAACTTCTAGTTATGCCGGACTGCAGCATCGCGATCGTTGGGAGGCATTTGGATTAACGCGGCCAGCCAATCGGGCGAACTTTTCATCCGCACGCACGTTTTTCGCACAGCCCAAAGTCCAACCGCGCTTCTGCCGCTAGCGCGTCGGTGACGGCGCAGGACGATTCATATACGCGGGTGGCCCGTTAGCGGGTTCTTCCCTAACGGTCGTTCCCTCCTGCTGACAAGAAGCGATAAATGCCATCGAAACGAAGATACCTAGCAAAGCAGTATGTATTTCTTCATAGGTTCGGAGTTTTCAGATCCAGTGCCGCAGAATGTCAAGCTCCAACAAGCATAACGGCGATTTTAGAGAATGGTGAAAGTGTTACGACAATAAACTCATCGCAAACTGGTGAATCGCCCGCTCCAGTTCCACAAACGCAGTCAGCTTTTCCTCCGCACGCACAACGAAGCGCCTTCCGTCGTCCCGATGTGCGTCAACGATCCAGATCGTTCGCTCGCTCGATTCAGTTTAATGTCCGTTCGAGGGTGCGATGAACACCATCGATAGATTCGTCGTTTCCCGTTCGTGTGAAATTTTCGAGTAGTTTCACAAGGCGTGACTCGTAAGAATCGCACTTAGGGGACTCGCCATTCGACTGGACCCATTCGGGATGTTGCATTCGCAGGTCGTCGTGAATCTGTTGCCGGAGCTCGCTGTAAGTATGGATTTGGTGAGACATGGCAATTTGCCTGGTGAAAGGTTCAAGTGTGGCGCGGAACCGTTCCCACAGTGGGCTTGGCGGAATCGCCGACGAGCGTTCGTGCCGTGAGTGCGCCCCACCACCGAGTGAGGCTACTCCAGGGAGCTGGCACCTGCCTGCCGTGTGCGCGACGCTGGGCCAATTCGATCACTTTGTGGCGCTGGCGTTGCAGCAAAACGGCCAGCAGTCCGCTTTGCGTAAGGGTCAGGTTCGATTTTGTCATAACGAAGTTTTTTCTATTTTTCATAAGCGCCTCCTTATTAAAGGTCTGACAGTGCTCCCGACAGATTCCCATATGGGACCTTCGTCCTATGCCTTTAGGGGGATATCAGACCTGCTTATGAGCATCGACCTGTACGAAGTCCGCCAGCGCAAAGATTATCGCGGCGTTGATCTGATTTCCGATGCGCTGTGCGAAAACAAAAAAACAACACTGAGGAGCGTGCGCTTGAAGAGGTTGCCAGGTGGCGCGTATCCTGCCTTTAGCCTTTTCACCACCCACGCAGAGAAAATGTAATTCGATACACACAAGATATTTTCTTCTTTCTCTACACGCTCCAGCTCTGCACACAGCCGCTCAAATTCCGGCTCACTACAAATGCCTTTCTCAATCATAGCCTTCTCCATCGCTTCTACCGATAAGCGATAGCATCGCCTTAAATCGTTTTGATTCACCTCAACCATACAGTCAATCAACACGTTGGATGAGCTATAACCAAGCTTTTGAAACAACGACCATAGCTTTGGCCCTAGAAATGGGTCAGGGAAAAGCCTGCGGAACAAGTCTGGAAGGCGCTCATATGCCCAACTGTCCGGATAACAGCGTTGAAATGAAAAATCCGGCTCTTGGACCGCGACCGCCCCGCCGGACTTACAAACGCGCAGCATTTCTTTAAGAACTGCTTCTGGCTCGGCTAGATGCATCAGCAAATAACGTGCGAAAACAAAATCGAAACTGTTGTCAGCAAATTCCAAGGCGGACACATCTCCTTGCTCAAAAGAAACATCGTCCTGCTCACCGGAGGATAATTTCTTCGCCCTCTCGACCAAATCTGGGTTTAGCTCTACGCCAACGATTTCGTTGGGCTTATCTAACGTTCTAGCAAGTTGACGAGTCGTTTCGCCCATTCCACAACCTAAGTCCAGGCCTCTAGCGCCAGATGGGAGTTGAAGGACGCTCAATAACCTGCCGGTCACCGGAGCTAAGACCTTAGCTAATAGCTTTTGGCGTTCGAGATTAAGCTCACTTATTACATATGCCATATATCCATCTCCACTGATATGAATAGGTCGGGCCGCATTCGTTACGGCAGCGCTGGCAGCGTGGGGCTGTGGGTGCTAACCCTTTTTGGTGAACTGTGTTCGACAGTTGATTCCATACAGTTCTAAGCGCCTAACCTGCAATCTATTTCCTGCCGTTGTGAGGGGGAAAGCGATTTCAAAGGCTGCGCGGCGAGAATCGTGCCGGACATTTTGCCGTCCGGCAATCAAAAACGATTCTGGAACGATCCTGTTGCGTAGCGTTGCAGCATCTTGCAGCAGAATTTTGCTCGACCGTAGAACAGACCGTAGAAATTTCTCTACGCGATGAGCGCGAAAATCATCACCGCTTTTGCGACAAAATTCCGTGCCTGCTTGCACGGCGCCGCCTTACGTCCGCAGAGGTCTGTTTCGTAGGACACAGCCTAATAATCGTATTGACACGTTTCGGTGCTCGATCTAAAAGCGTCATCCTAACTTACGGAGGCGCTTTCTCCGAAAGGGTTTTGGGGTTCTTGAGGATCCGCCTTCGTCCAAACTCCACACCCCTCTCCATGAAACACAAACAGAAATAAGTTCTCTCCACGCTTCGGCGCTTCAAATCACATTGCGCGTTATACTGATCTCATTCTTCGCGGCGTTGCTAACGTTCGCCGCGATGCCTGCGGGAAATCAATTCAAGCAAAAGCCGACCCGCGCTGATATGGCTCTCCAGAGTGCGCAGCACCGCGCAGCTCCGTCAAAGTCCTCGGCTACTGCAAAACAGAAAACTCCGCGCAAATCGGAACGCGTCGAGATTTCGGCGAGTCGTCAACGCGTGCACGGACGTGAAATCGCCGGGTTCAGTGCGCGCCAGGCGCCGACGGCGGAGGAGGAAAACTTAACACCGCCCGCGGGACTCAAGCCGGTTGAGCAGGAAGCGTGGCTGGCGATGGCGCGACGGAGAGTGCGCTGACAGACCGGCTTGGACAGCTTTTATCCGGCGCGTTACGGCGAGCCGTTTGTTGTGGAAGGCCAGGGGGTGCGCGTGGCGATGCGGCCCGTGGGCGGCACCGATGTGACGGCGCAGATCGACAATTCACAGGTGACGTATCGCAACGCCTATCCAGAGACCGACAGCATGCATGTCGGTGAACGCCGGGCGAAGTGAAGAGTTTCTCTTTTTGCAAAGTGAATGTGCGCCTCGGGAGTTCGCGTACGAGTTGAGCGAAGTGAGCGCCGACACGCGGATCGCATTGGTGAACGGCGAAGTGCGTTTTACCAACAAGCTCGGGCAAGGGGTGAAGATCGAAGCGCCGTGGCTTGTCGAAGCCAACGGTGCCTTGCGGTCCGACGCGGTGCATTGGGAAGTGGACCGCGCGAGGTCGGCGGCGGGGCCGCAACGGTTGCGTTTGGTAGTAGCCGAAGGGCTGCGCTATCCGGTGATGATTGATCCGAGTTGGACTACAACCGGCAGCCTTAACGGCGCACGCTACGTCACACGGCGACACTGCTTCCCTCTGGCCAGGTGCTGGTGGCGGGAGGAACCGAGACGTTGGCGTTAGTTCCTTGAGCAGCGCGGAGCTGTATGATCCGGCGACGCGGAAGCTGGACGCCGACCGGCAGCCTTCATCACTGCACGCTACCTACCACACGGCGACGTTGCTGTCCTCAGGTAAGGTGCTGGTGGCAGGAGGACTGCACATAACTGTGGCATTAACTGAGCACGGCGGAACTGTATGATCCGTCCACTGGCACGTGGACGGCGACCGGCAACCTTGTCACCGCACGCGCAGTTCACACGGCGACGCTGCTGTCCTCGGTAAGGTGCTGGTCGCGGGAGGAAATGGTAGCTCTGGCGTCTTAAGCAGCGCGGAAGTGTACGATCCTACGACGGGAATTTGGAGCAGTGCGGGCAACATGAGCCACCGCACGCGGGGAGCATACGGCGACACTGCTGCCTAATGGCAAGGTTCTGGTGGCGGGAGGGAGTAACGACGCTGGTTACTTGAGCAACGCGGAACTGTATAATCCAGCTACAGGGACGTTGGGCGGCGACCGGCAACCTTGTCAGCGGACGCCACGAGCATACGGCGACGCTGCTGCCCAATGGCAAGGTACTGGTGGCCGGAGGACAGACATGCCGGTGGTCAGCTTGAACAGCGCGGAGCTGTATGACCCTGCGGCCGGGACGTGGAGTGCGACCGGCAGCCTTGGCACCTCACGCCGCTGGCACACGGCGACGCTGCTGGTCTCGGGCAAGGTGCTGGTCACGGGGGGATTCGGTCGGTAGTGGCTTGGCGATGTCTTGAGCAGCGCGGAACTGTACGACCCGACCACGACGACATGGTCAGCGACCGCCAGCCTTAACGCCGCACGCGAGTTGCACACGGCGACGCTGCTGCCCTCAGGCAGGGTGCTGGTCGCGGGGGGAATGGTATTAATAGCTCATTCACCGCGGAACTGTATGATCCCGGGGATTTGCCAACTCCGACCCCAACGCCAACACCATCACCAACGCCTTCACCAACAGCTACAGCTACGGCGACAGCTACAGCGACAGCAACACCGACACCTACAGCTACTGCAACAGCAACGACAACCGCGACTGACACGCCGACGCCAACACCAACAGCCACGTGCAGTCCTAGTTGGATGGCGACCGGCAACCTTACAACCGGACGCTACTGGCACACGGCGACGCTGTTGCCCTCCGGTAAGGTGCTGCTCGCGGGTGGGACCCAGGATGGCATTAATGGCTTGATTAGCTCGGAGTTGTATGATCCGACTACAGGGACTTGGAGTGGGACCGGGATCCTGCACTTCGCACGCTACTTATCACGCCGCGACGCTGCTGGCCGATGGCAGGGTGCTCGTGACAGGAGGAGGGAATGGTTCGAATGTTGTCTTGAATAGCGCCGAACTCTATGATCCGACCATCGGAACCTGGACGGTGGCCGCTAGCATGAGCACCGCACGCTCCTTCCACACGTCGACGCTGCTGTCCAATGGCAAGGTGCTGGTGGCGGGAGGCGCGAATAGCGGTGGGGTGGCCTTGAGTAGCGGGGAACTGTATGATCCGGTTGCGAACACGTGGTCGCCGACCCCCAACCTTGGCACAGCACGCTCCGAGCACACGGCGACTCTGCTCGCTTCGGGCAAGGCGTTGGTGGCCGGTGGTGGTAACAGCAGCGCGGAGCTGTATGATCCGGTTGCGAACACGTGGTCGCCGACCGGCAACCTCGGCACCGCACGCGGGGAACACACGGCGACGCTGCTGCCCTCAGGCCAGGTGCTCGTGGCCGGAGGAAGGGTTAGCGGGTACTCAGTCGAGCAGCGCGGAACTTTACAATCCTGCCACGAATACGTGGACGGCTGCTGCCAGCCTTGGCGACGCACGCCGCTGGCACACGGCGGCGCTGCTCTCAGGGAAGGTGCTGGTCGCAGGGGGATTCGGTGGCACTGGCTTTGGCAACGTCTTGAGCAGCGCGGAACTGTACGATCCGGCCACGAATACGTGGACGGCCACTGCCAGCCTTAACATCGCACGCGAATTGCACACGGCGACACTGCTGCTATCAGGGAAGGTGATGGTGACGGGGGGAGATGGTGCCACCTTTGCTTCTTTCAACTCCGCAGAGCTTTATGATCCTTGCCAACCGACAAGTGCGACACCAACGCCAACCCCTACGGCTACGGCGACCGCTACAGCTACTGCCACAGCAACGCCAACAAGTACTGCCACGGCCACCGATACGCCGACACCAACGGCTACTGCAACAGCCACCGCCACCGATACGCCTACCCCGACAGCTACGGCTACCGATACGCCAACTCCAACAGCTACGGCAACGGCAACGGCCACCGATACACCAACTCCTACCGCAACCGCAACCGCGACGGCCACAGCTACCTTTACCCCAACAGCTACTGCAACAGCCACGGCTACCGACACGCCAACTCCAACAGCTACCGCAACTGCCACGGCCACTGCTACCGCTACGGCTACTGCGATACCTACGGCAACGGCAACGCCTACGCCAACCGCAACGCCAGCGTACGCTGCGCAGATTCAGCAACCGATCGACGCAGATGGGATCAAGCGTCTTCAACGTTAAACGCGGCGTTATTCCGGTGAAATTCACGCTAACGCTGAACGGTGTGGCGACCTGCAACCTGCCGCCGGCCACGATCGCTCTGACCCGGACAGCCGGGGGAGTGATGGGACCCATAGACGAGTCCGTTTACGATGGCCCTGCCGACAACGGCTCGAACTTCAGGATTGCCGGCTGTCAATATATATACAACCTGGCTTCGAGCGCGCTGGGAGCGGGCACGTATCGCGTGGACATCATGATCAACAGCCAAGTTGTAGGCAGCGCTACCTTTGCGTTAAGATAATTGGGCGCCGCTCTTACGCCTTACATCCAGGTAACCACCTTCTATCATACCTGCGGTGTGAGCCATCGGCCTCGATACTCCACACTCGAAGTCGCTGAACCGCCACACATTTGCGCCCGTAGCTCAGGTGGATAGAGCAACGGATTTCTTACCTAACGAGTTGCACATCGTTTCTCTGTTTTGCACAGGGTTGCTTGCGCCGGTATTGGCGATTCAGCTATTCGCAGTGTGTTGCGTAGGATTGCACCATTTTGCAGCGGAACTCTGCCCAGCCGTAGAAGCGACCGTAGAAATTTCTTTACGCGATGAGCGCGAAAATCATCACCGCTTTTGCGACAAAAATTCCGTGCCTGCTTGTACGACCTCGCCCTACTAGTCCGCGGAGGTCCGTTTCGTTATTCAGCCTAATAATCGTATTGACACGTTTCGGTGCGCGACCTAAAAGAGTCATCCTAACTTACAGAGGCGCTTTCTCTGAAAGAGTTTGTGGTTGTTGAGAGTACACCTTCGTCATCCAAACTCCACACCTCCCACACTCCTCCATGAAAAACAAACAGACGAGTTCTCTCCACGCTTCGGCCCTTCAAATCACATTGCGCGTTATACTGATCTCATTCTTCGCGGCGTTGCTAACGTTCGCCGCAATGCCTCAATTCAAGCAAAAGCCCACCCGCGCTGCTACGGCCCTCCAGAGTGCGCAGCGCCGCGCGGCTCCGTCAAAGTCCTCGGCTGCGGCAAAACAGAAAACCCCGCGCAAATCGGAACGCGTAGAGATTTCGGCGAGCCGCCAGCGCGTGCACGGACGCGAAATTTCCGGGTTCAGTGCACGCCAGTCGCAGGGGACGCAGCAGGAAAATCTGACACCGCCCAGCGGGCTCAAGCCGGTGGAGCAGGAAGCGTGGCTGGCGATGGCGCGGCGGGG
The DNA here is from genome assembly GCA_963761585.1 of uncultured Verrucomicrobiae bacterium. Classification (GTDB taxonomy): domain Bacteria; phylum Verrucomicrobiota; class Verrucomicrobiia; order Chthoniobacterales; family UBA10450; genus Udaeobacter. The sequence goes on from CAVXHW010000019.1 coordinate 62,915, forward strand.
AGCGACCGACTTGGAGAGCTTTTATCCAGCGCGTTACGGCGAGCCTTTCGTTGTGGAAGGCAAAGGGGTGCGCGTAGCGGTGCGACCCCTTGGCGGCAGCGATGTGGGCGCACAAGTCGACAACGGCCAGGTGATCTATCGGGAGGCTTATCCCGAAACGAACAGTGTGCATGTGGTTGGCGGCGGGCGCAGCGAAGAGTTTCTCTATCTGCAAAGTGAATGTGCGCCTCGGGAGTTTGTGTATGCGATCAGCGAAATGAGTGCAGGAACACACGTAGCATTGGTGAAGGGCGAAGTGCGCTTTACGGACAAGGCTGGGCACGGGGTCAAGATTGAAGCGCCGTGGGTCAAGGAAGCTAACGGCGTCCGCCGGACTGATCTGGTGCGTTGGGAGTTGGATCCGCCGCAGAACGGGTCGGGGCCGCAGCGGTTGCGTCTGGTGGTGGCCAACGGGTTGCGCTACCCGGCAATGATCGACCCAAGTTGGACTGCGACCGGCAGCATGGGCACGGCACGCGTCAATCACACAGCGACGCTGCTGCAAAATGGCCAGGTACTGGTGGCGGGTGGATTTGGTACTGGTGGCACTGCGGAACTTTATGATTCGGTCGCTGGGACTTGGACGGCGACCGGCAGCATGACCACCGCACGCAATGGGCACACGGCGACGTTGCTGTCCAATGGAAAGGTGCTGGTGGCGGGAGGAGACGGTAGCGGTGGTGTCGCGTTGAGCAGCGCGGAGCTGTATGATCCGGCGACTGGAATATGGACGGCGACCGGCAGCATGCAAGTTTCCGAAACTAATCACACGGCGACGCTGCTACAGAACGGCAAGGTGCTGGTCACGAGTTTTGATTCGCAGCTGTATGATCCTGCGAGTGGGACGTGGACGGTGACCGCCGTTCCCCACTCACCACACGTCGATGGCACGGCGACGCTGCTGCCAAATGGCAAGGTGCTGGTCGCGGGCGGCCCCCCTGGGAACGGCAGCGGCACGGATCTGTTTAATCCGGCGACCAACACGTGGACCGCGACCGGCAACATGACTACCGGACGCTTGTTCGCCACGGCGACGCTGCTGCCCAACGGCAAGGTGCTGGTGGCGGGAGGAAACGGTAGCGGTGGTGTCGCGTTGAGCAGCGCGGAGCTGTATGATCCGGCGACTGGAATATGGACGGCGACCGGTAGCATGACCACCGTACGCCAGCAGCACACGGCGACGTTGCTGCCGAATGGCGAGGTGTTGGTCGCGGGCGGGCCCTCGAACAGCGCGGAGTTGTATAACCTGAATAGTGGGACATGGACGGCGACCGCCAGCCTCGGCACCGCACGATCTCAGCACACGGCGACGCTGCTGTCCTCAGGCCAGGTGCTGGTGGTGGGGGGAGCGAATGGCAGTGGTGCCTTGAGCAGCACGGAACTGTATGATCGGTATGGGGGTGGAGGTTGGACCATGACGGGCAGCCTCAACACCGCACGCGATTTTCACACGGCGACGCTGCTGCCCTCAGGCGCCGTGCTGGTGGCAGGAGGACAGGATAACAGTTTTAACATCTTGAATAGCGCGGAGCTATATAACCCGGCCACTGGAACGTGGACGGTGACGGGCAGCCTCAACGACGCACTCGTCGAGCACACGGCGACGTTGCTGCCCAACGGCAAGGTGCTTGTGGCCGGGGGCCAAAATCATGTTGTCTTCGCTTTAAATGACGCGGAACTATATGATCCGACGACTGGAATGTGGACGGCGACGTCCGGCAACCTCCAGTACGGCCGCTTCGCCCACACCGCGACGCTGCTGCCATCGGGCCAGGTGCTGGTGGCGGGAGGATACAACAACAACGGCCCGAGCGGCGAGAGCAGCGCGGAGCTGTATGATCCGGTGAGTGGAACATGGACGCTGACGGGCAGCCTCAACGGCACACGTCACTCCCACACGGCGACATTGTTGCCCTCAGGCCAAGTGCTAGTGGCGGGGGGAACCGATATAATCAGCCAGACCTTGAGCAGCGCGGAGCTGTATGATCCGGTGAATGGAACGTGGACGCCGACCGGCAGCCTCCACCAGGCACACGGAATAGGGCTTACGGCGACGCTTCTGCACTCGGGGAAGGTTCTGCTTGAGGGCGGCAGCCAGGTACCTTTGAGCACCGCGGAGCTCTATGATCCCGCGACCGGGCTGTGGACGGCGACCGCTAGCATGGGCGCCGCACGCGCTGGGCAGACGGCGACGCTGCTGCCTTCCGGCAAGGTGCTGGTGGCGGGGGGATCCATCATTGGCAGCGACTGTGAGCTATATGATCCAGCCAGTGGAACGTGGGGGCCGACCGACAGCCTGAACGAAGGACACGGGATTCATACGGCGACGCTGCTGTCTTCGGGCACGGTACTGGCCGCGGGTAGAACCAATTCCCCCATCTTGAGCAGCGCGGAGCTGTATGCTTCTGCGTGCGGCGGAATTACCTTCACGAACCCGACGTCTATCACGATCAACGATCTTGGCACACATCCAGTACCCGCTTCGCCTTATCCTTCCAATATCGGGGTATTCGATATGCCGGGCTTAATCACCAAAGTGACCGTGAAGCTGAACAACATTACCCACGGCAGACCAGCCGACATTGACATGCTGCTGATCGGACCCGGTGGGCAAACGGCCATCATCATGTCCGATTCGGGAGGTTCTCCTGGTCGGTATCACTAATGTGACGCTGACGCTGGATGACCTTCGCAGCTAATCCGTTGCCAGGTTCACGCCGGCGCCGCTGGTTACTACTGGGGTATACAAGCCGACTAACAACTCAGGGAACCCGGCTGGTCCTGATACGTTTCCATCACCATGTCCTCAATCCACGCCTCCTCCCAGTTCGGCGCTTTCGGCGTTTAACGGGACAAATCCGAACGGGACCTGGTCGCTCTACATCGTGGATGACCAAACTGGCAATGCGGGCAGCATCGCTGGTGGATGGGAGCTAACCATTGCGACCGATTCTTGTCCGAGCCCGACGCCGACGCCGACTGCCACAGCAACAGCTACGGCAACGTTTACTCCGACGGCTACAGCTACAGCTACTGCGACTGCGACAGCCACCGACACGCCAACACCAACAGCTACTGCAACAGCAACTGCGACTGCGACAGCTACGGACACGCCGACTCCAACAGCTACTGCAACTGCCACGGCTACCGACACGCCGACTCCAACAGCTACTGCAACTGCCACGGCTACCGACACGCCAACTCCAACAGCTACTGCAACCGCTACGGCCACCGACACGCCGACTCCAACAGCTACCGCGACGGCCACAGCTACCGACACGCCGACTCCAACAGCTACTGCTACTGCCACGGCCACCGACACGCCGACACCAACCGCTACCGCCACTGCCACCGCTACGGCTACAGCCACTGCCACCGCTACGGCGATACCTACGGCAACGGCAACGCCTACGCCAACCGCAACGCCAACCTACGCCGCTCAGATTCAGCAACCGATCAACGCAGATGGGACGAGTGTCTTCAATGTTAAACGCGGCGTTATTCCGGTGAAATTCACGCTAACGCTAAACGGTGTAGCGACCTGCGCTCTGCCGCCGGCCACCATCGCCCTGACCCGGACAGCCGGGGGAGTCATGGGACCGGTGGATGAAGAGATTTACGTCGGCTCCGCCGATAATGGCTCAAACTTTAGGATTGATAGCTGCCAGTACGTATACAACTTGGCTGCGAGCGCTCTGGGAGTCGGCACGTATCGCGTGGACATCATGATCAACAGCAATGTTGTGGGTAGCGCCACCTTTGCGTTAAGATAACCGGGCGCAGTTCTGAAGGCTTACAGCCAGACAACCACCTTCTATCATACTTGCGGTGTGAGTCATCGGCCTCGATAGTCCAATCTCGAATTCGTTGAGCGAAATATCTGCGCCTGTAGCTCAGCCGGATAGAGCAACGGATTTCTAATTCAAGACACGCTTTTTGCGTGCGTTTTCACTGGCTTGCACATCGTTGCTGATGCTGGAAGTCTCAGCGATTTCGATTCGCGCCGCGTTGCGCAGAAGTGCGCGGCTTTGCAGCAAAAATGTCATACACCGTAGAAAATAACCGTGAAAAGCGAGCGCCTCGCGCGCGCGGAATGGTCACAGAGGCATTCGGCACGAAGGAGCCGCAGTACAGATCTTCTCAGATTAAATCTGGAGTCCAAGAGGCCAGGAATAGGTCCCTCTCGAACGTGTCCTCCGCACCCGTCGGATCTTTCTTCTGACCCGCTAGTTCTTCGGCAGGACCTGGGCTAAAAAATCACGAACACTATTTAAAGACTCTTGGGAGATCCTATGTCCCATGGAAAGGGTCTTGAAGACCGGGTGATAGCCTTGGGCATTCAACCTTGTCTCTCCAAAACGAGCGTCGGCTATGGGGATGGTTTCGTCCATTTGCCCATGTACCATCAAGATCGGAACCGATCTTGGCGCTATAAGGTCTCTCAGATTTTCCGCCGGATTCGGGACATAGCCGCTCATGGAAACGATGGCGAGGACCTTGTTCGAGCAATGAAGCCCCGTTACGATGGACATGACCCCGCCTTGAGAAAATCCAGCAAAGATCACCGGCCTTTTCGGGCCTAACCGCTGGACCAGTTTCAAGAGATAGTCGCGGCTTTGGACGATATCGCTTTGATTCTCCTTGCGATACCAGCCAAACCCCTTCCCCTCGACGAGGAAAAGACGGCCGTCCGGCCATACGACCCGGCCGGGCGGTAGATGCAGTTCGGACCAAAAGTAAATAAGGCTCGTGGCTGAGCCGTGAGCTCCATGGAGCAAAACGACGAGAGGCGCATTCTGGGGCAAATGGTCCGGTTCCAAAACCAGGCAGCGGTGAGAATCAACAATGACTGTGTAAACAGGAGAGTGATCGCTTTGGGCGGCATAAGCCCTCGCAACCAAGGCCAGGAAAAAGAGAAGAAACGTCTTTTTCATGTCCCTTTATTGGACATCAGGTCAAACCCGCAGACGCAAGCACCGACACAGCGAACAGTGATTTCAAAACGCAAACTTTCCACCTCCCCGGGCGTAAAACAAGATGGATGGGATTGCTCGAAGTCGCGAAAACAAAAGCCGCGAAGAAGGTTCGTCCGTTGGAATCAATCGCTGAGACGCAGCCCCAACTAAACCCGGCTTTGCTGAGATTATCAGCGATGATTTCCCAATAGTTCACGCGACGATTATGCGCGAGTACGATTCAGCAGGCAACGTGATCGAAACGTACGAGCACAAGGGCGATTTCAAAGAGTAGTAGCGCGATTTCTGTTCACGACTAAGAGTAACACGCGACTTTCTGCCGATTCCAGCGCGACGTTCCCACCTGAGTTAATCGAATGAGTGTCACGGACGCGGTGCCGGAGTGGGGCGAGAGCGAGGAGTAGGTGTAGGTCTTGGAGTCGAAAGGGGGCTTGGCTGCACCTCAAACGAACCGATGTCGATTTGACCGTCGTAAACACGAACATAATTAGGGCCTCGCTGATCGTAGAAAGGCGGCGGAGTGAAACTCGGGTCGCCGGCGTTAATAGCCGGGCTGCCGGGTAATAATGCGTGCGTGAAGGTTGGGCCACCGTTATCTTGCAGCGGACCGAGCGTTGGATCGGTGTTAATCTGATCCCCCGGGCCAGTTAAGACACCGCCCCCGTTATCGCTGGCGATGTTGTATCCAAGTGAGGTGATCGTGCCACCATTGTTGAAAATCGTTCCGCCGGACGCGCCAGCATTCAGGACAGTATCGCCGATCATCGTCTGACCCGCGTTGGACATAGCGCCGCCCTGACCCGAAGGCGCCGAGTTACCGCTGAGGGTGCTATTCGTCAGGGTGAAGGTCCCAGCGTTGCGTATGCCGCCGCCCGCGCACATATAGCCGTCGACGGTGTTACCACTGATTGTGCTGTTATTTACCGTCATAGATCCAGAGCAAGCGACGCCGCCACCAGTCGCGAAAACCCCTCCACGCGCAACGGTGTTACCACTGATTGTGCTGTTATTTACCGTTACAGACCCAGAGGAAACGATGCCGCCACCGCCCGTGAGAACCCAGCCAGCCCTCGCGGAAACCGGACAACCCACAACCGAGTTACCGATGATGGTGCTGCTCATCACTGTCAGCGTTCCGCCTATATCATTAAAGAAGATGCCGCCGCCCGCGCAAAGACCTTCGTTATTGTTAATCGTGCTGTTGCTTACGGTCACTGTCCCACCAGCACTGATGCCGCCGCCGGGGCCCTGCTGGCTCTCGTTACCGCTGATTATGCTGGCAGTTACGGTGAGCGTTCCGCCAGCGCTGACGCCGATTCCACCGCCGCCGGCGTCGGGAGGCGGATAGAGCCCCCCGGCATTGTTGTTGAGGATGCTGGTGCCGATGAGTGTGAGGCCTCCGTGGCTAAGGATGCCACCCCCTCCGTTGTTATCGCCAGTGGGGGGAAGACCATTCGTGACGGTGAAGCCGGAAATGGTGACGTCGGACGCGAAATTTTCGAACACACGGAAAGTGGCATTGCCGTTGACCGCCAGATTTTGAGCCCCAGGGCCGTTGATGGTGACGTTATGGTTGATTTGAAGTTCACCGCTGGTCAGCAGGATGGTGCCGGAGACGCCGGTGGCGTCAATCGTGTCGCCGTCATTCGCGACGGCGAGCGCTTGGCGCAACGAGCCGGGGCCGCTGTCATTGGTGTTTGTGACTATGATGATATTAGCTGGCAACGCGTTGCCAAATCGCACGAATCTTCTACCAATGCTATGCGACTTTGGCCACGATTCGCTTGCTGCCAGTTTGTTGCGCGAGCACAAGCGGGACTATGCAGACAGCCAGCAACGGTAGCAGGACGTAAAACGCGCTTTGGCTAAGGTAGGCTCTAATGTTGGGATCAATTTCTTTTTTCATTTTCGGGGTAGTGGAGACCGTCGTTGTGTGAACGAGCCTTTCGCTCACGGTTACCCTTGCGGGAAGAGGGTCAGGTGGAGCTCTCGGGTGGAGACGCCCAACGGACTTAGCGCGGGTGCAATACTGCCGAAAATTCCGACACTCCGTCAACAGAAAAATGTCGGGCCTCGTCCTACATTGCGCCGCGTCCGGATAAACGCCGATTCTATTTCCAAAAACGCAATCAGCTTTTCATCCGCACGCACAACGAAACGCTTTCCGTCGCGTTGTGCTGAAGTGTTACTTCATTGCATCCACGGCGACAGCAACAGCAACGTCTACGCCAACACCAATACAGGTGGTGAGTCAGATCACTGAGACCGGGACAACCTGCACGGATTTTTCCGGAGGCACCGCCCAGACGCTCGATACTGTGCAGTACAAGGTCAAGAACGGGAAGATCGGGCAAGAGAACCCGGGTGTCTTCTTCTACTGGGTGAAGGTTACGGCGCCAGCTGGCAACAACACGTTCTTGGTCAACCAGTCGATCACCACCGGCAACTTCAACACGTTGTTCGCACTTGCCTATGGTAGCAACGTCTACAACTCGTCCTGTAAAAACGCGCATGGGAACTTTACCCAAAGCACAATCAATAATACGACCGGGACGGTGACTGTCACCTTTAACGCGCCGATCGCCGGCGTCTACTACATTGGCATCAAGTTCAGCACATCAAGTGTAGACGGCAAAACAGCTCCTACGCCTACGACCGTCGGCTACAGCTACTCGACGACCGGCGTGTTTGGGTCAACTCAAGGGCTTAATCTCGTCAAGAGTAATTAGCTGGTAGGGTGGGTCCCGATGGATCGGGACACGCCGTTTCCAGACACGCACGGCTCGCACGGGAGTGCGAGCCCTACCTAAGACTCAAGCGGGCCGCGTGTGCTGGAAGTTCAAAAAGGTAAGTCCTTTGGTTACGGGTTGGATGTGGCTACGGACCCTGCTTTTGTCAATTACGTGCCCGGCTACCAAAACCTGGACGTTGGCAATGTCACAAGTCGAAACGTTACCGGGCTGACGCCGAACACGAATTATCACTACCGGTGACGAGCATATGACGGCAACGGTACCAGCCCCAATTCCAACGTCATCAAGGTAAAGACGAAAAACCGCCGACAACAGAAAGCGACGCTGACGTGTGTCTTGCATGATAGTTGCGGGGTGAGTCATCGGCCTCGATACTCCAAACTCGATTTCGTTGAGCCGCCAAATATTTGCGCCCGTAGCTCAGCCGGATAGAGCAACGGATTTCTAATCCGTAGGTCGAAGGTTCGAGTCCTTCCGGGCGCGCAGCTTCAGAATACGAGCATTTATGATCTGTTTGCCAGCCGGTAGACGCGAAAGGGGGGCGCACACGTCCGCTACCGGCACCGGCCACAAACCCGAGAACTTGGCCGTAGGTGCCGTCCTCACCACACTGTCGTTCTTCTGCGTCGCGCTGGTGGGCGCTCTGGGCAAAGCTGCAGGTCAACTCACGTCGACGGCGGTAGTCGTGCTGTTCCAGAACCTGATCTGCTTCGTGGTCATCCTTCCGGTGGCAATCCGCGGCGGTCCGGCATCGCTGCGAACCGACAAGATCGGCCTGCATGTCTTGCGTGCCGCAACCGGAACCGCCTGCTGGTACGCGCTGTTTGTGGCAATCACGATGATGCCGCTGACCAACGCGGTCCTGCTGACCTTCAGCGCTCCGCTGTGGATGCCAGGGATCGCCTGGTTGGTGTCTCGTCAGAAAGCATCGATGGCGACGTGGGCCGGTGCCGCGATCGGATTTGTGGGTGTGATCCTCGTGCTTCAGCCCCAACACCATCACTTCAATATCGGCACCCCGTTGGCGCTGGCCGGTGCGCTGTTGCTCGCCGTCGCCCTGATGTCCGTCCGTTGGCTTGGCGCGACGGAGCCGATGCCTCGAATTCTGTTCTACTACTTCCTTTTTTCCACCGTGATGGTGCTCCCACTCGCACTAGTCGAATGGCGCCCGCTCGAGCCACGGACCTGGATCTACCTGGTCGGTGTCGGAGTTGCGCAGTTCTTTTCGCAGGTGTTCATCGTGCTCGCGTACCGCTACGCGTCGTCGGTCAAGCTCGGTCCGTTCATCTATACAACGATTGTCTTCACAGCGTTGATCGACTGGGCCATTTGGCATCGGTCGCCGACGTTGTTCGTCGTCCTGGGCATGGCGTTGGTCATCGGTGGCGGGCTCGTCGCGATTCGCGGCAAGACCGACGCCCCGCTGGCGGCGATTGAGAGCTAACACCAGCGATCGACGGCTAAAGTCATCGACTGTGGAAGTGCGCGTCGTCAACCATCCGTTGGCCGCGGTCGCTGGCAGGGTAATCCCCTTGCAGCGCCAGAACCTTTATTGCTGAATGCTCACTGCGCTCCCCGACCTAAAAGTCACTTGTTTTTGGTCCAGCGCTGTTCGTGATCGAGCAGCCATTTCTTGCGCCATAAACCGCCGCCGTATCCGCAGAGCGTCCCGTCGGCTCGAATCACGCGGTGGCACGGGATGATGATGCAAATCATGTTCGTGCCGTTCGCGCGACCAACCGCGCGCCGCGCATTTTCATCGCCCAGGCGCTTTGCCATCCACGAATACGAACGCGTTTCGCCAACTGCAATCGACTGCAAGATTTTCCATGCACGCAATTGAAAGGGAGATCCGACCGGAGCCAGCGGAACTTCAAACTCCAGCTTCTTGCCGGCGAAGTAGTCCCTGAGTTGCGAACGGACGGTTTCGAGATGCCGATGTTTCCCCGGCACAACATTTGTGCACAATCGTTTCCGCAAAATCGACAACTCGCTCTCCGTCGCACGCCGGTCGATGAATTCGAGCAAGCGCAAGCCTTCGTCGTCAGCGACAGCGATCATTGGCCCGAGCGGCGTATCGATTCGCTCCGCAAGCAGTGGTGCATGCGTCCTGGCGTTTGTTGGCGATTCGCCAAATATCTTTGTGAACGCGTCGCGGAAACCGCTTTCCGATTCAAAGCCACTTCCGTTTCTCGCTTGATCCACCCGATCGCCTTGCCGCACCTGAGTTCAAAGCAAGGCCCATCCGGCGCGCGCGATGATAGGCTTGGAATGTCATTCCATAATGGCGCTTGAACTGTCGACGCGCGGTTGAAGGATCGATCGAGAGCGCGGCCAGTTCCTTGTCCGTCAGGCGTCCGTCCGGCGCGCGCTCCACTTCCGCGCGCAAGCGCTCGATCAGCTTCGGCGGACGCGCATTTGGATCGAGCGGATGGCAACGCAAGCAAGGCCGATAACCGTTTTCCAGTGCGTCGCTTGATGTTGCAAAAAAATCGACGTTTTCGCGTGCCGGTTTTTTCGCCGAGCATGTGGGCCGGCAGAAAATTCCAGTCGTGCGCACGCCGATGTAAAAAATTCCTTCGAAGCTCGGATCGCGGTTCACCAGTGCGCGATACATCGTCTCCGTGGGCGGCAGAAGTTCGAGCGTTTTCATGCGAAAAAGCTAAGCACTCACAATGCGTTGATGCATCGACGAAATTCGAGCAGCGAATTCGGTAGGGACGCCTCGCTGTGGCGTCAGGCGGTCGGCGCAGCGCGTCCAGACGCGCTACCAGAACGTCCGTGCGCTTCAAGTTCTATAGCGTCGTGCCTTCATGCGCGTTGAACTCGGAACGTAAAGCAGCCGCGGGTAACGCTGCGTACATCCACAAACGCGGTGTCAGGATTTTGGAATAAACTTTCAATCACGACTTCCGGTTCGCTGCCATTCATAACTTGCGCGTCGATGATGTTGTACTTTGAGTCGTAAGCGCGAAACACGCGGCCATTGCGAAAGTCGGCGGGGTATTCGTTAGTCGCGCTGTAGCGCTGGCATTCATTGGCGTGAACAAAGATCGGGCCTGTCTCAGAATACGGGTGACCAGACGCAATCGCGGCGTACGGAAACAGAATGACACGCTCGCCAGGCTGCGCCCACCGCAAGCAGTGCCGGCACGGGACTGCTTTCGGGCGAATCTACTGTGATGAGCGCATGATCCGCTGCACCCGCGTTTACTGCGCGCCGCGCTGCGTCTGCAATTTCGGTGGGAAGAGGAATGATTTGAAAGCGCGAGGTTTTCATGAAGCGACAGTTAAATCCAATACGCAAGTCGCGCATCGGCGAAATTCAGGCAGGGAATTCTGTAGCCGCTTCCCTGTGGGAAGCGCGGCGACGGCTACAATTACGGAGACAGAAACTCCACAACGACGCGCGCTGCTTCTGCAAACGTGCTGCACATCGGGAAACGTTCTTCCGATCGATAATCGAGACGTTTACCGCTGCCAGTGTCCAGCGCAGCCACACCGATTCGAGCGCCGGTTCGCTGCTCGATAGATACAATCCGATTCGCGAAATCGCTGGTCGCTCCAGGCGTGCTCGCAGCGAGAAACAAAAGCAAAGCTGCTACCATCGATGATACGCGGGATGGCCTTCCTTCACCGCAACGAAAACGTCCGCGACACGTGGCACAGATTTTTCCGCCAGCGCTCAGTGTTCCTTCGACGGTCGCACGGTCATCAGTGATCTCGACAACCTTCGCAGAGAGAAAAACGGAGTCGTTTGTCGGGGTCGGCCGGAGCAGTTTGATGGCGTATTCCGCGGTGACCGTGCAAGGCGGACGATTTTCGCCTGCGCGTTTCATCAGATGATACGCTGCCGTCCAGTTGCAATGACAATCGAGTAACGTGCCGATGATCCCGCCGTTCAAAACTCCCTCGAACGCTTCGTATTTTTTCTCCGGTTTCCACTCAGCGACGACTTCGCCGTCTGCTCGCGATTCATCGGAGTTCTTCAGGAAACTACGAATATGCAAGCCGTCCGGGTTTGCCGCGCCGCAGCCGAAGCACATGTTTCGGGGCGCGTATTTTTCCTGAAGCGATTGTTCTTCTTTCACCTTGTAGGGCGTTTCTGTGAAACGCCATCCGAGTATGCAAAGGCGTCTGACACAGACGCCCTACAATTGCTTGAGCTCACGCTCCTGGCGACCCAGGATACGGACGCAGCTCTGGCCCGACGTAGAGTGACCGCGGTCGAATGAGACGGTTATTATCGTGTTGCTCGATCACATGAGCGCACCAGCCTGCTACGCGGGACGCAGCGAACAACGGCGTATTCAACTCAGGAGGAAATCCCAACAGCCAAAACACGGGCGCGGCGTAAAGATCGACGTTGGCGCACAATTGTTTCTCCCGTTCCATCACTTGTTCGAGCTTCTCGCAAATCGGCACCCAATTCTCTTTCCCCGTGCGTTTCCCAAGGTCGCGCGCGATCTCGCGCATCGCCGGCACTCGGGAATCGCCTGCTTTGTAAACGCGATGACCGAATCCCATGATCTTGCCTTTCGTCCCCAGCTTGTTTCATTAACCATGCTTCGGCGCGATCCGGCGTCCCGATTTCCTCAAGCATCTTCATCGATTCCTCGTTGGCGCCGCCGTGCAGTGGCCCTTTGAGAGTCGCAACCGCGGATGTAACCGCAGCATACATGTCGGCCAGCGTCGACGCCGTTACGCGCGCTGCAAATGTGGACGCGTTGAATTCGTGGTCGGCGTAGAGATTGAAAATCGTATCGAGCATCCGGGTTTGCCATTGCTCGGGAATTTTGCCGTTGAACTTGTAGAAGAAATTCGCGGCTAGCGTCAGCTCCGGTTTTTCAGGAAACGGTTGTTCACCCTGCAAGATGCGCCAGCCGTCGGTGATCAAAGTGGAGACGCGCGCGATGAGCCGGATTGCTTTGCGAATGTTCGCGTCGTGCGAATTATCGCTCAGATCTTTGTCGAAGGCGCTTAACATCGAAACGCCGGTGCGCAGCATATCCATTGGATGCGTGTCGCTCGGGAGAAGTCGCAGCATTTCCGTTACCGGCCCGGGCAACCCGCGTTCGCTGGCGATTTGTTGCGTGAATTCCTTCAGTTGCTTCGCGTTCGGCAACTCTCCATTGAGCAGCAGATAAGCGACCTCCTCGAAAGTGGCCTTCTCGGCCATCCCATGAATGTCGTAGCCCCGATACATCAATCCGGCAGCGGGATCGACCCAGCAGATCGCCGTTTCTCCAGCGATTACCCCGGCCAGTCCCGGGCTGTATTGTGGTTTTGTTTCAGTACCCATGTTGTTCGCTGATTGTAACTACGATACGCGCGCCGACAAATCGTCAGTCGCTCTAGCCTACCCATTTCTCCGCAGTCGGATCGTAGTCGAGCAGTTTGTAGAGCTCCTCGCGCGTCTGCATTTCATCGAGCCATTCCTTTTGCGTCCCGCTCTCCTTAAGAGCACGCAAAAGCTTCTGGCTCGCTTTCATCGACACGCGGAAGGCGCTTTGGGGAAAAATCACCATGCGGTAACCGAATCCGGCCAAATCCTTAAACGAATGCAGCGGGCTTTTCCCAAACTCCGTCATGTTCGCCAGCAGCGGCAGATCGATCTCACTGGCAAAGTCGCGAAACTCCTCGGCGCTTTGCAATGCTTCCGGAAAGATTGCGTCGGCGCCCGCTTCCATGTACCGCTGCGCCCGATCAACTGTTCGATCGAAATCCTCGACCGCGCGCGCGTCCGTACGCGCGATGATCATGAAATCGGGATCGCGTCGTGCAGCGACCGCCGCTTTGATTTTTTCCGTCATCTCCTCAACGTCGACCAGCGATTTTCCGGAAAGATGTCCGCAGCGCTTGGGAAATTCCTGGTCCTCAATGTGACAACCAGCCAGATCTGCTGCTTCAAGCTCGCGGATTGTGCGCGCGACATTTTCCGAACTACCAAACCCGGTATCTGCGTCCACGATTGCCGGGATCTTCACCGCCCTCGCGATGTACCCGGCCAGTTGCGCCACTTCCGTTAACGTCAGCAGACCGATATCGGGAACGCCAGCTGTCGAATTCGCCATTCCTGCGCCGCTCACGTACACGGCGTCAAATCCGACACGCTCTACCTGTCGCGCCATGGCCGCGTTTGGTACACCGGGCAGCATGATCGCGCCTTTCGCGATAAGCTCACGCAGTCGCGCCGCTTTTGTTTGCCTTGTCATATCGAGCGAACCTCTGTCATTCCGAGCGAAGTCGAGGAATCTCTAATTATTTCTCCTCTGGCACCTGCAGCGCCTGCATCAGCGCATCCACGTTTTTGGCTTCATCCAATTTCCAAACAAGCTCGATAATCTTTTTCGCTCGGCTCTCCCCAATGATGCGCTCGACGAGCGCGAGGAATTTTCCTTCGACTGCCGAATCTTTGAGCCGATTCTTCGCGTTGCCCAGCGGATAATCGACGCGCTGGGTTAATCGCCGGCCATCGGCAAGATCAACGTGCACAATGTTGCCGACCGCATCTGGATACATCGCGCTCAATTCCGCGTTGCGCTCCACTTTCACGTTCTCCAAAAACTTCCAGACCTCCGGATCTTTGAACCGCTCCGGCTCGAACTGGCGATCGGTGATTTCGCCGTCAATCAGCGCAATGGCCGTGATGTAAGGCAAACTGTGGTCCGCCGTTTCGCGCGTTTTCGGTTTCCATTTCTCCGGTTCGCTCCCGATGATGTCGACCGAAGCATCGTGGCTCTCGATCACCACGCCTTTGATTTTCGAGAGGTCGTCAATCTGGCTTCGTAAAAAAAGCGCCGCTTCAATCGCGCTCTGGCTGTGATATTCCGCCGGCCAATATTTGATGCTCGTCTTCAAAATCATTGCGGGCGATCCGCGAAATTTCTCACCCACGTTGCCTAGCGACACGCCGAGTTGCTTCTCGAATCCCATTTCGCCTTCGAAAATCGGCGCGGGCCCGGTCATACCCTCGCGGGCAAGCAGCGCGGAGAAAACGCCGTGGCGCGCCGCGGTGGCAAAGGCTACGCCTTTCCAGTGCGAGAGTTCGCCTGCGCGGGCCTGGCGCATGGCCGCGCCGGCCACACCAGCAATATTCACTGCGTGCCGAGTGTTCGCCGAATCAAGTTTCATCAACTTCGCGGACGCCAGCGCAGTCGAGAACGTTCCGTAAGTCACGTGATCCCAGCCGCGCGCACGAATGCTCGCCGCGTCGCAGAACCGGCATTGCACTTCGTATGCAAGCGCGGTGGCCGTGATCAATTCGCGTCCACCGGCGCCCACGCTTTCCGCGACGGCCAGCGCGGCCGAAATGTTGTCGCTGGGATGCGCCGGCTCTTTCGACAGATACGTGTCGTTAAAATCGAAATAGCGAATGCCGCAGCCGTTGGCGAATGCCGCCCAGTCCGGCGGCGCCTTGTGATCGGTGCCAAAGATCGTGGATCCGTGTTTCGCCGAGAAATCTCCCGCCACTCTTCGCGCGATCACAAACGGTTCTTCCTTCCATGCGCCGAGCGCGCAGCCCAGGGAATCGATTACGCGCCGTTTCACTTCGTGCACGACTTCCTTCGAAAGATCCTCAAATCGCAGCGCGCACGCGTAATCAGCAAGTTGATGAGCAAGCGTTGTCTTCATGTAAAAAATCGAGATTCCAATCTGCTGATGATTTTTACGGGAGCAAGGGGAGCACAGGAGCTTGCCCGCTCTAGCGCTGGGAAACAGACTGGCAGGCCGATCAATGCGGCGGGTTTGTCGGAGCCACGGCTTCGGCCATCGATTTCAGCATTCGGCCGAGATCGCTGTTGGTCGAGAGGACCGCCGTCGTGTCCTTTTCAAACGCGGCGCGCATGACATCGAGGCTGCGCAAAAACGTATAGAGTTCCTGCTGGTCAGGCGTGCCAAAAGCTGCGGCGTAAATCCCCGCGGCTTCGGCGTCGGCTTTGCCTTCAATTTCAAGGGCGTTCTTTGTGGCGGTGGAACTGATCGAGGCGACGTCGCTTTCTTTTTGGCCGTTGATGTTCGCCGCCTCGCCACGCCCCTCGGAACGAAAACGGGCCGCGATTTGGTGTCGCTCGCTGGACATGCGCTCGATGATCTTCTCGGCCACCGCAGGATTGTATTTGCTGCGTTTGAAACGTTCGTCGAGCAGTTCGATCCCGAAGTCGGCGATTTTTTGACGCGTGCGTTCGGTGATCTGTTTCTCAATTTCGCCGCGCCCGTACTCGATATCGGGAATTGTGGTCGGCAGAACGGTGCCGGTCTTCTCCAGCTCTTCGTCGCGCACCGGTTTTCGCCCCTTGGTTACGCGAATGATTTCGACCAGATCGTGCGTGGCGACTGCAGTGCGGGTTTCGCTGCCGAGAATGTCGTCCAGGCGCGAGAGCGCGCTCCGCTCGTCATTGAGCCGATTGTAGTAGAGCATCGGATCGCTGATTCGCCACCGGGCGAAACAATCGACGATGATGTAGAGCTTATCTTTGGTTGGACATTCGATGGGTGGTCCGTCCCAGGCGAGGATGCGTTTGTCGAACCGCTGCAGCTTATCGATGACCGGCAGCTTCATCTTCAACCCAGGCGTGGTGATTGTGCGAACGATTTTGCCGAACCGCGTGATGATCACCGTCTCATATTGCGGCACGACGAAGAGCAGCGTTCCCCATTTCAATGCGGTCAGAATGAAAAGAATGCCCAGGATCGACATGACCGGGCTTTGCAAAAAACGGACCGCAGCAGTCACGGAAGCGGGTCGCGGAGTCACATCGATCACATTCATGGCGAGCTCCTCGATTCGCCGGGCACCTGCAGTGGCAACGTCTGGAGAATATTCTTCAGGCTGTCGTCCACGATGATCTTCCTTTGCAGGTTTGGCAGGATGGCTTGCATTGCTTCGAGATAAAGACGGCGCCGCGTCACTTCTGGCGCCTTGCGATATTCAGCGAGCAATAACGAGAACTTTTGCGCTTCACCCTTGGCCTCGTTCACGCGACGAAACGCGTACGCTTCGGCCTGTTTCTCGCGCTCTTTTGCCTGGCCGCGCGCGTTCGGAACAGCATCGTTATAAACCGACCACGCCTGGTTGATAGCGGTCTGCTTTTCCTGTTGCGCCTGATTGACGTCATTGAACGCCGCCTGCACAGCCGACGGCGGACGAACGCTGGTGAGCTGAACCTGTTGAATCTGGATTCCCAAATCGGTACTGCGAACACAGATCGGCCAAACGTTTCAATGTCGATGTCTCGATGTCGTGACGCCCGATCGTAAGCACTTCGTCCACGGTGCGATCGCCGATCACTTCGCGCATCACGCTTTCGGAAAGGTCGCGCAACGGTTTCTCCGGCTCGCGTGCGCCGAACAGATACATTTTCGGATCAGTAATCCGATATTGGACCACCCACGGCACTAGCGCGGTGTTCAGATCGCCCGTAATCATCGTCTCAGTTTCCTCTGGCTGCGGATCGCCCTGATAAAGATTTGTCGCAGCCGGGGTCGAAAAACCGAACTCGAGCTTCTGCAAACGCTGCGTAGGTACGATGTGGATCTCGTCGACGTATGGAATGGCATAGGTCAAACCCGGGTTCACGATGTCGTGGTAAGCGCCAAACCGGGTCCTCACCCCAACAGAGTTTGCGGGAATGGTCATGAACCCAAACAGCAGCGTGAAGAGCGTGGCCGCAATTCCGATGCACGCGATGACACCAAGAATCAGTCGCAACGGTTTAATCGGAAGATGTTCGGCAACGTCCGGCCTCGGCATAAACGCGCTGTCATTGACTCAAAGCTGTCACGCAAGCGCAAGCTTTCATTCTGGGAAGCGCACGCGCGCGTGCGCGTGCGTTCTCCCAGAGGTTCTCTTGACTCGCTGCGTCTACGCTTCAAAACTGAACCATGAAAATCAAAAACACGGTCTTGTCAGCGATCATTGGTCTTGCGACGTTCACATGTATGGCGGCAACAGAATCTCAAACGCAGCCCGAAGTCGGCAAGCCCGCGCCGGATTTCAGTCTCACCACCGGAGACGGTTCGCAGGTGAGCCTGAAAGATTATCACGGAAAATGGGTGGTTCTTTATTTCTATCCGAAGGATTTCACCAGCGGTTGCACGTTGGAGGCGCACAATTTTCAGCGAGACATCGCGAAATATGGTGATGCCGGCGCAGTCATCCTCGGAGTAAGCGTCGACACCGCGCAATCGCACAAAGATTTTTGCGCGAAAGAAGGGCTCAACTTCAAATTGCTCGCCGATCCCGACGCGAAAGTCTCCACCGAGTACGGCTCAGTAATGGATTACAAGGGCCAGAAGCTCGCCGCGCGTAACACGTTCATCATTAATCCTGACGGCGAGGTCGTAAAGGTGTATACCAGCGTCAAACCCGCCGAGCACAGCGACCAAGTGTTAAAGGATTTGGCGGAGTTAAAGAAGAGCTGAACTAAACTGGAGGTCACCAATGGCCGCACAAAGAAAATCCATCGATTGCAGGGATTACCCGAGCGAAAAGAATTGCTCGCTCAAGATTTCCGGCACGGAAGAAGAAGTCCTCGACGCGGCGGTGCAGCATGCCGCTTCCGTTCACGGGCACGAGAACACGCCGGAGTTGCGCGAGCAGATAAAGTCGATGCTCAAGGACGAACGCGACTGAAAGAAGTCGCCACGGATCGCGATCCGCTTTTTCCGATTCGCGCCCGTTGCGTCTCTGCTTCGACGTCGAGTTCTGCGAGTAGTTGGCGCGCGATGTCGGAAAGTTTGCCGGACCACGCAACACCCACGACCACAAGCGGGAAATCCGATAACGGAAGTGCGCGCAGTTGCGGTGGTGGCTTAAAGCCAGGCACCGCGACCGTCAAACCGATGCCGTAACCGTTGGCGACGTAGTGCTGGATCAATCGCTCGGATGTGACTTCGATCCCGCAAAACCATTCCACCCCGAGCCGCTGAAGGCCGCGCTGAAAATACGCATGAACGGGATCGCTCCGTGAAAAGCACACCAGTGTTTCCTCGATTTTGTCCCGTTTCCACAACTCTTCAGCACGCGTCAGCTTGGATTTCTTGTGCACCAACAGAATCAACGGCAGCTCCAATAGCGGTCGCACCTGAATTCCGGCGCGCGATTTTTTGTCGAGTAGCATGATGGCGAGATCGACATCGCGAGCCAAAAGCAATCGTTCGGCATCAGTGCGGGTCGCTTCGTGCAGATAAAGCCGGAACGCCGGGAATTTTGCGCGAACGCGTTGCAAGATTTGCGGCAGATAATCGTGCAGCACGATCGCCGGAGCCGCGATGCGCAATTGCGGCGAACTGTTCTGGCGCAGCCTCTCGGCGACAACATCAATGTTCTCGAAGAACGGCCGGATGAACTCGAAAAGCTCCGTGCCCGTGGGCGAGAGCGCAAATGGCCGCCGCTGAAAAAGCTTCGTGCCGAGTGATTCCTCCAGTTTGGCGATTTGCCCGCTGACAGCCGGTTGCTGAATGCCGTAGGGAATATTGCGCACCGCTGCTGCGATGCCGCCGTGTTTCGCGACGAAGTAGAACAACTCCAGATGATGAATGTTCATAAAACCCATCTCGTTTTGTCATTCTGAGCGAAGCGAAGAATCTCGGACTGATTTTGGACCGATGACGCAACTGAAATAAATCCGAGATGTTTCGCTTCGCTCAACATGACAGCGCCATTCATGAGACGTGGTCTAATCGAAATCGTCGATGAAATCCGTCATTTTTATCAATTCACAGTCGCCGCGCAAAGCAGCTATCCTCTGTCGCAAAGCCGGAGTGATCCAGCCAAACCCCAACAACCAATGGAATTTCTAGGTTTTCTTGTAATCGGTTTTCTCATCGCGATTCTCGTTCTGCCGTTTGTCGCGCTAGCGAAAGCAAAAAGGGCAAAACGCGGCGTTGACGATCTCGCCAGGCGATTGTCATCCCTCGAAAACGAACTGCGCAACTTGCGGCCGCAAACGGTTTCGGCTGTGCAACCCGAGGCACCTGCGGCGGCGCCCGAGCCAAAAGTGGAAGCCGTACCATCGCCGATCCCAGCGATGACATCTGCTCCCGTCGTATCCAAGGCAATGCCAGAGCCGCCGCCAATTCCACAAGAACTTCTCAAACCGAGCGCGCCGCAAATCGCCAGACCAACCAAACCGCCGATCGACTGGGAGCAATTCATGGGTGCGAAATTGTTCGCCTGGATCGGCGGGCTCGCGCTTTTCCTCGGCATCGCGTTTTTCGTGAAATATTCGTTCGAGCACAACTTGATCCCGCCGGAGCTGCGGATTGCGATCGGGTTCGTCGTCGGCGCCGGTCTTGTTGTTGGCGGTTTGCTTCTGAAACGGAAAGAAAACGCTGTCACTGCGCAGACGCTCTGCGCGACCGGCATCCTGGTGCTCTACGCCGTGACCTTTGCATGTCGAGCTTACTATCACTTCGCGTTCTTTGGTCTGATTCCAACGTTTCTGTTGATGACGCTGATCACAGCAGTCGCGTTTCTGCTTTCCGTGCGGTTGAACGCGATCGTCGTCGCGGTGCTCGGGATCGCGGGTGGATTTCTCACACCCATTTTGCTCTCAACGAACCAGGACAATCCGCTCGGACTTTTCGGTTACATGG
The DNA here is from genome assembly GCA_963761585.1 of uncultured Verrucomicrobiae bacterium. Classification (GTDB taxonomy): domain Bacteria; phylum Verrucomicrobiota; class Verrucomicrobiia; order Chthoniobacterales; family UBA10450; genus Udaeobacter. Next base: position 83,283 of record CAVXHW010000019.1, read on the forward strand.
CGCTGCTCGATATCGGTCTGCTCGCGCTGGCGCAACGGCAACGCTGGAATGCGCTGCCAATCCTGGGCGCGATTGGAACCGCACTGATGCAATTCGCCTGGGTGGACGCGTACTTTGTTCCGGAGAAATATTTCGCCGGCAACAAAGTCCTCATTTTTATGGTGGTGTTTATTGGGTTTCAGGCGCTGTTCCTGGCCGCGGCCGCATGGGCAAAACGCACCGGAAAAGAGAACACGACACTTTTCGTATCTGCGATCGGTCTCGCGGCGGTCGCGATGTTCTCGGCGTTTTACCTTCTTGGTTTCCCGCCAGTCGCGCATCGGCCGGCGCTGTTGTTCACTTATCTGTTCGTCATCGACCTTGGCTTGCTGGCACTAACGCTGACCGGAAGAAGACTCTCGATTGTTCGGGTCCTGGCGGGGCTCGCGGCCTTTATTTTTCTCGGCGCATGGACGGGCGATTACCTGACGATCGGTCACATTTACACCGCGCTTGGATTCTATTTCGTCTTCGCGCTGTTTCATGCAGCAGTGCCGATCGCGTTGCAACGCTTGCACAAGATCGAGGTTCCGCGGTGGACTCACATCTTTCCTGCGCTCGCCCTTCTGCTTGTGCTGATACCGATTTTCCGACTCACGGAGCTTTCACTGCTGGTCTGGCCCTTCGTGTTACTTATCGACGTTCTCGCAATCGGTCTGGCGATAGCGACTGCGACTCTGCTGCCCGTCATCGCCGTGCTCGTGCTCACACTCGTCGCGGTCGGCGCGTGGCTGCTGCGAATTCCGACTGAGCTCACTGGGTTGCCGACGGCCCTGCTCATACTCGCCTGCTTCGCGATTTTCTTTTTCGTTGCCGTAAGTTGGGCGTGCCGCCGTTTGATGGCGCCGGGAACGCGCGCGCCAAACCTGTTCGGCAACATCACCGACCCGGCAAATCTCTCGGTTCAACTTCCCGCGCTCTCCGCGACGTTGCCGTTTCTGCTGCTCATCATGGTGGCGCTGCAGTTACCGCTGGCAAATCCGTCGCCTGTATTCGGTCTGGGATTGTTGCTGGTGATTTTGCTTCTCGGCATGAGCGAAATCTTTTCGCTCGATCTGCTCCCGGCGGTCGCGCTCGTCTCCGTGCTCGGGCTGGAGCACGCGTGGCATTTCGAACATTTCGATCCCACTCGCGCAACGCTGCCGCTGATTTGGTATCTCGGGTTTTATGCCTTGTTCACGATCTTTCCGTTCGTTTTCCATAAACGGTTTGCCGGAAAAACGGTCCCGTGGGCGACAGCAGCGCTTGCTGGTCCATTGCACTTTTATCTTATCTACCAGCTCGTTCGCACTGCATACCCCAGCGGAGTTCCCGGTCTGGTGCCGGCGGCATTTGCGCTGCCAGCGTTACTTGGATTGTTCGTGCTGCTAAAACGCACACCGCTCACGAGCCCGGCACGCAACGCGCAACTGGCGCTGTTCGGCGGCGCGGCGCTGTTTTTCATCACACTGATTTTCCCGATCCAATTCGATCGACAATGGATCACAGTGGGTTGGGCGCTGGAAGGCGCAGCGCTGTGCTGGCTCTTTCTTCGGGTGCCGCATCCCGGGCTGCGTTTGGCCGGCGTCGGTTTGCTCGTCGTGGTATTCGTTCGCCTGGCGCTCAATCCAGCCGTGCTCAGTTATCATCCGCGCGCCGCGTTCCCGATTTTCAATTGGTATCTTTACACATACGGGATCGCGACGGCTTGCCTGTTCGCTGCTGCGCGATTACTGGCGCCGCCGCGCAATCGCGTGCTCGGGCACAATGTGCGGCCGCTACTTTACACACTCGGCACCGTGCTCGCCTTTTTCACTGTGAATATCGAGATCGCCGATTACTTCAGCACACCGGGCATGGCCGCGTTGACGTTTCAATTCTCAGGTAATTTCGCGCGCGACATGAGCTACAGCATCGCATGGGGGTTGTTCGCCCTTCTGCTGCTCATTGTCGGAATCCGAAAACGAATCGCGGCGACGCGTTACGCCGGCCTGGCTTTGCTTGGCATCACAGTCGTGAAACTTTTCTTTCACGATCTTTCGCAGCTTGATCAACTCTATCGCATCGGCGCGTTCATCGCCGTCGCCGTAATCGCAATTCTCGCGTCGTTTCTGTATCAGCGGTTTCTCGCCGCAGTCACGAAAAACAATGAAACGAATACCGCGGTCTCACCCGCTCCATAACTTCTGCGCCATTGTCGCATTGACGATCGTAGTCGCTGCGCAGACGTGTCTGGCATTCGATCCTAACGAATGGCGTAACACGCAGGCGCTCGAGGTTCCAGCCAAGGGACTCGTGCGCGTGAATGTTCCGGCGGCAACGTTGGATGCAGCGCAGCCCGGGCTTGAAGATCTGCGCATCGTCGATTCTACAGGGAACCAGGTCCCTTATCTCATCGAGCGATTGCTGCCGGACCCCGAATCAACGATACCGCCAACGGAATTTCGCAGCACCATCGAGAACGGCGCGACACATCTAATTCTTAAAACAGGAACAAGCACGCCGATTATTGGCGTGAGTCTCGAAACGCCAGCGACGCGCTTCATGAAAGCTGCGGATGTCGAAGGATCGAATGACGGGAGGACTTGGACCAAACTCGCCGGCGGGGATTCGTTGTTTCAGTTGCCGAACGGCGCAACGAAACTGCGCGTTTCAGTCCCTGAGGGCGCGTGGCAATTCTTGCGCATCACCATTGACGATCTGGGATCGCCACCGGTGCCTTTCACCGGGGCGCACCTGCACAAGGCGCGCACAACCGCGCCTGCGGAAGCGGTCGCGGTCACAATCAAATCGCGCGACGAAAGTCCCGGCACAACGAGACTCGCTCTCGATCTTGGCGCAGCGAATCTGACTTTGGGATCTCTGCGGATCGAGAGTAACGAACCGGTATTCACGCGCGCTGTTACCCTCGCGGTACCCGAGGTAGGCGACGACGGCATTCGCGAACGCAACATCGCCGACGCGGTGATTTATCGCGTGAATGTGAACGGCAAAAACGAAGCGCACCTGGAGATTCCGCTCGAATCGCAAATCCAGACGCGCGAGTTGTTCGTGCTGATTCGAAATGAAGATAGCCCGCCACTTTCGATTGATACCGTGCGCGCTGACAGACGGCTCGTGCGCCTGACCTTTTTCGCAAACCAACCCGGCCAGTATTCACTTCTCAGCGGCAACACCCAATGCGCTGCGCCGCGCTACGATCTTTCGGCGCTGAGCGGAAAGCTCAGGAATGCCACCGCAACGGACGTTGTTCCCTCAGCGCTTGTTCCCAATCCAAATTATAAACCGCCCGAAGCACTCGCCGCGCTCACATTGACCGGAGCGCAAATCGACGTCGCGAAATGGAAATTCCGCAAACTTCTACCGCTCACACAAAGCGGCGTGCAACAAGTCGAACTGGATCCCGAATTGCTGGCTCGTTCGCAACCCGACCAACGCGACATCCGCATCGTGCGCGGCGAGTATCAGCTGCCGTTCCTTTTTGAACGCACGTCATTATCGCGTCCGATCAGTCTTAATGCCGCAGCGGCGAATGATCCGAAGAAGCCTGCCCTTTCGCGTTGGTCCCTAAAACTCCCGCAGCCCGGCGTGCCGATCACGCGGCTGGTCTGCACATCGTCCTCGCCGCTTTTCCATCGGCAAATGCGATTGTGGGAAGAAGTCACTGACGAGCGCGGCGACAAATTTGCATCTGAACTCGGCCGCGCCACGTGGGACCAAACGCCCAACTCTCCAAAACGCGATCTGGTTATCGAGCTCAACGCGCGCCCCAAAAGCGATACGTTGTTTCTCGAAACAGATAACGGCGACAACCCCGCAATCGAGCTACGCGACTTTCGCAGTTACTACCCGGTAACGCGTGTCGTATTCAAAGCGACGCCGGATCCCGCGCAGCCGGTCTGGCTGTATTACGGCAATCTCGATGCAACCGCTCCGCGTTACGATCTCACTCTCGTTGCCGGCGAACTTCTGAAGGCGGAACGCAGCACCGTCACCGCAGGTCCGGAAGAAAACCTTTCGCCGAAACCGTCGTTGGTTGGCCAAACACTAACCGGATCGACTCGCTACATTTTTTGGGGCGCGCTGGCGTTAGTTGTGATCGTGCTGCTCGCGATCATGTCGCGCTTCCTGCCGAAAGCCCAGCAACAATGATCAGCAGATTTGCGGCGATTGTCGCGACGTTGCTTCTCGTCACAGTTGTCTTTGGCCCACGAAACACGCGAAAAGACGCGAAAAATTTCAGGTCGAAGATCGACGGAATACCTTTTCATCACTTTCTTAGTCGACTTCCTTTCGTGTACTTCGTGTGTTTCGTGGGCTAAAGGAATGTGAGGCCAAGAATTGTTCCAACGGCTTGGAAGTTGCTCGTACTTGGGCTGGCATACTTTGTTGTCATGTTCTTCGGACATTTGCCGGACCATCTGATTCTTTTTCCGACAAGGTCGCCGATTGATGCCGGCGGCTGCCGTTCGCAGAACGATTCCTTTCGAGAATGGCGATTTGGAAATCTGGACGGCACAATCGCAGTCGGCGCGTCAACAGGGTCGCGCAGATGTTTTCATTTTGCGCTTTTACGGCAACGCGGATCGCGCGGATCGCTGGCCTGCCATGGAGGCCGAGATGTGGAAGGATCGCGCAGTGGAAATCTGGGGAATGAATTATCCCGGATTTGGCGGCAGCACGGGACCGGCGCGATTAGCGCGCATTGGACCAGCAGCGGTTGCGGCATTCGACGCATTAAGACATGAAGCGGCTGATGCGCCAATCGTCGCATATGGCAGCGAGCATCGGCGCAACGGCTGCGCTTCACGTGGCTGTGTCTCGCCCCACCGAAATTGCCGGATTGATCTTGCAGAATCCGCCGCCGCTGCGCGAAATGATTCTGCGTCAATTTGGCTGGTGGAACCTGTGGCTGTTGGCAGGTCCGGTCGCATTGCAGATCCCGCGAGACCTCGACTGCATTGCAAACGCGAGAGCGAGTCGTACGCCGGCAATCTTTTTGCTGGCGGAAAGAGACGAGATCGTGGCGCCGCGTTTTCACCGGCTTGTGGTTCAGGCATACGCCGGAGAAAAACGCATCATCGAATTGCGCGGCGCCCATCACAACGATCCTGTCGAAGGGACCGCGCTGGCGGATTTGAATGATGCGCTCGGTTGGATGTTAACGTAAGGCGCGCGTCTCCGCGAGCGCCGTAGCGGACCGTGATCACCGGTAGCCATTTACACCTCGATTTCAGCGCGGCTCCCCTTAAGCTGAGCACGCCATGCAGAACGCTCAAAACTTGATGAGCAGTTTCGAGTTCATCGCCGCGCTCATGTCCATCATCATCGGTCTCGGTGTGACCAATCTGCTCGCGGGCGCCGGGCGCGCGTTTTATCGCCGCAAAGAAAACCCGCTCGACGAAGTCCACATCGTCCTCACCCTCGCGACGCTGCTGCTGCTGGTTTTGCAATGGTGGGTGACGTTTAAATGGAACACCGAGGTCACTTGGAGCTTTGACATGTTTCTCGTGCTGATCGTTTGGACCATCACGCTTTACATGCTCACCGTTTTCCTGTATCCGCCCGACCTATCCGAAGCGGAAGAACACCAGCGCCGCTTCCAACGAAACCGGACAGGCTATTATTCGGCGTTCATTGCGATGTGCGTGCTCGACATCGCGCAAACCGCAATCCACGGTGATCTACTTCATCCGATTTGGTACGTGCCCTTTGTAGGTCACTACGCCGTCCTGGCAGCCATCGGTCTCGCTTGCGCATCGACGCGGCTACGATCGTTTCTTTGCGTGGTATCAACTGATCACGCTGCTAATCTGGGCCCTGCTGGTAAGGAGATATCTCGTTCCAGACACGATGACCGCGTAGAATGCCCGGTGGCTTCAGCTCTTGATTGCCACCCATTCGTTCCGCGCACGAGAATCGGAGACAGCTTGCACGACGCGCATGTAGCGCAGGCCGTCTTCGAAATTTGGATGGGGAAGCACGCGCCCCTTTGATTTCACCGCGGCAAGGAAATCTTCTTCCACGCGCCATTCGCCTTCCAATTCCGTGGGAACGTCCACGACGTGCAATGCGCGATCGCCAACCTTTCCCGTCTGCATGACGTCGGCCGTGAAATCATACGTCAGGGTCCCGGTGCTGCCGTAAATTTCCAGCCGATCACCTTCCGCCAGCGCATTAATTCCGCTGAACTCAAGCACGCCTTCCGCGCCACTTTCAAAACTGCATAGCACCGTGAGCAAATCGGGAACGATCACGTTGTAGGCTTCGCGAAGTGGCTGAATGATTTTCCCGCGCGCGAACACACCGGTGATGTCGCCAAGCCAGCGCTGCAAAACCTCAATGTAAATCCCCAGGGTGAGCGTATTGAGTCCACTGATCTCGATCTTTTGGCGCCAGTGCGCCGGCGAGTCGGGATCGAGGTAATTTCCGTGGAAACTTTGCAGCCGCACGTGATGCGGCTGGCCGATGTAATTTTCGGCGAGGATTTTTTTGACCATCAAATCGCCGCGTAGTCCGAAAGGCGGCGGACAGAGCATCGTCACCAACTCTGGATATCGCTTCGAGGCGGCGAGCATTTCCTCCGCCTCGGCCAGGTCCATCGACATGCGCGCCTGGCAAAAGACATGTTTGCCCGCCTCAAGCGCAGAGATTGTGACTGCCGAATGCATGTACGGCGTTGTGCCGATCCAGACGATGTCGATATCCGGCGTCGCAACCAACTCCGCCCAATCGCGGATCGGTAGCGCCTCCAGCGAATTCTCGCGGCAGAAGCGTTCCGAGCTTTCGTATGTGGAGTTTGAAACGGCGACAATTTCCACGTCGGAGTTTTTTTTGAGGGCCGGCAAATGGCGGGTGCGCACGATGTTGCCGGCTCCGACGATTCCGATCCGCAATTTGTGATTATTTTTGTGCATTAGATCTGAGCGATGATCGCTGCTGCAAAAGCGATTGGTTATGGTCGAGCTAGCTTTGACCGCTGCGAGCAATTGCGCGTTCAACCGACAGCGGTAGGGACGGATCGCCGAGCCGTCCGAGCTGAACGTTTGCGCGCGCCCGGCGGTCGCGTCTACCTTCGCGTGCGTTTGCGAATGATCCGCTTGACCTCCACGCTCAAAGACGGCAGGTTACGCGGCTTTTTTCGCGACATGAAAGTTTGTCACATCACAGGATCCAGAGCGGTGCGAGGCAGCGTGATTCACCGGCGCGGTTTGGCCAAGAAGAAAGGCGGCGTAGGCCGGCACATCACGAAAATGGTGCCGCGCATTTTCGCGCCAAATTTGCGGCGCCAGCGTATTTGGGTGCCGGAGCTGAAGAAGTTTGTGCGTGTTCGCGTCACGGCGCGCGGTCTCAAGACAATCAACAAGCAGGGCGCTTACAAGGCGCTGAAGAAAGCCGGCGCCATCTGAAATTGTAGGGCGTCTGTGTCAGACGCCGAGGCGCTCTCCCCTAAGATTCTCGCCAGGTAAGCTGTAGCGGCCATTGCGTTGTAGTGGCGGTTGTGTCAACCGCCAAGGCGCTCGCCGCGGCGAGCGCCTCTACAGTTTTTTGCGGCTGCTTTGATTTTACCCGTGGCCGATCAAGTGAACCGTCGTTGAACTCGATCAGGTAACCTTCGTTGATCAGCCAACGCAGATCGGACGCGAGCGCCAGTCTGCGCGGCTCGGCGTCTTCGCTCGCCCCATTGCCAGTCAATGTTTCGAAAAGCTGCTTCCGATTAATTCCCACCGTCGCCGAGACTGCTTCGAGTATCGCGTTCACCAACGGAGACACGCCGGCCTGTTCATGAACAAACGCGCGGACACGAATTGGCGAAACAAACAACATGCCACGCCGATGACGAAAAATGTGCAGGCCGTTTTGTCGGAATCGGTTCGCAAGCTCCTGCATCATGTTTGAAGGAGAGCGGGTTTCGCGCGCCCACGCCTGTTCGATCGCCCGGTTCAGTATTCGGTCCGGCAAGCTCCGGCTCGACGTGCCGCCGACAGTTACGTCCTCCACGTTGCGGACGAGCGCCGGGTAAATAGTGCGAACGAAAATGTCGTTCCGCTTCCGCAGCAGACGAAAATGTCAGAGGCGTTTGTTCGCGCACGGTTGTGTAAGTCGTGACCTTTCTGGCTTCCTCTTTCCAGCGCTCGACCACCGCGGGATCGCTGACGATCTCGATTTGCCGCTGATAATCGGGAAAGCTCAATCGCCGGCTGAAACGTTGCTCGTACAAGCTTCGCAGTTGCGGCTGGTAAGCGTGGTGATTAGTCGGGCCCAGAAGCGTGCCGCTCAACCGACACCTGGCGACATTCGAGAAATTTCCTTTTATCGGATCGCTTTCTACAACATTGACCTGGTAAAAGTCGCGTTGGGCGAACCGGAACGCGTTTCGCTCGAGGAATTCCCGGTCCACGGAGACTCCGCCGTCCTCGCCAAGTTGAAAAAGCGGCGCTTCGGCCTTTGCCGTGAGACGAACTTCATATCGCCCCGCTTTTTCCAGGAACAAGCGGGCTAGAACAAACAGCGAATAGGCAACCGAGCCGGACTTGATCTGAGCAACCACATTTTCGAATACGTTCTGACGCGGGAGAAAACGAATCGTTCCCTCGAATGGCTTTGGCGGAGCCTGCGCAACGCGGTCCGACGAACGGCGATTTTTGCCTCGATCGGAATCGTGACGCCTGGTGCCTTCTGCCTTGGGCGTTCTGCCGCGGTGGCGCCTGTCGGGCTTGGACCCCGGGCGTTGAGTCTGTCCTCGCCGTTCGCGGGAGGGGAATGATCGATCCTTGTGTCTGCCAACCCGGTCGCGGCTGCGCAGTTCAGTAGGCGCCTCTTCTGCCGTGTAATGATCGTAATGATTCGTCGCACCCGGGTTCTTTCACCCATGCAGGCAAAAACTTCAGATCAAGAAGGTCGGCAGGCTCGACGGGCGGAGCGCTCATCACGTTCATCTACTCGAAGCAGAACGGAAGCAAACGCGAAGGTATATTATCTGCAGACGCTCTGATCTCCCCGCTGCAGCCATACCATCTTGCCATCTCGAGCGCAGTCGAGACATCTCTAATTTTAGAAATGCCCGCACGCGCTCAGAAGACGATCCAGAGATTCCTCGACTTCGCTCGGAATGACAAAATTTGTACTGTACCACTCTCCCGAAAATGATTGACATCCTATTTAATTCATTTACTTGCGATGCTGTGCCCGGGCTGTCCGGCAGCTGTCGGACTTGCTCCGCGCGACTAATACCAACCGAACAAATTTTATGGCGGAAAAATCGATCGAAGAGAAGGTCAAGGACATCATCGTCGAGCAACTCGGCGTGAACCCGGAACAGGTCACGCCACAGGCATCTTTTATTGAGGATTTAGGGGCAGACTCACTGGAC
>CAVXHW010000020.1:0-76111 GCA_963761585.1 uncultured Verrucomicrobiae bacterium
ACCAATTCCTGCGGCTTTAACGCTTTTCCGGCCCTCTCACCCAGAGAGGCGGCTTAGCCAGCCAGGATTAGCCTATCTTCTGCCTTGGTCGTGGGAGACCGTTACCTCCACCTGCTCCTCCGAGGAGTTACCGCCGCTGTCCGTGCAGGTGATAGTAATAGTATAGATGCGTCCACTGCCGCCACCTTCCCGCTCGGCTCGAAGTTGCACATGATGATCATCCACGACAATCCAGTCCGGAGATGTATTACCACTTCCGTGGCCAAGGACTGGTTCATTGCTGGTCACACTGAGCGTGCAGGAGCCAAATGGCACGGGACAGTTATCGGTAACGTCGTAGCTCACAGTCACATTTACCATCCTGTGGTTTGGTGGCCAGAGACTCGATGGATCCGCTGCTTCACCAGTGATGGTAGGAGGTGGATTAGAAGCCGTAGCAGTTGCTGTCGCGGAGTTGTTAATTGGGTCAGGGTCAGGTGTAGAAGAGCTCACTGTCGCCGTATTGCTTATTACTGTGCCGTCGGCGACTGAACAGTTCACATTGGCTACAAAGGTTATGGTCCCGGATGCACCCGACGGAAGGAGTGCGAATGTGACTGTGCGGTTGTTACCTGAGCCACCACAGACTCCACCTCCTGTTGAAGAACAGGAGACAAAGGTTGTCTCAGGAGGCAGGTTATCTGTCACGGTGACCGATGTTGCTGGATCCGGCCCATTGTTGGTTACAGTAACCGTGTAGGTCAAGTCATCCCCCGTCGTCACAGGATCTGGCGAAGCGGTCTTGGTGATTGACAGATCGGCGGTTGGTGCGACGCAGACGTTGAAGAAGATTGGGTCATGGTTGGCGAAAGGCCGACCGAATGGCACGCCGTTTCCAGTGAAGGACCCGAAGAAGCAGTTGCTCACCGCTTTCATCTGCATGTAGTCCCCAAGCACCCGTTGCCTGTTGTTGCCGTTATCCGTGGCAGAGGACAGAAAAGTCAACAGCACCTGATCGCTGAAAGTAACGCCCTGATCGCTGCTCTGCGCCAAGTGTGCCGAGAAGCTTGGAATTCCACCCGACAAACCGTCGAAGGTATAATAGAAAACGCCCACTGTTCCATTGCTGAGTACAGCCACAGACGGGATGGCGGCTTCTACCTGACCTGTCACGAAGTTTTCCGGTCCTACAGTCACGCCGCCGCCGCCGTTGTCCTGAATTCGGCGGATGGCGAGGCGATCATTGCCGGTGCCGGAATCACGATTGCCGTAAACGTAGTAGACATCTCCGTTGTTTGGATCAACAGTCGCGTGGTCGACACCGCCAAGGAGAGCGTTGACGGTGCCGAACTTGGGAGTTGGTTGCGTACTATCGGCATTGGCCACGATGATCCCACCCGCCATACCGTTCAGCGTCCATGTGGCGCCACCGTCAGTGGATCGGTTAAGCATGAAGTCGATGTTCTTCGGGTCGCCTCCGCAGTTGCCTACGCACCTCTGAAAGAGACTATAGACGAAGCCGTTGCGTGGATCGACAGCAAGCCGGTGACCAGGGTTGATGCCGCCTGTGGATGTTCCCGATTGGTTATCTACTGTGAAGTTGGGTGGGTTGACGCCGTAGGAAACCGCAACCCGCATATCGGGCCCACCACTGAAGTCGTCGTAGGCGGCGTGCACGTTGTCCTGCGTTGCAGTCGTTGGGTCCCGGTTTACCAGGAGCCAGGGTTGGTCGGTGTTTCCGAAGCTTGATGGGACAAGGTTATTCGTCATTTGCGTGACACCAGCAAGGACCAGCCAGTTCCATGCTGCGGCACTTGCCGGGTTCGTGCTCGTTCCGCTAAAGACGTCAAAGCCGCCATTCCCACTGATAAGGAAGGTGCCAGACATTTGATCGTTCCGTCCATAATCGACGGCCTGATCACAGGGACAGCCACCTGCGGCTACCCCGGGCGGGGCAGGGACTGTAAATTGCTTGGTCCAAATACTCCCGCCGTCGGTGGAATGCCACACGGGCGCATTTGCCCCCCAGCTTCCGGAAAAGGCCGTCATAACGATCTCGCCCGGGCTCGCGGGATTCACTGCTATCGACGTTTCGCCATCGTTAAAGGTATCGGTGTTCGTCAGATTGGGATCAGTGTTACTCACGACCGCGTCAACAATAAAACCGCCCGGAATCGGCAAAAATGCCTTTATGGCGCGTGGGCCAACTTCTCCAGGAACGGTTAACCGAACGTAGGGTGTAGTGTCCGGCGGTGCGTCTCGGGTTGACTCTTTTGCCTGCGGCTGTGCCTTGTTCTGAGTTTGGGCTGTCGCTGTTGTCACTAAAGGTGAACTTCCCTTTAGTAACAATACCAAACCTGCAATCAATACAGCTAAGCCTGCCTGCGTTAGTCTTTTCATGATCTTCAACCTCCTTTATCAAACTTCACACTTTCCTCGATTTTAATTATTTCTTGTATAACGGACTCATCTACATCCACGGGAGCTGACGCTTCGAGAGAGACCATGTGCTTTTGATCAGCGATGTAGGTACTAATAGCTAAATAGAATGTAGGTGTGTCAATGGATGAACCAGTCGGGTAAACGAGTTTTCCACGAAGCCTTACAGCACGATGTCCATCAATAGCCAGTGTCTGGTGCTCTTGCTTCGGTGTATTTTGTCCTACAACAAGACTGTCCAAGAACCTGTCAGTTACCTCTGCACTCTCATTTACTTTGTCCACCATCCGCACGAGTGCCCTATTTCTTGCCGGGACTTGAGGATCCTCAGAAACATAATTGCGGATTTCAAATTCATTTGCATACCGAAGTTTAGATGGAAACCAATGGTCTGGGTATGAAACTGTGTAGCCAAACTTCTCGCTTCTATAGACCGGCCCTCTTGCCTCCTGCTGCATACTAACGGCTTCTTCTCCTACGATGAAGGTGGCTATGATTATAATGAAGGAAGCTTTCTTAAACATCATTTATGTTATTCGTACTATGTTCATCTTGAATCATTACCTTTTTGTCTGGAAACGCTCTTCCTCAATTCGATCTGACGATATTGGCAACTGGCGCGTACGGCTGACTATCGGGGACTGCCCGGATATTTCGCGTTCGTCATCCCCGACTGAGGTATCAGGGTTTTCCCCGAGTTACGTTTGGGTGCGACCGAACCATTCGCGCGCGCCTTGGTGGAGGGCACCAGCGTCGAGGTATCCCAACTTGAGCTTGATGTGCTCGTGATACGTTTCTACGGTTCTCGGGCTGATCCCGAGCTCTTGTGCGATCCGGGTGGTCCCGAAGCCGGCACCAATCAAGCTAAACACGTGCAGCTCGCGATCGGTCAGATTAGGTACCTTGGAATGTGTTGCCCGCCGGGCAACGACCTCGTGAACGGCGCGCAATGCGATGCGCGGACTCACGTAAAGCTCACCTGCGAGAACAGTATCAATTGCACGGAGCAACGCTTCTCGCGTACTGGTTTTCATCCAGTAGCCTAAGGCGCCCGCGCGCAGCGCACGTTCTGCATAAATTTCTTCAGGCTGTCTCGATACAGCGAGAATCCGCGTCTGGGGAAAGCACGCAGCAAGTTGTTTGAGAAGAAAAATTCCGTCGTGATGGCCAAGGAATGGTTCAACAACAAGCAGGTCTGGGTGATGCTTTTCCGTCAGCTCATGTATCGTCCCTTCATCAGTTGCGAGTCCGCACACTGTATAGCCCAGGTCACGGCGGATAATCGCAACGAGCCCTTCTCTCGCGACCGCGCTGTCGTCAGCGATAACTACAGAAGGCTGTCCCGAGGAGAGCGCTGTGGAGAGGACCCTCACAAACGTTTGAGGGTGGACAAAACTGTTTAGATGACAAGCAAATTCCTTACGGAAGTTTCCGTACTACAATCCGCACGACCGCTTACAGCCACTCTCTGAAAATTCGCGTCCAGTTTCCGCGCAGAATTTTTTCAATCTGCTCATCTCTGAAACCGCGCTCGATCAATTTCCGAGTGAGGTTCCGCGCATGAGAATGGTTCCTCAGATCGGGAATGAAGTGCGGTGTTGTAAGCTTTGTAGCTAACTCCTTCTGCCTCGACTCTGGCCACTGGCGGTAGATGAACTCGAAGAAGTCGAAGCCGATCCCGACGCTGTCGATCCCTATCAAGTTTGCGACGTGCTCAATATGATCGACGTAGTGGTCGAGCGTGCTTTCTTCTTCTCGCGGGCTCACGAGGATGGAGTTGACGCCGATAACCCCGCGTCGTTCGCCAACCATCTTGATTTGTTCATCAGTAATGTTGCGCTCGATGTCGTAGTACCGGCGAACGTTCGTGTGCGACACGATCGGCGGCTTGGTTGTGATCGAGAGAATTTCTTCAAACCCAGCCGGGTTGATGTGCGCAAGATCAATAATCACGCCAAGTTTTTCGCATTCACGCACGACCTCGCGACCAAATGGTGTCAAACCCTCAGCCGGCGATCCGCTCGCCGCGAAAACTCCGCCGTGCCCCGCCGCATTGGTTCGGGCGTGCGTGAGTCCGATTGCACGCACACCGAGTTCATAAAACACGCGCAACTGATTTAAGTCGGTACCCAGCGGGTCGATTCCTTCCATCGTGATGAGAAAGGCGATCTTGCCAGTTTCCCGCGCCGCCTGAATTTCGCGATAATTTTTGCAAATTGCGAAGCGGCCGGAAGCCGTTGTTTCGGCGTACAGCCGTGCAATTTGATCGAGTGCCACGCGCAGTCCGGCTTCCGGGAGATAGCGGTCTTCAATGTAAATTGCTGCGCCGAGAAGAGAGACATTCCCCGCTTCAAATTCCGGAAGAAATTCTGTTTCAACAACATCTCTGCGCTGACGCTTTTCGTACAAGTCCATCGGCAAATCGAAATGCATGTCGATGATCCCGCCGGTCTGCAGCCGGTCGATTCGTTCTTCGATGGAATCATTCATAGCGTCGCTCTATTGCAGGCGAGTTCGCGCCGGCGAGACTGGAATCGCCACGTCGGCGCCTTGACCGCCGCAGAGAATCTACGACCAGGTGATGAGACGTAGTTCGTGTGCTTGCATTAAACACGGATGAATCGGCACGACCCGTACGCTGAAGCCGTATGTCCCGCTTTCGGTTGCAGGGATGCTGCCCTGATAAATGTAATCTCCATTGCCCATTCCCGACTGGTCGGGACTTTGATTTAGCACCGTCGCGGTGGGATTACGAAGGTCGCCGTTGTCCACTTCGCCGTGATACGCTTCGACCCGCACATGCTGCGGATCAAGTGCACCCAGATGCACGCGCGCGCTGATCTGCAAGGATTCGCCAACCGAAATACTTTGCCGATCTTTGTTGGCTAACTGAACGTCAGACACTTGCACTTGCGCCCAGTCCTTGCGCATTTGCGTTTTCCATTGGCTGAGGTGCGTCGCGGCACCGCAGCTGTGGCGGGAGAGGTTTTCGTGTGCGCTCGCGGCGCGAATATAAAGTTGTTCCGTGTATTCCTTCACCATGCGCTGCGTGTTGAACACAGGCGTGACGCTGCGAATTGATTCGCGCATTAATTGCAGCCAGGCGAGGGGAAGTTTGCCGTCCGGTTTCGCGTAATAAAGCGGAACGATTTGGTTCTCGAGCAATTGATAAAGGCTGCTGGCGTCCACTTCGTTTTGAAATTCCGTACTGCCCTCATCGATCTCGCCGCCGATAGCCCATCCGTTGCTGCCGTTAAAACCCTCGCGCCACCAGCCATCGAGCACGCTCAGATTGATTCCCCCGTTCGGCGCCGATTTCATTCCGCTGGTCCCGCTTGCTTCCAACGGGCGCAGTGGATGGTTCAGCCAGAGGTCAACTCCTTGCACGAGGCGTCGCGCGATGTAGCTGTCATAGTTCTCCACGAAAATGACGCGAGTTTCCAGACCTGACTCGCGGCTGAATTTGTAGACTTCCTGGATCAGCGCCTTGCCTGCTTCGTCGCGTGGATGCGCTTTGCCCTGCAAAAATGAATTGCACCGGTCGCGTCGCATCGTTCACCAATCGCTTCAATCGTTCCTTGTCGGTGAACAAGAGTGCGCCCCGCTTGTAAGTCGCGAACCGCCGCGCGAAACCGATGGTCAAGATTTCTGGATCAAGGATACGATTAACTCTGCGAATCGACTCTGGGGATTCGCCCAGTCGTTCGCGGCGCTGTCGCTCGCGGTCGCGAACAAAGTCGATGAGGCGACGTTTAAGTTGTTGATGCGTCTCCCACAGTTGCACGTCCGGGATGTCGATGACGCCGCGCCAAAAATCAGCTTCAGTCAGGTGCTCCTCCCAATCGCCAAGATGCTTGCGATAAAGCGCCGCAAATTCGGGTGCCATCCAAGTCTTGGTGTGCACGCCATTGGTGATACTGCTGATCGGCACCTCGTGCATGGGCACGCCTGACCAGACGTCTTTCCACAGCGAGCGGCTTACTTCACCGTGCAATTTGCTGACGCCATTTGCGTGGCGGCTAAGCCGCAAAGCCAGAATCGTCATGCTGAACGGCTCGTCTGGGTTGAGACGCGTGTGGCCGAATGAGAACAGCTCCTCGAATGGAACGTTTAATTCCTTTGCGAATTTCCCGAAGTATTTTTGCATCATCTCCCGGGAGAAGGAATCGTTGCCGGCTGGTACCGGAGTGTGCGTGGTGAAAACGTTCGCCGCTGCCACGACTTGTAGCGCCGAATAAAAATCGAGCTTCTTCTCGACAACGTTCAGGCGGATCCGCTCCAGCGCGAGGAAGGCTGAGTGTCCTTCGTTCATGTGGAACACGTCCGGCTGGATCCCGAGCGCGGTAAGAGCTTTCACGCCGCCGATTCCGAGCATGATTTCCTGGCGCATACGCATCTCGAGATCGCCGCCATAAAGTTCCGCGGTGATGCGCCTGTCCTCCGGGTTGTTTTCAGGAATGTCCGTGTCGAGGAGATAGACATTCACGCGCCCGACGCGCAATTCCCAAACCCTGGCGAAAACTTCTCGATCCAGAATCAGGACCGAAATGAGAAGCTTCATTTCGCCCCGGCGAGCTTCGCGTATCGGCAGGTGGTAGAAATTTTGGTTGAGGTTAATTGCTGCCTGAATGCCGTCCTTATCGATCTGTTGCCGGAAATACCCGTGGCGATAGAGCAGACCAATCGCAACAAAATTCAGATCAAGATCGCTCGCCGATTTACAATGATCGCCGGCCAAAATGCCGAGGCCGCCGGAGTAATTTGGAATTGATTCGTGAAAACCGAACTCGGCGGAAAAGTAGGCGATCGGATTCCTGATCGCGGCGCCGAGTCCCGTCTTTCCGTACGTGTTCTGTCGTCCGAGATATTTCTCAAAATCCTGGAAAACCTGTTTGAGCTCCTGCGAAAAATTCTTGTCCTCTGCGAGCTCTTCAAGGCGGGATTGCCGTGAAAGCTGCAGCATGCGCACCGGATTATGATTGGTCTGATCCCAAAGCTCGGGGTCGAGTTCCCGAAACAATCGGCGAGCCGCCGGTTCCCATGTCCACCAGAGATTGAAACTTAGTTCCCGTAGCGGCTCGAGCGTTGCCGGCAGGATCGGAGTGACATTGTAAGTTTGAAAAGTCGGCATGTGTTCTAGCCAGTTCTGTAGCAGCGGGCGTTAACTCAGACTGCGAGGAAAGCAGATTAAATTACCATTCAAATACCCCGGCGGACAGAGCCGCAGTTAATCAAGAAAACCTCATACGGCAAGTAGCGCGATCATTCCACTCGCGAGATTTCAGAGCTGGGACGCTAGTAGCTCCAGCCGGCATCACCGCCACCGGCTACAGCACGCGGTGCAAGCAGAAGCCCGAGAAAAAACCCGGCAACCAATCCGCACATGTGCGCGGCCATGCTGACCTGCGGCGTGGAAAGATCGAATGCGATTTGGATCGCGACGATCAGGCCGATGTTTGCGAGCCGCTGTTTCGCGAATGGCGCATGACGATGTCGCAGTAAGAGTCCCGCCCATGCGCCGACCGCGCCCATGATGCAGCCTGAAGCGCCAATTAGTTGGCTTGCCTGAACCAGCCCGATCTCCATTAAAGCAACTACTCCTGCGCTGGAGGCGACCCCGGAAATTAAGTAGCACGCGAGAAATCGGATCGTGCCGATGGAGCGCTCGAGCGGCGGACCAAGAACGTAAAGCGCGAAAAGATTGAACGCGAGATGCAAGAAGCCGGCATGTAGAAAAAGCGCAGTGAACAGTCGCCAGTATTCGCCTTGTGCAACAACCGCGTCCAACTCGACCGCGCCAATCTGATGCAGAACATCTGGATCGTTCCAGCCCCCCTTGAAAATCTCGAATACGAAAGCAAGCAGGTTGACCAGAATCAAAATGAGCACGGCCGGCGCGGTTCGAAGCTGACTTCGCCGAGTAGAAGTCGCCATATCGTGGTCGGGCGAAACGGAACTGAACGTACGCGAATGTGTAGCGTTAGATTTCAAATTGCGAAATAACCGGATTTGCTCGCGGAGTTCGGCCGTGGGATGCAAAATTTGGATAGCGGCACCAAGTCTTCCAGCCGATTCATAATTTCCTTGCGCTGCGAGCTGCGTTATTTTTCGCAGCGCGATAGTCGGCAGAAACAGCAGAAGGAACCATGCCGTCCCTCCGACGTAGCCGCTGACATCAGGCCAGAGAAACCATGAGACAGCGGTAACTGCTAAAACAATGACCGCGGCGAGCCGCCAGCCGCGATAGGGAGTGCTGGGCCGCCACGCACGAGCCAGAACGAGCAGCGGCGAAACGAGCGCGAGAAAAAGCAAGATGTGATTGAGATTCACCCGTGAGATGCGGAACCGCCGTAATCCGTTAAACCATTGGAGCGCTAAACGAAAACGACATTGTTGTTATTCTGAGTGAAGCGAAGAATCTCTGATTGTCTTCCGGCAGCGGCGCTAAAATAAAATCAGGTGTTTCGCTTCGCTCAACATGACAAGCATGGATATGGCTAGTTCGACGCTTCAATGTGGTAGCTTTAAACCTTGTAACTCTCTTAATCTTTCTACCATTCAAGCATGACCGTCACTGTCACTGATTATCTTGATGTCGTTTCAAGCTGGTGTTTCTGGTCCGAGCCAACGTGGGCGGAATTGAAAAGAGGCTATGACGGGCGGGTTCAGTTTCAGTGGAAAATCGCGCTGATGGATCCCAGTGGTTTGCCGACTTCACGCGAACAGGAGCAATGGTTTTATCGACGCAGCGGAACGATGATGCGTTCTGCGTTCATGCTTAACACTGATTGGTACGATCCAAATCTACCAGAGTGGCTCGCGCCGAATTGCGTGGCCGAAGCGGCAAAGGATTTTGGTTTCACTGATGATCGCGTTCGGCTCGCACTTGCTCGCGCCGCGCTGCGGGAAGGCAAAAACGTCGCTGACTGGAATGTTGCGGCTGAAATCGCAGCGGAAGCTGCCGGCA
Source organism: uncultured Verrucomicrobiae bacterium (assembly GCA_963761585.1). Taxonomy (GTDB): domain Bacteria; phylum Verrucomicrobiota; class Verrucomicrobiia; order Chthoniobacterales; family UBA10450; genus Udaeobacter. Next base: position 9,386 of record CAVXHW010000020.1, read on the forward strand.
TCGAAGCCGGCAAACTGCTCGAGCACGCGAAATCGCCGGCGATTGAAAAACGCGTTCGAGCATCGACGGCCGAATTCCGCGCATTACAAATTACGCAACGGCCAGCATTCGTAATTGATACTGACATTGGCGATCGCGCCATTTTCTCTGGAGTGGTCAAACTAGAGCCATTGGCAGCGACGATCGATTCAATGCTGGATGACGCGGCTGCATACGCGGCATACAAAGCTCACTTTGGCGACCCGCCGGCAAAGTGAGCTCGGAAGATCGACACGTAATCGTCACGAGTTTGGCCTTGCTAGTGCGAAATTGTTGCCTACAACTTCTCTCTGCTTGCGACGTTGAATGCGAGCACTTCGTGGCGGTAATCGCAGCCGTCGCGAAGAAAGGGTGCCTTGGCGTTTGCGAATGCTGACGCTTGAAATTGCGATAAATGTAGCACGGCGGCGCGGTGCACTCCCGCTTCGCCGTTGAGGAGATTGATCTAATCTGCAACCACAAATTCGTGTAAACGGTCGGATTCGCGCTCGCGAAGTCCGAGTCATTGTTGGGTCCAGCGGCGAACAGCTCGGCGTCATGCGCTTAACCGACGCCTTGCGTAAAGCTCAAACTCTCGGCCAGGATTTGGTCGAAATCGCGCCCACGGCGAATCCGCCTGTGTGCAAGATTGTCGATTTCGGAAAGTTCCGATACGACATTTCCAAACACTCAAAAGATAAAAAACCGTCCGGCTCGAAACTGAAGGAAATCAAGTTCCGCGTTAACATCGACGAGCACGATTACGTGACGAAAGTCCGGCACGCCGAAGAATTCCTGGACCGCGGTAACAAAGTGCGTGTTCAGCTGCAATTCCGCGGGCGCGAAATGGCGCACCAGGAGCTTGGGACTCATCTAGTGGAGAAAGTTCGCGACGATCTTTCCAGCATGTCCCAGGTGGAAACCGACCCGAAGATCGCCGGTCGCAATATCACCATGACCCTGGCGCCTTTGCCGGCGAATCGCCGGAAACGAAAATTCACAGCGCCCAACACAGATGAGGAAAGTGAAGAAGCCGCTGAAGTGACCGAGCCCTAAATTACCAAGTCCAAAACGGCGCAGTGGAGCCGGGTATCGAGATCGCTTTCTTTAAGGCTTCTTTTTGGCTGCTGGCGAAGGCGTGGGCGTTCGCGGTGGAGGAGTAAGCGGTGTCCTTTCGGCAATCTTTTGTTCAAGACGTTGCTTGCGCGCCTTCGCATCCTGATTGTTGGGGTCCGCCTTCAAGATCTTTTCGTTGTCTGCCATCGAATTTTGAAGATCGTTTTTTAGCTCGTAGATGTACGCGCGATAAGTGATGTATTTGATCTCGTTCGGCTTCAATTTGATAAGCTCGGAATAGTCGGCGAGAGCTTTTTCGTAATCCTGTATCTTCATTTCGACCGCCGCACGTTGTTCATGAATGCGTGGCGCTTCCTGCGGAGTAAGTTTAAGGGCTTCATCGTAATCGTTGATGGCGTCCCCATATCTCTGCTCGTTTGCAGCGGCATATCCGCGGCGCTGATAGACGGCCGAGAGCTCGTCGGTATATTTGTGGTCCATGGCGGCGGCTTTCTTCAGAAGGTCAACCGCTTTGTTCCAGTCCTGATTTTTAGCGGCCTCAGCGCCTTCGAGGGCCAGTTTGTTCGCTTCGGGATTCTTTTTGTTCGCTTGGGCATTCTCTTTTTTTGCTGCCGGGCATACCTGTGAACCGCACAGGGCCAAAGCCGTCATTAAAATAAAAGCAAAGGATCTGTTCATAGATTTTTATTAGACGTTGGTACTCTTTAGACAATTCGAACCTAGAGGCGTGAATAGTTGGCTGTAAGTTCAACAGTTTCAAGTCTGTTCCGACGACGGCGAACTCTCGATATTCGTCTTTGGCTCCGTCTCCGACGCGACGGATGCATGCGGCGCAGGCTCATCCACCCGCGTAATGCCCACCGCACGACCCGTCGTCTCATCAATTTGAACGACGGCGCCGCGTAAGCGTACTTCGCCGCCGGCTACCGGAAATGAGGACGGCAGATTCGAGATAAACCGATTCAGGATCGGGTCCACGGCGCGTCCCAGGATGGAATTTATGGGCCCGCACATTCCAGCGTCGCATAAGAAAGCGGTGCCGCCCGGGAAGATTTGCTCGTCGGCTGTCTGAACATGAGTGTGTGTGCCGATGACAGCGGACACTTTGCCGTCGAGAAACCGGCCAAGCGCAATTTTTTCGCTCGTAGTTTCTCCATGCGCATCGACGAAAATGTTCGGCGTCTCGCTGCGCATTTTCGTAACTGCTGCTTCGACTGCACGAAATGGATTGTCCAAGATCGGCTGCATGAATGTGCGCGCCTGGACGTTGAGCACGCCGATTTTTCCCTTGGCTGTTTCAAGAATGATCGATCCATTACCCGGCGTACCCTTGGGATAGTTCATTGGGCGCAACAAACGAGGTTCGGTGTCAATGAACGAAAGAATTTCTTTCTGGTCCCAGATATGATCGCCGCTTGTGATGACTGAGACACCGGCGCGCAAAAGATCGATCGTGATTTTGCCCGTGATACCGCGGCCGCCCGCAGCGTTCTCGCCGTTGACGATGATGAAATCCAACGCGTATTTCGCCTTCAGATCCGGCAATTGGGCAATTACCGCGGCGCGACCTGGCTGGCCAACAATGTCGCCAAGGAAAAGAACTGTTAACATGCGTGGGTGATTTGTTGAATCGTTACACAATTACATCGGAATTGCGATTTAACGATATAAGCGTTCACCGATCCAGCACGGTGAGGCGATTCGGCTGGCACGCCGTAATCTGGCGAAAGCGCGTCATCAGAGCTTCGACATGCTTATGTGCAGCGATCCTTGCAATAGGTCTTCAGGCCGCGGAGAACATTAGCGTCCTCGGAAATAAACCGCGGTGGGATGTTCTCGAACATTACCAGCAGACAATCACGCGTGATGAGTTTGCGCACCTCATCAATGATGTCTACGGCACTCATGGGTTCGCGCCCGATTTAATCGAGATAAAAGACGACAGAGCGCGGATCCTCATGAATCGGGATGCGCAGAAATTTTTCACCCTGCGATTCGCCGCTGGCACCGAAGAGCTGAAACCGGTGCCGCGACTCTGGCGCGCGGCCAAATCTTTACCATCGGCAGAACGAAACAAACCGCTCTCGGGTCTAAAAATCGCGCTCGATCCCGGACATCTCGGAGGCAGTTGGGCGAAAATGGAGGAGCGTTGGTTTCAAGTCGGCGACAGCAAACCCGTTCAGGAGGGCGATCTAACGTTGAGCGTGGCGCGATTATTGGCGACTCGATTGCGCGATCTAGGTGCGAAAGTTTCGTTTGTCCGAAGCGCTGATGAGCCAACAACCGGGAAGCGTCCGGATGATTTTCGCGAGCTGGCCAGGAAGATTCTCATTAGGAATGGGGTGCCACAACCGCGCACCGATGTTCTTGATTCGACTGATCCGGAAAAAGAGAAAACCATCCGCTGGCAAAGCGAAATCTTGTTCTACCGGTATAGTGAAATTCGGCGCCGTGCGGCGCTGGTGAATTTCAAACTGCATCCTGACCTTGTGCTGTGTTTGCATTTCAACGCTGAAGGATGGGGCGACCCGACCAATCCGCTGTTGACCGACACGAATCATCTTCATCTGCTGGTCAACGGCTCGTATTTGGCGGAGGAGCTGGAATTCGATGATCAACGCTTAGAAATGATCCGACGCCTCCTGAGTCGCACTTACGACGAGGAGTTGCCGCTGGCCGATACGATCGCTCTGACAATGTCACGCGAGACCGGCCTGCCGCCGTACGCGTATCCAACTACTAACAGCACGACCAAAGTCGGTACCAGCAGTTATGTCTATGCGCGCAATTTGCTAGCCACGCGTCTTTACCGTTGTCCCGTCGTGTACTGCGAGCCGTATGTGATGAACAGCAAAGATGTGTTTGCCCGTATTCAGGCCGGCGATTACGAAGGAACGCGCAACATCAACGGCGTTGAACGTAAGAGCATCTTCCGGGAATACGCCGACAGCGTGGCCGATGGACTGATCGAATATTATTCCAAAGTGCGAGACCATGGCGATTGACCTCAATCGCCCGATTTGTAGGGCGTTTCTGTGAAACGCCATGGCGTTAACACAGACGCCCTACAGTTGTTTCAAGGCCTCACGAATGTCATCGAGAGTCACGTCGTTCGTGATACGCGCAGTGCCGATGCGTGGTGTCACAACGAACCGCACGTTTCCGCCTTCGAATTTCTTATCGAACTTTATTGCGTCGAAAATCTTCTTACGTGGAAAATTCGACGGCAGACGCGTGGGCAATCCAAATCGGGCAAGGAGATCGACAATTGCGACCCGCTGATCCGCCGGCAGCCCAGCTCGTTTCACCGAGATCGCGCACGCGGCGACAATTCCAAGGCTCACTGCCTCTCCGTGCAGAAATTTCCGAAAATTTCCGGCACGCTCGATCGCGTGGCCAACTGTATGGCCAAAATTCAAGAGAGCGCGCTCGCCGGTTTGGTCGCGCTCGTCTTTCGCGACGATTCTGGACTTTATCTGGATGTTGCGCTTGATGAGCCGTTGTAGCGCAGGCGTCTCGCTTGCGCGGCGCAAGCCGGAGGCTCGCGCTACTTTCAGTATTCGGAACATTTCTGCGTCGGCGATAATGGCGTGCTTGATGATCTCAGCGAATCCTTGATTGAATTGACGACGCGGCAGTGTTTTCAAAACATCGAGGTCATCAATTACCAGCGACGGGTGATGGAAAGCACCGATCAAGTTTTTGCCGGTGCGCGTATCGACACCGGTTTTGCCGCCGATCGAGCTGTCCACCATTGCCAGCAGCGTTGTTGGAATTTGGAGATGTGGAATGCCGCGGTGATAAATCGCCGCCACGAATCCAGAAATATCGCCAATCATTCCTCCGCCTAGACCTACGACAAAGGATTGCCGGTTAAGTCCCGCCGCAATCATCTGATCGCAAATTGTGCCGGCTTGTTGAAGCGTCTTCGATTTCTCGCCTGCCGGAATCGTAATCAGCGTCGGACGAAAGCCTGCTGATGCCAGGCTTCTCTTGACCCGACCGGCGAAGAGTTGCGCGACATTCCGATCGGATATCACGACGCACGTTGCGCCGGATAAAGACTTGCGGGCGCACTCTCCGGCGTGATCAAGCATGCCGGTGTCGAGCAACACAGGGTAGCGATCTATACCCGCACGAATTTGCAAAGCGCGGTGCAGACTAGGAAGATCCTTTGTCCATGGATGTCGGGTTAGCAGCGCATGATATTGCGTTAGGGTGCGAAGCGAAAGCGAAAAGCAACCGCTTAAATCAAGATTGCTTGACAAGAGATTTTGCATTCGGTGTATGTAGATCATGCCCGATCAAGAGCCTACGCCACCTCCGCCTCCGTCAGGTCCGGGCCCTGAGCTCGGCCCAAAATCAACATCAACCGGTTTACCTTCGAACGTGGCTGCGGCGCTCGCCTGCATTCCATTAATTGGCGGGATCATTTTTTACATCGTCGAGAAGCACGACAGCTTTGTGCGTTTCTACGCGATGCAGTCGATCATCTTCGGGGGCGCGTGGCTTTTGTTTAACATCGTCTCAAAAATCCTGTTCATGATCCTTTGGTCGATTCCGGCGATTGGTGGAATTCTTGTATTTTTTTGGGGAATCATCCAAGCACTTGTTCACATAGCGTTTCTGGTTGTGTGGATTGTTGCCACCGTGAAAGCGTTCACTGGCGTGCGCTGGGACATTCCGTACATCGGTCCAGTAGCGCGGCGGCAAGAAGGCACTGTGTAATGGTAGAGGCGGTTCACTGAACCGTCGGGCGATTGAGGTCAATCGCCGCTACCGAGTAATCTCACTACTACTTCCGTCAGAATTAGCTCGTGATCGAGTTGTGTAGTGACGAGTTTGACGTTCGCATCGAGACAGGCGCGCATTGCCTCGATTAATTCATTGCTATTAAACTGATTCGCGTGTTGCGCGGCGATGGCCAAACCGTAGGCGTTGATTGAGCCATCTTTCTTGCGGGGCAAATGCTCCGTTGCTTTTGCCGGCAATCGGTTCATGGCAGAAATGAATTGAAACGGCGACTGCGAACGCCGAATCCCATGCTGCTCCATCAGATCTTTTGCCAGTAACAAATTGCGGATTGTCGGCACGATTGCGACCAGTAAGACACCCACGGCGCTTTCACCTTGCTCCAGCAAACGTCGTACGAGCGTCAGCGCCAGTTCCAGATCCCGGGCGCTTAGTGCGTTGCTCAATTCAAAAATTACTCCGGCACGCGAGAGTGGAACCAAGTCACGAACGAGCTCGATACGCACGGTGCGATCTTTCCCGAGGAACGTATCAATCTTTTCTAGCTCGTTATCGATCTGTCGCGTATCGCCTCCGGTCAGCAAAACGAACAGTTCAAGCGCAGGCTCATCGAATTTCAATTTTCGCTTTTCTGCGCGGCCCAGAACGATTTCAGTTGCCTGTTCTTCCCACCCTGCACGCGCCGAATCGAGTCGGTCGAAAACCTGAATCTCCGCGCGTTTTACTAGCGTTTTGTAAAACGAACGACGCTTGTCCACTTCTGTGGCGCTGATCAAAAGCGTGACTCCGTCACCCACACCGCTGTCGATCAGCGTGGACAATTCTTCGAGCGCGGATTGCACTACGGTTGAGCGCGCCTTTGGGTCGTCGCCGAGGAAGTTTACGTTCTTCAACCAGACCACTTTTGTACTGCCGAAGAAAGGCAGCGTTTGCAATGCCTCGATCGCGGAGCGAATTCGCCCAGCGGCTTGATCAGCGTTATCTGCGACACCATCGATCACTTCCAGGCCGAAATCGCCGGCGTCGTCGGGCACCAGTTTCTGCGCCAGCTCGGCGGCAAAGTGTTTCACTTCAGCCTCATCCGAGCCGACGACCGCGTATATGTTTGCGGTTTCCGATTTGGTTTTCGTCTTCGGCATCGGCGATTTCTCGCATGCTCGGCGAAAATCGACAAGGTGGATCGTCTTGTCCTCAAGACGATGGCAATTACCGCCGAAGGCACAAATATCAGGTGGCAAAGACTGCGGCTCATAACGCGTTGAGGACAACGCGTTCCACTTACACCCGCGAGCGACGCCGGCCGGAGTTGCGTGTGTATTTTATCGGTCGGCGCTTCGGTTCAATTTTCGCCAGACCCGTGCCGCTTTTCACTTCCATAATCTGGTCGCGCAACAGCGCGGCGCGCTCGAATTCGAGATTTGCCGAAGCCTCCTGCATTTCCTCCTCCAATTCACGCAGCAGTTCGGAGAGGTTGAAGTCGCCACCGGTTTCGCGAATCACCGACGACTCGACTTCGCGTGCGCGCAGAATTGTGTGCAGACTTTCCTGGACGGCGCGCCGAACAGTTTGCGGCGTGATGCCGTGCGTTTCGTTGTACTCCAGTTGCTTGGCGCGCCGGTATTCGGAAATCGAAATGAGTGCTTGCATGCTTTGCGTGATGGTGTCGGCGAAGAGCACCACTTCGCCATTAATGTGGCGCGCCGCGCGACCGGCCGTCTGGATGAGCGAAGTCTGGCTGCGCAAAAATCCCTCTTTATCCGCGTCCAGAATGCACACCAGCGAAACCTCGGGTAGATCGAGCCCTTCGCGCAGAAGATTGATACCGACGAGAATGTCGAATTCCGCTGCCCGCAATCCTCGCAAAATTTCCACGCGTTCGATCGCGTCGATATCGCTATGCAGGTAGCGCACCTTCAATCCCACATCGCGCAGATAGTCGGCCAGATCTTCCGCGGTTCGCTTGGTCAACGTCGTTACCAGAACGCGCTCCTCTTTTTCCACACGCTGACGGCAGAGCTCCATCGTTTCGTCGATCTGATTCTTAAGCGGTTTCATCGTGATTTTCGGATCGAGAAGTCCGGTCGGCCGAATGATCTGCTCGACTACAAGCGGCGCGCCGGGCGTGTGCGTATCAAATTTTTCCGGTGGCTCATCGGTTCGAGAGACTGGTAGGGCGCGCTCGCCGGGCGCGCCGCCTGCTCGCCTCGGCGCGCTCGGCGAGCGTGCCCTACCGGCAACCTCGAACGGAACGAGTTCTTGCTCTCCGATCCGCTGCCGCTTATGCGGAAAGTATCCTTTGTTGCCGACGACGCTGTTTTGAATTTCAAATTCCGCCGGCGTCGCGCTCACATAGATCGTCTGGTCCGTCAATTTCATGAATTCATCGAAATCAAGCGGACGATTGTCGAGTGCGCTCGGGAGACGAAACCCGTAATTTACGAGCACAGTTTTGCGCGACCGGTCGCCTTCGTACATCCCGCCGACCTGCGGAATGGTGGCGTGCGATTCGTCGATGACGGTGAGAAAATCGTCCGGAAAAAAATCGATGATCGTGTAAGGCCGCGAGCCGGGAGGCCGCCCGGACAAATGGCGCGAATAATTTTCAATTCCGTTGCAGAAACCCATTTCCTGCAGCATCTCCAAATCGTATTCGGTGCGCATTCGCAGCCGTTGCGCCTCGAGCAGTTTGTTATGCGATTCGAGTTCGATGATGCGTTGCTCAAGCTCGTCACGGATGGTGCGCAATGCACGATTCAGTTTGTCCGCCGGCGTCACGAACTGTTTGGCTGGAAAAAATGTGATGACGTTTAGCGATTCGTGGGTGTGACCGGTCAGCGGATCAAATCGGCGGATCGCGTCAATCTCGTCACCGAAAAACTCGAGGCGAATTCCTTCTTCATCCGCGGTTGCGGGATAAACCTCAACCACGTCGCCACGCACACGAAACCTGCCGCGCGAGAAATTCATGTCGTTTCGTTCGTACAGCATGTCGATTAGACGGCCGAGCACCGCTTCGCGGCTGATGTGCTGTCCGTATTTCACAGTGAGCAACATCTGAGCATAATCTTCGGGCGACGTGACTCCGTAGATGCAAGACACGCTTGCCACCACGATGACATCGCGTCGTGAAAGCAGCGCGCTCGCGGTCGACAGGCGCAACCGCTCAATCTCTTCGTTGATGGAGGAATCCTTCTCGATGTAGGTGTCAGAGCGCGGGATGTAAGCTTCTGGCTGATAATAATCGAAATAGCTGACGAAATATTCGACGGCGTTATGTGGGAAGAATTGCTTGAACTCCGAGTAAAGTTGCGCGGCCAGTGTTTTATTGTGCGAAATGACCAGCGTCGGTCTATCCAGCTTTTGGATCACATTGGCGACGGTGAAGGTCTTGCCTGAACCGGTCACACCGAGCAGTGTTTGATGGCGGTTTTCCGCCTCGATCGACTTCAACAGCTTGGCGATCGCCTGCCCCTGGTCGCCGCGGGGTTTGAAGTTGGATTCAAGCTGAAACGGCATCCGATAATTTTAGCACAACATGAAGAGCGGTGTCGGTACTGATGTTGGCCGGGTTTCGCGGAATTAGATTTCAGAAATCGGAAACATCGCGCAAGATTGAGGTTCGACCCATGCCCTCTGAGTCAGGAACGTCAGTCCGATTACAGATTGGCCACATCCTGTTTATGGATCTGGTCGCTTATTCTACTCAGCTTCTCGATGAGCAGAGTCAATATCAGGAGCAGCTGAACGAAATTGTCCGTGGGACCGAGCAGGTCCGCAGCGCCAAAGAAGCGGGGAAGCTAATTCGACTTCCTGCGGGCGATGGAATGGCACTCGTATTCTTTGACAGTCCAGAAGCGCCGGTGCGGTGTGCGATTGAGATCAGCAAAAAGTTGAAACAAAATCCGCAACTGAAGCTTCGGATGGGTATTCACAGCGGGCCAATTGATGAAGTTCGCGACGTAAATGACCAAATAAACGTTGCAGGTGCTGGAATCAATCTTGCCCGGCGAGTGATGGATTGGGGAGATGCGGGCCATATCCTGCTGTCCAAAAGAGTGGCCGAGGATCTCGCTCACTCACGGCAATGGGGTCGCTACTTGCATGACTTGGGAGAATCCGCCGGAAAACACGGCGTTCCCATCTTCCTGGTCAATTTTCACGGAGACGGTGTCGGAAATCCCCAACTGCCGAAAGCGATTCGGCAGGCCCGATTGGAACAGGCGGCTAAAGCTGCGGCAACCGGCGCTCCACGAACGTTTCGACGCGTTTATTTGGCAATCGCAGCCACAGTCGTTTCGATTGGTATCATCGGTCTCGGGCTTTGGCTTTATTGGAGGCACAGCCACGAATCGTTCCTACCTGAGGAAAAAAGCATCGCGGTGTTGCCATTTGAGAACTTTAGTCCAGCAAAAGACAACGCGTTTTTCGCGGACGGCATCCAGGATGACATCCTAACGAGTTTAGCAAAGATCAAGGACCTCAGAGTGATCAGTCGTTCGTCGGTAATGGCTTTTCGTGACGCGGCAGGCCAGAACCTGCGCGACATCGGCAGGAAGCTTGCCGTAGCTAACATTCTCGAGGGCAGCGTACGCAAGGAAGGCGACCGGGTAGTGGTGAATGTGCAATTGATCGATACACAAAATAATCGCCAGATCTGGGCAAATCGTTACGACCGCACTCTGGTCGATTCGCTCGGCTTACAGGGAGAATTGGCCAGCGAAATTGCCGACATGCTTCGTGCCAGGCTTAGCGACGATGAAAAAGCGCAGGCAGCAGCGAAACCGACACAAAACGCCGATGCGTACGTTTTTTATCTCCGCGCGAACCAGATTTCGCGCAATCCGGACACGTTGCTCGAGGATTACAAGACCGCGGAGCAGCTTTACATGCAGGCGATCGAGCTCGATCCAAATTTCGCGCTCGCTCACGCACGGCTCGCATCTGTGTGTGCTGAAGTCTTCCGTTACTATGAACCCACCGACAGTTGGAGAACGAAAGCCTTCGCTGAAGCGGAAACTGCGCTTCGACTGCAACCTAATCTTGCCGAAGGCCACTTCGCGCTCGGTCAGTGCATTTACTGGATGGACAAAGACTACGACAAGGCGCTGGAGCAATTTGAGATCGCATCTCGTTTATCGCCAAGCAATGCGGACACGCGCCGGTTGATCGCGGCGATTGAGCGCCGGCAGGGCAAATGGCAGGAGGCACTTGAGGCCTACGAACGAGTTGCGAAGCTTGATCCGCAAAATCCGAACACTGCGCGTGAACTTATGTATACGAACTCGTCAATACGACGATGGCCGGAAGCGGCGCGTTGGGCCGACCAAATGCGCGCCCTGGCTCCGTCATCCCTTGTGGCCAAAATCCAAAACGGCTACATCCATTTTCAATGGAAAGGAGACACTCGTCTACTGAAGTCGATGCTGGAAGAGATTCCAGCCGGTGTTGACCCAGACGGCAGTATCACCGCAGCCCGATGGGATGTGGCCATGTTGCAACGCGATTATTCCGCGGCCAAAAAGATTTTGGAGACATCATCGGTCAGCGAAATTTCTTATAGCAATGCGGGATTGACGCCGAAAATCTTCCTGGAGGGTTGCACATATCTTGCCCAGGGAGATAATGCGAACGCTCAAAAGGCATTCGAACAGGCAAGACCAGCTTTTGAAGCAGCGGTGAGAGAAGCTCCGGATAGCGCCGATCGGCATGCGAGTCTCGGCTGGCTTTACGCGTTGACCGGGCGGAAGAACGAAGCCATCGCAGAGGGACAGCGAGCAGTTGAGCTTAAACCGGAGTCGAAAGATGCTGTCGACGGTTCACTCATGAATGGCTATCTCGCGCTCATCTACGCTCGGATCGGTGAAAATGATTTGGCTATTCCGTTGATCGAGCGTCTGCTCGCAACGCCAGGGGCAGTTGATAGCACCGATTACAGCATCACCGTCAACGATCTGAAACATCGCTGGGAATGGGATCCGGTGCGCAACGATCCGCGTTTTCAGAAGTTGATCGAGAACGACGTGCCGTCGGAGTCCAATCGCTAACAAATCCAGCGGAGATTGGGTAGCGAATCTCAAAGTTCCCATTGCGAACCGAGAAGCAAATAGGAGGCTTGCTGCCAAGCCCAATCAACCCGTGGATCTGAAAGATTTTTTTGCGGAACTGAAGCGACGAAGAGTTTATAGCGTCGCAGTCGCGTATGTTGTGGGCGGCTGGGCGCTGGCTCAAGGCATCGCCCAGGTTTTTCCGGTATTCGACATTCCCATTTGGGCGGTCCGTCTCATCGTTGTGCTGATCGTGCTGGGTTTTCCCGTGGCGCTCACGCTATCCTGGTTTTTCGACCTCACGCGATACGGGATTGTGCGCACTCCCAATCGCGCACCGGAAGACCGTGTCGAAGTTGTCGGATCGAACGTTTCATCGGAGAAATCGATCGCCGTTTTGCCTTTCACCGATTTAAGTCCTGGGAAGGATCACGCGTATTTCAGCGACGGAGTTGCTGAGGAGATACTGACAGCGCTGGCAAAAGTCGATGGCCTGCGAGTAGCGGCACGGCGCTCTTCGTTTTGGTTCAGGGGGAAAGAAGCCGAATTGCCGGAGATCGCGCAGAGGCTCAATGTGCATCACGTGCTGGAGGGAAGCGTGCGGCGTGATGGTAATCTTGTTCGGGTGGCCGCCGAACTGATTGATGCCCGAAACGGGTTCGCGATCTGGTCGGAGACGTACGAGCGCGAAATGCATGGAATTTTCGCCCTACAGGATGAGATCACGTGTTCAATCGTCGATGCGCTGAAACTCAAGCTCGAGATTTCACCTCCGCCGCGGTCTCGCAGCACAGATGCTTACGACCTGTATCTGCAGGGCTTATTTCTGTCCGACAAAAGCACTGAAGAAGCGCTCCGGAAAAGTCTGGAGTTCTTCGGGAGAGCGCTCGACAAAGATCCGAGGTTCGCACGCGCCTGGACGGGAATCGCAAAGTCGTGGCTCTGGCTGGCAGATGCTTACGTAAAGCCACTCGAGGCCTATTCTAACGTCCGCGTGGCCGCGCTGAATGCGATCAACATCGACGACGGCGAAGCCGAAGCGCATGTTTATCTGGCGGAAAGCAAACGCATCCTCGATTGGGACCTGCGCGGCGCCGAATCCGAATACCTTCGCGCGTTGGAAATCGATTCCAATTCAACAACCTCGAATTATTTCATCGCTGCATTTTACGCCGCAACCGGTGAGCGCGAGAAAACTCTCACGTATCTAAGCCGCACGGCGAAAATTGATCCTGCGTCGTTGTGGGTTAGCAATTTCACCTGCGAGATCTACCGATACTTCGGATTGATCGATGAAGCGATGGCGGCTGGAGAGCGCTCGTTGCAGCTTGATCCGACGTTCCTTTATAGTGAACCGCTACTGGCCGCTCTCTACCGGGAAATGGGACGCTTCGATGACGCGATCGCGTTATACAAAAAATCGCAAGACGTCAGTGGGCGAGTGCCTTTTGGTCTTGCGATCACCTATGCCAAGATGAACCGCCGGCAGCAAGCGAAGGAGACTCTCAAGGCCGCTTGCGCGAGTCGCGGAGGTTACACGCCGGGGGATGCGATCGCGCATGTGCACGTAATCCTGGAAGAATATGAAGACGCGATGCGCGAATTGGCGCGTGCTTACGACGAACATTCATCATCGTTGCACTTCATAGGCATCGCTCCCGAGTTTGTTCCTCTCCGGTCGGACAAACGTTTTACTTCGATCGTAAAGGAAATCGGGCTCGAACCTCAAAAGGTCTTTGCAGTAACACCAGCTTGATTATTGAATGATGACGTCGCGCCCGTGGCCGTGGGAGCGAACGTTGTATTTGTTCAGATCCTGCTGTGCCAGGTGCATGCCGAACAGCAAAACTGCAATGAGGCCAAAGTATAGCACCGACATTATCCCACGCTGCGACGGTGTGACTTCGAAATAGCGCTGTTCTTCCTCGGTCCTTTTACGGAAGAGCGAATAGACTCTCGGCAGCGACAGAAGGATGATTAGCCAGATGATGAAGTTTGGATATTTCCATCCAAACCAGATGAGCAGTGCAAAGCCGGGCAACCATAACCAGCGGGATAATGCTGTCACGATGCGTCCGCCGTCGAGCATCCCTACCGGCGTGAGGTTGAACAGATTCAGAAAATATCCGAACCACGCCAGCGCGATGAAAATGGGAGCGGCGAAGAATTCGCCCAACGCGTTGCAGACCAACGCACCCAGGCTTCCGAGCAACGGCCCACCGATACCTACACACGCTTCCATCCACGCATTGCGCGGCGCTTCCTTGAGCGCAATGAACGCGCCCATAAACGGAATAAAGACAGGCGCACCGACTTTGAGTCCAAATTTTCTGGCGACAATCAAATGGCCTGTTTCATGGACGAGTAATAGGAGGACAAAACCCACCCCGAACTGCCATCCCCATAGTTGCATGTAAACCAGGATCATCAGCAGCATGGTGCCGCCGGACTTCAACAGAACGGGCAGGATGAATTTGACCTTCGCCAAAAATTTTGCGATTACGACGCCGACGACCGCGAATGGGCCAAGCGCCTTTTTTATCCGACCCCAAGCTGTCTCCTCAGTCGGCGCCTTGTACTCCTCAGTCCTTTCGGCCTGAACGTTTGCGTCTTGCACTTTAGAAATGTGCATGGCGTTTATGCGAAACGCCAATTTTCAAGTGGCAGCGCTTTGCCTCTGACGAATCTGCAGTCGAACGATTCAGCGAGCCGCGCTAGCTGTTTTCGGCTTCTCCTCGGGCGTTTCGTAAGACTGCAGCCATGCGCTCCATTTCATGTTTTCTCTCCACATCGTGATGCCAGAATGGCCGTAGTGCTGTTCCTTTTCGTACTCATCGTCCTTTATCACCGGACACCAGAATAATCGACCGGCCCTGCGCCAGCCGTCTATGAGGATCCCATCTTCGAATCGCTGATTCCGCGCGGTCACGACCAGTGCATTGTTTTCGCTCGTTGTGTTAGGATAAGCTTCACCCCAGTGGAGCACGAGCGTCTTGGGCTCGAGTTTTATCAATTCCGTCCCAATGTCCTGGGCCCAATGCCCGCACCAGCCGCGCTTTCGCAACCCGACATTGTAAAGGAACACCGTAAACTCTGGGTTGAGCGCGACACGATATTCTTTTTTGAGCCGGCGTGCGGTCGTATGCGCAGTATAAGATAACGCCTGGGCTTCAGCTGGATCCACGTCCGAGGAAAGTCCCGTGAGAGCTTTGGCCAGATCTTTGATTGATCTTTCATCACTGGCATGCGCCAGACTGACCACAATCAGGAATGCGAAAACGAGAAGCAATGTGCGCTTTACCATTTTATCTGCTCAGGTTTCTGCATTTCGCACTCCGTCCCCAACAGTGCAATAGGAAAATACTATGCGGTGACTGGACCTATCGTCTTCCGAGTTCGCGAAAATACTCAGCGACATTTCGTTTGAAGTAGAAGTACCACGCACTCGCACAACCAAACAAACAGGCGTTAAGCGATGGCACGCCACATTATCGTATGCCGAAGCCCGTTCAGTGCGCTGAGTGTGGACGCATAGACGATTATCAGCACAAATATCGCCATCACGAGATGGCGCGACCACGCTTTGCGCGCGGCAAGACCGTACGCAATCAAAGCCATCAGGCAGCCGATCACCGCAACGAGCGGCGCGGCGATGTGCAACCATTCCGCGCGAGTCACTTTCTCGCCGCCCATGAGATGGGGTCCGATGTCGAGAATCGCGAGCACGATCGAGACAAACATTCCGGCGGATGCGAGTGCCGCGAACCAACTCAAGATTCGAATGCCCAACGGCTGCTTCATTTGCACCGGCGAAGATGTGTTGTGGAGGCGTTCGCGGCGGTGAACGCCCCTAAATGGAACCCCTAGTCCTTGTGGCGAATTGTGCCGGCGCCAGTGATCTGTTTTTTGATAGTCGGCGGGTTGCCGGAGTAGGTGACTTTGCCGGCGCCAGTGATCACAACGTTCAGAGTATCGCTGACTGCAACCTCCGCGTCTCCAGCGCCGGTGGTGGAAATTTCGGCTGTTTTAGCTTGCAGTCCAGCGGCTGCCAGCTGACTCGCGCCGGTCATGTCGACCAGGAGCTGATCAACGCTACCGTCAAGTGCGACCTCTGACGCGCCCTTCGATTCCAGAGCAAAGATTGCCCCGCTCAACTGCTTTGCGGTTAACTTGACGGCGCCCCTGATCTTTCCGCCTGCTCGGGTTGGACTTGAGATAACGACTTTGATTCCGTGGGTAGGCCAAACGTGCTCCCGCGTGCGCAGATGCAGTGTATCGCCCGAAACATTGGTCTCAATGTAACGCAGCAGATTTTCGTCCGTTGTGATTCGAAGAGCGGGAGATCCATTTTGCCACTCAATCTCAAAGGAACCGCCAGCGTCGAGATTAACAAAAGCGGCGATCGGTCGTTCCTCAGTTTTGATATGGCCATTGCCTCGGATGCCGGGCAAATGGCATCCGACAACCAACACGACACATCCAGCGAGCAAAACGATCAGGATCTTTCTCATGGCAAATAGGTCTTCTCCGTTATGATGCGGCGACGTCGCGTTTCGGATTCAACGTTTTACTGCACGATCTTCATCTTCACCGCGTCTACGAGGACTTCGTCGACATAAAATTCGACGCGGTAGTCGCCCGGCGTCCATCCGTCTTCGGGTCTCGCGAGCGTGAATGCGCCGCGTGTGGTCGGGCTGACAGCGACAGCAGAGGCCTCGTCGATTTTATAATCGGGAGGAAAATCTTCGCCGAGGTTTTCAGCAATCCAAACGGCCTTGACGCTCGCGCCTTGTCGCAGACGCTGGCCCTGCCAGCGCGCGTAAATTTCCGGCGTGTTCGACGAGAATGTTGTCAGCGGTTTCCCGAAGCGATCTTTTGCAAGACTCACTAAGAGCCGTTTCGGTGCGCTGTCCGATTTGACTTCGGGCCGCTCCACAATTTTGGGGGCTTCTGTCAATTCAAGCGAAATGCGCTGCAGCAAATCGCCTTTCGCGTCCTGCATTGTCGTAATGTCTTTGACGATTCCAACGCCGGGTGCAAACCAGCGATCGATTGTCATCCGGTTAGGCGTCGTTTGCTCGCCGTGGATGCGGAAGGTTTGAAAGTTTCCCGCGGGCACATCGATTTTTTCTTCACCCAGGACTTCGTAATGCTGTTGCACTTTTAGGTCGCCAGCCTGGCCGTCGAAGTCCCAGGCGCCGCCCTTTTTCAGCGGAGCGGCGATCATCGTCTGCGGCGGACTAAATTTAACCAGCTCGCCATCGAGATTCACCCGAGCCCGGCAGATAATCCCGTGTTCGTCTACCGTGAGTAGATCGGTGTTGGTGATCGTGCCCGCCCGGTGCATTTCGAACTTAAGAAGGTCTTTCCCATCAACGTCCTCCGTTCCCTCGAGCCGATACAAGACTGGCGTACGGATCTTGCCGTCGGCATCTGGCTTTAGGTTCGAAACGTCCAATCCCTTTCCGATCTCCTCGGTCATGTTGTAGCGCCAGGTTGTACCCGGCGCGATGGGTATAACGGGGGCAGCGAAAACGGAACTGAGTCCGAGACAACAAATGGCGACACAAACGTTTCTCACAATGCTAATTCGCATGCTTACCGGCTGCGCTCAATGAGGAGAGGTCGATCGCGAGGAGCGGAAACAACGTTTGGCTACAAGGCAAGGCGCGGTAAGTTTTTAGGTCTTTGAGGTGAAATCGATGATTTTTAGGCTGTCTCATAAATGTCATTCTGATCCCGCGGTCGCGGGAGAAGATCTCGGATCAATTTTCGAGCGATCCTTCCCAGGACAAATAAACAGAGATGTTTCGCTTCGCTCAAGATGACAGCGCTATTTGCGGCATGAGTTCTGGATAATGAAAGCGTTCGAGATTGCTGACGTCCCGCGAGATGAGATCTCCCGATTTGTCAGAGGCCTTCATTCTGACCCGTTCAGCGTGTTGGGTCCGCACAAGGTCGGCGATGACGTGGAGATCCGGGTCTTTCGGCCAGATGCGCAAGCGGTCGAGGTCGTGCTCGATCGAGAACCAGACAAACCGATCGCAGCGGAACGGAGCGACAAGGAAGGTTTCTTTTGCGCCAGTGTTCCCGGCGCGGAGCGCGACGTTCCGTACCATCTCCGCATCGTAAAACTGGACGGCTCAGAAAGGCTCGCGCGGGATGCGTATCAGTACGGTCCGATCATGGGCGACGTCGATCTGCATCTGTTCAGCGAAGGAAAACACTGGGAAATTTATGAGAAATTCGGTGCGCATTTCCGGACGATCGGCGATGCGACTGGCGTTTATTTCGCCGTATGGGCGCCGAACGCCGAACGCGTCAGCGTGGTTGGCGACTTCAATGATTGGGATGGCCGCGTCAATCCGATGCGGAGGTTGTTAAGCGCAGGCGTATGGGAGCTTTTTTTACCGGGCATCACGCAAGGAGCGCACTACAAGTTTGAAATTCGCACCCAGACCGGCGCTGTGCTGCTAAAGAGCGATCCGTTCGCGTCCTTTAACCAGCCCGGCAAAACCACAGCATCCCTGGTGTACGATTTAGAACGTTATACCTGGAGCGATGCGGAATGGATGGAGGCGCGTCAGAAGAAGAACTGGCCGCAAAGTCCCATCAGCATTTACGAGGTGCATCTCGGCTCATGGCGTCGGAAAGAAGGAAATCGCCAACTCACTTATCTCGAACTCGCCGACACGTTGTTGCCGTACGTGTTGGACTTGGGTTACACACATATCGAACTGTTGCCGGTTGCGGAGCATCCGTTCGAAGGTTCGTGGGGTTATCAGGTCACAAATTATTTCGCGCCTACGAGCCGGTTCGGTCCGCCTGATGATTTCCGTCATTTCATCGACAAATGTCATCAGGCTGGAATCGGCGTGATCATGGACTGGGTGCCGGCGCATTTTCCGAAGGACGCACATGCGCTCGCCGAGTTCGACGGCACCCATTTGTTTGAGCACATGGACCCTCGCCAGGGCGAGCACCAGGATTGGGGCACGCTGATTTTCAATTATGGCCGTAATGAGGTGCGCAATTTTCTAATCGGCAACGCGCTTTTCTGGTTCGACAAATATCACATCGACGGTCTGCGCGTGGATGCAGTGGCCTCGATGCTTTACCTCGATTACTCGCGGAAGCCGGGGCAATGGATTCCCAACGTTTACGGCGGCCGCGAAAACCTCGACGCCATCTATTTTCTTAAACGATTCAACGAAGTTTGTTACGAGCACTTCCCTGGGATCATCACAATTGCTGAGGAATCAACAGCGTGGCCCGGTGTGACGCGTCCGACCTATCTCGGCGGTCTCGGGTTCGGCTTCAAATGGAACATGGGCTGGATGCACGATTTCCTGCATTACATGAGCATCGATCCGATTTACCGGCGCTTTCACCACGGCAATATCACGTTCTCGCTGCTCTACGCGTTCCAAGAAAATTTTATCCTCGTGCTTAGCCACGATGAAGTCGTGTACGGCAAACGCTCGCTGCTATCCAAAATGCCGGGCGACGAATGGCAGAAGTTCGCCAATCTCCGGATGTTCCTGGCGTGGATGTACGGGCACCCCGGAAAAAAGTTGGTGTTCATGGGCGGCGAATTCGGCCAAGCCAACGAGTGGAACCACGACACCCAGCTCGACTGGGAACTGCTGAAGTTGCCGCGCCACGACGGACTGCGCCGGCTGGTTCAACATTTGAATTACACTTACAAAAATGAGTCGGCCTTGTGGCAACTCGATGATACCTACGACGGGTTCGACTGGATCGATTTTCACGACGCCGATAAGAGCGTCGTTTCATTCCTCCGAAAATCGCGCGACGGTGACGTTGTTGTGTTCATCGTTAACGCGACACCGGAGGTACGTTACAACTATCGGTTGGGCGTCCCCGAGGCCGGCTTCTATCGAGAGGTCATCAACACCGACGGCGAAACCTATGGCGGAAGCAACGTAGGAAATCTCGGGGGCGTACAAAGCGAAGCTCGCGAATGGATGGCCCGCGAACATTCGATCCTGATTCATTTGCCGCCTTTGGCGACTGTGGCCCTCAAGCTGGAAAAGTGATTCGTTAGGCCAGACGGAAGTGCTGGCGAGCAGCAAACACACTGATTTGTTCGTTAGGTGATCGGGTTCTCTGGAACGATCACGTTTACCGCCTGAGGCACGAAACTGATTTCCGCTTCCTTGCCCATCTTTAACCGTTCTCCATCGAGGAACAGCGGGATCTCTTTCTTTGATTGCACAGTTACCTGATGCGTTTTGGTGAGCGTCACGCTTTCGTGCTTACGCCATTTTCCAAACGCTGCCACAGTCGCTAGCCCAAATAACTCGGTGGCGTTCTCGACATCGATAGCAGCGGCTTCAAGCGCCTGATCTGAATCAGACAATTGTTCCGATACAAGAGGGCAGATAACGGCCACGACTTCAGCTTTGCCACTCATTTCTGGCGAAATAAAATATTGTATTGTCGTGTCGAACATCGCTTCGAACGCAACGCCAGCTTTCCCGACAGCATTAAGAATGTCGCCTTTGCGTATGGCTTCGCGCGCTTCCATCCACAACCCGGGGGCACCCACAACGGCTGCAACAAAAAACAGTTTGTCTCCGACACGGCCTGCTGACAGCTCCTTTGTTAAAGGATTAGTCAGTGTCTCTTTAAGCGCTTCTTGCCAGGATGAATCGCCGTATAGAGCCCGAGGAAGCACATTCAGCGTGCCGCCTGGTAGCGGAATAAGATAGGTGCCGGTTCCAGCGCACGCTTCGGCAGCCGTGCGGATGGTTCCGTCTCCCCCGAGCACTACGAGCACTTCGGGTTTTTGCATCGCCGCTTCCGCAAACGCCCGCTCAATTTGGTCTGACCCTCCGCACCACGCTTTGCAATCGGTCACGCCGGAGCCTTTGAGGATGTCGAGCATCTCCGCCTCGGATTCGGAGTCGCAGCCGCCGCTTGAAGTGTTGACAATGGCTCCGAGTTTCATTTGCGATACATCGATGCCTGCCGGTTCCATAGCAGAGCTAATTATGACGCTTCCCTTGCCTAAACAGCCTGACGCTCGGAACGTACTCGCGCTTTTATTCACCTGCGAATTGAAACGGAAGAAACCAGCGCGTCAGAAGGAAGAGAACTTTCACCACAACGTTTATGTGGTTCTCTTGAGCGACGCTGTCGCAAAGCATCCTTCTATTTTGCGACTCAATCCGAAACGCGATCCATTACAGCCTTGCGTATATGTCGGGATGACAGGAATCCCCGTCGATCACCGATTCGAAAACCACAAAAACGGCTACAAATCTGCCTGGGTCGTCAGGAAATATGGCGTGCGCCTGATGCCGGAGCTTTACGAACATTTGAACCCGATGCCGTTTGAAGCGGCACTCCAGATGGAAACTGAGTTGGCCGAAGATTTACGCGCTTCCGGATACACAGTTACAGGCGGACACTGACTCGCGAGGGCGTAGGAAACTTTCCCGCGCCCTCGCGATGTAAAACCGATTACGCAAAGAGACAGCGTTCTGTCAGCGGTTCCGCCTTCAATGGCGACGCATCAGGCCAAGAACAAAGCCGATTGCAAGCGCAGTGAACACAGCCTTAGCGGGATTCTTTCGAACGTACTGGTCAGTATTTTGCTTTAATGTCCTGACACTCTCTCTGGCCTCGTCCCACACTTGACCGCTCGCACCGGCAGCCCGTGTCGAACTTTCGGTTCGTTTCGAAGTTCCACGGGTCGCTCCTGGTCCTGACGAACCGGATCCGGTTCGTTGCCGTTTGTTTTGTTCCCCCATAACTTCCCCTTGCGGCGAGACCGCAGGTCCTTGATTCATGTGATGTTCTTCAGCCATGATTTCCGCCTTTTTCAAGTGTTACCTCTTCGGCGCTGATGCCTCACTGACGGTGCTGATATCCTCAGCCCCGGCATTTTTGAAGATGTCCTTCGCGCGATCGACATCGTCGCTTTCGTCCGTGTGGACCGCGATCAAATAGTTGCCCTTCTTCAGCTTTTCATCGTAACGCTTTGCCTCGATTTCCGGAATACCGAGCCCAACTAAACCACCCACGACACCGCCGGTGGTCGCGCCCAAGGCGGCACCACTAAGCGCCGCCATAATAGGACCGGCGGCAATAAATGGACCCACGCCGGGAATAGCCAAAGCACCTATTCCTGCGAGTAATCCGAGCACGCCACCAGTTACGCCACCCGTGGCTGCACCCGTGGTCGCTCCCTCCGGCGCCTTTGTGGCTTTAATGTGACCGACATCACGTGTGCCGCCTGTGTCAGGCATTAGCACCGAGATTTCCGAATCTGCAAAGCCTTGAGTTTGAAGTTGCTGAACAATTCGCTCAGCCTGACCCTGTGTAGTTGCAATACCGAATACTGATTTAGACATAATAATTCTTTCGTTTAAGTTAAGGTTTGTTTGTTATTTTGCTTCTTTGACGTCGAGTTGATCCACAATCTTCGCTCCGCCTCCCGCGGATCGCGCTATCTGATCGACCTTTGCTTTCTCCTGCGCATTGTTAACTGGACCGCGAAGGGTAACTTGCCCATTGGCGGTGATGACTTTGATGTTTTTGGCAGTGATTGAAAGCTCGCCGTCCTTCATGAGCGCCTGACGAATGGCCTGCGTGATTTTTAAATCCCCAGAACTGTTTGACTGGTCGCCGGAAGTGGCCGTTTCACCAGAGCGATCGCGCTGGTTCAAAGCCGTGTTATCTGCGTTTGCCTTTTCATCGGCAGCCATTGCCGACAGGCTAATTATGCTAAGACTAGCCAAGGCTAGTGAAGCTTGTTTAATGGTTCGTGTTAGTTTCATAGTTACTTATAGGACTGTCGCGGTATAATCGCAGCCGCTTCGCGCGGCGGTCTTGTTTCTGCTGAGATTGTTGAACTCCTAGGCGCAAGTCATGCTTGAAGGTGCGTGTGCTGGATGGAAACACCATCAGGCTTAAGGAAGAAGTAGCATCAGGCGAAGTCCTATCACCCATCTTTGATATGATTAGGGGACTCAACGCCAGAGCGATGTGCCTGCACCAACAAGATGCCGACTATCTGCTGCGGCATTGGATCAAAGGTTTAACGCTATTTGAAATAATTCGGGTGGCCGATCAATGATCAACAATTCAGAATCAACACGCGCATCCAAAGCTTGATGCGATTCCTGCTGCGGAGGCGGTGAGACAATTGTTAGCTTGCGCGGACCAACCGCTATAATAGGGATGTGTCTGGCTCGCAGTCGTGGCGGATTGAGTTGATTCAGGTAACATTGGCTGCGGCCACGTGGCTTCTTTGAAAAATGCGAACGCGAATTACAACAGTGACACCTGCTGCGGCGCTCACTGGAATTTGGGGACTACTGCTTTTAGCATTTGTCATTGCTGCACTCTATTTCGGGCGCACCGTGCTTGTGCCAATCGCCCTGGCCACGCTGATCACCTTTCTTCTTTCGCGTTTGGTAACTCGCCTGGAGCGCTGGATCGGACGTATCGCCGCTGTTTTAGTCACGGTGATTGCAATGTTCGCAATCTTCGCAGCGGCGAGCTGGGTCATCGGGCGTCAAGTCATCGATCTCGCTGACAAATTACCTGAGTACCAGGCGAACATCACCACCAAAATCCGTTCCCTGAGACTTCCTGCTGGCGGTCCGCTGGCGCGACTCTCATCGAGCATGCGTGCGCTGCAAAAAGAAGTCGTCGCACCAAGTCCGGCGCCGCCCAACGGAGCGAGCTCCCGATGGTTCTTCGACGAGGACGACTCCGCCCGCGGCGAGTCCGATCCCAGTGAGGGTGATCGAAGGACGCAACGCAATTCCACAATTAATGCAGGAGACTCTTGGCGCGATCCTGAGCCCCCTCGGCACTGCTGCCCTGGTGCTGTTGCTTGTGATTTTCATGCTGTTCAAGAGGGAAGATATTCGCGGCAGATTGATACGGCTCATGGGTCAGGGGCGTATCAGCACGACAACGCGCGCGATGGAAGACGCTGGTCGTCGTGTCTCGCGTTACCTTTCCACACAATTTCTTGTCAACACGTGTTACGGGATCTGTGTTGCTAGCGGGTTACACTTTATTGGGGTTCCGAATGCTGCGCTCTGGGGATTGTTATCCGGAGTGCTGCGGTTTATCCCGTACGTCGGCGCATGGGCAGGCGCGCTTTTGCCGGTTTTGCTGTCATTTGCGATCTCGACCAGCTGGTTCACGCCGTTGATCACGATCGGTTTATTTGTCGTACTGGAGGCGATCGTATCGAACTTTGTCGAGCCTTGGCTTTATGGAGCTAACACAGGCGTTTCTCCGATTGCTTTAATCATTTCGGCCGTTTTCTGGACCTGGCTTTGGGGCCCAGTTGGTCTCGTGCTTTCTACTCCTCTGACCGTGTGTTTGGCAGTGATAGGGCGACATGTTCCGCGGCTCGAGTTTCTCGGAACTTTGCTAAGCGAGGATCAAGCACTGGCGCCTCATGAGGAGTTTTACCATCGGCTTCTGTCTTTCTCGATGGACAGTGCAGAAGAGTTTGCCACCAAATATGTGGAGACGGAGTCACTGACTGCGCTCTACGATAACGTTTTAATTCCGGCGATCGGAGCAGTCGAAATCGACGCGCACAGGGGTTCGATCACCGCGGAACAACGGACCTCCGCTTTGCAGCGAGTTCACGAGATCATAGATGATTTCAGCGGTTCGGAGGCTTCACGCAACGACGCGCAGGAACAAAAAATGGACCTCGCTAAAGCCGCTTCTGCGACTGGGAGCCGTGTTGTTTGTCTTCCCGCGAGCGCATATTGCGACGAACTCGCCGGTGAAATGCTTGCACAGCTACTTCGAAACCAGGGATTCGAAGCTGAAAACGTGCCCGCGCGTCTTAAACATGAGGAGTTAGTTGATCGCGCCGTTGAACTTCAACCCGAGTGCATCTGCGTCTCTGTAGTGCCGCCGACAAGCATAGCCCAGGCTCGCCATCTCGCTTCAGCAATTCGGGAGCGACTTAAAACCGTAACGATCCTGATTGGCGTGTGGAGTGCCAGATTCGATGCGGAGAAACTTAGAGAGCGTTTGCGTGGAGCGCACGTAAGTGATGTCGCCGTTTCTCTGGAGGACGCCGTGCAACGGGTATACAAAATGAATGCGGCAATCACCGACGCAATGTTGCCCGCGCCTACGCCGCCTAACGAGGAAGAGCGCTTGGCCGAACTCGAGGGGTTAAATCTTTTGGATACGGCCAGCGAAGCAGATTTCGATCAAGTTACGGCACGCCTAACGAGACTTTTCAACGTGCCGATGGCGCTTGTAACTCTGGTCGACAAGAATCGGCAGTGGTTTAAATCTCACGTCGGACTACCGGCCGATCTTGCCGAGGCCCGGTCAACTTCGCGCGACATTTCTCTTTGCGGTCACGTTATCGCTAAAGATGAAGTATTGATCGTGCGCGACCTGGCCCGAGATCCCCGCTTCGCAAACAACCCGTTTGTGAAAGAAAATGGACTTCGGTTTTACGCAGGCGTTCCGTTACGGGGCCCGAATGGTTTTCCGATTGGGGCGCTTTGTATTCTCGACACGAAACCACGGGAGATGACAAGGCAGGAGCAGGAGCTCCTTAAGATGATCGCCGGAGACGTCATGGAACAGATAAAGCGCCGCCCCGTCGCCGAAGCGTCAAAAAATAGTGTCCTGTCTGAGAAGACATAGACCATCGTCCTCAGTCTATTTGTTTAAGAAGTGGTTGTGAGCTTGGCGCCTTAGAGCGTTACGACCAAACCGCACTTCTTTGAATCCATCGGCTGCGATGGTGCGAAGTTTCTTCATAGTGCCGCCGAATGACGAGAACGGAAATCTTCCCACAGCGGAGGCCGTTTCGTGTGTTCATCATCACCGGGTCAGATCGCCGTCAGTGCTCGTTGAATCCTGGAAAATATCGGTTTGTAATCGTGTCTAAAGTGATACTCTAGACCGCGAAACGCGACGTAAGCCTTCCGGGCTTCACGAAGCGTTCAGATGGGAACCGAAAGAAACGATGGGGAAACGCTGCTCACTTGTCCTTTTTTGGCTCGCTATCTTCATCGCTATTCCGGCATTCGCTCAAATCGCAGTGGTCAGTGAAAAGGACACGCCCCGCGTCAGAAAATCGTCAGCTTCCCGGGGTGCGCGGCCGTTTCCGTGGAAAACAAATATCGTCACAACCGTCTTTTGGATCGGCGAACAGCCAGGTGGAAATAATCTTGTCCCGAATCGCACAAGTGCCTGGGACAAACAATGGACAAAAAGCTATGGGGGTTTTGACGATCCAAATCCGGCTCATCGGCGTAATTATGTCCCGACAAAATTCGTACCGCAGCAGAACCCTTTTTACTGCGCACTGCCTTACAACGACAAAGCACATACTGGCCACCGGCCGGAAGCGCCTCGTGTTGTTCCGTGGTTTCAAGAGGCGTATCAGGGGCCAGCTGTTTCCACTTGCAAGGACCGATGGGTGGCGATCCGTAAAGGCAATCGAATCGCTTTTGCGCAATGGGAAGACGCAGGTCCTTTCCGAACGGACCATTGGCAATACGTGTTCGGCAATGAACGTCCAAAACCCAATCTGAATCAGGGCGCTGGCCTCGATGTCTCGCCTGCCGTACGAGACTATCTCGGCCTGCAACAGACCGACGTCACCGACTGGCGATTCGTGGACTTGAGCGACGTGCCGCGAGGTCCGTGGGCCGCTTTGGGAGACAATAATAATTTCGTCATCAACAGTCGCAAAAAAGGTGTGAAGGTTACTGAGCGCCTAAGACAAAACGAAGTAGGCGTCATTACTCAATAATCGTCGGATACAGATTGCATTCACGATAAGCCGTCACGCTTCACCCTGGCGGCTTTTGTTTCGCACACCTAACGGTTACCGCGATTTGAAAGCACTGGCGTACCGCTGCAACTCAATCACGTTGCGCACGTCATATCACTTTGTCGTTGCAGTGTGGAAAGCAAAAGAGCCAAGATCCGCCGCGTGAAGTACTGGAAGACCACACTGTTAATTTTTGCAGCGCTATCCGCGTCGCTGGCATTCGCCGAGGACTTCAAGACCATTAACGGCAAGGAATACAAAGACGCCACGATCACCCGCGTAGAAGCGGATGGAATTGTGCTTAGAACTAAAACGGGAATTTCGAAGGTATATTTCTTTGAACTCCCTCAAGACGTTCAGGGCAGGTTTCATCGCGGTTCGGCGACGCCCAGCGCAGCACAGCATGAGCGTGAGGCGGTCAAGCTAGAGGCGAAACAGGAAGGACGTCGGGAGGCCGATCGGGGCAGGGTGGTGGTGGTTGGGCAGAGCGGCATTAGTTGGAAAGTCATCGCTGGTGGGATCGTTGTTCTGCTTGTCGTGGTGCTGGTTGTGGTTCGTAGTCGTTCGTAACTCAACCAGTCGGAGTCGGGGCTGCGTCTCAATCAATAATCTCCAGACGCAAACGATCTGAATTGAAGACGCACATCGCGACGACGGAAAGCGTTTCCTTCTGCGCAGATAGGAACTCTAGCTGCATTTGTTGCACTGGAATCAACGATTTTCGGGGGCCCGCTCGCTTCGCGGGCTGCCTTTACAGAATTTCCGAACCGAATTCGCCGTCACTTACGCGGGTACGGATTACCATTTTTGGGCGCACATCTGCCGTTGTCCGGATGATTTGACCGCCATCATTGATGGTGATGCTATAGCCGCGGCGCAGCGTCGCGTCGGGTCCTAGCACGCGCAGGATTCCTTCGATGCTACCGAAACGGTGTCTTGCGTTTTCAATCAAACGACCGGGGCAGGCGACCAGTCGCCGAAGGAGATCGGCAAAATGGTTGCGGCGCATCATCAGTTCGCGCACCGGACTGCGCGCTTGCATTGCACGTAGGGCATGGTCCAGACCGCGCTTGTAGCCCTCAATCTTATGCGCGAGACAACGCTGCAAGGTATCCCGCGCGTGATCGAGCCGTTGTTGCGCGTCGCGTACGCGATTCAGCAACTGGCGGCCCAGCGTGAGCGTGCAACGATCGATCCGGCGGTGGAGATCGATGACATCAGGGACAATCAATTCGGCGGCAGCGCTCGGGGTCGGCGCGCGCAGATCCGCGACAAAATCGCAAATGGTAAAATCGATTTCGTGACCGACAGCCGAGACGATTGGCACGCCGGAATGGAATATTGCGCGAGCGACGATCTCTTCATTGAACTCCCACAAGTCTTCTATGCTCCCGCCACCGCGCGTTACCACGATAAGATCGACAGGCGCAAACACTTCGTTAGGCGTGGCAAGCTCGCGAATGGCGACTGCAATCTCCTGCGCTGCGCCGGTTCCTTGGACTCGCACCGGGTTGATCAGAATCTGCAACCACGGTGCGCGACGACGGAGCACGTTAAGCATGTCGCGGACAGCTGCCCCGCTTGGTGAAGTTACAATCCCGATCCGACGCGGAAATTTCGGCAACGGCCGTTTCCGTTCGGCAGCAAACAATCCTTCTGCCTCAAGTTTGCGCTTCAGCGCGTCAAATTTTGCCTGGAGTATGCCGACTCCGCGCGGCTGAATGATTTGAACGTTGAGTTGGTATTGTCCGCGCGCTTCGAAGACGGTGACGGTGCCGAACACTTGCACTTGTGCGCCATCGGCTAGCGGTTGTCGCGGCGGCAGCATCGTGTCTCGCCAGATCACGCATGAGATCTGGGCGCGTTGATCTTTGAGCGTGAAATACTGGTGACCGCTCGGGTGCAGCTTGTAGTTTGACATCTCTCCTTGTACCCAGACCGCGGCGAACTTTGTCTCAAGCGTGCCGCGGATGCTTCGCGTCAGCTCGGAGACAGTAAAAACTTTGGCCGTCTGCTGAAAGAAATCCGCTGTCAGTTGCATTCAGGTTACAAATTTAACCACAGAGATCGTTCAGAGCGATTGTGTTCTGCGCGACGATTGTAGGGCGTCTGTGTCAGACGCCAGCGTCGGCGCCCGGCGTTTCATAGAAACGCCCTACAAGACCTCAGATCGCGATATCATTAGCCGAACAGCTCTGTTTGCCCGCCGGTGGGCGGTTTTAGTCCGAGCTTGCGATAAGCATTTGGGGTGGCGACGCGGCCTTGCGGCGTGCGTTTGATGTAGCCTTCCATGATTAAATAGGGCTCGTTGACTTCCTCGATTGTTCCGGCTTCTTCGCCCACCGCGACCGCGAGCGAAGTCAGTCCAACAGGACCACCATTGAATTTATGGATCAACGTCTCAATGATGCGTTTGTCCCATTGATCGAATCCGTCGCGATCGATCTCGAGCATCGTGAGCGCGCGGTCTGCAAGTTCAGCAGTGATTTTCCCTTCGGCTTTGACCTGCACGTAATCGCGCACCCAACGCAACAGATTGTTCGCCGTGCGCGGCGTCCCGCGTGAACGCGTCGCGACCTCGGCCGCGCCCGGAGGGTCGATCTCCACGCCTAACAGTTGGGAGCTGCGGACAATGATCTTCTGCATGTCCTCGGCGTTATAGTAATCGAGCCGCGCCGTCATTCCGAAACGAGAACGGAGTGGCGCGCTTACCATTCCCGCGCGTGTCGTCGCGCCTACCAACGTGAACTTTGGCAAATTGAGACGCAGACTGCGCGCCTGCGGTCCCTGGTCAATGATGATGTCGAGCCGGTAATCTTCCATTGCCGGGTAGAGATATTCTTCGATAGCCGGCTGCAACCGGTGAATCTCGTCAATGAAGAGCACATCGCCTTTTTCAAGGCTGGTGAGAAGTCCTGCGAGTTCGCCGGCCTTTTCAATCACCGGGCCGCTGGTGTTTTTGATATTCACGCCCATCGCGTTGGCGATGATGTAGGCCAGCGTGGTCTTGCCGAGTCCCGACGGTCCGCTCAAGAGAATGTGCTCGAGCACGTCGCCGCGCTTTTTAGCCGCTTCCACCATCAGCTCCAGCCGTTCGCGCACCTTTACCTGGCCGGTGAACTCGCTGAACGCGGGTGGCCGCAGCGATATTTCAAAAGCAGGGTCTGGCTCCGGCGGTTTCATCTGCATTGGACTGTTTGAGTAGTGGAGTAATGGAGTAATGGCCGCGAGATATCAACACTCCAACGCTCCATTACTCCATCACTCCAAATTCTTGGTCAGCACCAACTCGGTGCCACGCCGCTTGTGGACATAAGAAACCTCGTCAAACGCGTAGCGAATCAGGTGAAGACCGAGCCCGCCCGGTTTGATCAGGTCGTGCGACCGGCCTTTCATTTCGTGCGGTAAAACTTTCTCGCCATAATCCCGCAAACGCATGCGCACGCATTTGCGTAGTCCTTCCATTCGCAACGAGATGAGTCGATCGTCGCGCAACCGGTACGCATAGCGGATGACGTTCGTGCACGCTTCATCCACACCGAGCACCATGAACATTCGCTCCTTTTCTGAGAATGAATAGCCGTTGAGGAATTCGCGAACGCATTTCCTCAGCAACGCGAGGTTCGCAGTGTGACTGCTAAATTCAACTTTGCTTTTTTTCATCGCAGCCCGCAAAGACGTGAGCAGATTTCAGCGACTGATTCAAGGGCGAGCGTAATTTTGAAATGCGCTGAGGTGTCGCCGCAATGCAAAAAGCCGATGGACAGTCAGTCAAAGCGCTGTTCAATTTTGCCGGATGTGGCGAGTGTTGGTTGGGTTTTTGCTTTTGGCAACGCCAGTCTTTGCCGAGGAAAACGCTACGGCGTACGAAGCGTTGCGTGTGCTCGGCAGCGAATTCGGTCGCGACGCGCTACACCAAATTGTGTCGATCCGTGGCACTAAGGGCGATCCGGAACCCGAGAGATGGAAAATTGTTGTAGAAGATCCGCAGCGTGGCGGCGTGCACGAACTGGAAATTGCCGATGGCAGAATTGAATCCGATAACGAGGCGGCCCGCGACGTAGCAGGTTCCACTGAAGGAGCGACGATCGATGTCTCCCGGTTAAACCTGGATTCCAGCGGCGCGTACGCGGTGGCGAGCCATACGGCCGAAGCGTCGCACATCACTTTCGCAACGGCGGATTACACATTGCGTACAGACGAGCACGGCGAACCGATGTGGATTGTTACTCTCCGAAACAGATCGTCACGTCCGATCGGCACGATTTACATCGGCGGGACTCGAGGCACGGTGAGGCGAACGGAGGGTATGTTTGCCGGCGCCACCATGGAGGACGTCGAAGGCGACTACGATCAGGGAGAGGGAATCGGCGTCATCAAGAGCGCGAAACGATCGATCAAGCACGGTTTCAACAAAGCACAGGAAGAAGCCCGCGGAATGTTCGAGAAAGTGAGGCGGTCATTTTCCGATTTCATTAACCGGGAGTAAGGAGCGAAAAATGAACGACGCATCCAACCCATGGCCGCCTCTGCCATTTGCGGAGTGGCAGGATACCGCGACCACGCTGCACATGTGGACCCAAATAGTGGGCAAAATTCGACTGACGCTGAGTCCATGGATAAATCACTCATGGCACGTGACGCTCTACGTGACTTCGCGCGGCCTAACGACCTCGCCGATCCCTCACGGCACATCGACATTCGAAATTCGTTTCGATTTCATCGATCACGAATTGCGCATCCTTAAGAGCGATGGTGCGGCACGAGTGTTGAAACTGCGCCCACAGCCGGTGGCGGAATTTTATCGTGAAGTGATGAATGCGTTAGCCGAGATGGAATTGCCCGTGATCATCAACATAACGCCTAACGAGATTGAGAATCCGATTCCGTTTGATCAAGATGAAGAGCACCGGTCTTACGATCGGGAATACGCCAATCGATTCTGGCGGGTTCTGGTGCAGAGCGATCGCGTGTTCACGGCGTTCCGATCACGCTTTTGTGGTAAATGCAGTCCTGTGCATTTCTTCTGGGGCAGCTTCGACCTGGCTGTGACGCGCTTTTCCGGGCGGACGGCGCCACCGCATCCTGGCGGCATCCCGCATCTGCCGGATGCAGTCACACGAGAAGCGTACTCACAGGAAGTAAGTAGCCTCGGTTTCTGGCCGGGCAACGCCGCGGCGCCGACACCGATTTTTTATTCCTACGCGTATCCGGAACCGGCCGGATTTGGAGAAGCGAAGATTCAACCAGAGGCAGCGTTTTACCAGCCGAAGCTTCGCGAGTTCGTGCTGCCTTACGACTCGGTGCGCACGGCTGAAAAGCCGGATGAAGTCCTGCTGGATTTCGCGCAGAGCACTTACGATGCTGCGTCAAAGCTGGGAGAATGGGACCGCGATGTGTTACAGGAAGTCAAACCTTCCTTGCATTCTACCCACCCGCACCCGTAGTTTACGCACGATGAATGCTGGTTGCGCAGCGGAACAAGCTGCATGGCGCGAAGTGAAAGGCGGGTGGCGTCCTTTGTACGGAGACGTCGATAAGATCGGTGTCGCCATCGAGTGGCATGATTTTCGCATTGAACGTGCGTTTAACTGGGGACGCACATTTCATCCAAATAGCCTGGAGTTTTGCCTGAACCTCAGCGGACGTGGAGCGGTTGGGGGAGTCGGCGGCACGCGCAGCGATTATTTGCCAGGCAATTGCGGCTATTATGCTGTTGCCGACGTGCCGTTGCCTGCGTCACGGCGAGCACACGATCATCACCAATTCGTGACGCTCGAATTTTCGCGCGAGCATTTGCGCAACCAGCTTGCGAAGAACGAAGCCGATCTTGAACCGGAGATTCGCCGCATCCTTTTCGGAAAGAAAGAGGAGAACATGGTTGCGCCTGCGCGTCCGATGACGATGCAACAGCGCAGCGTCGTGGCGAGCCTGACGGAGCCCCCGGTCACCAAAGCAGCGAAGGTTTTATGGTACCAAGGAAAGGCGTTGGAACTCATGGCGCAGTTTTTCTTTGCGTCGAAGGATCCGGAATTTTTCTGCATGCGCCAAAAGCGCCTGGCGCGTGAGCGAGTGGACCGGGTGAAGGAGATTCTGACGCGCGATCTGGTGAACCCGCCGACGCTGGAAATATTGGGGCAAGAGGTAGGCGTGTAGCCCATTTTACTTGAGCAGAATTTTTTCGCGCGAAGTTGGTCACACAATTCCGCAATACTTACGGAACGTTCGCATGGAACGGGCGGCTGAGTTATTGCGCACCGGCCGTTATAACGTCACTGAAGCGGCGACAGAAGTGGGCTATTCGAGTTTGAGTCATTTCAGTAAAGCATTTTGCGAAACCATCGGCTGCTGTCCGGTGCTGTATCCTGTGGCCAAGAACGTCCTCCTCGACCGCTAACGCGTTGCGTGAATCGTAACTCGTGAATCGTGAATCGATGTAACGATTTAGCGAATCTCGACTAACGTCTTTATGAAAATTCGTCGCGCGCTCATTTCCGTTTCTGACAAAACCGGTGTCGCTCCGTTTGCGCGCGCGCTGGAAGGCCAGGGCGTAGACATCATTTCCACAGGCGGAACGGCGGTCCTGCTAAAGAACGAAAAAATCCCGGTGCGCGAGATCTCGAGTTTCACCGCATTCCCTGAAGTGCTCGATGGCCGTGTAAAAACTTTGCATCCCCGCGTGCATGGCGGGCTTCTTTACAAGCGCGGCAACGCGAAACACGAAGCAGAAGCGCGTGAATGCGGCTTTGATCCGATCGACCTGGTCGCCGTCAATCTTTATCCTTTCGAAGCCACGGTCGCGAAGCAGGGTGTCACTCTCGCGGAAGCAATTGAAAACATAGACATCGGCGGTCCATCGATGATTCGAAGCGCTGCGAAGAATTATGAATCGGTCACGGTCATCATTGATCCCGCAGACTACGACGTGGTGCTCGAAAACATGGGCAAACACGACGGCGAAACGACGCTGAAACTTCGGGAGCGCCTGGCCATCAAAGCCTTTAACAGGACCGCGGAATATGATCGCGTGATTGCCAATTTCCTGAACAAACAGCAGAAAACCGACGCTTCCTTTTCACTTTCGCTGCCATTAGCGATGCGGTTGCGTTACGGTGAAAATCCACACCAGGACGCTGCGCTCTACGGCGATTTCGACAAATGCTTCGAGAAACTCCAGGGCAAGGAGCTTTCGTTTAACAACATTCTCGATATTAGCGCGGCGACGAATTTGATTGCCGAATTTGAAGCACCGACTGTCGCGATCTTGAAGCATACGAACCCCTGTGGCGTGGGGTCCGATCCAGATCTGCGCAAGGCGTGGGAGAAAGCGTTTGCGACCGATAAGCAGGCGCCCTTTGGCGGGATCATCGTCTGCAACCGGCCGCTGACCGAGTCGCTGGCAAAGGTGATCAGCGAAATTTTCAGCGAGGTGATCATCGCGCCTGATTTTGAAATCGAAGCGCGCGCGGTTCTGCAGAAGAAAAAAAATCTGCGGCTGATTCGTTTGTTGACGCCGCCCAAAGAAGCACGATCGACGACCGACGTGCGCTCGGTCTGCGGCGGTGTTTTGGTGCAAGACGCAGATGTCGACGGCGAGATGACCACGAACGTCGTGACCAAGCGGCGGCCGACGAAAGGGGAACTGAACGCGATGTTGTTCGGCTGGCGCGTCGTCAAACATGTGAAATCAAATGCCATCGTGTACGCGAAGGCGGATCGGACGCTTGGAATTGGC
The DNA here is from genome assembly GCA_963761585.1 of uncultured Verrucomicrobiae bacterium. Lineage (GTDB taxonomy): Bacteria > Verrucomicrobiota > Verrucomicrobiia > Chthoniobacterales > UBA10450 > Udaeobacter. The sequence continues at coordinate 43,827 of CAVXHW010000020.1, forward strand.
GCCGGTCAGATGTCGCGCGTTGACGCTTCGCGGATTGCAGTGTGGAAAGCGAACGAAGGCGGGCTTTCGCTCAAAGGCAGCGCGGTCGCGAGCGACGCTTTCTTTCCGTTCCCGGACGGGCTGCTCGCCGCTGCCGACGCGGGCGCAACCTGCGCGATTCAGCCGGGTGGCTCGGTTCGCGACGAAGAAGTAATTGCCGCCGCGAACGAGCGAAAGATGGCAATGATCTTCACCGGCGTACGGCATTTTCGGCACTAAAGCGCAGGGCCACAGCCGAAAGCGCCAGAGCACAGGCGCACTCCAAAACGTGGCCGCAATACTCAAGTCACGCTGGGACGCTTGCGTTTTGGAGTGCGGCGGTGCTCTGCCGCTTTTTGGTAAGAACGCGAACGTTGCGCCGGCCTCACGGCCGATGTTATGACAGTGATGTATGCACTTTCGTGACGAATATGAATCGCCTCAGTCGATCGGTTGAGCCGCCGCGGGTTTTGAACATCGAAGACCTGAGGCGCAGGGCGAAGCGCCGGCTCCCTCGTGTGGTGTTCGACTACATTGACGGCGGCGCTGAGGACGAATCGACATTGCGCGCAAACTGCCGGGCGTTCGAAGCGGTGACATTGCGGCCGCGCTGTGCGGTCGCCACGCCGGTGTGCGATCTGCGCACGACCGTGCTCGGCACTTCGGTTAGCATGCCGCTGATTCTCGCGCCCGTTGGGAGCTGTCGGCTTATGTTTCCGCGAGGGGAAGAAGCAGCCGCGCGCGCTGCCGGCGAAGCAGGGATCATTTGTACGCTTTCGACGCTTTCGGGCTGCCCGCTCGAAGACGTCGCAGCCGCATCAGGAGGGACAAAATGGTACCAACTTTATCTTGTTGGCGGTCGCGACTGTGCGTTTGGCCGGTATCGACCGAGCGCGCAAGGCCGGGTTTTCGGCCTTGGTGGTCACGATCGACACGCCAGTCGCAGGTTTGAGGGAACGTGATCTTCGTAATGGCGCGAAAGAACTTCTTAGTGGAAAGCTCGGACAAATGCTGCCGTTTATGAATCAGCTTCTCGTTAGGCCACGTTGGCTGACAGCTTTTTTCGCCGACGGCGGTTTGATGAAATTTGAAAATGTCGTCATCCCAGGAAACGGGCCGATGCTGTACGCCGATGTCACTGCTGCTCTTGAGCAATCGGTTGTGACCTGGGACGATCTGAAATGGATTCGCCAGGCGTGGAACGGGCCAATCGTGATTAAAGGTATCCACACGCCAGAGGACGCAAGACGAGCAGTGGACATGGGAGCAGACGCGTTAGTCGTGTCCAATCATGGCGGACGGCAACTCAATGACGTCGCGCCGACTTTGCGCGTTTTACCTGAAGTTGTAACGGCGGTAGGCGACCGCATCGAGGTCCTGCTGGATGGTGGCATCCGCCGCGGCAGCGATATTGTTAAAGCACTCTGTTTGGGAGCCCGCGCCGTAATGGCCGGACGTGCGTACGCCTACGGACTTGGCGCGGCGGGTGGCGCGGGTGTTTCGCGCGCGATTGAGATTCTGCGCGCGGATCTCGTGCGCACACTCAAGCTGCTTGGATGTGCGTCAGTTGCGGAACTCGGTGAAACGTCCGTCGATGTTCCGCGAGAGTGGCTTGCGAAATGACGGAGCAATGAATGGCCGACGTGATTCGTGAAATCGTTACAACGCTACGTCGGATTTCCGATTCAATGCCTCAACGATTCAACGCGCCGATTTGTCAGTAAAGAGAACGCGCGTTTTATATCGCGCTTCTGCGGAACGATACTGCCTGCACGAATATGCCCAGGATGGCGAGGCCAATGAATACGAGTGTCAAACCGGTCGGCGGCAACACGATTGCGCTTTGAATCAAGTACGCGCCGATAAACGAGGACACAACGATCAGTGCCCAACCAAACACCGCCATCAGTAGAATTGCCCCAATAATGCCGCCGATGACGAAGATGATGGTCGAATACTGCGCATGTTGTACGAAAAACGCAGCGGCGATTGCTGTAGCGAGTTTTCCGCCTGCCAGGAAACCGAGTACCGCTATCGCAACTTTCTGAATGAACAGTGCGAGCAACGCCCCGAGTACGCCCAAAACGAGAGCGATAACTAGCGCCAGCAACGACGACGCCTCGTTAACCAGCAGCGGCGCAATCTGCAGGCCGACAGCGAATCCGACTGCGGCAACACACAGCCAAAACAGCTTTCGGCCAAAGAACAAAATCACCACGCCAATAACTACGCCTACGATTGTGGCAGAAGAATGCATAGGAAAAGCCCGGTCTCGACAATTACAGTGTGGAGGCCTTTGTGCCAAACGCCTGTTTTTTGAATTCCGGTGCTAGATGCAAGGATCGAGGCCGAACACTGTAGCGTCCGCTGTCCTCAGCGGAGCAAATGATTGGCTGCGCAGAAGTCAATGCGCTGAGGACAGCCCACACTACAGTGGAAGTGCTATCGAATTGGACGGACTTGAAGGAAGGGCCTGCCGTCGCGGCGACCGCTTCCGCTTTACAGTCGCAGTTGGTTAAAATCGGGCTGGTGGGATTTGAACCCACGGCCTCCTGGTCCCGAACCAGGCGCTCTACCAAGCTGAGCCACAGCCCGAAATGACCGAATTGTCCGCGAACGCGGTGCTTACTTCGCGTATTTTAATGTAAATCGCAAGGACAGAGCTTGCTTGTCAGCCTTGCTTCACGAATCGCCGCCAGTAAAATCCGCCCTGCTTTTCCGGCTAACTTTACAGTTGCGCAACTCACCGACAATTACTTTGGACCGGCCCAAATCGGTGTCGCTTCGCCGGCTTTGCCACATGGCTCGAAATTACTTTGTGCTCGCCCGGACAAAAAGCGTTGACAACGAGCCGCTTCATTTGGAAAGTCAACACTCATTTTACCATGCTCGCACCGCAGCTTATTCCCTCCGCGCTTACAAGCAGCGTGTCGAGTATCCTTCAATTCCCGACCGAGGCAGTCCGCTCCGTTCGTTTCTTGCGCCATATGACCACTCAACTTCTTCAGGAAGCAGCACAGGTTATCCCGAATCAGCAAACTCTGATTAATGTTGTCTCCAAGCGTGTGCGTCAGCTTGGCTTAGGACATCGGCCGTTAGTCGAGACGACACCGCGAATGTCGTTAACGGATATTGCCCTAAAGGAAATTATCGCCGGCAAACTGACTTACGAGTCGCTCGAAGAGGACGGCGCGTAGACATTTTCACGGCTTCCTGTAGCGTGCGCTTCCTCAGCGCAAGGGCAAAAGTCATTACGCTGGATTTCCGCTGGGGACAGCGGACGCTACAACGAATGGAGACCGGTGCGAGAGTCCGGGATCGTTGGGAATATGGCAGCCGAGTCCATCATCAACCGTAAAGCGTTGCGGGATTATCACATCGTTGACCGTTACGAAGCGGGCATCGAGTTGAAGGGCAGCGAGGTTAAATCGATCCGCGCGGGCAAAGCCAATATCGGTGACGCGTTCGCGCGAATCGAGAACGGCGAAGCGTTTCTTTACAATGCCGACATTCAGCCTTACGAGCGCGCCAGCCACGAAATTCCAAGCGCAAAGCGCATTCGCAAATTGTTGCTCCACCGCGAGCAGATCGACCGACTTTACGGCGAAGCGCAAGTGAAAGGCCGCACGCTGGTGGTGTTAAAGTTGTATTGGAAAAACGGGAAGGTGAAAGCAGAAGTCGGCGTCGGCACGGGCAAGCTTGCTCATGACAAGCGTGCCGATTTGAAGAAGCGCGCTGTTGATCGCGAGACGGCGCGTGAGGTTGCGCGCTTCAATCGCAAACACGCGTAACTGTCATAACGAATGAGGCGCCCTCGTTTCGTCTTTCACGGCCGTTTGCTCCAAACGTTTCGTATCTGACTATGACATTGTGCGAATGAATAGGCGTGTTTGGCTCGGAGCAGGCGCTCTTTTGGTCGGCGGTTGGATAACCGCTCGCATCATTCGCACGGCCCGATACACGTTGCGCGATAAAGTTGCCCTGATCAGTGGCGGATCGCGTGGACTCGGTCTCGTGCTGGCGCGACACATTTGCGACGAAGGCGGAAAGGTTGCTCTGCTCGCGCGTGATCCAGAAGAACTCGCGCGCGCGAAAGCCGATCTCAATGCGCGCGGCGGAAAGGTTCTCAGCGTCGAATGCGATCTGCTCGATCGCGATCAGATTCCGGCTGCGGTCCGGAAAGTGATCGATCATTTCGACAGGATTGACATTCTGATCAACAACGCCGGCATCATCGAAGTCGGTCCGCTCGATCACATGAGCCGCGAAGATTATGACCGCGCGATGAGACTGCATTTTTGGGCGCCGTACGAATTGATTTCGCAGATCGTGCCAGAGATGCGCCTTTGGGGTGGGGGACGGATCGTGAACATTTCCTCCGTCGGCGGCAAAGTTGCCATGCCGCATTTCGCGCCGTACAGCGCCAGCAAGTTTGCGCTGACCGGTTTCTCCGATGCGATTCGCGCCGAGTTGGCGCGCTACAATATCCAGGTCACAACCGTCGCGCCCGGACTCATGCGGACCGGCTCACATGTAAACGCCAAGTTCAAAGGCAATCACGACGCTGAATTTGCCTGGTTCTCCGCCGGCGCGGGTGCGCCGCTGATCTCAATGGACGCCGACCGCGCAGCGCGGAAAATCGTTGCAGCATTCAGGCGTGGCCAGCCATCGCTTACCCTCACGTTTGGTGCCCGCGGCGCGATCGCCGGGAACGCGCTGTTTCCAAATCTCACCGGATACGCCATGAAAATTGTGAATCGTTTTCTGCCCGATGTAGCCGACGAAAACGGCGAACAGTCGCGAGCTGGTTCGGAGCTTCCACGATTAACGCCGGAATGGATGACACGCCTGGCCGACCGCGCGACGAAGAAGAACAACGAAGACGCGACGTCATCCGTGAATCGTTAAAACGTTACATCGTTACATCGGTTTTGCTTGTTCCCCATTCAACCATTCCCGATTCAACGATTAACGTTGGCGAAGCCATGAGCAAACGGCTCTTCGTCGCAATCGATCTGCCGGATTCAACACGCCAATTGCTTGCAGATCTTGATCCGGACATTCGTGGGGTGCGTTGGACAGAACCTGACCAGATGCATCTGACGCTGGGTTTTTTCGGGGACGTACCGGAAGATATTGAATTCAAGCTGCGGGAAAAACTCAGTGCGATCGGGTTCGGCGCGTTCTTTCTAAACGTGAATGGCGTCGGTGTCTTTTCCTCAAAAGGCGCGCCGAAAATTATCTGGATCGGCCTCGGCAAAGCGCACCCGCATCTCTTCCAAATTCACAAGCGCGTACAGGAAGCCGCGCTGGCCGTCGGCATCGAACCGGAGCTTCGCCCCTGGCATCCGCACATCACGATTGCCCGTTGCCGCGATGTCTCCGCTCAAGCTCTCCGCAAATTCTTACAAACGAATGCCGAGTTCGACGCTGGTATGATCCGCGTCGACACGTTCCATCTTTATTCCAGCAACCTGACGCCTGCGGGGCCAATTCACACTCGCGAACTTACCGTTCACTGTAGCGGCGGTCTTTGACCTCCGACCGCACAGAGTGCCAATGTTGTAGGGCGTCTCTGTGAGACGCCGGCGTCTGACACAGACGCCCTACAGGCCTTTGCTCGACAACGGCGCGGCGATGTGCTCGAGCGATCGTCGCTCGGCGGCCACGCCAATCCATGCTTCCATCGCCGCGGCAAAAATCATTAACACCGCCGCCACCAAATATCCGATGAATAATGCAGTGCTCGATCCAGTGCCGATGATCCAACCAAACAGCAGTGGCGCGCCGACACCGCCAACCAGTGTTCCAAGTGCAAAGAAAATCGCGATCGCCATTCCGCGGATTTCCAAGGGAAAAATCTCGCTCACGGTCAGGTAGGCGGAACTGGCAGCCGCCGAAGCGACGAAAAAGATAATTGTCCACGCAAGCGTTTGCGTTTGCGCGGTGAGCAATCCGGCGTGAAAAAGCCAGCCAGTCACCGCAAGCAATACTCCTGCGAGCGCATACGTCAGGGCAATCATTTGTTTGCGCCCGATCGTATCGAACAGATGCCCAAGCAGCACCGGCCCGAGCACATTTCCAAGCGCGAACGGCAGAAGGTACCAACCGACGTCTTGTTCCGGGACGCTGTAGAACCGCATCAACACAAGCGCATACGTGAAAAAAATTGCGTTATAGAAAAATGCCTGTGTTGACATGAGCACGAAAGCAAGAAACGAACGTCGCCGATGTTCGTGCACGATCGCGTTCCAGATTTCGCGCCAGGGCGTATGCGTGCGAGTGCGTATCCGAACTGGAGTGATGGAGTATTGGAGTGATGGAGTAATGGGTGGCGAAACAGATCCAATACTCCAAAACTCCTTTACTCCCTTACTCCGGCTCGCACCGATTTTCCGTTCCACTTCCGAAACGATCTCTTCCGCCTCGTGATTCCGTCCGTGAATCATCAACCAGCGCGGACTCTCCGGAATCCAGCGGCGAAAAAAAATCACGATTAATCCCAGAGCCGCGCCGATTCCAAATGCGCATCGCCATCCGAGCCAGATCGGGATGTGACGCGGATCGAGCAGCACCAGCGTCGCACTCGCGCCCATCGCGGCGCCGACCCAGTATGAGCCGTTGATGATCAAATCAACGCGGCCACGCACACGGGCTGGAATCAATTCGTCAATCGCCGAATTGATCGCCGCGTATTCGCCGCCAATGCCAGCTCCCGTGATTGCACGAAACATTGCGTAGCTCCAGAAATTCCAGGAGAAACCAGACAGCGCCGTTCCGATGAGGTAAACCGCAACTGTGATGAAGAACAATTTCTTGCGGCCAAACCGATCCGTCCCGTAGCCGAAAAGCAGCGCACCGATCACTGCGCCGGCCAAGTAGAACGTCGCGCTCGCGCCGACTTGCGCGTCGCTCAATCCGAGCGTCTCGTGCCGCGTCAAAACTCCACCCAACGCTCCGGCCAATGTGACTTCCAGCCCGTCTAAGATCCATGTCGCGCCGAGCGAAACGACAATGAGCCAATGCCACGAACTCCACGGCAAGGCGTCTAACCGTGCCGGAACATAGGATTCAATCGTTTGGCCGTTTCGCATCCGCGAGTCTTTTCGTGCAAAGAAACGGGCGATGCAAAGCAGGCCGAGGGCGGCCTGGCTCCATCGGCGAATGTGGAGACGGCCTGCCCTCAGGCCGTTTTTGGATTTGAGAGAATGCTTCTAATCCAGCAGTTCGACTGAATCGCCTTTGTGCAGCATCCCTTCGACGATGATTGCACCGTACACACCAGCAGTGCCCTCATGCGCTTGCGCTACTTTTTTCAGTATCGCCGGTGTTCTCTCTGAGGTGTCGGGATCCAGCGTGATCATTACGCAGCGCGAATCACGTTCCAAAACTCTGACGATTACTTTGGGCCCGATCTTCAACGACCGGCCGACAAGTTCGTTTTCACCAAAGCCGTTGTCAGAGGCCAAATCCAAATAGACGTTTGCTCTGAAACGCCGCTTGTCGATCGGCGTTTCTGTCTCTTCAGAGAGTTGCCGCGCTGATTGCAAGCTAAAGATCGACATGGGACGGCAATCGGTCATGGCCCGCTGCGATCGCAGCAATCTGAGTTGATGCTTCTCGTCGATCTCGCCGCGCAGAGCGTCGATCAGAGCCGGATCATCGATCGCAAGCGTTTTTCCATCCGGAGTTTCAATATCGACCATTAGCTCTGAAATGTCGGCGGAGAGAGGACCCGCGCCCATCTTGTCCGCTTCGGCTAGATTCACGGGTCGCGCGGCTTTGTCAGGATAACGAAACCGGGGTCGATATAGCAGAAGTCTCCGCTGCTCGCGCGCCGTGAAATACGGAAACCCCCTCGGGCTTGCCGAACTTGTGAAGGCGAAGACGCGGTCGCCGTAAACTCCGGGATAACCTGCAAACGCTTCCTCCAACTCCTCGCCACGCATGCTCTTGACGGGATAGCGCCAGAGGCTGTCCACTTTCCCAACGATGCTCATGAAGCTAAACTTATACCACGGCGCTGCGCCACCGTGCTCGCGTGGGCAACAATGCCAGAGCGCCTCGACACAGCGAGGCGGCTACAACGCTTGTGAGATGCAAAACTCCTACTTCTCGTCGAGAAAAGTGACTGCCCCTGTATCAAGGCTGTAATAGCCACCGACTACCTGAATCTTTCCGGAATCAACTTCACCCTTGAGAATCGGCGTCGATGAACGCAGCGCTTGCACGACGTTTTTAACGTTCGCTTTTATCGTTGTGTCGAGGTCGTCCTTTGCTGTGGCTTGGACGGCGGGCTTGATAGCCATGACTAACGATTCGATATGCCCCGGAGCTTTGCCTTTGGCGGCGATCGTTTGCTTTGCTGCGTCAACCGCGCCGCAACGCTGATGTCCCAGCACCAATATCAGGCGGCTACCCAAATGATCGACCGCGTATTCGATGCTACCCAAGCCTTCATCATTCATTACGTTTCCCGCCACTCGAACGATGAACAAATCGCCGAGCCCTTGATCGAAGACGATCTCGGGTGGAACGCGAGAGTCAGAGCAACTGACAATGACGGCGAACGGATGCTGAACGTTTGCCAGTTCTGTGCGCCTGTCCGTCGTCTGACCGGGATGCTGCAGACTGCCGCTGGTGTAGCGGCCATTACCTTCCTTGAGCTTCGCGATTGCTTCCGCTGGAGCTACTGACGGCTGATCGGGGTGCGCCGGATCGGCACCTTGGGAAATTTGGTTCATACCAAACAAACTAACGAGGGCGAAACAGGACGCGAGATGTGCTTTTTTCATGTTGCGATATTATGTGGAATCGGCCGGTTGGACAATTCGAAATCAGCTCAGAAGATTCAACTAAAGAAATGACCGATTGGGCGCAGCGCTTGATCGGCAACCGTTGATACATGTAACCAGGTCTAGTTCAGCTACGGCTAAGAAGCGCAAAAGCCGCCGACATCCCCACAGCGGGCGGCGCTCTACCATCACACGTCGTAGTACATCGCGAACTCGTACGGATGGGGGCGAAGACGCAGCGCGTCGTATTCCTTTTGTTTCATGTCCACCCAGTTGGCGATGAAGTTTTCATTGAAGACGTCGCCGCGCAGCAGGAAGGAATGATCGGCCTGGAGCGCTTCGATTGCGCCGCGGAGCGAATCGGGCACGCTGGCGACTTGAGCGAGTTCTTCGGGCGGCAATTCGTAAAGGTTTTTATCCAGCGGATCGCCAGGATCCATGCGGTTCTGGATTCCGTCGAGTCCCGCAAGGAGCATCGCCGAGAAAGCGAGATATGGATTTGCGGCGGCGTCGGGGGTGCGGAACTCGATGCGCTTTGCCTTGGGGCTGGGTGAATAGGTCGGAATTCGAATGGCGGCGGAGCGATTGCGAGCAGAGTAGGCGAGATTGACAGGCGCTTCGAACCCCGGCACGAGCCGTTTGTAGCTGTTGGTAGTTGGATTCGTCAAACACGTGAGCGCGGGCGCGTGTTTCAGAATTCCGCCAATGAAAAACAGAGCGATGTCACTGAGGCCGGCGTAGCCGTTCCCCGCGAAGAGTGGCTTTTCATCTTTCCAAAGCGAAATGTGAGTGTGCATGCCGCTGCCGTTGTCACCGAAGATTGGTTTCGGCATGAAGGTCACCGTTCTATTGTGCCGTTTGGCGACATTCCGCAGGATGTATTTGTAATACTGCATGCTATCGCCCATGCGCTTTAGCGGCGCGTAACGAATGTCGATTTCTGCCTGGCCGGCAGTTGCGACTTCGTGGTGTTGGCGCTCGATCGCCACACCTGCCTTTTCAAGCTCCAAACACATTTCATTGCGAATGTCCTGCAACGTGTCCATCGGCGAGACAGGAAAATATCCTTCCTTGGGTCGAATCTTGTAACCGAGGTTTGGAAATTCCTCGCGCGCGCTGTTCCAATGTCCCTCGGCGCTATCAACGACATATGATGAGGCATTGCCGCTATTGGCAAATCGCACGTCGTCGAAAATGAAAAATTCTGCCTCCGGTCCAATGAACGCCGTGTCCGCGATTCCTGTCGATTTGAGGTAAGCCTCTGCTTTTTCGGCAACACCGCGCGGATCTCGATCGTATGGTTCGCGGGTGATTGGGTCGACAATGGTGCAGATTAAACTCAGCGTCGGTTCGGCGTTGAAGACATCGATCCACGCCGTCGTCGCGTCCGGAATGACGAGCATGTCTGAGGCATTGATCACACGCCAACCGCGGATGCTCGATCCATCAAAGCCGAGCCCATCGGTGAAGATTTCCTCGTTGTATTCGGTGAGCGTCGTCGTGAAATGCTGCCAGGTGCCGAGCAAATCCGTGAACTTGAAGTCGATCAATTTCACGTTGCAGTCTTTGATCATTTTGCTGACGTCGGATGGAGTTTTGTCTTTGGCCATATTCAGAAGTTGTTAGTTGATGGTTGAGAGTTGAGAGAAATAAGAAAGTCTCCTCTGCAATGATTCCCGTTGGTGACGCTTCTCGCAAATGATAGTCGCGCTCGAGCCTGATAGTTCCCTCAACCATCAACTCTCAACTATCAACTTCTGCATCACACCGCTTTTTCGCCGATCTCTTCAGTGCGGATACGCACCGCGTGTTCGACCGGGAGCACGAACACCTTGCCGTCCCCGATCTTGCCGGTCTTCGCGGCAGCCACCACGACATTGACCGCCTTTTCAATTAAATCGTCCGCCATAACCACTTCTACTTTCACCTTGGGCAGAAAATCCACCGTGTATTCACTTCCCCGGTAAATTTCGGTATGTCCTTTTTGCCGGCCAAAGCCTTTGACCTCGGTAACGGTCATCCCTTCGATACCGAGCTCTGCGAGCGCTTCTTTGACCTCTTCGAGCTTGAACGGTTTAATGATGGCTTCCAATTTTTTCATGTCGCAGCAACCTTGGCATCGCGCGGAGCTTTCCAATCGAAAGGCAACCGCAGCACGCGCTCTCATAGCAATTGCCCGACGCGAATGCAATCACGAATTTTTGAATTCGCGCCTGTTATCTTGAGCGGCGCGAAGCGGAGTCGAAAGATCCGTGGAATTGTGTTTGGTTTCGCAACGGGATTCCTCGACTTCGCTCGGAATGACGGCACGGTCAGATGCCTCGCAAATTTGCCAAAAATCCTTGACGTTTAATACTCAAATCTGATGTCTCGCGACTCTTTCGTTCACCTTCATCTGCACACCGAATATTCGTTGCTGGATGGAAGTATCCGAATGAAGGAGGTGATGAAAAAAGCCGCGGAATTCAAGATGCCTGCCGTGGCTATGACGGACCACGGCAACTTATTTGGCGCGATTGAATTCTACCAGGAAGCGCAGCGCGCCGGGGTGAAACCGATCATCGGCTGTGAGATTTACGTGGCGCCGGGATCGCACAAGGACCGGCCGCCATCGCGACGGGAATCGGCGTACCACTTCACGTTGTTGGCCGAAAACGAAACTGGCTACCGCAATCTCGTGAAGCTGGTGACGGCAGCGCATCTGGATGGTTTTCATTACGTGCCGCGAATCGACAAGGAGATGCTGGCAGCGCACTCGGAGGGTGTTGATCGGATTGAGCGGCTGTCTCGCAGGCGAAATCAACAGCGCGATTCAGGCAAATAACATCGAGAAAGCAAAACAGAGCGCCGCCGAATATCGGGACATCTTGGGCGCGGAGAATTTCTTCGTGGAATTGCACGATCACGGGATGGAAGAGCAAAAAATGTGCAATACCTCGCTGGTGCAGATTGCGCGCGACTTGGGCGTTGGCTTGGTGGCGGCGAATGACGTGCATTTTCTCCGCCGAAGCGATCATGAAGCGCATGACGTGATGCTTTGCATCGGCACCGGCAAAATGGTGCAAGACGAAAACCGGATGCATTATCTGCCGGAACTATATTTCAAATCACCGGATGAAATGCGGCAGGTGTTCCGCGACTTTCCGGAGGCGATCTCGAATACACTGCATATTGGCGAGCGTTGCCGTCTCGACCTTGAGTTTGGGGGTTCGAAATATCCGGAATATCCGGCGCCGGCCGGAAAAACGCGCGAGGGCTATTTACGCGAGCTTTGCCACCAGGGCTTGCACGCGCGCTACGGCGAACGAGCGACGGCCGATTCGGAACTAACTCAGCGCGTCGATTACGAACTTGGTGTTCTGGAAAAAACAGGGTTCGTTAGTTACCTCCTTATCGTTTGGGATTTCATTCATTTCGCGAAGGAAAAAGGGATCCCGGTTGGACCTGGACGGGGCTCGGCTGCAGGCTCGATCGTAGCGTTTGTCCTTGGCATCACCGATATCGACCCGCTTCAGTTCGGCCTGATTTTTGAGCGGTTTTTGAATCCTGATCGCGTTTCGCCTCCGGATATCGATGTGGATTTCTGCGAAGCGCGCCGCGGTGAGGTTCTCGAATATGTTCGGCAAAAATACGGCGAGCGCCGCGTCGCACAGATCATTACGTTCGGCAAGCTCAAGGCAAAAAGCGTCGTGCGCGACGTCGCCCGCGTGCTGGGATGGAGCTATCGGGATGCAGACCGCATCGCGAAGATGATTCCAAATGAGCTGAACATTACGCTCGAAACAGCAGCGGCAAAGAATGCGGAGCTGAAACGCGCGATCGCCACCGAAGCGCCGACACGGCAGCTGTTTGAACACGCGAAACTTCTCGAAGGTTTGTCGCGCAATGCTGGCGTGCACGCGGCAGGTGTGGTCATCGCCGATCGGGATTTGTCCGATTACATCCCGCTTTGCCACGATGGAAGAGGGATTGACGTGATCAGCCAGTACGCCATGGGACCGCTCAACGATCTGGGACTCCTGAAGATGGATTTCCTCGGATTGAAAACACTGACTGTCATAGAGGATACGCTGGCGCTGATTCGCAAACGCGACTCAAACTTTTCGCTAAAAGATATTGCGTTGAATGATGCCGCTGCCTTCGCGCTCTACAACCGCGGCGAAACCATCGGACTGTTCCAGATGGAATCCGGCGGCATGACCAGTCTGTCGAAGCAGTTCGATGTCAAAAAGCTCGATGACATTATCGCATTGATCGCTCTGTATCGGCCTGGCCCGATGGAGCTCATCCCGGAATACGTGAAAGCGAAAAAGGGGATCACGCCGATAAAATATCTGCATCCGCTGCTCGAGGACATCTGCGCCGACACCTACGGCGTGATGATTTACCAGGAACAGGTAATGGCTGCTGCGAGCAAACTTGCCGGGTACTCGCTTGCGCAAGCCGATCTTCTCCGCCGCGCCATGGGCAAGAAAGACAAGGAGAAGATGGCTAAAGAACGCAGGAATTTCATCGAGGGCTGCGCGCGCACGAACAAAATCCCTGAGAAAAAAGCGAACGCCATTTTCGACCTGCTGGAAAAATTTGCCGGTTACGGATTCAACAAAAGTCACAGCGCGGCTTATGGCGTGATTAGTTACCAAACGGCCTTTCTCAAGGCGCATTACCCCGTGGAATTCATGGCCGGTTTGCTGAGTAACGAAATCAATAACACGGAAAAGATTTCGGTTTTCGTAGGCGAATGCAAACGGATGGGAATCTCCATTCTCCCGCCGGATATCAACAAAAGCGGTTTGAAATTCACACCGGAAACGTGGGAAGGACCTCAGCCTCCACAGTCGCGGCACTGAGGCCGCTCCCACATTGAATGCAATTCGTTACGGCCTCGCTGCGATCAAAAACGTTGGCGAGGCAGCTATGGCGCTCGCCATTCGTGAGCGGGATCAACGCGGCGAGTTCAATTCACTCGAAGATTTTTGTACGCGGCTCGATTCGCGCCTCGCCAATCGCAAGATGTTGGAAAGTCTAATCAAAGCCGGCGCGTTTGATTTTACGGGGCGGGATCGCGCGGAACTGTTTGCGTGCATCGATGAATCGCTGAACGCGTCGGCGATCGCGCAGCGCGATCGGGCAGCCGGACAGGTTTCGCTTTTCGATGAACAAACTCACGCTGCCACGGCAGTGAGGCGGCAACCAATCAAACCGTGGAGCGAGCATGAAAAACTCTCCTACGAGAAAGAACTCCTCGGGTTTTACGTCAGCGGCCATCCGCTCGACGCATATGCCGCCGTTTTTGCAGCAAAAAAATATCGATCGATTGCCTCGTTAGGGGAACTGGACGATCGCGCGCAATTCAAAATCGCGGGAGCGATCGTCGAGGTCGAGAAAAAGTTTACCAAAAAAGAAGGCAAGCCATTTGCGGTTCTCTGGCTCGAAGATCTTATGAACGTGCTCGAGGTGGTCGTGTGGAACGAAGTTTATCTGAAGGTCTCAGATATTCTCGTGCCTGGGCGCGTTATTGAATTGAAAGCGACATTGGACAGACGCGACGAAATGCTTCGTGCCACGGCTGTGGAAATTAAGCCGCTGGCAGCGGCAAGATCTAATGGCGCAACCGAAAGATCGGAAGACACATCACAGGTGTCCGCGATTTGTCTGCGGTTTTCTTCGGCGACGACGGGCGATGAGTTGCGTCAGGTTCGCAACATCCTGGTCAGCTCACCCGGACGTCATTTAGTTCAACTGCTGTTTGATCGAGGCAACGGCAGTTCGTTGCGGCTAGATGCGGGGACTGAGTTTAGAGTGAATCTTACTCCCGATTTGGCGGAGAAGCTTTCCCGCTGGCTTGTGATCGGGCAACACCAGTAGCTGAGCTATTGCCGCTTCTCTCCTTTTTTTGGATTCTCCTTGGAGCCAACTTCGGCACGCGGGATGGCGCCGAGTAACAACGTTTTTTCCTCTGGGCCTGCTCCAAGGCAAACGGGAAAGATGCGCTCGGCAGCGCCCGGCGTCGGAACAATCGAAAACTGGCCATCGATCTCTTCTTTCAAACTGACGCTCCAGCCTGATTCAAGAAGCGGACCGCGAAACTCCAATTCCGTGGCGGCAGGAGCCAGTGGCAGGGGCGTCGGCGTGATTTCAATTTTGTTCACGCAATCAACGGGATGTGACATTAGATCGAAAACCGGTGTCGCTCCGCCGATTCTAATTACGATTTGTTTTGTATTTTCGAAATCAATGTCTCCGCTAAACGCGAGGTCTACGTCTTTGGTTGCGAGATTCAGAAACTCCAGCGAGGCGTGATCGCCATCAAAAATGGCGAGGGTGCTGGCTCCAATGACGTTTGAGAAAAAGTCGCTGCTAACCAGCTTTCCGTTTACGAGCTGCACCTCACCAACAATGCGGGGACACTCCAACGTTTCGGACAGAGAGATTTTTCCACTCAAAATGCCGTCTTCGAGAATGTTTGAATGAAAAAACTGAGGTGCGGCCGCAACAGAGACTGCCGGGAAATCCAGCGAAACATCGATAGGCGATATCTGAAAAGCGCTCCAAGTGATCCCGATGGGCAACGGAAAATTCGCGGTGAAACTGAGTGGACTCGATTTGGGCAAGTGAATGACGCCGCGCGTGTCCCACTGACTCGAATCGATGGTTGCTTGAAATTCGACCGGAATCGCGGCCGCTTTTTGTCGTGGTGACACGCGCACGGTCGAAACGTAATCGCGCAGATCGTTCGTCCAGGCGTCAACTGTTCCTGAATACTTGTGCTCCGGTGAAAGATCGATCTTACCTTCACCCGAGAGGGAATCCTTTTTCCGAACTAAATCGAAGCGTTCGATCTCCAGCTCGCTCGGTTTCAAAGTCACGTCTGCTCTGAAGCTGTCGATGTCGTATTTGAAAAACGTTAGCGAGGCGCCCTCGATCGCAAGGCTGCCGCCGAAGTTGCGGGCGTGAGTATTCATCGACCCTTGAATGCTGATTTTCCCTGCGAAATCAGCTGAGTTCGCACCGAAAAGAGCAAGGAATTCACCCAGTTGATTAATCGATGCAGAAATGTTTCCGCGAAAATCCGGCGTGAGCCAGTCGGCGGAAGTCGCTGGTAACGCAGCGTCGCCGCTTAAGGTGAACTGATTGCTTTTTTGCCTTATGTAAACTTGCTGGAGTTCAATCTTCCGGTTGTAAAGCGCGGCGCCTAGCATGAGAGCTTCGGCTGTACGATCGCGCCAGGTGAGCCCGGTTAGTTCACCCCAGAGCGACGCAGTTGCGCGGTCCGGCTCGGCCAGGTTGCCGCGAAATGTGAAGTTGCTGGCATGGAGCAAACCATTGATACGGTCGGCGAAACCAAGCGCATCTGAAATCTGCGCCAGCGAAAGGTCGGCAGCGCCGCCAGCAATCTTCCAATTAGAATGTGGCGAGTGCCATTCATGCGAAATATTCGCCCGAAGTTTGCCGCCGAACGCATCGACGTCGAACTGCAATCCCAGTCGCCGGTTCCCCAGCCGCGCGAGGTCCACTGTCGCAGCCTGCAAATCGAGCCCATGAGTCAAAGTCAGTCCGGCAAGCGTGAGGCGATTGGCTTCCCAATGAGTTGCGCCGCGCAACTGCGAAAAAGTTTGGCGCACCCATGGTGAGGTGATCATGAGCTCGGCAGCGGTAAACCGGCCGGGTTCCGTCTCGCTTAAAGACAGCGATGCATTCCGCAGCAAAACTAAACTCGGGCCGGTCTCGACCCGCGTTTCAAGCTTGGCGATACTTAAGTTTTCAGGGAGCAATCGGTGGAGTGTCGCCCAGCCGCGTTCGCTTAGTGCTTGCACATTTGGATTCGTGCGGTGCAGCTCGGCGTGGAGTTCTCTAACGGAGATATTTCGGATGTCGCGGCCGCTCAGGTGTAGAAAGACGTGCTTTAGATTCAAAAGAACTTGCGCGTCTAGCAGAGTGATATCAACGCGGGCCGCATCGTTACGGACGCTTTTCAGGTGAAGCTGACGAATGACAATGGGACGCAGAAAGGGCGCGTCGACGCCGTCGATCGTGGCGACGAAGCCCTCCTGGCGAGCGAACCACCAGACCCAGAGGCGAACTCCGTTGGACACTGCAATTGGCGCAAGCAGGACAGCGGCGAGCGACATGATGACGATCACCAGAATGATGAGGAAGATTCTATTCTTAAACGGCATGCCTGTGCGACAAAGAGGTGATCAGTGTAAGGAAGAGCGATAATCGCTGATTACACGTGTGTGTGTCACTTGGATACTAATCGCAGTTGACTTACCACTATTCACTTTTCTTCTCGTCTTTGAACACCAAACGCAACGGCTGCGCGGTGTGAATCCGTTGCTCAAGTTGCTTCCTCAAAGTTTCTTCGGCTTCAGCGGACAGCTCGCTCTGTGCTGCTTTCTTCCAAGCCAAGTCAGGCAGCACTGAGAATTCGCTTTGAACGTCCTGTCCGGAAATGCGGTTCCATAATCCGTTTTCGAATGCGAGCACGTCTACTTGTTGCTGCTCAACGCCCAAAATCTGTGCAGGCGGCAGCTGCACCACGATTTCATTCGGGCGAATATCGATCGAGACGCCTTTCCTCAGATCGAACCCGGCTTTGGCAATGAATGTGCCATGCAGCTTCACCCGCTTGGAGCTGCCGGCCCACGTATGGACCAATTCGTGTTCGACTTCGATGCGGCGTGACAGGACGACCAGCTCGCTTACCGGCGTCGTCTGTTCCATGTAAACGCGGTCATTAATCGTGATCCGTGGCTGCAAATGCGCGATGTCGACGAACGCAGTGCGCAGATTTTTGCCAAGCCTCTCCAGCTCAGCCGTGCTTTGCCGCGCTGTGCGAGCCGGCCAGCTCTCCACACGCAAGAAGATGACGACAATCGTCGTTGCAACAATCAGTGCCACCAGCGTCAACGCGATTGGCCACGCGACGCGATGCGGAATTCCAGATTTCGACATTGGACGTAAGGCGTTAAGCCTTTGTGTTCACACGCATCGAGCAAGAGCAGATCACGAGCAAGAAGAAAGCGGCGAACGTTTCTACCCCAAAAAATTACCGCCCCCCACGCCCGATAGGCGTGAAGGGCGGCTGTTCCCCCCAGAACAATCGTAGAAAACTTTCAAGCCTGTAAGCGAGGTTTCGTCCGCTGGCAACAGAATTCTAAACAAAAATTTCGAAAAATTTTCGCGGAGTTCTGCCGTTGCGATTTCCGCAGTAAATGAGGCCACGACAGACTGAACAGGATGTCGAACACAAGGGCGATCAAGGGGTTGCACAAGCGCGCGTGGCGGTCTCTAATTTGGAATGCGTGATTTGGGCGATCAAGGGGCGTCGCGCAATTTTGCCGGTTCATTGCTGGTCGCTCACCCGAACATGGTCGACCCGAATTTTCGGCGCACCGTGCTTTTTGTTTCCGAGCATGAGCCTGCTGAGGGCGCGTTGGGCGTGATAATCAATCGCCCGCTTGACCGACCTGTGGCCGAACTGGTCTCCGGTGCGCCACCGGCGGGGCTCGCCGATGTGCCGGTGTTTTTGGGCGGTCCGGTTGGAAAAAACCAACTGATGTTTGCGGCGTTTGAATGGAAGAAGGGCGCAGGTCTGAAACTCAATCACAACATCGCCTTTGACGAAGGAAGCGATGCACAGGGGCGTAAGAACCTGGTTACGATTTGCGCTTTTGTCGGCTACGCAGGCTGGGGCGCCGGCCAACTCGAGAGCGAGGTGAAGCAGAAAGCGTGGGTTGTGCAGAATGCGAATCCATCGCTTCTGAAACTTGATCGCCTGCCAAATCTGTGGTTCGACATTATGCGAACATTGGGGCCGTGGTATAAAATGCTTGCCGCTGCTCCAGATGATCCCTCGCTCAATTAACTAAGAAGTGAGACGTCCGACGTGATTTAGCTTGATTCCAGATGTGATTTCTCGCTAATCACTCTCACTTCGCGCCATGATCATCGGTGTACCAAAGGAGATTAAGGAACAAGAGCAGCGTGTTGCGTTGCTGCCGTCTGCGACGATTCAACTTACCAAGCAGGGTCACTCCGTTTTGGTAGAAACGAATGCCGGGCTCGGTTCCGGCTATCCGGACGAGGACTACATGAAAGCGGGCGCAGAAATTGTGGAGCAGGCAAAAGACGTTTTCGCGCGTGCTGACATGATTGTGAAGGTGAAGGAACCTCTCAAAGCAGAGTTCCCGTTATTGCGCAAAGGCCAAATTCTTTTCACCTATCTGCACCTTGCTGCGAGCAAATCTCTCACTGAGGCTTTGCTGAAATCAGGTGTGACTGGCGTGGCGTACGAGACGATCCAGGTGGACCATCGTTTGCCGCTGCTGGAACCAATGAGCGAAATTGCCGGTCGCATGTCGGTGGTGATGGGCGCTAATTTTCTCGCCAAGTACAACGGTGGAAGCGGCGTTTTGCTGGGCGGCGTTCCGGGAGTTTTGCCCGGCCGCGTGGTCATCGTCGGCGGCGGAACGTCGGGTGTGAACGCGTTGAGGATGGCCAAAGGTCTCGGTGCCGATGTCACAATTCTCGACATCGATGTCGAGCGGATGCGTTTTCTCGATATCGCAATAGAAAGCCTGCACACACTTTATTCGAACGAAGCGAATCTGGATGACTTAATGCCCGGTTGCGATTTGCTCATCGGCGCGGTCCTTTTGCCAGGAGCTAAAGCGCCGAAGCTGATCACACGTGCGATGTTGCGAAAGATGAAACGCGGCAGCGTATTCGTGGATATTTCGATTGATCAGGGCGGTTGCGCTGAAACGTCGAGAGCAACGACGCACCTCGATCCGGTTTACGTCGAGGAAGGCGTGACGCATTACTGTGTTGCAAACATGCCCGCAGCGTACGCGCGCACCGCGACGCAAGCGCTTACGAACGTTACCTATCGTTACGTGGAGCTGCTGGCCAACATCGGTCTTGAGGGCGCGTGCAGGAAGCAGCCGACGCTAATTGGCGGGATCAATACGCGCGATGGCCGGCTCACTTGCGACGCGGTAGCCGAGGCGCATGGCTTGAAGTGGGAGGCACCTTTTTAGTGCTCGTGGCGAGCCATTTGTGTTTCAAGCAGCATTCTGTGCGGGCAAAAACTGCGCTTGCTGAGATTGATCAACTAAAGCAATGTGCGTCTCTAACTATGAAGAAATACATCTGCATTCTGGCCGGAGCCGCGCTTCTCGCGGCGTGCGAGCAAAAAACTGAAACTGTCACTCCTGAGACAAGTCCAACTCCCACGACTCCCCCGCCTGCGACGACTGAAGTGACGAGTCCCGCTGCAACGGAAGCTCCAGCTGCCATCACGGAATCGCCGGCTGGCACCACTGATTCGCCGGCTGGCACCGAGGAAACACCTGCGGAGTCGCCGCCTGCGCAGTAAAGCTGAAATTCTTTTCTTTGAGAAATCTTCCCCCGGTTTTCGGTGGAAGATTTCTTTTGTACGGTGAATCACGAATCGCGACTGCGTCTTGAGGCAGCTCGCTCGCGGAAAAAAGTCTTGGCGACGCAAACGACGAAGGTGAGTTCATTCTCATTCCCAAAAACGCGCCGGCTGACGCATCGCTCAGAATATGAGCGTGTGAAACGGAACGGAATCACGCAACGCGGCAAACTTCTGATGCTAAATGCGCTGGCGATGGAGAATTGTCATCTGTGGCGTGCAGGATTCGTTACTTCAGGCCGCGTGGGCGGCGCCGTCGTTCGGAATCGCGTCCGACGTCGTTTGCGAGAAATTGTTCGCCGGCACCAGCACGAACTGCGACAAGGCATTTGGTTCGTGATTATTGCCAGATACGAAGCCGCGACCGCGAGCTATGGCGCGTTGGAAGATGAATGGTTGCGCCTCGCTAGGCGCGCTTCTATTCTGCTCTGATGCTCGTGCTGGTTCGTTTTATCATTCGCCTTTATCAATGCACGCTTTCGCCGCTGCTTCGCCTGCTGTGCGGTCCTGACTGCGGCTGCCGGTTTACCCCGAGCTGTTCGAGATATTTTCTGGAAGCGGTGGAGACCCATGGCGTTCGGCACGGAAGTTGGCTGGGATTGAAGCGCCTCGCTCGCTGCCAACCATGGGGTGGATGTGGATACGACCCGGTGCCGCCGCACTGGGCTGGCGGATCTCAGAATGAGATCCGTCGCTGCGTCTGATCGTGCAAAACCGAATTTATGGATCGAACAGCGTGGATTGTTGTCGCTCTTTGCGTAGTTGGGCTCGTCATATGGGAAGTGTATCTGGCAAAACAGATGGCGCCCAGACGGGTTCCCGTCATTACGACGCCCGGACAAACTTCGGCAACCGCGACGCCGGCGGTCCTCGGTGCTTCGCCATCTCCACTTGCCACGCCCGAAGCGGCGCCGCAGGACGCTGAATCAGTTCCAACCTTTCCGGAAAAGGTCGAGACGCTGCGCAATTCGGATTTCGAATTGCACTTCACTAACCGCGGCGGCGGCATCGCGGAGGCGGTTATGTTCAATCACATCGCCGAAGACGCTAAGCGCGTGACCTTGAATTCTGCCAAGCACATGCCTATCGGCGCGATAGTTGATGACCCCGCAAAGCCGGTGCTTCCGGAATTTACGCTGGCTCGCGACTCCGACAGCAGCATTCGGTGCGAGCGCACCACGCCTGACGGAATCACAATCCGAAAGAAATTTTCGTTGCTGCAGTCCAGCCAGAAGAAAGACAACTTTCTTCTCGAGCTGAATCTCGATGTTCAGAACACAGGCGCGCAGCCGCACACAAACGCTGACTACTTCCTCGCGCTCGGTTCGGCGGCACCGATTCATCCGAGGGACTATCCCTACTACACGCGACTGGTTTGGTGCATCAATGGTAAAGCCAGAGACCGCAACGTGAGTTCATTTCAAGGTAGCAGTGGTGTTCTCGGTATCGGTGCGCATGCCGCGCAGGCGGTTTTCCAGGAGAATCTTGCCGGAGCAGAATGGGCGGCCGTAACCGATCAGTTTTTCGCGACGATTATCGCGCCGCTAAGCGCGAAAGCTATCGGCGTTTGGGGCCGCTCGTTTGAAGTCTCAACCACGCAACACATGGTCGGCGTCGAAGGCGCGATGCGCATGCCGGGCTTTCAGGTGCAGCCAGGGGAAACGTACACCGCGCGCTTTCAGATCTGGACGGGGCCGAAAATCTATCATCGGCTCGCTCAACTCGAGCACAACGAAGCGGAGATCATGAACTTCGGCGTGTTCAAAATCGTCAGCCAATTTCTGCTCAATTTTCTCAACACCATTCACGGTTTCGTCAAGGATTACGGCGTCGCGATTCTCGTGTTGACGCTTGTCGTGCGCCTCGTGCTCTGGCCGCTCCAAAGCAAAGCGAATCAAACCATGCGTAAGACTGCGTTGCTTGGGCCGAAGATGCAGGAGCTGCGCGAGAAATACAAAGACGACCCGACACGGATGAACCAGGAGGTGATGAAGCTTTACAAGCAGTACGGCATTAATCCGGTAGGCGGTTGTTTGCCGATGGCCATTCAGATCCCGATTTTCTTCGGGCTGTATCAGATGCTCGCGCAAGCTGTGGAATTGCGAAACGCGAGGTTTCTTTGGGTACACGATCTGTCTCAACCCGATACCGTGGCGCACCTGCCCGTGCTCGGCTTCCCGATCAACATCATCCCGCTGCTCATGGCGGCTACGCAGGTCTGGCTGATGGCGATGACACCGAAGACCGGTGATCCCACCCAGCGTCGCATAATGATGTTTACGCCGCTGATCTTCCTATTTTTCTGCTACAATTTTGCGGCGGCTCTGGCATTGTATTACACCGCGCAAAATCTTTTCAGCATCCTGCAATTTTATCAGAACAAACGGCAACCCATGCCGATTCTCGAAAAAGTTGCGCCTGCTGGAAAACGAAAACGATGATGACGCCAAAAGATCTGCTGGATACCATGCTCGGGTACCTCGGTTTCGTGGTGCAAATCGAGGAGACCATTAACGAAGGTGGTAACGCGACGCTGCAGATTTACACTGAAGAAAGCCGGCGGATCATCGGACGCGACGGCGAGACGCTCGAGGCCATTCAGTTTTTGCTCAATCGTTTGCTGCAAGCCAGAGATAAGAACGCCGCAAAAGTCATCGTCGATTGCGAACATTACCGGTCGATGCGCGAAGATAGGATTGTGCAGCGGGTGCGCGACTTGGCGGAGCGCGTGCGCATCACCGGCCGTTCGCTTCAGCTCGAGCCGATGAATTCCTATGAACGGCGTCTCGTCCACAACGCGTTCAAAGACGATCCGGAAGTCGCGACGTGGAGCCCATCCGATTCTGCGCGCATCAAGCAGATTACTCTGCTAAAGCGCCCGAAAAAAACAGCCCCTCAAGGAACGACGGCTTCCTAGCCGTCGAGTGTTCGTTTTAACCATCGCTAACACGGCTTTCATCTCGACCGAGCCACATCTGAGCCGGTTCCCGCTCGGACTTCCGGTCTCCATCGGAATTTATCCAGCAGCGGATTATCGTTTCCTTCTACAACGTCGGCAATGATCTCACCCAGCACCGGAGCAAATTTGAATCCGTGTCCACTGTCACCCGCAGCAACGACTAATCCTTCGCGGTCCGGATCGCGCGCGATCCAGAAATGTCCATCGTGCGTGTCGCAGTACATGCACACGCGGGTGTAGACAACCGGCGCATTGGTAAGAGAGGGGAAGGTTGAGGCCAGAAATTCGCGCAAGTTCTTTTCGTCCTCGGCAGTCACCATGCGCTCGGGGGAGTCGGGCGACATCTCGCGTCCAGAACCGTGATTAGCAATCTTCACCACGCCATCCCGATTGATCGGAAATCCGTAGTAGCCGGTTGTCGTAATGTCTGCGCCGAAAACCGGAAAAAGCTCCGGGGCAAACAATTCAGGATCTGAAGGCTTGAGGTGAAATACCGGCTGCCCGGTAGCGCGGAAAAACTTTTTAGTAAAAGGCAGCAAGTACGGCGTCCACGCGCCAACCGCCATGACGACGAAATCCGCGGCGATTCGTTGTCTATCATCGAGCACGATGCCGCTCACGCGATTGCCACGTTCGTCCAGTTGAGAAAACCTCACGCGCTCGCGTAGTTCAACGCCTGCCGATTTGGCGCGCTCAATTAACATTGCTACAGCGCGACCGCTCTCCGCATAACCCGCCTCGATCTCAAGAACGCCATCTCGATAGAGTTCCGGATTCCATGCCGGAAAACGTTTCCACAATTCCGGCGTGTCCATGCGCGCCACTTTGAGGCCGTGCTTTTCGAGAAGTTTCAAACTTTCATGTTCAAAATCGCCCGGCTCCATTCTCCCACGCCGAACGAACATCACGCCGACTTCGTGGTACAGCTTGGTGCGGAATTCCTCATTCCATTGGCGCCAGAGTTTGATCGAACGTTCGGCAAGGGCAGTGTAATCCTCATCAGCGCCGTATGCGGCGCGCACGGCCTTACTGATGTCGGTGGACGCCGCCAACGGATGCGGCAGCGGCCCCGGATCGACGAGCACGACTTCGTGACCGCGCTTCCTTAGCTCGATCGCGGCAGTAACGCCATTAATCCCAGCGCCAACAACGATCACTTTCGACATCTTAGAGCAGCGAAGTTGTAGCGGCGCTTGTGTCAAGCGCCGATGTTTTTCATTTGTAGGGCAACCGCTCTCCGGTTGCCGGTGTGGCAGGCGAGGCGCCTGCCCTACAAGGGGCCCACGCTAAGCCGCTGTTTGCAGCGCGCGTTCCCGTTCGAGCAGGGTGGGGTGTGAATAATAAAAACGGCTGTAGAGCGGGTGAGGCGTCAGGTTGCTCAGATTTTTTTCGGTCAGTTTGCGCAGTGCTTGAACAAGCGGCAGCGCTTCTCCCAGGGTCGCGTGCGCGAACGCATCCGCTTCGTATTCGAAACGGCGCGACCACATGTGGACGAGCGGCGAAAACCAAAAACTGATTGTCCCCGCCAACAACGCAAACAACAGCATCGCCGGCACAATGTTCGCTGCGGCAAAACCCGCATGATATTCGAAACCGAATGCGCGGTAAAACCACTCCTGACGCGCCAGCCAGGCGATCGCCGCGAAGGCAATAAACACGCCGAGGATCGAAACACCGAGCAACTTCACGACGTGACGTTTTTTGTAATGCCCGATTTCATGCGCAAGCACGGATTCCAGTTCCGGCTCTGCAAGCTGGGCTATGAGTGTGTCGAAAAGGACAATCTTACGAAAACGTCCGAACCCGGTGAAGAAGGCGTTCGAGTGATGCGACCGTTTACTGCCGTCCATTACTTCGATGCTGCAAGTTGGAAAATCGGTGCGCCGCGCCAGTGCAAAGAGGCGTTCGCGTAAGGTGGATCCCTCCGGTAGCGGCGTGAACTTGTTAAAGAGCGGCATAATCACCGCAGGGGCGATCAGCAGCAAAAGCAATTGGAACGCGATCACGACCGCCGCTGCCCAAATCCACCAGATTGGGCCAGTCCACTCAATCAGCTTCAACACCAGCCCAAGCAATGGAAACCCGAGCAATACCGCCAGCAGAAAACCTTTCAGGCGATCAAGCACCCACGTCTTCATCGTCGTCATGTTGAAACCGAATCGTTGTTCGAGTTTGAACTGCGCGTACCAGGCAAATGGCAAACTGATTATGCTTAGTGCAACGCCTGTAGCGAAAAGAAAAGCGGCCATTGCCCAAACCGACATGCCGAACGCTGCCGTGAATTTTCCAAACGCCCACGGCAACACACCGCTGAATAACAGGCCGATGAGGAGCACGGCATCAAACAATGTTACGACCTCTCCAAACCGGTTCTTGGCCAGGGTATATTCGACGGAGCGACGATAA
Source organism: uncultured Verrucomicrobiae bacterium (assembly GCA_963761585.1). Taxonomy (GTDB): domain Bacteria; phylum Verrucomicrobiota; class Verrucomicrobiia; order Chthoniobacterales; family UBA10450; genus Udaeobacter. The sequence continues at coordinate 69,448 of CAVXHW010000020.1, forward strand.
GTCGGTTCATCAACCATCTCGCGAAATGCAGCTGGCACTTCATCCGCGTGCGCACGCACATGCCGTTGATTCAGGCGGCTCAGCCACAACTCGGCAATGGCGCGCGAGAGAATCAGAAGCAACGCAATGATGGCAAACGGCGGCATGTGAAAGAGACGTAACACAGGCATCCTGCCTGTCCTCGTCGACCAGGCATCCCTGCCTGGTTGTGGAAACCGCAGGCTAGGAAGCCTGTCCGACCGGTCAAGCTGGAAGCTTGAGTTACTATTACATGTCAGCCTGCGAAAAGCTTCCGATAGTAGCGATACCAATCACTTTGAAACCGCTCACCCGGATCGTAATTTTTCTTCAAATTCAGAAATTCTTTGAACTGCGGATAGCACGCGGTGACTTGCTCGGGTTTCGCGAATTTGTGATACGTCAGGTAATAACTCCCGCCGCGCGCTATCGCCAAATCGATTAAACCGCGGAACGAACGCGCCGACGCTTCGATGCCAATCGGTGTATGGAGCGTGAGCAAATTGAAAATGATACAGGCGTAGGATTGCTTGGCCCATGCCAGAAAACTTTCGTTATCTTTTTCGACCAATCGGACGGTGCCGTAGATGACGGTTGTGCGATTCGAGTGCAACAAATCTGCCGCCTGCGCTAAAAAATCGGGAAGGTCCGGGCGCGGAACATAGATTTCGGTGATGATGAGGCTCGACTCATCACCGCCGATTTCGGTCGCGGATCTTCTGCGCATAATTCGGAAGATATGCGCTCAGCTGGTTCGTGTCGGACCAGTAAGTCTGCCCGTTTGTCGACAAATAGTAATCGCTGTAGCGCTTGAAAGCCTTGTCCCGATCGGTGTAAGCAAGCCGCAAGAGGTCCAGCCAGTCGTCATCGCGTAATTCCTTTTTGGCAACAATGGGTTCGTCTTCGCTGATCGGTTCGTAGCAGGAAAACACGCCGCGTTGAAGGAAGTCCGGCGATTTTTCATCGACTGAAAATTGAAAATCGCCGTAAAGAAATTTTTGCGTGATGCGGTCTTCAAAACGCTTGGGCAAATCGTCTGCGCGAATTATTTCGACAACGCGTCTTAATTTTTGCCGCGGAACGAGCCGAAGCGTTACGGTGTCGATCAATCCAAAAAGACCGTAGCCACCGATCGCGAGTCGGAACAATTCACTATTCTCTTCGCGCGAGCAGCGAATCGATTTCCCATCGGCATTGATCAGGGTGAACGACTCGATGTTGGAAATCAGCGGCTTCATCCGCAGTCCGCGGCCGTGCACGTTGGAGGAAAGGCTGCCACCGAGCGTGAATGTGTCGGCGCCGGTTTGTTTCTGTGCGATGCCCCATTGCTTTGTCTCGTCTGCTTGAGCGTCGAGATACGCGCGAATCAACTTCGGCCATTGGATTCCGGCTTCTGCTTCGAGCAAGCCGCGTTCACGATCGAACGAAACCACGCGATCCAACTCACGCGTATCGATGCAAATGCTGTCCGTGCCGAATTGCTGGCCACCCATCGAGTGCCGGCATCCCGAAACGGAAATCGGCAAGCCCTTTCGCGACGCGGAACGAACAATCTCGGCAAGTTCATCTCTGGTGCGCGGTCTTAGAAGTTCGCGAACCCGAGTGCGATTAAGTTGCGAATGGACATCGTTGACCCAAATCTCTTTCTCGCGGTCCGCGAATACGTGCGGCGCAAGCGCAAAAAGCGCCGCCGTGCGTATGAATTCACGGCGCGTTACCATCGCGGGAGCTTAACGAAGCCAGTTAGATTGCAGCCAGACAAATTACCTCGCCTCTTGCGATCGATTTCATCGGCGAGTTCCGATTCTATTTTCCGCAGATCATTGTGATCGAAAAATCGAATCACACGCCACGGCTGTATAAACTCAGCAAGTTCACTTCGCGTAGTTCCCCAGAGGAACGGCTCGCCGCGAGTGCGCAACCACCAGGTAACAAGTTTGGTTTGAGAATCGAATCGAATGCGGCCGTCCCGATGTTTTTCCATGAACGTAAATGCAAGTTGGCTTCCGGGAGCACTCAGGCTGCTCAATGTTCGTATCAAAGAGGAGACGATTTCTGCCGGGAAATACATCAGCAAACCTTCGGCGATCCAGAATGTGCGTTTAGCTGGATCGAACCCACTGTTGATCAAGGCTCCTGTGTCGAGACCGGCGGCACTCAAATCAACTGCGACGAAATGCACTCGTTCAATTCCGATTTCGGAACAGGCGCGCACTTTGTGACGCTGCGTCGCCGGATGATCAATTTCCCAAAATAGCGCAGTTGGAAATTCCCCCTGCAATTCTGAACTGAGTGGATCGAAGCCAGCGCCGAGTATGACAACTTGGGCAACCCCGCTAGTAAGTGCCGAGCGTACCAGCTCGCTGATACATTTCTTTCGTAAGGCGTAATGCAGCAAAATTCCCGGGATCGTGATGCGCTCGATCGACTTCGCGATCGGCCGAAACCAACTCTGCCGAACAATTTTCGAGAACAGCTGTGTTTGCGATGAATGCTTCTCTAAGACGCGAGCGTATAAATCTGCCGAGGTCTTGGAAACGAGACGCGAGTATTTAGCGTCGTGACGCAAAAGAACCAGGCTCGCAGCTATGAGCAGTGCTGTGCGACTAGCCTTTTGGTGTTGCACCTACTATGGGCGGCAGGTTCTATTCGCGAGCGCTAGCCACGCCTTTGGAGTCCGCTGCTCTAGCTTGAGCGGAAAGAAATTCGCGAACGTGATTCAACTCAGTTCGTGAATCGCCGGCTTTTGACGTTTGTGCGGCCAATTTTGTGTAATAGCGGCTTGCACCCTGTTTGTCGCCGGCCAGCTCGGCGGCTTGTGCCGCTCCGTACAAACCTCTGAATCGTCCCGGATAGATCTTGAGCGCGGCCTCAAATTCTCGCTGTGCTTCCGTTGGTTGCCCCATTTCCAGCAGCAGAGTGCCGAGTTGTTCGCGAATCGGAACGAACGCTCCGGGCGAAACGGGATGCTTGCCGAGTATGTCTTCGGAATCCGCGGCCCGCCGCAGCATATCGATGGCGTCGTTCTTTTTGCCTTCAGCTGCTGCCACCCATGCCGAAGCCGCTTGCATCTGCAGGTCGAGATGACTTTTGAAGTAATCGAACTTTCGATCTTTCGTCGCGTCGCGCAATTGCTGCATTCGTGCGATCGCTTTTCGCGCGCCCTCGATGTCGCCAGTATGCGCGCGTCCCAGCGCGTGACCATATTCGATGAGAGCTTCCATGAAAGGGAACGAAGACCAGTGTGGCACGTTCGGAATCGGCAAGTTTGCTGCCGCTGCCCAATCGTTCCGCTCAAACGCATAACGTGTCGGAATTGCAGCCAACGCGTAGGCTGCGCTAAACTCCAACTCAGGATTCGTCTTCTTCACTTTCGCCGCAATGTCGACAATCTTTTTCGCCTCCGCGTCCTGAGCTTCCTGCAAATACGAGTAGGCGAGATAATCGAGCGCGTGTAATTCCTCGGCTTCGGCGGCGTCGCGGTGGCGCATCGCTGCGTAAGCACGTGAAGCTTCTGCCGAAGCTTGATTTGCAGCGATGGACTCGTCCCACATCCCGAGACGCGTAAAGATGTGTGACGGCATGTGCAGCGCGTGCGGCACCCATGGCGCGATGGAATTATAGGTCTGGGCTGCGGTCAGGCCGCGTTGAGCAAACTGAGGATAATCGTAGGAATGGATCAGGTAATGAACGACCCCGGGATGTTTCGCGTCTTGTTTCCAGAGCTTTTCCAATATGCCGGCGGCCTCAATCTGCTTCGACAAGCTTGTGTCGTTAGGCGTGGCGTAACCAGTAGCCAGCACCGCAAACGCATAAAAAGTTTGCACTTCGAAATCGTCCGGATATTTGTCGCGCAGTTGCTGCATTGCTTTCTCGTAGGCGACTACCCGATCGCGCGGTCCGACCGGACCGTGGCACGATTGTCCAACCGGAGCTGCGCTCGAACTGTCCGCCGTATTGTAATAAGTGTTCAGCGCGGTGATGAATCCGCGTTCGCGATCCGAACCCGCATTCATCGACATCGCCTTTTCGATGGCAGCTTTGCCTGCGCGCATTTCGTCGGGGTTAGGTGGAGTCCAGATCGGATGCCACCAGGTCATCGCGATTCCCCATTGAGCCATTGCGCATTTCGGATCGCGTTCGGCTACTGACGTAAAAACGCGTCGCGCCTCTTCGTAGAAAAACGAGTGGAGCAATGCCACGCCACGAGCGAAATCAGCTTGGACGTCAGGCGAGCACGTTATCGGGAACGTGACTTTCCCGACGCCGCGCAAATCGCCCGGTTCGGGAGCGGTGGCGCATTCGACGTGGCGCAGGACTAACAAAGTACTAACAAGCGTGATGAGACAAACCGTGCGAGCCCAATCCAGTCGCAGCATTTTTAAGGGTATGTGCGTACGAATGTTGCGCAATTGCAAAACCAGGTTCGGCGTTACAAACGCAGGCATCTGTTTAGCGCCAAAGGCGCGGAATCGTCTCAGCCTGGGGCATCGCCCCAGGGAATTGAGTCGCATATAAACAAGCGCTGAAAGCGCGATTCAATCTTCATCTGAGACCTGATCTGGCAGTGAATCGCGCCTTCAGCGCTGGTCCTTTTTACATTCCCACAACCCTGGGGCGCTGCCCCAGGCTTTAAATGAACGCTGCGCCGTTGGCGCGCTAAAAGACCTCAGAGCCGTAAGGCGCTAGCCTTACAGGCCTACTCGAATTCAAAAACGATTTTGCCGTTGCGTTTGCCTTGCGCGGCATGTGCAACCGCGGCTTTGACTTCGCTTAGCGGATAAGCTTTTTCGACTTTTGTTTTAAGCAGACCGCGCCTGGCCATATCGAAAAGTGATTGAAACGTCTGCATGCGCTCAGACGGAGTGGCGTGGTCGTACCATTTGTTGATCCAGATGCCGCGAAATCGCAGGTCTTTGAAAATGAGAAGGCCGGTCGGAATTTTCAGCGGCTGCAAGCTCATGGCGCCAAAGCTCACGAGCGTCCCGCCAGGCGCGAGACAATTTGCAAGACGCAGCGCGCTCTCGCCGCCGACGGAGTTTAGACCGAGACGAATGGACGCGCCGCCAGTTGCGCTCTTCACTTCGTCGCGAAGTTTGTCGCCATCGATCAGCACGATATCACCGCCTTCTGCGCGCAATTCATCAACTAATTCCGCGCGTCGAACGACGTTCACCGTTTTATAACCGAGCTCATGCGCGATTTGAATCACGTCGCGACCAGTCGCCGAGTTCGCCGCGTTCTGAATCAGCCAATCGCCTTTCTGTAAATCGACGTAGTCATGCAGCAATCGCCACGCGGTCAGCGGATTAATTTTTAACATTGCCGCCTGAACAGGGTCGATTCCATCAGGCACAACGACCAGATCTTCGGCTTTCACCGCGACGGCATCCCGCCATGTGCCGATGTTGTGCGGCAGGATTACGAGCGCGCCGCTCGTTAGGCCTTTCACGTCCGCGCCTGACTCAACAACGATGCCAGCGCCTTCGAATCCCGGCGTCGCCGGTAGCTCCGGTCGCACCGGGTACTTTCCTTCGATCTGATTCAAGTCTGCCGGATTGATCGGCGCTGCGGACATCTTAACCACCGCTTCGTCTGCAGCTGGCGTCGGCCACGGACGCGTCTCAACTTGCAATACGTCAGCGGGATTTCCGTGCGTTTCGTAAACGGCAGCGTTAATACTTTTGCTCATCGATGCCCGCGCAAGCTCATGCCTCTAAGAAGATTCTGCAAACCGCCGCGCGTGCTGCGTTACTTGGTCTGCTCATCAACGTCGTGCTTGCCTCGGTCAAAATCGTGGCCGGCGTTATCGGCCACGCTTACGTGCTGATCGCCGATGGAATCGAGTCTGCACTGGACATAGGCGGCTCGGTCGTGATTTGGGGCGGATTAACCGTGGCGGCGAGACCTCCGGATGAAACGCATCCGTACGGTCACGGCAAGGCCGAACCAATCGCCGCGATCGCCGTTGCGCTTGGCGTGCTCGCAGCCGCGACTGGCCTCGCCATCGAAAGCGTTCGCGAAATTCTGACGCCCCATCACGGACCTGCGCCATTCACGCTGGCCATACTCATTGTAGTTATTGTCGTTAAAGAATTTCTCTTTCGGTACGTAAATCGCATCGGCCGACAAGCCGAGAGCACCGCGGTTAAAACGGACGCGTGGCATCACCGCAGTGATGCGCTGACTTCTACCGCTGCGTTCGTCGGAATCTCGGCCGCACTTCTCGGTGGCGAAGCATGGTATAGCGCGGATGACTGGGCAGCATTGTTCGCCTGCGCGGTGATCGCTGCGAACGGCGTTCGTTTGGCGCTGCCGGCGTTCCACGAGATTATGGACACGGCGCCTGGTGGAAAGATTGTCAGGTCCATTCGCGCTGTGGCCAGCTCCGTCCCTGGTGTTGCCGAGGTGGAGAAATGCCATGCCCGTAAGATGGGCTTGGATTATTACGTCGATCTACACGTCGGCGTGGACGGCAACATTTCCGTGCACGAAGGCCACGAGATCGCACATCGGGTAAAGTCAGCGATCCAGCAAAGTGACCCGCGCATCGCCGACGTGCTCGTCCACATCGAACCGGCAGGATAAGCCGATCGCACTATTCGCTTGGTTCGCGTTTTATTAACACCGGCCTTCAGGCCGGTGA
>CAVXHW010000021.1:0-42998 GCA_963761585.1 uncultured Verrucomicrobiae bacterium
CTTTAGCCAGTGGCTGGTCGGGCTGGAACAGAGATGGTGTAAGTGATCAAGGCACAAATAATCACCATGCCAATCATGGCGAGGATGAAGATTACATCTGCGATCTTTTCCAGACGATGCATTCGGCGTAGTGAGCGCGAACGCAGCGCCCAATAAGAAAGCAGACAGGAGATCAGAAACAGAAGTGCGTCGCCGGCGAGAAAATCATCCGCCAGCGTATCCGCACGTCCAAGTGTAATGACGACGCGAATTAATCCGATGACAGTCAGACAAACGCCCACCATGGCAGAGGAGACTGTGAAAATGTGGATCGAGATATCCTGCTCCAGATTCGTGCCCGGCTCGCGGCGCCTGTTCGTTTCTCCTTCCATGGCAACCCGTTCTTAGACCAATCGCGAAAGCGACTGTTCAGACAACAACAGCTCTGATAGGAAGACCTCGGGACGTCACTGGAGTCGCATTTGAAATTTACAAATCTCACACGGCAAACGGAGATCGGGGCCAATTCGTACTACCTTGAGATTGGCCATCACCGGCTCTTGCTCGATTGCGGAATGCACCCGAAAAATACCGGGGAGGATGCGCTGCCTAATTTCAAAGCGATCGGCGACCGCGAGGTCGACGCGATCCTGATGTCGCACGCCCATCAGGATCACATCGGCACCCTGCCTTTGGCCATGCGACGCTTCCCGCGCGCCCGGGTTTTCATGACCGAGGCGACGGTAGAGGTCGGTAGCGTTCTTTTGCACAACTCAGTCAATGTGATGACGCGGCAACGTGAGGAAATCGGAGAAATGTCATATCCCCTTTTCACGCATCGTGAAATCGACCGCGCATCGCAACGCTGGCGCCGGTGCCCGATGCGTCAGCGAATCTCCGTTGCGGGCGAACGAGCAGCCGAGCGCGAAAAGGACACGGTAACGTTCGAGTTCTTCGATGCCGGACATGTGCTCGGTTCGACCGGAGTAATGCTCCGCGGTGAAGGCCAAACTGTTTTTTACACCGGCGACGTCAATTTCGACGATCAAACAATCATGCAGGCGGCGCCTTTCCCCGAGGAGAAACCTGATGTGCTGATCATGGAATGCACACGCGGTGATCACGCGAAACCTGAAGGCTGGACTCGCGCAGGTGAAGAGCAACGCCTGGCGGATGCGCTCGCAGCCGCTTTTGAACGTGACGCGTGCGTGCTGATACCGGTGTTCGCGCTAGGTAAAACGCAAGAGGTTCTCGCGATGCTCTACAAGTTTCGCCGCCAGCGGCTGCTGTCAGAATTTCCAATTTATATCGGCGGTCTGAGCTCGAAATTCACAGACATCTATGATCGCCGCACCCACACGAGCCGTCGACAATTGCCACGTTTGAAACTCATGAGGGAAGTAGCGCCGTTCATTTTAAACGATGAAACCGTACGCGATGCCGCGGTGCGCGGAGGTCGCGTGTACGCTCTCTCCAGCGGAATGATGATTCCCAAAACGCTATCGAACATTTTTGCCCGGCGAATTATCGAGAACCCCCAGCACTCGATCTTTTTTGTCGGCTACGCCAGCCCAGAATCGCCAGCCGGTTTTCTGCGGGAGGCGGGCTCCGGCGGCGAAGTAGCCCTCGATCCCGAAAAATCGCCGCAACGCATCCGCTGCAACATCGAACAGTTCCAGTTTAGCGCACACGCGACACGCGAGTCGCTGATTGAGTATGCCAAAAAGATTTCGCCAAAAAAAATTGTTCTTGTACATGGTGACCCGCCGGCAGTCGAGTGGATGCGCACAACGTTATCGAACGAACTTTCCAGCTCAGAGATCATCGTGCCAACACCAGGGGTGGAGGTAGAATTGTGATCGGTGCTCCGAACTGACGCGCCGTTAGCTGTTAAATTGTTCGCCGATCACAGCTCCTGATCGCCGCTTCAGCAATGCGCATTGCGTCCTGGAACATCAATTCGCTGCGCAAACGGCAGGACCGGTTGTTTGCATGGCTTGAGGAGACACAACCGGATATTGTTTGCCTGCAGGAGACTAAATGCCCGGACGGACAATTTCCGGCGCTCGCTTTGCAAGCGGCGGGCTATCGTTCGGCGTATCACGGAGAAAAATCGTACAACGGCGTAGCGATTCTTGCGAAGAACGAGCTGCATGAGGTTCGCGCGTCGCTTTGCGATGAAGTGGTCGATCCGCAGGCGCGCGCGATCGCAGCAACCGTTGGCCAGTTGCGCGTATTTTCAATTTACGCGCCTAATGGACAAGCCGTCGGCTCACCGGCCTATGAATATAAACTGCAGTGGTATCAGCGGCTCCGACAATGCGTTTCGAAAGAAAAATTTCCCAACCTGGTCGTGTGTGGCGATTTCAATGTCGCTCCGGAGGACATCGATGTTTACGACGCCGAGCTTTGGCAAGGCGCCATCATGGCTTCGGACGGCGAACGCGCCGCTTTTCGTGAGGTATGCAGCTTAGGCCTGATCGACACGCTTCGAATCCATCACAAGGAAGAAGAACTTTTCAGCTGGTGGGATTATCAAATGCGCGCCTTTGAAAAAAATCGTGGCCTGCGCATAGACGCTGTTCTGGCAAGCGAATCGCTGGCGAAAAAATGCATCGCCTCCGGGATCGATCGCGAAATGCGTGCTGGAAAAGATCCTTCCGATCACGCTCCGGTATGGGCGGAATTTGCAAAATGACTTGTCATCCCGAGCGAAGTCGAGGGACCCCGCAATGTTAACCTGACCTGACATCGCGGGATTCTTCAACTCCGCTTCGCTTCGCTCAGAATGACGCTACTCAGTGAATATCTGTGAAGCGAACTGAACATCTGCGCGTTTCCAATCCGCCGCCAAAGCCGCTGCTGATCTGGGACGGCGACTGTGATTTTTGCCGATTATGGATCGAGCGCTGGCGCGAAATGACAGCGGGTAAGGTCGATTACACCACTTATCAAGAAGCAGCTGAACACTTCCCTGAAATTCCATCGCAAGAATTCAACCGCTCGCTGGTTTTAATCCAACCGGACGGCACAGTCGTTTTCGCGGCGGAAGCGGCGTATCGCTCGTTAGCGTTTCGGCCTTCGCGACAATGGCTAGCGTGGAGCTACGATCATGTCCCCGGGTTCGCGGCCGTTTCTGAAACCGGCTACGGCTTAATCGCTCGCCACCGAAAATTTGCGTCAGCGATAACCCGATTGCTCTGGGGCAAAGAGGTGCGGAGGCCCACCTATTTTTGGGCGCGGCGCTGGTTCCTGCGCGTGCTTGGCGTCATCTATTTAATCGCCTTCGTTTCGCTCTGGGTTCAAGTGGACGGACTTGTCGGCAGCAACGGGATGTCGCCCGTCAATCAATTCCTCTCAGCAGTTCGGGGTCAGGTCGGATCAAGCGCTTACGGACTTTTGCCTACCCTATGCTGGTTTAACTCGAGTGATGCGTTTCTTCACTTTCTTTGCGGCAGCGGCGTTCTCTGTTCGTTGCTGTTGATTTTCGGAATCGCTCCGGCCCTTCTACTCGTTGCTCTTTTCGTTTTGTACTTGTCGCTCACAATCGCAGGCCAGGACTTTTTCAGTTTTCAATGGGACGTCCTTTTGCTGGAGACGGGGTTTTTATCGATCTTTTTTGCGCCGTGGCGTCTGTGGCCACGGGAGTTGCTATTGTGGCCACGATCATCGCCGTTGGCCAGGGCGCAGGTGTCGCGTGTCGGATTGTTTTTGCTCAAGCTTCTTCTGTTCAAACTCATGCTCATGTCGGGCGTGGTGAAGTTAACCAGTGGTGACGACAGTTGGTGGAACCTGACAGCACTCGATTTCCATTACTGGTCGCAACCGCTGCCGACGGTATTTGGCTGGTGGGCGGACAAAAGTCCCGAATGGTTTAAGCATTTTTCCGTCGCGTTTTGCCTCGTAGTGGAAATCGTTGTGCCATTTTTCATCTGGGCGCCTCGCCGTCTCAGATTGATGGCTGCCGGTCTGCTGATTTTTCTTCAACTCGCGATCGCGATCACAGGCAACTATTGCTTTTTCAATCTGCTAACGATCGCGCTGTGCTTATTGTTGATCGATGATTCTGTAGCCGCCTCGCTGCGTCGAGGCGCTGTGCGGCATCGAGTCGCAAGCACGGCGACACAGCGCCGTGACTACAACCGTCACGCTATAGCGGAACGACTGTCGAAGTACGGCGCAATCGGTGTGATCATCGTGACGTTACCGATCAATGCGTGGTTAATCTTCAGCGCATTTAAACCGCTGAGTCGGCCGCCGCGCGTGCTGGCGAAACTTTACGAAAGACTCGAAGCATTTCGCGTCGTCAACGGCTATGGCCTTTTCCGCGTAATGACAAAGGACCGCGGCGAAATTATCCTCGAAGGCAGCTCTGATGGGATCGACTGGCTGCCGTACGAATTCAAATGGAAGCCCGGCGACGTAAAACGCGCACCCGGTTGGTGTGCGCCGCACCAGCCGAGACTCGACTGGCAGATGTGGTTCGCCGCTTTGGGAACGCCGCGCGAAAATCAGTGGTTAGTCGCATTGATCTACCGCTTGCTCCAAGGCTCGCACGAAGTGAACGGCTTGCTCGCGCGCAACCCATTCCCGGACAAACCACCGCTTTACATTCGGGCGATGTTTTATCGCTATCGATTTACAACGGTAGATGAGTTTCGCCACACGGGCGCGTGGTGGAAACGTGAGGAGCTTCGCGAATACTTGCCGACGCTTTCGCTCGAACAGTTCCGCTAAATCCTGACGCAGACAATCTTCTCCTGTTCCCTCAAGCGAAGGTGATCTGCAGATCGCCAGACGGCGGCGGACTAGAGACCGCACGCCTTGAGTGGCGTGCGCTGGCGAGGTATATTCGGCGCGCAATGGCGAAGGAAGAACAGATCACCATTGAGGGCACCGTGACGCAGGTTTTGCCAGGGACGATGTTCCGCGTCGATCTTCCCGGCCAACGCAATGTCCTTGCGCATATTTCCGGTAAAATGCGCAAGCATTTCATCCGGATCGTGCCCGGCGACAAAGTTTCGGTAGAGCTTTCGCCATACGATCTCACAAAAGCGCGAATCATTTTTCGCGAGCAATAACTTTCAGTCTCGGTCGTTCAGGACGTTAGGCGTTTAAAACATTTATACGGCAGAGAAGTCCGCCTGAAGCGTGCGACACGTTTATGATTTGAGACAAGTCGGCGTTTGCCCCTTTAGCAAAGCGCGCGGATAGTCGCAGCGAACAAATTAACTGGAGATTACCAATGGCAGAACAAAACAGACCAGGAGAACATACAACACCGGCCAACGCCGATCCGCAGGATAAATTGCAGAGCAGCAAGGACCATGCTCGTAAAGCAGCGGAAGATTTGAAATCAGCCGCAGGTGCTTTCGCCGACGAGTACCGCGGAAAAGCGGAGCAGGCTTGGGGCGAGGCGCGCGGCAAGGCGGAACAAGCCTGGGGCGATGCCACGAGTCGCGTTCGCACATTCCAGGAAGACGCCGAGGATTACGTCCGTGAAAATCCAACAAAAGCAGTATTCACGGCGCTCGGAATTGGATTCGTGTTGGGTCTGATCTTCCGGCGTTAGTTTCGAAAGCGCCGGAAATGAGCAGCGGGACCCTTCCCTCTCGCAATCCTGCGGGCCATTCCGGTTTGCTCGAGAACGCGCTGGCACTGATCAGCTCGGTTGTAGCATTTTTTGAAAGCCGGTTTGTTCTACTTGCGCAGGAATCTAAATCGGCCGCGGTGCAAGTGCTGATATTAGTGGGCTGCGTCATCGCGGCGCTGGCGCTCTGTCTGATGGGTTACGTTTTCCTCATCGTAAGTGCTGTTGTTGGCCTTGCGCATTTGCTCGGGACCTCCTGGCCTGTCGTAGCACTGGTTGTTGCGCTGTTACATTTCATTATCGCCGGAGCGCTGTTGCTGGTGGCACACAGTCGGATCACCAAGCCAATGTTTCGGGATAGCATTGATGAACTAAAGAAAGATCGCGAATGGCTGAAGACTCTCAATCAATCAACGAGCTAAAGGGAGAAATAGCAGGTTCGCGTCAGCGCGTGGCGAACGAGTTGCGCGGCTTGCGTTACGAACTTGATTTCCCGGCGAAATTCCGGAGGTCATTCCGAAAACAGACAGGTTCCTGGGTCGGTGCGGCGGCGGCAGTCGGGGCGGTAATCGCATTGGCGCCGATGCGGAAGAAAAAAGTTTACGTGGACGCAAGGACTCGGCGTAAGGGAGAGAAAAAACTGATGGAGACGGGACTTGCGATGGCGGCGATGAAAGTCGTTGGAAATCTCGCCCGACCGGTCATCATGGAGTTTGTTAAGAACCGGTTCTTTTATTCTGGCCAACCTTCCCGCGCCAGGAAATAATGCACCGTCTGTAGCTCGGGCCTTGAGTGCCCGTGAGACAGCTGAATGCTTCCCCGCATGACGCCACAAGTTTCAGCTCCTTCATTCGAATCGCACCCCCTGCCGCACGTCGATAATTATCTCGAGGTTGGCCAAAAAGCCGGCGCATCAGACGTTCACCTCGGCGTGGCCGCGCCGCCAATCTGGCGAGTGCACGGAACCTTGCAGCCCATGTGGCCTGACGCACCAGTTCTGACCAGCGAACAAACCGTTGCGCTGGCAGAAGCGTTCATGCCCGAAGTGTACAAGGATGAGCTCAACACCCGCGGCGACTCCGACTTCGCGTATGAGAACGAACACGCTCGCTATCGAGTGAGTGTCGTTCGCCAGCGGTTGGGCGTTGAGATTGTGTTTCGGGTGATCAATTCCTACGTCCGGAGCATGGACGACCTGGGATTGCCAGAACAGCTTAAGTTACTTACTCGCTATCAGAATGGTCTCATCCTCGCGACTGGTTCGGTGGGCACCGGCAAATCAACCACGCTTGCCGCTTTGGTTCAGCAAATTAATACCGAAAGGCACGATCACATCATCACGCTCGAGGACCCAATCGAATACGTCATCCACTCGAATAATTGTCACGTTAGCCAGCGCGAGGTTTTCACCCACACTGAGTCGTTTGCCACAGCGCTCCGCGCCGCGCTGCGGGAAGATCCCGACGTAATCATGGTGGGCGAAATGCGCGACTTGGAAACGATTTCGCTTGCGATCACCGCCGCGGAGACTGGACACCTTGTTCTAGCAACCCTTCACACTTCTAATGCATCGCGCACACTTGATAGGTTATTGGATGTGTTTCCGCCGGAACAACAGGAACATGTTCGCGTTATGGTCGCTGAATCGCTGCGCGGCGTCATCAGCCACCAGTTGATCCCGCGGAAAGATGGAAAGGGCCGCGTGCTCGCACTTGAGATTCTCACCAATACACCCGCTGTGGCAAACGTGATTCGCGAAAACAAAACGTTCATGTTGCCCGGTATTATTCAGACCGGAAAGAAGCAGGGCATGCGGTTGATGGACGACACTTTGATTGATCTTTACCAACAAGGCCTAATCAGCGCAGAGGAAGCTTACGCACGCGCCGAGCAGAAGGATGTCATGCGGCAGCACGTGAAAACATGAAGCGGAATACGCAGATAAGTAACGCATTCACGAACGGATCTTCATGCTAAACTTCGTTTATCCGCGACATCAGCGTAATCCGCGGTTTGCCCATGGCTTATCTTGATGAATTTCTGCAGATCGTAGTCCGACAGGAGGCCTCGGATTTGCACATCGCCGAGGGTGAACCGCCGAAGATACGCGTGCATGGGGACATAACGCCGATTCGAGCCGAGCCGATTTCGCACGATGAAGCCAAGCGGATGTTGAGCGAAGCTTGCGGCCCACGAAACTGGGAGCTTTTTGAGCAACACGGCGATCTCGATTTCGCCTACCAGATGGATGAGCACTCTCGATTTCGCAGCAACTACTTTAAGCAGTCCGAGGGGTACGGGGCGGCATTTCGGCTAATTCCTACGAAAATCTCGACACTCGAGGAACTGGGCATTCCGGCAGTCGTAAAGAACTTTGCTGATTTGCGCGGCGGGCTCGTGCTCGTTACCGGTCCAACTGGCTCCGGCAAAACAACGACGCAGGCTGCGCTGGTAGACTTCATCAACGAAAATTTTGCCAGACACGTAGTGACGATCGAGGAGCCGATCGAATTCGTGCACGACAACAAGCGCAGCATCATTACACAACGCGAAGTGCCTGCGGATTCAGATTCGTTTGCTGCCGGCCTGAAGGCTTCGCTGCGACAGGACACCGACATCGTGCTCGTTGGCGAGATGCGTGATCTGGAGACAATCGCACTTGCTTTAACCGCAGCCGAAACCGGTCTTCTCGTGTTCGGCACTCTGCACACAAACAACGCGCGCAAAACCGTGGATCGCATGGTGGATGCTTTTCCCGCCGATCGACAACCACAGGCGCGCGCAATGCTGGCGAATTCACTTCGCGGCGTAGTAGCGCAATTGCTTTTGAAAAGATCGGATCGTCCCGGGCGCATTGCGGTGAACGAAATTCTGATCGCCAACCCTGCGGTCGCTGCGATCATCCGCGAAGGCGCTACGCACAAGCTGCAGGATATAATCGTTTCGGGTAGAGCACAGGGAATGCAGTTTATGGATGACGCGATCTGGGCGCTGCTGGAGAAAGGCATTGTGTCCCCGCATGAAGCATTCATGAAAGCGATCGACAAGAGCCGCTTCAAACCGTTTCTCCCGGCCGAGGAAGAAGCACTCGCCAATGCCGCCGGTGGCATCCGCAACGAAGAAAGACGGCCGCCAGGCAACATGTCGAGGCCAGTCGGTGCTCGCGCGCAGGTGCGAGCGCGCTAAGTGTTCGCGAACACGCGCGATCACAATTGGTCACCTGTCGCCGGTTCGTCGAGTGCCGACGCGCGCGTAGAAACTCTCACGCCATCTGCCGGCTTCCCGGCAGCGATTTTCGCTCGACAAGACAATGAGACTTCTCAAAGCTCAACGCTATGAAAACAAAGCACTTATCAGTTCCTCTCCTACTCATATTTGGATTCGCGGCGTTTTTGCCAAAGGCGGAAGCTGTCGTCCCGCCGCCGGATGGAGGTTATCCCAGCGGGAACACCGCGGAAGGACAAAACGCTCTCCTCAATCTTACCAGCGGCGGATTCAATGCAGCGGTAGGTTGGTTGTCACTCAGGAATCTTACAACTGGCAGCTTCAACACCGCTGTCGGCGCCGGCACTCTCGCGTCGAATAGCGCAGACGGAAATACAGCCATCGGCACAGGCGCGCTTTTGTTCAACACGACTGGGTTCCAAAACACGGCCAACGGTGCTTTTTCCCTGTTTAACAACGACATTGGCAACTTCAATACCGCCATTGGTTTCCAAGCTCTCTTTAGCAATACTGAAGGCCTTTCCAACACCGCTATCGGCGTTCAGGCGCTCCAAAACAACATCAGCGGCTTAAACAACACGGCTACCGGGGTTTTGGCGCTCACGGGAAATACTACCGGCGATCTCAATACAGCAATCGGTTCGGCGGCGCTGCTTAGCAATACCACCGGCAACAACAATACAGCGAACGGTGCGGCAGCACTCCTGAACAACACTACCGGAAACAACAACACGGCGAACGGCTTCGCAGCGCTGCAGAACAACACTACCGCCGAGGGCAATACCGCCGTCGGTTATGAAGCACTCCAGACTAAACACTACGGGCGACAAGAACACCGCCATTGGATATCAGGTACTCGTCAACAGTACCGGCTCCAACAATACCGCCACGGGTCACGCTGCGATGTCGAGCGATACGACTGGATCCAGCAACGCGGCTTACGGTTATAACGCGCTTGCTAGTAACCTGACGGGCAATGGTGATACGGCGATCGGTTACGGCGCGCTTGATGCCCAGATGAGCGGCGACTTCAACATAGGCCTCGGCCTGTTCGCCGGCAACGGTGTCACTCACGGCCAGCAATGTTATCTGTATCGGGACGTCAGGCGCAGATGTAAACGACAGTTGTTATATCGGCAATATTTGGACGCAACCGGGTGGCTCGCAGGCCGTCTATGTGAACTCCGATGGAAAGCTTGGTGCTCAAGTCTCATCCCGCCGTTTTAAGGAGGATATCCACCCGATGGAGGAAACGAGTGCAACGCTCTACCGGCTCAAACCGGTAACCTTCCGCTATAAAAAAGAGATTGATCGGGGAGGTACGCAACAACTGGGGCTTGTGGCCGAGGAAGTCGCCGTAGTCAATCCCGACTTGGTTATACGCGACAAGGAAGGAAAACCCTACAGCGTGCGCTACGATCAGGTGAACGCGATGCTGCTCAACGAGTTTCTGAAAGAGCATCGCGCGTTTGTCGAAGGGCAACTCAAGGTGTCAAATCAACAAAGAGAGATCGATGCGCTTAAAGAAGAACTGAAGGAACAGCGATACCTCATCCAGAAGGTCAGTGACAAGGTAGACATAAGCGAATCGACCACCCGAGTGGCCAAACACGAACCCTGAACCGCACGGTCATGTTGGACTATCCGCTGTCCACAGCGGACTTCGAGTGCGCCGAGGACAGCGCACTCTACCGGACCGAATAATCATTCACTGATTTTTAGCACTGCGGTCGCGCTGAGTTTGCCGGCACGGAATAGGTCCAGCGCAGTGTTGGCTTCTTCCAACGGGAATGTTTCCGTGTACGTGCGAACGGGAACGCGCGGCGCGATTTCAAAAAATTCGTCACCGTCGCGTCGGGTCAGGTTTGCCACTGAGGTAATCACACGTTCCTCCCACAAGATCGGCATAAGGAAACGAAGGGATGTCGGTCATGTGAATTCCGCCGCACACGACAATGCCGCCTTTGGCGAGTGCGCGGAGCGCTGCCGGGCACGAGCGGACCGACCGATGCAAAAATGATCGCCGCATCGAGTTTTTCCGGCGGCATTTCGTCGGAACCGCCGGCCCAAACCGCGCCAAGTTCTTTCGCTGCTTGCTGTGTTGCTTTGTCGCCCGGGCGAGTAAACGCGAAGAGTTCGCGCCCTTCGTAAATCGCAATTTGCGCGATCAAATGCGCTGCGTTGCCGAACCCGTAAATGCCAAGACGCCGCGCATCGCCCGTTTTGCGATACGATCGGTAACCGATCAGTCCCGCGCAAAGCAGCGGCGCAACCTCGACGTCGCTGTAACGCTCAGGCAAATGGAAACAGTATCGCGCATCGGCCACGGTGAACTCGGCGTAACCACCATCGATCGTGTAACCGGTAAAGCGCGCGTTATCGCAAAGATTCTCTCTGCCGGATCGACAATACGAGCAATCGCCGTCGGTCCAGCCAAGCCACGGGATTCCCACGCGATCTCCGACCGCGAATGTAGGAGCAGCCTTAGCGCCGCGGCTGTGGGGGCGCTCAGACCCCTCCGACATTTCCTCGCCGATCTCTTGTACGCGCCCGACAATTTGATGACCCAGAATCAGGGGCAGCTTTGGATTCGGCAATTCGCCATCGACGACATGAAGATCAGTCCGGCACACCGCGCATGTCGCAACGCGCACTAGCAATTGTCCCCTCCCCGGCTTAGGTCTTGGCACATCGCGCAATTGCAGCGACTTTCTTGGGTTATCCAGAACCATCGCTCGCATACTCTAAGATAAATTACGGATGAGGAATCGCGAAGCCGGAATCGATAACGAACCCCAGAGGCAAATGGCTGTAGCGTCCGCTGTCCTCAGCGGATTTTTTGGTTGAGTTGATGCGCTGAGGACAGCGCACGCTACAGCACCACGGAATCAGTGGACGGTAGCTGGTTCCGGCTCAACCTCGCCATCATCCGTCGCTGGCACCAGCTCCCCTTCGTGGTGAGTGTGCGCGCTACGCAGGAATGGTACCTTATCGAGCACGTGCTCCTGGAACCATTCTAGCCAGAGATAGATGACTGGTGTGACAAACAGCGTGATCAATTGCGAGAAAATCAGACCGCCCACGATCACCAGCCCAAGCGGGCGACGCGACGAAGCATCCTGACCGAAGCCAAGAGCCAGCGGCACCGCGCCCATCAGAGCAGCGAGCGTCGTCATCATGATTGGGCGAAACCGTTCCACGCTCGCTTCGTGAATTGCCGAACGCAGGTCCCAGCCCTCATCAATTCGCTGCAATGCAAAATCGACCACCATGATTCCGTTCTTCTTCACAATGCCGAGCAGCAGGAACAGGCCGATCACGCTGTAGAGCGACAATGTCGACCCAAAAAGCCAGAGCGTGGCGAGACCGCCGACAAGGGCGGGCACAATTGCCGGAAACAGAACCGTGATCGGATGGACGTAACTTTCGTAAAGAATTCCGAGGATCACGTACATGACGAAGATAGCGCCGATCAAAAGCAGCGGCAGAGCACGGAACAATTGCCGGAACACGAGCGCTTCACCCTGGAAAGTCGATTGCACGCTCGGCAAGTCCTCACGCACTTGCGCAAAGGAATCCTCAATGAATTTCGTCGCGTCGCCAATCGCTACGCCGGGCAACAAATTGAAGTTGATGCTGACGCTGGTGAACTGATCGAAGTGATTGACCGCCTGAGGTCCAAGCACCTGACTAGTCGAGGTTACCGCGCGCAGCGGAACGAGATCGGCAGCGATTCCTGTCGTCGTGGTAACGCCGCCACTCCCGGGACCGGATTGAGCTACAGCGTTCGCGCTGTTACCGCGAACGTAGAGATTGTTGAGGTCGCCGGGGGTTGCGCGCTCGTTGTCCTTCACTTCGAGGATTACCTGATATTGATCGTCAGGCTCCTTGATCAAATAGACATAGTTCTGGGAGTAAGCGTTTTTTAATATACTTTGAATTGCCGAGGTTGAAACGCCGTAGGTCGCTGCGCGCTCGCGATCGATGTTGACGGTGAGATTCGGCGTGCTGTTGTAGTAGTCGGAACGCACCGATGCGAATCCCTTGAACCCGCGCAACTTTGCCATCATCTCGTCGGCTGCCTTGTAAACATCCTCCGGAACGATTCCACTTAGAGTGTAGGCGTACTGGCCTTGGGTCTGATTGGTCGCACCGACATTGATTTGCAAAACCGGACTCGGAGAGATAACCGCGGTCAGTCCGGGAATGGTGCTGATCGATTTTTGCAGTCGCAGCAGACACTGCTCGATCGGATCGCGCTCCTCGCGCGGTTTGAAAATGCAAAAGACAATTCCCTGCGACAACGCGGTACGCGATCCGGTTCCAACGTTCGTGAAAAATTGCGCAATGCTCGGCTCCGCCTGGACTTTCTCGTTCACCTGTTTTTGAAACGCGCGCATCTGCTCGGGCGAGGCACCCTCCTGGGCAATGAAAACACCGCGAGCAAAACCGCTGTCTCCGACCGGTAGCAGGGTAAAAGGCAAGTGGGTGAAGAAAAAGAAAAGGCCGATAATGCAGCCGATCAAAATCGGAATTGTCAGCCAGGCGCGGTCGAGAAATTTGTCGAGAGCCCGGCCGTATGCGCCAATCACGCGCTGGATGAAATCGCCGGTCCATTTTTCCATTCGGGCGCGTTTGTGTCCGGCTCTCCGTTCACCCAGAATACGCGCGCACATTAAGGGTGTGAGGGTCAGCGAAACAAGACCGGAGGCGAGAATCGCCACAATGATCGTAATCGAAAATTCCTGAAAAATTCGCCCGAGCAGGCCCGGCAAAAAAACCAGCGGAATAAACACCGCGGCCAGCGAAAGTGTCATCGATAGAATCGTGAAGGAAATTTCCCCGGCGGTGTTATAGGAGGCTTGTAGAATTGATTCTCCGTGCTCGGCGCGGCGAATCACGTTTTCTAAAAAGACGATCGCGTCGTCGACCAAAAATCCGATGGCCAGAGTGAGCGCCATCAAAGTCAGGTTGTTGATGGAGAAGCCGAGCATGTATATCACGGCAAAGGTAAGCAGCAACGAAAGCGGCAGGGCGACGGCCGGAATGAGCGTGTCGGTCGCGCGGCCGAGAAAAACGTAAATCACCATCACGACCAGCACGAATGCGATCATCAGGGTCGCCCGCACGTCGTGCACCGAATTCACGATTGTTTGCGAACGATCGAACACCGGCAGAAAATAAATCGATCCCGGCAGACTCGCGCGCAGCTCGGGAAAAAGAGCTTTCACTGAATTCGCAACTTCGACAGCATTCGCGCCCGCCTGCCGCGAAACCGCGAGGACAACGGTGGATCCGGCCGCGTTGAATCCGCGCACCCAGAAGAAGCGGGAAGTGCGCTCGTCCTGCACACTTTGTTTTACTTCGGCAATGTCGCGCAAGTAGACCGGTGAACGGTCGTTGTTCCGAGCGACGATCAAATTGCGATAACCTTCCGCCTTGTCGATCTGCCCGTTCGGCTGAAGGACAAACGTGCGATGGGGGCCATCGAATTGGCCTGCGCCCGAGTAAACAGTTCCCGCTTGAATCGCATTAGCGAGATCATCCATGGTCAATCCGCGGGCAGCGAGTGCGGCCGGATCAGCTTTGATTCGGATCGCGCCTTGAACGCCATAGATATTCACTTGCGAAACGCCGGGAAGAATCGACATGCGCTGGGCCACTACGGTGGATGCGTACTTATATAGATCGCCGTCGGTCATCGTGTCCGACATGAAGCCGACCAGATAAACTGCCTGATCGTTTGGATTCGTTTTAGTAAAGGTGGGCGGACTCGGCAAATCGACCGGCAATTTACCGGTTGCGCGCTGGATCGCGGCCTGCACATCCGTGGCAGCGTCGGTAATGCTTTTACTGAGATTAAATTGCAACGTCAGCGAAGTGTTACTCTGCGTGCTTTGGCTGGTGATGATGTCGAGGCCGGGAATCTGGAGAAATTGTTTCTCAAGCGGTGTTGCGATGTTGTTCGCCATCGTCACCGGATCCGCGCCCGGATAAGCGCACGTAACCTGAATAATCGGATAATCGACCGCCGGAAGATCGTTTACCGCGAGCTTGTTGTAAGTCGCAATGCCCGCAACGATCACCGACAATGTCAACAAAATCGTCATCACCGGCCGGCGGATGAAAGGCCCGGAAAGTCCGGTGCCTTTAACCGGAACTAACTTTGGCGATTGCGGTGTACTGGCATCGCCTAAACGATTGTGGTCTCGCGATTCGCGTTCGCCATTACCGGCACTGTCGTGTTCGTCCGCGTGGTCCATTGGCAAAATTACGGCGCGCTCTTGGCCGCGGCAGCATTGGCTTCGGTCGCAGTTTGCGAAGGACTGTACGGTTTCGGATCAACCTTTGACCCGGGCGCGAGCGCAAGCTGTCCAGTCACAACAACGGTCTCGCCCGGCTGGACACCGCTTTCCACAACGGTCAGATCTCCATCCTGACGTTGTCCCGGTTTGACTGGACGAAGATCGACGGTGTTGTCCGGCTTGAGCACAAAAATAAACGGACCTCTTTGACTGATCTGAACTGCTTGGGAAGGAACCAGCTTCGCGTCCTTGATTGTGTCGAGAATGAAACGAACCCGCACAAACTCCGACGGCCACAACGCGCGATCGGGATTCGGCGTAACTGCGCGCGCTTTCACGGTGCCGGAGCCGGGCTGGACCGCAGTGTCGATGAAATACAAGTCGCCAGTGCGGCGCGGAATATTTTCGTCGGGCGACCAGGTTTCCACTTTAATATTCGGTCCGCCGAGGTATTTCCGCACTAAACCGAGATCGGTTTCGGCAACGGTGAAGTCGGTATAAATGGGATCGAGTCCCTGAATCGTGAGCAGCACTGCGCCGCCGGTCCCGGCGATTCCGGTGACGACGTTGCCGACATCAACCTGTCGCAGTCCCGCCCGTCCGTTGATCGGCGACTTGATGTAGCAATAATCCAGGTTTACCTGAGCAGCTTCGGCCGCTCCCTTCGATTTTTGGGCGTTCGCGACAGCAATGTCGTAGTCTTGCTGCGCGATAACCTTTCTCGCACGCAAATCCTCTTGTCGCTTTAGCGTCGCCTGGTCTAGCGCGGCTTGCGCGTTTGCCTGATCGAGAACGGCCTGATACGGACGCGGGTC
The DNA here is from genome assembly GCA_963761585.1 of uncultured Verrucomicrobiae bacterium. Taxonomy (GTDB): domain Bacteria; phylum Verrucomicrobiota; class Verrucomicrobiia; order Chthoniobacterales; family UBA10450; genus Udaeobacter. The sequence goes on from CAVXHW010000021.1 coordinate 15,915, forward strand.
GATTGTAAAAAGGGGATCTCCTTTCTTCACGTCCGAGCCGTCTTGAAACTGGCGCTCGATGATCTTGCCACTCACCTGCGCCTGCACCTGCACGGTCTCGTACGCTGCGCATGTGCCGATCTCATCCAGGTAAATGGGCGCATCCTTTGTGATTACTTTCGCCACCAGCACCGGGCGCGCCAGTGGTTGAGCACCCTTAGCCTCGCTGGCCCTGTGTTGAAAGATGCGATAAGTAACAAACCCTGCCAGCAGGATGAACAGCAAATACGCCCATTTTGGAATTTTGTGATTCGCAGTGCGGGCTCGCTTCGTCTGAGGCTTGGTTGAGCGCTTGGGAATGCCGTAATCCATGACTTTGTGATCGCTTACGGATGCATCACCTTTCATTTGGACCCCCTGCGAATTGCCTTTTTTCTTAGAATCGAACTTCCCTGTTTAGGCTGACCGTTGTGTTCAGCCAAGCGGCGCGCAGCAGCCCTGTCGCTGCGGGCGCGGAGCTTGTCGCTTTTCTCGGCGCGATCTTTGATATGTGCCAGCACGTCCATGCACATTTGAAGATCAGGGGTTGAAATGTCTGCCAACAGTTCGTTTCGAAGTGTTTTGGCGCTTGAAGTGATCTGGGCAATCACCCGCTGCGCGCGCCGGCCTAACAGCACCATCTTACATCGGCGATCCTGTGCTGAATTGGTACGTGTAATCCAGTCTTCGCGCTCCAAGCGATGCAACAGGGTCACCACACTCGGCTCTTCGACACCGAGCCTCACGGCAATCTCCGCCTGCGTGAGCGCGTCTCCAGCAAGGGACAAATGCATTAGCGTGCGCCATTTCGCCTGGCTCAAGCCCATTGGCTTCAGACGCTCGTCGAGCTTTTGCCGCCATGCGCGCGCTGTGCCGTGAAGCAGTTGGCCAAATATTTCCGTGTTGTCGTCCGGGGACATAACTGTCAGGACCAAATTGGTTAGTATGCTAACCAATTCCAATCCTGGAGCCTGTCAATGCTCGTTCGCGAGCGCGACTTCAAACAGAACCATCTCCCGTTTGCTGTAATCTCGTACGCGCGCAATCGGCCGCGGGTGCACTGGCGCCCATTTTTGTGTCGCTAATGCTTTCGCTTCATTGTTATGTCGCACAACAAAGTAGCGCACGCTGCCTGGGAGACTTTCCACATCACTCACATATTGAACTGGTGCTTTCACGTAAAAAAATACCGGCTGATAATCAGGATTCACGGCGTAGAGGGTCTCTTTTGGGGGGACGAGCGCGTTAATTTCCGCCGCGGCTTTCTTTACCTGCTGCCTGTCTCTTAACACAAGCGATGTAAGCGGATAGCCGATCGCACCAATTACAATTCCCAGCCCAACGAACGCGGCGACGACCTTGGTCCAAACGCGTTCGTCTTTGATCCAGCCTCGCGGCCATTGCAACGCGTTCCCGACGCAGATTATGCTTAATAGCCACGATGCTGGAACTATGGCGGGCATGCTGTACCGAGCGAGCCCGCCGGGGACAAGATTGACTGCCAAAAACGGTAGTGCGGTTCCCCACGACAACGCGCGCGCAAGTCGCTGTTCGTTTTCCTCTTGCAGTCTTGAAATTCGTGCAAACGGAAACAGAAGCACCCACGGGAGAAAGTAGATCAGGCCACGCGGTACGTTTTGGATCCAATCGAAGAATTTGAAATCAATACCGCTCAACCGTCCGGTGTACTGACCCGACCATTTGCCGATCGCAACCTGTGATGTCGTGGCGTGGACGAACGGAATTGCCCATGCCGCCGCGATCCCGATTATCACGATGAGCCCGATGAAATGTGCAGGATGAACAAGAACCCGCCACTCTTTCCAACACGCCAGAACGGCTATCACAATCCCGTAGAAAAACAGGAGGTGCGTCGGCCCTTTTGCGAGCAAACCAAGCCCGAGAAAAGCAGATGCCGGAAGCCACGTGAGCCACGGCGATTTTTTTTGAAGAAAGGAGCTGAGCCAAAGGATAATCGCCAGGCCACACAGCGATACATACAACGCTTCGATCTCAATTAATCGGCCTTTCTCGATGATGCCGATATTCGTCAACCAGATCATAGCTGCGACGATTGATCCTCGTGACCCGAGACTGGCACGCGCGACGGTGACAAACGCAACCGCTACGGCAAGCACCGAAAGGGCCGACGGCAGCCGCGCCGTCCATTCGTTGCGCACGCCAAACAATTTGAAAGATGCCGCTACGAGCCAGTTCACCAGCGGTGGCTTGCGGTAATATGGGTTGCTGCCCACTTGCGGGACGATGTAGTTCCCCGTCTCAAGCATCCGAACAGCGGGCAAAATACGGCGGCCTTCTTCTCCCTTGATGGCAATCGAACCCAGCGCGGGCAGATAGATAATAGCCCACACGAGTGTCACCGCAGCGACGGCTCGAAGCGGCGACTTGGTTAAATCTTCAATGCTCAACTGTTGCTGGCGATTTATGCGAACCTGAGCGCCGGACGTCAAATCAAACCGATCCGCAGCTTGACGCGAACGCTTCGCAAACGTATCCTGTAGCCCTAGTCCGCGCGCTGATGGAGTGGGAACTGGTGTCCCACTCTTTTTAGTCTGCGGGCTGCATGTTTTATATGAACGCCGAATTTATCGCCATGCTCGATTACCTCGAGCGGGAGCGCGGAATTAAGCGCGAAATCCTGCTCGAGGCAGTGTCGAATGCCCTGCTTTCTGCCTCGAAAAAGAGCGTTGGGGCCTCTCGCGATTTGCGCATCGACATCAACCGCAAAACCGGCGAAATCCGCGCGCTCGCAAATTTGGTCGTCGTTGATCAGGTATCCAATCCGCAGGATGAAATCGAGGTCTCAAAGGCCCGTAAGATCAAACCGGACGCGAACGTGGGTGAGATTCTGGAAGTCGAAGTCACGCCGAAAAATTTCGGACGCATCGCGGCGCAGACCGCAAAGCAAGCGATGATGCAGCGGATTAGGCAGGCTGAGAAGGAAATGATTTATGAGGAGTTTAAGGATCGCGCGGGCGAAATCGTCAGCGGCACCGTGCGCCGATTCGACCGTTCCGACGTCATTCTCGATCTTGGGAAATTCGAAGCAGTCATGCCGCAGCGCGAGCGGGTCGCGGTGGAAGATTACAATGTTGGTGATCGTCTCCGCGCGTACGTCGTAGCAGTGGAAAACGGTATACGTGGCCCTGAGATAATTGTTTCACGCAGCCATCCAAATTTCGTACGGCGCCTGTTTGAATTGGAAGTAAGTGAGATTGCGGACGGGACAGTCGAGATTCGCGGCATCGCGCGCGAAGCTGGTTATCGCACCAAGATCGCGGTGTGGAGCGCGAATGAGAAAGTCGATCCAGTCGGCGCGTGCGTGGGTATGCGCGGTTCTCGCGTCAAAAATATTGTGCGCGAACTCAACAACGAAAAGGTGGATATCATCCGCTGGAGCTCGGATCCAAAGGATTACGTTCTGGAAGCGCTCAAGCCTGCGAAAGTAAAAAATCTGGTTTTCGATACAGAGAAAAAGCATGTGCAAATCTCGGTGGACGAAGATCAGCTTTCGCTCGCCATCGGGAAAAAAGGACAAAACGCGCGGCTGACTTCGCGGCTCACCGGCTGGGAAATTAACATCGGCAAGGACACGTCGGCCACGACAGTCGTGGAACAAAAAGTGGCTCAAGCCGCCCAAACGCTTGCCGGCGCGCTGCCCATCACCGAACAACAGGCGCTTAGTCTGGTAAAATCCGGCTTTACTAATTTGGAAGGATTGGGCGATGCAGATGTGCAGGATTTGGTGGATATTCTCGCGGTGGACGAAGCAAAGGCGCGCGAAATCTACGATGCAGTGCACCGGCAGGAAGTTGTACACTAACATGGCTCCGTTCGAGGACGCTTGAGCCATGAGCGAAATTTTAAAGGAAAACAAATGGCAACGAAGACGAGCAGCAAAACTGCAACGCGTAAGGCAGCCCCGAGCGCGACAGGACGCAAGATCACTGCTCCTGAGAAGCCAGTCGACGTAACGTCAAAAGCTAAGCTCGCAAAAAAGGGGTCAGCGGCCCCGGCGGAGCCCACCGACTCCGCGACGCAGCAGAGCCAACCGGAACACGCCGCACCGCAGCCGGAGACTGTCTCGCTGATCGATCGGAAACGGCCGGCAAAAAAATCTCAAGAGGGCGAGACAAAAACAAAGCGCACTGTTCTACCGCCGATTTCACGTATCCGCGCGTCGCTTGAGGCTACTTCCAAGCCGCCGCCTGCACACGTGCCTTCACCGGAACCGCCGCCACCTGAGCCGGCGGAGCAACCGCCTGCGGAAGTGACTTTGACTCCTGCTGACGAAGCCGGGCCGCAGCAGAAGGTTCTTCTGATCAAGCCTCCAATTGTTGTTAAACATTTCGCTAACGAGCTCCAACTAAAACCGCATCAGTTAATCGCGGAGCTGATGACGCATAATATTTTTGCCAACATCAATCAGACAATCGAGCCCGATATCGCTGCGAAGATTGCAGAACATCACGGGTTCCTTCTGGAAAAAGAGCGGCGGGAAAAAGGCGGTGGTGTTCACAAGGTGGAACAGCAAGTTGTCGCGCCGCCTCCTCCCGTCATTGAAAAGAAAGAGGAACTCAAATCTCGCGCGCCGATCATCACCTTCATGGGGCACGTCGATCACGGCAAAACGAGTTTGTTAGACGCGATTCGAAAGACGCGCGTCGCGGCTGGCGAAGCCGGTGGGATTACGCAGCACATCGGCGCGTATAGCGTCGATCATAACGGCCACAAGATTACGTTTATCGATACTCCAGGCCACGCTGCCTTCACCGCTATGCGTGCGCGTGGCGCGAATGTTACCGATATCGTTGTGCTGGTGGTTGCGGCCGACGACGGCATCATGCCGCAAACCGTCGAAGCGATAAATCACGCCAAGGCCGCCCCGCATGTGAAAATCATGGTGGCTGCCAATAAGATAGATCTGCCAGGCGCGAACCTCGATCGTCTCAAGAAACAACTGCAAGAGCGGGGTCTAAGTCCGGAAGATTGGGGAGGAGAAACAATTATTTGCCCTGTCTCGGCAACCAAAGGCACCGGCATCGATCAGCTGCTTGAGATGATGTCGCTCCAAGCAGAGGTCATGGAATTGAAAGCTTCGCCGACGGCCAGACCGCGCGGCACTGTTATCGAAGCACAAGTGGAAGCCGGCCGAGGGCCTACCGCCACCGTAATCGTGCAGATGGGCACATTAAAAATCGGCGATCCTTTCATCTGCGGCAACTATAGCGGAAAGGTAAAATCCCTCCTCGACGACCGTGGCAAACCCGTCAAGCAAGTCGGGCCTTCGACACCCGTTAAGGTTCTTGGGTTCATCGGGCTGCCGAACGCTGGCGACGAATTCCTGGTGATGGAATCCGAACGCGCCACGAAGCAACTGAGCGACGAGCGACTTGAGACAAAACGCACGAATAAGCTTTTTGCTCCGCAACGAGCTACGCTCGAGACCTTGCTCGAAACCGGCGGAGGCAGAAAAATCCTGCGGCTCGTTTTGAAAGCCGACACGCAAGGTTCCGTCGAAGCGATTGTGAACGCGTTGCAACAGATCGAAACCAAAAAGGTCGATCTGGATATGATTCACTCAGCGGTCGGACCAATTTCGGAGTCCGATATTCTGTTGGCGAGTGCTTCGGACGCGGTGGTCGTCGGCTTTAACGTGAAGGTCGAGAGCATGGCGGTCCCGGCTGCAAAACGCGAAGGCGTGCAGGTCAAGCTTTACAGCATTATTTATGAACTGCTCGATCAAATGAAAGACGCCATGGCCGGTCTGCTCGAACCGGAATTGCGCGAAACGGTCATTGGACATGCGGAGGTAAAACAGGTTTTCCAGTTGAGCAGAGGCATCGTCGCTGGTTGTCTCGTGACCGATGGCCGGATTGCTCGTGTGGCACGCGCTCGCATTCTCCGAAAGCGCCAACCAGTTTACGACGGCGGGGTTTCAACACTGCGCCGATTCCAGGATGACGTGAAAGAAGTCCGGTCTGGTCTGGAATGCGGCATCAAGCTGGGCGACTTCAGCGAATATCAGGTGGGCGACGTGATCGAGGCCTATCAGCTCGAGCAAATCGCTCAGAAATTGTGACGCTAGTCATTCGGAGCGAAGTCGAGAAATCCCGTTGCAACTCGAAATCTGATTTCACGGAATCCTTCGACCCCGCTTCATCCCCTCAGGATGACAACAACTCATGAAACATCGGCAACTACGCGTAAACGAATTGGTGAAACGCGAGCTAAGCGCCACCATTACGCGCGAAATTAATTTCGGAGGAGCACTGGTCAGCGTCAATGCTGTCGATGTCACCCCCGATCTTAAGAACGCGCACGTTTTCGTGAGCACTCTCGGCGCCGATAATGGCAAAGGTGTAATCGACAAGCTGGAGGCGCATCGGGCGGCGTTGCAGGCGGAATTGTCCAAGCACGTCGTGTTGAAATACACGCCGCATCTGATTTTTCATCTCGACGAGTCCATCAAACGTGGTGCGCGGGTGCTTGAGATTTTGGACGACCTCGGCAACCCGACGGCCAAGACGAGTGAGTAACACGACGTTCGAAGAGATCGGCCGCGTCCTACGCGACCATCAGCAATTCACTGTGCTCAGCCATGTTCGCCCCGATGGCGATGCACTTGGCAGCCAGCTCGCGCTTGGCCTCTCGCTCCAGAAACTTGGTAAAAACGTTCGCATCTGGAACCAGGACGGAATGCTCGAGAAATATTCGTTCCTTCCGCGCGCTGAATTGCTGACGAAACCACCCGCAACAGCAGAGAACGTGGATGTTGCCATCGCGCTCGACACCGCAATTCAAAGCCGTTTGGGCACAACCCTGGCGGCCGTCGGGTCCGCGAAAATCTGGATCAACATCGATCATCATGTCAGTAACCCCGGCTACGGTGACTTGGTGATCATTGATCAAAGCGCGCCCGCGACGGGAGAAATCATTTTCCGACTTATCAAAAGCCAGGGCCTGCCCTTCGACAAAGACATTGCGGAAAATCTCTTCGTTGCGATCTCAACTGATACGGGATCATTTCAATATCCAAAAACCAGCGCGCGCACGTTTGAAATTGCGGCGGGGTTGGTGCGCGACGGCGAACTCGACGTCGGAAAAATCAGTCAGCAACTGTACGAGAACTATCCTAGACGCCGGCTCGAGCTGTTACGCGAGTTGTTGCGAACGATGCGGTTTAGTGAATGCGGCCAAATCGCAACGTTTGGCCTCAGCCTAAACACTGCGGCACAACTTGGTGTGATTCCTGAAGACAATGAAGGATTAATCGATCATCTCCGCTCAGTTCACGGCGTCATTGTCGCGGTATTTTTTGAAGAACTTTCCGACGGAAAGGTGCGTGTCAGCATGCGTTCCAAAGACGAACGGGTCGATGTATGCGCGATTTGCCAGAAATTTGGCGGCGGCGGTCATACACTGGCTGCCGGCGCGCGCGTGCGTGGAACGTTAGCGGAAATCGAAGAAAAAGTTCTGGAGGAAACTCGTGAAACCGTTAAACGCGCCCGCATCTCCTGACGGGGTTCTGCTCGTAGATAAAGCCGAAGGGATGACGTCACACGACGTTGTCGCGCTGGCGCGACGACAGATTGGAACGAAAAAGATTGGCCATTGCGGCACGCTCGATCCGATCGCCACAGGCCTGCTTCTGCTCACTGTAGGCCGCGGGACAAAGGTTCAAGATTTACTCATGAGCGAGGACAAAGAATACGTCGGCACGTTCGTGCTTGGCGTAACGACCGATACACAGGACCGCGAAGGCGCGGCGATCCAGCAACGTCCGGTGCCTCCGCTGGATGAAAATCAAATCCGGACCGCGTTCGAAAAATTCCGCGGCGATTTCTACCAGTTGCCGCCGATGGTTTCCGCAAAAAAACACGGAGGCGTGCCGTTGTATAAGCTGGCGCGCGAAGGAAAAGTCGTGGAGCGCGAGCCACGCTTGGTGCACGTCTATCGCTACACAATCGACCGCATCGCATCCCCCGAAATCGATTTCAGCGTGCTGTGTAGCAAAGGCTTTTACGTCCGCACGTATGCTCATGACATCGGCGAGGTGCTCGGTTGCGGCGCGCATTTGAAATCGCTTCGCCGAACGAAATCCGGCCGCTTCGACGTCGCCAATGCGATCACCGTCGACGAAATCAGAAACGCGAAGGCGGACGAAATTCTCAAACGAATGTTGAGTCTGCCGGAGGTTTCCAGGATGCGCGGCGCGTGAGGAGAATGACGAAATCCGAATGTCGAAGGTCAAAAGAAACCCGAAGATCGAAGCCCGAATGATTTCACGCACACCGCGTCTTGCTTATTCGTGCTTCTTTATTGTTTCGTCATTTGTCATTCGTCATTCGTCATTCGTCTGATGGAAACGCTTCAATCCATCTCCGAATTATCGCGGTTGCAAGGCCCCCTTTTTCTGGCCATCGGTGTCTTCGACGGTGTCCATCTCGGGCATCAGGCAGTGATTTCGACTTCTGCTGAACACGCTCGGGCGGTCAATGGAACGCCTGTGGTAGTGACCTTTGATCCGCACCCAGAAAAAATACTGCGGCCTGACAAAGCGCCCCATTTGATTACCGCCACGCCGCACAAGATCGCTCTGATTCGCGCGCTTGGTGTGCGACATCTGCTGATCATTTCGTTCGATAAACATTTTGCCGCCACCGAACCCGAGGATTTCGTGCAGCAATTGGTCCAGCATTCGAAACCGCTCCGTGAAATTTGCGTCGGACACGAATGGTCGTTTGGAAGAAATCGCCGTGGCAATCTCCAGTTGCTTGAAAAGCTCGGCGCGCAGTTTGACTTCAACGTCGTGGGAATTCCGCCGGTGAGTGTTAACGGTGAACTCGTTAGCAGCACGACGATCCGGCGCGCGGTGGCAGATGGCGATCTAAAAAAAGCCGCAACCATGCTTGGCCGCGAATACACGATCCTGGGAACAGTTGTGCATGGTGATGATCTGGGAAAAAAAATCGGATTTCCGACCGCAAACCTGAGCGCGCACAGCGAGCAATTTCCGCCGAACGGCGTTTATTTCGCTGAAGCAAGCCTCGACGGTGTTGTCTATCCTGGTGTGGTGAATCTTGGTTATCGGCCAACGATGAGCAGCAGCAGATCGGATCGCGTTCTCGAAGTTTACCTCCTTGATTTCAATCACGACGTTTACGGCAAAGATCTTGAGCTGCGCTTCCTCCGTTATCTCAGGCCGGAAAAGAAATTCGAGAACGTCGATGCGCTCGTCCGGCAAATCGAATGCGACGTGCAGCAGGCGCGTGAATTGGCCGGAGTGTAATTAACTCGGCGCTTCAAAAATCCAGCCGAGTCAGATTTCGTACTTCAGGCGTCTTGCGGATGGCGAAGATGACTGCGAACGCGCCAACCACAAGGCCGCAACCAAACGCGAAGACCAGCAACAACCAAATCGGGAAGTCCGCCATCTGGATCATGCCTTGGCGAACCAAGCTGCCGCCACCGGAAAGGAAGTAGGCCATTCCTGTTCCGATTAACGCCAGGCCAACGACAATCATTGCACGCAGCCATTGCGGCTCCCGCCGCTCTACCGGCAGCATGGCTATAACGCGCGCGGTAAATCCGTCATCATTAATGTAGGGCACGGCTTCGCGCAGTTGGCGGTCGAGCGTCTCGTCGTCGATCATTGGATTCACTTTATCAATTCGGCCCCCATGCCGCCAGTGTTCGTTTCAACTTCTCGCGGCCGCGCAGAACATTCGTTTTGACCGTTCCGAGCGGAATCTCTAGGACACGTGAAGCTTCATCATGCGACAGACCGTTCTGGCAGCAAAGCACGACTGCGGTGCGCTCGTGTAACGGAAGCAAATTAAGAGCGTGCATAAGATCGTGTCTCAAACCGGGATCGACAGTGTGCGGATCCTGTTCTGCCTGCCATTGTTCCTCATCCACGCCCACCAACTCCTTGCGACGGCGCGCGTCCTCGCGGAAGCAATTGTACGCGATTCGATAAAGCCATGTGGAGAACCGCGCTTCACCGCGAAAGCTGCGAATGTTTTTGTACGCGCGTAGAAAAGCTTCCTGAGAGAGGTCATCGGCCAACGCGATGTCTGTGCGGGTGAGTTGCCGCAGCAGACCACGCACACTCGATTGATGCCGTCGCACCAGTTCGCCGAAGGCGTGCTGATCGTCATCGGCAAGAACTCGAGTAACGAGGTCCGCATCAGTGAGCTCCACGGACGCAATATTACGGTGCCGGGGGCGGAGGCGGAATGTCCTTTTTGTGTTCCAATTTCCATACAATCAAATAACCAAGCCCGATCAGGAACGGAATCAGTCCGAACGACCACGCGCCGCCTTCCCAGTCGTTGACGGCAGCAAGCCATATCATCAGGCCCAGGCCCACCATGGTCCATACGACCCCGCGCCTCGCATCCGAGCGCCGGCGTATGCCTCGGGTGGCAGGAGCCAGCAGTTCTGCGGGAACGGGCTGACCTTTTTCCACCATCATCCGGATAGTCCGCTGCCGCATCCGAGTCGAGATCATGGAAAATATGCCAATCATCACCACGATCGCCACCGGCGCGCCGAATATGGATAGGAACACGATCGCCACGATTGGAATCGCCACTAAATTGCGCATTTGCTGAAGGTCGGGATCTTCATCTTTGTCGTTGCCCTCGATGATGATGCCATGTTTGTGCCCAAGCTTTTTCTCCAACTTCCGGTGAATTTTGTCGGCGAGATCGGATGAAGCGGAACTAGACGTCGCGCCAGGGGCTGCCGTTGGTGTTGATGCTGACGTCGCTATTGAGGTTGCCGCTGTTGCGGCCGTCGCTGTCGGGCTAGCAATTGCACTTTCGGTCGGGGCCTGTGGAAACAAGCTGCCATACAACCCGAGCGAGCACATGCAGAGGAGGAAGAGTTTTTTCATAGAGTGTTTGATCATAGGATGCAGTGAACGTCCGATTTGGATTCAACGATTTTGCGCTTCCCAGGGCAATTAAAAGGTTGCGTGGCGCGGTTGGCTGGACATTATTGTCCCTCTCAAAACTGCGGGTGTAGCTCAGTTGGTAGAGCACCACCTTGCCAAGGTGGACGTCGCGAGTTCGAGCCTCGTCACCCGCTCCAGCCCCGAAAGCTTTCGGGGCTGGAGCGAGCGCGCCGTAGCCTTGGCGAAGGCGAGCCGTCCAAAGCCTACAAGCTATAGGATCTTCCCTGTGTATCTCTGGCGCAAAAGAGCCGAACTGCATTGGGTTAAAGCGCACGAAGACCTTCTTCAAGCGCGCGCTTTCGGCCAACTTGTGATCGTACGCAAACCTGGGCGCAAGCGTCTGGAAATGGAAATTGTATGTCGCTCGCGAAGCGATTCGTCCGCGCTGCTTAAGGAATTTGGCGGCCGAATCGAGGCTTTGCCGCGCAATTGGCTGGAGCGATTTACGCGTAGCGATTCGAAGCCAATCAAGATCGGGAAACGATTGATCATTTCGAGTGTGGGAGGGACCTTGGTGTCCCGACTGTCGCGGCACAAAGGCCGCTCCCACATTATCATTCCGGCTTCGTTGGCATTTGGAACTGGCGAGCATGCCACGACGGCAATGTCGCTTCGTTTTTTGGAACAACTAACCCGCTTGCTGGAACCCAGGCTGGTCGCTCGTCGATCTTGGGACTGGTAGCGGAATTCTTGCTTTGGCGGCAAAATGTCTCGGTGCCGGCCGGGTCATTGGTATCGATAACGATCCCGCGGCGATTTCCGTGGCCAAATCAAACGCCCGGTTGAACAAAATTCGCGGTGCCAGTTTTCAATTAGGCGATGTGCACAAGTGGAACCCGACACAGAAGACCGATGTGATTACGGCAAATTTATACAGCGATTTGCTTATCGAAATCTTGCCAAAACTACGCGGCGGTGCGTGGCTAATTCTCTCGGGCATTTTGCGCAGCCAACAAGACGAATTGGTTCATGGACTGCAGCGGAATCACATTGACGTGATCAGCATTAAGCACCGCGGCAAATGGATTGCCATTCTGGCAAAGCGGGGCAAACGCTATGCGACCGCAGAATCTCGACCCGGCAAATTTTTGCGGCGGTGATAGACCGCCGCTACAGTAAAACCGATGCAATCAGAACAGCTTGCTTATGTCATTGTCACACCCTATTCGATGCGGAAATCGCGCACCGGCGGCATCGTTGGCCGGTTGATTTCCCGCACCGGCCTCGATTTGGTCGGAGGCCGAATGTTCGCTCCGGGTACGGAGCTAACGAAGCGTTACGCCGACACGATCGTGACGGAAACTGACCCGAGCCACCGCGCCACACAGCAATTGATTCGCGAGTACGTGCTGAAAAATTTTACCGGGGAGAAAAACGGTCAACATGCGCGTGTTTTGTTTCTGATCTTCCGCGGGCCGGACGCTGCGGAAAAGATTCATCACGTCGTGGGTCACATCCTGCACGAGCGCACCAGCGGCGAAACGATTCGTGACACCTACGGTGATTACATCACCGATGATTCGGAGAATGTTGTTTACTTCGAACCGGGAGTGGTCACTGAATTCGAACCGGGCGCAGTCGAGCGCGATTTAAAACTGTGGGCGGAATTTTCTGATTCGGATGGTGGAATCGTGGATCACGCCGTGCCGTTTCCGGCGGGTACGCAAATCGAAAAAACGCTCGTGTTGATTAAGCCGGACAATTTCCGGTTCCCAAATTTGCGTCCAGGCGGCGTGATCGAAGTATTTTCACGCACCGGCCTCTCGATCATTGGCTTCAAAGTTCACCAGATGAGCGTGGCACAGGCGGAGGAGTTTTACGGGCCTGTGCTGCCGGTTCTTGAGAAAAAGCTCGGTTCACAAAGCGGTCGCGAAAACTGGGAGAGCATCATCGAGTTTATGGCCGGCAAAAAGCCCAGCGAATGTCATCAAGACGAACGCGACGCGCCTGGAACGGAGAAATCGATCGCCATTGTTTACCAAGGCGTGGACGCGGTGCGCAAAATTCGCGACGTCCTTGGCCCCACTGATCCGGCAAAAGCGCCTCCCGGTTCGATTCGAAAGGAGTTCGGACAAACGATCATGGTCAACGCCGCGCATGCATCGGATTCCGTAGAAAACGCGAAACGCGAAATGGCGATCATCCGAGTCGAAGAAAATAATTTCAAACCTCTGATTGAAAACTTCTACCGTCGCCAATAGTATGCGCTCCCATTTGTGGAAATCATTGCCATGGAAATTTCTGAACGCGCCGCACAACTGACTCCGTCGTTGACTCTGTCAATCGATAGCAAGGCGAAAGCTATGAAAGCTGAAGGCCTCGACGTCTGTGGCTTCGGTGCAGGCGAACCGGATTTCGATACACCGGAGCACATAAAAAGGGCCGCAATCGAGGCTTTGGAAGCCGGTTTTACGAAATACACGCCAAATGCTGGCATCCCGGAACTGCGCCAGGCGATCGCAGACAAGTTCGCAGCCGACAACGGATTGAATTATCGCGCGGGTCAGGTCGTGGTGAGTAACGGCGCGAAACACGCATGCTACAATGCAATCCTCGCGACCTGTCAGCCCGGCGACGAAGTCATAATCCCGGCGCCCTATTGGGTCAGCTACCCCGACATGGTGCGATTGGTCGGCGCCGAGCCGGTGATCGTGCCCACCAGCGAGCGCAATGCCTGGAAAATGCGTTCGGAAGATTTTGAAAATGCGATGACGCCGCGCACGAAGATGTTGATCATGAACAGCCCGGGCAATCCAACGGGGTCTGTTTACACGCGCGAAGAATTGGAGGCGATCGTCAACGTTGCTGCTGAAGAAGACATTTATATTTTGTCCGACGAGATTTACGAGAAGCTCGTTTACGACGACGTCAAACATGTGAGCATCGCGTCCCTGTCAAAGGAAGCGTACGATCTCACAATCACCGTCAACGGATTTAGTAAATCTTACGCAATGACAGGCTGGCGACTCGGTTATCTTGCCGCACCTGATGCGGTCGTCAGAGCCGTCGATTCAATCCAGAGCCATACCAGTTCGAACCCGTCGTCGTTTTCTCAATACGGCGCGCTTGCCGCGCTCAAAGGCGATCAACAACCGCTCGCCGATATGCGCGAGGAATTCGATATGCGTCGTAATTACATGTTCGACCGCCTTTCGAAGATCTCCAACATCACTGCGGTGAAGCCGCAGGGCGCGTTTTATATCCTGGTAAACATCAGCCAGCTTGGACTCACGTCTCAGAACTTCGCTGACCGTTTGCTGAGCAAAGCCAACGTTGCCGTCGTGCCGGGTGCTGCCTTTGGCGACGATCGTACCGTTCGGTTCAGTTATGCGACGAGTCTTGACGTGATCAAAAAAGGTCTGGACCGCTTCCAGGACTTTTGCCGGACATTGTAATCGTCATCCCGAGCGAAGCGGAGCGTAGTCGAGGGAGCCCGCGGCGTAACACCGAAGTATTGCATCGGGATTCCTCGACTTCGCTCGGAATGACGCTGTAAATCGTCCGCAATGCCCGGCCATTTCGCCCTCATTCTACACGCGCATCTTCCGTTTGTTCGTCATCCTGAGCACGAGCATTTCCTCGAGGAAGAGTGGTTGTTTGAGGCAATCACCGAAGCGTACATCCCGTTGCTGCGCATGATGCAGCGACTCGTCGACGATCTTGTGCCGTTCAAACTCACGATGTCGATTACGCCGACGCTCTGCGCAATGCTTCAGGACCAGCTGCTATGCGAGCGTTACGTCCGACACCTGGACCTTTTGATCGACCTTGCTGCGCGCGAACGAACGCGAAATCGCAAACATCCGCAGCTCTTCGAGCTGGCTGAATTTTACATTGATTTGTTTTCAGAAACTCGCCGCTACTTCGTGGATGAATGGAAATGCGATCTCCTCTCAGTCATCCGTGAGCTGCGGGAAACAGGCGTGGTCGAGATCATCGCGAGCGCGGCAACACATGGCTTGTTACCGATCCTTCAGCAGCAATCGCCGCGTGCAGCCCGCGCGCAGGTTTTAATCGGACGCGACGTGTATGTCGAACTTTTCGGCGGAGAACCCGCCGGATTCTGGTTACCCGAGTGCGCCTACGCTCCCGGTTTGGAATCGATTCTCCAGCAAGCGAATCTCCGCTGGTTCGTTGTCGACGCTCACGGATTGCTTTTTGGAACGCCGCATCCGTGCTGCTCCATTTACGCTCCCTGTTATACACCAGCAGGCCCAGTTGCGTTCGCACGTGATCCCGCTGCGAGCCGCCGAGTCTGGAGTGCGCACGAAGGCTATCCCGGCGATCCAGCTTACCGGGAATTTTATCGCGACATCGGTTTCGATCTGCCCATGGAACATTTGGGATCAATCGCGCGCGGAACCAGAAAATTTTCAGGCGTGAAATATCATCGGATTACCGGACGCGGCGATGAGAAACAGCTGTATGACCGAACGGCGGCAGAAAATGCGGCAGCACAACATGCAGTTCACTTTCTAAAACAAATCCATGAGCAGATTCGCGAAATCAGCGAAGTCGGTTTTGACCCAGTCATTGTCGCTCCGTTCGATGCGGAATTATTTGGGCACTGGTGGTTCGAAGGACCAATTTTTCTGGAACAATTCATTCGTCACGCAGCAATCGAACGAGATTTCGGGTTGACAACGCCGAGTGAATACTTGGCCGCGCATCCGACGCTGCAAATCGTTGAACCCGCTCCTTCTACCTGGGGCGAGAACGGCTATCTCGCTATGTGGCTCGATCCGAGTAACGCCTGGATTTATCCGCAACTCAATGCGGCAGCCCTGCGGATGTGTGAAGTCGCGGGAAGATATACGGCAGGCGGCTCAAACATTACAGACACTTGCGACCGCGTACTCAAACAACTCGCTCGGGAGCTATTGCTGGCGCAATCAAGTGACTGGGCATTTCTAATGAAAACCGGCACTGCGCGCGAATACGCCACTCAACGCACGATCGATCATCTTGCTCGCTTCAACCGTCTGCACGATCAGTTTGTCACAAATGATCTCGATGAAGAATTTCTGCGCGACTGCGAATGGCGGGATAACATTTTTCCGAACGTGAACTGGCGATATTATGCTTAAGTCGCGAATCGCCGATCGCTGTTTCCAAATTCTCACTTTGGTCTTTTGCGTTGCTTGTGTCGCAATAACCGCAGCACAGGAATCGCCTACTCCCGCTCCTTCGTCGACCCCGAGCGAATCTCCTTCTCCTTCGAGTTCGCCAGAACAATCTGTGCGGCCCTCGGCAACGCCTGAACAAACACCTTCACCCTCGACTGCCAGAAGCGTCCGAATCAGTTTCATTCCTCCGCCAATAGAGGGCACGATCAGCCTGGGAATTTACGATCAAGCGGGCAAATTGGTGCGCGTCCTGCATCAGAACGCGCAATTGAACGATTTCACGATCGGACCTGATGCGCTCGTGACACGATGGGATGGAAAGGATGATGGAAATCAGGATTTGTCCTCCGGACGGTATCACGCCCGCGGTTACGTGGTCGGTCCGCTAAAACGCGAAGATCTGGGCGCGACTTCGGCTTCAACGGAAACCGAACCGAACGTGGTAAAGGTCCGACTCATCCGCAATCCTTTGCGGAAAGATAAAAGGCCGATTGCCGAACTCGGTATTGGATTTAATAGCGAGGGGAGTTACCTGAAAACCAGCGACGGCTTGCCGTTGTTCAAAGTCAGTGACACACCGAATGTGACGCGAGTTGGTATCGCAGCCAAAGGTGAGAACGCCGTCGATGTCTGGCAGGATGACGGCACGAAGGCGCATCAATACCGGATCTCGAGTGTTGATCAAATGATGGCGTTCGACTGCGGTGATTTCGAATTGAAATGAGGCGTTTTTATTAACACCTCGCTTTAGCGAGGTATTAAACGCACTTATGACCAGAAGAACCGCTTTAGCGGTTTCCCAAGCTGAACCAAAACCGCTGGAGCGGTTCTAAGACTTTGCACTGGCCCGTATCACCCAGCTAAAGCAGGGTGTTAATGAGATTCTGTGGCGGCGTTCCGGCCCCTACAACACTGCTGGTCACGATGCGAAATCTCTGTTACTTAAGCGCGCAATGGCCGCTCCCGAGCTTCAGCAAACAGTTGGCAAGACTGCCGGTTTTACCGGCACCGCGCTGCACACCGGTGAAAAAGCTACGCTTAAGCTGCATCCCGCGCCGGTGGATCACGGAATTAAATTCAAGCGCAAAGATTTGCAGGATGAACCGACGATCGACGCCAAAATCGAGAATCTGAAGACGGTCGAACGCGCCACCACAATTGGCGAGGGCTCGGTGCGAGTCCACACAGTCGAGCACGTATTGGCCGCGCTCTCGGCAATGGGCGTAGACAACGCCATTGTGGAAATGGACGCAAACGAGCCGCCAATCGGAGACGGAAGCGCGCAACCGTATGTCGATCTCATCAAGAAAGCCGGCGTAACAGCTCAAGAGGAGCCGCGCAAATTTTTCGACGTGCGCGAACCGATGCACGTGGAAACGAAAACAGGTGCGCTGCTCGTTTTACTGCCGGACGACAAATTTCGCATTTCGTGCACACAGGCAGGGCCAAACAACAAATTTACGCAGTTCTTGTCGATAGAGGTTACGCCGGCAGCTTTCGAGCGCGACATCGCTCCGGCACGCACATTTGTTTACTACGAGGACGTTGAGCCGCTCATGGATAAAAATCTGATCAAAGGCGGCAGCCTCGAAAACGCGATCGTCGTGCGAGGGGAGACGGTCTTAAGCAAGGAACCATTGCGTTTCTCGGACGAATTCGTACGGCACAAAATCCTCGATATTATCGGCGATCTCGCGCTAGTCGGTCGCCGTATCCGCGGTCACGTGGTGGCGGTAAAGCCCGGACATTCCGCGAATGCGGAATTGGCTCGCGCGCTCGCACGCGAGCATACGCGGAGAAGTGCGATGAGCGCACCGCGTGCGATCCCAATAGGCGATTCCGGTCTGGACACTGGCGAAGTGATGAAAATCCTTCCGCACCGCTACCCTTTTTTGATGGTTGACCGGGTCATCGGCTTCGAGGGCGACAACAAAATTACGGCCATAAAATCCATCACGATTAACGAGCCATTTTTTCAGGGGCATTTTCCCGGCCATCCAGTCATGCCTGGAGTAATGCAAGTAGAAGCGATGGCGCAGGTGGCCAGTATTCTTTTGTTCAAATTGACGAAGACTTCGAGTCGTGTCGGTTATTTCATGAGCGCGGACGAGGTGAAATTTCGCAAGCCGGTATTTCCAGGCGACACGATTTTCATTCACGCCGAACTGACGAGAGCGCGTGGCAATCGCATGGCGAAAACGAAATGCTATTGCGTAGTGAACGACGCAGTCGTCTCCGAAGGCGAGTTGATGTTCACGTTCCTCGATAAATGAGGGGAATGACGAAACACGAATGACAAATGACGAAGAAATGGCGAATGACAAAAATGCTTCGCCGCACACATTTCAGCTTCGAGTTTCGTCATTGATTCGTCATTCGTTATTGGTCATTCGACATTATGTCTGACGTGCAGGTTCACCCGACGGCGATTATTGATCCCGGAGCAGAAATCGGCGCGGGCACAAACGTCGGTCCGTACTGCGTCATTGGTCCTAACGTCGTGCTGGGGCCAAATTGTTGGCTGCAACATCATGTCACACTTTGCGGACCGATGAAGGCTGGCGCGAAGAACAAGTTCTACGCCTACTGCTCGATTGGCCAGCAAACACAAGATTTAAAGTATTGCGGCGAACCGACGTACCTGGAAATCGGCGACGAAAACACCTTTCGCGAATTCGTCACCGTGAATCGCAGCACAACGAGCGAAGGCAAGACGCGGATTGGCAACTCTGGAAATTTTCTCGCGTATAGTCATATCGGACACGATTGCGCTGTTGGCGACCACGTCGTTTTTTCCAATAACGGCACATTAGCTGGCCATGTTCAGGTGGGACACCACGCAGTAATGGGCGGCCTCACAGCCGTACATCAATTTTGTCGGATCGGACGATTCGCCATCACCGGCGGTTGCTCGAAGATTGTTCAGGACGTTCCACCATTCATGATCGCGGACGGCAACCCGGCCGAGATTCGCGGCGTTAATCTCATAGGTTTGGAACGGAAGAACTACCCGCCTGAAAGCGTCAAGGTAATCAAAGAAGCGTTCCGCCTGATCTATCGATCGAAATACAACCGCCGCCAGGCAATCGAGGCCATGCAGAAGGAATTGCCTCAGACCGAAGAGATCATCGAACTGATCGAATTCATCGAAAAAAGCGAACGCGGAATCACTAGGTGAGATTTGTGACCCGCGGATGGCGCCGCAGAAACAGATGCAAAACTTTCAACTCTTGTCTTTTCCGTGGCCGCCCGGGAAAATCTAATCGGTTTAGACAGAAGTTAGCTCCCGCTTAATTCCCAGATCTGTCACAGGCGAAACCGGCCTGGAATGGATTGATCCGACACGTTTTCACGCCGCCGCTAACTGGTTTCGCAAACATGGCGACAAACAATGGTCGTTCACCGATTGCGTCAGTTTCGCTGTTATGCACGAGCTCCGGATTCGCGAAGCTTTTACGACAGATCATCACTTCCGGCAGGCTGGCTTTACTCCTCTCCTTAAACTCTAGGGACAACGCGAGGACTGCCGGGAAAATTCCAGCAGATTCCTCACTCGGATCTCTCGCGCACGCGCTCGGAAAAGCTTTCGAGTTGAAAGTAAATCGCTGAAGGTTTGAAATCTGAAAGCTGACCTCTCAACTCTCAACCTCCTCGATGTCCGCCATTCTCACACTATTGCGAATTAGAAATCTCGCGCTCGTGGAAGAACTCGAGTGGCAGTTGGGGCCGGGGTTTGTCGCGGTCACGGGAGAAACAGGCGCCGGGAAATCAATCATCATTGGCGCGCTGCAACTTTTGCTGGGTGAGCGCGCCGACAAATCGCTGATTCGCACTGGTGCTGATGTTTGTACGGTCGAAGCAGTCTTTAGTGGCAGCGGAGTTGCAAAAGCTCAATCCGAAGCTTGCCGACGCGGGCGTAGAGCCGTGCGAAGATGATTTGATCCTTGAAGCGGACATCTGTCCTCGACCGGAACTAATCGGCAGTTCATAAACGGGTCGCCAACGACATTGTCGGTGTTGAAAAATCTCGGCGATGAACTCGTGGATCTTCATGGTCCTCACGATCACCAGTCGTTGCTCTCGCCGGAGAGGCAATTGAGCTTGCTCGATTCCTTCGCGCGCGCCGAACAACAACTCGAGGAATATCGAAAGCTTTATCGGCAATTGCAGACGTTGGTCGCCGAACATTCCGCGCTCAACACGGCGGAAACCGCGCGCGAACAGGAACTGGATTTGCTTCGGCACCAAATCACCGAGATCACATCGGCGAATCTCATCGCGGGCGAAGAAGAAGAAATCGAGAAGCGCTACAAACTTGCCAGCAACAGCAAACGATTGATCGAGCTTGCCAGCGGGATCGCGAACAGACTTTCCGAGGCAGACGATTCCGTTCTCGCCCAGCTGGCGGAAACGCAGCGGCTGCTTCGAGAATTGGAAAAGATCGATAGCTCGATCGCGCAATTCTCGTCGGCGCATGCCGCTGCTGTGGTCGAGCTTTCCGAAATCGCGCGCACTCTCTCGGCTTACGCCGAGAAATTCGATCTCGATTCGGAACAACTCGCCGCGCTTGAACAAAAGGTTTCGCTGTTTGAAACGTTGAAGCGCAAATACGCAGGTTCAATTGCCGACGTGATCGCCTTCGGCGAACGCGCAACCGAGCGGATGGGGAAGATTGAGGGGCGAGACGCCGAGTTGGAGCGACTAACGAAAGACATCGAAGATGTTCGCACGCAAATGAACCGCGCGGGTGAAGCGCTGCACGAGTCGCGCCGAAAGGTTGCGCCGAAACTTTCCGAAAATATTCGCCGCCATCTGCTCGACCTCGGGTTCCGCCAATCGGAGTTCGAAGCAAGACTAACCGCTCTCGAAGAGCCGCACTCGAACGGATTCGATTCGGTAGAGTTGCTGTTCTCGCCAAATCCGGGGGAATCATTGAAACCGCTTCGCGCGATCGCATCGAGCGGCGAAATTTCACGACTGATGCTGGCGATCAAATCCGCGCTGGCTGCGCATGACGCGATTCCGTTACTCGTGTTCGACGAGATCGACACGAACGTCGGCGGCGAAATCGCGAACGCCGTTGGTGCCAAGATGCAAACGTTGGGGCGCGATCATCAGGTGATTTGCATCACGCATTTGCCGCAAGTCGCCGCGACTTCTTCGTCACATTTCGTCGTGACGAAAGACGTAACACGCGGCCGCACGTTTTCGAATCTGCATCAAGTCACGGGCAAAGACGCGCCAGGAAGAAATCGCACGAATGCTTGGCGGCAAAAACGACTCAGCGCTTAAGCTCGCGGCGAGTTTACTCAAAGACTCTGGACATCACGCGAGGTAGGGGTGGTTCACCCGAACCGCCCGGACGATTGAGGTCAATCGCCCCTACCTGAATTCATTGCCAACTACTTCATCACCGGACCGAGTGGCAGGATGACTTTGCCATACAGTTCGTTGAGCACCTGCGCGAGACCCGCGTAGATCGCCGAGAACCCGCAGAAAATTCCTTCGTAGCCGGTGAACTGTTTGAAACCGGGACCTGCGTTAATGAAATCGCCAATCGCGAGAAGAAAGAAAAGAATCGTCAGCGAACCGAAAACGACTTGCCCGGCGACATGCAAGCGGAAGGTGCCAATAAACATCACTGCGGTGAACAGACCCCACATGAAAAGATATGCCGCCATCGCAGTCTCGCTGGAGGCTGCGGCCCATCCTAACTTCGGCAGAATAATCAACGCGACGAGCGAGAACCAGAACAAGCCGTAGGAAAGAAAAGCTGTGGTGGCGAAAGTGTTGCCTTTCCGCCATTCCATAATCCCAGCAACAATTTGGGCCGCGCCGCCATAGCACATCCCCATCGCCAGGATCATGCTATTGAGTTCGTAAAACCCAGCGTTGTGAAGGTTTAGCAACACGGTGGTCATGCCGAAGCCGAGCAGCCCCAGAGGCGCCGGATTCGCTGTCGTATCCTTGAGCTGCGTAGCGGATTCGTTCATGGCTATAGCAGTGTGCCTAAGGAAAGTGTGACAAGGCAAGAAGGAATGGCTCCAACACGCTAAATCATTGACGCTTCGCACGATTTCGCTTGTCGGCGCACCTCCGATGAAATTATTGTCATCGTCTCATATATGATTCGGCGCGATTATCTGGTTGTTGGTGCGGGCATCGGTGGAGCGAGTGCATGCGAAGGCATTCGTAAATACGACAAGCGCGGTTCCGTCACGCTGGTCGGCGCGGAAGCATTCCCGCCTTACAAACGCTGGATTATTTCGAAGAGCTTTTTGCGAGAAAAGGAAACGAATCTGAAGAAGCTCCAGGAGGTCGATGAGCGCTGGTTCGACGCGCACAAGATCGAGGCACGCCTCGGCACTGTGGTGACGCAATTCAACATCGAGCGGCGCCTGGCTGTGCTGGCCAATGGTGAAACCATCGAATTTACGAAGGCCTGTCTGGCGATGGGCAGCCGGCCAGTACGGCCTGCCATGGCGGGGACAAGTCTTGGCAATGTGATTTATTTGCGAACGACTCGTGACGCGCTCGCATTGCGCGAAATGGCCAACTTGGAGAAAACGATCATGGTCGTCGGCGGTGGTTTGCTGGCATGCGAGTCGGCAGCAAGCCTGCGCATGATGAAAATGAAAGTGGGCTTGATGCATCGCGACGGTTACTTGTTGAATCGCTACGTCGATCCCGACACCGGCTCGTGGTTAACTGATTACTTTGCGAAGCACGGCGTCGTGCTCTCTATGGGCGAAGCCCTCAACGGTTTCGAAGGCAAAACCGTCCTGCGCAACATTCAAACCAAGAGCGGTAATCGTTTCCCGGTTGGTCTTGCCGTCGTTGCATGCGGCGCAGAACCGAATCTCGATCTTGTACGCAACACTCCATTAGCGGGGCCACACGGATCGCCGGTCACCGAATATCTCGAGACCGAGGAAAAAGGAATTTACGCTATAGGCGATCTCGCCTTTTATCCTGACAGAGTCATGGGCGGCATGCGGCGTCAGACTCACTGGGAAAACGCGCGGGAACAAGGCCTGGTTGCGGGGGCTAATATGACGGGCAAGAAGCGCATCCGTTACGAGCAAGTCCCTTATTTTTGGACGGAGATGTTCGATTTGCGGATGGATTTCGTGGGCGATTTCACGCTGACGCCTACACGCGTGAACCTCGATGGAACGTACCCGAAGAAGAAATTCATCGCCCGATTTTATCAAGGCGAAAAGCTCCGCGGGATTCTTCTTTGCCAGCAAACGCAACGCGAAGTTGACGCGGCGAAAAGCCAGTTGCGGCAGGCCCAGGGCAAATAAGATCTGTCATTCTGAGCGAAGCGAAGAATCTCGGATCAACTTCGGATCGCTCTTAGCGGAAATAGCCAGAGATGTTTCGGTCCGCTCAACATGGCAAAACCGTCTCTGAGATGACTTAATACACGTCAGCCGGGATTTGGAACGCCCGATTACTCACGCGCACGAGCTTCCAATCCCACGGCTTTCCTGAGACATGATGCCACTCCAGCTCGAAAGGCGTGGGTAATCTGTTCACGCGTTCATCCAAGAACTGCATCACGCCATCGTCGCTGCTATAGACATTGATTTTGCCAATCCAGATCGCACGCGGCGTTTCGACTCGCACCGCAGCGTCGGGCGCAGTAATCCTTGAGCCGCGCACCCATCGAAAACCTTCCCGCATCCGTTCAAGAAGCCGCGTACCGATCCTGGTCCCACTGGTCGCGATAGTCTTCGCCAATGAAATCGGCAACACTCTCCCAATTTCTGCCGTCGATTGCGTGAAAGAAATGTTCTGTGTGAAGGCGAACCTGATGCTCAGGTCGCCAAAGGCAAACCAGATACAGGCCGACGCACAGCGCAACGGCCAACACGCCGATGATTGCTCCACGAAGCGTAATCGTCACACGCGCTGTAACGATACAACATCATGATCGAATTCGCGCCGGAATCGCTTACTTGACGCGAAAAGCTGTCAATTGCGACTTGATCTTGCCCAATGCGCTGTCCTCCGCCGAGAAAGCTTCAGCTTGCTCTTTGGCCAGTGTTTTCGCCGCGGTTGCAGCACTGGAGAAAGACTCTTTCAGTTCAGGCGACTGGCGAACAAACTCCTTCGCCTGCGCGCCCTTTAACCACGTTTGCACGCGCTCGGTTTCTTCGGCGGAAGTCTCGACGCGCTCCTTTACGATAGCCCGTAAGCTCGACACCGCGTCCCGGGCCTGTTGCAACAGCGCCTCCGTTAGGCCGCGCGACGGCGTAAATGACTCATCGGCATCAAGCGAGAATTCGCCAGGAACAACGATTGGAGTTCCCTCCTTTAATTCCCGGATCTGATTAAGCTGCGGATTTAGACGGAGCAACGCCGCTTCCATTTCGGCATTCGTGGTCTTCCTTGTTTTTTTTGAGGGCTCCGCTAGCAAGCGTTTTGCCAGCGTCTTGACCGTTTTCTCTCCTTTTAGTTCTGCGATGTTCATAGTGCCTCCTCCAAACTGCGTTCGAGACGTTCGTTAGGTTCCAATTACGTTGAGTGGTTGCCACGGTCCGCCGAGTGCCGCGCCGTTAATGACGATCGGTCCACCGACGATGTTGCCAAGCACAGTCAGGGCTTTTGCGTTCCCAAGTTTCACGTCGAGCGACCTCACTTCTCGGCCGCACTCGATACGATTCTCTGCAGCGATCAGCGCCTCCGCTGTCACGTCCACCACGGCTTCTACTTTTTCGCTTACGCACGCATATTGATTGTCACTGAACCGGCAACTACCGGTGATCAGGACCTGACTCAGCGGACCTCGTCCGTAGCCGTGGCAGGTATTACTGACCACACCGGCGCGGACCGGCTCAGCGCCACTCGCTGCCAGGCTGCTGATCGCATTTACGTGACCGATCGCGTTCAGATTTGTAAAGCTTTGGGCCTGGAATTTGCCCGCCGGTTCGCTTCCGAAGCCTAAGATGCAAATCGCTTCCCACAGTGAGTCATCATCGTTAGGCGTAAACTGCCGCCGAATCACGTTGGCTGCGACATCGACATGACCAAGCGGACCGACGACCAACACACCTGCCGCGAGACTACGAAAGTCAGTAGGCGGTGCGATGTTGGCGATTGTATTGTCGCTTACTCGCAAATCGAGGCCGAGATCCGAGCGAATGCCAGCAATTACCGTCGCAATCGCGGCATTGTGTCCAATGCCGCTGATTACGTTGTCCGAGACAGCGCCAACGAAGACTTGTCGCAAATGAATGGCGGCCAATTCTACGCTTCTCGTCTCCTCCGTGGTTCCGTTTGCGACGTTGATCAATTCGTTAGCCAACACGCTCATACTGCCGGCCGCGCTTCCCGGAAGCATGATTACGCCGTTGCCGTTTATCGCGTTGAAGACGTTTTGCTCAATTTTAGCGGAGACGAGAACCGTTTCGATCGCGATTCCATTTCCTTGCAAACCTAGGAGACGATTGCCGCTCACAACGACCGGAGTCAGGGCGAGTTGCAGTAAACCGGTGACAAGCCGGATGCCATTCTCCGCGTCCTCCCCAATATTCGCGACACGGTTATCGGCGATGCGAACTCCGCCTGTGCCGACAACGATGCCATCGCCTTTCTGCGGCGTAATCGTATTTCCGGTGATTTCCAGTTCCGGAAATGCAAGACCGGTAACCGAAATACCAGCGACCTCGGTGCCGAAGATAAAGTTGCGCGCGAGGACGGTGTCGGCGGTGTAATAACTCGATCCGCCTAGCTCAATCCCGCTACGGCTCGATTGCAACAGGTTATGCTCACAATAAAAAGTACCGAGGAGAAGCGTACCCTCTGCCTCCGACTTCGACATGAATCTCACCCCTGACTGCGCGTGAAAGAAGTTGTCTCGAATCTTCGTTAGGAGCAGAAAACCGGGTTCGAGTAAAATCCCAATGGCTGGTCCGTTGCCTTCGCCCGGGGGAGCAATTATGACCCGCTCAACCGTTGTGCCGACGGAATTGCCCAGGATGATGGCAGGCCCGCTTGTCGTGCCCGCGATAGTGTGAATGGTCAGGTAATCGAGCGTGCACCATTGCGCTTGTCTGATAATGAACGCAGCATCGGCCCGCGGCGCGATAATGATTGTCGCTGCTCCCTGTCCGCGAATACGCACAGCAAATGCGCCGGTCAGTTGCACCGGTTGCTCGGCCAAATTGAAAATGCCGGGGCCGAGACAGACAGTGCCGCCCGTTTGCAGCAACTGATTCACCGCCTGCTGTATCGTTAGCGTGCCCTGATTGTGTTGGTCCGCCGAAACACAAATGGTGCAATCGCAGCTCTCCCCAGTTTCACCGAAAGACTGCGGCCAGAAGATACGGCAATCGATCACGATGTCGGGCAATGTGATCACCGCGAGGCGGCAATAGTGATGATGCACGCCGCGCGGCGGCGCCTCAGTGAGCTCTTCGACTGACGCGTCTGCTGTGCGTGCGACGAAAACCCAGTAATCCCCGGAACGAAACGCGCCGCCGCCGGGATCGGTCGTGAAAGTGACTTCGACGCCGTCCTCCAAAATAAACGGGGTGCCCGAGGCAGGGACCTCGATTACTTCTGGTCCGCCCGGATCCTGGTCCCAGCGTTTAATTCGCGTATGACGCTCCGAGTCGGTCAGGTTTTGAGCATTGACCGGAAAAAACCCCGCGGTCAGCGCAGATTTGAGCGTGATGGTGCGGCTGGAATCGTTCACCGAATCGATCTGCCGAATCTCGCCCGCCTGCAGAGAAAACTCGCGCCAGTCATCCGTAATCTCGACCCAATTGCCCGGGCTGAAACGCCGCACCGAATCCCACACCGCGCGATCGACAGTGAGAGTGATGTCGTTCTCGATCGCACTTACGCCGCTCGCGACAGAAGCATTATCGCGTGACCATTTGAAAGTCGCATCGCCAATCTCACCGCCATCATGAATCTCGACACGATAGGTCCGGTTCTCGAGTC
>CAVXHW010000022.1:0-46963 GCA_963761585.1 uncultured Verrucomicrobiae bacterium
GCAAACATGTTGCTCGCGCGCGGCACCGCGCGCCGGAAGGAAATCGCGATCCGCCTGGCGCTTGGCGGTAGCCGTTGGCGGATCGTGCGTCAGCTTCTCAGCGAAGGTTTTGTGCTGGCGCTGCTCGGCGGCGTGGGTGGGCTCATTCTTGGATTGTGGTCGTCGGATCTGCTGATTGGCTCAATGCGCAGGCTCATGCCTTTTGAGATTGTGTGGTCGACCGGGGCGAACCCAGCAATTTTGGCCGCAACGTTTGGATTTTGCCTGCTCGGCACATTGATGTTTGCGCTCGGGCCGGCTTTAAAGATCTCGCGCGGCGCGGTGATCACCGATCTGAAAGAACATCCCGGAGAAGATGTGATGCGACGTCGCTGGAAATTTTTACCGCGCAACCCGCTCGTCGTTGTGCAACTCGCGTTCTCCCTCGCCCTGCTGACCGCAGCCGCTTTGTTCGTGCGCGGCGCTGGCAAAGCCGCGTCTGTCGATAGCGGGCTAAAACCGGGCGCAAGCTACCTTCTCGAAGTTGATGCGAGCCTGGCTGGGTACGAATCGAAACGTGCGCAGGCACTTTATCAGAACTTGAACGCGCGGCTCGCAGCGCTTCCGGGCGTAGAGAACGTGAGCATTTCGGCAACCGTTCCGTTCGGGATAACTTCGTCGGACAAGAACGTTCAACGCGCGGGCGTAAATCCGGGTGCAGGGGCCAAGCCGTTGACCGCCGCTGAAGGTCTGGCTTTCAAGGCAGCATGGAACAGCGTGGGTACGAATTATTTTTCAACCGTTGGATTGCCGGTGCTGCGTGGTCGCGCGTTTACCGAGGCGGAAGCAACACAACCTGGTCCGAGAGTGGCAATCATCGATGAGCCTCTAGCCAAAAAGCTTTGGCCGGACGGCGATGCCGTTGGACAACGCGTTCAGTATGCGACCGAAAATACGCCGTCAGGGCAGACGCGGCAGAGGCTCCGCCAGTGGAGCGAGGGCCGAGTTGAGTAACGAAGAGAAGCAGGACGAGACGATCGAAATAATCGGGATCGTGCCTGTAACCCGACATGACCTGTTTGCAAGCGAAGAGCCGGACGGCTCGATCTACTTGCCGTTTGCGCGTGGATTCCAAAGCGACGTTTCCTTTTTTGTTCGGTTTCGTTCGCTCGCCCCAGGAACCGAAGCCAGCACGGCCGACTTGCTGCGTCGTGCCGTGCGCGATGTCGATCCTTCACTCCCAATCATTTCGTTGCAAACATTTTCCCAGTATCTCGATTCGAACCTGGATCTTTGGCTTGTGCGCGCCGGCGCGGCGTTGTTCTCCATTTTTGGGGGACTTGCGCTTGGTCTCGCCGTAATTGGTCTCTACGGAGTTAAAGCCTATTCGGTCGCTCGGCGCACGCGTGAGATTGGCATCCGAATGGCGCTCGGTGCTCAGCGCGGAACTGTAGTGCGCATGATCATGCGGGAAGGCTTCTTCATGCTTCTTTGTGGCATCACGCTTGGCCTTCTTCTCGCTGCCGCGGCCGGAAAAATACTCAGCGGAATCTTGTACGGAGTTGGCGCACTCGATCCAATCGCCTTTACCGCCGCGCCGATGTTGCTTGCCGTCGCTGCGCTAGTCGCGACCTGGCTACCAGCTCGTCGCGCGGCCACGTTAAATCCGGTCGAAGCTCTTCGGTACCAATAGACCAACAATGCAAACGCTTCTCCAAGACCTTCGCTTCGGCTTTCGGATGCTTCGGCGCAGTCCTGGATTTTCAATCCTTGCACTGCTTTGCCTCACACTCGGTATCGGGACAAACGCCGCAGTGCTCAGTTGGATCGAAGGAATTCTGATTCGGCCGTATCCGCTCGTGCCACATCAGGACCGGATGTTCGCGCTTATTGGTACCACGCGCGGGGTACCCGGGCACAACGGGCTGTCCTATCCGGACTTCGTTGATCTGGAAAAAAACGCAACGCTCTTTGATTCGCTCATCATCGACCGCATCACCGGTACGACACTCAGCGTTGGCGACCGCGCCGAACGCGCATCAGTGGGAATAGTGTCGGCGAATTATTTCGACGCACTCGGAGTAAAACCAATCCTCGGTCGCGGATTTAGACCCGAAGAAGGAACTGGACGCAATGCGCATCCCGTCACGGTGATCGCTTATCGGACGTGGAAAGATCGCTACAATTTCGATCCGACTATTATCGGGCGAACTCAATTACTGAACGGCGTTCAGCATACGATCATCGGCGTCGCGCCTGAAAGGTTCCACGGCACGTTCGTAGGGTACTCATTCAGTTTCTGGGTGCCGACATCGATGCAGGAAACGTTCGACACTACGGGCTACAAATTAGAAGACCGCGGGGCGCGGTGGATCGAGGGGTACGCAATTTTGAAACCTGGCGTGTCACGGCAGCAAGGAGAGGCCGAGCTGAATTCCATCTCGCAACGCCTGGAAAAAGATTTCCCGGATACTGATCGCGGACACGAGAACCAGCTCGTCCCATTGTGGAAAACGCCTTTCAACGGCGCCGGAAACATGACGCCCACGCTCGCGATCACAATGGCAGTGGTGTTTTTGGTTTTGCTGATCGCGTGCGCCAACGTCAGTAATCTTATGCTCGCGCGTTCGCTGTTGCGCCGGCATGAGATGGCAATGCGCCTCGCGCTTGGCGCCGGCCGAGGTCGTCTGGTCAGGCAATTGGTGAGCGAAGGATTGTTGCTTTCGCTGATCGCAGCGGTCGGCGGAATTGCGGTCGCATATTGGTGTCGTAATGCGCTGGTGCTTGCGTTTCCCCCACCGTTGCCGGGAACCGTGATCGACTACCCTGGCCAAATCGATTGGCGCGTGCTCGCTGCGAGCGCCGGAATTTGCATGGCGTCGACTCTGTTATTTGCGCTCGTGCCCGCGATTCGCGCGAGCGATGTCGATCTTTCAAACGCGCTCAAAACGGAAGCGGGTGGCGTTCTCGGCGGCACTGGTCGATCGCGATTGCGTTCTGCGCTTGTACTCGTGCAGGTCTCGCTCAGTTTCATTTTGCTCGCCGGTACCGGCTTGCTTTTGCAAAGCCTGGTTAAAATGCGAAACGCGAGTCCCGGCTTTAATACCAGTGTCGTTTCCTCGGTGGTCGATCTGTTTTCGGCCGGCTACAATCCCGACCGCGCCAAGGTTTTTCACACCCAATTGCTGGATCGCGTACGGACACTGTCAGGCGTTGAATCGGCCGCACTTACGCGTGTGATTCCGTTTAGTTATAACATCTTTTCTTCGGCACCCATTGAGATCGACGGGTACCAGCCGCCGCCTAACGAACAGCCGACAGCGGAGTATAACGAAGTCACGGAAGGTTACTTCACGACGCTTGGAATCCCGATTGTTTCCGGCCGTGAGTTTATGCGCACTGACGACGAGAACGCGCCGCCGCTGGCAATTATCAACGAAACGATGGCCGCGAAATATTGGCCAGGAAAGGATCCGGTCGGCCAACGGCTCAAGGCCAAGGATCGTTGGCTGCAGATCGTGGGCATCGCCAAAAATTCCAACTACCACAGTAAAACTGAGACGCCCATTCCATTCTTTTACGTACCGCTCCGGCAGAATTTTCGCGTGCAAAACAGTTTAGTCATTCGGACACGTGAAACTCCGGGCGCAATGATGACGGCGCTTGCGCGCGAGGTCCACGCTCTCGACCCGAATCTGGCGCCGCTGATCACTGAGCGACTCCAGGACCAAATTGATCTAATCAGTTACAGTCAACGATTAGCGGTCAGCCTTGTTGCGCTTTTCGGTGGGATGGCGCTGTTCCTCGCTGCGATAGGCCTTTACGCGGTTGTGTCGTACACCGTTTCTCAGGGGACGCGAGAGCTCGGTTTACGCATGGCTCTCGGCGCAGGCACAAAAGATCTCATGCGCCTGGTAATGTCACGCGGACTGTTCCTGACTGCTTCGGGCGTCGCCATCGGCGTCCTCGCCGCGTTCATGCTTACGCGTTTGATGAGCAACATGCTTTATAAAATAAGTCCACACGATCCGCTCGCGTTCGGGTCGGCAATCGCGGTGATCACAATTGCGTCGCTGGCTGCTTGTTTCTTCCCCGCCTGGCGCGCGACACGCATCGATCCGGTTCAAGCTCTGCGCGAACAATGATGAATTAACAGCGACTTTACTATGCTCAAAGACATTCGTTTCGCTTTTCGGCAGCTACTGAAACAACCGGTGTTTACAGCTATTGCCATTGTCACTGTTGCGCTCGCCATCGGCGCGAACACGGCAGTGCTCAGCCTGGTGAATGCGCTGTTGATCCGTCCACTTCCTTACAAGGCGCCCAATCAGCTCGTCTTGTTATGGGAGCGTTTTCCACCGCAGGGGCTCGAGCGCATTCCGGTGTCAGCGCCTGAGTATCTCGATTATGAAAAACAGCTCACGACCGTCGAAAGAATCGGCGCCTTTAACTATGCCGCGTACAACCTCACGACTGGCGATGTTCCCGAACGAGTTGCCGGCGCGGTGGTATCGCCGAGCGTTTTCCCGTTACTCGGTGTGGATCCAATCAAAGGTCGCGTTTTCACTAAAGATGAAGGCGCGGAAGGTCGCGACGATGTCGTTGTTATCAGCGCCCGATTGTGGCATCGGCGGTTCAACTCTGATCCGACTATCGTCGGCAACAAGATCTCGCTCAACGGCCGAGCGTGCACCGTAGTTGGAATCATGCCGGAGCAGTTCGATTTTCCGCTGCCACTGTTCAACGTTCAGGGGGCCCGTTTCGCCAGTCGCGCCGATATTTGGAAGCCGATTGCTTTTACGAAAGATGAATTGGCGGCGCGCTATTCGCGCAGCTACAGCGTGATCGCGCGCCTGCGCCCGGCGGTTTCGGTAACGCAAGCCCAAGCTGAAATCGACACGGTCATAGCAAACTTCCGGAAAACGAATCCCAAGAATTATCCGGCAGCGGCGACGGCGTTCGGGGCCAGGCTTTACCCGCTTCAGGAGCAGGTCGTCGGACCGATGCGCACTGGTCTTTGGATTCTGGTTTGCGCGGTGACCCTCGTTTTGCTTATCGCGTGCGCGAACCTCACCACAATGTTGCTTGCGCGTGCCGCCTCACGAGAGCGAGAGATGGCAATCCGCGTGGCGCTTGGCGCGGGCTTGAAGCGCATGCTGCGACAATTGCTCACCGAGAGCGTGGTATTGTCCATCTTGGGCGGAATCGCGGGAGTGTTGCTCGCGGTAGGGGCACTCGATCTACTGCGCGTGATCGGGGCGCAAACCGTGCCGCGGCTTCATGAAGTCGATCTCGATCTGAGTGTGCTCGCGATCACGTTTGTGATTGCGGTTGGGACCGGAATTCTTTTCGGCCTTGTGCCTGCGCTCGTTAGCGCGAAGCCGGAATTGACCGAAGCGTTGAAGGAAGGCGGACGCGGTGCGACGGAAGGTCTCCATCGCAACAGGTTGCGCAATGGCCTCATCGTCGCCGAGACCGCTCTGGCTCTTGTCCTGCTTATCGGCGCCGGGTTGCTCGTCAAAAGTTTTGTCCAACTGCAGAATGTCTCTCCGGGATTCAATCCGCACAATGTTTTGACCGCGGAGATTTCCTTGCCGGTCGAAAAGTATCCGCACGGTTTACCGGTTGCTAATTTTTACGCTGAAGCGGAGCGGCGGATCAAAAATATTCCCGGCGTCCAGTATTCCGCGTTCACGGTAATGCTGCCGTTGAGCGGCTCGAACACGGACAGCTCTTTTATTATCGAGGGGCAAGACCCAAAGGCGAGTGGCGCGTTCCCAGATGAGGAGATTCGGGACATCACGCCGGATTTTTTCCGTGTGCTGCAGACGCCGTTGTTGAAAGGGCGTTTCTTTAGCGAGGCTGACACGGCCGATTCGACCCCAGTGGTGATCGTTAACCAGGCGTTCGCGAAAAAGTACTTTCCCAGTGGCGAAGCGCTCGGGAAACGCATATCGAGGGACGACACAAATCCTAAGTGGGCGACGATTGTCGGAGTTGTAGCAGACATAAAACACCGAGCTCTAGATACGCAGGCGCAGCCAGAGTACTATCTCGCCCACACGCAGGGGCCGGATCGTGATATGGTGTTGGCGGTGCGCAGTTCGCAAGACGCGCGCACACTTGTTCGAGCCATTCGGGAGGAATTGCGCAATATCGATCCCGATATCCCGCTTGCGAATGTGCGCACGTTCGATGCCGTCGTGGCCGATTCGATCGCGCCTCGGCGCCTTTCGGTTGTCTTGCTCAGTGCATTTTCCGGCATCGCGTTGCTGCTGGCATCGGTTGGCATGTACGGCGTCATCTCGTTTTTGGTTGTTCAGCGCACACACGAGATCGGCGTGCGCATGGCTCTCGGCGCGCAGCGTTCGGATGTTTTAAAAATGGTGATTGGACACGCGTCGAAGCTGTTCCTAATCGCCGCCGCAATCGGTTTACCTCTAGCGTTCGTTACCAACTCAGCTCTGAGGACACTGCTTTATCAGGTGAGTCCGTTCGACATTTCGATCTTCCTCGGCGTCACGGTGGTACTCGCGGGTGTCGGTCTGCTCGCCAGTTATCTCCCGGCTGTTCGCGCAACCCGCGGCGATCCCTTGATCGCGCTTACCCACAACACCTGAACCATGAACCCATTCTTATTTCAAAGCGGTTCGGTCGAGAGCCGTGAAGAAATCAATCTGAAACGGTCTGAAACGAGGCCCTCCTAGAAAACTCATTATGATCAAGCTTCGCCATCTCGAACGCAGATACCCGTTAGGCAAGGAGAAGTTTTTCTACGTGCTGCGCGATATCAATCTGGACATCGCCGAAGGCGAATTTGTTTCGATCATGGGCCCGTCTGGCGCAGGTAAATCGACGCTCTTGCACATTCTCGGGATGCACGATCACGGTTGGGAGGGCGAATATTCCCTAAACGAAACGGCCGTTCATCATCTAAAGCCGAAAGAACGCGCCACACTCCGGAACGAGCAGGTCGGTTTTGTGTTTCAACAGTACCATTTGCTCGACGATCTCACGGTTTACGAAAACCTGGAGATCCCGCTGTCGTATCGCCGTTACAGCAAAAGCGAGCGCACCGCGCTCGTGGCGGACACGCTCGACCGGTTTCAGATCGTTGGGAAAAAGGATTTGTATCCGCGTCAGCTATCCGGCGGACAACAGCAACTGGTAGGTGTTGCCCGGGCGATCATCGCTGAGCCCAAGCTTTTGCTCGCTGATGAGCCCACGGGAAACCTGCACTCCAGTCAGGGCGAAGAAATCATGGAGCTGTTTCGCAAGCTCAACAATGAAGGCGTGACCATCGTGCAGGTCACGCACTCGGACAAAAACGCTTCATATGGGAAACGCGTCATTCAATTGCGCGATGGGTGGATCGTTAACGAATAGCAGGAGAAATTTGCCATGATTCTAGATTCATTTCGCCAGGACGTTCGAGTCGGGCTGCGTGTTTTATTCAAAGACAAAACCTTTTGTTTTCTAGCCGTGCTCGTTCTCGGACTCGGTATCGGCGGCGCGGCCACTCAATTTGCCGTCGTCAATGGAGTCGTGTTGCGCGGGCTTTCTTTTCCGCATCCGGAGCAGTTGGTGACCATCGGGTTGATCGATCCGAAAGCGTCCGATCAAAACAACAACTTCGGGTTCGGCGTGATTCCCACCGCGCAGGATTATGAAGATTTGAAAGCGTCCCAGCAGTCGTGCTCCTTGATGGCCGGCTACCTCAGTGGGTCGACAATTAACGTTACCTACAAGAACAATCCGCAACGTTATACCGGTGGTTACGTCACCGAGGATTTTTTCAAGATCACTGGTGTATCGCCCATTCTCGGACGCGACTTCAATGCCGCGGACAACAAACCGGGCGCGGAAAGGACGATCATTCTCGGTTACGAGATTTGGAAACGGGATTTCAACGGCGATCCAAACGTCGTCGGTCAAAACGTTCGAGTTAACAGCAAGCCTGCAACGATCATCGGCGTTATGCCGCAGAATTTTAAGTTCCCAAATTTCGAGGAACTCTGGATGCCGCTTTACAATCAATTTCCGCCGATCCCGCGCGGTCAGCTCGTCATCGGTCCCAACAACGCTGCACCGTCGGTTATGGGTCGGCTCAAACCGGGAGTTACTCTCGATCAGGCGAACGCGGAATTCATCAATGTGGCTCGTCAGTTGGCGCGGGAATATCCAAAAACGAACCAAAATTTCACATCGGCGACGGTGCAGCCGCTCGCGAATTCGCTGATCGGCGTGCAATTCAGGCAAACCGTTTGGGCAATGTTGGCCGCGGTAATTCTGGTTTTGCTGATCGCCTGCGTGAACGTCATGAACATGCAGTTCGGCCGGGCTGCATTGCGAGCAAAAGAACTCGCGATTCGAGGTGCGCTGGGAGCGACACGTTGGCGACTCGTTAGGCAAATGTTGACCGAAAGTTTGGTGGTCGCAGTATTCGGAGCAGTCGCTGGAGTTCTTTTGGCCTATTGGAGCGTGGACTTGCTGACCCGCGCCATGGACGGGCTGCCATCAGGGTTCGCGTTGCCGTATTGGGTTCGATTTACGATCGACGCGCGGGTGTTGGCGTTCATCGTCGGGATAACCTTCGTCACGACGATCTTGTCCGGCTTAATCCCGGCACTGGTCAGTGCCCACAGCAACGCAGCCGAGATGATGAAAGAAGGCGGCCGCGGCAATAGCAGTCGATTGGTCAACGTCATCACGCGGCTGCTCGTGATCGGGCAGATCGCACTCACCGCGGCGCTTTTAATTGGGGCAACACTCGAGATCAGATCGATCAGAAACCAGCTCAAGCTCGATTACGGTTACGACGAGAACGCCATCTACACCGCCCGGATGGCGTTGTTGGAAGGCGCCTACACGGAAGATGGACGCCGCGAGTTTTTCAAACGCGCCGTTCGAGAATTGCGCGCCAATCCGCAGTTTGAATCGGCTGCGCTAACTGATCGCTTTCGAATGACGTTTGCCGGCGGCGGTCAGTATGAAGTTGACGGTCAAAATTATCTAACGGACCGCGA
Organism: uncultured Verrucomicrobiae bacterium; assembly: GCA_963761585.1. GTDB lineage: Bacteria > Verrucomicrobiota > Verrucomicrobiia > Chthoniobacterales > UBA10450 > Udaeobacter. The sequence continues at coordinate 9,006 of CAVXHW010000022.1, forward strand.
TCGACCGCGCGGAAACTTCGAATCCGTGTCGGACAATTATTTTTCGACACTTGGCCTAAAGATTTTGGAAGGACGCGATTTCACCATTGATGACGCCGACACAAAGCAGCCGGTCGCAATAGTGAATGCGACTTTTGCGCGGAAGCATTGGGGCAATCAAAGCGCGCTCGGACATCAGGTCCGCATTTTCAACCCGGGTGAGCCGCAACCGTGGCGAACAATCGTTGGTGTTGTTCCCGACACTTTGATGCAGGGACCGTTCGATCAGCAGACGGATTCTACCGGCTTCTACATGCCGATTCTGGGCGCATCACCCGCCACTCAATTTTGCACGGTTCTCGTTCGCGCACGCGCAGGCCAGCGCGCGGAAACACTCGGTCCCGCGCTGAAAAAAGCGATTACTCAGCTTGATTCGGACGTGCCGATTTATTTTCCAGGCACAGCCGCTCGATTGCATGAGGAAAGTCTTTCCGGCAATCGCATCGTGGTGAGTCTGTTCGCAATTTTCGGAGGCGTTGCTTTCGTTCTTTCCGCGGTTGGTCTTTACGGCGTGATGAGTTTTTCCGTGAGCCAGCGCACACAGGAGTTTGGAATTCGAATGGCGCTTGGAGCGGATGCCAAACGAATTTTCCGAATGGTGATGACGCAGGGCGCGTGGCAGTTGGTCATCGGACTTGTGCTCGGCGGTGGCGCCGCCGCTTTGTTGCTGGGTGTCCTGGTTGCGGCTGCTTTGCGAAACATTCTCTTCAAAGTGAACGCGCTTGATCCTTCCATTTATTTGGCAGTCGCCGGTCTGCTGACAATTGTTGCGGCGCTTTCCTGTTTCATTCCCGCGCGCCGCGCTACACGCGTCGATCCCGTGGCCGCGCTCCGTTATGAATAATCCGCGGAGATCAATCGGATGCTAGACGATCTTCGTTACGCGGTTCGACAGCTCGTGAAAAATCCGAGCTTTACTGTGATTGCCGTATTCGCGCTCGCGCTCGGGATTGGCGCGAACACCGCGATCTTCAGCGTGGTCAACGCAGTCTTGTTGCGACCGCTGCCGTACCCTGATCCCGACAAATTGATCGTGGTCCGCGAGAGCTCACACATTTTTGACAACGGCGCCGTTGGCTACATGAACTGGCTCGATTGGCACGCGGGTCAGCAAAGCTTTACCGACATCGCGCTTGTCAGACGCGAATCGGTCAATTTTTCGGTCGGCGCCGGGCAAGGCTCTCCGGAGCGCCTCCGCGGTGTCCGCGCCAGCTCCGGATTCCTTTCCGTGCTCGGCTTCAAGCCGAAGCTTGGCCGCGACTTAAGCGCCATAGACGACATAGCAGGCGCGCCGAACGTCGCACTCGTCAGCGAAAATCTTTGGCGTCATGATTTCGGTGCTTCGCCGTCGGTCCTTGGCCGGCGCGTGCTGATCGACGGATTGCAGCGCGAGATCATAGGCGTGTTCCCAGCTGAACTTCAATTCGGCCGGAATCCCGACGTGCTGGTGCCGCTCAGCGAAATTGCAAAGGAACCATGGATGCTAGCGCGCGACTATCACCAGGGTTTTTCGGCCCTTGGCCGATTGAAACCTGGTGTGTCTATGTCGCAGGCGAGCAGCGATCTCAACGCGATCGCCATCGATCTGGAGAAAAAATATCCGCAAAGCAATGCAGGACGGCGAGTGAGGCTGCGGCCGCTGTTTGAAACAACAGTCGGCGATTATCGCGCCAGCTTGAATCTCCTGGTTGCCGCTGTGGTGTGCGTGCTGTTGATCGCCTGCGCAAATGTTGCAAACCTGCAATTCGCTCGTGCTTTGGCTCGCGCCCGAGAAATCGCGGTGCGCTCAGCGCTCGGGGCCAGCCGCTGGAGTATTGCGCGGCAACTGCTTGTCGAAAGCACGTTGCTCGCGGTCATCGGCGCAGTTGCCGGAGTTTTGCTGACGGTGTGGTGCATGGATGCGATTCTCGCACTCACACCGCCGAACGTGTCGCGGTTTCATGAGGCGAAAATCGATTTGCACGTGCTCGCCTTCACCACATTCGCCGCTGTGCTGGCCGGAATCCTTGTCGGTGTCTGGCCGGCCTGGCGAATCTCCCATTCTGACTCTATCTCACTCGCGCTAAACGAAGCAGGCGGTCGCGGCTCAAGCGATGGCTTAAATAGACAACGCATGCGGTCCGGTTTGGTGATCATGCAGGCCGCGCTTGCGATTGTTCTGCTCGCTGGCGCAGGATTAACATTAAAAAGCTTCTGGCACGCGCAGAACGCGCCGCTCGGTTTCGAGCCGCATGGCGTTGTAAATTTCGAAATCTCCTTGCCACTCGCGAAGTACAAAACAAACGAGCAGAAGGACGCGTTTTGGAAACAATTGCTACAGCGCGTGCAAAGTATTCCCGGAATCGAGGCTGCGGCCTTAAGTTCGAACAGCCCGTTCGACGACACTGAAAATGACAATTTTTTCCATGTAACCGGCACTCCGCCGGTTCCGGCCGACCAAAGGCCGACGGCGGAAACTAGTGTGGTTTCGCCGGATTACTTTCGCCTCATGCGAATGCCGATTCTTCGCGGTCGCGGATTTGGGCCGGAAGATTTGCCCGGTGAAAAAGGGCACTCGCGCTCGATCATCATCGATGAGTCATTCGCGCAAAAATATTTTGCAGGAAAAGATCCCGTCGGACAGCACATCGATGACAACGACACACTAGATGAGCATGCGCCGCCGATGACGATCGTTGGCGTTGTCCCTCGAACGCGCAATGAAGCTCCCGGCGAGTTGAATGTGGAATCGCTGCATCTGGTGCAGGAGTATTTGTTGGCATCGCAGGACCCACAGCCGGAAAACCAGCTGCATGTTCGTACAGGCTTGCGCGACATCGCTCCCATTGTGGCCGCGGTGAAGCGTGAAGTGGAATCGCTCGATGCGGACCAGCCGATCGGCCGCATCACGACCATGGACGAAGCCATCGCTTCAAGTTTGGCGACGCGCCGTTTGGTGATGGTGTTGTTAGGCGCGTTTGCCGTGCTCGCGCTAGTGCTTGCGAGCGTGGGCCTCTACGGCGTGATGGCGCTCACGGTGACACAACGCACTCGCGAACTGGGCATTCGCATGGCGCTCGGCGCGGAGCGCACAAGTATTTTCAAGCTCGTGCTCAGCCAGGGCATGTCGTTGATGGCAATTGGCATCGCAATCGGACTGATCGGTGCAGTCGCTGCGGGCCGCGCGTTGATGTCGTTGCTTTACAACGTCGGCGCCATCGATGCCGGGGCTGTCTTGATCGCCGTGTTTTCACTTTTAACTGTCGCGCTGATCGCCTGCTGCGTGCCAGCCCGCCGCGCCACGCGCGTCGATCCCATCGTGGCGCTGCGAACCGAATGAACCAGATGGCGGAATCACTTCCATGTTAAACGACATTCGTTTTCGCTTTTCGCCAGCTCTGCAAATCGCCGGGGTTTACTTTGATCGCTGTGCTAACGCTGGCGCTCGGGATCGGCGCGAACACTGCCGTGTTCAGTTTGATTCACGATTTGTTTCTGCGTGGGCTTCCGTTCCGCGAGCCGAAAAATATCGTTCATGTTTACGGCGAAGCGAAAGAGCGCGATCTGCACCAACTTCCATTTTCGATTCCGAAATTCTGGCATTATCGCGACGGACAAAATGTTTTCACCGCGGTCGCTGCCGATTGGAATAACGGCTACATCCTCACTGGCTCAGGCGAGCCGGTGCAAGTGCTCGGCGCAAACGTCACCGCCAATTATTTCGACTTGTTAGGCATCCATCCGATTCTTGGCCGCAACTTTCTTCAACAGGAAGAAATGAAAGACAACGTCGCACTTGTGACGGAAAGTTTTTGGCGCAAACGCCTGGGCTCCGATCCAGGCGTAATCGGGCGAAGCATTGCACTGAACGATGTGGCTCACACGATCGTTGGCGTTTTGCCGAACCTGCCGATCTCGTGGTTCGGCCGCGACTCCGAGGTCTTTATCGCGACGCCGTTCGATAATCCAAACGCGACGAAAGAGCGCATCATGCGCGGCTACAGTTTCATGCGTTGCATAGGCCGATTGAAGCCCGGCGTCACGATGCAACAAGCGCAAGCTGCGATGCCGGCGCTCGAGCAAAGTTATCGCGAGGAGCACGGAGAAGCAGCCGATTCGACATGGACGTCAGTGCTCGTCGGCGCGAACGAAGATGCAACCGGCGACCTGCGGCCGGCTTTCGTGACGTTGCTCATCGCCGTCGGCGCGGTTTTGCTGATTGCGTGCAGCAACGTTGCGAACCTTTTGCTCGTTCGCTTTAGTGGGCGACGCCGCGAAATCGCGATGCGAATGGCGCTCGGTGGCGATCGCCGCAGTGTCGTGCGGCTCTTTGTGCTCGAAAGCACGACTATCAGCGTCATAGCCGGCGTTATTGGATTGCTTCTCGCGCTTTGGGTTATCGAAATCGTTCCGAAAATCGCCGGCGATAACGTCCCACTGGAAGGCGGGATCACTCTGCATTTGCCGGTGCTTCTGTTCACGCTCGGGCTTTCGTTGATGACGGGACTTGTCATGGGAGTTTATCCGGCGTGGCAAAGTTCGCGCGGCGATCTGGTTGAAGGTTTGAAAGAGAGCGGACGCTCCGTTAGCGGAAGTCGCGGCCAACATCGATTTCGCCGCGGACTCGTCTCGGCTCAAGTTGCGTTGTCGATGATCTTGCTCGCAGCGGCGGCGATGCTCGTTTCGAGCTTCATTCGATTGAGCAATCAAGCAACGGGTTTCCGATCGGACCACGTTTGGGCGGGCGCGATTGGATTGCCTGCAGCACGATATCCCGATAGCTCGGCGCGCGGTAATTTTGTGCAGCATCTGCTCGATGCATTGAAAACCGCGCCCGGCGTTGAAAATGTCGCGACGACCGAAGCGGTCCCGATGAGCGGTAATTATTCGCAGACTCCGTACGCGCGAGTGGACGGAAATCCGTTACCGGTTGTTCAACGCCCGCTCGGTTTAACACGCAGTGTTTCACCGGGATATTTTCACCTTCTCAACATTCCGCTTCTGGCCGGACGCGATTTCAATGAACACGACAAATCCGATTCGCCCCTGGTTGTCATTTTGAGTAACTCGACGGCAAAGAAATTATTCCCGAACGAGGATGCCTCTCGGTCGACAAATTTTCTTCGGCGTCGATAACGGCACCGGCCTTTCTGCTGAAGTCATCGGCATCGTTGGCGATGTGCGGTCACGACAGCTTGCGAAACCAAACGATGTCGAATTTTACCGGCCGTGGCCGCAACGCAGTTTCTCATTTTTCAATGTCCTCGTGCGCACTTCGATGAAACCGGACGCTGCGCAGGCAATCGTCCGCGGCGCGCTCGACAAGATCGACAAGGAAATGCCAATTCTGCAACCAGACACGCTCGATGCAATCGTTAGGCAGTCGCTCGGTCAACAACGGTTGACGATGGGATTGCTCGGCGCGTTTGCCGGTGTTGCGTTGTTGCTCGCGATCGTCGGAATTTACGGCGCGGTCGCTTACACGGTCGAACAACGAACGTCCGAAATCGGAGTGCGCATGGCGCTCGGCGCGCAGGTCACAGATGTTTTGCGGCTTGTGGTGAAACAAGGGATGAATCCGGTTTTGCTCGGGTTGGTAATCGGCCTTGCCGCCACGTTTGGCGCGGGTCATCTCATCGCGGCTCAGCTTTACCAAATCTCGCCGCATAATCCTCTTTTGATTGCCGTTACCGCTGCAGCTCTCGCCATCGCCGCTCTGCTTGCCTGTCTTATACCAGCCCGTCGCGCAACACGCGTCGATCCGATCGTCGCGCTGCGCGCAGAATAATATGAGCGACCTAAAATTTGCTCTTCGGCAGCTGCGCAAATCGCCCGGCTTCACTTTGGTCGCCGTCCTGACGCTCGCGCTCGGGATCGGTGCAAACACCGCCATTTTCAGCGTCGTGCAGAATATTCTGTTCCAACCGTTGCCATACGCGAATTCCGCTCGCCTCTATGCAATCTGGGCGAGCTCTGAGTCTGCGGGGCAACGACAAAGCGCTGCGTCCGGTCCCGATTACCTCGACTACCGCGACCAGAATCGATCGTTTACGCATGTCGCTGAATACCTGCCGCGGTTCACGTTTACCTGGACGGGCGAGGGCGAGCCAAAACTCGTCACTTGCACTGGCATATCGGAAGATTTTTTCGCGACGCTTGGTGTCCATGCATATCTCGGCCGATTGTATGAGCCGCGCGAGTACACCTATCTGGAAAACGACTCGATGGTCGTGTCGTATCGCTTCTGGAAAAATCAGCTTGGCGGCGATCCACATGTCATCGGCCGCACGATTCGGCTGCAAGACGACAGCGTTACGATCATCGGCGTGCTTCCGCCGATGTCCGATCTTTTTCCCGACACAGATGTTTGGCCGAAGCTGACCACGAATCCGAGCTGGCCATTTATGCAGTGGCGTAGCAATAAATTTTTGCGCATCGTCGGTGAGCTCAGGCCTGGCGTAACTCCAGCGATGGCAGAGGAAGATCTGACCGCGATCTTGCGTCGCGCACCGGAACAAGCAGGCGACGTCCGTGTGCAATTGGTCCCGCTTAAAGATGACCTGGTCGGAAACGTGCGCGTACCGTTGTTTGCCACACAAGCCGCAGCGGCGCTGATCCTGATCGTCGCATGCATCAACGTGGCCGCGTTACTCCTTGCGCGTGCCGTAAAACGCCAGGGCGAAATGGCGCTGCGCTTGAGCCTCGGCGCGAGCTTCGTGCAAATTGGTCGACAGCTCATAATCGAAGCCATGCTGCTGAGCGCCATCGGATGCACCGCTGGCCTGTCGCTCGCGTGGAGCCTTCTTCGCATATTAACGACAATTCCGAGTCTCCCGCTGCCGCGACTCGATGCGGTGCACTTGAACGCGCCGGCGCTGCTGGTCACGCTGGTGATTACCGTCGCGACCACGGTGCTCTTCGGCTGGATACCAGCGTTGAACTTTTCGCGCCTCGATCTCTCTTCCGCGTTTCATTCACGGGATTTGGCGACAGGCGGCCGCCGCCGGTCATCCCTATCGGCCCTCGTTGTTGCGGAGATCGCGTGTTCGCTTGTGCTGACCATCAGCGTTGGCCTGCTGCTGCACAGTTTCTGGCGCGTCATGCACGTGAATCCCGGTTTCCAAGCGCAATCTTTGCTTCGCGTTTATCTACGAAGCGATTCGCCGCCAAATGATCCGGACGGCATTCGCCAATACGCGGCGAAGAATGTGCCATTCTGGCAACGCGTTCTGAGAGAAGCGTCGTCGCTGCCCGGCGTCCGTTCAGTCGCATTGTCCGATTGGCGGCCTGGTCGCGATGCTGCGGTCGCGACGGTGATGTTTGAAGATCGCGCGAACGATCCCGCACGTTTGCCGACAATCGAAGGCTCCTGGGTCAGCGCGGAATTCTTCCAAACTGTTGGCGATCCTGTGCTCGCCGGTCGCCTTTTCAACGAACACGACAACGCCGCTGCGCCCGCGGTTGCCATCATCAACACAGAAGCTGCGCGGCAATTCTGGCCCGGCGAAAATCCAATCGGGAAACGTATCGGAATTAACTACACCGGGGCCGGCCGGCGAACGAGCAACGACGTGCCGCGTGTGCGCGAAATAGTCGGCGTTGTGGGTAACATGAAGCACGGGAGCCTGGATGGTCCGACCGCGCCCGCGGTTTATCTCCCATATCTTCAGGACGAAACGTATCACGACATGTCGGCGCTGAATCTTCTCGTCCGTAGCGATGGAAATTCGATCGGCCTAAGAAGTGCTCTCCGCGATAGCATTCACCGCATCCGGCCTAACGAGCCGGTGCAGGAAATCAGTAGCGTCGAGGAAATGCTCGCGACATCGGTCGCTCCGCGGCGTTACACGCTTTTCTTCCTGGGGACGTTCGCGGCTCTCGGCCTGCTGCTCGCGACGATCGGCATTTATGGCGTGATTTCCTACACCACGTCGCAACGAACTCGCGAATTCGGCATTCGGATCGCGCTTGGCGCGACGCGAGGGCGCGTCATCTCCGGCGTGCTGCACGAAGGCTTCGTTCTCGCTGCAGCAGGATCGCTTCTCGGGGTCGGCGCGGCGCTCGCTCTGACACGCACTCTTTCAAGCCTGCTGTTTGAAATTAGTCCGCTCGACCTATCCAGCTTCTCCGCCGGCGTCTGCCTTCTTGGCTTTGTGGCGTTGTGCGCCTGCGTGATCCCGGCGTGGCGAGCTTCGCGCGTCGATCCAATGGACGCTCTGCGCACCGAGTGACATGAATGATTTAAAACTCGCTTTTCGCCAGCTTCGCAAATCGCCGGGATTTACTGTTGTCGCGGTGGTCACGCTGGCGCTTGGTATCGGCGCAAACACCGCCATTTTCAGCGTGGTCAACGCGGTGTTGTTAAAGCCACTGCCGTTTCCGTCGCCAGATCGGCTTGTTGCTATTGGCAGCACAAATCTGAAGGACCCGGACAGATCCCACCAGTTCAACGCGCTTTCTTATCCGGACTTCTTCGATTTCCGAAATCAAAACCGGACCTTCGACTCCATGTCGAGCTATCGCGGTGGCAGTTACGCGCTCGTAAATGAACAAGGTGCGCAAAATGTCCAGGGGTTAAAGGTCAGTGCGGAATTCTTCGACGTCCTTGGCGTGAAGCCGGCGATCGGCCGTGCGTTTGTTCGCGAGGATGAACAAGCCGGAGGCGGACCGGGAGGATTCAAGGTTATTCTCACTCACGATTTGTGGATGCGGCTCTTTAATGGCGATAAGGCCGCGATCGGTCGCACACTGCGCATTCAGGGCCATTCCTACACCGTCATCGGAATCATGCCGCGCGGATTTCAATTTCCTTTCGAAACGCCGGCCACCGAAATGTACGTCACGTCTGCGGAGGACGCAGCGACCGCGGACGGAACGAAGCCGAACACAGAACAGCGCGGCAACCACATGCTTTTGGCCTTTGGCCGCCTTAAGCCGGGCGTGAACGTGGCGCAGGCCGAAGCCGATCTGCGAACGATCGCGGCTGCGTTGGAAAAACAATATCCGGACACGAACACGAAATTTGGTCTCGCCGTCGCTCCGCTTTCGCGATGAGCTGATTGGGGACGTGCGCACCGCGCTTTACGTGCTCTTCGGTGCGGTTGTTTGCGTATTGCTAATCGCCAATGCCAACGTTGCGAATCTGATGCTCGCACGCGCGTCCGTGCGCGGAAAGGAGATCGCCTTGCGGGCGGCGCTGGGCGCGAGTCGCAGGCGAATCATTCGTCAATTACTCACGGAAAGTTTGTTGCTTGCGGGAATTGGCGGTTTCCTCGGTCTGTTGATCGCGAAGTGGGGAACTGAGGCGCTCATCGTGACCGTGCCGCAAAATATCCCACGCATCGGCGCGATCCAACTTGATGGCGCCGTTCTCGCCTTCACTCTACTCGTTTCGATCGGTACCGGCGTTATTTTCGGATTGGTTCCGGCGTGGCACGCGTCGCGTGTCGATCTTAACAGCGCACTTAAGACAGGTGCGCGAATCGGCACTGGAGGCGAACACAAGCATCGTCTCCGCAATGGGCTCGTCATGGGGGAGATCGCGCTCGCACTGATTCTGCTGGTTTGTGCCGGTTTATTGATTCAAACATTCGCCCGACTTGGTCGCGTCCAGACCGGTCTGCGCACCGAAAATCTTTTCACTGCGCGCGTCAATTTGCCGGAGGCATCCTATCCGCGACCAGCGAATGTGAACGCATTTTTTGATCAATTACTTGCGAAACTCCGAGCCATTCCCGGAGTCAATTCCGCCAGCATCATCCTGCCTCTGCCGCTGACTGGAAGTAACATAACGACTGATTTCGACATGGAAGAGCATCCGCTGCCGGAAGGACAACGGAACGACGCTCCCATGCGCATCACCGGCCTGGATTATTTCCAGACAATGGGCATCCCGCTTTTGCAGGGCAGAGTTTTCAAGGAAACGGACAAATTTGACTCGCTTCCCGTCGTCATAGTGAATGAGCGCTTTGCCCAGAAATTTTTTCCGGGGCAAAACGTGGTCGGCAAACACATTCAGCCCGGCTGGGGCGTCGGCGATGACAAGCCCAAGATGCGTGAGATCGTCGGCGTTGTTGGGAACGTGAAACATCTTTCGCTCCAGAAAGATTTCACGCCGGAAATGTACGTCCCGGCCACGCAAATTCCGATTAACCTCGTCTTTGTCGTAGCGCGCACCAGCCTCTCTGATCCCGCCGCCCTTACCACCGCCGTGCGCGATCAGCTCGCCTCGCTCGATCGCGATGTTCCGCTCACTCACGTTCGCGTCTTCGACGAATACATGTCGCGAACGCTGGCCAAGCCGCGCTTCAACGCGTTGCTATTATCGATCTTCGCAGGAACTGCGCTGCTTCTGACGGCGATTGGAATTTACGGCGTGCTTGCCTATTCCGTCTCGCAACGCACAAACGAAATCGGAATCCGGATCGCACTCGGCGCTGCGCAATCGAACATTTTCCGGTTGATCGTTGGCCAGGCGATGCTGCTGGTCGCAATCAGCATGGCGATCGGGCTGCTCGGCGCATTCATGGCAACGCGTTTTCTGAGCAGCATGCTTTATGGCGTCGCCGCGTGGGATCCGATTACTTTTACTTCAATTGCTACGCTTATTGCCGGCGTTGCGTTTCTTGCTTGCTGGCTCCCAGCCCGCCGGGCAGCGCGTGTTGATCCTGTTATTGCCCTCCGAGCCGAATGAAAACGCTGCTACAACTTCTGGGGAGCGCGGGCGCCTCGCCCGCTGTGTCGTGCGCCTCGCGCGACACGATTTCAGCGTCTGCAAGCGATACGGACATTCAGACGGCTGTAGGTTTTTTGGCGGGGCGCCAAAAACAGCGGGCGAGGCGCCCGCGCTCCCCATCATGATCGCCTAACGAATTGTAACGAATCATTATGATCTCCGACTTCAAATATGCGCTCCGGACACTGGCCAAATCTCCGGCGTTCACTCTGGTCGCGGTTCTGACGCTCGCGCTGGGGATCGGTGCAAATACCGCGATCTTCTCTGTCGTCGAAGGTGTGCTCCTGCGCCCGTTGCCCTTCCCGAATGCGGAACGACTCGTTAGGATCTACGAAGCCCAGGATGAAAATGGCGCGCGTTCCGGGACGTTGAACCTGAGCGACCGCACGGTTGCGCGGTTCAAGGAGTTCGGGCGCGATATTTTCGAAGATGTGGCCGGTGGAACCGGCGGCGCATCAGTCGTTAGTGCAAAGGCTGGTTCACCAGCTCAAACCGTCCCCGCCGCGCTTGTCACCTACAACTTTTTTGATGTCCTCGGATTACCGCTGTCGCAGGGCCGCAACTTCACTACACAAGAGGGGAGCGATAAAGCAGCGAACGTCGTCATCATCAGCGACGACTTTTGGCGCAACACGCTTAATTCACGTCGCGACGTGCTCGGCAGCACGATCGTGATCGATGGAACACCGCGGACAATCATCGGCGTAATGCCAAAAGCATTTCGGCATCCGTATCGCGCGAGTTTATGGTTGCCGCTTGCGCTCGAGCCTAACAACCCGGTGATGATCAATAATCATTATCTGTATGGCGCCGCGCGACTCCGACCCGGCATCACGCCGATGAAAGCAGAAGAAGCTGTAAAGCGCATGTGCGCCAGGATTAATCGCGACGATCCGAATCCGGCGAACGTCCGCGCCGCTTACATCCCACCGTTGCGCGAAAGTTTTGTGATGGATTTGCGGCCGAAAATTCTGGTTATTGTCGGTGCCGCAGTTTGTGCGCTGCTGATCGCAGCGGCGAATTTCGCTGGTCTGCTGCTCGCCCGCGTGATCGACAGGGAAGGGGAATTTGCCTTGCGCGCCGCTCTCGGCGCGAGCAGGCGACGACTTGTTCGGCAGCAACTCATCCAGGCCCTTTTGCTCGCTTTGGTCGGAACCGCGCTGGGTTTGCTGATCGCACTCTGGATCACGCCAACGCTGTTCGCATTGAGTCCGGAAGGTGCGGACGCGACCGGCAGCGCGATGCGCGAATTCGACTACGCGGCCCGCCTCGACCTGCCTGTGTTCGCCTTTGCTGCCGGTATAATGACGCTGGTTGGTTTGGGTTTTGGATTGCTGCCTGCGATTCGTGCAGCGCGCACAGATTTGCGCGGTGCAATGAGCGTAACATCACGCGGCGCGACACTCGATCGCAGCGCGCGAAGATTGCTCGGTTCCTTCGTTGTGATCGAACTCGCGATTGCCGCTGCGCTTCTGACAGCGAGCGTCACCGCGACACAATATTTCCGGAAGGTAATCGACGAGCCATGGGGCTTCGAGACGAAAGACCGCCTCGCCTTTAGCGTCACCGTTCCCGATCGATTCTTCCCCAGCGCCGCTGCGAAACAGAGCGCGCTCGAAACTTCGCTCGCTCAACTGCGGCAAGTGCCCGGAGTCAAATCCGCCACCGTCGTGTCGCCGTCGCCCATGGATGCGCCGTGGACATTGATACCATTCAACGCGGAAGGCGCGCCCGCACCGGAGCCGCGCGGGACCTATACCGCGTACTCGCGCATTCCAGTGCCCGGGTATTTCCGGAGCATGGGGGAGCCGTTGTTACAGGGCCGCGATTTCAACGCGAGCGATACTGCCGACGCGCCGCTCGTCTGTATCATCAGCCAAAGTATTGCGAAAAAGTTTTGGCCTAACGATTCACCGATTGGTAAACGCATTCGCTGGGGGCGACTCGATGGAATTCGTCCTTGGTTCACGATTGTCGGCGTTGTCAGCGACATGAAAGCCATCGCGGATCCGCGCGACGGTGAAGTGCTCGGCATGATCGCGCGGCCGCTCGCGCAAATGCTCGTGCACGCTACGACACCGCTTGAAGACATCACCTTCGTTCTGCACACCGATGGCCGTTCGGTGAACGAGTCGACGATCCGCGCCGCGCTCGCGCGTGCGAATGCGAATCTCGCCGCATACAACTTTGTCTCGCTGCAGGATGCAGCCGCGCGCTCGCGTACGACCGAGCGATTCATTTTCATTCTGGTCTCATCATTCGGACTCGTGGGGCTCGTTCTCGCTGCCGTGGGTTTGTATGGTCTGCTCGCGCTCCAGGTCGCCCGACGCGAACGCGAGTTCGGCATCCGCAGCGCGCTTGGCGCCACCGCGCGCCAGATCATTCAGCTCGTCGCGCGGCAAGGCGCAGTGTTGCTTTCGTTAGGCTTCACTGCCGGCGCGCTCGCGACTTACGGAGTGGTGCGCCTGGTTAAAAATCAGTGGGCCGAAATGCCGGCGCCAAATCTGATCGCGTGTATTTGCGCGGCGATTGTGCTCGGCATCGCGGTGATGATCGCGTGTTGGCTACCCGCGCGCCGAGCGTGCGCGGGTTGATCCCGTTATTGCTCTTCGTGCCGAATGAAAAGGATGCGACAACTTCTGGGGAGCGCGGGCGCCTCGCCCGCTGTGTCGTGCGCCTCGCGCGACACGATTCGAACCCGTGCAAGACACACAGACCTTCAATCGATCGTAGGTTTTTGGCGGGGCGCCCGCGCTCCCCATCATAAATCGCCTAACGGATAATAAGGAATTCTTATGATCTCCGACTTCAAATACGCATTTCGGACCCTGACGAAAACGCCGGGATTCACCATCATCGCTGTGATTACGCTCGCGCTCGCAATCGGCGCAAACACGGCAATCTTCAGCCTGATCAACGATTTGTTCCTGCGGGGTCTGTCGTTTAAAGAACCGCGGCGCGTTGTGCACTTCTTTTCCAACGCGCCGGATGGTAAACTGATCGACCTTCCTCTGTCGCTACCGCGGTTTCAGCATTATCGCGCCGGCCAGACAATTTGCGACGACCTTGCTGCCGAAAACGTGTTTGCGTTCACGTTGACGGGACTTGGCGACGCTGTGCAACTATTCGGTGGCAGAGTGACGTCGAACTATTTCGACACGCTCGGTGTGCGTCCGATTCGTGGCCGCAACTTTTTGCCTAACGAAGAGGAAGGCGCGGATGTGGCAATGGTCACGGAAAATTTCTGGCGGAAACGAATGGGCGGGGACCCGAACGTCCTTGGCCGGAGCATCACGCTTGACGGCTTGGCGCACACGATTGTTGGCGTGTTGCCGAACCTGCCGTTTGCCTGGGTCGGTCCGAACGCCGAGGTCTGGACAACCAAGCCGTACGTGATTCCCGGTTTTACGCACGAGCGAATGATGCGCGGCACTACCTTTTTGCGTGTCGTAGGCCGGTTGAAGCCGGGAATGGCCGTAGAACAAGCGCGAGGCGCGTTAGCTGCGCTAGATCAAAGCTATCGCGGTGAATTTCCGGGCAAGATCGATAGCGGGTTGACTACGACGCTAAAGACGCTTCCGGAGGACATGAGCGGAAATTTGCGCCCCGCGTTTGCGACGCTGTTCGCCGCGGTGGGTTTTGTCTTGCTCATCGCCTGCAGCAACGTTGCAAATCTGCTGTTGGTCCGGTTCAGCGGCCGCCGCCGTGAGATCGCGTTGCGAATGGCGATTGGCGCGTCCCGCACCAGTATCGTGCGGCTGTTCGTATTTGAGAGTTTGCTCGTTAGTTTTCTCGCTGGAATCGTCGGCGCCGTGTTCGCCTGGCAGTTGGTCCCGCTCGTCCCGAAAATGGCCGCGAATTTTTTGCCGTTCGATCCCAACACACGCGTTAACCTCTCTTTTCCGGTGCTCGGTTTCACAGTTGCATTGTCGATTTTGACCGGGCTGCTGATGGGAATCTATCCTGCGCTTCAAAGCTCGCACGCCGATCTGGTAGATGGACTTAAGGAAGGCGGCCGCGGAATGACCGGCAGCGTGAGGCAACAGCGCTTCCGAAAAATCCTCGTCGGCGCGCAAGTGGCGCTCTCGGTGACGCTGCTCGCCGGCGCCGCATTGCTGATCACGAGTTTTGTGCGTCTCAATCAGCAAAATGTCGGCTACCAGTACAGAAATGTTTGGATTGGCTTCGTCACTTTACCGACAACACAATACTCTGATCTCGGGACGCGGCAGCGTTTCGTAGAGCATTTGCTCGCCTCGTTGCGCGCGGTTCCAGGTTTTCAAAATGTCGCTGTCAGCGGTGATATTCCGCTGCTGCCCGGCGGCGCTAACGCGACGCTTTATTCGCGCGCTGATGGCGAGGTCTTGCCGGTGGACAAGCGGGCGACGGCCCCAAGCCACGACGTTTCGCCCGGTTATTTCAAGACCTGGGGCATTCCTGTTCTGGCGGGACGCGATTTCGATGAGCACGATACCGCCGATCATCAGAACGTCGTTCTCATCAGTCAGTCAGGGGCGAAGAAGGTTTTCGGCAACGAAAATCCGATCGGCAAAACCCTTTTGGTCACGAGTTCCGGCACGCCGTGCGAGATCGTCGGCATCGTCGGCGACGTTCGCTCGCGAAAGGTCAACGAGCCTGACGACATGGAATTTTATCGTCCCTGGGCGCAGGAGAACTTTCCCTTCCCGACGATTGTAGTGCGCAGCAATTTAAGAGAGGACGCCGTCACAAAATTGGTGCGATCAACGCTGGCGACTATTGATCCGGGTCTTGCAATCGCGCTGCCACAATCAATGGAGAAAATCATCGCACAAGCCGTCGGCCAGACTCGGCTGATGACCTGGCTACTCGGAATTTTTGCCGGCATTGCTTTGTTGCTCGCAGCAATCGGGATCTATGGCGCAGTGGCATACACTGTCGAGCAACGCACCGGCGAGATCGGAGTGCGGATGGCACTCGGCGCGCAAACGCGCGACGTCCTGCGTTTGGTTGTGAACCAGGGAATGAGACCAGTGGTTATTGGGCTGGCGATCGGAATTGTGTCGGCCTTCGCCCTTGGCCGTCTCCTGACAACGCAGCTTTACGAAGTTTCAGCGCACAATCCGGTGCTGCTTGCGGCCTCAACGATATTGCTCGCGGCGATCGCTCTGATTGCGTGTCTGGTCCCCGCACGACGAGCCGCACACGTTGATCCAATTCAGGCGCTACGCGCGGAGTGACATGCACGATCTCAAATTCGCTCTGCGCCAGCTCCGGAAATGGCCAGGGTTCACTTTAATCGCCGTAATGACAATCGCGCTCGGCATTGGAGCCACAACGGCCATTTTCACTGTCGTTGATGCCACGCTTTTAAGGCCTTTGCCGTACCCGGCAGCCCGAACAATTGGTAACCATTCAGGACGACCTTCGAGGCCTCGGTGCGCGCGACGTCGGAATGTCTCAACCAGAATGGGAGGATCTGCAGCGTTCTGGAATTTTCGAGTACGTGTCGCCCACATGGTTTGACGAAAATAATCTCACAGGATCGGAACAACCTGCGCGGGTTCGCTTGTTAATTGTCGCGCCGAATTATTTTGAATTGCTGCGAGTGAAGCCGCAGTTAGGTCGGGGTTTCAATCCGCGCGATCATTCGCCGGGATTTGTTGGGGAAATTGTGATCAGCGATAGCCTCTGGAAACGAGCGTTCGGCGCCGATCCACACATTCTGGATAGGAGCGTGCGAATGGATACCGACCTCTATCGTATCGTCGGCGTAATGCCTCCCGGTTTTGATGCCCCAGGAAGAACGGCAGAAGAAAGGAACATCGAGATCTGGGCGGCGACCAGTTTTTACGGCGCGCCAATGGCTGATCATCCACGACGCAGCGGACGAAATCTGCCCACAGCAATTGCACGACTTAAACCTGGATTGACTATTGCAGCGGCGCAGAAACGGATAGACGCACTTGCCGATTCGTTACAAAAACAATTTTCAGCGGATTATCCGGAGCAAAATGCATGGCGGATTCAGTTGGTGCCGCTGAAAGATAAGATCGTTGGCAACGTTCGGCAGTCTGTGGTTTTGCTGTTTGCCGCAGTCGGACTGGTTCTTCTGATTAGCTGTGTAAACATCGCGAACCTGTTGCTTGCTCGAGCCAGTGCGCGCGGACGCGAAATGGCGCTTCGCCAGGCACTCGGTGCAAGTCAGGCGCGGCTGATGCGACAATTGCTGACGGAAAGTTTGCTCCTTTCCTTGCTCGGCGGAGTAGCAGGCGTGGCGATTTTATTCGCTCTGAAAGATCTTCTGCTGCGATTCGTGCCGGACGATCTCCCGCGGCTCAATGAAATCTCGATCAGCTGGACTGTTCTGCTTTTTGCCGTCTGCGTTTCTGTTTTATCGGGCGTAATTTTTGGTCTCGCTCCGGCGTTCCAAGCCAGCCGACTGGACTTGCAACAGGCATTGAAACAGGAAGGCCAGGGCTCAGCGGGTTCGGCTCAGCGCGCGCGAACGCGGCGCGGACTGGTGATTACTGAGTTCGCTCTGTCTTTGGTTCTGATGATTGCTGCGGCTCTCCTGCTACACAGTTTTTGGGATTTGCTAAATGTGAGGACAGGGTTCAACACGCGCAACGTGTTGACGGTCCGGACGAGGATGCCTTATCCCAACGACGCGAGCGTCGACAAATACGCGACGGCTTCGCAGGAAGCGCCGTTCGTGCGGGAACTCATTCGGCGTTGCGCGAGTTTGCCGGGTGTAGAAGAAGTCGCGATCGGTGATCCAGCGACTATTCCGCTCGACCAAACCGGGCACGAACTCAACGTCCTTGAGGGGCACGTCTATGTGACGTTTGAAGGGCAAAAAGTTGATCAACAAAAGCCGACCGTTGTGCAACGAGCCAGAGTTACGCCCGGTTACTTTCACTTGCTTGGACTAACGCTGGTTCGTGGCCGTTTGTTTAATGAATTTGACAACGACACGGCGCCGCAAGTGGCAGTGGTGAATGAGGCATTTGCGCGCACTTATTGGCCTAACGAGAATGCTTTAGGCAAGCGGTTTAAATCAACGAGACCCGGTGCTCCGTGGATTACCGTGGTTGGTGTCATCGCAAATGCGCGGACAGAATCGCTCGCGCAAGCTGACGTGCCGCAACTTTATCTGAACCTGTACCAGACCGGTGCGAAACATTTGGCAATATTGTTGCGCGGCCATCTCAACACGGCGCGGATTGCGGATGAAGTTCGCACCCAGGTGCAGGCGTTGGATTCGACGCTTCCAGTATTCGGTGCGCAAACGTTAACCGAAACCGTCTCAGCTTCGCTGTCGCAGCGGCGCTTCTCCCTGGAAGTAATCGCATTATTTGCACTGACGGCATTGCTGCTTGCGTCGATAGGCGTTTACGGAGTGATCTCCTACCTGGTTACAGAACGCACCCGTGAGATCGGTATTCGGCTGGCACTGGGCGCACAAAAGAAGAACATCCTGCGCGTTATTCTACAGCAAGGATTTCAACTCGCAGTTGCGGGAGCCGCCATTGGCATTGTTTGCGCAGTGATCGTGTCCCATTTGATGGCAAGTTTACTTTACGGGGTGAAACCGACCGACCCGCTCAGCTTCGGCGGCGTCGCTGCGCTTTTCGTCGGTGTTGCGCTGCTCGCCTGTTATCTTCCAGCCCGCCGCGCAATGAAAATCGATCCAATGGTTGCTTTGCGCCACGAGTAATTGCTCCATGCATTTGCCTTCCGACTTCGTTTGAATATCCGTGGCACTTCACTGTCTCACATCTAACTCCAAACCTTCTATGCATTTGCGTTTCATAAATTCTCTCATCGTCGCCGCGCTCAGCGCTCCGGTAATTTTCGCGCAGGGAACGAATCAGCCGACTGTCGACGAACTCGTTGCCAAGAACATCGAGGCCAAGGGCGGCGCGGCCGCGCTGAACAGCCTCCAAACACTGCGCTCAACCGGTAAATTGCTGGTGCCCATACAAGGACAGATCGAGCTCGGCTATCTCCAAACAAAAAAGCGTCCAGATGAAGTGCGCACCGAGGCGTCGCTCCAGGGGATGACGCAGATTGAGGCATATGACGGCAAGGACGGATGGAAGGTTTCGCCGTTTTTCGGGCGCAAAGATCCCGAGCGCATGTCGGCTGACGATGTGAAATCGCTGGTGGAAGATGCCGAGATCGATGGCCCATTGGTCGATTGGAAAACAAAGGGCAGCACTGTGGAATATCTCGGAACTGAGGATGTCGATGGAACGCCTGCGCACAAACTGAAAGTTGTACGAAAGAACGGCGACGTCAGTTTTGTCTATTTGGATCCTGATCACTTTCTTGAGATTCGAATCGTGACGCAACGAGTGCGACACGGGGCGTACGAGGAAGTCGAAACGGATCTCGGCGATTACGAAAAAGCCGGCGGCGTATTTATTCCGACGTCAATTGCAGTCGGACCCAAGGGCTCACCCGACAAACAAGTGGTCGTCGTCGATAAAGTGGAAGCCAACGTGCCGGTGGACGACACGATATTTCATTTCCCCGGCCAAATAAATATTCCCCAACCACAGCGCTGAACAATAGATGAAGATATTTAATCACCAAAAGCGACGTGAGGACAGGCCCACAGTTACGGTAGGGACGGCGCGCTGCGCCGTCCGGACGCCGCAGCGCGGCGTCCCTACCATTGTGCGATGCGTTCTCGCATCGCTTTTTCTTTGTGCCATTCCTGTTTACGGAGCTGACGCTCCATTTAATTCGTCGAGCATTTCCGGGCTCGGGGCGCGGAACATCGGCTCAGCGGCAATGAGCGGACGGATCTCTAGCATCGCGGGAGTGCGCGAGCCGTCGGGCAAGATCACGCTCTTTGTGGGTTCGGCCAGTGGCGGCGTTTGGAAATCCGACGACAGCGGAACGCGGTATCACCCGATATTTGACGAGCAAGCGGTGCAATCGATCGGCGCGATCGCGCTTGACCCGAAGAATTCTAAAAACGTTTGGATCGGCACTGGTGAAACGTGGACGCGCAACAGCGTTTCCATTGGGGACGGAATCTACAAGTCCACCGATGGCGGCGAAACATGGTCGCGCGCTGGCCTCGAGAAATCGGAACGCATCGGACGGATTGCGGTTGATCCAAGAAACAGCGACACGGTATTCGCCGCGGTGCCCGGCGCATTGTGGAGTGATTCGCCCGACCGTGGTTTGTATAAAACAACCGATGGCGGCAAGACGTGGCAACAAGTCCTCAAAGGCGCAAATCTTTCGACCGGTTGCACCGATGTGAAGATCGATCCGAGCAATCCCGACATCATGTTTGCCGCGATGTGGGATTTCCGGCGTAAAGGCTGGGAATACCGCTCGGGCGGCGCGGTTCCGACGGCGCCCTCAGCCAGTGGATTGTTCCGTTCGACCGATGGTGGCAACACTTGGACGGAGATTACTGAGCAGGCTAACAAAGGTTTCCCCAAGAAACCGTATGGACGCTTGGCGGTGGCGATCGCGCCATCGAAATCGCAACGTGTTTACGCGTTTGTCGAATCGCCGGAGAGCGCGTTATTTGTCTCGGACGACGGCGGCGCGACGTGGGACAAACGCGACAAAAGTCAGTGGATGGTCTGGCGTCCTTTCTATTTCGCGAACCTGATTGTTGACCCCCAAAACCCAGACCGTCTGTTCAAACCCGACGGTTCATTGATCGTTAGCGAGGACGGCGGAAAGAGCTTTTCGGTAGTGGGCGGTTTTCAAGGCGCCCACGGGGACGCGCACGATGTCTGGATCGATCCGACCAACTCACAAGTCGTATTCTCGGGAGACGATGGCGGGATGTGGTACTCGTACAACGGCGGCAGCAAATGGTGGAAAGGCGAAAACCTGCCTGTGTCGCAGTTCTATCATGTGAGCGTCGATGGCAGCGACCCGTATCATGTGTATGGCGGGTTGCAGGACAATAGTTCGTGGGTGGGCGACTCGGAGTACCCGGAGGCATCACTAATCATCGTTGGGAAAACATGTTCAACGGCGATGGATTCTGGATGTTCCAAGACCCGGCTGACGCTGACTACATCTACGCGGAGTACCAGGGCGGCGAGATCGGCCGGGTTAATCGCAACACCCATGAGGCTCGCGACATCAAGCCACGACCGAATTACAACGAGAAACTGCGGTTCAACTGGAATACGCCGATCGCACTTTCGCCTAACGAGAAGGGAACAATTTATATCGGCGCACAATTTTTATTCCGTTCACGCGATCACGGCCAGACGTGGGATCGCATTTCGCCGGACCTGACCACCAACGATCCTGAGAAACAAAAGCAGGAACAATCCGGCGGAGTGACGGTCGATAATTCGTCGGCGGAAATGCACACCACGATTTATTCCATTAGCGAATCGCCCAAGCAAAAAGGACTGATCTGGGTCGGCACTGATGATGGCAACGTTCAGCTCACGCGCGACGGCGGTAAAAACTGGACTAATGTCACCGGCAACATTCCCGGGTTGCCGAAGAATTCGTGGGTGAACTGGGTGCAGGCCAGCAACTTCAATCCCGGCACGGCTTACGCCGCTTTTGATCGGCATACTTTTGGCGACATGGCGCCGTACGTTTTCAAGACCACTGATTTCGGTAAGACCTGGACGCCGCTCGTTACACCGCAGGATCCGAAGAGCGTTCGCGGCTACGCGCACGTGATTAAGGAAGATTTGGTTAAACCTGATCTTCTTTTTCTCGGCACCGAATTCGGTCTCTGGATTTCGATTGATGGCGGGACAAGCTGGGCGCAATTCAAGGGCAACCATTTTCCTGCCGTTGCCGTTCGCGACCTCGCGATTCACCCGCGGGATAACGATCTGGTTCTCGCCACGCACGGCCGCGGGATCTGGATAATAGACGACATCACGCCGCTGCGCGCGTTGACTCCGGATTTGTTGAAGCAGGATGTTGCCTTCGTTTCGGCGCGGCCGGTCCAACAGCGCATCGAGGGGCAGGGTGGATGGGCCAATGGTGACGCGGTTTTCGTTGGCGAGAATCCGCCTGACGCCGCCGTGATCAACTATTATCAGCGCGAGCGGCATTTGTTTGGAAAAATGAAGCTCGAAATTTTGGATTCGTCCGGGCGTGTTGTTGACCAGTTGCCGGCGAGCAAACGACCGGGCTTGAATCGGGTGATGTGGACGATGCGAGCGAAACCGCCGCATGTGCCGCCTGCTGCACAAATCGCCGTCGCGGGAATACGCGGCCCGCGGCTTGTGCCCGGCGATTACACGGTGCGCCTAACGAAGGCAGGAAAAGTTTACGACACGAAACTGACGGTCGGGCTTGATCGCCGGGCGAAATTCAGCACGGCAGATCGCAAGGCGCAATTCGATGCGGCGATGCGAGTTGTTGGGCTGTTTGACGACGAAAGCGCGTTAATGGCTCGGATTATCGGCTTGCGACAGGCACTTGCCCAGACGGGCGCCGCAGTGCCGGAAGGCGATCCGCTTCGCAAGCAGATCTCGGATTTCGACGGGAAAGTGGACGCAGTGCGAAAGAAGATCGTCGCCACGACTGAGGGCGGCGCAATCACGGGCGAGGAACGTTTGCGTGAGCACACCGACCAGCTTTACGGAGCAATTCTGAGTTACGAAGGCAAACCCGCCGCGTATCAGATCACTTACATCGACACGCTCAAACGCGAACTCGATGAGGTTACGAAACAATTCGATCAACTCCTTGCGCAAGACCTGCCCGCATTAAACGACTCGCTCAAGTCCAAAGGCCAACAACCACTTTCGACTCCGGCGGCTAAAGTCGGTGCGAGTGAAGAGACATATGGCTCGGGTGGCGTTGCGGGTGCAAGCTCGGCCCTTCCAGCGGACTTTCGCATTTCGTACTAGGTTCTGGCCCCAAAGCTTTCCGGGGCGGCGGTCCTTTCGCTTGCTGGAAAATCGAGCGCGTGGACTTCGCGCGCCAGCGCATTCGTGATCGCGCCCGGAGTTTGACGTGTGCGGATGAGCAAGGCGTTGCATCTGTATGGCGCCGACCGGCGCGACCGGCGATGCTCATTCATCAAAAGCTTGGAGTAACCAACGATGTCGATGAAGAGGACATGCGCGATCCCGTGCTAGATCTCTTTTGACCTCGCGGCCATGATTACATCGGCGCGAGCGAAGCGACGATTTTTTCGAAGCGCGGATCGCCGCGCAACGAATCCCACGCCGGATTGAAGCGCAGCTCGCCGTAGGAAATATCCGACGGAATTTTAGCCAGCATTTCGAGCTGCTCGAGCGTGAGGTCGCGATCGCCAGCCGACGCGTATGCTTTTGCGAGACACACCGCGATGGCTGTTCCGTTGATCGGATCCCGCGCGATCGGATGCATTTTTACCGCCTGGCGCGCTTCGCGAATCGCCTCGTCGGTTCGCCCCAGGGCCGCATCGAGCCCGCTGCAGCCAACAAAATACCATTCGTTTTTCGGTGTGCTAACGGAGTGTTCCTCTATGGATTGCCGGAGCTTTTGAAAAATGTGTTGAGCCTTTTCTCGTTCGCCGCGCGCGAGAAAAACCTGCGCTTCTGCAGAGCTATCGGGCGATTTGAGACCAAACGTTTGCTCGACTAAATCGGGCGGCGCTTCGGTGATGGTGCGGAGCGCGGCTGGATAATCTTTGGCAAAAAACGCGGCGGAGAATTGCGCTTCCAGGCCGTTCTCATTTGTGGGGTAACGCGACAGAGCGAGGGCTTCAGCCAGTTTGCCTTCGGCTAGTTTGAAACGAGCAAGCTGCGAATCGAACGTCTTCGCGCCGGCAGGATTTCGCATTTTGAATTCACGGAGAAATTCTTCGCCCTCGCGGTAACGTCGCAGCCCCAGATAAGTTTCCGAAGTCCAGACGACGAAGTATTCATGCTGCGGATCGAGATCAGCTGCGCGTCTCGCTTTCGAGATGGCTTCATCCCAGCGCTTCTCCATCCGATCGAGTCGGGCCTCGAGGAAAAGCGCTTCGGAGTCATTAGGCATGAGACGTGACGCGATCTCAAGCTCCCGCCGCGCCTCACGAGGTTGAAATGTGATAAAAAAATATTGCGCGCTCGCGAGATGCGGCTCGCCGCGATCCGGCCTCAGCCGCAGGGCCGTTTCGATCGCCGCACGGGCACGGGCCGCGGTTTTCACCCGCTCATCTTCCGACAAAAAATTCTGCTGCACATAAAGACGCACATAAGCTTCTCCCAGCCCACAATGCGCGAGAAGGAAATTTGGATCGCGCCGTACCGCCTCCTGGAGCAGGACCACGCATTTCTCTCGATCTTTCTGGTCCGTCATGTCGAGCGCGCGCGCACGCTCGTAAAATGCATAAGCCGTCAAATCGGAAGTCGGTCTCTCTGCAATCAAGGCTTCTTCCTGTGGCGCGATTTTTGCCTGCAATTCGTGCGCGATCTGTTGCGCGATTTCGTCCTGAATCGCAAAAATGTCCGCAACATTGCGGTCATAGGTTTTACTCCAACGATGCGTCCCAGTGCGACCTTCGATCAGCTGGGCGACCACGCGGACGCGTGGTCCGTGGCGCTGCACAGTGCCTTCGACAATGTTGGCGACTCCTAACGACTGTACGATCTCGCGCAGGTTCCGTGGCGTTCCACTTTGGTAACGACTCACGGAAGTGCGACTGATCACCTTCAAATCCGCGATTTGAGCGAGATCGGAAAGAATTTCATCCTGCACTCCGATGGCGAAATAAGCATTCTCTTGGTCGCCGCTCAGATTTTCGAATGGCAGCACCGCAATCGATTTCTCGTTAATTTTCTGTGGCGTCACCGTCTGCCAAACGAACAATGCAACCAGCACTAAGATTGCGAACGTCCCCGCCGCGATAAGCGCGTTCCTCTTGCGGGATCGCAAGTGGCATCGTTCTAATTGAGCTAATAATTCCCGGGCTGATGAGGGACGTCTGTAAGGATCGAGCGCGAGCGTCCGCCGCAATATGTCGATCAAAGGAGCGGGAATTTTTCTCTCGGCCAATTGTGCGATCGGCAGATCGGTGCGCTGCTGACGGTTATGGATTTCGTCAATTGTTTTACCGGGATACGGAACTTGCCCCGTCAACGAATACCAAAGCGTGACGCCTAACGAATAAATATCCGACCGGGCATCAGCCGGCGCGCCGGTAAATTGCTCTGGACTGGCGAATGCGGGCGTACCGATGAAACTGCCATGGGTCAAATCGGTTTCAGCGAGGCCATTCATTGCCTTCGCCAAACCAAAATCGATCACCTTTACTTCCATCGCCGCGGTTTCGGCCGAGCAAACGATCATGATATTACTGGGCTTCAGGTCGCGGTGAATCAGATCCTGGGCCGCTGCTGCGACCAGTGCGCGTGCGACTTGGATGGACAAGTCGAGAGCCTGCTCTGGGGCGAGCGGTCCGTCGCGCCTAACGAGAGCTTCGAGCGTTTCGCCCTCAACCAATTCCATCGCGTAATAGCAGCGATTGATCTCCGGCACGGCCCCGAATTGAAATATGCCGGCCACATTCGGGTGCTTTAGTGCCGCCGCCGCGCGCGCTTCGCGCAAGAAACGTTCGCGCACAGCTTGTGCACCGCCGGCGGCCGCCGGGGTCTCGATCACTTTCAACGCCACGGTCCGGTGCAAAACTCTATCCGTTGCCCGATACGTCAGGCCCATCGCGCCCGAACCCTAATTTCCACAGAGAACCGTCTTCGCGTCTGGCGATCTCAAATTCACCAAAGACTAACGAGTCCCGCTCTGGCCTGGATTCTTCGAGCAGGCCATTCAATCCGCCCCGCAACAGACAAATCAGGCATTCGCTTTTCGCGTTGAGTGGTTCGCCGCAGGTCGAGCAGGCCGCGATCGTCAACGGCGGTGTCTCCATTTCAGCTCCAACTTATGCCGTCGTTAGAATGCGCAACAGCTCGCGCAGTTCTGCATCCACTTCCTCGTCCGTTTCCACCGTGCGTCGCACCTCGGTGCGCAATGCTTCACGGTATCTCGCACGCA
Source organism: uncultured Verrucomicrobiae bacterium (assembly GCA_963761585.1). Taxonomy (GTDB): domain Bacteria; phylum Verrucomicrobiota; class Verrucomicrobiia; order Chthoniobacterales; family UBA10450; genus Udaeobacter. Next base: position 34,726 of record CAVXHW010000022.1, read on the forward strand.
ATCGCGTCACAATACTGCGCAGGGTCGAGGCCTGGATTCCCAGCCGTTGCGCAAGATCGACATACGAGGGCGGCGGATCGGCGCTGCCGGTGAGAAAGACTTTCAATTCCTCGAAGAGTTTCTCCTGCCCTTCGGTTTTGTAATGACTCGATAGTTGTCCGAGACTTTTCCTAACGAGCGTCTCCGCCCAGGTCCGCTCGAAAACTTTGTCTTCACCCGGCTCATTGCCGGCGTCTGATTGCGTTTGGTAAAGCGACTCCGCCTCCGCGAGCTGCTCCCCGTCCAATGGCAGGAGTTCGTGTCCTCCCCCGCGCTTGAATGCGTGGGCATGGTCGTAGGTGTTGGCCAGGAGATTCTTCAGCGAGGCGAGCAGGAACGATCGGAAGTTTCCCTTTTGTCTATCTACCCGCGTGTAAATTTTTCTCTCGATTAGAAACGCAAAAAAACTCTGCGTCAGGTCCTGCGCATCGTGCGTCGAATACCCGCGGCTGCGCACGAAACTATAAAGCGGCGTCCAATAAGTCTGGCAAAGTTGAGTGAGTGCGGCATAAGCCGTTTCCGGGTCCGATTCATTTTTCCCGGCAGCTACGATCACACTCCAATGAGTTGAAGCGAACGAGTCGCCCAACCCAGCGACGGTTTCCGGGAGCGGCTGCACATGACCGTAATAGCGAAATCGGTCAAAAAATACAAGCCGCGGAAAAAGTTACGATTTCTTGCAGCACGGTCTCCGGAATCCTTTTGGAAAGGATGAAAGCGAAAATCCAAATATGAAAAAAATGAAGAACCTAGCAGTAACAGTGGTCGCGCTGACGATAGTCTTAGACGCGCTTACGCTCATGCCAGCGTTTGGACGACTTCCCTCTAACGTCTCGGTCTTTGCCACCGGTTTGAACAATCCCCGCGGCCTGAAGTTTGGACCCGACGGTTATCTTTATGTTGCCGAAGGGGGAATTGGCGGGTCGAACTTCACTGTCGGCTGCTGCGAACAGGCTGCTGGTCTCGGGCCGTACGCAGGTAGTGTCACTGGCTCGCGCGTTTCGAAGATCACTGCCACCGGCTTTGTCACGACAGCAGTGGATAATCTTCCGTCCAGTCAGACGAATCCGGATAGTGGCGGTCTGATCAGCGGCGCGGCCGATGTTGCTTTCATCCGAAACACCCTTTATGTCTTGCTCGCCGGAGCTGGGTGCTCGCATGGTGTGCCGCAGGTGCCGGAGATGCCCAATGGCGTTATCCGCGTTAATGCCGACGGCACCAGAGACCTGATCGCCAACCTGAGCGCGTTTCAGATGGCTTTTCCTGTCGCGCATCCCAATCCCGATGACTTTGAACCGGACGGGACCTGGTACAGTATGATAACGGCCCGCGGTGATGGTAATCAGGTGGACTTGTACGCCGTCGAACCAAATCACGGCGAGCTGGATAGGATCACGCCGGACGGTCAAATATCCCGTGTCATCGACATTTCCGCGAGCCAAGGTCATATCGTGCCTACCGCGGTTGCCGCCCGCGACAACGACAAATTCTATGTAGGCAACCTTGATACTTTCCCGATTGTTGCGGGCTCGTCCAAGGTTTACGAGATTTCCAAAAATGGACGTATAAGGGCTGTTGCTGAAGGGCTCTCCGCCATTACTGGCGTTGCTTTCGATAGCCAACATCGAATGTATGTGCTGGAGATGAGCACATCGGACGGCGGCCCCAACCCTGGTGACGGTAAAGTGGTACGAATGAATCACCCAGACGGCGGGCCTCATGATCGCGATCAGACGGTGATTGCCGACGGCCTCACCTTCCCTACGGCCATGACTTTCGGCCCGGACGGCGCGCTCTATGTTTCCAACTTCGGCTTTGGCGCGCCCCCGGATGGCGAGGGGCAAGTTTTGAGAATCACAGTGCCGTAGCCACCGAAGCGATTCTCAGTTACGAAGGCAAACCCGCCGCGTATCACATCACTTACATCGAGACGCTTAAACGTGAACTCGATGAGGTTACGAAACAATTCGATCAACTCCTCACGCAGGACCTGCCCGCATTAAACGACTCGATCAAGCCCAAAGGCCAACGACCACTTTCGACTCCGGCGGCTAAAGTCGGTGCGAGTGAAGAGAAATATGGCTCGGATGGCGTTGCGGGTGCAAGCTCGGCCCTTCCAGCGGACTTCCGCATTTCGTACTAGCACGAACACGGAGTCCACATTCGGAAACATTCGAGTGGTTCCGCGGAAGATTGGAAGTTAGTCTTTCGGGCGCCAATGGAGCGCAAGCCTGCTGTCGCGGTCGTTTTTCATCACATCGGTCCTTATCACCATGCCCGGCTGAATGCTGCGGCGGATAGGTTATCGGTGACCGGCATTGAATGGTCAGCCAAAGGTTATGACGCATGGGGCGCAGCGGCCACGCCTGGGCAGTATGCAAAAGTTTCGCTGTTCCAGGAAGCGACAGATCAGTCCCCAGGCAACGCCGAGCTTCGGGCTGCGTTCTGGTCGGCTTTGGAGCAGACGAATCCAGATGTTGTCGCGGTTAATGGCTGGAATAATTTCGGATCGCTCGTTGCCGCGAATTGCTGTCTGCGCCGCGGGATACCCATGATCGTGATGTCTGAGAGCGCTCGGCAGGATGAACCTCGCACTTGGTGGAAGGAAGCCATGAAGCGGCGAATGGTTGATCTGTTCTCTGCCGCACTCGTGGGCGGCCAGCGCCACGTCGAGTATCTGGTCGAACTCGGGATGCCGCGCGAACGGATCTTCATCGGGTACGATGTAGTCGATAACGACTATTTTGGTCGACACACCGCCGAAATTCGAAATTCGAGATTCGAGATTCAGACAGTAAGCGCAGTTTGCCAGAGAACTACTTTCTTGCCTCAGCGCGGTTCATCGAGAAGAAGAATCTTCCAACGCTTATCCAAGCTTACGCGGAATATCGTCGCCGGTCCGAAATCGCAGCGAAAGTGCCGTGGGACCTCGTGCTTCTTGGTGATGGCCCGCTGCGGGAAACTCTCAACTCTCAACTCTCAACTCTCAACCTGAACGAGCACGTGCATCTGCCAGGTTTCAAGCCGTACGACGAATTGCCGGTTTACTACGCATTGGCGAATGCATTCGTGCATGCCAGCACGACTGAGCAATGGGGGCTGGTTGTGAACGAAGCCATCGCGTCGGGCCTACCTGTGATTGTATCGAACCGTTGTGGATGTGCACCGGAGCTGGTGAATGGCAACGGGTTTACTTTTGATCCAACTAACGAGGACGAGTTGGCGACGCGGCTGTTAGAGATGGCCTCATTGTCGGATCAGGAGCGAAAGCACCTTGGCGATAATAGCTACAGGATCGCAGCGAACTTTGCGCCGGAACGTTTTGGTGAAGGCTTGGAGCGCGCAGCCAGCATGGCGATGGAAGTTCCCCAAAAGAGATTTGGAGTAATGGATCGCGCGCTGTTACTCGTCGCAGCAAGTTATGCGCGATGAAAGAGAATGATCCGGTAGCAGCGTATTTCGATAAGCTTCCGGAGACTCACAAGCGCCAATTCGAGGAGCACGCGTCGGGCGCAAACTTCAATTTTCAACAACGTCTGGCACTCGCGTGTGAATTAGGTGGCGCGTCGTCGGGGCGATTGCTCGACTGCGCCGCAGGCACGGGTGAGATAACATGCGCGTTATTAAAGTCAGGCAGGTTTAATCACGCGACAGTCGTCGATGTTTCGCCGGCAATGTTGCAGAGCGCAAAGGACCTTCTTATTTCGCAAATCAAAGACGCGGAACTTGAATTTGTTCAGTCGGACGTGTTCAACTTCAAGGCATCTGATTTGCGTTTCGATCTTATTCTTTGCCTGGGATTGATTGCGCACACCGGACGGCTGGACATTTTACTACCGCATTTGAAATCGATGCTCATGCCTGGCGGGCGAATTATTTTGCAGACAACACTGACGGATCATCTCGGCACACGCATCGTCCGTGCACTTACTTCGCGAAGTGAGCTGGCCCGGCGCGGATACCGCATTTCCTGGTTCTCCCAACAAAACATCTCCGGCGCGTGCGACCGCGCCGGGTTGCGGATTCTGGAGACGCGGCGGCACACCGTTGGTTTTCCGTTCGGCGATCGCTTGTGGCCGTGGGCAAATTTTCAAATCGAAACTCGCCTGGAGAGATGGGCGAGCCACCACGGGGCCGACGCAATTTATCTGCTCGGAGCTGGATGAGAGTCGGTTTTCTGGTCAGCAGCGTTTCCCGCAAAGCGGGCGGACTGTTTCAAAGCGTACGCGGACTTGCCAAAGCAGTAGCGTCCACGAATGCGGATGTGCGAGTGTTTGGGATCCGCGACGAACAGAGTGCTGTCGATTCGGAGGAGTGGCAGCCGCTTTCGGTTCAGACGTTTCGTCCGCGCTTGCGCGTGTGGGGTTACTCAAACGAGCTCGTCCCCGCGATGCTCAACGCCGATCTCGACATTCTGTCCGTGCACGGTTTGTGGAAATATTGCTCCGTCGGCTCGCATCGCTGGCATCGGCAGACGGGTCGCCCTTATGTCGTTCACCCGCACGGAATGTTGGAACCTTGGGCGGTGCGAAACGCAATGTGGAAAAAACGAATCGCTACGCTTCTTTATGAAAATCAACATTTGCGCGGCGCCGCTTGCCTGCGCGCCCTCTCGGAAGCTGAAGCACAATCGATCCGCAGTTATGGATTACGCAACCCGATTTGCGTGATTCCCAATGGGGTTGATTTGCCGGATCTTCGCGAAGGCAACGCGAAAAGTCAGCCGACCAATCGAAAAACTCTTCTCTACCTTGGCCGACTTCACCCGAAGAAAAACATCTCGAATCTGATCCGCGCCTGGAATGAAACTTTTAACTCCCAACGCGGCAGCGGCGACCATTGGGTCCTCGCAATCGCCGGATGGGATCAGGGCGGGTACGAGAGCGAACTCAAGCGTATTGCAGTTGGCACTTCGGTGGTTTTTCTCGGCCCGAAATTCGGCACCGGCAAAAGCGAATGCTATCGCAAGTGCGACGCATTTATCCTGCCGTCATTGAGTGAAGGGCTTCCGATGGCGGTGCTTGAAGCGTGGTCATACGCGAAGCCCGTACTCATGACTCCCGAGTGTAATCTGCCCGAAGGTTTCAAGGCCGATGCGGCGCTGCGAATTGGAACAACTCGCGAGGAAATTGCCGCCGGTCTGAAAGTACTCATCGAAATGAGTGATAATGATCGAAGCCAAATGGGAAATCGCGGGCGAGCCCTCGTCGCAACAAATTTTTCATGGCCACGAATTGGCGACCAAATGCGCTCGGTCTATGAGTGGATGCTTGGCGGGCCGACGCCGGAAACTGTGAGATTGTGCGAACACGGCGCCTCATAATGTCATTCTGAGCGGAGCGAAGAATCGCGGATCACATTCCAGGTCCGATCTTGGACGGAATGGACCAGAGATGTTTCGCTTCGCTTAACATGACAACGCGATTTATGAGATGCGCCCTGGGGCCTCTTTATGATAGCTAATATCTTCCGAACTTTGACTTGCCATGCTGGATGTTGAGCAGAATCGCCGAGCGCAGAAGTACACACCGAGCGAAATGACTCGCCGTGTGCTATGGACATTCGCACAGCCGCTTTTCCGGTTCAGTCCGAGGCCTTGTTTCGGGTGGAGACGATTTCTGCTTCGCTGTTTTGGAGCAAAGATTGGCCGAAGTGTGCATGTCTACCCATCTGCGACGATTTATTTCCCGTGGAATCTCGAGGCTGGAGATGAAAGCGCGATCAGCGAGCACGTATTTATTTATAATCTTGGCCGCGTAACGCTCGGGTCACGCGTCACGATCTCGCATCGCGCGCATCTTTGCGCGGGAACACACGATCATACCAAGCCGGATTTTCCGCTGCTACGTCCGCCGATTGTGATTGGCTCCGACGCGTGGGTTTGTGCGGATGCGTTCGTGGGCCCGGGTGTCACGGTTGGCGAGGGAGCAATTATTGGCGCACGAGCAGTCGCGATGAAGGACGTAAACCCTCGAAGCATCGTCGTCGGAAACCCGGCGCGCGAAAGCGGGAAGCGCGAAAGCAGTCAATGAGCCGCTTTGCAGAGTCAGAGATTGGCGTTTGACACAAACGCCCTACAACCGGGCGATATTTCGGTTCGAGGCGCGCTTAGCTTACATGCCTTCCACCAGAATCATGTTTGTTCTGGCGGTGCGATGACGCATTTTGCGCGGCTCGCGATATTCCTCGCAGTTCAGCCATTCTTTGGCGCGCTGCGCTGATTCGAACTCGAGTACCACAATGCGCTTGGGCTGCCGATCGCCTTCGAGCACTTCGGTTTTGCCGCCGCGCACGATGTATTTTCCGCCATACTTCTCGACGCTAGCACCGGCGAGCTTTTTATATTCTTCGTAACCGACCGGATCGAGGATCTCTATCTCGACGATAATGTAAGCTGGCATGGCTAAATTGAAGGGGAGTTAAAGTGTTGAATGGTTCAAGCCCAAAGCGGCGTCAAGCCGCCGCACTCCAAAGAGCGCTACGCGCGCGAAAAAATTCGTCGACTCGCCATCAGTGGTCATTACTTAGTAGCCAGCATCGCATTCAGTGGCCGTTAGCGCTGCGGTCTTTTGCGGCAAGCTCAGGAATTTTCCTTCGGCGCCGCAATCGCAGCCAGTTGTTCCAAGTTTTACGCAAGCTGTCTCGGGGGGTCTGGTATTGCTGGTTCAATTCGTTGCTCTTTACGATCTGCGCGAGAATTCCTTTCACGGAAAAGTCGTCCGTGTTAATGATCGTGTAAGCGGTGCCAACAGCGGCGGCGTGATGTGCGTCGCTGGCCGCAGTCATCGGCAGACCGCGGATCTGCGCGTATTTGAAAGCGTAACGGTTGTAACGGCGAAGCGTCGTTGCTGCGTTAAAAACCTCGATCGCATCGACCGGAAGTGTCTCTAGCGTAGCGAACCGGATTCCAGCGCGAAACAAATCGTACGGATGTGGAGGAATGGCCAGGCCCCCGCGCTCGTGGATCATGTCGCAGACCTCGCGAGCCGGTTTTCCCTTCAGGTAAGGCAACTCGGCACCGATACAAAGCAGGTGCCCGTCCGCGGTAGTCACCTCGACTCCCGGCAGAATGAGAAAACCATCTACCGGCAATCCGTCGAGTCGCATCAAGCCTTTTTGGAGCAGGTAATTGACCGCATCGCATGTGTTGTGATCGGTGATTGCAAAGCCATGCAAACCTTTGGCGCGCGCGGCTGCGATCATGTCTTCCGGACTGGAGACACCGTCTCCGGAAAAAAACGAGTGTGTGTGCAGGTCGATGTTAAATGCCATTGCCTAATGGGCAGGAATAAGCAGTTAAAGAATCAAATGGTTAAAAGGTCGTCGTTAGACCAGCTCCTCAACAGCGAAGGCTGACTCAATGGCAGGTTCATCATGAACACGATTGAATTGGTGATCGTATAACCGACGATAGTAGCCGGATTTTTCGAGAAGCTCGGCGTGCGTGCCGATCTCCTTGATGTGCCCCCCGTCCATTACGATGATTTGGTCGGCAGACAAGACTGTTGATAAGCGATGGGCAATGGCGATTACCGTGCGGCCAGTCGCAAGTTCCGCGAGGGCTTTTTGAATTTGCTGTTCCGATTCGGAATCGAGCGATGAAGTAGCTTCGTCGAGTAACAGAATTGGCGCGTTCTTGAGAACAGCGCGTGCGATGGCAAGGCGCTGTTGCTGGCCACCGGAAAGAAGGCAGCCCTTGTCGCCAATTACTGTTTCGTAACCCTTTGGCTGGGCGACAATAAAATCGTGCGCATAAGCCGCTCGCGCTGCTTCGTGCACTTCTTCCGGCGTCGCATCGAGCCGACCGAACTTGATGTTGCTGAAGATTGTGTCGTGAAAGAGAAATGTCTCCTGCGTAACGAGCCCCATCTGTTCGCGCAATGATTTCTGCGTCACGGAACGCAGATCGCGACCATCGATTTTTACAGCCCCGGAAGTCGGATCGTATAAGCGCAGGATCAGCGAAAGAATTGTGCTTTTTCCTGCGCCGCTCGCGCCGACCAAAGCAAAGGTTTTGCCGGGCTCAATATGCAAAGTCAGGCTGCTAACAGCATCCGTGACTGTGTTCGCGTAACGGAATGTCACATTTTCAAAGTCGATCTGGCCAGTTGCGGAGGTCAGCTTGGTGGCGTCTGGCGAATCTCGTACAGTCGGCTCAGTATCGAGGAGAGCGAAAATCGCTGTTGTCGCACTGATTGACTGCTGCATCACAATTTGGAGCTTACTAAGCGTCTTGATCGGGTCGTAGAGAAGAAAAATTCCTGAGATCAGTCCAAAAAATCGCCCCGCGCTCAGGTTTGCAGCGTAAACATAGAGCAACGCCAGGCCTATCCCGATCGCAGCGATGGTTTCGACCAGTGGGCCAGTAGCCTCCATCGACCGGATAATGCGCATCATCTGCGAAAATTGCAGTTGATTGCTGCGTTTGAACTCCTTTTCCTGGTGGGCTTCACGCGCGAATGATTTGATCACCCGAATGCCGGCGAATGTCTCCTGCATCGTCACTACCATTTCGCCCATGCCTTCAAACTGACCCCGGAGCGCTTTGCGCGCGCGACGCCCATAGATGCGAAGGGGCAGCAAACAGGTTGGAAAAAGAACGAGCGTAATCAGCGTAAACTTCCAATCCATCAGAAATAGAACGCTGATTGCGCCAATGATCAGCACTGGTTGCTTAAAAATATCGCTACTGACTGCAGTCAACGCCATTTGGACCACCCGGGTCTCGTTGGTGATGCGCGAGATGAGGAGCCCTGAACGCATCTTGTTAAAGAAATCCATCGACGAGCGCACCATCTTGTTGAAAAGCTGACCGCGAATATCCGTGACGACCTTGTTGCTCACCCATTGCATGCAGTAGGTATTTCCGTACGAGCACAGGCTGCGCACGGTCATGATCGCTGGAATGGCTAGGCAGATCAGAAGAATCGAATTGATCTTTGGCCCTGTATCCAGAGCTCCTAAATTGGAACGCAGATCCGTTGGATTAGGAGCAGCCCCATGGAAAATCGTGCCTGTCACCCGGGAAATGGCGAGCGGCAAAAGCGAACTGACTCCGCCGTACGCAAAACCCAAAAACAAACCCATGATAAAACGGGCCTTGTACGGCTTAATGTAGCCGAGAAGCCGCCGGTATGGACCGGAGGCTTCTCGTAACGTCTTCCAGAATGACTGTTTCTTCTTAGCCGGTTTTGCGTCGCTCATGACGTTCGGGCCGTCGCATGCTGCGACAGCAGCGAATCCATAGCACCGATCACCGCCTTAGTCGAGATTTCGCTCATCGGGAAACGCGGACGAACCGGCGCAAACTCGGTCACAGGCACGCCAGATTTTCCGTGTAAAATCAGTGCCGGACTATCGGTTGGCCGCCAATGAAACGGATTCGTCGGCCCGAACAGAATCACCTGGGGCGTATGTGACGCAGCCGCGAAGTGCACAGGCGCCGAATCGACTGTCACAAGCAACTGCGCCTGACTAACTAACGCCGCTAGCGTGAGCAAATCTGTCTTTCCAGACAGATCGATGAATTTTTGCCGCGTGCGGTGCGTAATTGCTGCGATATGCGTTTGCTCATGTGCGGCTGGTCCACTCGTCAAAACGAAATCGAATTCGTTGTCTTGGCGGAAGTGATCAATGATCTCTGCCCATCGCGCAGCGTCCCATAGTTTTTCCGGGCGAGCCGAGCCGGGATGCAAAATCACGTAAGGTCGCGCGATTTTCCAATCATGGCGAAGCCTGTCAGCTTTTTCACGCGCTGTTCGCGGAAGTTCGAGCTGCGGAGCGGATGAAGCAGCACGGACGCCAAGCGGCTCAAGCAAAGCCAGATTGTAGTCGATCGTGTGCAAATCCCGCACACGGACTCCAACAAGATCCGTGTAGACCCTGGCGCGTGTCTTGGATTGCTCGCGGACCCGGTACGAGGCAACCCGTTTCCGCGCCGCTGATAGTAGAGTCAAAAAAGCCGACCGATCGTTTCGGGTAAAGTCGATGCAATAATCAAATCTTTTGCCGGCGACAGAAGAAACCATCGCGACGTCTCGCAGATTGCGTCGCGCGATTAGAACGCGATCGACGTTCGAGATGGCAGGAAGCAGTTCAGCGCATTCGTTCGAAACTGCGAGGGTGATGTGCGCATCCGGATAATTGCTACGCAGGGCGGCGATGGCGGGCGTGGTCAAAATCAGATCGCCGATTCGCTTGAGTTGCAGGAGAAGAATTTTCATCCGCCTTTTTTACTGTAGCGGCACTCTAAGAGCGCCGAAACGCTCGGCGGTCACAGACCGCCGCTACAGAGTGAAATCATCGCGCCATGCGCATCGCGGTTTCGTATGCGTCCAGCAATCGTGTTCGAAAATGATCCCAAGTAAAATTTTCCACGACGCGACGTCTGGCAGCAGTGCTCATTTCCTTCACGACTTCCCGATGCTGATACAAATGCTCCAGCGCCGCAGCAACAGCGTTAACATCGCCGGGCTTTACGATGATTCCCTCAATTCCATTGCGCACCACATCACCCGCCTCATGCGTGGTGATCTGCGGCAATCCGCACGCTGCCGCTTCGTACGTGACTTTCGCGCTGCCTTCCCATTGCGAGGGGAAAACGTGGATTGTTCCCTGGTTGAGATAATTCTCCGGATCGCGAACGAACCCGACAACGCGAATATTATCGCGCCAGAACTCCTTTAGAAATGGCTTCGCTTCGTCATGCACAAACCCGACTAGCCACAACTCGGCATGTGACAGATTGAGGCGGTGCCACGCTTCGAGCAGGTGTTGAATTCCCTTTCGTTTGATCAATGCGCCCGCAAACACGGCGCGAAATGTTTCCGGCTGTGTGCCTGGCCTGAAGCGCTCCACATCCACTCCGCGCGGGAGATAAAACAGCTTTTCCTCTGGAAAACCGCGAACCCGAAATGTGTGGGCTGCCTTGTCTGACAGAACCAGCAACAGATCAGCGAGTTCATATTCCCTCACAAACCGCTTCCGCTGGAGCAACAGACGGTTTTTCCACCTTTCAAGCGTCGAAACATCGCCTGTCGTTGCTGGCTTGTCGGGGTGGATTTTCTGCTTGCCTCCGTCGCGATGCCAGGTCGGGATCTCGACAATGGATGGGATGCCGAGTCGTTTCGCTACTTGCAGGGAGCGCAAGCAATCACCTGACCAGCTATGAAACAGGTCGTAACGCCGGGTCGCCAACTGGCGTGAGGCGATCCAGTCGAGATATTTCTTCTTGGCTCCATAATAATAAGGCCGGTCAAGAAAGGAGATCAGTCGCACCGGATGCCACCGCAGCGAGTGGATGAATGAAGCAGGGATCTCCCGTTGCCGGTTATCATAGGCGACTGCTTTCCCCAGGAATCCTCCCCGATATGATGCACGCAGTGTTTCAAACGCGTCCGTGTCGAGACCGGAACCGCCAATCCGGGCGAAGATCGAGTACAATAAACGCCGTGGTAAAGTACGCGCCGCGGGCGCCGGACAGATCATTGGCGCAGGAGGATTTAGGGTTTCACCCAGCATCGGCTTACAAGTATTCTGGCGAACGTGGAGCGTGTAAAGTTGTCATTCCGAGCGAAGCGAAGCAAAATCGAGGAATCCCGTGGAATGACCTAAAAGTGCGCCACGGGATCCCTCGACTTCGCTCGGGATGACAAGAAAACTCAGAATCGCTTTCGTTCGCCGTGGTTATTCGCGCAGCGGTGGCGCTGAGGCGTACTCGAAACGGGCTTGCAGATAGGATCGTAAAAGTCGGCCACGAGGTCCAGCTTGTGACCACTAATGAATGGCCTGAGGACGAATGGCCATTTGGATCGATAAAACGCCTGCGCAACACGACCGTCATCGGTTTTGCTGACGAGCTTGAGCAAGCCCGACCGCAGCTGCAGTGCGATGTTTTGTTTAGCCTCGAGCGCGTCTGGAGTTGCGATGTGTACCGGGCTGGGGACGGTGTTCACCGCGCCTGGCTTGCACGCCGGAGAAAGTTCGAGATCCCATTGAAGCGATTTGTCCGAAGCGCCAGCCGGAAGCATCGCGATTTATTAAAACTGGAGGAATCGCTTTTCGAGAAACGAAAGGCTGGGCAGGTGATCGCGGCGTCGCAAATGGTCGTGGACGAGATCACCGATCTTTACCGTTATCCGGCGGACAAGATTGACGTCGTGCGCAATGGCGTCCCACTAGACAAATTCAGGTTCGATCC
>CAVXHW010000023.1:0-61615 GCA_963761585.1 uncultured Verrucomicrobiae bacterium
CCCATCATCCAAAACTGTATGCTGAGTTGCGAACGTATTTTCAGCAGGATCCGATGGAATTTTTCGCTGAGAGTTTCAGCGAGGAACAGCGATCGTCATCCTGAGCGGAGCGCAGCGAAGTCGAAGGATCCCGTGGCGGTGCGGTGAGGTAATGTCGCGAGATTCCTCGACTTTCGCTCGGAATGACAGCGAACCTATTGCGGCTGCGGGACGATTCGAAGATATGGCTTCGGCGCTTTCCAGCCTTGCGGATAACGCTTCTTCGCCTCTTCATCCGAGACAGAGCCAGCGATGATTACGTCCTCCCCTGGCAACCAGTTGACCGGCGTAGCCACCTGGTGCTTCGCAGTCAGTTGCAGTGAGTCGATCACTCGCAGCACTTCATCAAAATTCCTGCCCGTGGTCATTGGGTAGACAAGTACCAGTTTTATCTTCTTGTCCGGTCCGATGACGTACACATTACGCACGGTCGCGTTATCGGCCGGTTTGCGCGATTTGGCGTCTCCTGCTGTATCGGCAGGCAACATCCCGTAGAGTTTTGCGACGTTGAAATCGGCATCGCCGATGATTGGGTAGTTTGGCGCGTGACCCTGAGTCTCCTTGATGTCCTTTGCCCATCCTTCGTGATCGCCCGTCGAATCGACCGATAACCCGATGATCTTTACGTTTCTTCGGTCGAACTGCGGCTTTATTTTCGCCATGTATCCGAGCTCAGTTGTGCACACCGGCGTGTAATCCTTTGGGTGCGAAAACAGAACGACCCATGAATCGCCGATCCAATCATGGAAACGGATTCGGCCTTCCGTGGTTTGTGCTTCAAAGTCCGGTGCTGTATCGCCAATTTTCATTGTTCTTCCTCCTGATTTTTCTCTCAAAAGGTTATTTCAAACGCAGGCGCAGAAGTCAATAGTCGCTTTGCGAGATCAACTCCGAGAATTTTTGCAGATCGATATTGCCACCGGACACGATCGCGACGATCGGTCCTTTGCCAGCTTTCCCACTCAGCGCTGCAGCCACTGGCAAAGCCCCTGCACCTTCGGCAATAACACGTGCTTTTTCAGCCAGCAGTCGCATCGCATTCTTTGTGTCCTTAAGAGTGACAACGAGACAGCCGTCCACAATTGGTTTCATGCGTTCCCACATGCGAGGGAACATGCTTTGACCGCCGGCGCCATCCACGAATGACGATTTCCAGTTTGGAAATTCTTGCGGCGAACGTTTTTCGAACGAAAGCGCCGCAGGCGCTGCGGTCTCCGGTTCAACGCCGAATATTTTTACTTCCGGTCGTAGCGCCTTGATTGCGGTGGCCACGCCTGTGATTAATCCGCCGCCGCCAATGCTGGCGATGACAGCAGCCACGTCTGGCGCGTCCTCGAGAATTTCCAATCCCATAGTGCCATGACCAGCAATGAAATCGTCGTCATCGAATGGATGAATGAATGTTCCAGCAACTCCCGCAAAAGATCTTTCATCGAGCGCTTTCCAAGCGATCTCGTAGGGAACTGGAATGAGTGTTGCCCCGAGCGCTTTCATTCGCTCCAATTTTGATTTTGGCGCTGTCTCGACGACCACGACCGTGCACGGCACGCCCGCCGCTCTCGCCGCATAAGCGACCCCCTGGCCGGCGTTGCCCGCACTGATTGTCCAGACACCGCGTTTCCGATCAGCTTCGGACAATGCCGCGACGGCATTGGCTGCGCCGCGCAACTTATAGGCGTTGATCGGTTGCAGGTTCTCCAGCTTGAGCCGGATGTCCGGAAATTCCGGTCCGAGTTCGAGGCGAATCAGTGGTGTGCGTACGATCGTCTGCGCGATCCGTTCGCGGGCAGTGCGTATTTCCGAAAGCTCAATCGGTCGAACTGGGTCCAGCGTCGTTGACATGCGAGTAGTGTAGAGGTCACTTCAATCGCCGCAATCCAGTCTCGTCATGTTGAGCCGAGCGAAACATCTCTGGCTATTTGCTTGAGAGTTGCGGCGGAAACAATATTCGAGATTCTTCACTTCGCTCAGAATGACAGTTGAAGTACAAGCAGTAATCGTTAGGCAATACGGCCCTCTAGAACGTTTTGTCAGAGTCCAAAAGAATGGTTACCGGACCTTCGTTGACCAATTCGACTGACATCATGGCGCCGAAAACTCCTGTTGCCACGGTCACTCTCAAATTGCGCAGCGCTTCCGCAAATTCTTCGTAGAGCTTCTTTGCCTGTTCAGGCGGCGCTGCGGCAACAAAGCTCGGTCTGCGTTGCCCGCGCGCGTCGCCATAGAGTGTAAACTGGGAAGCCACAAGCGCGCTGCCTTTTACGTCCAGCAATGAGCGGTTCATTTTTTGCTGGTCGTCCTCAAAGATCCTTAGGTTTGCGATTTTCTCGGCGAATGCTGCGGCGACATCAGAAGTATCGTTGTGCCCCACGCCAATCAGGATCAACAGGCCGTTCGTTATTTCTCCCGTGACGCGGCCATCCACGGTTACACGCGCGCGGCTTACACGCTGAATAACGGCTCGCATTTCTTGACTACAGGATTTTCTCCAGCAAATCGGCCAGGCGCCAGCCCGCCTTGTGGAGCTCATCGCGGACGATTCCAGTCGCCCAAGTGCGATATAACGTTTGACCTGACGTTAGTTTTTCGATTGCCTCGCCCATCGCAATGACTCGGTCGCCGTCGAGCAGCGGCTTTACAATTCTGAACTCCAGACGCGAATGCGCCTCGCGCGCGATCGGCAGAATTTCGTCGGCCCAAATTTCGGCGTAACTGTCGATGGAGACATTCGACGGCATTTGCCAATTGCGAGGTTCATGCGTCGCCAACTCGTCGACCAGCTGTCGCTTGAGCGGCCCGATTTGCATGTCGGGTTCCACTTTCGGCAAACCGCCGGGCACCTGAGGGAAAAGCGCGTTGACAGTGTCGTAATCCCAAAACCCGTGGAATTTCTTCTTCCGAATACCTCGCCGACGCGGCGGTTCATCGCTTAGTTCAATCGTAAATGTATTTCCGCCTTCATCCGCCAAAGCTGATTTGTCTTTGTCGGGATCGGTCGCGTGTCCTTGTGCATCGAAGTACGCCGCACCGACGTGCAACGGCTGATGAATATCCGCGACGTAATGGGCCAGGAGAATGATGGCAACAGGCTTCGTGATTTTCCGCTCGTTCTGTTCCGGGATTCGCCCTTGCAGCACATCGATGCACAAGGGAATCATGTGCACGATATCCCATTTGCTCCGACCTGTGGATCCGTCGCGATATCGTTGCGCCGGCATCACCGGCACATCAGTGTAGTGAAACCAGTGGTGCGAAGGCGCGGGCGAATTGGGGTCGTGCATTGGCTGGTTCGCCCGCCAGAAATCACGCAACTGTTTGTCAATGTTGCGGTGAGCGGAATAATGGAATGACCGTGGATCGTCTATCCCTTTTTTGTCCCAGCCCTTAATCTCGTCTGCAATCAGGGCGGCCTTTTCCAAGCTTAGCCCATCGAGTAACGCGTATACTTTTGCGGCTGTGGGCGTATTCGCGAGGCGCTCATCTGCAATTGCACCGACGATCTGATGTCCCAGCGGCCCGTAAGCAAGGATCGAAGCGGGAAACGTGACGACAGCGAAAGCCACTAGAAATCCGTGACGAGTGAAATTCATCGATGTGTTGCCACGATCAAAACTTCAGCGACGCATCGAGAAAATGGTATTGCCATGCAAATACTCCGAAAGCGATTCCGCCGATTGCCAAAAGAATTGCGTGAGCACGAAACCAAAGTCCGTGCCCAGGCAGTCTGACAAAGCGAACCGCGGCAATAATCAAAAGAACGACACCTGCCAGCAAGACCCAGCCAACGACATGGAATGCCAGCAACCAGGGATTGATGGCGTCACCGAGAATCACGATGTGCTCCAATCCCTGGCTAAGTGTAACTATTGGCGTGAGAATGAAAACCACTTCGGCGAAGCAAACAATTCGTGAGAGGAAATATAGGACGCGATCACTTTTCGTACTGAACAGCGGGCGCTGATATCGTTTGCGGATTATGACCGCGACCGGCCACAGCAACACGGTGAGGAGCGCGAGCAGCAAACTTCCACCAACCAGTAAACCGATAAAAATTTTACCCGCGTACCACGGAACACGCTGTCCTTCGTAGATCGCAGGGAAGGGGAGCATTTCAACGACAGTGCCTGAAGCGTCGCGGCGAAAGCCAACTCGTTCCAAACCGTTTATTTCTCGATAAACGAGCGGAGCAATCTCACGCCAGCGCTTCAATTCTCCACTCTGATTTTTCATTCCTTCAATTTGGAGCGCACCTTCCTTATCGCTGCTGACGCTGAACTGATCGGCCAACGCGACAATTTTCAGGAATGTTGTTTCTGCACGTCGTGTTCCATCATAAAGACCATTGACTGCATGTCCGTCCGATTTCGCCGAGTTTGGATCAACATCGAGCTTGGTTTGGCCTGCACCCGGGAAATAGCGATTCACGAGCGTCCGCCAGACTTCGCCCCGGCCGCCACCAACGTCCTTGCCGAGGCTGTTGTAGGATAAGAAATAGCCAAAGTGCGCTTCGGGGATGAGGATCATGTCGCTATGGAAATAAACTGTGTCACCGCCGTGAGCGATGATGCGAACAGGGTCGATCAGATATTCCATGAACGTGATGCCGAGCCCGGGGAGCATTGGGTGAATTTCAAATTGCCGCGTCTCCATTTTCCGCACCGTCTCTGGCTTTAGAATCGACACACCGTCGACCGCGCCATCCTGCAGAAAGGCGAGCATGAATCGCGTCATGTCAGCAGCTGTCGTGGTGAGTGCTCCAGCTGGCGCCGCTTGAACCCATTCGAAATCGCGCGGTTTTTTGGACGCGCTGAGATAACCTTTCGACATTTGCGGCGCGAGTTGCGGCGGCAACGGTTGATCGAAGGTCGAATTGTTCATCCCGAGCGGTTTCAAAATGTGATTTTCGATGTAACGCTCGAATTTTTCGCCACTCACGCGCTCGACGATGTATCCGGCAAGCGTGAAGCCGTAATTGGAATAAGATGGAATTTTACCGGGCGGGAAAATGCGAGTGGGCATTTCGTTCACTAGATAACTGCGCAACGGTTTGATGTCGCTTTCGTGCGCGACGAAAAGATTCTTCAATGTTTCCTGGAATCCGCCTGTGTGAGTAAGCAATTGCCGCAGCGTGACAGGCTCCGCATAAGTTTTAGGGATTGGAAAATCGAGGTAGTCATTGACATCTCGATCGAGATCGAGCTTTCCTTGTTCGACCAACTGCATCACGGCCGTGGCAGTAAATAATTTCGAGATCGAACCAGGACGAAACAACGTCTGATCAGGAAGCACCGCTTTCTTCTCTTCGACATCCGCGTAGCCGTAGCCTTTTTGAAAAAGCACCTGTCCGTCTTTCACCACTGACACGACCGCGCCTGCGATGTTTCGATTTCGCAATTGCGACGGAATCAACGCGTCAAGAAAAGTTTCGAAATCGGCTTTGGTTAATTCGGGTGCGGGACTCGTCTTCGGCGCGACCACAGAAACTTCCGACGGCGGCGGCGTTGGAGCTGACAATAAAGGCGACGGCGCAGGTCCTTGAGCGCTGGTAACGCCAACCGCAATCGCGTTGGCGACAGCTAACGCGACAAACTTCGCTCGCGGCGAGAATGCAAGCTGCATATGGCACTGCACTCTGCCAGTTCCGCTCAACTGGTGACAAGCCTGCGCTTTACCTCAAACACGTGAGCGAATCTCTTCGATCCGCTTTTGCAGTTTAGGAAAATGCGAGCCCGGCCAATAGATCTGTTTGCAGTCAGGACAGTGGCGAAACTGGTCATAATAGATTTTGGTGAGCGGCTCGAGGTTGTCGATTACGTCAGCCTTGGCTACCTCTTCCAACGGTGCGTTACATCGCAGGCACCGCGTGAAAGGCGCGATCAATTTCAAAAGATCAAAACGGCGGACAACTTCGATCGTCTGTTCGTCGGCATTTTGGGAGCGCGGGTAATATCCGTGTTGAACGATCCCGTGCATGAGCAGACGCCGATCACGCGTTAAGAGCGCTCGATTTTCGCGGGCCATTACCTCGAGCAGTTGCCGGTCATCAGCGTCTCTTTGGTAGATGACATCAAATCCGAGCAGACGAAGATTGCGTGTGAGACTTCCCAGGTGTCCATCAGCAACAAATTTTCTAATGCCAACAGTTTGCAATCGTTTTACCGTGTTATTCGTGTCTCGGTTTTCAACCGGAAGAACCTCCACTTTTGCATCGGCGGCCACCGTATGACCAAAACCGACTGGCTGGTCATCCACCAAGATTAAATCAACTTCCGGATGCGGAACGCCGCACGATTCAATGACGTCTTTTATGGATGTCTTTTCCGCGAGTGGCCGCTCGATTACTGCGTCGCCGACTTTTGATCCGAGAAAAACATTGAGGTCGCCGTGAAAGCGAAGCCGGACCTTGAAGGGCTTCACGTCAATTTACGATTCGCGCGTTGGCGTATGCGTACTCAAAACTAGTCGCACGCGGACGACCTTGCAGCTTACCGGGCCCGAGCGGTTCATCTTCGCCGAAATAACAATCGATTTGCCATCGCCGCAGACCGCCACCGGTATCCATGATCTTCCACCGGTTGCTCCCGAAGATTTTCTGAAGTTCCGGGGACGTAGTCTCTATGACTGCCCCGCGACGAAAGCCCCCGTGTCCTCCCACCATCGCTGCTGAATAACGCGGCACAAGAACACCGCCTCCACTTGTCGCATCTGAAGCAAATGCGTACGAACCGCCGTCGTTGTAGCGAATGTAATATTGCCCGCCGACTGGCGTGCTAATTCGGCCAAAGCCTTCCTTTTTTACGGAGCGCAGAAAATCGCGCGGATATTTTCGGCCGTGCAACCCGGGTTTCGTAATCGGCGTCGCATCAAAGCCGCGCTCGAAAGTAAAACCCGATTCTTTCGGTGTGTAATAAACCGTGCAAACGATGAAGTATTCACCGTTATGTCCTTGGGGACGTCGCGCAAGTTTGTCGTTCTCATACGCGAGCCGCTGCACGACTTCCGGCCATGGGATCTCGCCGTGCAGCTGCGGGATGATCGACATCGCTAAGGCGACCAGGAGTGCCGTTATCGCTCGGTCATTCTGAGCGACACGCAGTGGAGTCGAAGCTGTAACGCAGCGGATGAAATCCGCGAGGCCAGGCTTTCCATCCCGAGACGGTACTTGGAACATCGCAACGGGATTCCTCGACTTCGCTCGGAATGACATCTGCGAAAAACGCGGCCGCTTAATCATCGCTCATCGAAGAATGTTTTCACCGCCGCACCAAGTAGTACTTCGATTGGTAATTTTTCTGTTTCGTATTCGTAAGGTGGCTGGTTCCATTCGAATTCGGCAGGATACAAGCGTCGAATGGCTCGGATGATTTCAATGCTGGTTTCAAACGGATGGAAACTGTTTCGATCGACAACGTGGAGTTGCGCGCCGGCACAAAGTTGACCAGCAAATTTTTGAAACGTCGGCTGGAAATAATTTTCGCGAAAGAAAATGCCGGGCAGCTTTAAGTCGTTTAATTCGGTGCAAAGTTTCTCCGCATCGATAAATGGCGCACCAAAAATTTCGAATGGTCGCGTCGTACCGCGGCCCTCTGAAATATTCGTGCCTTCGAGCAGACACATGCCGGGATAAACCGTGGCGGTGTCGAGCGTCGGCATATTGGGGGATGGCATGACCCATGGCAGACCGGTTTGGTCAAACCACATCCCGCGCTCCCAGTTTTTCATCGGCAGGACGAACAGTTCACAATTGGAAAATGTTTCGTCGCGGAATTGCTGCGCCAGTTCGCCAATTGTTCGGCCATGCCGAACGGGAATGGGATGCATGCCGACGAACGATTTGTAATTCGGGTCAGGTACCGGTCCTTCAATCGTTACGCCGTTGATCGGGTTTGGCCGGTCCAACACAACGACTGCGATGTCGCATCTCTCGCATGCGCGCATGGTCAGATACAGCGTCCAAACAAAAGTGTAGTAACGCGACCCGACATCCTGAAGATCGACCAACAAAACATCCAGGCCTTGCAGCATTTCTGCCGTTGGTTCGCGGTGATCGCCATAGAGACTGTAGACCGGGATGTGCAAACGCGGATCTTCGTAACTCTTCCATTCCACCATGTTGTCCTGTGTCTGCCCGAGAAATCCGTGTTGCGGGCCAAAAAAGGCGGCGAGGCGAAATAAATCGCCACTGTGTCGCTCCAGGATTCGTGATGCGTGTTCAAGTTTCGACGAAACGGAAGCCGGATGAATCAACGCACCGACGCGCGCGCCCTCAAACTTGTTAGGCCAAAGTTCTGGCAAATGATCAAGCGGCAGTTGAACGGGCATTCGTACTCTTTTATCACACTGCAAAAATTTCTGCGAGCTGTAGCGGCGGCTGTGTCAGCCGCCGACATCCAGGCGTTCGCCGCGGCGAACGCCTCTACAACCGTTTCCAACGACGTATGCAGAAAACTACAAAGATTGAAACAAGCGTGGTTGCTGCGCACGCTTTCGCGAATAGCTCCCCATGCCGGACATAGAACGTCAGCTCTTGCTCCGTCGGGACTTTAATCTCGCCAGCAAGCACGCCCTCAGTGAACGTGCTGCCCGTTTCATCACGGAGCATTTGAGTGACGCGGCCAAATTGGTTGATGAAACAGGTCACGCCGGTATTCGCCACCTGAATCATTGGCCGATGCGTTTCACTGCAGCGAAAAATCGCATTGGCCAGGTGCTGATGCGATCCAGCGGACGTCTGAAACCATCCATCGTTTGTCACGTCTACGAGCAGGTTCGCACCGGGACTTGTTTCGTTAGGCAGGACAAATTGTCTGGTGAGCTCGCCAATTGTGTCTTCGAAACAGATCAACGGCGCCACATGGATGTCGCTATTGGTCAGAGTGAACACGGTGGGTTCTTTTCCTTCTTTGAAATCGCCCGGTACCTGGTCGCCTACAATCTGCGCAAGCAGCGGCACCGTATGGCGACCGGGAACGTATTCCCCAAAAGGTACCAAGTGGATTTTCCGATATATCTGCACGTGTTCGCCGCCGTCGGAAACAAGCAGCGCCGCGTTGTAAACGTCTTGTTTGTCTACATCAATTGTTCCCAACAAAAGGTCCGTGTCCGCCGACGCGGCCAAATCCATGACAAATTTGTAGCTCTCCTGGTCTGCGAGAACTGGACCGGGCATGGAGCTCTCTGGCCAAACCAACAAATCGGGCGGGGGATTTGAGCTCAGCGCGATTTCGCTCAAGCGCCGGAATTGATCGAAAATTCTTCTGGTGAACTGCGGATCAAACTTTTGAGTTTGCGGAACGTTCGATTGCACGGCAGCAACGCGAAGTGGTTTCGTGGGCGGCGAAGTCTGAGTCGCGCGAAGTCCGAAAATCAGAACGCCCACGATAGCCGCCATTGTGACGGTGAAATCAAAATGCGGTCGCATCACGCGTGTGCGCGCTTCGACAACCAGGCGATACGCAGTCGTGAGAACGATGACGTTGGCGAACGCGACCAGGAACGACAACCCGGCAACACCGGTAAGTTCTGTGATTTGAATTAACGGCCAATAATCATGCAGTGCGACACCGAGGCCATTCCAGCCAAAGCCAGAGAAAACCCAGCCGCGCAACCATTCAACCGTGGTCCATGCCGCCGCGAGGATGAAAGCCAGTCGAAGGTTGTTCGTCGATTTTATCCATGGCGATGGTGCGGGAGTCGCCGTGCTTCGGGCTTGGGCAAGCATCTGACCCCATTTGCTAGTGCCAGCTGATTGCCTCTTGCCTGCTCGTGGCCGCAGCAAACCGCAAAACCACGCCCAGATCGCGAAATAAATCGCCATGTAAAACGCAAGAACAAACCAACCGAGAGCGGTGACCGTTGTGAGCCAGGAGAACACGATCCAGAAAAACGTCAGGCCTGCGACATAACCGAGAAGCAGGTTTCGAAGCCACGGGTAACGTGACTCCGTGCCGGAGAACCAAATTGCGGCGATAAGCGGAGTCAGCGCGATCCAGCAGAACCACGTTAGGTTAAACGGCGCAAAGCAAGCCGCGTAAAGAATCCCGCTACAGATTGCAGCCAACCATGGCCAAAGCTTTGTGATTCTTTTCATTGGCTCTGCTGGTTGCCAATCCAAAGCGCCAACATTCAAGGAGCGATCGCTTTGAGAGGCCTCGATTTCACGTTGACGACTTGGAAGCCGTCACTCCGTATCACATTCTGTCACTCCGAGCGGAGTCGAGGAATCTCTGATCGTTTCGCGGCGGCGGCATCCAAATCAATGATCCGAGATATTTCGCTTCGCTCAACATGACATTTACATTGCAAGCCGCGCATCAGCACCTGTTCGCAACCAATTCCAGAGATTCTCCAGGTGTTTTTCAACTTCCGCCTTGATTCGGTCGAGGTCTGCGGCGGTGAATTTCCCATTTTCCGGCCGGCGGCGCGCAAAAAGGTAATACTTTATTTTTGGCTCTGTGCCTGACGGGCGCACAGCGATACGCGTGCCGTCTTCCAGTTCAAGCATCAACATTTTCGTCTTTGGAATCGGATCGCCTTCGACGTCTCTGATCTCATCAGTTTCGAAATTTTTAAAGTTCGCCACCTTCAGGCGGTTTATTTCGCGAACCGGATTCGTCGTGTATGACTTCATCAGACTGGCGATCTTGTCTGCTCCTTCTGCTCCCTCGAAAACAAGTGAGCTGGTTTTCTCCGCAAAATAACCGAACTGCGAATAAATTTCGTCGAGTAACTGATCGACTGTTTGTCCACGGGATTTCGCGTAGGCGGCTACTTCACAAAACATGATTACTGCGCCGTTCCCGTCCTTGTCGCGAACAAAATCAGCGCCGCTGTAACCGTAGCTTTCTTCGCCGCCGAAAACATAAAATGAAGAGTATGCGAGGCGAAGTCGCCGCGTTTCGTTCTCAGCAAGATCGGCATAACTCCGTCGCAGATGTTCGGGAATCGCATCCTCGTACTTTGCCAGCTTCGCGCCTATGTACTTAAAACCAGTCAACGTCTCTACGCAGCGAACGCCGTAATGATTGGCGATCGCGTTTTGCAGATCGGTGGTCACGAAAGTTTTGATGATCACGGCGCGCGCTGCGTTTGGCTTGTTCAGCACGCCTTTGTCGAACAGCGTCTTGATTCTATACCATGCCAGCAGCGAACCGATTTGATTGCCGGTCAGCAATTTCATCTTGCCATCCCTGGTTCGAACAGCCACTCCCATGCGATCGCAATCCGGGTCAGTAGCGGCGACCAGGTCGGCGTTCTCTTTTTCGGCCAGGTTGATCGCCATGGTTAACGCTTCGCCGTATTCTGGGTTCGGCGATTTCACAGTTGGAAACCGGCCGTCGAAGCAATCCTGCTCCGGCACGACTTTGAAATTGAAGCCGAGCCGGTTCAGCATTGGTTTGATAATTACGCTGCCGGTTCCGTGTAATGGCGTGTAAACAATCCGCAGCGATCTCGCCTCGCGAATCATTCGCGGATCGAGGATCAACGTTTCGAGCCGGTGCATGTAAGCCTGGTCGATATTCTTTCCGATCACGGTCACTTTTCCTTGTTGCTCTTTAGGAAGCGGCGTGAACGACTCAGTCGTGATCGCGTTCACTTTGGCAATGATCTCGCTGGCGTGTGGATCGATCACCTGCGCGCCGTCGTCGAAATAAACTTTGTAGCCATTGTCGTGCGGCGGGTTGTGGCTTGCGGTGATTACGATCCCTGCGTTCGCGCGCAAATAACGAACGGCAAACGAAAGCTCCGGGACAGAGCGCGGACCATCGAACACGAAAGCGTCGCAACTATTTTCGGCTGCGACTTGCGCCGCCAACTTGGCGAATTCTTTCGAGAAAAATCGCGGATCATGCGCGATCACGAGTTTCGGCTTCGTCGAAATTCCCTTGCGCTGGCTCCAGTCCTGCAGGTAAGCGACAAGTCCGCGCGTTGCACGGTTGATGTTAAAGAAATTCATCGCATTCGTCCCAACGCACGGGAATTCCGGTCGCTCGCCTTCGCGCGCATTGCCGCGTTCCGCGGTCGTTACGATTTTCCCGATAGTGCGTCCGCGTAGCCCACCCGTGCCAAATGCAAGTGTCTGGTAAAACCGGTCGTTTAGTTCCTGCCACTCAGCGGCGTGGACGAGTTCCTTGACCGATTGAAAATAAACGTCGGACCCCGCGCCCTCGAGCAGTGTCCGAATATTCTTTGCCGATGATTCGATCAGTTGCCCTTCAGCAACGGCCTGTTTGATCGTCGCATTTAGGTCTGCAAGATCAGTTGTCATGTCCGGCAACTGTTCCGTGATGGATTGGCTTTGCAAGCATTCTATGACTCGACCGGAAATCCTTGCGTCATTTATTTCGGCTCACTATGACGCTGCAAAAGAATTGAATGATGAAACGTTTTATCTCGCACGTAGCCACCAACATCGCTCGCTGACTCGCTTTATGACACTGTCAGGCATCCGTTCGCCTCTCGAATTTCGCGTGTTTCCACATTAATGGCATTGCGCTACACGTCGTTCTTGCCGGGCCTGCAACTGGTAAACCTTTAGTATTCCTTCACGGTTTTCCCGAGTTCTGGTTCGCCTGGCGTCACCAAATTGATCACTTCGTCTCGTCCGGATATCGCGTAATCATACCAGACCAACGAGGTTACAACCTTAGTGACAAGCCTGCAGGCATCGCTAGCTATTCCATTGACCTGCTCGCTAAAGATGTCGTCGGCATTTTGGATACCGTGACGGATTCAAAAGCGTTCGTCGTTGGGCACGATTGGGGAGCTGCTGTTACCTGGTACTTGGCTGCCCGATATTCGGATAGGGTTAGCCGCGCCGCGATGTTGAGCGTCCCGCATCCGCGGGTTTTTATGAAGAATCTCATCATGAAGCCTGCGCAGCTACGGAGGAGCTGGTATTTATTTTTCTTTCAGCTTCCTTCGCTACCCGAACGCATTCTGCAAAGGCGAGACTGGGCGCTGCTGGTTCGGGCGCTGCGGGATACTTCACCTCCTGGGGCCTTTTCTGAGCGCCGATCTCGAGCAGTACAAGAAGTCGTGGGCCAAGAAGGACGCGCTGACAGCTATGCTTAACTGGTATCGAGCGGCGTTATTGCGTCCGTCGAAGTTCGCGTTGGATCCCAAAGCTTCGCGAGTGAAAGTACCGGCCCTTCTGATTTGGGGAAAAAACGACCAGTTCGCGGCTGAAGCAATGGCCAGAGAAAGTCTTCAATACTGTGATGATGGACATCTTGAAATGTTTGAGACTGCGACCCATTGGGTCCAACATGAAAAGGCCGCAGAGGTTAATACTTTGCTATCCAAATTTTTTGCCTAACCCAGGATTGGCTTCGGCAAGGCGGCCATATTCAAGAAGGAAACGAAAATGTGGTTTGAGCTCATTCTTGCCGCCGCGTTAATGGTCTTGTACGTGGCCTTCTGGGCTTGGCATTCCCAAGGAGGAGGGCAAGCTCACTCAAGCGGAGATCGATCAATACCTAACGATGATCGAAAGGCTACCGCTGCCCGAGAAGGCGGTTCAGGCATTCATTGCCCGTGTCCGCCCGTGGGCCGAGGCCGACGATGGCAAGCCGGTCTACATGTTCAACCTCATTCATTTCTTCCCTCGGGTGCAGCCATTTCCCGGCGCGCCGGATTTCAAGGGAACGCCCGAACAGGCCAACGCACGTTATGAAAAGAGCCTCATATGGCTTTGGTTGAGTCACGCGTCCTATCCGACGTTCATCGGAGCTCCCCAAGCCAAAAACCTAATCAACATTCAGCCGGAGAGAACCTGGGGCAATATGACTGTCGTGCGCTATCCCAGCCGTCGCACGTTCTTGAAATTGATTTCTCACCCCAGCTATGCGCCTCTCGCACCTTACAAGTTCATCGCCGTGGACCTTGACTTGGTGCCTGTTTCGAGCGTCACGATCGTACCCGATCTTCGCTGGTTGGTAGGCGGCGGATTTGTCATCATTTTCCTGCTGGTCGAATGGGCACGCGCCGTTCTGTTCGGATGACTAGCCGGGATTTTCTGATCCACGCGCGCGGCGGCAACGGGATCTCGAATCAATCAACGGCCCAAGTAGCTGTGATACACGAGCGTTGCTGCGGCGATATCTTCCACGGCCATGCCTAACGATTTGAAGACGGTCGTTTCGTTTGCCCGCGCTGGAACTTTGCCGGCCAACGCTTCACCTAGTTCCGCATAGATCTTCGCGCCGGAAAGAATCACGTCACCAGACTCGAGCATTGCGCCTTCGCGAGAATCGACGAATAGGACATTTTTTTGCATCGCTTCATCGTCAAGCTCGCGCCAGTCCGGCCGGCATGCGCCGATCGCGTTGACATGAGAGCCGGGTTTCAACCAATCTCCCTTCAATACCGGCGTTTTTGAACTGGTCACAGTCACGATCACATCGGCGCTCCGCACTGCTTCTTCAGCGGACATTGCTGTGGCGCCAATTTCCTGCGCGAACCTGTTTTGCGTGTTCAATTGTAGGACTCCACACGCGAATCTCCTCAAATTGCCTAACGAGCCGCAGAGCTTCCACATGGCTGCGCGCTTGCACTCCGCTGCCGAGAATGGCGAGAACTTTCGCATCAGGCGACGCGAGCAGTTTCGTCGCCGCTGCAGAGACGGCGGCGGTTCTCATCTCGGTGATTAACCGCCCGTCCATTATCGCTAGTGGCGTTCCCGTTTGTGGATCGACAAGAAAAATCGTCGCCATGTGTGTCGGGATTCCGCGCTCCGCGTTTGATGGATAGAACGTTACTGCTTTCAATCCGAGGCCATCCGGCGTGAGCGCTGGCATTAAGCCGAGAAATCCTCCAGGCGGATTAATTGATATGATCGAGCGAACCGGCTGCGTCACTTTGCCGGTTGAGAAATCTATGAGCGATTTCTCCATCGCCGGAATCAGATCGGTCATCCGCAGATGCTCTCGAACTTGTTCTTCGTTCAGAAAGAGCGGCTGATCAGTTTTCATTCGTAACCACGGATTGCACAGGTAGCACGGATTCAAACAATAGAGTCCATCTCCGAAATGTCATTCCGAGCGGAGTCGAGGAATCCCGCGGTGTAACCCATAGGTAACGCATCGGGATGTCTCGACCTCGCTCGACATGACTGTGGATTTTACGAAGTGCGCTTATCCGTGCTATCCGTGTCATCCGTGGTTGAAAAACTGCAAACGCGTTGTGTGATCGCTGGCGGTGGACCAGCAGGCATAATGACTGGCTACCTTCTCGCGCGAGCGGGTGTGCCCGTGATCGTTTTGGAAAAACACGCCGATTTCTTTCGCGATTTTCGCGGTGACACCATTCATCCGTCTACGCTCGAGTTGATGTACGAGCTTGGATTGCTCGACGAGTTCCTAAAGCAGCCGCATCAGGAAGTACGCGAACTACGCGCAGTCATCAATGGTCAGACTGTGCCAATCGCCGATTTCACGAAGGTACCCACGCACTGCAAATTCATCGCTTTCATGCCGCAGTGGGATTTTCTCAATTTCCTTTCCACGCACGCGAAACAATTCCCCGGTTTCCAATTGCTGATGGAGCACGAAGTAGTTGATCTGACATTCGATCAACAGCGCGTGACAGGCGTGCGCGCCAAAAGTTCGCAGGGCGAATTGGAAATTCGCGCCGACCTGATCATCGGTGCAGACGGACGGCATTCGATCATTCAGGCGCGTGCGGGGCTGGAGCGACAAGAGTTCGGCGTCGCGATCGACGTGCTCTGGATGGGGATCTCAAAGAAGGAGGACGATCCTCAGCAATCATTCGGCTTCTTTCAACAGGGCAAATTGCTCGTGTTACTCGACCGCGGTGATTACTGGCAGTGCGGCTTTGTAATTCCCAAGGGCGGCTTCGAAGACATTAAAGCACGCGGTCTGCAGCAACTTCAAAACGACATTGTCAGCTTTGCCGGATTTCTCCGCGACCGCGTGGCAGAACTCGATGATTGGTCCAAAATCAAATTGCTGACGGTGCAAATCAATCGCCTGCGCGATTGGTGCCGCGACGGACTGCTTTGCATCGGCGATTCTGCGCACGCAATGTCACCGGCAGGCGGTGTAGGCATCAATCTCGCTATTCAGGATGCCGTCGCGACTGCCAATTTGCTCGCCGAAAAATTGCGAGCCGGTCCAGTTTGCGTCGACGATCTGCGCAAAGTGCAGGCGCGCCGCGAATGGCCCACGCGGCTCATTCAAGCAATGCAGGTTTTCATTCATCGTCGCGTGGTTACTGGTCAAACTTCGCATCGCAAAGATTCATTGCCGATCGTGTTTCGTCTGCTGAAATGGTTTCCAGTTCTGCGACAAATTCCCGCCCGGTTCATTGGAATCGGACCGCGTCCGGAGCACTTTCACAGTCCGACGGCTCGAGAATCACATTGACACTTTCGGCGTCATCGACGCTTTTTTCGGATGGTCGAACTAGTTGAATCAATCAACCTTGATACGATCCGCGCAGCGCATGAACGGATTCGCCGACACATTCATCGCACACCGGTCCTGACGAATTCGTGGCTGAATGACGCGTGCAGGGCGTCCCTGTTTTTTAAGTGCGAAAATTTTCAGAAGGTCGGGGCCTTCAAGGCACGAGGTGCAACTAATGCCGTCTTTGCGCTTGATGACGAAACTGCGCGACGCGGCGTGGCAACGCATTCTTCCGGTAACCACGGTGCTGCGGTGGCGCGTGCGGCGAAATTACGCGGAATCCCGGCGCATATCGTGATGCCGTCAAATTCCGCGAAAGTGAAGATCCGCGCAGTCGAGAGTTACAGTGCGCAGGTTGCCTTTTGCGAACCAACTGAGGAGTCGCGCGAAATTAAATGCGCAGAGGTGATCAACCAAACCGGCGCAACGTTGATTCATTCATTTGAAAACGAGCACGTGATAGCGGGGCAGGGGACAGCAGCAATGGAACTGCTGGAAGATATTCCCAACCTTGATGTGATTATGTGTCCGGTCGGCGGTGGCGGTCTGTTGTCGGGCACAGCAATCGCCGCGAAATCAATGCGGCCTCAGATCAAAGTGATCGCGGTCGAGCCTGAAAATGCAGATGATGCGGCGCAATCGTTTCGTGCAGGACGCCGGCTTGTGACTGAAAAGAAGTTCACCATCGCCGATGGCCTGCGCACAAATATCGGCGAACCAAACTTTGCGATCATTCAGCAATACGTCGACGACATCGTGACCGTAAGCGAGGAAGCAATTATTTCGGCGATGCGCACGATTTGGGAGACGATGAAGATCGTGATCGAGCCATCAGCGGGAGTGCCGTATGCGGCGATCGTCGAGCATATCGTCGACGTCGAGGGGAAAAGCGTGGGAATCATTCTCACGGGCGGCAACGTCGATCTGGATACATTGCCGTGGAACTGTAGGTAGGGACATCGCGCTGCGATGTCCGCGGACGGCGCAGCGCGCCGTCCCTACCAAACTGCGGCGACGAGCATGAGCACGAGCAAGAAAAGGGGATGATGAGTTACTTCTTGTTTTTCCTTGCCACTGTTCTGGCGGGAACAATCAACGCATTGGCCGGTGGCGGCGGACTGATCACGTTCTCCTTGCTAATGCTCGTCGTAACGCCGGTCACCGCCGACGCCACAAGTGCGGTCGCTCTGTTCTTTGCTTATCCCACGGCTGTATGGCGCACCCGGGATCAGTTGGAAGGTGTCCTTGGTCGCGGATGGTTATGGCTGCTTCTGATTCCAAGTGTGTTCGGCGGTTTGATCGGAGCTGTGTTGCTCAGCCGGATGGGCAATCGCAGTTTTATTCAGTTGGTACCGTGGTTGGTGTTAGTCGCCACGGTTATCATTGTGCTGCGGCCGATTCTGGTTCGACGCGACGAAAGTGGCAGCGTGCATCCGGACATCGCGATAGCGTTGTGGCCTGTCGCAATTGCGGGCATTTTTCTGGTGGGATTGTATGGCGGCTACTTCGGTTCCGGGATTGGAATCCTCATGATCGGCGCGCTGAGTTTTATCTCGCGGGGAGATATCCGGCATGTGGTCGCGCTTAAGAACTTCCTCACTCTTTGCATGCGAGGCGTGGCAGTCTTGGTGCTCGTGCTCGAAGGTGATGTGAACTGGAATTACGGTGTGCCGATGGCGATCGGTGGTCTTGTTGGTGGCTACGTTGGGGGAATGATATCGCATCGCGCGAACCGTAAAGTTGTTCGCTCCATCGTTATCGCCATTGGTTTTGCCGCGTCAGCTTATTACCTGTGGAAGTTATACGGCCCGGCTGTGATGCCGGCAGGCGCCGAATAGACGACAAAGCAGACCTCGGAGGTCAAACGTCAGGGTCAGATCTCCGTTCCCATACGGGACAAACAATTCTGATGCACAAGGGAACCAGAGCCCGCGCCAGAACCGAAACCTTCGGAAAGGAGGAATACGTATGAAGGGGTTAAATGTAATCTTAGCAGCATTCATTCTGGTGTTCGGGACCGTTGCGTCGCGCGCAGCCAACCTGGACAGAATTTCGGCGGCAACCGGAGTTCCAGTCGCGACGTTGCAGACGGAAAGAACGTCGACTGGTCTTGGCTGGGGCAGCTTGGAGAAGGCCCATCTGCTAGCCAACGCCACAGGCCAGAGCTTTGACAACATTGTCGCGCTGCACCAGGGCGGCCAGGGCTGGGGTAAAATTGCGCACGACAACGGGCTCAAGCTCGGGACGCTCGTGAGCAATGCTAACCGCTCGAGCAACGCGACGATGCATGCGAAGAACACGAGCACAATGCATGGCAAGAGCGGGACGCATGTTGCCAAAGGCCACGGCGCGAAGACGAGCACGACACGAGGTATCGGTCACAGCTCATCCGGTTTCAACCATTCGCATGGGATGCATTCAATGGGGCACATGAGCGGATCTCACAGTATGCATTCAATGGGTCACATGAGCGCATCTCGTGGCATGGGTTCAATGGGTCATGGTGGTGGGCACGGTCGCTAGACTCAAGGAGTTGTAGTGTGCGCTGTCCTCAGCGCATAACGAAAGGCACCGACGCAAACGAGATGTTCTACTGAGGACGGCGGACACCACTAAACCTCGGTCGCAGCCCAGAACTTTGCGAAAGCGCGCGGCCAACTTCGGTCGGTAACACTGTCTCGAGCGGAGTTCGCCATGCGCTCGCGCAGCGCTTGATCGGTCACAAGAGCTCGAATCGCGTCTGTGAAGTCTTCGACGTTATGCGACCTGGTGATCAGACCGTTTGCGTTGTGCGCCACTAATTCCTTCGGGCCGCCGGAATCGGAAACGACAACGGGCAATCCGGAAGCCTGTGCTTCGAGAATTACGTTGCCGAAAGTGTCGGTGGTGCTGGGAAAAACAAAGATATCGGCGGATGCATATGCGGTAGCCAATTCCGTGCCTCTGAGATAACCGGTAAAAAACGCGTCGGGCAAAGATTTCGCGAGTGCTTCGGAATATGGGCCATGACCGACGACAAAAAGTCGAACGGGCAGTCCTTCTTTGCGCAGACGTCGATAAGCGTCAGCCAAAAGGTCGAGGTCTTTTTCTCGTGAAATTCGGCCGACGTAGAGCAGGCGAACCTCGCCGTTCGATGCTCCAAATTTTTCAAAAAACGCCGAATCGCGTCGACGCCGGGTGAAACAGTTCGGTGTCGAGGCCGCGCGGCAAAATTTTCAGTTTTGCCGGATCGAATCCCCGTTTAATCCAGCTTTGCTTGTACTCTTCGGAATTAACGAAAACAGTGTCGAGCTGCCCGTAGAACCAATGCATGTAACCCCATGCCACGCTTTCAAGAAAACTGTCGTCGGTGAGGATGCGGATGTATTGCGGAAAATCGGTGTGATAAATGCCGCTGGTTTGCAGGTTGAGCATTTTCGCCGCGAGCAGCGCGGTTAAACCAACCGGACCGGGCGTGCTGATGATGATCTCAGTGAATCGTTCCCGCTGGACGTAATCCAGCATCTGCAGAATCGGCGGGAAACTCAGTTTCTGCAGTTCGTATTCCGGCAACTCGAATTCGCCGATGGGCGGGAAGTTTTTGATTGGGATATCGGAAAGTTGAAGGTCGCTTCGTGAAGCCACGACGACCAATTCCTTTCCCGCGGCGGCTCCGGCGGCGGTCATTTTGCGAATCGTCGTCGCTACGCCGTTCACGTCTTCCAAGGTGTCGGTGAACCACGCGCGTTTGCGATTTTGTAACGCAACGGGAATTTCGCCGGTCAACTCCTTAAACAAATTCCGCAGCCATTTGCGCGAGGGCGCCTGGCTGTGAAAGCCGTAAATGTACGGCGTCAGGATCACGAGGATCGGAGCAATCGCGCTGAGAGCCTGAATGCTTTCCACCATGTTGCCGCTACTGAGTTGCTGGACAAATTTGTTGAAGAAGCGAAACGCCAGTTGTTCGGCGACCATGTTCGCCATCAGAAACGTGCGCCGCTCCGGTTCGCTGACCTTGTCCAATTGCGTAGCCAGTTTTGCCTTTACCTCCGGCCGCGCGAAATAGCCGGAAAGCTCTTTCCAAAGCGACACGTTTGCGGGTTTGGCGAAATCGAAAATCTTCCCGGACAGAACACCTTGCACGATGAATTCCGTTTTTTCCTTGAGTGTGAACTCCGTCGGAGCACGGCCCTCCATGAAACGCGAAAACATTTTCTCCAGCAGCGCCCCACTGGGCCCCAGCTTTTCGTGGAAACGGTCCTGGATGAAACATGCGACGGTGTTGTAAAAGCCATGCGACAGAATTAGTGGCGTTCCGCCCTGGCCATGTGGTGTGCAATTACCATTCCGAACCGATTTCAGGAATTCTTCGGCAGACTTTGCAGCAGGCGTTTCTGTAAAAGCAGACGCGGCAAACTGCCCTCCGTGATCGTCGGAGCCGCCCACCAGGATTTTTCTCCACGGTTCCGCGTGCGTCAGGCGCCACGCCGTGACGATTTGCAAACAAGTCGATCTGCTCTGGCGTTAATTGCTTGAAAAGACTCTGTGCCAGATCGCTCAGAAGCGCGTCGCGCAAACCGTTGATACCCTCGAAATGTTTGAACAGAAGGATGAGCTGCTCGAGGTGCATTGCCTCGAGTTTGCCGTTCACGCTGTATAAGGGGTGCGCGACTGCGTGAGCGATTTGCGCACGCTGCAGGTATCGCTGCAGATCGAAAATGTTTTCGCGCACTCCTTCGATATCGCGATGCTGCTGTTCCGAAATGCCCCACACCAAAATGTGCAGCTTGCAGGCGTCGTGCGGAAAGTAAGTAGTGACCTGCTCGCTGATGAAGGTCCGAGGCAGGTGCGCAATTTCCAGGCAGCCATCGATCGAGTCGTGATCGGTAATGGTAACGTAGTCCATCCCACGTTTGCGCAGCTGTTCGTACAAGTGCTTCGGATCGGAATAGCTATCGGGAAAATCGAATCGGCGGAAAAGCCATTCTTCCGAGCGCGCACTATGGCGCGAGTGGATATGTAAATCGCACCTGCTCACCTTACATTCCTCGCTTCAATCTTTGTTCAGCGACCCAATCCTGATACGTCGTAGCGGTCCGCGCACTTTTTGTTGCTGCGATGAAGCCCAAAATTTGTTTCCAAATGGTCGGCTGAGAATAATCGGGCGGATGAATGCTTATCCGCAAGAGCGGCTTGGTTCTCATCAAACGGAACAATGCCGCGTTCCAACTGCGACTAAGCGCGCGCCGCCAGGTATTGTGAACACTATAAACGAGCGTTCTCGCCGGAAAGATGGATTGGGAGCGGAGATCGCATACACTACGCAAGCGTGTCGTGTATTCCAATTCCGCATCGCGAACGGCTTGCTCTGCTTCATTTCCTAGTAACCACGCCGGCGCGATAAAACCGCGTGGATTGAGTCCGAGCGCACGGAATTGATCTCGTGCTGTTGTGATGCGCTGTAGAGCTTCCTCGTACCCCAAATCGTAAAACTCGCCTTCGTTCTGGGTATAAAATCTGGTCATGAATTTGTCGCGCAAAGTTTCTTTTCGCTGTGGCGGGCGTTCGTGAAAAAAACCGTGAATCACTATTTCGTGTCCGTCCGCTTCCAACGCTCGGAGCCATGTCACGAATTCGCGATGCTTGGCGAATGGCCCCTCGTGGTGATAATTCGGCACCACAAGAACCGAACAAACGCGCACGCCGTGCGCGCTCAATTCCGAGATGATCGTGCTTGCGATTTGCTGCGTGCGAGGAGCGACGTCGTGCAGAGACACGACAACGAAATCCGCGGCGGCGGCGGGCGGTAGCAACGAGGGGAAGGAACTCCGTTGCCGCAATTGTACTCATATCGCAAATTTTCTGTCTTCAGGCAGCTTTGAACAAGGCAAAAAGGTACCCAAGGAACGACGGCTTCCCAGCCGTCGGGCACCCATGGACGGCTAGGAAGCCGTCCCTCCTTGGTCGCCCGTCTTTACGATTTCTCGAAACTCTGATTCGGACAGAGGCATAACTGATAAACGCGATTGACGAATTAGCGGAATTTCTTTCAAACGTGAATTGCTCTTGATCTCGCGAAGAGTAACAGGACGTCGCAGCGGTTTAACTGCCGCAAGATCGACGGTCGACCAGTCGCCTTCCTTCGCCGTCGGGTCCGGATAAGCAGTCCGTATAACCTTGGCAATTCCGACTACACTTTTTTCGTCACCAGTATGATAGAAAAGGACTTCATCGCCGGTTCGCATTTTGCGAAGATTATTTCGCGCAGAGAAATTGCGCACGCCGGTCCAGCTAGTCTCGCCATCGGCAAGAAAATCAGACCACGAATAGGAAGACGGCTCTTGCTTCACCAGCCAGAAGGATTTCATGGGTGAAACGTAATCCGAAAGATCTCCGCGGAAATGTGGCATGTGTGCGCTGTCCGAAGGGCAATCTTTTGGGAGGCAACTCGTCAGTCCGCTGAGACAGCGGACGTTACAGTTAAGCGCGTTCGACTTTTAAGCTGCTTTGTTTCACAATCGGCAAATGCCGCGACTGCCGTTCATCACGTTCGAAGGATCAGAAGGAAGCGGAAAGTCTACGCAAGCCGACAGACTGGCGGCGCGCCTTCAGCGATGCGGCGTCCCGCATGTCCTTACGCGGGAACCCGGCGGCACGCCGATTGGCGAAAGTATTCGCGACCTTTTGCAATTTGCTCCGCATAACTCAAACATGACGCCCGAGACGGAGCTGCTTCTGTTTGAGGCCAGTCGCAGCCAGCTCGTGCGCGAGATAATCAAGCCGTCGCTCGACCGTGGCATGTGTGTGATCGCAGATCGTTTCTCCGATTCCACGACCGTGTATCAAGGAGCGGCACGCAAATTGGATCGCCAGACGATTGAGCGCTTGAATGTGTTCGCCGTCGGCGATTGCGTACCAGAAATCACTTTCGTGCTCGATGTCGATGCTGCGACTGCTGAGTCGCGAATGCAGCGTGAGGCACGCAAAGCGGATCGGATGGAACAACAGCCTGCTGAATTTTATGAGCGTGTTCGCGAAGGATATCGCGAGCTCGCGGCGCACGAGCCCAAGCGCATTGTCATGGTCGATGGCTCGGGCGATGTCGACGAGATTGAAAAACAGATTTGGGAAACGCTTTGTTCTCGTTTTTCTGTGCTGACAAAGATATCGAATCCTTGAAATGGCCTTCGCGCGTGGGACTGCACTGGAATTCTTGCGACGCGCCCATGAACAGAATCGGCTTGCGCACGCTTATTTGATTACGGGGCCATCGGGAAGCGGCAAGGAACTGCTCGCGGCCGAGCTAACCAGTTTGGTTAATGGCACCCCGACCAAAGATGTTTTTTCAGCCAAAGCTCGCGAGGTATTCATTGCCCGGCCCGAATCGAAGTCGCGGCGCATCATCACTGCGCAGATCCGGGAGTTGGAGCATGCGCTTCAGATGCGAGCGGCAAATGCAGGGCGAAAAGTAGTGATCATTCCCGATGCCGACCGCCTTCAAACCGAGGCGGCAAACGCGTTTCTCAAGACGCTTGAAGAACCGCCAAAGGATTCGTTGTTGCTTCTGCTAAGTGCATTGCCCGAGGCGCTGCCGGAAACGATTCTTTCACGGTGCATCGCTATTCCACTGGCATCAGACGGCGAGACTCGGAGCAGGAAAGAGGAAGAGAAACTGGTGAAATTGCTGCAACAAGCTTCCCGCCACACGACCTGGAGTATTCAATTCGCCTATCGATTTGCTCAGGAATTTCAACAACTGCTTCGGGCGGTACGTGAGGAGGTGAAATTCGAAACCGAAAGCGCGTTAAAACAGGAGCAAACCCGTTACAAGGATGCAACCGACGGCGCGTGGCTTGAAGAACGGGAGCACTACTACAAGGCGCTGACGGAAAGCCTTTACCTCCAACGGCGTGCTGCGCTGGTCGAAATCTTGTTCGCATGGTGGACCGATGTTCTTCGCGCGACCAATGCCGTTAAACAAAGGGACCTGCCATCCGCAACACAGGAAACGGCTGCGCTCGCGCGTCGCTTTGACAATGCCCGGATTTTAAAGCGCATCCGTCTACTCGAAGAATTCCGAGATCATCTCGGCCGAAACATTCACGAAAGCCTTGCAATTGAAGTCGCTTTCCTGGCGATTTTCATGGTGTGATTTGCGCCCATTGCGGCGTGTTCCAAGGAAGATCTTCGACCCAAGTCCCACTGAGGCCAGCTTGACAAAACGCTGTCCAATCTTATCCAGTATCCCCGTATGCGACATATTTACCGATTACTCTTGCTGTGCGCCGGCTCTTCACTCCTGTTGCTTACTGGTTGCGCAACGGGAACGCATGTGAGCGCGGGCGGCCCGTACCACGTCACCGCGTACAAGCCGAACAATCCTTCAGCCGTGCGCGTGAAAGTCTCGCTCTCGCAGGAAAACGTTTATGTAATGGAGGGCGACCGTTGCTTGATGGCGGCGGCTATTTCAGTTGGCATGGCATCGAAACCTACGCCCAGGGGCAATTTCAACATTTATTCGAAACAGGAGCACAAGCGTTCTGGATCGTACGGATTCAGCGTGCAAGGCGATAGAATAGTTCCTTCAACTGGCGGTGGGCCTGGGCGTTACGTCGGATATCCGATGGGATATTGGTGTGAGTTCGCTCCCGCCTACGGTTTTCATCAGGGTTTTGTGCATCCCACGCCACACACACATGGGTGCATTCGTTTGAAGGGTGAAGCCGCAGCTAAATTCTATGCGCTAGTCAGGATCGGGACGCCGGTGAATATCGCTGAAACCCAACCCGAAGACGCAACACTTGGACCGAAAGTGCTGCGGGTCGATGATTCTAGAACGCCTGATCCTCCAGCCTCTCTGATGATCTCGGACAGGGCATTTGAGCAACCGAGCGGACCTCTGCTCGAATAGCAGGCCCTGGCTTGAATTGCGGCAACCGTCGCACCGTGGCATGTTCGGCGACGCGGCCATCTACCGAGCCGCATCGAGCGAAGCCGGAACATCCCGTTGCCTGAGATTAAGCTGAGTCGGTGGGATTCCTCGACGACGCCCGGAATGATGAGCCGAACATGAGCACGAACCTGATTTCGAGCGGCACAACTGCCCGCCAGAAAGTGAACTTGCGCACGCCGGACGTGATGGCGGCCGTGCAGCAACAGGTCGAGTCACATTACCGCAGCGATATCATCGAAAAGGTCCGGCGCGCCGGTGGAATCATTTCCGTGGGAGACACGACAGTGCGCCTGGCGAAGCAGTTTGGTTTCTGCTATGGCGTCGAACGCGCGATCGATCTCGCATACGCCGCGCGCAAGGTTTTCAAGGATCGCCGCCTGTTCATTGTGGGAGAAATTATTCATAACCCGGAGGTCAATCATCAGATCGCCTCGTTAGGTATCAAGAATCTCACCGGCAGAAATAAGGAAGCGGAGATCTCTGATCTCGGCCCCGACGACGTCGTCATCGTGCCGGCGTTTGGAACCGAATTGTCGCTCCAGCAACAGATCAAGGATCGCGGCTGCCAGATTGTTGACACCACCTGCGGCGACGTGATGAGCGTTTGGAAACGGGTACGCAAATACGCAAGCGAGTCGGCGACGTCGATCATTCACGGCAAGGCGGAGCACGAAGAGACGAAGGCCACCAGTTCGCGCGCGCTCGGTGACGGCAGCGGACATTACGTCGTGGTCCTGACTCTCGCGGATACGGATTACGTTTGCGATTACATCCGGCACGGCGGCAACAAACAGGCGTTCCTCGAGAAATTCAAAGGCGCGCATTCCCCGGGATTTGATCCCGACGTGCACCTGAAAACCGTGGGCGTCGCGAATCAAACGACGATGTTGCGCGGCGAGACTGAGGAGGTGCAACGCCGCATTCGCCAGGCCGTAATCGATCGAGACGGGACCGAAGTTGCGCGCAGAAGAATTTCCGTTTCTTCGACACGATCTGCGGCGCTACGCAAGAACGGCAGGATGCGTTGCGCGAATTGCTGAATGTTCGTATGGACCTGTTGCTCGTCGTTGGGGGATACAACAGTTCGAACACATCGCACCTCGCCGAGATGGGCGAAGAGAAGTTGCCGACATATTTTGTGCTGAACGCTTCGCGGCTTGTTTCCGCTTCGGAAATCAAGCATTACAACTTGCACGAAAAACGCGAAGTCGTTTCACACTTTTGGTTGCCGAACGGACCCGCCGTGATCGGCATCACTGCTGGGGCATCGTGTCCGAATAATTTGATCGAAGAAACTCTGATTCGGCTCTTTGAATTACGCGGCATCTCGCGGCGAGATCTCGAGCTGGCGGCATAAATTCTGCATCCACTGTAGCGGCGCTCTGTGAGCGCCGAAGCAACGAGTAGCCGCTTACTGAATTGCTCACACGCCGCTTCGGGATCGGCGGTCATAGACCGCCGCTACAGCTTTACGATCCGAAATACGTTATATGGCACGAGCGATTTGGAAGGGCAGCATCAGCTTCGGACTGGTCAACATACCGATCGCGCTCTATCCAGCGACGCGGCGGGAGGAACTAAAGTTTCGTCTTTTACGCAGGACCGATCTAAGTCCGGTCAATTATAAACGCGTCGCTGAAAAAGACGGCAAGGAGGTTCCCTGGGACCAGATCGTCAAGGGCTACGAGTACCGAGAAGGGCAAATTCGTCGTGCTACAGGAGGAAGATTTTCAGCGAGTCGATCTCGAAGCCACTCAGACTGTCGACATCCAGGACTTCGTCGATCTGGAAGAGATTGACCCGATGTTCTTCTATAAGCCGTACTATCTGGAGCCGCAGAAAGGCGGAGATAAAGCGTACGCGCTCTTGCGGGATGCGTTAAAAGACACCCGCAAGGTTGGCGTCGCGAAGGTGGTCATCAAGACGCGGCAGTATCTGGCCGGTGTTAAGCCGGAGGACGGTGCCCTCGTTCTTGAATTGATGCATTTCGCTGATGAGCTCGCCGACCCGGAGAAGCTGCACGTGCCGACGAAGCTGGAAGTCGGCAAACGCGAAATGAACATGGCCAAATCACTCATCGATAGCATGAGCTCGAAATGGAATCCGGAAAAATACAAAGACGACTACAGGGAGGCGCTGATGGAAGTGATCGAAGAAAAAGTGGAAGCCGGCGGCAAGGAAATCGAAGAGAAGCCGCGGAAAGCACCAAAGCCAACAAAGGTGATCGACTTGGTGTCGGTTTTACAAAAGAGCCTCGAACAGAGTGGAGCGAAAGAAAAAAGCAAAGGCAAATCACGCACGAAAAAAGCGCATCCGACCAGGAAAGCAGCGTAGCCACAGCCGAATCGCAGCGAAGCATATAGCGACGCGCCTGAAGACTCTTGACACTTTATCCGAAAATCATTCAGCCTGAACGATTATGAACTCACTAACCCGCTATGCGATTCCATTCTATTCCATTATGCGACTGATTGTTGGTCTCATGTTTTTCTGTCACGGTGCACAGAAACTTTTTGGATGGTTCTCCCCGCCGGGCCAACATGCTGGGGCATTGCCGCCGCTCATGCTAGCGGGTGGTTGGATAGAAATCGTAGGCGGCGTTCTCATCGCTGTGGGATTGTTTACACGTGTAGCTGCTTTCGTCGCCAGCGGCGAAATGGCTGTGGCATTTTTTATGATGCATGCCAAAGGCAGCTTCTTACCCATCGTGAACAAAGGCGAACTCGCTGTCGTCTACTGCTTTCTTTTCTTTTACATCTTCCTTTACGGGCCTGGCGCCTGGAGCCTCGATGTGATGGTGCGTAAGACTACGCCTACTAGTTAGGTTTCGGAAAACAACGTTTGATGCGCGTTATGAAACACTTTGTATTTGCGATGGTGCTGCTTGCTGGTTCGGTGCTTGCAGCAGAAGAGGTCAAGGATTTCGGTCGCGATCGGCTAAACAATTCTCCACGGCATGGCGATTGGGTCGATATCAAATCGGGAGCGCGCTCGATTAAAGCGTTTGTTGTTTATCCAGAGCGCAAAGACAAAGCCCCGGCCGTACTTGTCGTTAGCGAGATTTTTGGTCTCACGGACTGGGTGCGCAGTTTGTGCGATGAACTAGCCGAGAATGGGGTCATTGCCATTGCACCAGATTTGCACGGTGGCCAGAAGTTCGAAGATCTCGACGGCGCGCGGAAAGCAACGTCGGCACTCCCGCAGGAACAGGTGAAAGCCGATCTGGACGCAACATCGGATTATGCGCTCACGAAAATTCCTGCGTGCAACGGCACGCTCGCGGTGTGCGGATTCTGCTGGGGCGGGGGCGTTACGTTCGCGTATGCGAATGAAAATCCGAAACTGAAGGCTGCGTATTCATTTTACGGCGTGGCGGCGGATTCGCCCGACAAAGTGAAAAACATCGCGTGCCCGGTTTACGGTTTTTATGCTGAGAATGACGAGCGCGTAGACGCGACGATTCCGAAGGGGGAGGAACTAATGAAAGCCGCTGGCAAAACGTATGAGCCAGTCATCTACAAAGGCGCTGGCCACGGTTTCATGCGCATGGGCGAACCGACCAATCCGCAGGTGCGTGAACCGGACCGAAAAGCGCGCGACGAAGCTTGGGAGCGGTGGAAGAAGCTGCTCAAACAGCTTAGGTAGGGACGCCGCGCTGCGGCGTCCGGACGGCGCAGCGCGCCGTCCCTACCACGGGCGCTCATGAGGGTTCCCGACCGCAAACGATTGCCGCATGATGTGCCACTCTGGGTAGACCCGAGCAAAGCGTGTTATTTTATTACGATTTGTTGCGCTCGGCGTGGAATCAATCAGTTGGCACATGACCAGATCGGACCCGATCTGATCGAGACGATCAAATATCGAAACGCAAAGGGAATTTGGTACGTCCGGCTCGCGTCAGTAATGCCCGACCATGTGCACGTAGTCGTTTGGTTTCCCGAGGTGGCAAAGCGGGTTCAGACGGTTGTGAGTAAATGGAAAGAGTGGACTGCCAAAAGTCTGAAGATCGATTGGCAACGCGATTTCTTTGAACATCGCCTGCGGAAGGAAGAAAGCTTTCGCGAGAAAACTGATTACATTCTCGCGAATCCGCTGCGAGCCGGTCTTGTCGAGCGAGTCGAGGATTGGCCCTACGTTTTCATCGCCGAGTCGCGGTAGGGACGGCGCGCTGCGCCGTCCGGACGCCGCAGCGCGGCGTCCCTACCTTACTTCGTGTTTTGCAATTCGTCAACGAGCGGCTGCGCGTCGTAGACCTTTCGAAGCGCCTCGATGATCGCAGCGGAATCAACAGAGACGGCGCGCGACTGCGTGTCCGTGTAAGTGCAATCGGCCACGAGTGATTGAATGTTACCGTCGAAAATAATTCCGACGAATTCGTTTTCTTTGTTAACCACCGGACTGCCGCTGTTGCCTCCGATAATGTCGGCGTCGGAAACGAAATCGAACTTCGTCGCCAAATCGAGATTCGATTTCTTGTCGATCCAACGTTTCGGGAGATCAAATGGCGGCCGGTTGTCATGTTCGCTCGCACGCTGATATAGACCGGAAAAATCGGTGAGCGCAGGGATTTGCTTTCCGTCCTGCTCGTACCCGCGCACCGTTCCGTAGGAGAGCCGCAGCGTAAAAGTCGCATCCGGATAACCGCTAGCGCCTTCAATGGCAAACCGCGCCTTTGCAATATCTGCATACGCCTGTTTTTTGATTTCATCCTGCGCGTTGTAAGTCTTTCGCGTTTCTCTGGCTTGCGCATCGATCATCCGAGCGAGATCGATCATCGGATCGTGCGCCGCCTGCAGCGCAGCCGCGTCTTTGCCGTAGAGATTTTTACGCACAGAGGCATCCTTGAGCTTTGTGCCGGAAACAAGCTCAACTGCGCGCGCGTGCGGCGATTTCCCAGCGAGGACTTTTTTCACCAGCGGATTGTCTGCGCCGAATGCAGATGCGAAATCGCTCAACGAGTCCGTGAGCCGCAAAATCTCGTAATCATCATGGATGGGTTCGTTGGAAAAGAGCTCCAGTTCCAGTGATTCGCGCGCGCTATCACGAAAAGTCGGGATTCGTTCTCCGTTGGGCTTTGCGCGTTCATCGGCTGCGCGCACTAGCAGGCGCGCATATTTGAAAAGATCTCCGGAGAATGCTCGTGGCGCACGGTAACCGACTGTGACCGGCCGTTCCTGTTCGAGGTAATTGTACAACGGCGCGTTCTTCGCAATCTCCGCCTGCGCATTCTTAATCCGGTCATACGCCGAAAGTGTGGATTTGAATTTCGAATCGCGCCCAATCGAGTCGCGCAGTTTTCCCTCGCGCGCTTCAA
The DNA here is from genome assembly GCA_963761585.1 of uncultured Verrucomicrobiae bacterium. Lineage (GTDB taxonomy): Bacteria > Verrucomicrobiota > Verrucomicrobiia > Chthoniobacterales > UBA10450 > Udaeobacter. The sequence continues at coordinate 30,713 of CAVXHW010000023.1, forward strand.
GCGCCGACCAGATTTGCGGATCAAGCAGTCCAGCCAGATAACCGTCGTAGCGTTTGCGATTGTTTTGAACGCCGAACAAGTCTTCGCGCGCTTTACGCGCGTTCTCGAATGAACGCGCGCTGTAGGCTGATTCCAGCACTTCGCGACGATAAAACATGTTCAGGGCGTACGGCAGATAGCGATCACGCATATCGATCATCTCTGCCAATGTGAGTTGCCGGTCAGTTTTGCCGGGGCTGCCACTTACGAAAATAAGTTCGCCATCCGTCGGCCCAGTGGAATTGAATTTGAGAAAGTGTTCGATCTTTGCCGGCTGTCCGTTTTCGTACACCCGAAAAAGGCAGATATCGAGATCGTATCGGGGATATTCGAAGTTATCGGGGTCACCGCCGAAGAAAGCCATTTGCTGCTCAGGCGCGAAGACCAATCGCACGTCGTCATAACGCTTGTACCGGTAAAGATGGTACGCACCGCCTTGGTAAAGTGTGACGACATCTGACCGCAGTCCGGTTTTGTCTTTGCTTTCCTTTTCAATGGCGGCGATGGCCGCATTTCGCGCACTGGAAGCCTGATCGCTCGTCATGCCTGGTTTTACCGCGCTGGTGACGCGCGAGGTTACATCCTCGATGGACATCAGCACGTTTAGCTCCAGATCCGTGGATTTGATCTCATCAGCCTGCGTTTTCGCATAGAAACCGTCCCGCAGATAATTGTGCTCGGCGCTGCCCATCTTCTGCAACGTATCGGCGCCGACATGATGGTTCGTGATGACGAGGCCGTTCGGCGAAACGAAGGATCCGCTTCCGCCAGAGTTGAAGCGAACACTGGCCTTTTGCAGATGCTCAAGCCACTGCGGCGACGGCTCGAATTGATACTTTTCCTTGAGCTGTTTTAGCGGCGGCGCATTGAAGAGCCACATGCCTTCATCGGCTAATGCGGACATAGTCACTCCGAGAACGAAGAGAAAGACTGAACAGCGAAACTGCAGGGAAAACCACTTGTACATGCGCGAATCATAAAGGGCACGCACAAAGGCCACAACCTCGCGCTTTGTTTCGCTCCTAATTTGCCGGCGGGAAGCTGTCAGCTTCCCCTACAGGTCTACAGATGTACATTTCGCTAATGTTTCGCACCAAGCGTCGCAAAATTGAGCGGCTCGACTTCGTTCTCGCCGGCGCGCAAAAGTCGGGCTCGACAGCGCTGCACTACTTTTTAAGCAGACATCCCGACATCTGCATGGGCGATCAACAGGAAATCCATTTTTTCGATAACGACGCGATGTTCGTTGCCGAACCCAATTATGCGGAATTGCATAAGCATTATCCGCCGGTTGCTCCATCGACTATCGCAGGTGATTGCACACCGAGTTACCTGTATCACGAACCGGCGATACAACGGATTTGGAATTACAATCCGAAGATCAAATTGCTGATCCTCCTGCGAAACCCGGTGGAGCGTGCGTTTGCCCACTGGAACATGCAGCGATACAAAGGCATCGAGCCGCTGGATTTTTTCGACGCGATTCGGGAAGAAAAAACGCGCATAGCCGGCGCGCCGCCGGCTCAAGCGCGCCGTTTTGCTTATCTCGAGCGAGGATTTTATGGACGCCAACTCGAGCGCGTCTTCAAATTTTTTCCGCGCGAGCAAATGAAGGTCGTGAAATTCGAAGACTTCAAATCGAAACATCGCCAAACGCTGGCCTCAATCTTCTCCTTCCTCGGTCGTAAACCTGTGCGTTCGCTGCGCAACAAAGACAGAAACGTTGTCCCTTATGAGCGGGCGATGAATTGGGAGGAACGCGTTTTCCTTTACAATCTATTCGCCGAAGACATCTCCAAAATTGAGCAACTGCTGGGATGGGATTGCTCGGACTGGAAACTGTAGCCGTTTCGCTGTGCGAAACGTAGCGCGGAACTGGATAACCCTTTGAGGCGCGTCGCCCACAGGGCGACGGCTACATCATCTTGAATCGCGCGCGTCGATTTGGATCCGCAGCAAGCAGGGCCTTCCAACGAACGATCCGCGCGCCTTGCGATTCAAAGAACGCGCGTAGTTCTGGCGTGAAAAACGAAGAGCCGTCCGCGCGCCGGTTGAATTCCAGAAGGAGCCGCCCGTCAGGTTTTAGAAATCTCGTGCGCACATCATCGATGAAGAATTTCCAGTCAGCCTCTGTCCATTCCAGCCATTCACCGTTTTCGCGCCGTGCGATCCGGTGAAAACACACGCGATGCGCAGTAACGAGATCGAATTGTTTGCCCAGATCGGGCAAAGGCTCCCGCGCATTGATTCGCGCAACGACGCGGCTAACGCCAAAGAAGTTAGTCGTACCGCGGAAAAAAGGCTCGTCATCGGGGTCGAGCCCGAGACCCTTGTGGCCAAAGATCCGGCAGAGATAGAGGAAATATCCAGGTCCGCAACCTAGATCCAGAATGTCGAGCGTCGGCGAGCGATCAAGCCAGAGGTCCTGTACGCGCTTTACGTTAACGCCCACCCAGTAGTTTGCGTCCTCATAAGCGTTGATCTTCCGCGCGTTCGGCTCGATACGGATAATGCTCGCGCAGCCTTACCAATTCCGCTTTGTCGATCGTGGCGAGAATCCTTCGAGAGCTTACCGGGTGCATCCAGCGGCAAGCGTGTTCCCACAGACTCTCCGCCGCGTCGCGGGTGAAAAGCTTTTGAAATTTTCGCGCGGGTCGCACGGCAAACGATGCAGAAAAGAGACGCTCTGCTCAAGGAGCGACGTTTTCGATCGCCGTCACTCCTTTATCTCTATTCGAATCAGACCCGTTGCGCCTTCTCTCGTCATAAATCCGCTCGTCCAGCCGTTGCCCGGATAAAAAAATTGCTCGTAACGCCAAAGCATTTGCAGCGTCGTACCAGAAGATTTCTTCCACCGAATTTCCTGATAAATATTTCGTTTCCAAGACGGCGACTGACCGGTCATTAAGTTCGTATCAAACAGTGTTGGCCAACTGAGAACGCTATGACGCATTGCGAGGAAGGCCTGATCGCCTGAAGGCGGCACAGTAGCGAGACGTTCGCCGGTATTGTCGGAAGTGGATGTGAGCGCGCCGAAGGGGAAAACCTTTCCGCTCGTCGCCAACGCAAGTTGGTTGTCTTTCGTTGAGCCAACACTCAGCGACAAGCCCTGGCTGAGCTCATTCAGACTGAAACTGACTCCATTGCAGATGAGAATACCACCAGTGCCAGTGCCTTCGTACGCGATGGATTGAATAGGTGCGGACTGGGTTTCCACCGTCCAGTAACGATCGACAAACGATGAGATTTGGCGGCCGCGAAAAATCCAGAGCGCTGCCAACATGGCGGCAACCGCCGCAACAACCGCAAACAGTATTAGCATCCGTCGCATACGGCTCCGAATTTACACCGTCTTCGCTTTCCTCTTAGCTCAGAGTGTAATCCCGAAAAGGCGAGGGAGATCACATTTGATGAGCGACCCAGACAAAGTGATCGGGCGTAGTTCACTCAATGATGGACGCAAATATTGATCAGACTGCGAATCTCGTTTATGCGGGAAAGCGCAAATGCCAGAGTACGTTGATCAACCAGAGCCACGCGGACAGACGATAGCCGCGGTTCTCGCCGTCGGCGCTATTTACCTGGCCCTTCCCAGCAATGTCGTTGTCGGCCCTATTTGGTTGTTGCCGACTGTGATTGTGGTCTTGCTCGTGCCGACTGTAGTGAGCCACCGCGTGGGAAGACAATCCCTCAATCGCCTTCTCGGATTCGTTATTAACGGAATCACAACACTGGCGCTGATTGCTTCTGTAGTCTTGCTCGTCCGTCTATTGCCGTCGCACCGCGAATCCCCATTGCAATTGCTCCGATCCGGCGGGCTACTTTGGCTGACGAATGTGATCGTGTTCGCGCTGTGGTACTGGCGCCTGGACGGCGGCGGTCCAACTCTGCGTAACAAACAGCGCAAATTCGGCAGTAAGAGCTTCCTTTTCCCACAGATGCAAATTACGCACGACGAGCGACCCGAATTTGCGTGCGCACGCTGGCATCCACACTTTGTCGATTATCTGTTCGTCGCGTTTACGCAGAGTTCCACATTCGGGCCGACCGACGCGCCGCTGCTGGCACGCTGGGCAAAGATTCTGGCGATGATCCAGATCTTTATTTCGCTTAGCATCGTCGTCTTGCTGATCTCGGCAGCCGTTGGAGCACTGTGAAGTGGCAATTGGTTTTGCATCTGTAGCCAAGACGGGTTGCCCTTCGTCTTCTCGCTCCGCGAACTGAACCCGCCTTAACTATTTGCCGATCAAAATCAAAATGCCCGCGTTGAGCGCCACAACTCCCATCACGACTGCTCCGATGCCGACGTGAAACAACGTAGTGATCCCGACAAGAATCAGATAGATCGCGAGCAACAGCATCCCACTGTTTTTTGTGACCATGCATCGATTGTGGAGCAAGCCGTTGCCTTGCACGCAACAAAGAGACCGCTGCTATGCGGCGACTTATACGCTCGCAGGCTCGTCGACCACTTTTCTTATTGCGCCTTCGAGGGAACCAAGATCGCCTCGCTCATGCCGTGTAAAAACTTCTTGTCGGCTGGAACAATCGTGGCCAGCGCACCGCGTAACTTCACGCGATCAGCTTCGACGAAATAATACGGGCACAGACGCACCCGGCCTTTCATTACCTTCACTTCGCCTGAATCTGGATCCCAGTAGCTGTGTTCAAACAGGCGACCTTTGTGAAACTGCTGCAGGATAGTAGGGGACGATTCAAATGTTGCCAAAGCGTGCTCGATTCGTTTTTCCCAATCGGAATGCGGCAGGTCGCTCCCCAGCGCGACACCGCGACTGCCCCAGCCAAGCGGGGAAAAACCGCTCACTTTCAAAAGAAGATCGCGATCTTTCTGGCTAAACTTCGCGGCCTCGCGCCAGTCGTGAATTTCCAAACGAGGAATGACTGCATGCTGGGGAAGGGGAGTTGGATCGAGCAGCCAGGAGTAGGGAATTATTTCCTGTAACTTGATGAAGTATTTGTCTCCAAGTTCGCGTCGCCAAAATTCGCGCAGCGGCTGAAGCCAGAATAGCGCGAACCACATTTTCTCTTCGAGATACGGCTTGATCGGCGGCGTAATCGTCATTCGTCCTTCTGCGTTCGCTCGCAGCGCGTTTTCAATTCCGGGAATATTTGGCAGATCGAACAATTCGAAGAACCGGTACACCGCACGTCCGTCGTGCGGTTCGTAATTTTCTGCCGGCATTACGCGCCAGGCAGAGGCTTGATGTTTGACGTCTGAGGTTTGATTTAATTGCGCGGCGAGCCACTCCATCTCTGGCCGGTAGGTTGCCGATTCCTGCGAAATCACGATATCAGCGCCGTTCGGCACAATGGAGCGAAATCCCTCCAGCATTCCGTTCGCACCGCCGATGATGTCGTTATCGAATGAAGCGTACGTCTGGTTTAGCCAACCGGTCAGGCCAATCCCGCCCGGGACTGAATCGATCTCAGCAATGATGTAGCCTTTCTCGGTGAGGATGAGGTCTGGCCTGATTACTCGCGGCAAATCGTCGCGAATTTCCTTCCGCCGCGAAAATTCGATCAGCTCTTTCGGTTTACCGGCGTCGAGGTACCGAGCTACCCATTCGGGCTGCTTGCCTTTAACGCTGAGCTGATACAGCTGATTGCAAGCGCGCTGAAAAACAAACAGCCGATGCCCGAGCTGCTCGAGGTCCGCGAGAGATTTCCTGTCGATCGGAAACGCGTCTGGCGAAAGCAGCCATTCTTTCTCGGCGAAGAGACCTTCTTTCGGGAAATGCTGCACGAATTGCGGACAGCTCTCTCGTCTTGAACCTGCGCTTGCATGATGAAGCAAACGTCCAACGTTCAACGCCCAACGTCCAACACCGATGCGAATCTGATTGTCACATGGGCGTTCTGTGAGACGCCATTGGGCGTTTGACACGAGTGCCCTACAATTATCTTCCCGCGGCTATTCGCTTCAGCGCCAGCTTCACCAGTTCTTCAGCTGATTTGCCTTGGCCTTCGCCTTTCTGCTGCAAATCGTGCACTGCCTTGTGTGCATCGGCTTGCTTGTAGCCGAGCGCGATCAAGGCGAGCACTGCTTCGTTCGCCTGTTGTTGTTCTGGCGTGGGCGCATGCGCAGCGCTCGCTGATTCCCATGCTGCAGCCACTCCGACCTTGTCCTTTAGTTCGAGAACAATTCGCTCGGCTGTCTTTTTCCCAAGGCCGCTGATTTTCGAAATAGATGCGACATCAGAATTCACCACGGCCGCTTTGAAACTAGTCACGCTCATCCCACTCAAAACTGCGAGCGCCAGCTTCGGGCCGATGCCGGACACGCTGTTCACCAGCAATCGGAAAAGATCGCGCTCGGCTGGTGTCATGAAGCCATACAGCACGTGCGCATCCTCGCGCACGACGAGATGCGTGAGAATGCGAATAGCTTGCCCGACAGCAGGCAGCTTGTCGTAGCTCGAGAGCGGAATGAACACTTCGTATCCGACGCCGCCTACATCCACAATCGCCTGCGTGGGCAGGGCGTTCACCAGTTTACCATCAAGGAATGTAATCATGTTGAGTCGTGAATCGTTAAATCGTTAAATCGTTGAATCGTCAAATGCGCTCACTCTGATTTCAACACAAGGGTGAGATCGACGCGCTTGCCTTTGGCGATGTTGAAACCGCTCACCGTAAAGAATCGCCAACTGGCTGGTGGGTTCGCGAAAAGTTCACCTGCCAACGGCGTCGGCAGAACGATAAAACGTGGATCGGGTGCGCTCATGAACTCAGCAGCGCGCCGCTTGTTGAGCGGGGTGAGAAAGCCTTGAATGCCGGAGCGAAAATACCAAACCAGACTCGGCTCCTGGAATTCGACCGCCGCAAATTGCATGTTCGGTTGCAAAGAAAGGCGCGACATTTGAAAGAGTTGATGCGCGGGAAAAAACCGCGCCACCATCGCGGGAACTGCGAGGGCAACTGCGATCCACACACATGCAGTTGCGACCGCGATGGTTCTGAACAGGGAGCGTCGGCTTTCAGTCGTCGGCGGTCTGGAGACCGCCGCTCCTTGAGACCAATGGCGCGCGAGCAACAGCGCAAGTAACGGAAACGCGGGCAGCGTGTAGTGCGGTAACTTTGTGCTGACGAGAGTAAAGATGACGAAGACGACCGCGATGCCGGAGAGCAGATAAGTATCGATCAGAATTCCGTCGTAGCCGGGGACGTTGACCCCGGCCCTTGCTCTTTGCCACAATTTGCGAATTAGCCACGGCAGCTTGATCGACCACGGGAAGAAACTGATGAAGACGGTGACAAAATAAAACGGCAATAGCAGCACATACGTGCCGAAGGAACTCGCGCCGTGACCTTCAAGTGTCATAAACGAGCGACTGACGACGTGTCGTCCAATTCCCACTGTGAAAAACTCACCATGTGTTTGAATCAGCGCCGGAATTCCCCAAAGCGCGACCACGACGAGCATTAGTAAAATTCCTCGCACAAGTTTAAAGCGCCCTAACAACTGCCACTTTCGCGTGTAGATGATTACCACCGCGACAGTCAGCAGCGGGGTCCAGGCGATTGGGCCTTTGGCAAGAAAGCCAAGCGCAAGCGCGAGATAAAAAACAAGGAAGGGCGATTTCCAAATCGCCCACGGCGGTCTGGAGACCGCCGCTCCTTGGTTCAGCGTTGGGCGTTGAAACAATTCGTATCCAGCCCAACTCGCCAGAGTCACGAACAACACGAGCCACATGTCGGCGACGGCGGCCTTTGCGTGCACGAATGTTTGGAGCGAAAGCGTAAAGATAATTGCTGCCCACCACCCGACGCTTTCTCCTCCGATCCTGCGACCCCAGGCGAAGATTAATATGGCGGTGAGTGTCGCTGCGATTGCCGAAGGAAACCGAGCGGCGAAATCGTTTTCGCCGAAAACGTGATAGCTGGCGACCTGTGCCCAGTAGGTGAGGGGAGGCTTATCGAGTCGAAGCTGATTATTAAAGTAGGGAACGATGTAGTTACCGCGCTCGATCATTTCGCGCGAAGCTTCGGCAAAGCGCGGCTCATCCCGATCGATGAGCGGCAAGCTCCATGTGCCAAGGATGTGAAACAGAACGCAGCTAAAAAATAAGATCGCATACTTTGTAGTCGTCGAGTTTATCCTGCTCATGCTCCTACTCGTGCTCATGCTCGGTTCTGGTCGATTAGGAGCAAGAGCATGAGCGAGAGTAAGAGTTGCAGCCGTTAACGGGAACTTATTTGTGAAGCGCGGCACTGCTTTGTATTGGCTCATTGGGATCGCGATCGCCGGAATAGCGATCGCAGTGTCATTTCATTTCGACGACACCGTGCGCGAATTCATGATGCAGCATCAAGACCCTGCGGTGCGCAATTTCATGCGCTACGTCAGCTTGTTTGGAGATTGGCCGTTGCATGCGGCAGTAGGATTAATTCTTCTAGGGTTGGCGTGGCGACGGGGCAGCGAAGAGTGGACGCGGATTTTCCTCGCCATGTTGTTAGCCATGCTGCTGGCGGGCGTGGCGGACACCGTGATTAAGCGGACCTTTCCACGGGCGCGCCCATCAGTGCAGACCGACACACGCTGGGGCGGCCCGCGTTTCAGCTCGAAATATCAGTCGTTTCCATCTGGACATGTTGGCGCTTCGACCGCCTTCTTTGGCGTTTTACTTATCGCTCGTCGACGCGTCGGCCTTGTGTGCGTCGCAATCCCGATTCTGATCGGGTTCTCGCGGATGTACCTCGGCGCGCATTATCTGTCCGACGTCATGTGCGCAGCGGTTCTCGGGATTTTTTGCGCGCTTGTTGTGGCGCATTTCCTATTGCTGCAAATCGCAAATCGCAAATCGGCAATCGAAAATTGAAATGGCGGAGGGGGTGAGATTCGAACTCACGAGGCCTTTCGGCCTTCCGGTTTTCAAGACCGGCGCGATCAACCGCTCTGCCACCCCTCCGGAAAACTTGGCGATTTCGGATCAGTGATCGGGTGCGCAAGTATAGCAGGAACTAAAAGATTTGCTCGACAGCGCAATATGTTCATGTGAACTTAGTTCGTGCCGGGGAACAAAAAGTTCAAACCTGTAATCGTCGAAGCGCCACAGAGCCAGAGCGCCATGCGGGGGCGTGGCGCGTCATGGAGCCCGGCGAACCGATTTGAAAAACTGCACGTCGATTTAACCGACCCTGACGTAGTCGACATCAGTTGCGAGACTGAAGAAACGCCGCGGCGTCCGACACAATATTTTCGCGATGGAACGAGAACGATCATTACCCGCAATACAAGTCCGGATGTCGGCTTCGAAACGAGCTTGAATCCATATCGCGGGTGCGAGCACGGTTGCATTTATTGTTACGCGCGACCGACTCACGAGTATCTCGGGTTTTCGGCTGGCCTCGATTTCGAGAGCAAGATCATGGTGAAGACCAATGCGCCTGAACTGCTGCGACGCGAGCTTGAGTCACCGCGTTGGCAACCGCAGACGCTGGTGTTAAGTGGTGTGACCGATCCGTATCAACCGGTGGAGCGAAAATTGCAGATCACGCGCGGCTGTCTCGATGTCCTTGCAAAGTTTCGCAATCCTGTCGCGATCATTACAAAGAACCATCTCGTCACGCGCGATATCGATATTTTGCGCGAGCTCGCGGCATGCAATGCCGCGGCGGTTAACGTTTCAGTGACGTCTCTCGATCCAACGTTGCAGCGAGTGCTCGAACCGCGCACGACATCGCCGCAAGGTCGGCTCGACGCCATCGAACAACTTCGTGCAGCAAAAATTCCAGTGGGCGTAATGGTCGCGCCAATTATTCCCGGACTCACTGATCACGAGGTTCCAAAGATCCTGGATGCGTGCGCAAAAGCGGGAGCGCAGTTTGCAGGCTACACCATAATCCGCTTGCCATGGGCGGTTGCGCCACTGTTCGAGCATTGGCTGGAGGAACATTTTCCAGAACGCAAAGAGAAGGTGCTGCGGCGGATCCGGCATTTGCGGGGAAACCGGCTGAACAATTCTCAGTGGCACACGCGCATGACGGGAGAAGGAATTTTTGCGGAGCAGATCGCATCGCTATTCAAGGTCGGTTGTCGTCGGGCCGGAATCGGCGCGCGGCCTACGCTTTCGTGCAAATCATTTCGCCGATCGACAACTCAGCTGCGCCTTTTTGCATAAGCGGGTCGGCAGTGAAACACGGTTCGAGCGCGATGTTTCATTGGGATCTGCGCTAGATTCAATCGACCGATGAGCGCACGGCTAAGCGATTATGATTACGTTCTGCCACGGGAATTAATTGCGCAGCGCCCGCTTGAGCGCCGCCAGGATTCCCGGATGATGGTTTTACATCGCGCCGAGCAGAAGATCGAGCATCGGCAATTTGGCGAGCTAAAAATGTTTTTGCAGCCGGGCGACCTCCTCGTGTTAAACGATACGCGCGTGGTGGCAGCGCGACGATTCTCTGATGACAAGGCAGTGGAATTTTTGTTTCTCGAGCGTCTCGGACCAATGCGCTGGAAGTGCATGGTTACGCCCGGCCGCAAAATGCGTGTGGGCGCGACAACAACGATCGACAATGTGTGTTTGCGAGTCGAGGAAATCACCGCAAACGGCGACCGAATCGTCACGTTCGACAAAGAAGTCGATGTTTACGCCAGTGGTTCCATGCCATTGCCGCCGTATGTCAATCGGCCCAGCGATGAAACGGACGCGGCACGTTACCAGACGGTTTTTGCCCGTGAGCCAGGGGCCGTGGCTGCGCCTACGGCCGGGCTACATTTTACTTCCGAGATCTTGAGTGAGATTCCGCACACGTTCGTCACGTTACATGTTGGACCGGGAACATTTCTCCCTGTGCGCTCTGAGCACATTGCCGAACACCGAATGCATGCGGAGCGTTTTGCGATTTCCCCGGAAGCCGCGGACAAGATCAACAACGCGCAGCGGATTGTAGCTGTGGGAACTACGGCCATGCGCGTTCTCGAAACAGCGGCGCTTAAAACTCGACTGCGTGGAAAAATTGTAGGGCAAGCGCATCGCTTGCCGTCGGCAGGCGGAGCGCCTGCCCTACAAGAATTCCAATCGGATCAGATTGAATCGCAATCAGGCGAAACCAATCTGTTCATTTATCCGCCGTTTACGTTTCGAGTTGTCGATGCGCTATTAACGAATTTCCACTTACCGCGTTCGACTTTACTGATGCTGGTGAGCGCGTTTGCTGGACGTGAATTCATTCTTCGCGCGTACGAGAAAGCGGTCCATGACCGGTATCGTTTCTACAGTTACGGCGATTGCATGCTGATCTTGTGATTGGGTCATCCTGAGCGAAGCGCAGCGGAGTCGAAGGGATCCCGTGGCAAACCATACGCTGCTCATCGGGATTCCTCGACTTCGCTCGGAATGACGGACTAGATTGGCTCTATGTCCGACGAACCGAAAGGCGAGCTGGTGATTCAAACCATCGCCATGCCGCAGGACACAAATCCGAATGGCGATATTTTCGGCGGGTGGGTGACCTCACAAATGGACTTGGGCAGCGGGATTCTCGCCGCGAAGACGGCGCAAGCTCGCGTCGTGACCGCGGCGATGGAAGGAATGTCGTTCCTGCAGCCGGTAAGGGTGGGAGACACCGTCAGATGTTATGCGCACGTGGAGAAAATCGGGCGGACGTCAATGACCATCCCCGTCGAGGTTTGGGTGACGCGTTACATGAGCGGCGAAGAACTACGCGTCACCCATGGCGTTTTTACGCTGGTCGCTGTCGATGAGTCTGGAAAACCGATTCCGGTTAAGCGCGGCAATGCGTAATTGCTACATGCATTCTTGAATGTCGATGGCGCGCTTTGCTTACCTGTTCGAACGGTTCCCATCGTTCGGACAAACGTTTTGCTATCGCGAAGTAGCGGAGCTTGATCGCCAGGACATCGCGCCGCCGATCTTTTCAATTCGGAACCCGAAAGACGAGCCACCGCAAGATTGGGACACGCGTATCGTCGAACGGGTGCAGTATCTTCCAGGAGAAAAGGAACTGCTGGAAGAAGTTCGACGCGCTGCCAAAAAAGGGAAGATCGGCGCAGACATTGTCGCCGCCCTCGATGAATGGCGCCGCCGCACCGATTTCCTTCGGCTTTACCAGGCGGTCCACGTTGGTCTGCGCTTGCGGCAAATGGATATCGATCATGTGCACGCGCATTTCGCCGGCATGGCTGCGCGCACTGCTTTTTGGATAAACAAGTTTTTTCCGATCACTTTCAGTTTTACCGCGCACGCGAACGACATTTTTGCTCCGCGGCAGTTCGAAATCGGACTGGATAAACTTGTGGATACGGCGGGCGTAATCGTAACCGAGACGGATTATGCCGCGCGTTTTTTGCGCGAGCAATTCTCTGATCACGCTGATCGCGTGCATCGCATTTACAACGGACTCGACCTCGCGGAATTTGGGCGCGCCGATTTTTCTTCGACTCCGCCCCTGATCATCGCAGTCGGCCGTTTGATTCCAAAAAAGGGATTCGGCGATCTAATTCGCGCCTGCGCGCTACTCGCCGAACGTGGGAAATCGTTCCGCTGCGAAATCATCGGTGAAGGTCCGCTTGAGAACGAGCTGCGCCGGAAAATCGATGAACTCTGTTTGCAAAACAATGTGCTATTGACGGGCGCAAAACCGCAGCCGCAACTCCGCGGACGGCTCGCCGCGGCAAATGTTTTTGTACTTCCAAGCGTGATCGATCCCGACGGTGGCATGGACAATCTGCCTACAGTCATTATGGAAGCGATGGCGACGGGACTGCCCGTCGTGTCCACACACATCGCCGGGATTCCGGAAATGATCATCGAGAACGAAACCGGATTTCTCGTGCAATCGGGCGACGCTGTAGCAATGGCTGACGCGATTCAAAATGTGATTTGCGATCCCTCTTCGGCGGCGAAACTTGGCCAATCCGGCTACGGACGCGCGGGAGCGCTTTTCTCGATCGAAAAGAATGTCCGCGAATTGTGCGCGCTGTTGACATTGTAGCCATGGGCCAGTGGCCCGTTGATGGTTGGGCAAAAAGGACCGCCCACAGGGCGGTGGCTACAGTAGATCGCGAACGCAGTTCAGCGCGTTCAAGTAAACGCGATGCGGGCCGCCGCGAATCAGTTCCTCGCTGATCAGGCCCACAGGATCGTTGTTTCCCGCAGGCATTAGCTGAGGGATTCCTTTTTCGTCGTTTTGTGTGCGTGAAACCTCCAGGAGATCACCGCAATCCGCGTATGCCACGCGAAATTCCACGTCACCACTGGTCAATGCGACTTCGTTAACTGGTTCGCCGTTGCGCTCGCGTAAGTCGACGTCGATGTGTCGCGCTGACGCTCCGGTGAACCGCAACTCACACGGAGATTTCACCTGTTCGGTGCGCCAATTCAATTGCGCTCCCAGCCAGCCTGCAAACAATATGGCGGTAGATCTGAACCCGGGCGCAAAATCGATCCGCAGCTTGCTGATCTTAGCAAGCCGATGATGCGAGGCAGGATGATCGAAGAATTGCGCGAGCGCGAACCGAAGGTTGTCCAGCCGCGTCCAATTCAAGTCGCAAAGCACAATTCGCTGGTTGGCCTCCTTGTGCATCAACTCGAGTAAACATATTTGCGAGCGAAAATCGCCCCAGTCGTGGCTGTCATAGATAACTCGATCAACCCATGTCCAGAGTTGTGGATCGATAGGTTCGTGAAATTCTTCCTGCCACCAAAGATAAAGCGGCAGATCCGAATCCAGATTGGAGAGGATGATGTTAGGTAATTGTGTGGTGCATCCGCCTTTGAGCAGGAATGAAATTTGTTCCGAGCAAACTTGTTTGTTGCCGGCACTGCTGACGTGACAATGCGCGCTGATCCAGGCGTCCACGCGATTTTCTTCGGACTTGCAATCGGCTTCGGCGACAATCGCGCGACAGGCGTGATTTTCGGTAAGCTTCGCCATCAACTGCGTGTTGTTGTTCAGTGAACCCGGTTGTTCGCTGTAGACGGCAAGATTCGTAAGCGATGCGCGGGTCATTGCTCCTTCGCCGTCTTGCCAGAGCTTTTTCAGCTCCTGCTCAATCCTTCCGAGCTGCACCGGAGTGCCTAACGAGTACGTTTCAGCGGCCGCAGGCATAACGGGGTTTCATAATCTTCTCCACGCGCGGCCGTCGCGGGCGAGCAAATCATCGGCAGCTTCAGGTCCCCACGATCCAGCGGGATAAAAGTATAACTCCGGCGCATCTTTCTTTGCGTGCCACGCTTCCTCGATTGGATCGATGAAAGCCCAAGCTTGTTCGACCTCGTCGCTGCGCGCAAAGAGCGTGGCATCGCCGCTCATCGCGTCGAGCAAAAGACGTTCGTACGCTTCCGGGCTGGGTTTGCCGAAGGATGTTCCATAATGGAAATCCATTTTAACCGGCTCGATTCGAAAACTTGTGCCAGGTACCTTGGCATGAATCCGCAATGAAATTCCTTCATCGGGTTGAATGCGAATGACCAGCACGTTGAGGTCCCGTAGATCTTTATTGAACAGGACTGCAGGCGCTTTTTTGAAGTGAATCGAAATTTCAGTTGCCGATTTGGGAAGCCGTTTGCCCACTCGCATGTACACCGGCACGTCGGCCCAGCGCCAGTTGTCGATGAACAAACGCAAGGCGACAAACGTCTCGGTCTGCGAATCGGGATTTACGTTTTGTTCCTGTCGGTAACCGAGGATCGGCTCGCCGTGAATAGCACCTTTCGTGTATTGGCCACGCACAACATTGGCAGCGATTTCGCTGCGCGACCAGCGATGCAGCGAGCGCACGACTTTGACTTTCTCGTCGCGAATACTGTCGGCGCCCAGGTCAGTAGGCGGTTCCATCGCCACAAGACATAGGAGCTGGATCAGGTGATTTTGCACCATGTCGCGCAAAGCGCCTGCGTCTTCATAATAACCGGCCCGAGTCCCGACACCGAGTGTTTCCGCTGCTGTGATCTGCACATTATCGATGTAGTGCGTATTCCACAGCGGTGAGAAAATCGCGTTGGCAAATCGGAGGACGAGAATGTTCTGCGCGGTTTCCTTTCCGAGGAAATGGTCAATGCGGTAAGTCTGCTCTTCTGTGAAGGAATTGCGCACAACGCGATTGAGCTCGCGCGCTGAGGCGAGATCAGTGCCGAACGGTTTTTCGATTATGATGCGTGCCCAGCTTCCTTTGCAGGTCTGGTTCAGCCCTGCGGCTTTCAGATTCTTGAGAATCGGTTCGAACTGGTCCGGACCGGCCGCCAGATAAAACAGACGGTTGCCGCGCGTGCCATGGCTTTTGTCGAGCTCCTCGAGACGCTTGGCCAGTTGCTCGTATCCAGGTTCATCACCAAACTCGCTCCGGTGATAAAAGATAGATTGCGCAAACGCGTTCCAGATTTCGTCGCGCACAGGCTGACGCGAAAATTTACGTGTGGATTCTTCAATGTCGCGCCGGAATTCGTCGTCACTTTTGTCGCGGCGAGCGAATGCTACGATGACTACGCCCGGTGGCAGCTCGCCGTCGGCCGCAAGGTTATACAGCGCCGGGACAAGTTTGCGATGCGTGAGATCACCCGTAGCGCCGAAGATTACGATGCTGCATGGCTGCGGCACGGGACGCGCCGACAGTCCTTCGCGCAGCGGGTTTGGTTCGGGTTGATCCGCCGTGCGATTCATTCTATCCGCAGATTACGAGATTTTCGCAGATTGAATAATACGAATTAAAATCGCGGCCTGTGTAAGTACTCAGAATCGATCGCAGCATTTGCTGCGTACCGCCGCAGGACGCTCGGCTACGTCTCGTCGCGATTCCCATTCAGCCAGATCTTTCCAAGTGCGAGCCTTAACGACGAAACCGCGTTTTCGTGCAAATGGCCTCACAACCGAAAGCTCACGATCCAAGCTCGCCCCGAGCGCATGAAACTCTTCCGGTGTTTGTGGTGGGTTTCGCCTACTAACGACTTTGGACGTGTTCATTCCTCAGATTGGCAACGGAAATCTGCTCGTTAGATCGATAACTCTTTTGCGCACGTTTTCGATCGCGTCGTCGTCGGTACGCTTGTCGAGCGCTTCTGCAGCGAGCTCGGCGATCTCGAGCATCTCTTCTTCTTTCATGCCGCGCGTGGTGACTGCGGGCGTGCCGACGCGGATGCCGCCCGGCTTGAAAGGCGAGCTGGTATCGAACGGGATGGCGTTTTTGTTCACGGTAATGCCGGCCCGATCGAGAACTTCCTGCGCTTCTTTGCCGTTGAGATTCTTCGGTCGAAGATCGACAAGCATCAGATGATTGTCGGTTCCACCGGAGACGATGCGATAACCGTGTTTGGCTAAACCGGCAGCAAGGGCTTTCGCGTTAATCACTACCTGTCGCTGGTATTCGCGAAATTGCGGTTGCAGCGCTTCGTGAAAACAGACCGCTTTCGCGGCGATGACGTGCATAAGCGGGCCACCTTGCACGCCGGGAAAAACGGTGGCGTCGATTTGCTTCGCGAATTTTTCTTCGCACATCACAATGCCGCCACGTGGACCGCGTAAACTTTTATGCGTCGTGGTAGTCACGAAATGCGCGTGAGGAATCGGGCTCGGATGTTGGCCGCCTGCAACCAGACCGGCGATATGCGCCATGTCGACAAAAAGAATCGCGCCGACTGAATCGGCGATTTGTCGCAGCCGCGGGAAATCAATGATGCGCGGGTAAGCGGATGCGCCCGCCGTGATCATCACCGGACGGACTTCCTCGGCTTGCTTCTGCAACGCGTCGTAATCGATTTGCTCGGTCTTCTCGCTCACGCCGTACTGCGACACCACGTAGAATTTTCCGGAGAAATTTGCCGGATGACCGTGCGTGAGATGGCCGCCGTGCGCCAGATTCATCGCCAGAATCTTGTCGCCGGGTTTCAGCATCGAGAAGTAAACGGCCATGTTTGCCTGCGCACCGCTATGCGGTTGCACGTTGACGTGTTCGCAGCCGAAAAGCCGCTTGGCGCGATCGATTGCCAATTGCTCGGCGGTATCGACGTTCTCACAGCCGCCATACCAACGTTTCCGCGGATAACCTTCCGCGTATTTGTTGGTCATCACGCTGCCCTGAGCTTCCATCACTGCGCGGCTGGTGAAATTTTCCGAGGCGATCAGTTCGATGTTCTCACGTTGACGTTTCTCTTCCGCAGCAATCGCATCAAAGATTTCGGGATCCACTCTGCGCAACGCCTCGCCATAACAGGGAGCCGATGTCGAAGCGATGGATCCGGGGTCAGCTTGGCTAGAAAGATGGTCCATGGAATAAGAAGATACCTCGGACGAGTGCGACGCACCAGGCCGGACGAGCGCGCCTTGTTCTACAAATGCGAGGACACTCGGCAGAGCGTTTTTGATGGTGCGGGCGCAATCCTCGTACACTTCGCGGCCAAGACCGATTGGGTCCGGAAGATCGCGCCACACCGTGGTGCCAGGTTCCTCGAATTCACGGAGTAAGAACGTTTTTTCCGCACTTTGTGGAAACAAAGTTTGGATCGTTTCGAGGTGTGCCCCGGTCATGGCGAAAATGTGCGTAGCTTGATCAACGAGCGCTCCGGTCAGCGGTTGGCTGCGCAAACCGCTGATATCTGTGCCCTCGGCTGCGCAGACTTCTACGGCGTAGAGGCTTGGCGGCTGGCCGCGGACCGCGTGCACGCCGGCTGACGAGACTTCGATCTCCTTCCGGTTACCAGTCAACCGGCGGAAAAGCCCTTCTGCTATTGGGCTCCGACAAATGTTACCTGTGCAGACGAAGAGGACGTTTTTCACGGGTCGCAACGCGCAGCGAAGGCGTTTATCAAACTAGAAGCGAACGTGTCCAAGTCAATTTCGGTTGGCCCAACAGTGTCGTTTCGTCAGTGATTTGTAGCTTCTCGCAGCGGCGCATAGCGGTTATTGTGACCACCGTTCCATCGCTCTTCAGCAAATGAACGCCGAGACACTACGCCACGTGCCATTGTTTGAGTCGCTCGATATCGCGGCGGCCCAAGAGTTGTGCGAACTGCTCGAGAGCCTCGATTGCAAGGCAGGCGCGGTTCTATTTCGCACGGGTGACGAAGGCGACGCGATGTATTTAATCGAGCAAGGAAAGATCCGCATCTGCGTGCGAACGAAGGATGGACATGAGGTAACGCTTACCGAACTGCGCCGTGGCGATTTTTTTGGGGAAATGGCCTTACTCGACGGCAAGCCGCGCTCAGCCGACGCGCAGGTTTCGGAGGACGCGCGGCTGGCTGTGCTTTCGCGTGAGCATTTCCTTTCCTTTGTTAGCAGCAACCCAAATGTCGCGTTGGAGATGCTTACAGCGCTTACCAATCGGTTACGGCACACAGATGAACTTTTGCGACACACTGCGACCCGCAACGTCAATGTCGAGGAAGCAGCGCAGCTTACGGTTGCCGATCGCGCAGCGGATCTCATCGCTGAATTTGGCGGCAGTTGGAAATTCATTCTTGCCGCGGTGTTTCTCGTTAACGTTTGGGTATGGATCAACATGTGGTTGGCCTGGATTGGCAAAATCAGCTTCGATCCATATCCGTTCTTGTTGATGAGCACTGCGATTAACGTCCTCTCCATTTTGCAGGCGCCAATTATTCTGATGTCGCAGAACCGGCAGTCGCACAAAGATCGGCTGCGCGCAGAAATCGATTATCAGGTCAATTTGAAGAACGAGCTCGCGTTGAATGAGATCCTCGAACACCTGAAAGCGCTCGAGCACAAGTATCGTGAGCAGGCGGTAGACGAATACGACGTCACGAAGGTCGAATAGTCCGGTTTCGCCGGCTCGTGAAATATCGTGTCGGAGGTTGCCGCGTTGATCGCTCTGATTATCGTCCTGTTCCATCTCCCGTATGAAAAAACTGCTTCTCAAGTCAATTCTGATTTCGGTGCTACTTATCGCGTTGCTAGGCTGTGCCGGTCCAGCCCCCAGCCCTGAACAACAAGCGCGCGATGCAGACCAGCAGAAAGAAGCCGACCGCCAGCAGAAGGAGTTTCGAAAAAGTTTGCCTCCGGTAAGTAACCCAGGGCAGGGCTGGTAGGCGAACGAGCCTACTCATCATCAGGGCGGAAGCCGTTAGACATTCGAATTTCGTCGTTGAGACTGCGCAATGCGGTCGCGCTGGAAGCGAATTCGATATCGGCTGGAGTGGCTGGGGCTTGTTCTTGCCACAAAACTGGTCCCATTGTGTTCGCGACGGGTATGTTATCGCCTCGCGCAAGCAGCAGGAGCCCTGCTGAGCTTTGTTGATCGGCGGCGCTACCAGGTAGCGCTGAGCAATCTAGAGGTCGCATTTGGCGATCGGTTCTCGCCCAAGGAGCGACGAACAATTGCACGTGAGTCATTCCAGCATTTCGGGCGGAGCATGGTCGATCTGCTATGGAGCCCACGTCTAACGCAAGAAAATTTTTCTCAGTACATTGATTTGGAAAATTTCGAGGAAACAGCGCGTGACACAGGGCCCGAGCGCAGCTTGATGATTGCTTGTTATCACTACAGCAACTTTGAATGGCTCAGTCTCGCCTGTGGTTTTCTCGATCTGAAAGGGACAATCATCTCGCAGGAATTTAAGAATTCGTCACTGGATCCGATTTTCAAAAGATTGCGCGAGCAATCCGGTCACGAGCTAGTCCCGCGCGAGCGCGGCATCATGCGACTTTACAAGGTGCTTCGGCGAAAGGGCCGCACGGCGATGCTGGTCGATCTCACGGTGCCGCCAAGTCAAGGGGCGGTGGCAATCGATTGTTTTGGATTAGAGACAAGCGTCACCTCGGCGCATGCGTGGCTTCACGAGCGAACGGGGTTCCCATCGTACCCGCGCACACCGAACCACTGCCGGGCGGACGTTACAGGCTGGTGTTTCACCCAAAGATCGCAAACACCGCTGGAATGACGTCTCAGCAAATCGCGCAGGCTTGCTGGAATTCATTTGAGCCTTACGTGCGCAAAAATCCGGCACCCTGGCTTTGGATGTATAAATACTGGCGCTACCGTCCTGCACATCCTGATCGACCTTACCCGTTTTACTCCAACTTCTACCGGCCGTTCGAAGACATGGTGGTAGCCAACAAGGCTAGCGCGAGCGACGAAGCGAAGTTGTAAGGGGTATTGCTGCCGCCTGCGATTTCGGCTAATACCGCTAACTGTTCGTGCGCGATCGCTGCTTCTTGCGTTTCAAGCTTGCGATATAACAGCCACGCGAATAGTTGAAACACGCTGTGGAGGCGATCAGGCTTTTTAAGCTTCTCAACCGTGATCAACGCAACACGTTTCTAGCCTGTTTTCTAGGTTGGGCGCTGGACGCGTTCGATTTTTTTCTACTGACGTTCGTGCTGGTGCCGATGGCGCACGATTTCGGCACTAGCATCGCCCATCTCAGTTACGCGATTACTATCACGCTGGCGATGCGCCCTGTCGGCGCGTTCATCTTCGGTCTGCTCGGCGACCGCTTTGGCCGGAGAATTCCGTTGATGGTCGATATCATTTTTTATTCGGTCATGGAATTGCTCACAGCGTTTTCACCGAATTACACTGTGCTGCTGATTTTTCGAGCGCTTTACGGGATCGGCATGGGCGGCGAATGGGGATTGGGCGCGTCGCTGGCTATGGAAACATTGCCAACTCAAGCGCGGGGATTGTTCTCAGGAGTTTTGCAGCAGGGCTATGCTTTCGGCTATCTCCTGGCGGCCGTCGTTTATTGGATCGTGTTTCCGCTCTTCGGCTGGCGCGGCCTCTTTGTCGCAGGGGCACTCCCGGCTTTCCTTGTGCTTTACATTCGTGCGCGCGTGCCTGAATCGCCTGTCTGGTTACGCCAGCAGCACGCGGTGGGCGATTTTTGGAGGCAGGCTTTTGTTGTGCTCAAACGCCACTGGGCGCTTTTTCTTTACGTGGTTGTGTTAATGACGGCGTTTAACGCAATGTCCCACGGCACGCAGGACATGTATCAAACATTTCTCGGCGAACAGCGCCACTACGGTGTGACACAGAAGGCGACGACCGGAATCATTTACGCCATTGGGGCAATCTGCGGTGGAACAATGGTCGGCCATCTCTCGCAAAAATGGGGACGTCGTCGGTCTATTGCTCTGTGCTGTGTGCTTGGAATTGTGCTGATTCCTCTGTGGGTGTTTTCGCCAGGATACACGCTTCTGGTAGTCGGTGGGTTCGCCATGCAATTCATGGTGCAAGGCGCATGGGGAATTGTGCCGGTGCATTTGAATGAGTTATCGCCTGATGCTGTCCGAGGAACGTTTCCGGGATTTGCCTATCAACTCGGAAATCTTTTCGCAGCGAACACCGCTGTTGTGGAGGTCCAGTTGGCCTATCATTTCCACGACGCCAGCGGACATCCCGATTATGCAAAGGCGCTAGGCCTCTTCGCGCTGGTAATGTTCGTAGTCCTAATTTTCCTCGCCGCTATCGGTCCCGAAAAACGAGGAAAGGAATTTTAGTTTCGGCGCTGAACTCTGTAACGAGCCTGTAGGGCCGATACGAAACGCTCCACGATCGTAGCCGCCATGTCCGGCATCCACGACTACAGTGGAAAACGTTTTACTTGTGTTTCTGACACCGGAAGTTCGCACCGTGCCGCACGCCGCTAATAAGGCGACAAACGCGGGGGTAACGATCCGAGTGACGAGAGGCGACATTCTCATTTCATAGCAAGACCGGTGGTGCATCAAAATGTTTCGCTTAAACTCGAACGAATAGATCCGAATTCTGTCAACGATTCGCATGTTTCCAATATCACGTATAAAATCCACTTGTGTTTTGCGCCACCGCTCTTAATCCCTTAACACTTTTATGATGATCCGATTCGCAATCCTTCCATTACTGCTGGCACTGAATCTTTCGATGTGCAAAAAGCAGCCTGCCGTTACCGATAAACCGCAACCTGGCGGTAGCGCTGCCCCTGGAACGGCTGTTGCGACGGCTGCTCCGGTGGTGGCGGCAACTCCCAAGATCAAGAAGCCAGTCGTCGATCAAACTGCGCAGACCCTTATTTTTTGTTACCATCGGCTGGTCGACAAGATCCGGTACCCGGGCACGGAGATTACGCCAGCTGCATTTGAAGCGGAGATGAAAGAATTGAAAGACAAGGGTATCACTGTGATCTCGATGCAGGATTTGCTCGCCTGGAAGCGAGGCGAAAAGAACATACCGCCGCGTTCCGCTGTCGTTACTTTCGATGACGGCTGGAAATCGCAATATGAAGTGGCGTGGCCGATCATGAAAAAATACGGCTATCCCTTTACATTGTTCATCTACACCGAAGGCGTGCGCGGAGGCGCTCTCGGCGGAGGAGAAGCGATTACTTGGGAACAGCTCGCCGACCTTCGCGACAACGGCGTTGATATTCAGGCGCACTCAGCCACGCACCAGGATTTGCGCGAAGGGCATAACGTCACCGTGATTGAACCCGGTGGAAAACGAAGCAGGAAAAAGCTTACTGGCGCCGACTACGAAAAATGGATCCATAACGAAGTTGTCGGTTGCAAGGAACTGCTCGAACAGCGGCTTGGCATTAAAGTGAATTGCTTTGCGGTGCCGTTCGGAAACTACAACGAACATGTGAAGGAATTGGCGCGCAATGCCGGTTACGAAGCGATGTTCACAGTGTACGGGCAGCCGATTACCTTTACTTCTCCGATGGATGCGATCGGCCGCTACGCGATTGAAGCGAATAAGCCGAAAGTGTTTGCAGACGCAGTGAACATGATTGGCGCGTCGAGTGCAGGCGGCACGGCAGTAGCCGAAGTGGGCGCGAAAGATCTGACGACACAACCGGCAGACGGCGAAACGGTGCGCACAGCATTGCCACTGATCAAAGCGAACCTTAGCAGCGTAGGGCAAATTGAGCCGGGCAGTGTGCAAATGCGCGTGAGCGGCCTCGGCCTTGTTCCGGCCAACTTCGATGCTAAAACCGGCACCGTATCGTATCAGGTGCCACAAAAACTTCACGAGAAGACGTGTACCATAATCGTCAGCGCCAAATCTGAGGGTAAAAGAGTCGAAACCCATTGGACCTTCGGAATCGAAGAAGCTGCAGCAGCTACAGCTGCAAGCTCGCCCCCGACAGCCGTTAAAAAGTAATCGCGAGGTGGTGGAACGTGTTGTCCTCAACACGTTGTGATGCACCCTGACCGCGGACGATGATATCGTCTTCGGAGAAGACGATCCACCTTGTAAGACAATATGTTTCCTCAACTTAGCGACAAACTTCAGGAGATTTTCAAAGACCTCCGTGGACACGGCGTTATCAGCGAGACGAACATCGACGCTGCGTTGCGCCAGGTTCGAATGGCGTTGCTCGAAGCAGATGTTGATTTTCAGGTCGCCAGAAAATTTATTGCGCGCGTAAAAGAGAAAGCGCTTGGCGAAAGTGTACTTCGCAGCATTACGCCCGGTCAGCAGATCGTAAAAATTTTTCACGATGAACTGACGGTGCTGCTTGGCGGCGACGCAGAGCCGCTTCGCTTGCAAGATCAAACACGCATTTTGATCGTCGGACTTAACGGCTCTGGTAAAACAACGTCGGCGGCCAAGCTTGCGCTGCTATTAAAGAAACAGGGTCGTTTGCCATCACTGGTGGCGTGCGATTTGCAACGGCCCGCGGCGATCGAACAACTCGCGACGCTTGGAAAACAGATCGACGTGCCGGTTTATGT
Organism: uncultured Verrucomicrobiae bacterium; assembly: GCA_963761585.1. Taxonomy (GTDB): domain Bacteria; phylum Verrucomicrobiota; class Verrucomicrobiia; order Chthoniobacterales; family UBA10450; genus Udaeobacter. Next base: position 54,407 of record CAVXHW010000023.1, read on the forward strand.
TCCTAACCCGGGTGAGAAAAATGTGCAGAGCGTCGCGACAGCGGCGCTTGAGAAGATGCGGACAACTGTGGGGCCTGGTGTGCAGATCTTCGATACCGCGGGGCGACAGGAAATCGACGAAGTCCTCATGGATGAACTCAAGGCGCTCAAAGAATTTTTGCAGCCGCACGAGATTTTGCTCGTTGCAGATGCGGCGACCGGGCAGCAAGCCGTGAGTATAGCGAGCGGGTTTGACGCTGCTTTGTCTATTACAGGAATTATTTTGACGAAGCTTGATGGCGACGCCCGCGGCGGCGCGGCATTATCCATGCGCGAGGTCACACATCGACCGATCAAATTCGCCGGCACAGGGGAAAAGCTCGATCAGTTTGAACTCTTTATTCCGGAGCGGCTTGCGGGGCGGATTCTTGGAATGGGCGACGTTGTCAGTCTGGTCGAAAAAGCGGCTGAAGCCGTCGACGTCGAAGATGCTGCCAGGCTTGAGCGCAAACTCCGAACCGCTTCATTCGATTTCAATGATTTCCTGGCGCAGTTCAAGATGATGCGCCGCATGGGACCGCTGGAGAATATTCTTGGCATGTTACCCGGAATGAGTAACGTGCAAGGCCTCTCCGTTGACGAGAAGCAGCTCAAGCGCACGGAAGCGATCGTGCTTTCGATGACAAACGAAGAGCGGACGCGCCCCGACATTCTGAATGCCCGGCGGCGTCAACGCATCGCGCGCGGCAGCGGTTCGACCGTCACGGAGGTAAATGATTTGCTGCGGCGCTTTGATCAGATGCGGAAGCTGATGAAGAACGCGGGAAAGATGAAAAAAATGATGGCGCAAATGGCGCGAATGAGAAGTTAATTAACCATGGCAGTTTCAATCAGATTACGCAGAGAAGGCAGCAAAAACCGGCCGTACCTACAGGATCGTAGTCGCCGACAGCCGCGGTCCACGCGACGGGAAATTTATCGAGATCCTTGGGACGTACGACCCAAAGCTAACTGGTCAAAACAGTTCGTTTAGCGTTGAGCGCGCCGAGTACTGGATGAGCAAGGGCGCGCAACCGTCAGACACCGTTCGCAGTTTGATTAAAAAACAAAAGAAGAATGTTGCTGCCGAGCCAGCATCTGAACCCGAACCTGGGAGTTCAGAACCGGCTGAAGCAGACTCATCGCCCTCTGCCGAGACGGAAAGCTAGTCCGGCATCTGGCGTCTGACACAAAGCTCGCAGTAGGAGTACGCGAGATTAGACGGGAAGCCTGAAAGGTGAGTGAGCGGGCGCGAGCGAATCAAACGTCTGATAAAATTCGTGTTTATTCGTCTCCATTCGTGGTTAGTCTTTTGCGGATGCGAGAGTTTCTGGAGTTCATCATTCGCGATCTGATCGAATTTCCTGATGACATGGTGCTCACGGAAATTCCCAACGGGAGAATGATCACCTTTAAATTGCAACTTCGACGCGGAGATGTAGGCCGTGTGATTGGCCGGTCTGGTCAGACCATTCACGCTATTCGCGCCTTGCTGGCCAGTTCTGCGGCGCGTCACGGACAACGCGCGGTGCTCGACATTGTGGAATGATATCCTGGGGCGTCTGTGTCAGACGCCGAATGCTTTCGGGGTTCAGACAGCGCCTATCGGCTGGACGATGGACGTTCGACGTTCAGCGTTCGATGTTTTGCCTGAATGAGAATCGATATTGTCACGTTGTTTCCTGAAATCTGTCGCGCTCCTTTGAGCGAGAGCATCATGAAACGTGCGCAGGAAAACCGCATCATCGATCTGCACATTCATAACCTGCGCGATTGGGCAACCGACAAACATCACGTGGTCGATGATGCTCCATTCGGCGGTGGGCAGGGGATGGTGATGAAGCCGGAACCGATCTTTGCGGCGGTGGAAAATCTGAAGTCGCAAATCGCCCGTAACGCACGCGAAGCGGCGGCCGGGCTTTCCAATCGCAAACCGAAAATCCTATTGATGTCACCCGCAGGGCGTCGGTTCGATCATCAGATGGCGCAGCAGCTGTCACAAGAATCGCATCTCATAATCATTTCCGGGCATTACGAAGGAGTCGATCATCGGGTGATCGAACATTTGATTGATCTTGAAATTTCGATCGGCGATTACGTGCTCACGAACGGCGGGATTGCAGCGGTTGTTTTGGTTGATTCAATTGTTCGTTTACTCCCGGGAACGCTTGGCCATGAGCAGTCGGCTGCGGACGACAGCTTCAGCAATGGTCTTCTCGAGGCGCCGCAGTACACTCGACCCGCCGATTTCCGTGGTTGGAAAATTCCAGACGTTTTGCTCTCCGGCAATCACGCAGAAATCGCGAAGTGGCGTAAAGAGCAGGCAATCAAACGCACTCGCGAAAACCGCCCTGACTTGCTGTAACACAGGCATCCTGCCTGTCTGTCGCGCGGGCATCTTTGCCTGCGCGGGTGGTGCAGGCTGGGAAGCCTGCTCGACGAGTCAGGCAAGATGCCTGAGTTACAAGCGTCCCAGCACAATGGACGCGTTGATACCACCGAAGCCGAATGAATTGCTCATTACGTAATTCAACGCAGCCGCGCGGCCATGGTTTGGCATCACGTCGAGATCGCATGCCGGGTCGGGGTTTTGGTAATTGATGGTCGGCGCAATCCATTGCCGATCCAACGAAAGCGCGCACAGCGCCGCTTCGATTGCGCCGGTCGCGCCGAGCGGATGCGCGTAATAGCCCTTGGTCCCGCTTATGGGAATGCGACGCGCATGATCGCTGAAGACTTGTTTAATCGACGCTGTTTCCGCGCTGTCGTTGAGCTGTGTCGAACTGGCGTGCGCATTGATGTAATCGATCTGCTCAGGCTGCAACTGCGCGTCTGCGAGCGCTTCGCGCATCGCGCGAATGCACGATTCGCCGCTCGGGAGCGGCGTGGTCATGTGGAAGCCGTCGTTGTTCAAGCTGTACCCTAATACCTCCGCGTAGATATGTGCGCCCCGAGCGCGCGCGTGTTCCAGTTCTTCGACAACGAGCGAAGCGCCGCCTTCACCCATGACAAATCCATCGCGCAGCGCATCGAATGGGCGACATGCCAGAGCAGGCTCACCCGACCATCTGCTCATTGTTTTGATGATGTCGAACGCGCCAATTGTGATGGCAGTCAGCGGCGCTTCCGCTCCGCCGGCCACAATTACATCTGCAAAGTCGTCGCGAATGTAACGCAATGCTTCGCCGACCGAGACTGTGCCACTGGCGCAACTGTTTGAATTTGTTGTGCCGACGCCGCGAAAGCCGAAATCGATTGCAATGTTTGAATGCGCCGAACCACCGAAGACTTGGACCGCAAGAGTGGGTTGAACGCCACGTGCGCCCTTTTTTAGATATCTGATGTATTGCTCTTCGGCTTTGCAGACGCCGCCAAGCGCGGTGCCGAAACTAACGCCTACGCGATCCTGCGGCTTTTCACGAGAATACTCGATGCGCGCGTCCTCCAGCGCGAGCTTTGCAGACACAACTGCGAATTGAGCGTAACGATCGAGCCGTTTCAGGCGCTGCGGCGAAAAGTGATCTTCGGCGTTCCAGTCGCGAATTTCGCCCGCGCATCGAACATGGAACACAGTCGGATCGAAGGTTGTGATGCTGCCGATGCCGCTTTTTTCTGCAAGGATTCCCTCCCAAAACCGATCCACGCCGGTACCGATGCATGTGATCGGTCCGATACCTGTAATGACCGCGCGTCTTCGACTCATGCAGTCACCTTGTCGGCCCTTCCCTCCACATAAGCTTTCATGCAGTGCAAGGTCTTGTTGGCGACGCTATGGATGAAAAAATCGCCGATGATTGGATTCATAATTGGCGCAAGCGCGGGAAGACGAAACCGCAAATCGTGCGAAATCGCTACGAGTACACCATCTGCGCTTTCAGAAAATGTCCAAACGACGCGCATTCCTTTTGTCCAGGCTTTCAAATGATGGAAATGAATTTCGAATTTGTCGCGGTCGATGATTTGCTCCGAGGTCCAGGAAATTGGGATGCCGGAACGCGTGGCTGCCATGATCACCAAATTGCGATCGTGCCCGCGCTCCAGAAATCGGATGTAGCGGTAATGCGGCAAAATTTTTGGCCACAGCTCCAAATCCGCAGCCGTTTCGAAGATCATTGTCTTCGGCGCCTGCATAAGGATCGAGTTTACTCTGTGCATGGAATGGCCAGCGTCAGATGGAAACCCGCTCAGCCAGCGATGTTGCGCAACTTCCGCGGAACAATAGTTCCCCGAAAAGCATTCTTCTGAAAGAGAAAAATCCTCCGCCAAGCATCCGAGAACAAACTGTCGCTGGCGGAAATGAATCCGCACATTCGGCGTCCGAAGGCAGGGGTTCGAACCCTTACCTTCGATTCGGACGTGGTGAGTCGACGCGTATCTCTCAAACACCCCGCGTGGCAGCGTCGGCTTCTTGTGCCAGCTGGTTTAGCAACGAAAAGAACGCCGGCGATTGGCCGATGAAGAGTCCCATGTCGGTTAGGAAATTGACCACGGCCATGGCAATCCCATCCGTGTTCGTAGGACGAATGACCGAACATCTCGGGAGAGTCGGGCTGATGAATGCGCATGGCTCAGGCATGATCAGGTTAGTCTGAAAGGTCTCCCCACCAAAAGGAGGAGAATTCAGATCCGGAAACGTCAGACCATTAGTGGGGTCGGTCAGAGGAGGCGCATTGCCCGCCTTGTCCGCCCATGTCTGAAAGTGCATGGTCTCGGTGGGACCGATGCTGATCAGGATTCGCAACACTTCCACACTAGTTGCCCTCTGAGCCATCGCTGGGTAAAGGCTATTTCCACCTTGTTCAATAGTTGGAAAATGGAAGCCTGCCGTGTTGGCAATTGCCTGGATGTGTTTAGGCGGGTGCAGATCGGCATCAGTTCTGGGGATCGCCGTAAACTGCCCATGATGCAAGTCCGGCACCGCCTGTGGAAATACGAAGTTGGGCTCAAGGTCGGGGTTATGAATCCGGGCGCGGTAACGAGTCCACCAGCTGGTGTCGAGAGTGAGTTGCATGAGGTTAGTAAGCCGGAGTTTTCCGCTGGAACCGGTGGCAGTGCTGCCCGGCAGAGTGCGGAACGGCTCGAGATTTACAGGAGTCGCTCCCTTGGAGACCAGGTATGCGTTAAGGAATCTGAAATGGGTGTGCTCATCCTCGGTGTTATCATGTATGTATTGGTCCATATCCCCATCAAGGACTTTCAGGGCCTGGGTGTAGGTTGGATTCCCGGTTCCTCCCGGGACTTCGCTGTCTGGGATGCCTCCTAGCTCGTTGTACTGGACCCAGAAATCGGTCTCGAGGATTTCGGCCGCCGCCGCGAACCGGAGCAAAGCCGCGTCCCCTGATGTTAGACCGCCGCTAGCTGTTGCCGTGTGGATGCCGGGCAATAATCCCGCACCGATTGTTCCTGCTCCAACGGCGAGTGATTTGCCTAGGAACGAACGACGGCTGATGAATCGTTTCCCCGGTTTTTTGTTCTCCAAGTTATCCTCCAGAGGGCGATTCTCGTCCCTACCAGAGTCGTTTCCTGTAGGATCGACTGTTGTTTTCATGACACTAACATCGCAGCAACTAACGGTTATAGCTGTTCATGAAAAGTAACGCGCTTGTTACTTGTGGAACACTTAACGACGGCTAGACCAACTCGACGACGAAGTGTAAATGAAGTGACTTAACAGACTAACATGTCAGGCGATGCCCTACATTGATATGAGGTTACATCTAACAAATCCGTCTCAGTCAGCCAGGTGACGTGCTGCGAGTGTTTCCTGCAATGTCCGAGCCGCGAGAGCTTTTCCACTTAGACGCAGCCCCGATTTGTCGAGGACATCATTGTCCGAGACGCCGCTGCTCGCGATCCGCTAATTGTGCGATCTCTTAATCGATTCTCCGTTGCTAAACAACTCGCGCTCGAAGAGACGGTCCCGGCTCGAGCGTGCTAATTCATTGAACACCGGCTGAGTGAAAGTCTGCGTCGCTTTCCCAGCCTTCGCAGTCGCTGCCCAATTGATGAATCAAAATGAAGTGGAGCCTAGGGGATTCGAACCCCTGACCTCCTCAATGCCATTGAGGCGCTCTACCAACTGAGCTAAGACCCCGGCGAAGATTCAGACTCTAGGTTTCAGATTGCCAATTGCAACCTGCCGAAGAAGACGAAATCAGAGCGCGATTGACGTTACCGAGTTTCGAGCGATTCAGCTTTGGGCGATGTGGCCATAAAAAACGCCGGCTGAATCACAGAGTTGCGGAATCGTCTGTAATCGTTCCCAGACGCCGGAAGCGAGTGAATCACGGGCGCGAGTTTGCGAGGTGGTTAAGTAAATTTCGCTAACCACACGCGACTGTAACGATTCCCTCTGGAAAACGATCTGGAATGCGCTGTTGGCAAATCATCCGACCCGAGTCGTCTCGTATTGGGCGTCGGTCCGCCAGACTGGCCTCATTTCGTAGTCTTAGTAAGGATGTCGGTCCTTCTTGTTTTGCCAGGCTTCGCAGGATTTCAGGGCGTATTCCCGTTCAAAATCGGGAAAGCATTTGATGGCTTTTCGCTCTTCCCACGGGAGTTTGAAATCGATGTATTGAAACTCGTCGTCAAAGCCGATCTTACTGGTATCCGAGAGTCTTGTGCCGAAATACACCCGATCAATCCGCGCCCAATAGATGGCACTCATGCACATCGGACACGGAGCTCCGTTGATGTAAATATCACAGCCTTTGAGCATCTTCGCCCTTTCCGGAACTGGGTCGGGAGAGCCTTCCGGCCGGGGAATCATCTCCAAAACCCCGTCATAGTAATCCGAGCCCATAAGATATTTCGGATTGAGACGCGTGCATGCATCCATGATTGCGGTCACCTCGGCGTGATAAATCGGAATTCCGGTGATAAGGACCCTGTTTTGGCCCCGACCGATGATCTTGCCGTCCTTAACAACAACGGCTCCGAACGGTCCGCCCCATCCTTTCTCGACGGACTCGATGGCCAGCCGGGTTGCCTCGTGGGCGAATTGTTTCTTGTACTCGTTACTTTCAATATCTGTAGTGCTCATGTGTTTGTGTTTTCTATGTTGATTGTGGGGTTTGTCTGCGGGGGAATGGGGGTGGTTTTGTTGTTTGCTCGAAGAAAGGGGAACAGACGAATTCGTGGCCTGCTAGTTCATATCACGCAAATCTACAAAAGATTGCAACCTGATAATAA
>CAVXHW010000024.1:0-261553 GCA_963761585.1 uncultured Verrucomicrobiae bacterium
CCACCGGAGTTCATTTCCGCGGCATTAACGACACAGGCGGCGCTACATCCAAGACCACGTTCCGCGACATTCTGTTCGATGCCGGACTTCGCGGTCAGATGGGAGAGTTTGGCGATTACTTCAAGAATTGGAATTGGGAATTGGGTTTCCGTTATTCCCGGAACGACGAGGAAACCCTCACTGGTGGCGTGGTAAGCGCAGCGGGCTTACGCGAAGCGCTGTTGGATACCGACCCGGCCACAGCGTTTAATCCCTTCCTTGGATTCCACGGTAGCAACACCGAGGCAGCAATCAGCCGGGTCTACGTTACCCTCCATAACACCGGCCAGTTTGAGTTGCCATTGGCTTATTTCCATCTCGATGGTGATCTGTTCAATCTTCCCGCCGGGCCGGTCTCCTTCGCGGTTGGGCTCGAGTATCGCGGGGAGAGGTGGAGAAACGATCCTGACTCGGAGAACGCCAGTTTTGACGCGATCGGTACCTTTAATTTCCAAGCCTCAAAGGTAAACCGGGACGTTTGGGGAACCTATCAGGAAGTGCGTATTCCGGTGACCAGCCCCAGTTGGAATTTTCCCGGAGCATACAGTCTCGAGTTCGACATCGCCGAGCGCGAAGAATGGTATAGCCAGAATACATCTGCGACTACTGCTGGTCCTTCGGTTTTCCCTGAGGAACACTCCCAGTTTGATGCGCAGAAGCCGAAATTTTCCGTTCGCTGGCAGCCGCTTGACCCCAAGTGGATTGGCACTCTCACCTTGCGTGGCTCTTACAGCGAAGCGTTTCATGCGCCGACACTACCCGACCTTACGCCGGCCGGGACGGAGATTTTCCTTGTCACAGGCGCTGGTTTGGGCAGTTTTCACGATCCAACGGGGAAGACACCCGACGGCACCACGATTCGGCTCCTCTTGCCGGGAAACCCTCTCCTGAAGCCGGAGGTTGCCTACGAATGGTCTTATGGAGCGGTTTACAGTCCGAAATGGATCAGAGGTCTTACCCTGAGCGCTGATTTCTGGCATATTGACCTTCGATCACTTGCCGCGTTGCCAGATGGGCAATTCATCCTCGATCATGAAAAATTATTTCCGCAGGATGTAATTCGTGATCCAACAACTGGCGCAATCACGACCGTCATTCATTCCTACCTTAAACCTCACCGGCGCCGTGGTGGAAGGTCTCGATTACGAAGCGATCTATATCCTGGATTCTTCGAGCTTTGGTCGTGGCGATTTTGGCAGGTTTACCTTTACCCTCAATGGGACCTACCTGTCCCGGTTCGAGCTTCAGATAAGTCCCGACACTCACCGATTTGGGCTCTCGGGTTCGTATGTGTTTCTACCGACCTTAACCGGCTCGCTGCCGCACACTCGAGCCTTTGCCAGCGCGTTCTGGGACGGCCCGGCTGACACCTGGCTCGCCGGCTTCGATGTTGGCGCGACCGTTCACTACACCGGCCAGTATCAAGATGACAATCTCGGACCTGGGCCCTGTCCTTGCGCGCAAAATACGGGAGTGGACCACGCTCGACCTGATCGCTTCTTATACGTTTAACTTACGGGCGCCGGTGGCTCAGCAGGAAGTGGCTGGTTACGCCAAGGATGGCGGTAAGAACGTGAAGATGTCCGATGGCAAGGAGAAAAACGTCGTGCCCATTTCCACTGCCGAGTACGGTGCTTGTGGATGGCGCGCCTGGTTGAATGGCACGACGATCACGCTCGGGATGCAGAACGTGTTCGATTCCGATCCGCCGTTCGTCGGCGGCGGCTTCGGGTATGGCTACGACGCATCCCTTGCCGATGTCAAAGGCCGGTTCTGTTACGTCCAGCTAAAGAAAAAATTCTAACCAAGCTGGAATAACTTACCCGACCACGGATCACACGGATAACACAGATAGAAAACGCTAGGGCGTCCAGCGATCGCTGGACCCGGCGCGTCGAATCGAGCATCCAATTGTAGGCATCCGCCGCGACGGACGCCAGCCAAGGCTCCATCCGCGTCATCCACCGCCTGCCCGCCGTAGTTCGAATGCGAAGGCGGGTAATCCGAGGTGTCTCCGCTTCAACGCTTCAACCATTTCGCGCGACGAAGCCAATTTTCCGCATAACCCAGCGCTGGTTTCCGTTCTGTACTCAGTGAACGGCCAGAAATGACAACTCAATGACGAGAAATCACGGAAGGCCAAATGAGAGAAGGAAAAACTATGAATAAACCTAATGTTCTGAAACTCGCGTTTCTTCTTTGCGCAGTCGCGTGCTCCGTTGGCACAGGGACTCTGCTTGCTTTCTTGGGTGCCGAAGCGCCTTCGAACGTTTCTCAGAGAACGCTGACCTTCGCAGAGCGTGTGGCTTATCAGCGCGCCATCGAAGACGTGTACTGGCGGCACCGGATTTGGCCGAAAGAGAATTTGCGGCCTAAGCCGTCGCTCGATGAAGTGATGTCGGCCCAGGAGATTGAAAAGAAGGTCGAAGGCTATCTCGCGCGACTCGCAAGCGCTGGAAGCTTACTCGCAGAAGCCGATCACTTCCGAGCAACTCCAAGCCGAGATGGAGCGGATAGGCCCAGGGACACAAAACAGCCGGAGGTCCTGCGGGAACTGTTTGAGGCTCTTGGGAACGATCCCTTTGTTATTGCAGAATGTTCGCCAGACCAGTGTTAACCGAACGCCTGGTCGCCGATTTATCCGCCAATGATAAGGGCCAGCGCTCCCTGCTGAACCCAAGCTGCCGGCGGCAAATTTAGCATCACGACAGGGGAAGCTACCTACACTCTGCAGATTGATCCGTGACCGATGACACGGACAGTAGACCAGCACCACCAATGCGCCTGTTGCGCGAAGCAGTCACACGGCAGTTTGGACCGGTAGTGAGATGATCGTCTGGGGCGGAGGTAGTCGAGCTTCAACACCGGCGGGAGATATAATCCCAGCACTGACAGTTGGACAGCCACCACCCTTACCAATGCGCCCTCTGCCCGTGGACCACACGGCAGTGTGGACTGGCAGTGAAATGATTGTCTGGGGCGGATACGAATGCATCACCTACTTGAACACTGGCGGCAGAACAATCCCGGCACCAACAGTTGGACAGCCACCAGCATCACCAATGCGCCCACTACGTGCCGGATCACACGGCAGTGTGGACCGGCAGTGAAATGATAGTCTGGGGCGGAGAGGGACCGACAACACTGGCGGGAGATACAATCCCGGGACCAATAGTTGGGCAGCAACAAGCACAACCAACGCGCCCGCTGGACGCAGCTTGCACACGGCAGTCTGGATTCGACCGCAGTGAGATGATCGTCTGGTGGCGGCCGATATACCGGCCTGAACACCGGCGGGAGGTACCATCCGGGACCGACAGTTGGATAGCCACCAGCCTCACCAACGCGCCCTCTGCCCGACGGTTCACACGGCAGTCTGGACTGGCAGCAATGATTGTGGGGCGGAGGGTTTTGCTGATCCGCCGGGTATGGTATTGAACACGGCGGGAGATACAATCCCGGCAGCCAACTAGCACGCACCAGCACGCGCCTTGCCCGATGCGGATCACACGGCGGTATGGACTGGCAGCCAGATGATCGTCTGGGGCGGAAGTAGCGGCGTGCTTGAACACCGGCGGGAGATATAATCCCGGCACCAACAGTTGGACAGCCACCAGCACCACCAACGCGCCCTCTGCTCGAACAGGCGAACCGGCAGTGTCGACCGGCAGCGAAATGATCGTCTGGGGCGGGAGGTGACGGCAGCAGCGTTTTCAACACTGGCGGGCGATATTGCGCGCAATCCGGTCAACGCCTACGCGACAGCGACAGCTACGGCGACAAGCTACTCAACGGCCACGGCCACAGCCGACACCGACTGCGACGGCTATACTTCCAGTAGCCTCCCCCAAACAACGGCTACAGTTACTGTGCAACGCCTACTCCGACAGCTAGCGACGTTACGCCATACGTTCCACGCCGAGACCGACGCCGACGCCGAGGTCACAGGCGACGCCGAGACTTCGTCCCACACCCCCGCCTCGTCCGTAGTGGAAAAGTGACTGGTGACGCAATGTGAAGTGGCTGGAACTGTGAGAAAATCTCGCGAGTTTCCCAGCCGAGGCGAATGATAGGTAGCCAAAACGAGCTTAGTTAGAAGATATGAAAGAAAGACAAAGACTGTGTTTGGCTGGAAGCGAAATGCTCTCTTCGCTGCCTTCGTTTCCTTCTGTTGATCAGAGTGCTCTTATCTGCGATATCCGCGACACTTGTCGTGCCATAGCCTCTCGACTCGCCGTAGCTTTATGCCAAGGCTGGTTGGCGAAGGCGGGAATCCGCGGTTCTCCGCACTTTCCGCATAACCTCGCGCTGGTTTCCGTTCTGTACCTCAGTGAACGGCCAGAAATGACCTCTCATGATGAGAGGTCAAGAAAGGCAAACAAGAAAAACTAAATCAACTAAGGAACAAAAGATGAAATCACTCAAATTCTTCAAACCCGCTCTGGCGACCACACTCGCAATCGGTTCCTGGCGTCTTGTCCTACTCTTAGCAACGGCTGTTTCTCTTATCGGTTATCCCAAGCCAGCAAGCGCGGCGACAGTTAATGTATGGGTCGGAGTGAGTTATGGCGGCCTGATAGATTTCTATCCTTCGTCGGTAACGATCCACCCTGGCGATCAGGTGAAGTGGATTTGGCTTACGAGCGGCCACAGCACAACGTCAGGCCGCCCGGGGATGCCCAACGGCATATGGGATTCTGGAGTTCGTAGCCAGGGAGCGACTTTCACTCACACGTTCAACAGCGCGGGTACGTTTCCGTACTATTGCACTGCATCATAGGGGTAGGCCAGGTAATAGTGACGAATGCGACCCCAACACCAACTCCTCCGCCAGTAACTGGGCCTCCGGTCGCCATCACCAATCCCGCAACCTTGATCGCAAGCTTTTCAGCCAAACTGAACGGCTCGGTCAATCCGCACGGATTGACCACCAGCGTGTATTTTCAATATGGAACAACGAACAGCTACGGACTCACTACCGCCCCGCAAAGTCAGCACTGGGAACACTTCCCAAAATGTCAGTGCGAATATTAGCGGCTTGACTGCCAGCACCACTTACCATTTCCGAATCGTAACCACTAATAGCGCGGGCACCAGATACGGCAGCGACACAACCTTTACCACGCTTCCCCCAACCGGATTTCCAATCGTCACAACCAAACCGGCGACGAATGTGGCTACTTTTGCGGCGACACTCAATGGTTTACTCGATCCGCATGGGTTGACCACGAGCGTTTATTTCCAATATGGCACCACGACCAATTACGGGCGCACCACGGCTGTGCAGAGTCAGACTGGAAACACGCTTCCGGAATATTGCTGCCAACATCGGTGGCCTGGCTGGGAATACTACTTATCATTTTCGAATTGTAGCTACCAACAGTGTCGGCACCAGGTACGGCAACGACAGGACCTTTACCACGCAGTAGCGACGAGTTGTGGTTGTTTGTTTCGGCATGCCCGGCGGTCCCGAGTTACCGCTGGGCGACGGACCGCAAAACAAAGTCATACGTCGGCCGCGTTCAAGCGCTCGCCTGGCCCAAGGTAGACATCTCTGCAATAAAAATCGATGAGCTGCTCAGTTTAAGATCTTTTCTTCGTGTGTACGTCGTCTCCTCGCGCCAAAGCAGCACTGTCGTTGGCAGGCGTGCCGCCCGCAATTCCCCTAAAGCAGCGGGTATGGCTGCCTCTACACTCATCCAGTCGACTCGGGGTGCTGAGTGCGCCCGAAGGCAACGAACAGAACAAAGACTGTCTTCCACTGGCAGGGAACCAAACAGAGTCTTTCCGTGCGTTTTCGTTTCCTTTGGCTTGAAAAAGTTCCCACACTTCGTCGTAACCTCGCGCTGGTTTCCGTTCTGTACTCAGTGAACGGCCAGAAATGACTCTCTCATGATGAGGAGTCAAGAAAGGCCAAAACAACGAAAGGAAAAATTGAATCATCTAAAGGAACAAAAGATGAAATAATGCTTCAAAATTCTTGCAAACCCGACTAACATGGCGACCACGCTTGGAAATAATCGGCAGCTCGTCGTGGCTTGCTCTATCCGCTCGTGTTCGCCGGCCGACGACGCCCAAGCCGGTTACACCGTAACGCTGCAGCAAGTCGGGCCCAATGTCGTCGCGACCGGAAGCGGAGCCATTAACTTGACCGGACTGACTTTTTCTCATTCGGGTTCCGTAAATCCCGCGATACGCCCATTTTCGTCCGCGTGCCGTGGCGCGTCCATTTACACGGGGCCGACTTCTTCCAGCGTAGACTTTTACCCGGGCCCAGTGGACCGATGAGTTTCGGGAGCGGTGGCTCATAACGTTTGCCAGCAGTGGCAGCGGCGACATGGTCGGGATATTCGAGGGATTTACTTACGGCGATCCCGAGCCTTCTCAGTGTTCCAACGGGCTATGTCTCCGGTACTGCTCTATCGGACAGCGCGACCTACAGCGGCAAGACTCTTGCAACCCTAGGCGTAACACCGGGCACCTACGTATGGACGTGGGGAAACGGAGCGAACCAGAACTTCACGCTTCAGATTCCTGTACGCCGCCGCCGCCAGTAACTGGGCCTCCGGTCGCCATCACCAATCCCGCAACCTTGATCGCAAGCTTTTCAGCCAAACTGAACGGCTCGGTGAATCCGCACGGATTGACCACCAGCGTGTATTTTCAATATGGAACAACGAACAGCTACGGACTCACTACCGCCCCGCAAAGTCGCACTGGGAACACCTCCCAAAATATCAGTGCGAATATTAGCGGCTTGACTGCCAGCACCACTTACCATTTCCGAATCGTAACCACTAATAGCGCGGGCACCAGATACGGCAGCGACAGAACCTTTACCACGCTTCCCCCAACCGGATTTCCAATCGTCACAACCAAACCGGCGACGAATGTGGCTACTTTTGCGGCGACACTCAATGGTTTACTCGATCCGCATGGGTTGACCACGAGCGTTTATTTCCAATATGGCACCACGACCAATTACGGGCGCACCACGGCTGTGCAGAGTCACACTGGAAACACCTTCCGGAATATTGCTGCCAACATCGGTGGCCTGGCTGGGAATACTACTTATCATTTTCGAATTGTAGCTACCAACAGTGTCGGCACCAGGTACGGCAACGACAGGACCTTTACCACGCAGTAGCGACGAGTCGATGGTCAGAGCGGCGGCATTCGTCAGTCAGCCGTCACGCGTCACCGCGTGAAGCGGCTCTCTGTTTCATGGAATCTGGCTGACACACCGCTGCGAGTAAACTGACCTGCGCGACGCAATTGGCATACAAGCACTAGCGGCAGCGGCAGTTCACAATCAGCCGTCGACTGACTTCGCCAGTCGTGGCGGCATTTTGACGCATCCAAGTTCAACGCTTGTAACTCGAAGCTGACTCTGGCTTTCGCGAGCGGGCAAACGAGAACAGAGACGAGTCTTTCACTCTAGGGAACCAAATAGAGTCTTCCCTGCCTTTTGTTTCCTTTGGTCTGAAAAAATTCCCACACTTGGTCATAACCTCGCGCTGATTTCCGTTCTGTACCTCGGTGAACGGCCAGAAATAACTCCTCATGATGAGGAATCACGGAAGGCCAAAACAAGAAAACTAAACAGAAAGAAACAATAACTATGAAGACAAAGTTAACGAAGACGATAATGAGCTCCCTGGCCTTCGCCTGTGCGTTGGTGTGCTTGGCTGCCACTATGGCGCCGGGCACATCCGCTACCGCGCGGGCGGCAGCCGACGCGCAGGGTTTGCAGCGTGGGCATGCTAAGGGGCTTGTATCTGTGGACCTTCGACGGGTACAAAAACCTCGGTGGGAACTTCGTACCGAAAGCCGTTATGCAAGGCCTCCGGTTCAACGGAGATGGTACGACGTTCAATACCATTCGGCACTGTGAACATCGGGGGCACGATTATCTATCGACGCCACCGGAGGGGTAGGAACCTATACGGTCGCACCGGACTGCACAGGCACCCTGTCAGGCACCCGGCATGGCCCCAACTTTCAACATATACGTCGGGCCGGGTGCACAGCAGGTTTGGACCATCCAGAGCGCCCCCGAGGTACTGGCACCCCCGGAGTGAGCAGGGGAACGGCGGTACGCGTGCCGTAGTAACAGCTGCGACGACATCGAACGTCTGAACGAGTAAGAGGTTGGTGCGTTCTATCCGCGCCAACCTTTTCACTTACGAGCAATCGCAATAACACGACACAGAGGCGAAATGCGGTCCCTACCACTGAGTGCCAGCTACAGGTCGCTGCTTTTTACACGGAATGACGAAGCACCAATGACCGATAATTGTAGGGCGTTTGACTCGCTCGCTCCTGCTCACTTGGCCTCCGGCCTGCCCGTCTATGTCGCTCGGCGCCCGCCAGCTCCATTCTGCGAATCCCGAATGCTTCGGGACTGACACAGACGCCCTACAAATTCGTTATTTGCGACGTGAGGTGAAGTGAAAACCAATCGCTTGCCAGTTTGGCCACTTGCTCCAGTGCACCCGGCTCCTCAAATAAGTGCGTTGCGCCGGGAATAATCTCCAGCTTCACTTCGCAGCGCATCTGGTCGCGCGCCATTTCGTTTAGCTCGATGACAACGTCATCGTTGCCGCCGACGATGAGCAATGTCGGCGCTTGGACTTTTGGCAAGGCATCGCCAGCAAGATCGGGACGTCCACCACGCGAAACGACCGCACCGATGTCCTGTGGAAGTTCCGCTGCTGCAACCAGCGCCGCAGCGCCGCCTGTGCTTGAGCCGAAATATCCGATGCGCAGATCGCGCGTTTCCTCTTGTTGCCGGGCCCACCTGGTAGCGTGCACAAGGCGCTCGGCCAGCAAACTGATGTTGAATCGGTGTTCACGAGTGTGGATGTCGAGCGCTTCTTCTTCAGGCGTCAGCAAGTCAAAAAGTAACGTTCCGAGGCCGGCACTATTGAGTGTGCGCGCGACAAATTGATTACGCGGACTGTGCCGGCTGCTCCCGCTGCCGTGCGCAAACAGCACGAGTGCTATCGCGTTCTCTGGAATCGTCAGGTTACCCGAGAGGACTGCGCGCCCAGCGGGAATTTGTACCTCAGTCATCTCTTCTTCTTCGTCTTACTCTTGCTCCTGCTCCTGCTCATCAAGGAGCGGCGGTCTCTAGTCCGCCGTTTCAGTGGGGCGGATTGGAAACCGCCCCTCCTTGTCGCTCTTGCGCAGCTCGGGTCAGCAGCTCGCGCACGTCGTCGTCGCTAGTCTGCGAAAAGTCGTCGTAATACTGGCCGACAGCTTGAAAGAACGGAGGCGTGCTTAGGCAGATGGTTTCATCGGCTTCCTGTGCAATCTCCTGGCAGGTGTCTGGCGGCCCTACCGGCACTGCCACGACGATTTTCGCGGTACCCCGCTGTTGCAATGCCTTCACCGCTGCGCGCATGGTCGCGCCAGTGGCCAATCCGTCATCGACCAGGATCGCGATCTTGTCGCGCAACTCCGGCGCGGGGCGTCCTTCACGATAAATTTGTTCACGCCTTTGAAGTTCGGCTGTTTCCTTGGCGGTCACTGCTTCAATTGCCTCGCTTGCGTATGGTATTGCGCGCACAACATCTTCGTTCAAAACGCGCACACCGCCCGACGCGATCGCGCCAGCAGCCAGTTCTTCAAATCCAGGCACGCCGAGTTTGCGCACGATAAAAACGTCGAGTGGTGCGCGCAGGCGCTTCGCTACTTCATAAGCAACAGGCACGCCGCCGCGCGGCAGACCGAGCACGATTACATCGTCGCGCCCCGCGTACTTTTCGAGCTTGTCCGCCAGTAGCCGGCCAGCTTCTGCTCGATTTGAAAAAGCTCGTTCCATGCGGCTGACCGCGTTAATCCTTTCCGTTGCGATTTGACAGCTGGCAGTTGGGGCAAATCCCTTTCTTAAGATTACGCTTTTCGGTGCAGCCTCGCGCGCGTTGCTGAGGCAGTGGAGTTAGAACTGCATCCGTTGCAGTGCTTCGGTCACGCGTGCGATCAATTAGGATTTTCGCGCATCATTCCGCCGATTCGACATGACTCCGGCGATTGCGTGGCTACAAGCGTTTAAACCGCTGCTAGCTTTGGCCCGTAGGATTTCGGTTAGGCCAGGGCGGCGGCGATGGGAGATCGAAGCGTTTTGTCTTCAGCTCGTCCTGCATTTCCTGAATGGCGCGATCAAGCTGTTGATCTTCGCCTTTGAATTCTTTTCCGGGATCATTATCGACGACGATATCAGGATCGACTCCGTGACCTTCGACGATCCATTGTTTGCCGTCCTTTGGAATAAATGCGCGAACTCCGGTTTGAAGAATTGTCCGCCGTCGACAAGCGGCAGCGATTCGCGAATGCCAGTTACACCGCCCCAGGTCCGTTTGCCGATGAGTTTGCCGAGTCCAAGCGATTTAAATCGGTAAGGGAAAATGTCGCCATCGGAGGCGGAGAATTCGTTGATCAATGTTACCATCGGACCGGTGAACGTTTGTGACGGGTCGGTTTGCGGCATGCCGTTGCGCGCGATGCCGATCATCACCAGCGCGCGCCGCAATCGCTCGATCACAAGCGGCGAGACAAAGCCGCCGCCGTTGCCGCGAACATCAACAATGAGCGCGTGTTTCCGGATTTGCGGAAAGTAAAGCTTCGTGAACTCGTTAAGGCCGGGCTGGCCCATGTCGGGAATGTGAATGTAACCAACCTCGCCGCCTGTTTTCTTCGTCACGTAATCGATGTTCTTTTGCACCCAATCGATGTAATAAAGTGGCGCTTCGTCGTCAGTCGGCACAACGGTGACGTCACGCGCGCCGGCGTCGGTCGGTTTGGAATTCACGCGCAGGATCACTTGTTTGCCGGCGGTGCCGATGAGCGCGTCGTAAAGGTTCGGCAAACTCGAGACTGGCGTGTTGTTGACTGCCAGAATGTAATCGCCGGGTTTCACATTCACGCCAATATCAGTGAGAGGTGAGCGCGTTTTCTTGTCCCAGTTTTCGCCTGGTAAAATGCGGTCGATCCGATAGGCGCGTGTGGCCGGGTCGCGGGAAAGTTCCGCGCCAAGCAGGCCCAACTTGATGCGTGGAGTGTCCGGCCGTTCGCCCCCGCCAACATAAGCGTGGCCGATATTCAATTCGCCGATCAGTTCGCCTAACAAGTAGGTGAGATCGTTGCGATGATTCACGAACGGCAACAGCGCCGCGTATTTATCGCGCATTGCCTTCCACTCAATGCCGTCCATCGTCGGCGAGAAGAAGAAGTCCCGCATTTGCCGCCAGCACTCGAAATAGATCTGGCGCCACTCCGCACGGCGATCCAGTTGCATGTCGAGTCCCTGGATCTTGTGCTCGTGATCCTTGGTCTCGATCTTATCTTTGGGGATGTCGATGATGGCGTAGTCCTTTTTGATCTTCACCAACATCTTTTTTCCGTCGGACGTAATCTGATAATTGTTGGCGTCGCCGAGCACCGTCTCCTTGCGGTCGTCGAGATTGTAAGCGCAGAGGTGCGATTTCCTGTCTCTGTCCGAGAACGGGTTTTCGTCGTCCTCGCCCACCTCGTCGCCGGCTGTGCGGCGCAGATAAAAGATGCGATTATCATCCAGCATCCGGATGTTGCGATAGTTTCCCGGCGTGATTTCCAGACCAACGATCCGATTCTGGATTCCATCGGTATCAACTTTCACTACGACCGGCTTTTTCGATTTTTCTTCCGGTTTTTTCTCGCCCGGACTTGCCTCCGGTTTTTTCTCTTCGCCTTGCTTCGCTTTTTCTTTTTCTCGTTTTTCCGCGGCCTTGCCGACTTCATCGCTCTTCGGCGCGAGCGGGTTCGCAGTGTCTTTCGCCAGCGTAACGAGATAAACGCGCTGCATGTCGCGATAGACATTCGCGAATTCCTGATCGCCAAAAGTTGGTTTGAAATCGCGCGCAGAAGCGAGCAACAGATATTTTCCGTCATCGCTGAAGACCGGTTCGCCCGAGCCGTACCAACTGTCGGTGACGGCGGTCTGCTGTTTGTTGGCGAGCGAGTACAGGTAAACGCGCGGCATGTCGTTTTCTTCGGGGCGCGCCCAGGTGATCCACTGACTGTCGGGCGACCAGTTATAACCCTGGATCTCGCCGAATTTGTCCTGGTCGACCTGGGTCACCGCCTTGGACGCAACATCGACATAGCGCAACCGCTGCAAGCGATCGCTCCAGAGCAGCTTCTTGCTGTCGGGCGACCATTTCGGCGCGTAGTAATAAGTGTCGCCGCCATTCGTGATCTGTTGCGGCTCGCCTTTGCCGTCCTGCGAACGCACATACAGTTCGTTCTCGCCGGTCGCGTCCGAGTTGTACGCAATCCATTTTCCGTCGGGCGACCAAACCGCATCGCGTTCGTGCGCTCCTGAAGTTTTGCTCAGATTGCGAGGCGTCCCGTTCTTCGCCGGGACCGAAAAGAGATCGCCGCGCGCAACGACGATCGTGCGTTCGCCGTCGGGCGCGAGGTTTACAGATTCAATATGCTTAGCCGCATCGACCAATCCGCCGCGGCCGCCGTCGAAGTCTTCTTTGATGTCGATGGGCACAGGCGTGGCCTGGCCCGTGGCCAGATCATAACGCCAGATGTGACCGGCCTGCTCAAACACGATCGATTGTTTGCCCATCGATGGGAACTTGATGTCGAAATCCGTGAAGTGCGTCAGCTGCTTTGTTTCCTTCGTTGCAAGATCCATAACGAAGAGATTCATCCGGTTGTCCCGGTCAGAAATGAAATAGATCTTGTTGTCCGGTCCCCACATCGGGCAGATGTCCTGCGCCGGATTGTTCGTTAGGTTTTCCGTGGCGCCGGTTTTAAAATCGTAAAGCCAAATGTCATCCGCCATGCCGCCGCGATAATGTTTCCATGTGCGGAATTCGCGGAAGATGCGGTTGAACGCCATCTTCGAATCGTCCGGCGAAAACGAAACGAATCCGCCGCGCGGCACCGGCAATTGTTGCGGCAATTCCGCATCCAGACCGACCGTAAACAGCGGGCCGACAAAATCGTCGAACGATCTCATGCGCGAACGGAAGACGACGAGCGGCTTGGTGTTTTCCCATGCCATCACAATGTTGTTAGGCCCCATGCGATCGGAAACATCGTCGCGGCCGAGTGTGGCCGAAGTCGTCAGGCGCTTCGGGACGCCGCCCTCGGCTGGCATGACGTAAACTTCTCTGTTGCCGTCGTACTCCGAAGTAAAAGCGATTTGAGTTCCGTCCGGTGAAAACCGTGAAAACGAAGTGTAACCCGGGCCGCTTGTCAGGCGGCGCGCTGTGCCGCCGTCTTTGCCGACCGTATACAATTGGCCTGCGTAACAGAAGACGATGTCGCGATCATTCGTGGTCGGAAAACGCAGTAGCCGCGTCGTGTTCGGCAGGTTTTGCGCCGAGGCAGTTGTCAACGAGCAAACGACGATCGTGATCGAGAGAGAAAAGAAGCGACAAAGCATGTTCATAGAGTGACAAGAGCGAAGTGAGCAAAGTGCCGTTGAACGCATCGGATGCAACAGCGATTTCATTCCCAGATTGGATGCAGTGCCGTGGCGAATTGGATTCAAAGTGAGCTGGGAACGCAGATGTGCGGTTACCGAAAATTTCGGCGCGCACCAAGCCCGGGCGCTCACGATACTTAGCGTAAGATCGTGCGCGACGAGTTCCACGGCAGTAGACTGAACGATCGTTCATGGAATGGCTCAATGATCCGAATGCATGGATCGGACTGTTAACATTAACAGTTCTCGAACTCGTCCTGGGCATCGACAACATCGTTTTCATCTCGATCCTGTCGGGGAAACTCCCTGCACATGAGCAAAAGAAGGCGCGTCTTATCGGCCTCAGCCTGGCCATGCTCATGCGCATCCTGCTGCTGCTATCGATCACCTGGATCATGGGCCTTACGCGTCCGCTGTTTACCATTGCCGGTTTTGAAGTCACCGGCCGCGCGATCATTTTAGTCGCGGGCGGCTTGTTCCTTCTCGTGAAAAGCACGCATGAAATTCATGACCAGATGGAAGAGGACGTGCAGCGGCAAGCGCCCGTCGTGGCGTCATTCTTCGCCGTGCTCGTGCAAATTAGTCTGCTCGACATCGTGTTCTCTCTGGACTCGGTGATCACCGCTGTCGGAATGGTCGATGAAATCGCCATCATGATCATCGCAGTCGTTCTGTCGGTGATTGTCATGATGGTCTTCGCTGGCCCGGTAAGCGGCTTCGTCGAACGTCATCCCACGATTAAAATGCTCGCGCTTAGCTTTCTTCTTCTTATCGGCATGAACCTCGTCGCCGAAGGTCTCGGCTTTCACATTCCGAAGGGCTACACCTATTTCGCGATGGCGTTCGCGCTGTTCGTGGAAATGCTGAACTTTAGAATGCGATCCCGAAAACCTGTGCCGCGCGCGCTACAAAGCCGGCGACTGCAGAAGGCGATCCATCGCATCGAAGCGCCGCACTGAACCTGTGAAGCTGCGCGCTCGCTTGGTTGGATTTGCCCAGCCTGAAACGTGTTGGAGGTCACTCGACTTGTGCAGAGCTTTAAGGCTTCCAGTCGACAGCGTGCTCTTCGAGGTAGGCGTCCACTGCGCTGCCTATGGTCGGATAGAAGTCGGCGGCACCGAAGCGATCGAATAGTTCGAAGCGTTTCAGCTTGTCCTTGACTGGATCCTTCATTTCGGCGAACCGCAGCTCGATGCCGGATTCGGTCAGGCTGTGCTCGAGCTCGGCAAGCATGTCAGCCGAAGTCACGTCAATGCTGGTGACAGGCTCGGCCGTGACGATAATTCGCCGCACCGGAGTCGGCGATTCTGCAATGGCGTCGAGGACTCGCTGGTGAAAGAGCTCGGCGTTAGCGAAGAAGAGAGGCGCGTCCCAACGAAACAGCACGAGGCCGGGAATGCGACGGGCAGCAGGATAGCGCGCGATGTCGTGGTAGCCGCGAACACCATCGACTCGGCCGAGCACTGCGAAGTGCGGTCGCCAGCCATCCCACAGGAACTCGATGACCGCGATGACGATCGCGATTCCGATGCCGGGAATCACGCCGAACACGGCAACGCCCACAAAACAGACAATCGACAGCCAGAATTCCCATTGCTGAATGCGGAAAATGCGACGCAGGTCTGCGAATTCGAACAACCCAATGGCCGCGGCGATCACGACCGCGGCGAGCGCGCTGCTGGGCAGATCCTTCAGGAGGTTGGGTGCGAACATCAGAAGGAGCGCGACTGCGATCGCGCCCACAACTCCGGTGAGCTGCGTCTTCGCGCCAGCCGCTTCTGCGACGGGAGTGCGTGATGAGCTGCTGCTGATCGGGAATCCTTGAAAGAGGCCGGCGGCGAGATTGGCTGCGCCCAGGCCGATCATCTCCTGATTCGGATCAACGGGCGTGCGTATCTTCGCGGCGTACGTCCGCGACAAGACGCTCGTGTCCGCGAACGCCACCATCGCGACAGCACAGCCACCGATTATGACGTCGTTGAGGTGAGCAAAACTAATTATCGGCAAGGCAAACGATGGCAGCCCTTGGGGCAGCGGCCCGAGAACTTTCACGCCGGCGGTAGCGTCGAGGTTCAGTATACCAACCACGATAGTCGCAGCGACGACTGCGAGCAGAAGACCCGGGATGCGCTTGTAGGGCTTGAGCAAAAGAATCGCTGCGAGTGTGCCGGCGCCGACTGCGAATGACGTCCAGTTCACCTGTCCGCCGAGAATGCCTTCGGTGATGCGCACGAGATCGCGCAATGGACCGGCGTCATCAATCGAGAACCCAAAGAGCTTTGGCAACTGGCTGATCAACACTGTCAGCGCGATGCCGTTCATGTAGCCGTAGCGGATCGGCTTGGAGAGGAGCTCCGTGACGAACCCGAGGCGCAGACACACCTATCAGCACGCATACCAGACCCGAGACCACCGCCATCATGCTCGCGAGGGCTACCGCGCGCATGGCGTCGCCACCCGAGAGAGGGAGCACGACCGCAAGAATCACAGGGGCGAGAGACGAATCCGGCCCGAGCACAAGAATGCGACTGGGACCAAAGAGCGCGTACGCGAGCAAGGGCACGATCGTGGCATACAGCCCATAGATTCCGGGAACGCCCGAAGCCAGGGCATAAGCGATACCGACCGGCACCAGCATAGTAGCCAGCACCAGACCAGCCATCACATCGTGCGGAAACCAGGCGGCTTTGTATTCGCTCAGGATCTGGAATCCCGGTAGCCAACGCTTCCAGCGGCTCATAGTGAGTGGTTCTTGTTCGCGATCATTCGAAATGGTCGTGTTGGATTCCAATCTTTTTTAGCGACCAACCGCCAATGATTCACTAGAAATTGGCGAAAGGGATGGGATTCGAACCCACGGTTAGATCGATCGTGTCCGACGCGTGGAAACCAACTGCTCGGCTTCTTTACTTGTGATCGCGCATGAGTGAATAGTTCGATCTTATCTACGTCACTGAGTTTCAAGGGAAGTGAAAACGGTCTGGCGCGTCTTTGTTTATCTAAAACGCTATCCGATGCTCGCGATCGCGACGTTGGCTTGCGCGATCGTGGGCACGCTCATGATGATCGTTCCACCTGCGGCGACGAAATATATTCTCGACAACGTCATCAACGGTCACCACCCCGAACGTTTGCTTCCGCTGCTTATTCTCGTGGCTTTCGCCATGTTGGTTCAACGAGGCTTGGATTATCTTCGCCTGTTGCTCAACAACACCTTCGAGCAAAAAGTCATTTTCGATCTGCGCCGCGATCTGTATTCGCACATTCAAACTCTGCCACTCCGCTGGTTCGATAATCGCCCCACCGGCGATCTAATGACGCGGATTCTGGAGGACGTGAGCTCGGTCGAGCGCGTCCTCATCGACGGCATCGAGAAAGGCACGGTGGCGATATTGCAGATCGTGGTGGTGGTGGCGGGAATGTTTTACCTCAGCACAAAACTGGCGTTGGTCGCGCTCGCGCCGGTGCCGTTCCTGGCCGGCGGCGCGCTTTGGTATACGCTCACGGCGCACCGGCGATATCGGCTGCACCGCCGCGCCGCTTCGTCGATGAATTCGCTCCTGCACGACAATCTCTCCGGCATTCGTCAGATCAAAAGTTTTGTACGCGAGCCTGAGGAAGATCGTCGCTTCAACAAAGAGAGTGACGAGTTGCGGCGCGCCACCTTCGTCGTCACGCGCGTGTGGGCACTTTACCATTCTTCAATGTATTTGTTCGGGTCGCTCGGCGTGCTGCTGGTGGTGGCCGTGGGCGCGCGCGATATTTTATCAGGCGCTGTCCAGTTGGGGGATTTTGGCGCCTTTCTTGTGCTTGCGAGTTTTCTCTACGAGCCAGTCGGGAAACTGCATGAACTCAATCAACTGGTGCAGGCAGGACGCGCCGCGGGCGAACGCGTCTTCGAAATTCTCGATTCAGAAGGCGAGCCGAAGGGTGGCGAAACGTTGGCTGATCCAGTGCGTGGCGAGATTGAGTTCCGAGACGTCAGTTTCAGCTACTCCGGCGAGCTGCCGACGCTGAGTGACATTTCATTTCACGCGCGCCCGGGTGAGACGATCGCGCTTGTCGGCACGACTGGCGCGGGAAAATCCACGATCATCAATCTACTCACGCGCTTCTACGAGTTCGATAGCGGCGAAATTTTAGTCGACGGAAATCCGATTCGTGATTTCAACATTCGCGCATTACGGCAACAGATCGGGATGGTGACGCAGGAATGCTTTTTGTTTAACGGCACCATCCGCGAGAACCTGCAAATTGGGAAGCCTGATGCGACGGATGAAGAACTGCTGGAGGCAGCGGCGGTGGCAAACGCGCGTCCCTTCATCGATCGGCTGCCGCATGGATTGAGCAGCGTCGTGGGGGAGCGCGGAGTAAAGTTGAGTGTGGGCGAAAAGCAGCGGCTTTCGATTGCGCGGGCACTCTTGAAGGATCCGCCAATTCTGATTTTGGATGAAGCGACGGCGAGCGTGGACACGACGACGGAGCGACTCATCCAGGAAGCGCTGGAGACTCTGATGTTCGACCGTACTTGCATCGTAATCGCGCACCGGCTTTCCACTGTCGTGCGCGCAGACCAGATTCTCGTGCTTGATCACGGCCGTATCGTCGAGCGCGGAACCCACGAGCAACTGCTTGCGCTTGGTGGGAAATACGCGCGGTTGTCCGAACAAAGTTTGCTCGAAACGCCGGAAAGCGAGCCGACGATAAAGCGCGTCCGCTTCCCTCAACGCGCGACGTTCCTCGCGGAGGCTGCGCTCAAGATCGCGAATGCGCTACGCGAATCGACATCCATCTGGCGGCGGGCGAAGCGACTCGCGGCGCACCGGCGAGCGTAAAAACTGCGCGTTGCTGCGCATAAGCGAATGCAATCGTTGACGTCCACAGGCCACCGAAAGGCAAAGCATCGGAAATCAGATTGACGCCGCGCTTGTCGCTGCGCGAACGCCGGCTTCGTTCAACGCCGATTTCACCATGAAAAACCAGGAATGGCGGAAGGGGTGGGATTCGAACCCACGGTGGGTTTCCCCACGCTCGATTTCGAGTCGAGTGCCTTAAACCGGACTCAGCCACCCTTCCTTGAGGAGAGAAGAAAACGCCGAACCCGCCTACGCCAAAAGCTTCGGCGTGGCAAGCGTCGAACTCCGATAAATCGCGAGCAGGCGTCCAATCATCCAACATCGAATGCAACTGTCTTAGAGATTCGGCGTTCAGCGTTGGGCGTTGGACGTTCAGCGTTGTATTCAGCGCATCGCCTGGCTTGCCCCGACCCGTCTGGCAGACAGGATTTTTCGCCTCACGAGGCAAAAAATGTTACAATTAAACGCTTGCCACGTCTGGCGAAGCTTACTGCATCTTGTATGTCCACACGGACAGCCACGCTATTACTTGTTGTTGACCGATATTCACAGGTTCTTGGCGCCGCTGTTCACCAGTATTCCCAACTTATTCGGAACCTCAACCCTCTCTTACCGCCATGATTCAACTCAAACCCGGAATTCCGCCCGCGTCACTAAATAAACCGACACACTCGGCCGCACGTCGAAAAAACAGGATGGAAAGAAAGAAAAATGGCGGCCTGCGTTTCAAGCGTGTGTTCAGCGATGCTGCCGTCGCGCCATTCGATCAGATCGAATGGGAACGACGCACCGCGGAAATCACCGACGACGGCGGCAAGGTCATTTTCAAGCAGGAAAACATTGAGGTCCCGAAGAATTGGAGCCCTCTCGCCACGAAAATCGCCGTGTCGAAGTATTTCTACGGCGACATTGCCAACGGCACCGATCCATACAAAGGCGGAAGAGAAACTTCGGTGCGGCAGTTAATTCATCGCGTCACGCGCACCCTCACCGACTGTGGAATTGCGGATAGTTATTTCGCAGATGCGGAAGCTGCCGAAACTTTCTATGACGAGCTGACCTGGCTGTGCTTGAACCAGCACGGCGCGTTCAATTCGCCGGTTTGGTTCAACGTTGGGTTGTATCATCAATACGGCATCGGCAAAGGCGCGGGTGCGGGAAATTATTTTTACAATCGCAAGACGGGCGAAGCGGAACGCGCGGCTTCGCAATATGAGTATCCGCAGGGCAGCGCCTGCTTCATCCAGAACGTGGGTGACACGATGGAGGACATCATGCGCCTGGCGACCAGCGAAGCGATGCTGTTCAAGTACGGCAGCGGCACTGGCACAGATCTTTCGTCGCTCCGATCGACACGGGAAAAATTGAGCGGCGGCGGCAAACCGAGCGGACCGCTCTCGTTTCTGAAAGTTTACGACCAGATTGCGAACGTGGTGAAGAGCGGCGGAAAAACGCGGCGCGCCGCCAAGATGAACACGCTCAAGGATTGGCATCCGGACATCGAAGAATTCATCGACGCGAAACAGAAGGAAGAGAAAAAAGCGTGGGCGCTGATCGAGCAGGGTTACGACGGCAGTTACAACGGCGACGCCTACGGCTCGGTGATGTATCAGAATGAAAACGTCAGCGTCCGGGTAAGCGACGAATTCATGGACGCAGCGCTGGAGGGCCGCGAATGGTGGACGCGTCGCGTAATCGACGGCAAACCGTGCGAGAAAAAGGATGCGCGCGCGCTACTGCGCAAAATTGCCGAGGGCACATGGATCTGCGGCGATCCGGGCATGCAATTCGACACGACCATTCACAAGTGGCACACCTGCAAAGGCACCGACCGGCAAAATTCTACGAATCCGTGCAGCGAGTATCTGTTCCTCGATAACACGGCCTGCAATCTCGCTTCGCTGAACTTAATGAAGTTCAAGACCGCCGACGGGGATTTTGATGTCGAGCGATTCAAAGCGGCGGTGCGGATTTTCATCACCGCGCAGGAAATCATCGTCGATAACGCCAGTTACCCCATCAGGGAAATCGCGGAGAACTCGCACATCTTCCGAACGCTCGGACTTGGTTACGCAAATCTGGGCTCGCTGATCATGAGCTACGGCTACGGCTACGACAGCGTCGAAGGCCGGGCGCTCTGCGGCGCGATCACGGCGATCATGACCGGGGAAGCCTACGCGCAGAGCGCGCGCATGGCGCGGACGATGGGGCCGTTTCCCGGATATCGCGATTCACGTGCCAGCGGCGTGGCGAAGCCGGTCGCAAAGGACAACGTCGCGCCAATGTTGGAAGTGATCGAACTGCATCGCTGCGCGGTGCACCAAATCCCGGACGCAAAAGAGTTCGCGCATTTGAAAGAGGAAGCCGCAAGCACTTGGGACGAAGCGGCGAACGTTGGAAACCGCCACGGTTATCGCAACGCACAGGTAACCGTGCTCGCGCCCACGGGCACGATCAGCTTCCTGATGGATTGCGACACCACCGGGATCGAACCGGACATTGCGCTGGTGAAATACAAGCTGCTCGCCGGCGGCGGCATGCTCAAAATCGTTAACCAAACGATCAAGCCCGCGCTGGAAAAACTCGGTTACGGCTCCGATGAGATCGAGCGCATCGTCGCGCATATCGACGCGTTCGACACGATCGAGGACGTGATCGATGCCGACGGCACCAAGATTTCATCCGGACTAAAGCCGGAGCATTTGCCGATCTTCGATTGCGCGTTCAAGCCGTTCAAAGGCGAGCGCTCGCTGCATTACCTCGCACACCTGAAAATGATGGCGGCTGCGCAGCCATTCCTCAGCGGCGCGATTTCCAAAACCGTCAATCTGCCGGAGTCAGCCAGCGTGGACGACATCATGAACACGTACATCGAAGGCTGGCGGCTCGGCCTGAAATCGGTCGCAATCTATCGCGAAGGCTCGAAGCGCTCCGCGCCTTTGAACACACGCAAGACAAAAGACATGGGCGAACTGTAGCGGCATCGTTGATGCCGATGTGTGGCGGAGACAGCTGGAGTCAGAAGCGCATCCTCGAACTGGAAGAGGAACTGACGATGCTGCGAAGACAGCTCGATCAGCCCGTGCGCCATCGTATGCCGGACACGCGCACGTCGTTGACACACAAGTTCGAGATCGCCGGACACGAAGGCTACATCACCGTCGGCTTGTACGAGGATGGCCAACCGGGCGAGCTTTTCATCACCATGTCGAAGGAGGGCAGCACTATCGGCGGTTTGATGGACACCGTCGGCACGCTCACCTCGATTGCACTTCAGTACGGCGTGCCGCTCGAGAGTTTGGTGAAAAAATTCGCGTATCAGCGGTTCGAACCGAGCGGGTTCACAAAAAATTCGGACATTCGCCATGCGACGAGCATCACCGATTACGTGTTCCGCTGGCTCGCGTGCCAGTTCATCAAAGGTTACAAGGAAGCGACCTCGCCGAATCGCGCGCAACCCGATCTACCGCTCAAAGAAATTCCCGACATCGAGAAGAAAGCACTCAATCGGCCGGTTACTGATCTCGCGCGCACCGGCGACAAGGAAGTGATCGACGTCATCACTGGTCATCCGTCCAATCATGGAAACGGTGGGAAGTCTGCCACAGGAAATGGCAACGGCGCTGGCACTTCATCTGACCGAGTAACGGTAGCGCTCGGCAGCATCTTCATGGGCATCACCTGTTCCGTGTGCGGCAGCGACAAAGTCATTCGCGCCGGCGCCTGCGGCGTCTGCACCGAATGCGGCACAAGCCAGGGCTGTAGCTGAGGACGAACCTCGGTTCCATCCGTTGCAACATCGAATTTCGGAGTCCTGACGCTTTGGATCTGCAAAGCGTAGATGCACCTGATTGGACATGCGAGCACGCACGGCTAGAATTCGTCGCCCGCTTTTCAATTGAATGAACAAACTCGACGAACAGCGACAGAAAGAGATTCAACAGGCTGAGGAACTGCTCTTTGCAGGGCCCCAGGCGCTGGGGTTTGCGAAAGGACTTTTCCAAGGGCATTTCGTGTCGGATTGGGTGATGCCGTATCCGCGCATCCCGGAGGCGCAACAGGGCGAGCTGGATCAAGTTCTTACTGAACTTCGCAAATTTTTGAATGCGGATCTCGATGCTGCGGAGATCGATCGGCAGGCGGATATTCCGCGGAGCGTGATCGATGGGTTGGGGCGCATCGGCGTGCTCGGCATGACGGCACCGAAGGAATACGGCGGTCACGGTTTCTCGCAGATGGCCAACTGCAAGGTGCTGGAAGAAATCGGACGACGTTGTGCGTCGACATCGGTTTTCGTTAACGCGCATCACTCCATCGGGATCCGCGCGTTGCTGTTGTTCGGCACGCACGAACAAAACCAGAAATGGCTTCCGAAATTGGTAACTGGCGAGCAACTCGGCGCGTTCGCGCTCACCGAGAGGGAAGCCGGATCGGATGCGGCAAACGTGCAGATGCAAGCGCGTCCCAGCGAGGACGGCTCGCATTTCATTTTGAACGGCGAGAAGCGTTACATCACGAACGCTGCGATTGCGCACGAGCTCACGGTGATGGCGCGCACTCCTGTGCCCGGCTCGGATAAAACCGCTGTCACTGCGTTTCTGGTGACGCCGGACATGCCGGGTTTCGAAATGCTCGAAGCGCGGATGCCGAAGACGGGAATCAAAGGCACGGCCACAGGACGGTTCGCGTTGCGCGACGTCAAAGTGCCAAAAGAAAATGTTCTCGGCCCGATAGGCAAAGGTCTGAAGGTCGCGCTAACGGTGCTCGATTTTGGACGGACCACATTCGGCGCGTGCTGCACAGGCGCAGCCAAAACCTGTTTGGAATTAGCAGTC
The DNA here is from genome assembly GCA_963761585.1 of uncultured Verrucomicrobiae bacterium. Taxonomy (GTDB): domain Bacteria; phylum Verrucomicrobiota; class Verrucomicrobiia; order Chthoniobacterales; family UBA10450; genus Udaeobacter. The sequence goes on from CAVXHW010000024.1 coordinate 23,217, forward strand.
GCGCACGCGAACACCCGCAGGCAATTCAACAAGACGCTGGGCGAATTCGAGCTGGTGAAAAAGAAAATCGCCCGGATCGCGGCTGACGCTTATGCCATGGAAGCGATGACCACGGTCACGGCGGCATTCATCGACCGCGGCCTTGAGGATTACATGCTTGAGACCGCGATGTTGAAAGTGTTCACGACAGAACGGCTCTGGGAGTGCATCAACGACGTGTTCCAGATTTACGGCGGCTCGGCGTACTTCACCGATCTGCCGTTGGAGAGAATGTTGCGCGACGCGCGGATCAACCAAATCGGCGAGGGGGCCAATGAAGTGCTCACTTCGTTCATCGCGCTGGTCGGGATGCGCGGGCCGGGAATGGAGTTCAAAGAAATTTACGACACGATGATGAAGCCGTCGCGCGATGGAATGAGCAAAGCGTGGGCGGCCGGAAAGAACCGCTTCAGCGCGACGGTTCGTGTGCCTGACGTGCCCGTGCAAAGCGAACAGCTTCGCGCGCACGCGCGACAACTCGGCCGGTTGATCCGGCATTTTAATTTTGCCGTTAATCGCGCGTTGATCACGTATCGTGAGCCGATTCTGGACATGCAGCTTGTCCAGGAACGGATCGCGAACGCGGCCATGGATCTTTTTGCTTCGACGTGTGTGCTGAGCCGCATCGATGGCGAGATTCAATTCGCAGGCCGAAATGGCAATTCAGTATCGCCGGACCACTCGGCGGCAGATTTGTTTTTGCGTCAATCGTTCCGTCGGATTCGCGGTTTCCTGGCGGGGCTGACAGATAATGACGACAAAGCAGTGATCGCGGCGGCAAAATCTTGCCTAACGAGCGGCAGCGCCAAGACTGCCGCGTAAACGTTTTCGCTAACTCGCTTTAGATTTCGCTGGGCGGTTCAGGCGAAACCTGTGGTGATGGGCTGATGGCAGAAATATAAACTCCCGTCCGCGCTGCCGTGCGGGCAGCGCGGTATTCGCCCGTCATAACCGTCGGATCTTTTAGTTTCCGGCGCCCGGACGATGACCGTAAATGTCCATGTGCTGAGCAGTGGTCGGAATTGCAGAGAGACGATCGCATCGCTGCGGAATACGCGAGTCACCCGCTACCACGTAACAAATTTTCTTTGTTTCCTTGGCAGGCAGTGGCTGCGATGGCAGCGCTACTACATTCTTGCTTCGATCATCAGCGAATGCTGATGCGCAGAATGCAAGGGCGAAGATCCCTATTGCAAATCGGACCGACCAGCCGCACCCGCGACTCAGTCTGGTTCCTTTTCCCATGCTAGGATTTTGGTCCCATTAGGAACTTAAGCAAGCTTATTCCCGACCCACTTCGTATTTTTAAGCCAGCCCACTTCCTTCACCTCCGCGAGGAATGCTTTCAGTCCGTCCAAAGAAAATGTTCGAGGCGAATGTTGTTCAGACGCGCTTTTGCTTCTTCGCTACGGCCGCCTCCGGCTGCGACGAGCTTATCATAGATCGCGACGGCGGATTCCCACTTCGAATCTTCCTCCAACAATCGCGCTGCGTTGAATCCGGCCTTGTAATACCAGAACAACTCGCGGCGCTCACCGGGGCGCGACTCGTCCTCCAGAATCTTATAGAACGTCGCCAGCGCGCCGGCTCGATCGCCTTTTTTCTCGAGGCATAATCCTTTCTTAAACAGCGCCTGGCTACGCCAATGAATCGACCCCTCCTTATCGGCAGCCAATTGGTCGTAGGCCTCAATGGCACGTTGATAACTACTCGGGTCCGTTGCGCCAGCCTCGAAGAAAATGTCGCCCTTACCGCAAAGCGCCTCGCGTTTTTCCGATGCGCCGGCGTCACTCTTCAACACCTCATCATACAAGGCGAGAGCGTCTTTAGGTTTCCCAAGCTTGCGCTCGATCACCGCTTGTTCGTTGCGCGCGGCCCAGCGCATCGCGCCGTTCTTCTGCACGACTTGATCGAATAAAACGAGTGCTCGATCCAGGGTATGCTCGCTCATGCTCGACATGGCTGATTCTGCCGCGAAAAAGAGCGCTTTCTCCGCGAGCGGGTCATTCGGATTCTGTTGCGCGATAATTTCAAACTGCGTCTGCGCATTTGCGAAATCCTGGCGACGATAATAAAGCTCCGCCAATTTCATTCGAACTTCCCGAGCGAATTGCGACTGGCCATGCTGCTCCAGAAATCGCTTTCCGAGCTCAATGACTTTCGATTCGTTTCCGCCGTCTGCTTCTTCTACCCAGATGCGGAGATAATCGGCGCGTTCGGCGGCAGCAGCGGTTGGTCTGGATTCAACCGCGTGGTCCAGGTCTTTTCGCGCTTCATCCAGACGTGGCGGTGATGAATGAAACGCCAACTCGGCCATGCCCACCCAAGCCTCCGACACCCGCGGATTCTTTGGAAAATCGTGAATGAATCGCTGCAACGATGCCGCAGCTTTTTTGTCGCCTTTGGCAGCCTGCATTAAACCTTCCTCCAATTGCAAATCGGCGCGCGATTGTTCGTCGCCGCCTTGTTTTTCCAGTTGGTTGTAATCAGCGATGAAACGAGTGTGATTGCCGACCTGCAACCAGCCGCTGGATGCATTAAACAGCGCGGCTTTCGCCCAGCGCGAATCGCGCTGCGCGATTTGTTCGAAGGCAGCTGTTGCGGTATCGAATCGCCTCGCCGAATACTGCGCTTGCGCAGATAAGAAATCGATCCGGGTCAACAATGTCGGGTCGGGCCGCAACAGACGCGCATCCTCCAGGATTGCTATCGCTTCATCAAAGCGGCCGTCGTTAATTTCAAATTCGGCAAACTCGACAAGAGCAGGGGCAATGGTCGGCGTTTTGATTTCCGTCTGTCGCAGATCTGTGAACAATTGGCGTGCCCGCTCTCTGCGGCCCGCGCGAATCTCCAAGCGCGCAAGATACCAGCGCGCGAATGTTCGCCGCGGCTGTTCCGGCCTGCGCACCCACTTTTCCAGTTCGTTGCGCGACGGTGGGTGTTCGGCTCGATACAGCTCGTCAAGCTTCGCGAATATCATCGCGAGATCAGGGTCTGCGTGGTTACGATCGATAAAACGCTCGAGGACATCATCTCCGGTCTCCGGCGTTTTAAGCTGCAAATGCGCTTCAGCGATGCCAACGAGCGCAGCGAGCAGAATGGGATGAGGCGTTCCCTCCGGTCTTTTCAGAATCGCCTCAAACATTTCGATGGCTCGTTCAGGCCGGTGCGAAATCAGTTCGAGATGCCCGCGCAACACACGCCGCTCGCGCCGCTCTGCAACGGAAACCGGTTGCAACTGCTCCAAAATTCGGCGTGCCTCGGGACCGTTCCCCAATTCGATGTGCAGCTCAGCCACTCGCAGCTGCGCTCGCGTGCCCCATTCCTTGTCATGCGCCAGCAGAATGAATTTTGTCAAAGCCTCCTGGCGTTTTCCTAACGCGCGCAACGTGTCGCCCGCGCCAAAAACAGCTGCTCTCTGAAACGGCGAACTGTCGTTAGTCAATTCCTCGTAAAGCGGCAGCGCATCGGCCCACCGGTGCAGACTGGCCAGCGCCTGGGCGCGCCAGAATTTCGCCCATGGCAAGTCGCGTAATCTCGCGTCGGTTAAGAGAATCAGCGTGGCCTCCGGTTCGTTTGCGGCCACCTGCGCTTCCGCAAGTTTTTCGGCGACTGCGCGCCATTGTGGTTCTGGCAGATTTTTATTTAGCAGCGACTGCAACCGCACGACGGCGACCTCCGGCACGCCTTCTGAAAGCGGCGTACCAGCCTCGGCTATTTCAGCCGAGAAATCCGCACGAGCGACTGGGCTGAGTACCGCGACCAGACATATGAGGCCCAAGTGTCCGACGTGTCTCATCTTCTCTCCAGCATTGTGCGTAAGTATTGCCCGGTATGGCTGGCCGGAATGGTGGCGACCTTCTCAGGCGGACCCGATCCGACGACCTCGCCGCCTTGTTCGCCTCCTTCAGGACCCAAATCGATGATCCAGTCAGCGCACTTGATCATCTCAAGATTGTGTTCAATCACCACGATGGTGTTGCCCGCGTTGCGGAGCTTCATCAACACCTCCAGTAATTTTTCAATATCGGCGAAATGCAAGCCGGTCGTCGGTTCATCGAGAATGTAAACAGTGCGACCGGTCGCTTTCTTGGCAAGCTCTGTGGCAAGTTTCACGCGCTGCGCTTCGCCGCCGGAAAGAGTCGTTCCGGCCTGGCCGAGTCGGAGATAGCCCAAGCCAACGTCGAGCAACGAATTAAGCTTTTCCGCGACGGTCGGCACATTGCGGAAGAATCGCGCCGCTTCGTCCACCGTTAGATCGAGCACATCTGCAATATTCTTGCCTTTGTAGGTGATCTCGAGCGTCTCGCGGTTGTAGCGTTTGCCTCGGCAAACCTCGCATTCGACGTAAACGTCGGGCAGGAAATGCATCTCGATTTTGATCAAGCCGCCGCCCTCGCAATTCTCGCAACGACCGCCTTTGACATTGAAACTGAACCGACCTGCGTCATAACCGCGGACCCTCGCTGCGGGCAATTGCGCGAATAGTTCGCGTATCGGAGTGAACGCGCCGGTGTATGTGACCGGATTCGACCGCGGCGTCCGTCCGATCGGGCTTTGGTCGATCACAACTACCTTGTCGATCTGTTCCAGACCGCGAATCGATTTGTGAACGCCAGGCTTATCTTTCGAGTTATAGAAATGCCGGAAAAGAGCGCGCCGCAAAATGTCGTCCACCAAAGTCGATTTGCCGCTGCCGGAAACACCAGTCACACACGTTAGGCAGCCGAGAGGAAATGAGACATCGATTGTTTTCAGGTTGTTTTCACTTGCGCCTTTGACTGTAAGCCAGCCATCGGGCCGCGGCTGAGCGCGCTGTCTTGGAATCGCAATGCGCGCGCGTCCGGAAAGATAATCGCCAGTCAAAGAATTTTTCGCGCGCGCGATGTCGTCGAGAGTTCCCTCTGCCACAATCTCGCCGCCACGCGGCCCTGCGCCCGGACCAAGATCAAGAATGTGGTCGGCAGCCCGAATCGTTTCTTCATCGTGCTCGACGACGATGACGGAATTCCCAAGATCGCGCAGTTTTCGAAGCGTTCCGAGTAAGCGCGAGTTGTCGCGTTGATGCAGACCGATGCTGGGTTCATCGAGAATGTAGAGAACGCCAGCCAGACCGGAGCCGATCTGTGTCGCGAGCCGTATCCGTTGCGCTTCGCCGCCGGAAAGCGTGCCGCTCTCGCGATTCAATGTGAGATAGCCTAGCCCGACCTCGACGAGAAATTGCAGGCGCGAACGAATCTCGCGGACAACGTCTGTTACGATGGTCTGCTGCTGCTCGGTCAGGTCGAGACCACCAATGAATCGCAGCGCGTCTTCCACGTTTTGCTGGCTGAACTGATGGATGTTCAATTCGCGGTGCAGCTTGCCCGCCGTAGCCTCGGCAGAGGCGGGTCGGGCCTTGATTGTGACACGCAAGGATTTCCGGTTTGAGTCTTGCGCCGCCACAGACCTTGCATGTCTCGCGTGTCATGAATGCTCGAATGCGATTGCGCGTGAACTCGCTCTCGGTTTGCTCATAAAGCCGCTGCATTTGCGGCACGAGTCCTTCGAACGGTTTTGTGGTTTTCTTTTCACCCTTGCCGCCAAACTGCATTTCAATCGGCTCGCCATTCGTGCCGAAGTAAAGCGCGGCTTTGAATGTTTCAGGCAAATCGGCGAACGGCACGTCTTCGTTCACGTTGAAGTGTTTGATCAGCGCATCCTGCAGATGGCGATAGTAGACTCGCATGCGTTTTGTGCCGCGACGCCAGGGTGTGATTGCTCCTTCGGCCAGCGTTTTGGTTTGGTCGGAGATCATCAGCTCCGGATCGACCACCAATTGTGTTCCCAGACCGTGGCAAGCTGGGCAAGCGCCGAGGTGGCTGTTGAAAGAAAAATGTCTCGGTGTCAGCTCGCCTAGATTGAAGCCGGTTTCAGCATTCCCGTAATCGGTGGAGTAACCGGCGTTCTGACCACTCTTCCGATTCGGCGTTAGAAGTTGCGCGTTGGGCAGCCTGCCCCGTTTCTGCTTTTACGGGGTTGGGCGTTTTCGATGTTTGGGACAAAACAACAATGCGATTGCTGCCCCATTTGAGAGCCGTTTCGATTGAGTCTGTCAGCCGCACACGAATGCCATCGCGGACGACCAGCCGATCGACCACCGCTTCAATCGTGTGCCGCTCGCCTTTCTTCAGCCGGATCGGCTCAGTGCGATCCAGTTCGACCATCTGGCCGTCGATGCGCGCACGAACGAATCCTTCACGCCTGAGTTTTTCGAGCACGTCCCGGAACTCACCGGGCTGATTCTCAATCAACGGCGCCAGCACAACGATTTTGGCGCCCGACTCGTAGGCGAGGACCTGATCGACGATTTGCTGAGGCGTTTGACGGCTGAGCGGCCGACCGGTGAGGGGATCGTGCGGTTGGCCCACCGCGGAAAAAAGGATCCGCAGGTAATCGTAGATCTCAGTCGTGGTTGCGATTGTCGATCGCGGGTTCGCGCCGGCGCTGCGTTGTTCGATGGCGATGGCAGGCGACAAGCCTTCAATGAAATCGACATCTGGCTTTTCCATTTTATCGAGGAACTGCCGCGCATAAGCGGAAAGGCTTTCGACGTAACGGCGTTGGCCTTCCGCATAAAGCGTGTCGAAAGCGAGCGAGGATTTGCCCGAGCCGCTTAGACCGGTGATAACCACCAGCTTCTCCCGCGGAATCTCGACGTGGAGGTTCTTGAGATTGTGCTGGCGGGCACCGGTAATCTTGATTGTTTGCGCAGGCATTCTGCCGAGAGATGTCGAACCTATCAGTCAAGCATAGCGATTCCTTTTCTCCAGCGAAAATCTCGCAAGCAACGGATTGGCGGAGCCACCAACCCGCTAACTATCAGAACTGAGCTTTAAGATTGCGGCTTCGGCAGTGGGATCTTCTGCGAGAACCCATTCATAACCGTCAACGTGCGGCAATCGGACCATTTTTTCCTCCATCTCTCGCCTGGACACGAATAACGCGTAAACGGCTTGGTTTTCATGCAAACCCTGCTCGACCAAGGCCAAAGCCTCGGCCGACCCATAACGCCACCTTAGCTCCATTTGTAATGATGTTGTCCGTCCATCGGCGCGGCCACAATCCAGGTTGGGAAAAATGAATTCAAGTAAACAGGATCAATATCCGAAAGAACGATGCCGGGCTGCTGGCCGAAGCCTTCAAGGAAACGGCGTTGCGCGATAAACCAGGTGGATTGACGCGGTGGAGAATCGAAATGAAGGGCATCCCACGCTTGCAGTCGATCAATTTCGCGCGTGTTATAGCCGGAGCGCGAAGGGTAACCAAGACAGGCAGCGCCAAATAGAACAAATACAGCCGCAGCGGTAAGAATCCTTCTTCCTGCCAAAATATTCTGCGCGGCCCACGTCACTGGCAAGACAGCGACCGCAATCGAGAGAATTAGAAGAGGCAGGTAATACCTTATATCAACGAGCTTATCATTGTGACTGAGGACCGCCGCCAGAAAAGTCAAGCCGGCTGAGAAGGCGCAGATAACGAAGCGGTCGATCCGAATAAAAAATAAGCCTATGCAAACTAGGAGAAGAAACGTCGGGACAAAAGATGTGCCAGTACCAAAAATATTCGCAGTGTGAAATCCAAGCGGTTGCACAGTGAGTTCCTTCCACAAATTGATGGCGTTGTCCGGAATGTAGCGAAGTGAAAAGAGAAGATGGTGCTCCTTGAAATACGGAGTCCAAAAGTCGTAGCCTGTCTTGAACGGCGAATGAAACTGGATCGTGTTTAGCACAAGCAGGGGTGTGGCAGCGAGTATGAAAACGACGGGCACTACGGCGCAGTGAAGCAACCAGCGCCTGTGCATTCCTCTCATTGGGACCAGAGCCATGGCCACCAACAATGGAGCAAACGAAAGCGACTGAATTCTAACGTTTAGTGAAAGCCCAAGAAGAACCGCTGATAAATAGATTTTCCATCGCCGTTCTTCCTTAACACCCAGATAGGCAAACATAAAGGCCAGCACGCTTAGAACGGAGGCACTCACTTCGGTCATCGACGAACGACAGAAAGTAAAGAAGCCGGGAAGCGTGGCCAGTAAGAGTACCGCAAACCCGCCCGTCAACGGCATCGCCAGGTAAGTGTAAAAGGCAAACACAGCCAAAAGTAGAAGCAGCCCCAGCGTTTGATTAGTCCGAAAGGGTGCCAGCACGGCATCTGCGTCCGACAGGACCTTCAACCAGGGGAGCATCAGCGCCGGGTATCCAAAGAAACCCCTTGCTGGCAGTTTCTCGTAACCAATCTGTATGGAAGGGCGACGATCCCGATTAAGCGCTTTTGCCTGGGCAAAGTACTCCGTCGCGTCCGGATGCGGATCAAGGTTGAGGAGAGTTGTCTTAGTGTAATCGACTCTAAGGACTGTGAAGTAATAGAACGTCAGCGCACACACAAGAAGCAGTGTGCCAATGAGGAATGGTGCGTTTGCAAACTGCCGGCCCGAAGGTGCATCCATAACGTCAAGCCAACACTAAGCGGACATTCCCGCACAGCTCACGCAGATTCCTAGCCTTCGCATTTGGCGGATCGTTGGGGAAGAAGTTTTATTCGATCGCCAGTGGCATCAAGCGAGCTGAGCCCGTAGCCACTCTTAACATTGGAGTTGGCAACTATTCACGCGACAGGCCATCAGGGCTTACTCGATGTACTTCCGAAGAAACAACTCCATGATATGCTGCGCTCCGCTGCCTCTTACGTGCCTTAGATCATCCTCCCATACCGCTGCACGATCGGAGTTTTGGACGATTTCATAACTCGGAAAGTAATCCACGTTAGGATGCGCGCTCGCCCACTCTTGGGCCACTGCTCTTAGCAGCGACTTGGCCCACGTGTTGGCCACGACGATGTCCATAGTTGAAAACGTGTTCATCAAAGGGACAGGGGAAACTGTGACCACAACCTGAAAATCAGGATGTCCGTAAGAAGACAGCAATGCGTAAATTGCTTCCAGATTGGCCCAATTTTGCGCGAAACTGGTCAAGTGAAATTGATATCGGCCCGGATGCTTCTTGAATAGCGATGGGATGGGCGTGCAATTAACGAACACATCTGCCTGAACATCGCGCCACACCTCTGCAAGCCCGAGGGTGAGAATGACCGCGCGACATTCCTTTATACGTTTCGTGACGGCTTGCAGAAGGGCACGACGCTCCAAAGTCTCTTCCAAGCCGACGAAGCTCAGGCTGGGGTTTGTGTGCGGGTCGTACCAAGTTGTGTTTGTCAATTGGACAATAGACGCTCGAGGGAATTCTGCGTCTGGATCGAGTGCCCAGCGCAATTCATTCAGTATTGAATAGGTATTGTACTTATTGGTGAACCCGAGTCCCGATTCTTCTTTATTGGCGGGCTGAAGTTTGGCAAATTCGGGCGCTGCGCTTTCAACGGCCATCTTGTGCCCTGCCAAAGAGCTTTCAAGCCCGCGCGCAAAACACGAGCCGATAGCATAAAATTTATCCTCTCGGCGAAGTTTGAACTTGGGATCGACTTCAGGAGTGAACCAGGTCTCCCGCAGTCGCTGGAACGCGTATTTACCAGCCTCATCGTTCGGGTTAACACCGTCCTTATACCAAGTTCTTGCCGTGTTTCTTATGTAATTCTGCAGCGCCTCCGCCGCTGACGCCACGTATGGCGATTTCGTCAAGGCCACAGGATTATCCGGAGGACTGGCAACGGTTGTTTCGTTAAGGAACGCTCCAGACATGTCCTAAAACTTCTCACCAATTTACTGTTGCGCGAGCAGATACATTGCCACCAACACGAGCAGAAAGTACGGAACAAGCACCGCCGCTCCGGCATACTCTTTGGCCATACGTTGGCCAAAGAAGAGTGCGAGCACTGCAACGGCGGAAATGGCCGCGCCGTAGAACGCAACGGTTGAATCGTGCGAGAGAATTACAAATACGCACCCGACCGCGCTGAGCACGCCGGCGGCGACCTCCAGGATCGTGATGGAGATCAGCAGCAGGGGAACGATTCCCGCAAGTGGGCTCTTCGCGAAATGTCCTTTTAGCCATTCAAAATTTCCGCGGCGATCGAGGATTTTGTCGATCCCCGACTGCAGAAACAGAATCGCCAGAAAAGCGGAGGCCAAAATCTGCATCAGGTAAGTCGCGTCGGGTGCACGCAAAATTGCGATCATCAGCACAGCTTAGCCGAAATCGCGCCGATTTGTCGATGCCCTGATCTTCGGGGACAAAGAATCAGGAAGTGGTCACCCGCGTTGCCGTTTAAGAGAAACCCCGCGCCGACTCTCGAGTGCCACCAGATTCAGTCGCCGTGAGCCGCTGCATCGGCAAAGGCTATGTTACCGCCCTTCAAATCGAGTTCAGCTTCGCCGGGTGAGCCAAAGACGCGTGCACGTCTGTCATCAAATTCGCCTTCCCATCGCGCGACGACGACCGTCGCCAGACAATTGCCGATGACGTTCACGCATGTGCGGCCCATGTCCATCAGTTCATCGACGCCGAAAATAATGGCGACACCGATCGGTCCCAATCCTGCGGGAACAAACGAATTTAGCGCCCCCAGCAGAATGACAAGTGATGCCCTAGGCACGCCGGCTACTCCTTTCGAAGTCAGCATCAACGTCAACATCATTGTGATTTGTTGGCCTAACGACATATGCCATCCCATCGTCGTCTCGGCCGCTTGGGCGACGAAAACCGACGCCATTGCGAGATACAGGGTTGAGCCGGTTAGATTGAACGAATACCCCGTTGGCATCACGAACCCAACGATATGCGGCGGCACGCCGAAACGTTCCATCGATTCCATCGCTTTCGGCAGCGCCGATTCGCTACTTGTCGTCGCAAATGCGAGCGCCGCAGGCTCGCGCACCGCCCGCACGAATTGTCTTAACGGAATCCGCGCGATCCGAATCACCAGTCCAAAAATAAGAGCAATGAAAATCACGAGAGCGAGATAAAGCGAGCCGATCAATTTTCCGAGGTTTAACAGCACAACCGGGCCTTGCGTGCCAATCGTGTGTGCCATCGCCGCGCCCACGCCGATGGGTGCAAATAGCATCACGTAATTCGTGAACTTGAACATGACTTGCGAAAGGCTGTCCATCGCGCGGATGATTGGTTTGCCTTTTTCGCCAATGGCTGACACCGCGAGTGCGAAGAGCACGCTGAATGCGACAATCTGCAAAACATCGCCACGCACCATCGCCTCGATTATGCTCGCAGGGAAAACATGCACGACGGTTTCGACGAAAGTCTGCGGATGAGTTTGACCGATCGTCTTGAGAACGTCGGTGCTGGTTGCGGCGAGAGTCACGCCGGCGCCGGGCTTTGTGAAATTGACAACTGCTAGTCCGATCACGAGCGCGGCTGTGGTAACGATCTCGAAATAGATCAACGCCTTGATTCCCATGCGCCCCACCTTGCGCAGCGCGCCGGCGCCCGCGATTCCCACCACGATGGTTGAGAACACAAGCGGCGCGATGATCGATTTGATCAGGTTAATGAAAATGTCGCGCAAAAAATAAACCGCGTTGCCCCAATCGGGCCGCAGCCATCCAATCACGCCGCCGACAACCAGCCCGATCATGATTTGCATCGTCAACGATGGGCGATACCAGGGTCGGCGCCTCGGTTGAGCAGTGCTCGCGGTCATCGCCCTCGTATTAACACAAAGAGCGAGTGGGAACAGCGCGCGTTTGAATTCTGCTGTCCCCAGCAATCATTGCGCTGAGCAATAGTTGTAGGGCGTCTGTGTCAGACGCCTGGCGTTTCACAGAAACGCCCTACAAGATCTAATCGATCATCCGCTCTTCAATGCCGTCATAGGCATCGATTCTGCGATCTCGCAGGAATGGCCAATGCGTTCGCTGCTCGTTGACGCGAGCCCAATCGATCTCGGCCGCCACAATTTCTTCTTGATCGATCGAACCCTTCGCGATGATTTCGCCGTCCGGTCCGCACACGAAACTTTGGCCCCAAAATTCGATGCCTTCTCCACCGGCCGGAGCTTCGTGACCGACGCGGTTCGCCACCGCAACGTAGCACCCGTTGGCAATTGCATGACCACGCTGAATCGTCTCCCACGCGGAATGTTGCGCTTTTCCAAATTCCGTTTTCTCGCCCGGATGCCAGCCGATTGCCGTTGGATAAAAAATAATCTCTGCGCCGCGCAAAGCGGTCAGTCGTGCGGCTTCCGGGTACCATTGGTCCCAGCACACGCAGACACCGATTTTGCCGCGCGCTGTGTCCCACGCTCGAAATCCGAGATCGCCCGGCGCGAAGTAAAATTTTTCGTGATACAGCGGATCATCGGGAATATGCATTTTGCGATATTTACCGAGCAATTTTCCATCCGCGTCGATAATTGCCGCCGTATTGTGATAAAGGCCGGCGCTGCGTCTCTCGAAAAGCGATGCAATGATTAGTGTGCCGGTTTCGCGAGCAACTTCTCCCAGCGCAGCGGTTGATTTTCCCGGCACTTCCTCGGCCAAATCGAAGTTCTTATGATCTTCTGTTTGGCAAAAATATTGCGACCGAAAAAGCTCCGGGAGGCAGACAATCTCCGCGCCTTGTCTCGCCGCATCGCGAATAAATTCGATTGCGCGCGCAAGATTCTTCTCCGGGTCTACGCCGCAGCGCATCTGGATTAATGCAATCTTTGTCATGTCGAGCGGAGTCGAGACATCTCTCGATTCTCTGAAAACCGCAAGAGATTCCTCGACTTGGCTCGGAATGACAACAACGTGACGCAAGCGCCTTCAGCCGTTTCAACGGCTTATTCGATGACACCTAAAGCCGTTAAAACGGCTCGCGACCAGCTCGTCGTCCGAACACCTGGCTAAATCCAGGTGTTAATGAAATTTACTTCACCGAATCAGGTGGCACGATCTTGATGCTCTCGATCACCACGCGTTTGGTCGGTTTGCTTGGTTCGCCCATGCTATTTTTGGTCACTGGAATGCCGCCGATTTTCTCCAGCACATCCTGGCCTTTAATCAGTTTGCCAAAGGTCGTGTATTGATGATCGAGCCGGTGCACGGGGCCGAGGCAGATGAAGAATTGCGAACCGGCGGAGTCTGGATCCGCACTGCGCGCCATCGAAATGACGCCGGCATCGTGGCTATGATCGTTGAACTCGGCATTGATATTGTAACCGGGTCCGCCTTGCCCGTAGCTAGCCTCTTTCGCCGGATCTTTCGAATTCGGATCGCCGCCCTGGATCATGAATTCTTTGACGATGCGGTGGAAAATCGTGCCGTCATAGAATCCCTGGCGCGCCAGTTTCTTGAAATTCTCGATCGTCTTTGGCGCGGCATCCGTCCAGAACTGCACCACCATATCGCCTTCGCTGGTCTTTATTACGGCTACTTCGTTCGGTGAATTCATGGGACTTTTTTCTTCTTTCTTTTCGTCGGCGGCAAAAACAGCCGAGGTTAATATCACAACAGAAAGGATCAACAATTTCATATGGGTGGAAAATGACGAATGACTAATGCCGAAGGAATGACAAAGCTCAAATGACGAATTCTAATGCTGCGACACGTCGCGTCGAGTATTAGAATTGGGTCATTAGGATTTGTTTCGGCATTCGGCATTCGGATTTCATCATTCATTCATGGTATTCTTGCAAGCTCCGCACCTGAAGTTTTCGTTTTTGCAGTGAGCGAATGCCGTTCGCGCTGGCCAGCGCGGCTCGCACTGTCGTCATGATCGGAATTTTTGCCGCAAGCGCGGCGTTGCGAATGACCACTTCGTGCTCACGCGGAATTTTTCCGCTTGGCGTGTTGATGATGAAATTGATGTCGCCGTTCTTGATCCGGTCGAGCACGTTTGGACGTCCCTCGTGAATCTTGAAAACCTTGGTCACTTTGATTTTCGCTTCGGTCAGCGCTTGTGCCGTTCCGCCGGTGGAAACAATTTCAAAACCTAGCTTTAGAAATTCGCGCGCGACGGGAATAATTGCCTCCTTGTCGGCGTCTTTGACGCTGACAAAGACTCTTCCGCGTTTCGGTAAAGGAGGCGGCGCAGCCATCTGCGATTTCGCATATGCAAGACCCAGATCGATATCGATGCCCATCACTTCGCCCGTCGACTTCATCTCCGGTCCGAGCGAAATGTCCAGACCCTCGTACCGCAGAAACGGAAACACCGCTTCTTTCACCGAAAAATGTTTCGGCACGATTTCTTTAGTGAATCCGAGTTCGCTTAATGACTTTCCCGTCATTACTTTGGCGGCCAGTTTTGCCAGTGGGACGCCGATCGCTTTGCTGACGAACGGCACAGTACGCGAGGCGCGCGGATTGACTTCCAGCACGTAAACTTCGTCGCCTTTCACCGCGAATTGCACGTTCATCAGACCGCGCACGTTCAGTTCGCGCGCCATTGCTTTCGTCGCGGATGAAATCTCGTCTAGAACTTTTTGCGACAGGGAGAACGTCGGAATCACGCATGCGCTGTCACCGCTGTGGATGCCTGCTTCCTCGATGTGCTCCATGATTGCGCCGATGACGCTCGTCTCGCCGTCGGAGATGCAATCGACGTCGACCTCAATCGCGTCCTCAAGAAAACGATCGATGAGCACCGGACGGTCAGGCGTAACCTCAATTGCGCTTGTCATGTAGCGTCTCAGGTCCGCTTCCGTGTAGACGAGCTCCATGGCGCGCCCACCCAGAACGAAGCTTGGCCTAACGAGCACGGGATAGCCGATTTTCTTCGCTATCGCCACGGCTTCCTCGGCGCTCGTTGCCGAACCATTTGGCGTTTGGCGCAACCCAAGTTTGTCCAGCATCGCCGCAAACAGTTTTCGGTCTTCCGCGGTCTCGATGCTTTCGGTTTGCGTCCCAAGAATAGGGACGCCTGCCGCTTTCAATCCACTGGCGAGATTCAGCGGTGTCTGGCCGCCAAACTGCACAAATACGCCTTCCGGTTGTTCCTGATCGTAAATGTTAAGCACGTCCTCGAGGGTGAGCGGCTCAAAATAGAGCTTGTCGCTCGTATCGTAATCGGTCGAAACCGTTTCCGGATTCGAGTTCACCATGATCGTCTCGAATCCGAGCTCGCGCAGGGCAAACGCGGCATGCACGCAGCAGTAATCGAATTCGATGCCCTGGCCGATCCGATTCGGTCCGCCACCCAGGATCATGATCTTTCGTTTGCCGCTCTCGCGCCGCTCGTTCTCGTCGCCGTACGTCGAATAGTAGTAAGGCGTATACGCTTCAAATTCCGCTGCGCATGTATCCACGAGGCGATACGTCGGCGTAACGCCTAACGACTTCCGTATTGCGCGGATTTCGGTTCCCGTCGCACCGTTTGCCACCGCGAGTTGCCGATCTGAAAACCCAAACTTCTTCGCGCGAAGCAGGTGCTCTCGTTGTAACTCAGGCATCTTGCCTGAGGTGTCACGCAAGCTTCCAGCTTGCGCCATCTGTTCGTCTGGCGCGAGAATGTGCCTTTCTTGCAGCACGAACTCGGTGTCACGCAATTGCGCTTTCTCTGGGTTCCCAGCTATATACCTCCGCCAATTGAGTAACTCTTCCCAATCACGCACTATGTGGTCGTAGCTCTCGTGCATCCATAACTCTTCACGACGGCTGGTTACGCGATTGATTTCATTCGCAGTAAAGGATTTCCACGAATGGAGAATCTCACTGAGTGAATTGTTGCCCGTTGGCTGAACCAACGCGTGAACGTGGTTGGGCATGATCACGAATGCGTCGAGGTGATAGCGTTTGCCGTCGAAAAACCGCAGCGCGTCGGCGACTATTTCTGCCGTTCGGAGATCGCGCAATAGACAGCTGCCATGTCCGCGATCAAGCCAGTCTTCGCGCTCCTCCACGAAGCGACGATGATGTTCGCGCTCGGTTTTCCAGTCCCATGGTTTCGGATGAAATCTCAGCCAGGTGTCTTGCTCCTCGCGCCAGTCTTGAAGGAGTTTTTGCGGAACCGAATCGGCGAGACGGAAGGTGACAAAGTAGGTTGCCTGCGGTTGCTCGCGATGCGGCAAGTTGCGCTGTCGCTGAATGACATCGCCATAAGGATCGAATCCGCGGAAAGGGATAGTGCAAGCTGGAAGCTTGCGGGACGAAACAGGCTGGAAGTCTGTGTTACGCTTGCGCTGCGCGGTTAACGAGGGTGCGTTCGTAGCCGCGGGCGCCTCCGCGAGTAACTCAGGCATCCTGCCTGACCTGTCGGGCATGCTTCCAGCTTGTCTCGCTTCCTTCACGATCTGCTCCAAATTCCGCAAAAACCACCGATCGATTTTCGTGAGCTCGTAAACTTCATCGATCGACGCGCCTTTTTGGAACGCTTGTGCGATGTAGAAGATTCGTTCGGCATTTGGGATTGCCAGCTTCAATCGCAGTGTTTCAAGATCGAGGTCCTTGTCCGCGCCGTCGCCTAACAAACCGAAGCGTTTGATCTCCAAGCTCCGCAGCGCTTTTTGCAACGCTTCTTTAAACGTGCGCCCGATCGCCATCGCTTCTCCGACGCTTTTCATCCGCGTTGTGAGCGTCGCGTCTGCCTGGGGAAATTTTTCAAAGGTGAACCGCGGCACTTTGACCACGCAGTAATCAATCGTCGGCTCAAAGCAGGCCGGCGTTTCGCGGGTGATGTCGTTTTTGATTTCGTCGAGCGTGTAGCCGACTGCGAGCTTGGCCGCGATCTTTGCAATTGGAAAACCGGTCGCTTTCGATGCCAGCGCACTGGAACGCGACACGCGTGGATTCATTTCAATGACGACCATGCGACCGTTCTCGGGATGCACCGCGAACTGAATGTTCGATCCGCCGGTCTCGACGCCAATTTCACGGATCACCGCGAACGCGGCGTCGCGCATCATTTGATATTCCCTGTCGCTTAGCGTTTGCACAGGCGCGACGGTGATCGAATCGCCGGTGTGCACACCCATGGGATCGAAATTCTCGATGGAACAAACGACAACACAGTTGTCCATCCGATCGCGCATGACTTCCATCTCGAATTCTTTCCACCCGACCAGCGATTCTTCGATCAACACTTCGCGTACTGGCGAAAGATCCAGACCGTGCGCAGCGATCTCATCGAGTTCTTCGCGATTGTAAGCGATCCCGCCACCAGAGCCGCCCAAGGTGAACGCCGGACGAATGATCAGCGGAAATGTTCCGATCTCAGCAACGATGCGATCGAGATCCGCAACCGAACGCGCTATGCCAGAGCGCGGCACATCGAGGCCGATGCGCAGCATTGCTTCTTTGAACAATTGGCGGTCTTCGCCTTTTGCGATCGCCTGCGCGTTCGCGCCGATTAATTTGACGCCGTGCCGTGCCAATGCGCCGTTGCGATTCAATTCCATTGCGGCATTGAGCGCGGTCTGTCCCCCGAGAGTGGGCAAAATTGCGTCCGGTTTTTCGCGTTCCATAATCGCCTCGATCACTTCCGGCGTGATCGGCTCGATATAAGTGCGATCGGCAAATTCCGGGTCGGTCATGATGGTGGCTGGGTTGGAATTCACCAGCACAACCTTGTAGCCTTCTTCGCGCAGTGCCTTGCACGCCTGCACACCGGAATAATCAAATTCGCAGCCCTGTCCGATCACGATTGGACCGGAACCGATGAGAAGAATTTTCTTGAGCTCGTTATTCCGCGGCATCTGCGCGCCGAAGGTAACTCAGGCATCCTGCCTGACAAGTCGAGCAGGCTCCCACGACGGCAACATTTTCCAGCGCTAAAGCGAGCCGAGATGCTTAGTGACGACGTGACCGGTTTTGATGTCGCTCGGATCTGACGACGTGCCCTGCACCGTTGCCTCTACGATATCGGGCGCTTTGACTTGGAAGTTTGGTTTAATCACTGCCCCGATCGTATCGTCGAGCAGAGCGAATTTGTTATTTTTCCGGCTGTAAAAATACGTGTTCCAATGCCAGGGCGAATGCCCACCAGAGCTCTGCGTGCTGAACACGAAGAAATTGGAATCGGGCGTCCAAGCAGAATGGACAACGCTGCGGCCCTGGTCGCCTTTGGGCGATCCAAAACTGCGCGACGCAACCACTTTGCCCGACGTGTCGCGAATATCGACGCGCGATTCGTTAAGCGGCGGTGGGAATTTCCCAACCTCAACGATGCATGCGCGCAACTGATGATCAGGCGAATCAGTTCCTGAGCACCCGAAGTTTCCCGGTTGTGGCGGCGTGGTGGCGCAGGAAACGAGCGTCATCACCCCGATGAGTGGAATTGCGGAAATCGTCGTTTTCATCGCTCATGATTTTTGCACACGATTTACCGAGAAATACAAACAAAATCACGCGAGCGTCACGCAGTAAATCAGGCATCCCTGCCTGACTGGTCGCGCGGGCTTCCAGCCTGCGCTTCTCTGACCTCAGCGGCAAGGATGGCCGCTCGACGAGACAGGCAAGATGCCTGTGTTACGCCGCTGGGCCATGCGCTGGCGGTCCAGCCAAACTTTGCAGATGCTTTTTATCCGCGTCAGAACGTAATACACAGTCTGGCTGCGGAGCCGCACCAGTTCCGTGCCGACGATGCGCGTCACGAAATCACTCGGCAGATCGAGAATCTCTTGCGGCGTCGAACCGTCGAGCCCCTTGCAAAGAATGGCCGTCATCGCGCGAGTGAGCGTTTGCACTTCCGGACCGAGGGTCATGCGAATGTGGGCTTTGCCCTCGTCATCGACGTGCAGATAAACGCCAACTGTGTCGGTGCACTCCTCATCTTTTCGCACGTCCACTAGATCAAAATTCTCGCCTTCACGCGGCTCCTGCCTTTTCGCATTGTCTGCGTACGAAACGAGCGTCTCGCGCCGCTCATCTTCCGGCAGCGATTCAAAAAGATTGATGATCTTGCCTAATTTACCCGGATACATCGCATCCAGAATCTACCGCTGATCTTCATGATGTCATTCCGAGCGAAGTCGAGGAACCCCGTCGCGAAGCGTACCGTGCGTTCACGGGATGTCTCGACTTCGCTCGACATGACATGTAGTTGGCTTTGGTTTGCTCAACGAAGCGTTTATGGCTAATTGCGCCATGAAAACTCCGATTAAAGTCGCCGTGACTGGCGCTGCTGGGCATATCGGTTACGCCCTCCTTTTTCGCATTGCCTCCGGACAAATGTTCGGGCCCGATCAACCGCTCAGACTTCATTTGATCGAAATTCCTGCCGTGCTCGGCGCGCTCGAAGGCGTCGTCATGGAACTGAACGATTGCGCGTTCCCGCTCCTTGAATCGGTGACACCGACGGCCGATCTCGATGAAGGTTTTCGCGACGTGAACTGGGCCCTGCTGGTTGGAAGCGTGCCGCGGAAGGCGGGTATGGAACGGAAGGATCTGCTCGGGATCAATGGAAAGATTTTCATCGGGCAAGGCCAGGCGATTCAAAAAAATGCTGCGGCCGATGTACGGGTGCTTGTGGTTGGAAATCCGTGCAACACCAATTGCCTGATTGCGATGAACAATGCGAAGGAAATTCCGAGCGACCGCTGGTTTGCCATGACGCGGTTGGACGAAAATCGCGCCCGCGCGCAGCTGGCGCACAAGGCCGGCGTAAGCATTCGCTCGGTCACGAACATGACGATCTGGGGAAATCACTCTTCGACTCAATACCCGGACTTTTACAACGCCAGAATCGACAGCCGTCCCGCGAACGAAGTGATCGGAGACGAGAAATGGTTGAAGGAAAATTTCATTGCCTCGGTGCAACAACGCGGCGCCGCCATAATCAAGGCACGCGGCCTATCTTCCGCGGGCTCGGCTGCCAATGCGGTTGTCGATACGGTTGTTTCGCTTACTACCGACACGCCAGCGAACGATTGGCATAGTGTGGCGGTTTGTTCGGATGGAAGTTACGGCGTGGAGCAGGGATTGATCTCATCGTTTCCCGTGCGCGTCCGGGATGGAAAATGGGAAATCCTGCGAGGACTTCCGATAAACGATTTCAGTCGCGCGAAAATCGATGCGTCTGTCGCGGAGCTAAAGGAAGAAAAATCGCTAGTTAGCGAATTGTTGTAGGGCGTTTCTGTGAAACGACCGGCGCCTGGCACAGGCGCCCTACAATTGTGGCCATCATGGCCGCGGGTGAGGCGTCGGTCGAGGTGGAGGAGTCGGTGGCTGACACGAAGTGGGTTCGCACAAAGTGATAGCAACTGTGTCAACGCGCCAGCCTTCGCCGGAGCCGCTGTTGTCGCTGGCCATTCGCCAGCGGAATCTGCCGCCTGGCGGGAGCAATGGCAGGTTGACCAGCGTGCAGATAAAGCCTCCCGAATTGCCGCTCCACGCCTGACGACCTGCAATCGGACTGCCCCGATCGGTACTTATTGTGCGGTTGTAACCGCCCATGACGAAGGTGCCGCCCACGGCAAGAATGTCTTGAAATGTATTTCCACCATCAAAACTCATCTCCAGCACACCTCCATCGAACCCAACGTTTGGATCCACGTCTGATGCTTCGAGATTGAAATTGTGCCGGAACATCAAGTGCACTGAACCCCCAGAAACGGGAAAGTGCGGAGAGTCGAGCCGTTTGTCGCTTACGACCCCCGGATCATCAACGAACGCGGCATTGGGCAATGTATCCGCAGACGGCATCGGCAGTCCGGAATTAGATGTGACCCAGGGCGGCGGCGGTCCCAAGGCATTGGTTGCTAACCAGTCGGAAGGCAATGTGGGGGGAACCACATCATCAAAGTCTTCGCCTACACCTACCAGTTGGGAACAGCGCCCCGGGCATGGGGTCGGTCTAGGCGTAGCGCAGGCGGCAGGATTGTTAAACCAACGCGACGGATTGTCTTCACCAGAAGCCGATCCATCTCCGGCGATCGCGTGCGAGGAAACGATCAGCTCTGATGCGATTATGCCAGCCGCGACTACCAAAGTTGCGCAAAGTACGTTTTGCAATCGCCTCAGCGTGAAGGAGCGCTTCACAGTTTGCATGTTAGCCGCGGGCATATGACCAGCGGTTTTATCAACACGCCGGACCGCTGTCAATTCCAGACACAGTCAATGCGTCATTCTCGCCGCGCGACGATAGTGAAAAGCGTGTGCGCTCGTCCGCGGTGAAACTGCTGGTGCGTTGTCGGCTCCAAGGTCGTAAAACCCATCACCCCCAGAAACTGCGTGAAGAATTGTGTGCTGAAATGCCACCACGTGTCCCAGCGAAAATTCTCCGGCGTCGGCGCCAGACGACAAACTGCGGCGCCCTCCAGGTCCGGATAGAACTTCTCGGCAATGACGAGTGATTTCGCTCGTTTTCCGCATTGCTCGACGATCCGAAGCGGATCGCGGCAGTGGAGCAGCACTGCTCCCATTACGGCGACGTCGAATTCTCCGAGCGCCGCAGGCAAATTGTAAGCATCGCCATAGTACACTTTGGCTTTGGATCGCAGGGCGGTGTGACTGAACCAGTAGGAATTCTTTAGCTGTTGCATCACGATTCGACGCGGGCCGAACACTTCTTCCAATCGTGCATCCGGGTACGGAACGAAGTCCCACCCGTGCTCGTCTGTGACTTCGACGGAGATCACGTCGGCGCCGCGCTTTTCCATCTCAAACGTTAAAAAGCCGCTGGCGGGACCGATTTCCAAAACGCGTTGACCGGCAAAATCGACGTTGCCAAGGTACTCATCTACTCTGCCACGCAAATCCCAATCCCGACCCTCGATGACTCCGCGACCGGGGAGTTCCATCGTGTGGTAAAAGTAACAGTCCGCCACGTTGTCGACGTTCACCGGCGCGGCGAAAATCTCGTCGTTGCTTCTACGTTCTGATTGCATAAATGGCCGCCGACGCGGAGAAAATCAGCCTCGTTAGGGTGACCTGGTGAAATACCGCTTGGAGAATTTCGCGCCAGAAATCTGCGCCATATTCCGTTTGCACGATGCAGTCATCGCGTTTCCCTCCAGGCTTCGGGCGATGCCTCAAGACGACACAGCTGTTTCATCTCTGGCCAACTCGCAATGGCCATCCTGAACGACCACGGCGTTCTGGATGTTAGGGATCTTGGGCTTTCGTGACTGGTCGCCACCAAAAAATCGTTTAAGTCTCAAAAAGTGTTTTTCGTAAGCATTGTAGCTGATGAACGCGACCAGGTAGGTGATGATGATCATGGAGAAAAAAAAGATCATGTCTGCCAGGTAGGGATGCGAGGCCCACTGCCGCAAGCGGGAAGGTAAGTGGATGTAGCTGACCGCGAGCACCAATACCAGAACATGGAACACATACATTCCGTAACTCTTCTGGCCCACTTCCCGAAGCACACGATTGCCCAACCAGCGAAATGCTCCGCAGGCTGCCAACGCCACAATGGCGCCAAAAAACAAGGCGACAGCTCCGTGATAAAAAATAAGAGGCAACATGGTTTCTGGTGACCGGGGATAGAAAAATGAACAAATGACGAGGATTCCACCAACCCCCAGCACAACCCGCCAGGCCCATCGGCACAACTGCATTCAAACAGCCGGACGATTCAAGGCAGGCGAGCATCGCTCCAAGAGCCAGTGAATCCATCTGGCAAAGCGTGAACATCCAAATCCAGTATTGATTCGCACCAGCGGCGTAGAAGGCCAAGCGCAGGATCGGCGTCAATGCCACAATTCCAATGCAAAGTTTCAGTAGGCTTTCACGACATAACGCCAACACAATGAAGGGCCAAACAAGATAGAATTGTTCTTCAACCGCAAGAGACCAAAAGTGTCCCAGCCACATCCAGTCGGACGAGAAAAGAAAATGCCCCTTAACGGGGGTTAAAATGTTATAACCGTACGCCCAGAGCCATCCCTGATAAGGTGCGTCTGCCAAAATGTGCGGCGTCGGAAAGATCGGGAGCAGTACCCAAAACTGTAGC
This sequence comes from uncultured Verrucomicrobiae bacterium, assembly GCA_963761585.1. Taxonomy (GTDB): domain Bacteria; phylum Verrucomicrobiota; class Verrucomicrobiia; order Chthoniobacterales; family UBA10450; genus Udaeobacter. The sequence goes on from CAVXHW010000024.1 coordinate 46,082, forward strand.
GCCAGCACTCCGTAGTAGAGCGGGAAAATGCGTAATGTGCGGCGCGCATAAAAATTGCGGAAGTAAGCTGGTTTGTTTTTCTCGGAAAGCAGAATTCGGGTGATCAAAAAGCCTGACAGCACGAAAAACAGATAGACACCGAAACCTCCCTGATGAAGAACCTGCCATGTCCAACGCGGCGTTGCCTCCTTAAAATGTGCGAGGAGCACCATCAACACTGCGATCGCTCTCAGACCGTCGAGCGCGGGAACATGCCGCGGCGTAAACGCTGTGGCATTCCCAGGCGGAGTTGCGAGGGTCATATGGTTCAAAGCTGCTTATCTTCGATGATCAGCGCGCCCTTCCCTTCTGCAAGTTGATGTAAGCGATTTCATCGGCCGATAACTCCCATATTACGCGATCAGCTCCGGCCACAGCACTGATACATTCGTGAAGCGGTCGCCACCGCACACCGGGCAAACCTTCAGGCTCGTCGACAGTTCATCTATTTCTGCAGATCGGTCTTTTGACTGCACGTTCTTTCAAGTGCTGCGTTCCAGGTGAGAGCCGTGTCCTTGAACCAACTCGAATCAAAGTTGGGTGCAGCGAAAAGCGCCCACGTCTGCCGCGGGTGTTTCCAATCCAGAATTTCAAATCGCAGGTTTACCTCTGCGGCCGCGCGCTCCAATGTAGTCGGCTGGTAATTCACACATTCGGGGTAAATCCAACCGGCACGCGCCGAGTCTTTCTCGCCGATCAAAAACGTGGCAACCAATGCTCCATCCTCAGCCAGCGAACGCGAAATCGCAGACAACCAGCCGCTGATCAGGTCGAGGCCGCAATGGCTGAAGATCGATTGGGCCAGCGCGAAATCGAAAGCGATTTTCGCTTGCGCAATCGTGTCCGGCGAATCGGAAAAAAAGAATGTCGGTCGTTTGATTTGCACCAACGTTTCGCCCAGCTCGCGCCTGATTCCCTCATCGACTAACCATTCGTTAGGCTCTACGCCAAAGTATTTCCCCCGGTTCAGGTACGGAATTAAAAGCCGTCCAATCCGCAGCGAACCACAACCGATATCAAGCAACGAATGATGCTGGCGCAGACCTAGCGTGGTCAGGAGATTGAACGCCATCGCGGCGATCAGATCGTAATCTTCCGGCGGGCCGACATAAGCACGATACTGCGGGTCGCCCGGTTTAAGGCCGAGGCCAAGATCTTCCTGATCCGGTGAAGCCATTTCCATTTTCAATCCGACGATCTTAACGTGGCGCGGTCGAAGGTTTTCAGCGCGTCCTGAGGTTTGTCGGGAAATCCGACCACGCCGCGAGACCGGTCGAATTGATAGATGCGGGTCGGCGGCCGTTGACGGAACGGAAATGCGCGGAGCTTATCGCCGTCGATCGCGTCGGTTGCGCCCGGGACTCGGCACGCTTTCACCGCCAGAGCATACAAGTCGTTCCTGACCGCGGATGACGAGCTGACGCAGTTCGACAACTCGTTAGGATCGTTTTTGCGATTGAAGAGCTGTTCCCGTCCGCCGTTCGCCATGAAAATGTATTTCCACTCGTCTGTCAGGACCATGATTTTGAAATCGTGCGAGCCGGGAACCTCAAGCATCCCGATGAGATATTGGCGCGGTGCGCATTCGCCTCGCAGCATTTTGAGAACGTCGATTCCCTCGCGCATTTCACATGCGCCGGCGGCTCCCGTCGCAATGCCGAAAAGATCCGCCAGGCTTATGAATTCAGTTCGCTCGGTTTCCGCAGGTAGCTCGGTTGGCCAACTGAGCAGCAAAGGAACGCGGCAGGCCGCTTCAAAAAAGTTTTGTTTCTGCCAGCCGTGATGGTCGCCGAGCAGATCGCCGTGGTCGGAGAAAAAACAGATGAGAACGTTCTCCGGAATTTGGTCGCGTTTCGACTGTATCGAGAATTCGTCCGAGGCAATAGTCCAAATAAGTGACCTCGCCGTAGTAACGCGCCTTTACGATTTTAGTTAGGGCCGGGTTAATTGCGTCTGCCCAAATGGCGTGACGCATGAAAGGAATTTCTTCGTCCAGGTGATCTTCCTCGATGTTGCCGAGGACAGGTTCCGGCAATCGATCGGGATTGTACATCCGGTTGAAAGGAATCGGCGGAGCCAGTGCCGGATGCGGACCAATGAACGAAACAAATCCGAAGAACGGCCGCGAATCATCTGGCTTTGCGATTTCCTCGACCGTGCGATCAGCCGTCCACCATTCGCCACCTAAATTGGCCGGAAGCGGACTGCGTTGGGGAAGGTAAAACATCTCAGTGCGTTCGCCCATAGGTTGCTCGAGGAAATCGAACTGCGGATGCTCGCGCGCGAGCCACGAACCATAGTCATCGCCTTCGCGATTTGGTGGATGGTAGGTTTCTTCGCAGCGCCACATTGTTTCGAAACCGAGGTCTTCGTTCCACGGATTCGTATGGAACTTGCCGACACCAAAAGTTCGATAGCCGAGGCGCGACATCGTTCGGCCCAGGTAAGGTCCGCAACGCGCTTCCATCTCCACGGCTTGACCCGACGCGGCATCCGCCTTGGCATTACTGAAAACACGCGTCGTCGCCGACTCACATCCGGTGCGGATTGTGTAGCGCGCGGCGACGCAAACCGGGCAGGTCGCGTATGCGCTCGAAAAACTGATTCCCCTTCGCACCAGCCGATCCATGTTCGGCGTGTAAATGTGCGAATTCCCGAGCGCGGCGATCGTATCGAACCGCTGCTGGTCGGTCATGATGAATAAAATGTCGGGCCGCGTCATAATGTCATTCTGAGCAAAGCGAAGAATCTCGGATGAATTTTGAATCATTGCAGCACACAGACGACCAGAGATGTTTCGCTCCGCTCAACATGACAGCGGTATTAATGAGATAACTTCTAGGCGTCCGCCAGCTCGCTCCCCGTCAGGCGGCGAAACGCTTCGACATACTTCGCCGAACTTTTTTCGATCACTTCCTTCGGCAGACGCGGGGCAGGGGGATTCTTGTCCCAATCGAGGGTCTCCAGATAATCGCGCACAAATTGCTTGTCGAAGCTCGGTGGGCTCTGCCCGACGGCATACTGGTCCTTTGGCCAAAAGCGCGAGGAATCCGGTGTCAGACATTCGTCGATCAGAAGCAAATCTTCATCGACAGTGCCGAACTCAAATTTCGTGTCTGCGACGATAATTCCACACTGATCGGCGTGTGCGCGGCCGCGCGAATAAATGTCCAGGCTGAGCTTTTTCACGCGCTCGGCTAATTCGTCGCCGAGAATCTCGGCGCATCGTTTCATGTCGATGTTCTCGTCGTGACCGGTTTCGGCTTTCGTCGCGGGGGTGAAAATTGGTTCCGGCAACTGCGACGCCAGCTTGAGTCCTGCCGGCAGCTTAATGCCGCAAACGCTCTGCGATTCCTGATATTCCTTCCAACCGGATCCAGCCAGATAACCGCGCACTACGCATTCCACCGGCAACGGCTTGGTCTTCTTTACGATCATCGAGCGCCCGGCGAGCTGCTCGCGAAACGGCTGCAGTTCTTTCGGAAATTCGTCGAACGTTGCCGTGACAAAGTGATTCTGGATGTCGTCGAATCGGTTGAACCAGAATTCGGAAATCTGATTCAGCACTGCGCCTTTGTGCGGAATCGGATCGGGTAGGATCACGTCAAACGCGGACATCCGATCTGTGACGACAAAGAGCAGTGTCTCGCCGAGATCGAATACTTCGCGCACCTTGCCGCTGCGCAGTTTCTTAATTCCGTGAAGATCGATTGAGGATTGCGGAGATGTTTGCATATGTGAAACGCGAACGTTCAACGTTTGATGCCGAGCGTCTAGTAAAAACGACGTGCGACTGCCGCACGGCCTGCAAAAATCAGCCGCGCAAATCGATACAACGCTGCATATCGTAAACTCGATAGCCGCCGGACTCGAATGCCGGCTGATCGCGAAACTCGGCTGGCCAGACGTTGGGATCGCCCGGATGAACAACAAACCAGCGAATGCCAGTTTCGCGCACACTGCGTTGCAAGTCCGGAATGTTTGTCGCTTTCTGCAAACTTTGCAACTTGCGTAGCTGTTCCTTGTAAGAGGATTCCCGGAAGGCCTCGCTTACCCTCGTCCAAGTATCAAGTCTGGCTGCAAAAGAAGGCCGTTCACTCAGCCCGCTAAGCGTCAGGAATTGGTCCAAATGCGAATCTTGGACCACGGCATTGATAGGAGGCTGATTCCTGATGTAGCGTGCGCACTCGATCAGGCCGCGATCTACACGTAAAGGGGAATGAATGTTCCCTCCCAACCACTTACCGCGTTGTAACCCCGACCCATAACACACCGGAAGCAGCGTTAACACGATGATACTAACAACGATGACTCTCGTCCACAGCTGCGGACGACTTTCCGACACCAGAACAAAAAGACGCCCTGCAGTCAGCGCGCCCACCAGCCAGTACGCCCACACGAACGGGTGCTGTATGAATTCGTACGCATTATCCGACGCCCCATGTCTGCTCAGGCCAAAAGTCATTAGCAACAGAAGAGCTATCGCGCCTACTGAGAGTCCTTCCGATACCCGCCATGTCTTTCGCCACGCCGCGAAAAGCCAAACAACGGGAGCGACAAGTGCGAAAATTCCCAATGCGTTAATCAGGAGTAACCCGATCGCCTGCGCCAGGTGGGAAGGGAATGGATGCCCAACTCGAAAAACCTGGTACCAGCTTTCGACACGCGTGCCCCTTGCCATGTTCGCCAACAGTTTCCAATACCAATCGATATCGGAAAAATCAAAGCCCACATTAGGTCCAACGTAAAAACGATTCGCCAGCGGCATGAGAGCCACTCCGGCGGCCACACATCCGGCAAGAATTAGCCATTGCCAGCGCTTCCGCGGCGGCCATCCCACGATAGCAAACGAAAGCAGCAGGGGAAAAGCCGCCGCGAAGATCTGAATCTTGAAAAAGACAACAAGTGCGCCTGTCATCACTCCCGATGCTATCCACGCCCGACGGCCTTCGCGCACTCCCTTGGCTATAAGTATCAGAGCTATTCCAGCAACGGCTACTCCATACAAACCTCCGGGAGCAATGTGCTGCAGCCAGAAATAGCCATACGTTGGATGAGCGATGTTTAATAAGGCGGCGTCAGGTAATAGGAAAGTAGCTACGAGCGCCACCAGTCCAGCGCCTTGACTCCAAAAGGCTCGTCCTAACGCATAACTGGCCAACCCTGTGAGAAACGATCCAAACGGTCCCCAAAAGCCTATGACGGTGGCGTAAGCTGGAAGAGATCCCACTTTCGCCAAACATATCGGGATAGAGTAACTCGCGTAGTGATAGAAGATTGCCGGAAAGCCCTTCCACTCATAATTCCCAACTTGAAACAAAGTTTCGGATCCCAAACTGCGCGCCACAAAGGTTGCGTGGATGAAAAAATCCGACCACGGCTTAAAAACAACGGTTCCGTCGAGGGAGGTTGTGGGAAAAATCAGATCTTGAGACCAACCGGTTGCCGCAACGAGAGAGACAATTACGCTCAGCAGCCCTAAAGCGGAAAGCGGATCTCGCCGATGATGGGGAAGAAGCCTGGGAATGCTCGCGATTGCGACCAGAAGCACGATCAGCAGAACCCACAACGAGACGGGCACAAACAACTTCCAACCCATCACCGTGACTGAGACAACGGTAACTCCCAAGAGGAAATCGAGCGCGAAAAAGGATGGAAAACGCAGAGCGGCTGTGACAATTGCGCCGGCTCTAAGCAGAACCCATGGTAGCGCGAACAGAAAAACTACGGAACCAAAGTTAAGGCTCTTACTCGCAAGGGTTATCCAAGTGATGAGAAAGGCAGATATAAGAAGGCACGCTACTAACCCGTCGGTGTCGAAGCTGCGCGCGGGTTGCTGCTTTTGCTCGTCCGTCTTCGCCAGCTGCTCGAAATGACTCATCACTTCCGCCTAAGGCATCGTCTCTTTAGCAGCGAAATGCCTGCATGGCGTCGATGACCCGGCTCTGCTCCGACCTGCTCATTCCGGTGAAAAACGGAAAGCGCAAGAGTCGATCGGATAGGTCTTCGGTGACTGGACAATCGCGCTTGCGTCCACCAAAACGCAGACCCATCGGCGATAAATGCAGCGGCAGATAATGAAAAACAGCGAGAATCCCCAAGCCCGCGAGATGCGAGATCAATGCCTGCCTTGTCTCAAAAGAGGGCATGATCACATAAAACATGTGGTAAGTCTGTTCGCATTCGGGTGGGACAATCGGGAGCCGGACGCCGTTTGCTTCGGCCCAGGAAGCGAGCTCGCGCGCGTAGGTTTCCCAGATTTGTTGTCGCCTCGACTGAATCTGATCGCGGTGTCCGAGTTGTGCGCGAAGAAACGCGGCCAGCAAATCCGAGGGTAGATAGCTCGATCCGACATCTACCCATGTGTACTTGTCCACTTCGCCGCGGAAAAATCGGCTTCGATCGGTTCCCTTTTCCCGAAGAATTTCGGCGCGCTCGTTAAACTGCTCATCATTGATCAGCAGCGCACCGCCTTCTCCGCACGAGAAATTCTTCGTTTCGTGGAAGCTAAGAGTCGCAAGTTGACCGAAGGTGCCGAGGTACCGGCCGCGGTATTTTCCATAAAGCCCATGTGCGTTATCTTCGACCACAGCGATCCCATGCCGGCGCGCGATCGGCATTACGGTGTCCATTTCGCATCCGACGCCCGCATAGTGCACCAGAAAAATCGCTTTCGTATGTTCGGTAATGCGTTGATCGATTTGGGTCTCATCGATGTTGAGCGTGTCCGCGCGAACATCTACAAAGACAGGCCTCGCACCGCGCAAGACAAACGCATTTAGCGCAGAAGGAAAAGTGAAGGCGGGAACAATCACTTCGTCTCCAGGCCCGAGGTTCAGGAGCAGCGCAGCCATTTCCAAAGCGTGCGTGCAGGACGTCGTGAGTAGCGCCTTTTGAACGCCAAGCGAATCTTCCAGAAGACGGTGGCACTCCGCGGTGAAAGGACCGTCACCGGAAAACTTCGGTGCCGCGATCGCGGTCCGGATGTACTCAAGTTCGTCACCGGTCGCGAACGGACGATTGAAAGGAATGCGGATCACAATGATCTCAAACGTTTTCGACACTTACTTTTCGCATTCAAGGACGACAGTTACGTACGGGATGCGCAACGGCTTTATATCTACCCATGTGTCGACCTTTTTAAAAGCTTTCGCCGCAAGCTGACAGTATTGTTGTTCCGTTCGAATATTCCGGCCTCGGTCGCTGGACATGATGTACTTTGAGAATGCTCCCTGGTTCGGGATCCAGCATGGCTCGTGACACACAAATCGGCCTGTCGTTTTTAACCCATCATACGCGAATTGAATACACTGCTCAGCCTCTCCATCGTCGAGGTGATGTAGAACGCCGATTGCGATCACAATGTCGGCAGACTTGAATCGCGAGTCGCCGCGTACCGATTGTGGGTTGCCGACGATGAAAGTTCCGCGGCTGCTGTAGGTCCGCCGTGCAAGTGCGATACAATCCGGATTGATGTCGAGCCCAATGTATTCTACCTCAGGAAGCCATTGTAAGGCCGGCGCCGAACCGCACCCGATATCAATCACCTTGTCATTAGTTTTGGGCCGGACGTGGTTTTGGATAAGCCTGCGACGCAGTGCAGTCGCCCCAACAGCAGCTTGGAACGCGTTGTATACAAACGGAACTTTCAACCAGCCCAACAATCCAGAATCACATTGCATGGTGAACTAGTCCCGGAGCCATTTGTGGAAGGAATGTCTTACGCCGGCGATCTTCCAGCCCAGCTTTAGCGTGCCGCGATGCACTGGATAATTGGCGGCGTGTGTCGACAGATCGAAGTGCTGTGCGAAGTTTCCTCCAATTCGCATGCCCTCGAGAGTGAGCGCCGTGTAAAGTCCTCGCCCAAAAAAATCTGGGTGGATCGCTTCCAGATTGCAATGCGCGATGTCGAAAGAATGTTTGACCTCGAGAGCCGATGCCTTTTTCCACACGGCGTAACCTGCAATTCTACCATCAACCTCGGCGACAAGAATCCAATCAGCCCAGCCTTCAAAGGAGGAACGCGCCCATTGCTCATAAACTCGTGCGCCCGTGCCGACTGGCATTTTGGGATCTGAATGATATCGACCAAAATGCGTCGCAAATGCCTTTTCAGTCAGCGCGAGGATTTCGGGTAGGTCCTCGGGTTTCGCGAGACGAATCCGCAAATCGTTGGGCCATTTTGGAAGCCTGATGCTCTCAAGCGGTGTGCGTGACGAATCGAAGAGGAAATCCAGAAGCGTGTCCGTAAGGAAAAACCCTTTCCTCTCGAGCGCATGAATTCCCGCGCGATCAAGAGCCTGAACCTTACATATCAGACATTCCGTGCCACGGCTGGTGGCGTGCCGGACGACTTCATCAAGCAAGCCATCGAGCACTTCGGAGTCTCGCGCTTCATGCGTCTGTGCGAGGTGCTTGATTGCGGCGACGCGGCGCCCTACTGCTTTGGTGTCCCATGCCGAGTCGCCGTAAATCACAAGACCGTTGATGCCGTCTTCGGTATACGAAGCAAATGCGGTCGAGACTTCGTTCGTCAGTTCCTGAACGCTGTCATCAAGCCAATAGCCCTCGATCTGATCGCTCTTGAGATACGATAAATGAGACAGGGGCTTATGCGTGAAGCGCGGCAGCGCCTGCTTCAATTCATGAATGGCCGTCTGATCGAATCGCGCGATCATCGGGCGATTATCGCAAGTCTGTTGCTTCGCCGCTAACGCTTCGAACAACGTAAGCGGGTCGATTCATCGTCCTAAAATGCATGCGGGCAAGATATTCCCCAATGACTCCGAGAGCGAAAAGCTGTGCGCCGGAAAAGATCGCAATAATGGAGGCGAGAAACGGGAATCCCGGCACACTGCCTTCCAGGCAATAGCGGATGAAGACGTAAACAAAGACTGCAAACCCGAATAATGTGCAGCCAAATCCAATGAGGCTGGCCAGTTGCAGGGGAGCAGTGCTGAAGCCCGTCATCATATCAAAAGCGTGACGAACCAGCTTAGTGAAAGTGTAATTCGACGAGCCCGAATGGCGGGACTGGAAAACGACGGGTATTGCAGCGAAGCGCGTTGTCGCCCAGGTGAGGAGCACGTCGATGGAAACGAACGGTGTGTGATACTCGGCGAACGCTTCGCGCAATTGTGTACGGAAAACGCGGAACGCACTGACGTTTCGGGCAAGATCCATTCCGATGGCGCTCCCGAGCGCAACGCGGGTAATGCGGGACGCAAGACCGCGCATCAGCCCGTGCCGTTCTTCCTTGGGCGTGCCATAGACGACGTCAAATCCCTGTTCCAGTTGTTCGAGCAGTCGCGAGATTTCTTCGGGCGGATGCTGCAGATCGTCGTCCATCGTCACGATGAGGTCGTATTTCGCCGTGCGAATGCCACAGAGGAGAGCGTTATGCTGGCCATAGTTGCGCATTAGATTTAATCCGTGCACCGTCGCAAAACGTGAAGATAGGTCTGAGATGACTTCCCAGCTTCGGTCCCGGCTACCGTCGTTCACGAGAATGATCTCATGCTCTGTCGCGATCCGCGGTAACACTTCGCTCAGTCGCCGGCACAGTTCAGCGATGGAAGCCTCGCCATTGTAAACTGGCGTGACGACTGAAATGGAATGCCGTACGGGAACCTGCATGTTCAGGAAAAGCCTTCGAAGCTATGAGACAAGGCGGATTTCGTCAAAGCGACGCTGACTTGGCATTTAGCCTTGCTTCCAAGTTTGCGAGATGACCTAGTCTACTTCTTGTCCAGCTGCGTGCAGGTTTAATCAAACATGCAAACCGTTTCCGGCCCGTGCTTATTTATTGTCGCCGTCATTTTACTGGCATACGTGCCGGGCAAAGTGCTGCTAATTGCGCTTAAGCGGGCATTGACCCCGCTGGAAGACGTGACTTTGGCTTGTGTTTTGGGCTTGGTGGCGAGCGGCCTTGTTTACTGGTTAATGACGTTTGCTCACCAGGGACGTTTCTACTTCGTTTGGCCGCTGGCTGCTGCCGGCGTTTGTGTTTGGCTCTACAGCAGCAAACGCAAATCGCTTTTAATTAATTCTGTCAGCCTTGAGCCGCTTTTCCAAGGAAGCGCGATGCCGACTCGCGACAGATCCACACTTGTTTTAGCCGGAGCTCTGGTTCTCGGCATCATCGCCTTAGCATTTTCCCCCCTCTATTATACCAATTTCACATGGCAGCCGGATGGCACTATGCGCGTCTATCCGGTACCTGATTTGCTGTTCCATATCGCGATCGCTAACGAGTTGACACACACGGTACCTCCGCAAGCGCCCCTCTTTGCGGGTCATCCGCTCTCATATCACTACGGGATGGATCTTGCGGTTGCGATGTTCGCGCAAGCGACCGGACTGAACACCCGTGATCTTACGGTGCGTTTTGTCCCAACCTTGTTCCTCGGTCTGTCGATGCTGAGTGTTTTCTGCTTCTCAAGAAATTGGCTGCGGTCGGGATACTTCGGTGCCCTCGTCGTATTTCTCGTCTTTTTCGGCGCAGACTTTTCGTTTATTCCCGGGTTACTACTGGGTGAAAAAGGCGACTGGTCTCTCCGTTACTTTAGCGCCCCGGCAGTTGTCACGCTCTTCTATTTCAATCCTATCCTGCCTGGGCTAGGAGTTCTTTTTGCGGGGTTATTCTGCCTTGATTGTTATATACGCGACCGCGGGCGAGTATGGCTTTTCCTCGCTGCGCTGCTTTTTGTCGCGTTGATCGAGGTCAAGATGCTGATGGCGGGGCAGCTCATGTGCAGCCTCGCATTGGCTGCGGTCGTTTATCTGATTTTCTTTTCCAACGCAGACCTATTCAAAGTCGCCGGATATACTGCTATTGGGGCGATTCCCCTTGTTTGCTGGGTGTTGCTCAAGAACAGGAGCGGCGGACAGATCGTCACAAAATTCGAGCCGTGGCTTTATGTCTCGCACGCAATGCAGATGCTTGGATTGGGCAATCGGTTGAGCGGCCCGTTTGCTTTCGCGGTTGTAGCGCTGCCAATTTACCTTGTGGGTTGCCTTGGGCTCCGCGTCATTGGCCTTCCCGCGATCCTCACTGCAATATTCCGTCCAAGACCGGAGGAAGCTCTCCGATTCTTGCTCGGGATTTTCGTGGTGATCGGCGTGGTCATCGCGCTCACGTGCAGCTTTACGCCAGCAGGATGGACTTTTCGATATAACCCGATTAGCAGCACGTTTCTGGTACAGAGCGAATACATTGCATGGATTTTTGCAGTTGAAGTTTTTCAAACATTCTACCAATGGGCTATCAGGCGAGGGATGTATCCTGTACTCGCCGCAGGAGGAATAATGGTTACTGCAGCAGCGCTCGGTTTACCTGCGACGGTGCAGCACTTCCTGGTTTGGCGCGATCCGAATCACTTCTTCGGATCTGGGAAACCTTTTGGCAGACAGCTGTTAAGTTACGATCGGCAAACGTTGGCGGCCATGGATTTCCTGCAGACGGATGCGCACCCGGGTGATGTGGTGTTGACTGCGGACAATCTGCTTGCACCTGTCCTCGGATTGACCAAGTGCCGCGTGCCGGTCGGCTATTTTTCTTCAGGTTTAGTCGCACGAAGCGATTACATGCGCAGGGAGACCGCGGAAAAGAAGTTTTGGACCGACTGGCGATTGGGAAAAGTTGAGGACGGCTTATTGCAGGACGCTAATGTGCGATACGTCGTCATTAACAACCAAACAGAAGGTATCCCTGCAACGATACAGGCCAGCCTATCAAAGGTGTTTGAAAATTCCGAGTTAACCGTCTTCAAGGTGGACCCGCTGCGCCTGAACGAAACAGTTCCCCAAAGCCCATAGTCTCGAACCATGCGCTAAGGTTGCGCCAGTATTCCTCTTTCATGGCAGGCATCGTCATCAAACCGCGAGCGCGAATCTTGCACGGACACGACTGGGTTTTTTCCAGCGAAGTGCTCAAGGTTTTCGGAAATCCCGCGGATGGCGATGTGATTTCGCTCAAGGATGGCAAGGACCATTTGATTGGCAGCGCCATTTACAATTCGAAATCGCAAATCGTTGCGCGCCGTTTCTCGCGACGAAGGCAGGATATTGATCAGGATTTTTTCCGGCGCCGCATCCAGCAGGCTTCCGAATACCGGGACCGGCGAAACATCGATGCAAAGCTGCGCCGCGTGGTGTGGAGCGAAAGCGACGGCCTTCCGGGCGTGATCATCGATCGTTACGGCGACAATTTCGTGCTGCAAACGCTGACGCTGGCGATGGACGCGCGAAAGGATTTGATCGTGGGTGCGATGGTCGATCTCTTTGGCGACCTCGCTATCATCGAGCGAAATGACGCGCCGGTTCGCAAGGCTGAGGGATTGGAATTACGCAGCGGCGTTCTGTGCGGAACTCCATCGCAAATCGAAATCAAAGTCGAGGGCGTGGAGCTCGAAGTCGATTTTTTGCGCGGACATAAAACCGGTTTGTATCTCGATCAAAAGCACAATTACGGAATCGTCTCGCGTTACGCTCGCGACCGGCGCGTCCTGGATTGCTTTACAAATCAGGGTGCATTTGCGTTGAGCTGTGCGCGCGCGGGCGCAACGGAAATAACCGGTGTCGAAGAAAATTCGGAGAACATCGCCGCCGCGAAACGAAACGCTGCCCGGAATGAGCTAAAGATCGAGTGGGTGCAGCAGGATGTATTTCAATTCGTGCGCGGAGCTGAAAAAGCAGGCGCACAGTATGATCTGATCATCCTTGATCCGCCATCGTTTACGAGGACGAAGAGCGGCGTGGGCGACGCATCACGCGGCTATCGGGAACTGCACATGCGGGCATTCAAGCTGCTGTCGAAAGATGGTTTGCTGGCGACGTTCTCCTGCTCGCATCACGTGAATGACGCGGCACTGTTGGAAACAATCTCCGATGCACTTGTGGACGCGCGTCGCTCCGCGCGTCGCTTACGCCGCTTCGAGCAGGCACCGGATCATCCGGTTCTGCCGACCATTCCTGAAACCGAATATTTCAGAGGTTTCCTTCTCGAGATGATGCCCGGGCGCTAATGCTTTGAAATGTCATCCTGAGCGACGCGAAGCGGAGTCGAAGGATCCCATCGCGCTATCTTTCATTTCGCTGCGGCACTCCTCGGCTTCACTCCGAACGATGCGTTAGCTTTTTCGAGAAATTTTTGCACGCCATCGATGGAAATCTCTGGAATTCTCGATTGAGCCACTTAATGTCCGCTACGAAGAACCTGAACGGCGACGCGATTGTAATGGCAGAAAACCCTCGACCGCTTGAACAAATGCTCCACCTATCCGAGGAAGAGCCGTCGGGCGAGCATCTGGATAATCAGGTGCAAAAAGCGCAGGAGCAACTCCTCCAACTCAAGCGCCAGCAGGAGCAGATCGAGAAGCAAAAACGCGAACTGGAAGAGTTAAGCCGGCGCCAGGACGAATTGGAACACGGCCGGGGAGAGATGACTGACAAGCTGACGCGCGCGTTGGTTGTGCTCGAACGGGAAGCTGTACAATGCGCAAAGCAGGCTGGAACAAATCCGCGTGGCCCGTGAAAGTTTCGCCCAACATTTGGAAGTGGTCGAAGCGATCGATCCGAGGAACTGGAATCCATCGGAGTTGCACAAGGAGCTGAGCCGCGCGTTAAGCACGGTGGATGACGCCCGCACGGAGTACAACGAACACCGCAGCCGGTTGCAAGCAGCCGGCGGCGGTAACGGCGAACAGTCGTTGCCTGATGCCACCCCGGGGGCTTACGAAAACAGCGATGGACGCTCATTTTCCGAATGGTTGCAGATCGGCCTCGCGCTCTCTTTGCCGCTGATCATCTTTGGCGTCATTGCCATCGCCATTTTTGCCTGGCTGGCCAGTCGGTGATGGCGATGTTTGGGCGTTCGCGCAAACCGGCTCCGCCGCTTCGCCGCAAGCAACAAGAAATAGCGCAACAGGAGGCGCAGTTGCGCGAGAAGGTCGAAAGCCTGCAGCGCGTCGTCACGCAATCGCGTGCGCCTGCGAAGAAGAAATCTCCAGCGCGAAAGCCGGACCGCAGTGCACCCAACGACGTTGTCGAAAAGCGATTTCACGTCTCAATCGCGATGGAAGCCCCGCAGGTGTTGAATCCTGATCGAAGGAGCAGGCGGCCTCGTGCAATGCGCAAAGAGCGTCGGCAGGGGCGGTTCGTCTTTCTAATTCTTTTAGTCGCGTTAGGATTCGCGGTCATGTTGCTCATCAGCCATTTGCATCCCTGAGCGCCTGACATGGCCGGAACTTCCGATCTCGATGTCGCGTACGTTGCCAGGTTGGCGCGGATCAATCTGACAGAAGACGAGGCGAAAATTTTCCAGAAACAACTCGATCAGGTGCTGAAGTACGTCGAAAAACTTCGCCAATTGGACGTCACTGGCATTGACGCCACCGCGCACGCGCTGCCGGTTTTTAACGTGTTCCGCGAGGATGCGCCGCGCGACTGGTTCACGGCGGAGCAGGCGTTAAGCAACGCCCCTCGCCAGGCAAACGGCCTTTTTATCGTCCCTAAAGTGGTGGAATGACCGGGAATGATTTGCCGGCGGTGAGCATCGCCGATCTGCAATCGCTATTGCGTCGTCGTGAAGTTTCGCCGCGCGAAGTGATCAATGCTTTGGGAGCGCGCATTGAAGCGGTCGATGGAGACATCGGCGCATATCTTTCGCTCGACATCGAATCTGCGATGAAAGAGGCGGAACACGCGAACGTCGATCTTCCTCTCGGCGGCGTGCCGATTGCGATCAAGGACATCATCAACGTGATAGATCAGCCGTGCACGTGCGCTTCAAAAATCTTGAACGGCTATCGCGCGCCGTACGACGCCACAGTGATTCAAAAATTGCGTGCAGCGGGCGCGATTCCATTCGGCAAAACCAATCTCGACGAGTTCGCCATGGGCTCGTCCACGGAAAACTCCGCGGTGAAATCGACGCGGAATCCGTGGGATCTGTCGCGCGTGCCGGGAGGATCCAGTGGCGGTTCGGCAGCGGCCGTTGCCGCAGACATGGCCTTTGGCGCGCTTGGCTCCGACACCGGCGGTTCGATTCGGCAACCCGCTGCGCTATGCGGCGTCGTCGGGCTCAAACCAACTTACGGCCGGGTTTCGCGCTTCGGACTTGTGGCGTTTGCGTCCTCGCTCGATCAAATTGGACCGGTAGCAAAGACCGTCCGCGACGCTGCGCTGATCATGAACGCTATTGCAGGTCATGACCCGCAAGATTCCACATCGCTCAACGAGTCGGTGCCGGATTACGTGTCGAGCCTCGGAAATGATTTGCGCGGCGTTCGGTTAGGCGTGCCGAAGGAATACATGATCGAAGGAATCGATCCACAGGTGCGAGTTGCAATCGATGCCGCGGTGAAACAGCTCAATTCGCTGGGAGCCGAGATTGTTGAGGTCTCGTTGCCTACCACTGAATACGCGGTCGCGGTTTATTACATTATTGCCACCGCGGAAGCTTCCGCGAACCTCGCCCGGTTCGATGGCATCCGTTACGGCTATCGTGCTGAAAATCCTAAAAACGTACTCGATCTTTACGGACGCACGCGTGAGGAAGGTTTCGGACCGGAAGTGAAACGGCGCATTATTCTTGGCACCTACGTTTTGAGCTCCGGTTATTACGACGCCTATTACCTGCGCGCGCAAAAAGTGCGCGAGCTGATTCGGCGAGATTTCGAAAAGGTTTTTGAAAAGGTCGATGCATTAATCTCGCCGACGTCTCCGGTAGCAGCATTCAAGTTAGGCGAACGCGTTGCCGATCCGTTGCAAATGTATCTCGCCGACATTTTCACGATTGCAGCGAACCTGGCGGGCATCTGCGGAATCAGCATTCCATGCGGTTTCGCCGAACTGGACGGACATCGTCTCCCGATCGGTTTGCAGTTGTTAGGCAAACCGCTGGACGAAGCGCGCATTTTACAAGTCGCACACGCCTACGAGCAAAGCACAGACTGGCACAAAGCGCGTCCGCCGATCGCCTCGAAGGCGCCGAAAGCCTAGCAAGCTCGGCGCAATAGGTCGAGCCGATCCGTATAAGTTCGTCGAAAGCGGCGGAGAACCGCCGCACTCCAAAACGCAAGCGATAAATTGCGGTTGGATTCACGGCCACGTTTTGGAGTGCGGCACTGCCGTGCCGCTTTCAATCGCTGCAGGCTACGTTCTTGTGTAGCAGTTTGTTAAGCGCGTCGCTCCCGAATCGATTGCAGAATTTCGGCAATGGCATCGGCGCGCGGTTTAGCGCCGAGATTGCCTTTGCCGTGGACGCGGACGCTCACCGCGTTTGCTTCCATGTCGCGTTTTCCGATCACGAACATGGTGTGCACTTTCATTTGCTCGGCGCGCTGGATTTTGCCGTTGATCTTGTCGGAGCTTTCGTCGATTTCCGCGCGCACTTGATGAGCGCGCAATTCGCTCAGAATCGATCGCGCGTAATCGAGTAATTTCGCGTCATCGCCGATCGTGAGAATGCGAACCTGTTCGGGAGCCAACCAAAGCGGGAAATTGCCGGCGTAATGCTCGATCAAAAATCCGATAAACCGTTCATGCGTGCCCAGCGGCGCGCGATGAATGCAGATCGGAATCTTGTCGGTATTATCGCGGTCTTTGTAGCGAAGATCGAAGTTGCGCGGCTGCGCAAAATCGACCTGGTTGGTCGCGAGCGTGAACTCGCGTCCGATTACGCTCCAGACCTGCACGTCGATCTTCGGTCCGTAAAACGCGGCCTCGTTAGGCACTTCGACATAATCAATGCCGGAATCTTTTAAGACGTTCCGTGTCATCTCTTCGGTTTGTTTCCAAAGCTCCGGTTCATCGACAAATTTTTGCCCGAGCTTGGATGGATCATGCGTCGAGAAACGCATCAGATATTTCTCGATACCGAAAAGCTTGAAATAATTCAGATACATTTCGTTCACGGCATTGAACTCGTCCTCGAACTGTTCCGGCGTCATGTAGAGGTGCGCGTCGTTCATGTGCAGCAACCGTCCCCGCATTAATCCAAACAACTCGCCGCTTTTCTCGTAGCGGTAACACGTACCGTATTCCGCCAGCCGCAGCGGGAGGTCGCGATAACTCCTCGGGATCGACCCAAATAGCTTGTGATGATGTGGGCAATTCATCGCTCTGAGGTAGTAGCGATCGGAAGCCACGCTGCCAGCGTGACTCGGCGGACGAGCATCTTGCTCGGCCTCTTCCTCGTCCGGCTGGAAGCCGGCTGGCCGAGACAAGCTGGGAAGCTTGTCTTCCAGTTCCATCGGCGGAAACATCGACTCGGCGTAGTAGGGGAGGTGGCCGCTCTTTAGATACAGGCTTTCGCGCGCGATGTGCGGCGTAAGGACGCGCTGATAGCCAGCGGCGAACTCGGTTTCTTTCGCCAGCTTTTCCAGTTCCTCGGCGATGACTGCGCCACGTGGAAGAAACATCGGCAGACCAGGACCGACATCATCGTCGAAAACGAACAGTTCCAGTTCGCGTCCGAGCTTGCGATGGTCGCGCTTCTTCGCTTCCTCCAGCATTACGAAGTAGTCGTCGAGTTCCTTTTTGGTTTTGAACGCCGTGCCGTAAACGCGTTGAAGTTGCGGATTTGCTTCGTCGCCTTTGTAGTACGCGCTGGCGACGCTTGTGAGTTTGAACGCGCCGACGTTTCCCGTGCGCATCACGTGCGGCCCCGCGCAGAGATCGATGAAATCGCCGTTTCGATAGAGCGAGATTTTTTCGTCGGGCGGAATGTTTTCGATGATGTCGAGCTTGAACTTGCTGGGGTCCGTTCGTTCGCTCAGCGAGGCGAGCCGGCCTTTCTTGCCCAGTTCGAGCGCTTCGTCCCGTGAGACTTCGATTTTTTCGAAGGTATGATTCGCTTTGATTTCGTTTTTCATCTCGGCCTCGATCTTTCCGAAATCATCGGGTGAGATGCGGTGGGGAAGATCCACATCGTAATAAAAACCGTTCTCCACCGGCGGGCCCGCAGCGAATTGTGCTTCCGGCCAAATTTTTAGAATGGCGGTGGCCAATACGTGAGACGCCGAATGGCGGAGGCGCTCCAAATCCGTCATTTGCTCGCGTTGTTCTAAAGTTTTACGCTCGTCAGCCATCGAATTAGAGATTCCTCGACTTCGCTCGGAATGACAAAGGGAATTAACTACGAAGCACACGCAGGAAGGAATTTCCTCCAAAGTGGCCGCAACCGTCTGTCACACAATTGTAACTTGGCAGTTGTCACGCTTCTCTCTATAGCTGCGAGCAGTTGATTTTGGCCCATGAATCCTGCGGAGCTCTTTCGACAAGAAAGTAATACGGTGCAGCTTGCGCCTGGCGATTTCCTGTTCCGCGAAGGAGAGAAAGGCGACAAGATGTACGTCTTACTAGAAGGTGAAGTGGACATTTTCCTGGGTGATTTTGTGTTCGAGACTGCGGGTCCGGGCGCGCTCCTTGGTGAGATGGCATTGATTGACGACACTCCACGCACTGCCAACGCTGTAGCGAAGAGCCCGTCTCGCCTGGCGCAAATCGACCGCCGCCGATTTCACTTTCTCGTTCAGCAGACGCCGCATTTTGCGACGCATGTGATGAAAACGTTGGCTAATCGCTTGCGTCACATGAACGCGGTTACGGCGGTGCGATAGCAGGTCTCGAACAGACGCAGCGCTCCTTTCGCAGCCGCACGTGCGGCGTTATCTTTGGGGAAATGCGAATCGTCGCGCGGTATTTGCTTTTCGCCGCGATCGCTACAACGGGCTGCCGCCAACAGACTCCGCACCGCTGCCAATTTTGCAGCGCAACGCCAGCGGATGGTGGAGCAACAGTTGAAACCACGCGGTATCAAGGACGAACGCGTGCTCGCAGCCATGGCCAAGGTACCGCGCGAGAAGTTTATCCCAGCGGATGCGCGAGCCGACGCGTACGAAGATGGGCCGCTGCCCATCGGTTACGATCAGACCATCTCCCAGCCGTACATCGTGGCGTTCATGACGGAACAAACTGGGACCGAAATCGAGCGACCGGGTGTTAGAAATCGGGAGCGGTTCGGGTTATCAGGCGGCAATTTTAGCCGAGCTCGTGGCAGATGTTTACACGATCGATATCGTCGAGCCACTGGCAAAAACTGCCGAAGCCACACTTCAACGCCTGGGCTACAAGAACGTGCATATCAAGGTCGGCGACGGTTACAAAGGCTGGCCGGAAGAGGCGCCGTTCGATGCGATCATCGTCACCTGCGCGCCGGAGAACGTGCCGCAACCGCTTGTCGATCAACTGCAAGATGGCGGGCGCATGGTCATTCCCGTCGGCGAACGATTCGCCCAGCAGCTTTACCTGCTCGAAAAGAAGAACGGCCAGTTGAAAGAAAGCGCCACGCTGCCAGTTCGCTTTGTGCCGATGCTGCGCGAAAAGAAGTGAAATGCTGTAGCATGCGCTGTCTCAGCGCACTGGGCAGTAGCGTCAATTTCGGCATCCGCTGAGGACAGCGGACTGTTCCACGTCATTTGATCGCCGCCAGTTTCTTCAGGTCAATGCGCTTGATCCACTCTTGCAATTCGCCCGGCTCCTGGCTTTGCAACTCTATCTGGACGAAATAACGATTGGCAACCATCACCCACAGAGCAGCGTGTTTTGTGTCTTTCTCAAAAGTTTCGAAGCCCGGATTGCCATCGATACTCACCGATTTGGCATAACCTTCGCTGGTGTCGCTGTTGCTCTTCCACGCTTCGGTCGTAGCGCTGACATAATCAGGATTCGCGACTGAATCGAGGATGCTGATTGCGGTGCTCAGCGCCTTTTCTCCTTCGCCCTTGCGATAATCGCGATGCACGTTCGTGATTTTGAATCCGCCCACATCTTCGGTCGAGCCCTCGGGCTTATCGGCAGTCCAACCCGACGGAGGCTCCGGCAGAATCGGCAGTAACTTCTGATAGTCGATAGCATCGGGCACGAGGAGTGGCTCGTTCTGTGCGCGCGCCGCGCCGACCCCGAGTGCCACAACGAGCGCCAGCGCAAAAAGTCCGGCGCGTGCTGGAGAACAAACACGACTCATTGATTTCATGTGAGCGCTTCCTGCTCGAGTACTGTACCCGATTGACTTTACCTCAGCTGTCAAGACGCTTGCGGGATGCGCATGTCCGAGCGCGCTTACTGTAGCCGCTTTCCTGTGGAAAGCGCTGCTTTCACGTCGGTAGCAAGGCCAGCCCACGTCGCCCGCAGGACGACGGCTACAGATGCAGCGACGAGGCTCGTGATCGTAATCGGTCTTGTCGCGGTGGCGGCGCGGCTGGTTCTTATTAATCAGCCTTACATCGATCACTGGAGCTGGCGGCAAAGCGATGTCGCGGCAATCGCGCGGGATTTTCTGCAAAACGGATTTCGTTTCGGCTATCCGCAAATTGATTGGGCAGGCAACGCGCCCGGTTATGTCGGAACGGAATTTCCAATTTTGCCCTTCATCGCGGCGGTTTGCTACAAGTTTGCGGGTGTACACGAATGGATCGGGCGAACCCAGGCGGTCATTTTGTTCGCGGTTTCGCTGCCATTTTTCTTTTTGCTCGTTCGCGAGATCTTTGGAAGCACGGCGGCGGTCTGGGGGAGTTTCTTCTTTTGTTTTACGCCACTGAATGTTTTTGCCGGTCGTTCATTCATGCCGGATGTCCCATCGCTTAGCTTCGCGATTGTCGGATTGTATTTTTTTCTGCGCTGGGTCCAGCACGATGAATCCTGGTCATTCTTCTGTCGCCGCCATCGCGATTTCGCGTGTCGTTACTTATCAAGATCACGAGCATCGTTATCGTCGCGCCGATTTTATATCTGGTTGTAGGGCGTCTGTGTCAGCCCCGAAGGCTTTCGGGGTTCACAACGCCCTACAATTTATGGCGGCGCCCTTTTCTTCGCGATCGCGCTGTTACCATCTGCGATCTGGTACTGGCACGCACATCAAATCGCAGAGAGATTTTATCCGCATCACTTCTTCGGTGCCGGCGGGATTCAAATCGAATCTTTCTCCTGGTATTGGCACATTGCACAACAGACTTTTGTATCCAGCCTCACGCCGCTTCTCTCAGTGATAGCGATCGTCGGTTTGTTTGTCCCGCAGCCGCGAGATCGAAGCTACGCTCGCCTTTTTCATTGGTGGCTGGCTGCCATGGTTGTTTTTATCATCGTCGTCGGTTACGGAAATCGCCACCGATGGTACCAACTTCCTCTGGTGCCGATCACCGCTGCGTTTGCAGGCGCCACTTGTGCCTTTGTTGCCTCGAAAATTTCTTCGCGAGTCGTCGCGGTGACATTGTCGGTTCTGCTGGTGAGTTCGTTCATAACCCTCGCGTTCTGGTACATTCAACCGTTCTACCAATCATCTGCACAACTTTGGCATGCCGGTCTGGAATTGAAAAAAGCGACGCCGCCCGACGCATTGATCGTGGCCGCGGACATGGGCGATCCGACCATCTTTTACTATGCCGAGCGTAAGGGCTGGCATTTTTTAGAGCAGAACGCGATTTACAACGGCAACCCGGACGACAGCGAACAGGCGATCGAGAACCTTGAGCGTTTGCGTCGCCGCGGAGCCACACATTTTGTTTTCACCAAGAATACTTTTTGGTGGTCCCGGTCGTATCCAGAATTCGTTGCGCACTTGGCCAGTAATGCAAAGGTCATCGAATCGACGCCCGAATTTCGAATTTACGAATTGATTACAGTAGCTCGGTGAAAGCCGTCGCCATTCTGTCATTTTCGTACGTGTCACTCCCGAGCGAATGCAAACAATTGTTGCAGTGCCATCATCGCTTCACCTCGCGATAGCGCGATCCGCGTTGGGCATCATGCTGGCTGTGGGCTGCCAGCTTATTTTTGGGGACAGCTTTTAACCCACGAAACACGCAAATGAACGCGAATGGTAAAGAGCTTGTGCTTGATTTCGCGAAGCTTTCGGAGTGCGACACGTCCTCGTGTCGCTTTGGATTCAACGCAGCGCTAGACGAAAAGCGGTACGAGGATGCCCCGCACTCCAGAAGCACTGCGTGCGAAAGCGTTCTTCGATTCGTGTCAATTAGTGTAGTTCGTGGGCAACAGAGTTTCCCCAAAGCAGTATGAGACACAAGCATTCCGATTACATGCATTGGTCGAAGACGCAGAGCCGCGCGCGATTCAATCTCGCCACAAGCGGCGTCGCGCCTTTTCCGCTTCGCGATCTGCCGGTGAACGTTGAGGAACTCGAAATCAATGGCGGCGACGGCTATGGCTACCCGCCTTTGGCCGAGGCCATCGCTGCGCATCATGAGGTCAATCCGGAATGCGTTGTAACATCTGCTGGCACATCGATGGCAAACCATCTGGCCATGGCAGCGATCCTCGAACCCGGCGACGAAGTTTTGATCGAGCATCCAGCGTACGGTCCGATTCTCGATATCGCGTACTACTTGGAAGCAGACGTAAAACGCTTCCGGCGCACTGAAGAAAACGGCTGGTCGATCGATCCTGCGGAGGTCCGCCGCTGCATCACGCCGAAGACCCGCCTCATCGTGATCACGAATCTTCATAATCCCACGAGCGCGTTCACGCCGGAGCCGGTCCTGCGTGACATCGGCGATATCGCGCGGAGTGCCGGTGCGCTTGTGCTCGTTGATGAAGTTTATCTGGATGCGGTTTACGACAACACGCCGCGAACGTCCTTTCATCTCGGGCCGGAGTTCGTGGTGACCAGCAGCCTAACGAAGGTATATGGCATGAGCGGTCTACGATGCGGCTGGATTCTGGCGCAGCCTGATCTCGCGTGGAAGATGCGCCGGTTGAACGATCTTTACAGCGCGACACCGGTTCATCCCGGGTGAACTTCTCAGCGTCGCAGCGTTCCAGCATCTCGATCTCCTTCGAGAAAGAGCGCGCCGCATCGTGGAAGCAGATCGCAAATTGCTTCGGGATTTTCTCGCGCAGCAGTCCGCGATTTCCGCCGTTTCGACAGAGTGGGGGACCACATCATTCCCCCGATTACTCCGCGGAAACGCCGACGCTTTTCTCGAGCGCTTGCGGTCTCAATTCGACACGTCGGCAGTTCCGGGTCGCTTCTTCGAAATGCCCGATCACTTTCGCATCGGCATGGGCGTAAACACGGAAATGTTCGCCGAAGGCCTGAACCGCATTGGCTGCGCATTAAGGTAGGGGCGATTGACCCCAATCGCCTCGGGCTACGGGCGCGGTGGCGGCGTAGGACGCGGTCTAGGCGTTGGCGCAACTCTCGGCGTCGGTGACGGTCTCGGTGTCGAAGTAGGTGTAGCTGTCGGAGTCGCCGTCGCGGTCGGTGTTACCGACGCCGTAGGCGTTGGTGTCGGAGTTGCCGTAGCCGTAGGTGTGGGTGTTGCTGTTGCTGTCGGTGTTGGTGTCCCCGTAGTGCAGGTTTCGGTGTATTGCTGGTTGTCATTGGTAGGATTGCCGGGGCCAAAGTCGCCTGCGACAGCGTAGAAGGACTGGCCCGCTGTCGCCCCTTCGAGGTTGTCGCGGGCCTGTACCATATTTGGAAGGTTGTTCCAGGTGTTGGTAGCGGGATCCCAGGCGATCACGCTGTTGCTGGTGGCAAAATCGACGTCGCCTCCTGCAAGTAGCCACCTGCCGTTGTAGGCTCCGGAGGCGGCAGACGAGCGGCCCGCAGGGAAATCGGCGATTGCAGCATCGTCCCAGGTGTCGGTGTTCGGATCGTAGCGATAGGTTTTGGTCAGGGGAGGCGTTGCCACCGCCCGCATAAATATAGCTGCCCAGGGCCACTGCCATGAGGTTGTGGTTGGCAAATGGATAGTTTGCAGCCATGGACCAGGTATTTGTGGCAATATCATAAACCTCGACGTGAAAATCTGTGCCGATAGCGGCCCCTGCGATGCGGTAGATTTTGCCGTTGAGATAGGCGGAGGCGTGGAAGTAGGTGGGGATGGTATAAGAGGGCAGGCTCGTGTTATAGGTATTGCTGACCGGGTCGTAGCGCCAAAGCGTGGCCGTGGTGTTGAAGTTTTGGTCCACGCCGCCAAGCAGGTAGATATAGGTGCCATCGCTTGCGCCGCTGAACCAGCCACGCGGCGCCGGAAGGGAGGCAATGGGCGTCCAGGTATTGGTCGCAGGGGTGTACTTATAAGCGTTCGCGATAGCGGCGTTGTTGACGATGCCGCCGAAACTATAGACGTTGCCACCTACTGAGGCCACGGCGTGTCCGGAGACGACGATGGGATAAGGAGCCTGCTCTGTCCAGGCGCCGACCGAAGCGCAAGGCGTCGCAGTGGGAGTTGGACTTGGCGCGCCAGCTTGCGCACAATATCTGCCGCCGGTGTTAAAAACGCTCACGTTATTGTACCCTCCCCAGACGATCATTTCACTGCCCGTCCAGACCGCCGTGTGCCAGTAGCGCGCAGCGGGCGCGCCGCTGGTGCTGGTGGCAGTCCAGTTATCTGCGCCGGGATCGTATCTCCCACCGGTGTCATAATAGTTCGCGAGGTTCTCTCCACCCCACACGATCATTCTACTGCGTGTCCAGATTGCGGTGTGAGTGTCTCGTGCCATCGGCGCACCGCTGGTGCTCGTAGCTATCCAACTGTCCGTGCTGGGATCATATTGTCCGCCCGTATTCAAGGGGCTGCTATTAAATCCACCCCAGACGATCATTTCACTGCCAGTCCACACCGCCGTGTGCCAGATTCGGGCGTCGGGCACGTTGATCATACTCGTTGAAGTCCACGTGTCCGTATTCGGATTATATCTGCCGCCGCTATTGAGGTTCGTAATGTTGTTCACGCCACCCCAGACGATCATTTCGCTGCCAGTCCACACTGCGGTGTGAATCTCTCGGCCAATCGGCGCGTCTGTCGTGCCGGTGGCGATCCACGTATCGCTAACCGGATTGTATCTCCCGCCAGTATTGACATGACCTGCGGCGCTGCTTCCGCCCCACACGATCATTTCGCTGCCTGTCCAGACAGCCGTGTGAGAGTATCGGCCATCGGATGCATTGGTAATGCTGATACCAGTCCAAGTGTCCGTGCTGGGATCATATCTCCCGCCAGTGTTCAAGCGGGTGCCGTTGTTATATCCGCCCCAGACGATCATTTCCTTGCCGGTCCACACTGCAGTGTGAGCGAACCGAGCAATGGGCGCATTGGTGGTGCTGGTGGGAGTCCAACTGTCTGTGCTAGGATTGTATCTCCCGCCAGCGTCTAAGCCGTTAATGCGATCAGTGGTTCCGCCCCAGACGATCATTTCGCTGCCTGTCCACACCGCCGTGGGGAGCATTCGGCCGTCGGGCGCGTTGATAACGCTCGTTGTAGTCCACGTATCATCGGTGCACCGATCAATCGCTGGAAGAGTGTAGGTAGCTTTGTTCAGATTCGCGGCCAGCGTTGTGGCGTTTTGGTAGGGCGCAACCGCCGGGCGCGCCGAATCGTGCATTAAAAATAACGGACGGTGCGGCGCTCCGTCCCTACCATTCAGAAGGTCACGAATTAAGTGTTCGGTTAACACTGGCCTGGCCAGGCACTCAGCAATAACAAAGGGATCGTTCGCAAGAGCCTCAAACAGTTCCCGCAGCACTTCCGGCTGTTTCGTGTCCCTGGCCATCCGCTCCATTTCGGCTTGCAGTTGGTCAGAAGTGATCGGCCGTTGCCAGTAATCTCCGAGTGCTTGCGTGTCGCGGAGATAATCTTCGACCTTCTTTTCGATCTGTTGGGCCGACATCACCTCGTCGAGTGACGGCTTAGGCTTCGAATTCTCTTCGGGCCAAATGCGGTGACGCCAATAGACTTCTTCAATGGCTCGCTGGGCGACTACTCGATCGGCGAACGTAAGTCCCGCAGCTGCGCGATAAAAAGCCTTCGTAGGCGCTTCAGCATGGAAGGAAGCGAGCACTGTTTCTGCGACGATCCAGCAAGCAGCGCAAAGAAGGAGAGCGATCGCAACACGCTTTTGGGAGAAAGCAGATTGAGCAGTGTGTTTCTTTTTCATAGACCGGTCATGGGCGAGGGGCTGGGGTGGGGCGATGCCACGGAGTCGGCTTAGGTCTTGGATGTGGCGTCGGACTAGACGCGTGGTGTCGCTGTAGCGCGGAAGCGTGTGGCGGTTGCAGTTGCTGTCACCGTTGGTGTTGATGTCGGCGAGCAGTTGCAGTTGCCGTCGCGGTTGCTGTAGCGGTCGCTGTAGGAGTTGGCGATGCTGTGGGAGTAGGTGTCGGACTTGGCGTCGTTCCTACCTGCACCTCAAACGACCCGACATCTATGCGGCCGTTACGCAGACGCCAAAAAACAGGGCCGCGCTGGTCGTAGTACGGCGGAGGAGTAAAGTTTGGATCGCCCGCATCGATCGCCGGACTGCCTGTCAACAGCTCTTGAGTGAAAGTGGGTCCTCCATTATTTTGGAGAGGTCCAAGCATCGGATCGGTATTGATCTGGTCGCCTGGGCCGTTCAGAAAACCGCTGCCATTGTCACTACAGACATTGTAGCCATGAGTGATAAGGCTGCCACCATTATTAAAGATGTTGGCGCCCGAGGCGCCGGCTTTTAGGATCGTGTTCCCAAGCTCGAGCGGGCTGGTTAGGTAGAGAGTGCCGCCGGCTACGCTAGCCGAGTTATTGCTGAAGGTGGTGTGAGCGATGTTACCACCGCCAGCAACCCCGCCCCCGCGCAGAGCGCTATTTCCGGAGATGGTACTGTTGGTGATGGTATTGTTGTTACCGTAGATACCGCCACCGTAACCTTCAAAATCGCCCCCGGGCGCTGTGTTTCCGCTGATGGTGCTGTCCTGAATCGTCATTGTTCCATAATTAACAATTCCGCCGCCAGACCCGCCATTGTGACCAGGAAAGCCGGTTCGGTTGTCACTAATCGTGCTGCCAGTGATGGTCATCACGCCTGTATTGCTATTGTAGATGCCACCAGCGGACAAAAAGCCCATGTTCCCTTGAACCGTCCCAGCAATAATGATCAAGGTACCGGTGTTGGAGATGCCGCCTCCGCTTGGAGGAATTATGCCGCCGCCACTAAAAGAAGCATTGTTATTGTTAATGATGACCTGATTGAGCGTCATCGTTCCGCTGTTATGGATGCCGCCGCCACTATTCGCGAATTCGCCACTCACAATGGCGTTTCCGTTGACCGTGCAATGAGCCATCGTCAGAGTTGAATTGTCGTTCAGGATACCACCGCCGTTATCGTCGGTAATGTGACCGCCAGAGATGGTTAAGCCGTTGATTTCCACGCTATGACCGGGGATCACATGGAAAATACGGAATTGGGGCGCCTGTGGAGCCCGTTGCACCGTGACCATTTGCGGTGAAGCGCTGATGGTAATGCTCTTAGCGATGACGAGCTCCGCCGTGGTCAGTGTTACGATGCTTAAAGAGGGATCGAAGTTAATCGTATCGCCGTCATTCGCCTGAGCGAGCGCCTGTCGCAGTGAGCCGGGGCCGCTGTCGTTTCCGTTGGTGACCGTGATCGTGGTTGCAGGCCGGTTTCCCTTAGCGGTGGTCCGCTGTGCGAGCGCGAATGGGATCAGGGAGACGGCCAGCAGTAAAAGGAGGTAAAACGCGCCTCGGATAAGATGCGCTTCAATCGCGGAGCTAATGTTCGCTTTCACCTTGCTTGCGCGTCGGTGCGTAAGCATCTTTTACTCGAAGCGCCTCAAAGATGTCGAGACAAATTAACCAGATTCAGTAGTGCGTTTCTTCTTTATAGACAAAGCTACGGGCGTGGGATTGGGCTGGGGCGAGGTCGTGGCGTGGGAGTAGCTCGCGGAATTATCGTTGGAGTTGGCGTAGCGGTCGCGGTCGCCGTAGGAGTTGCTGTTGGTGTTGCAGTCGCCGTTGCTGTTGCTGTTGCAGTCGCTGTTGGTGTTGGGGTAGGGCTCGAGCTAGGCTGAAGCTGGATTAACTCGATGCGCCCGCCGCTGCCAAACTGATTAGCGTGGACCGCTTTGGCGCCGCCCACCACGTACTGTCCGTCCGTTGAGACATCCACCGAAAACGCTGAGCCAGGAAAGTTGATCTGGCCGATCAGCTGGACGCTACGGTTAAATACCATGACCTCCGGCCAGTCATGAAATTGCGTTCCCCAGGAAGCAAAAGCCGTGACCGTGCCGTTGTCGTTCGAGCCGGCGCCAATTGGCGTTCCCTGATACATACCCGTACCGCTAACAGCGTAGGACCCAAGCATGTTGCCGGTTGGAACATCAAACACATCGACTTCGCCGCTAAGCCAGCCGTTGGCGTAATTGCCGCCGAACGTGCCTGCAGTCGAGCCGTCATGCGAGACGGTACAAGCTCCGCCAAACCAGAAGTTCGCCCGGGTTAGATGGATCACCCGGTTATAGGTTGTGCCGTTGTATGCATACACGTCGAAATTGAACCCGCCCACTGCGAATACGCTGCCGTCGCCGGACATCGGGTAAGAACTGGATCCGGCGCCGGAGCCTGTGGCGGTGAATACGATGTTGCCACTGCTGGTCTGCACGAGAGTGGCGCGGTTGTCCTGTGTCACGAGGGCCAGCGAGCCGTTATCGGTCAAAGCCACTCCGTCCATCCGAAGTGGATCCGTCCACATGAGTGTGACTGCGCCAGTGTTAGCGTCGAAGACGTAAAGCGTCGAATTCTGAGTTACAGAATCGCTAACAACAGCCGCAATCGTCGAGCCGTCACGCGACGTGGCGAGCTTCCTGGAACTGGCTGGCAGATTTGGATCACTGACTGGATATGGGAACGACCAGTCTGGTGTGCCGTTGCTGGTGGATCTGAAACCATGTTGCCGAAAGTCGTCGCCAGCTGCATTCGATTCCATAAAGCCGCTGCGATCGGCGCCTTTGGCGGCAGCGACGCCGGAGTTGCCGCTGTTGAAGGACGAGAAGCTCCAAGCCGGTGTGCCGTTGCCCGTGATCGCGTGAATGGTCAGGCGCGCACCGCTAAGAAGCCAGGCCCCCCAAACATTGTTGGCGTCGATCGACACGCCATCGGCAATCGCTGCAGGGTCGTCGTAATCCCAAAGCGTGGTCCCCAAGGGTCCTGATACGCGGCTCTTAGCTATTCTACGCGCCGCTGGCGGTGCTTTCGAGTTACCAAGGTGCGTACTCTGGATTACGCCTTGTGGCGTAACTCTCATGGATGATTGGCGTGTTAGTCCGCCAGCACGACCGGCCTCGACGCGTGTAGATGGATTCGCGGCGGCAAAAAAAGCCAGGAAGGCAAACGCAGCGACCGGAATTAATCCGGCTAAACTGCGCAGGTTAAAGAATGCGGATTGTGCAGTGTGTTTTGTTTTCATATGGTTAACTTATGGGCGTGGTGCTGGGGTGGGGCGAGGCCGAGGCGTTAGCGCCGGTCTCGGTGTCGGTGAAGGCCTCGGTGTCAAAGTAGCCGTCGCCGTAGGCGTAGCACTGGGTGTGGCGGTAGGCGTAGCGCTAGCCGTGGTTGTAGGGCTCGCTGTCGGTGTTGTTGTAGGCGTTGGTGTTGGACCAGATTGCGCACAGTACCTGCCGCCTGTGTTCAAA
Organism: uncultured Verrucomicrobiae bacterium; assembly: GCA_963761585.1. GTDB lineage: Bacteria > Verrucomicrobiota > Verrucomicrobiia > Chthoniobacterales > UBA10450 > Udaeobacter. The sequence goes on from CAVXHW010000024.1 coordinate 75,609, forward strand.
TCGCTTCCCGGATCGTTATATCCGCCCCAGACAATCATTTCAGTGCCGGTCCAAACCGCCGTGTGCGCCTCTCGGCCAACGGGTGCCGTGGTCGCGTTTGTCGGACTCCAGGTATCCGCGTTACGATTGTATCTCCCTCCGGTGTTCAAAAAGGTGGGAATACCACCCCAGACAATCATTTCAGTGCCGGTCCACACTGCGGTATGGGAGTCCCGCGCAATGGGCGCGTTAGTGGTGTTGGTAGGTATCCAACTGTTCGTGCCCGGATTGAGTCTGCCACCGGTGTTGAAAAAGGTCCCAATGAAATCGGTTCCGCCCCAGACGATCATTTCGCTCCCGGTCCAGACTGCGGTGTGATGACCTCGCCCGGCGGGGGGATTGACAATGCTAGTCGCTATCCAACTATCTGCGCTCGGATTGTATTTGCCGCCGGTGTTAAGAGAGAGACAGGACGGATTGCAAGGTGTGCCGATTCCGCCCCAGATGATCATTTCACTGTCGGTCCACACTGCGGTGTGAGCGTTCCGCGCGGTGGGCGCGTTGGTAGTGCTGGTAGCTGTCCAATTGTCAGTGCTGGGATTGTATCTTCCTCCGGTGTTCAAAAAGCTGGGAGCACCACCCCACACAATCATTTCAGTGCCAGTCCACACTGCGGTATGAGAGCTGCGCGCAGTGGGCGCGTTAGTCGTGCTGATAGCTGTCCAACTATCCTTGCCAGGGCTGTATCTGCCTCCAGTATTCAAATTGCCGGACTGACTGACGCCGCCCCAGATGATCATTTCGGTGCCGGTCCAAACTGTGGTGTGACCTGCTCGGGCGCTGGGCGCATTGGTAATACTGATCGCTGACCAATCGTCTGTAACAGAATTGTACGTCTCTCCGTTATTCCAGTAAGTTAACGTTAGCCCTCCCCAGATGATCATCTCAGTGCCAGTCCATACGGCCGTGTGAGAGTGTCGGGCGGCAGGCACATTGTACGTGTTCGTGGGTACCCAGGTGTCTGTGCTGGGATTGTATCGACCACCGGTGTTCAAATTGTAAGGCCCTTGGCCGCCGCCGCCCCAAACGATGATTTCATTGCCGGTCCAGACAGCTGTGTGGCCGCTTCGGGCGGTGGGTACATTGATGGTGCTGGTAGCTATCCAACTGTCTGTGGTGGGATTGTATCTTCCGCCACTACTATCAACCGTCGCGCCCCACACAAACATTTCGCTTCCGGTCCAGGTTGCTGTGTGGCTGGCTCGCGCACTCGGTGCATTGGCTGTGCTGGTAGGTATCCAAGTATCAGTGCCGGGATCGTATCTGGCGCCAGTATTAAACTCGCCAACCTCGTTGCTGTGCCCGCCCCAGATGATCATTTCAGTGCCAGTTGAGATTGCGGTATGATAGTCTCGGGCGTCCGGCGCGTTGACGGTGCTGGTGGCAATCCAAGTATCGGTGTTCGGATTGTATCTGCCGCCAGTGTTCAACTCGCCGAAAGCATACCCGCCCCAGACAACCATTTGGCTGCCACTCCACACCGCAGTATGACTGAATCGAGCCATGGGCACATTCGTGGTACTAGTAGCCGTCCAACTGTCCGTACTCAAATTGTATCTCCCACCGGTATTCAAACCGCTGGCATTGCCGTCATAGCCGCCCCACACAATCATCTCGCTGCCGGTCCACACTGCAGTGTGACCGTATCGGCCAGTGGGCGCATTTGTTGTGTTGGTAGCAATCCAGGTGTCGGTGCCCGGGTCGTATCGCCCGCCAGTGTTCGGATAGCTGACATCGTGAACCGACCCGCCCCACAGAATCATCTGACTGCCAGTCCAGATTGCTGTGTGATATTCTCGGGCAGTGGGTGCATTGATCGTACTCGTAGCGGTCCACGTATCTGTGGCTGGATCATACCTGTAACCGGAATTGAAATCGTTGGTGCCGTCATAGCCGCCCCAGACGATCATTTCGCCGCCCGTCCAAACGGCAGTATGACCGAATCGGGAATCGGGAGGACCAGCAGTGGCTGTCCAAGTATCGTCAATGCATCCAGCGCCGTCTGATATTTTGGGCAGCGCGTAGCCAGTATCTGTGGTTGCCGATGTCGAGGGTAGCTGGTTTTCCATTCGGGAAAGCCATGATTGCAACGGATCCTTTGCCCATGAAACTGAGGCAAGCTTTAAGCCCTTGTCCGTCTTCTCGATTACTGCCGTCGCATAGTAACGCGTTTCATCTTCCTGCAACGCACTCACTAGCCCGGTTTTGATCTGCAATGTCGCGCCTCCAGCTACAGGATGATCAAGAAACATCGCCGCGAGTTTCCGCAAGGTGTTGTCCCACTCGTCGTTGTTCAACTTCACTGCATGTTCAGGACCGCTGGATTCTGCCCATCCCACAGTGTTGTCCTTGATTAGTTCCATTTCGCTGTATGTTCCGCTGAGCTGTTTCATCTGCTCAACAGTGGGATGCGTCTGCAGCTCAACCTCCGCGCGGTGCTTTGCCTCGCTGTGAATTCGCTGGTCATAATTGTACCAGTTCGTGAGTAAACGCTTTGACAGTGCGGGCCTGGCCAAACACTCTGCGACAACAAACGGATCGTTCCCGAGCGCTTCAAACAGTTCGCGTAACACCTCGGGCTGTCTGGTGTGCTTTGCCATGCGATCCATTTCCGCCTGTAACTGTTCAGCGGTAATCGGTCGTTGCCAGTAGTCCTCCAGCGCTTGAGACTTGTGCAGATAGTCTGTGACTTTCTTTTCCAGCTGCGCTTGAGACATCACTGCATCGAGCGACGGCTTGAGATCCAGACGCTCCCCGCGATTGCTGGGCCAGAGCCGATGACGCCAGTAAACTTCTTCGATTGCTCGCTGATAAGCTGCGCGTTCACCAAACGTCAGTCCGGCAGCTGCCGGATGAGAAGCTTTCGCTGGCGCTTCGGGATGGAAGAAAGCCAACAGTGTTCCCGTGATCATCGAGCAGACTGCCGCTGAGCAAAGGACTAGCTGCAGGCTAAACGAGCCGAATTGAGGAGTGTGTTTCGTTTTCACGGTAAAGCTACGGGCGTGGTGGCGGAGGGGGAAACGTGGGACGCGGCCTCGGTGTAGGTATCGGCCGCCTGGGCGTGGTTGTCGCTGTAGGCGTCGGCGGGCACATGGCCGCCGGTGTCGGACCATATCTTCCGCCGGTGTTCAACGAGAACGAGGTGTTGTTGCTACCACTCCAGACGATCATTTCGGTGCCGGTCCACACTCCCGTGTGAAGCCATCGTGGCGAGGGTGCATTGCTGGTGCTAGTCGGCGCCCACGTATCACCAGTGGGATTGTATCTCCCGCCGGTGTTCGAATAGCCGGCGCTGTCTCCGCCGCCCCAGGTGATCATTTCACTGCCACACCACACTGACGTGTGAAACTTTCGTGCGGAGGGCGCGTTGCTCGTACTCGTAGCTATCCAACTATCGGTGGTGGGATTGTATCTCCCGCCGGTGTTCAAGTATCCACTGCTGTTACTTCCGCCCCAAACGATCATTTCGGTGGCGGTCCACACTCCCGTGTGAAGCGATCGGGGCGAGGGCGCATTGCTGGTGCTGGTCGCTGCCCAGGTATCAGTGGTGGGATTGTATCTCCCGCCGGTGTTCAAATAGCTGCCGAGCCTTTCTCCTCCCCAGATTATCATTTCGTTGCCCGTCCACACTGCGGTGTGAAGCTCGCGAGCCAAAGGCGCGCTGGGGGCGTTGGTGGCCGTCCAACTATTCGTGCTGGGATCGTATCTCCCGCCAGTGTTGAAGTAAACGGGAGGGCCTCCACTATGATAAGCACCTCCCCAGATAATCATTTGATTGCCAGTCCACACTGCCGTGTGACCGTCTCGTTCCGAGGGCGGGTTGTTCCTGGTGCTCGTCGGTGTCCAACTATCCGTGCCGGGATTGTATCTTCCTCCGGTGTTCAGAGCACTCGTGAAGTCAACTCCCGCCCCAGACGATCATTTCAGTGCCAGTCCAGACCGCGGTGTGCCGGTATCGACGCGCAGGCGCGTTGGTGGTGCTGGTGGCCGTCCAACTGTCGGTGCTGGGGTTATATCTTGCGCCGGTGTTAAGGCTGATCGGCCTTGTCCAGTCCGCCCCAGACAATCATTTCAGTGCCGGTCCAGACTGCGCTGTGGTAGACTCGACCAGCGGGCGCGTTCGTAACGCAGGTGGATGCCCAGTTATCGTCTGTGCATGAAGGATTCCCTTCGGCAACTCGTGGAAGAGTGTAGTCGCCGTTGGCAACAGTCGTTTCCATCGACACGCTTCGCAGACGATTGCTGCGGACAGAGTCAAACCGTCCTCTGTCGTCCGGCGCTGACAAGTCGCGAACCAAACGCTCTGTTAACACTGGCCGGCTAGACACTCGGCAATAACAAAGGGATCGTTCCCGAGTGCCTCAAAGAGTTCATGCAACACTTCAGGCTGTCGCGTCTGCTTTGCCATGCGATCCATCTCAGCCTGTAACTGCTCAGCACTGAGTGGCCGTTGCCACTGATCCTCCAGCGCCTGTGACTTGCGCAAATAATCTTCCACTTTCTTTTGCAGTTCCGCCTGAGACATCACCGCATCGAGCGATGGCTTGGAATCGGGTCGATCTTTTGGCCAGATGCGATGGTGCCAGTAAACGTCCTCGATCGCTCGCTGATAAGCGACGCGTTCTGCGAACGTGAGTCCGGCAGCTGCCGGATGAGAACTCTTCGTTGGCGCTTCGGGATGGAAGAAAGCCCAGCAGTGTGCCGGTCAACATCGAGCTGGCTACAGTCCAAGCAAGGAGAGTCACAAAACCCGCAGAGGAACCGAACCGGATCGTGCAGTGTGTTTTCTTTTCATCGACAAAGCTACGGGCGTGGTGGCGGCGTGGGGCGAGGGCGTGGAGTTGGTGCGGGTCTAGGCGTTGGCGAAGGTGGAGGAGGGTTTTGCACTTCAAACGAGCCGACGTCGATCCGACCGCCTCTTACGCGATCGTAACCCGGGCCACGCTGATCGTAGTCAGGCGGGCCGACGAAATTCGGATCGCCGGCATTAATGGCCGGGCTGCCGGTAACAACGCGTGTGTGAATGTAGGGCCGCCGTTGTCCTGCAACGGACCGAGCATCGGATCGGTGTTGATCTGATCGCCAGGGCCATTCAAATAACCGCCACCATCGTCGCTGCTAACGTTGTAGCCGTAAGAGGTGACGGTGCCGAAATCATTGAGAATACTATGTCCTCCAGGGCTGACGTTGAAGATCGTGTGTGACATGGCCACGACGACTGGAGCGTTAAAGTTCCGGATCTCCACTCCATTATCGCTCATGGTGGTATTGATAGACGCTCGCTGCAATCGCACCGATATCGTTGTAAATGCCGCTGCCGTTGTCGCTGATGGTACTATTACTCACTACTGTATCCGACAGGGTCGAGTTGTGCACTCCACCTCCATTTCCGCTAACAGTGCTGTTAGTGATTGACACTGTGACGGGGCAAGGACCGCCGCAATTTTGTCGTCCAGTGTCGCTATAGATCGCGCCGCCCTGGATTACTCGTAATCGAACTGTTGGTTATTTGAACCGTCGTCGTGCCGTTTCCGCAAAATGTGCAAGACCACCCGTGGTTGTTAATAGCGTCGCCATTGTTGTTGTTCGAAGGGTGCTGTAGGTTATTACTAACGTTGCAGTGCCGGCCTGCGAATGCGTCGTTGTAAATCCGCCGCCGGAGTTGTTGGTAATTAAAGAGTTGTTTATCTGCAGCGTGCATGACCAATGTTGTTTCCGTCATTGTGGATGCCACCGCCCGAGTTGCCGGTGATCGATGCAATCATTGAGTGTCAACGCCGCATGATCGTTATGGATACCTCCGCCAGCTTCGGCGGATCCGTTGGTGATGGTCAGGCCAGAAATGGTGACGGTTTCACCAGGAGCGATGTGAAATACGGTACTGTTCGCATTGCCATTGACCGCAAGGTTCTCAGCGCCCGGTCCTGAGATTGTGATGTTTTTGGCCACTAACAGCTCGCCGCTGGTCAATCCGATCGTGCCAGTGACTGCAAAACCGATTACGTCACCGTCATTGGCGTCGGCGAGCGCCTGACGCAATGAACCGGGGCCGCTGTCGTTTGTGTTGGTGACTATGAGTGTCGGTGTTGGGGACGGCGTAGGCGTAGGCGGTGGATATTGCCCGCAGTATCTCCCGCCAGTGTTCAACACATGTGAGGCACTCTGCCCTCCCCAGACAATCATTTCACTGCCGGTCCACACTGCCGTATGCTCGGCTCGGGCATCGGGCGCGTTTGCCGTGCTGGTGAGCATCCAGCTGTCGGTGCTGGGATTGTATCTTCCTCCGGTATTCAAGAAGGTGGGACCGTTAACAATTCCGCCCCAGACAATCATTTCACTGCCGGTCCAGACTGCCGTGTGAGACGATCGGCCAGCGGGCGCGTTAGTGGTGCTGGTTGTTGTCCAACTGTTGGTGCTGGGGTTGTATCTGCCGCCAGTGTTCCAATAGTTGCTGCTGCCGTCATATCCGCCCCAGACGATCATTTCGCTGCCAGTCCAAACAGCCGTGTGGAAGTCTCGCGGCCTCGGGCGCATTGGTGGTGCTGGTGGCCACCCAGCTGTCGGTGCTGGGATTGTATCGTCCCTCCGGTGTTCAAAAAGATAGGCACCGTCTTCACCACCCCAGACGATCATTTCACTGCCGGTCCATACTGCCGTGTGGGTGTCTCGACTTCGGCGCGTTAGTAGTGGTGGTAGCTGTCCAACTATCTGCTGCCGGGGTTATATCTCCCGCCGGTGTTTCGACTGTGCCGCTCACAGAAAATCCCGCCCCAGACGATCATTTCACTGCCAGTCCAGACGGCTGTGTGAACACTCTCGGGCATCGGGCGCGTTGATGATGCTGGTGGCTGCCCAGGTGTCCGTGCTGGGATTATATCTCCCGCCGGAATTCAAGAAGCTGGTGTTAGTCACTCCGCCCCAGACGATCATTTCAGTGCCGGTCCAGACTGCCGTGTGAAATCGTCGTGCAGATGGCGGCGTTGGTGATGGCGGTCAGCGCCCAGGTATCGGTACGTCGGGATGTATCTCCCACCGGAATTAAAGAAGGTCATCTGACGTCATCATAAGCCGCCCCAGACGATCATTTCACTGCCGGTCCAGACCGTGGTGTGAGCATCTCGGGCGTAGGGTGCGCTGTTGGTGGTTGTAGCCGCCCCAAGCGTCAAAGCATGTGCCTTCCGGCTTCGATGTCGGTCGCTATCGTCGGAAGGGTGTAACCCCGAGAACGGTCTATGTTGTTTCTCTCGACGAACTGATTCGCTGGGCTACCGCGCCAGCTGACATCATGGTAAGCCAGGGCAGACGTCAAACAGACGCTCTGCAAGTGTTGGCCTGGCCAGGCACTCAGCGATGACTAACGGATCATTGCCGAGCGCTTCAAACGAGTTCGCGCAACATCTGCGGGCTGTTTGGTGTGCTTTGCCATGCGATTCATTTCAGCCTGTAACTGCTCGGAAGTAATCGGCTGTTGCCAGTAATCCTGCAGCGCTTGTGATTTGCGCAGATAGTCTGCGACTTTGCTTTCGATCTGCGCCTGAGACATCACGGCGTCGAGCGACGGCTTAGGATCGGGCCGCTCTTTTGGCCAAATGCGGTGACGCCAGTAAACTTCCTCAATCGCGCGCTGATAAGCTACGCGCTCGGCAAACGTCAGTGCGGCGGCTGCGGGATGAGAAGCTTTCGCTGGCGCTTCGGGATGCAAGAAAGCCAACAGTGTTCCGGTGATCATCGAGCAGACTGCCGCTGAGCAAAGAACTAGCTGCAGACTAAACGAGCGGATTGAGCAGTGTGTTTCGTTTTCATAGATAGTTACGGGCGCGGTGGTGGAGTGGGACGAGGCCTCGGTGTAGGGGTAGGTCTCGGCGTCGAAGTAGGTGTAGCTGTTGGAGTTGGCGTAGGCGTAGGCGTCGGGGAGGGAGGAGGCGGTTTGCCCTCTTGCACCTCAAACGAACCGATGTCGATTCGGCCGTTCACTACGCGGTCAAACCCAGTCCCGCGTTGATCATAGAAAGGAGGCGGCGTGAAACTTGGGTCACCCGCGTCGATAGCTGGGCTCTGGGGATACGGTCGGTGGGTTTGTGTAGGGCCGCCGTTGTCCTGAAGCGGGCCCAGAATCGGATCCGTGTTGGTTTGGTCTCCTGGACCGTTCAAATAACCACCGCCATTATCGCTGCTGAGGTTGTAACCAAGCGAGGTAATTGTTCCACCATCATTGAAGATGTTTTGGCCAACGTCGCCGGCGTTTAAGATGCTATTTGCTATCTCCAGTGGCGCGGCATTGTTACAGATTGCACCACCGTTCGTAGCTGAGTTACCGCTAATTGTGCTGTTGGCAATCTGGAGCGAACCGCTATTGCCGATCCCGCCTCCACGTCCAGGCGCTTGGTCGATAGTCAGCGCCGAATTGCCGCTAATAGTGCTGTTGCTGATCGTCAGCGTCGCGCCTGTGCCGTTGGAAGAAATGCCACCGCCAAAACCGGGCTCAGTGAGGGCCCGGGTAACCCCCGCCGGCAAAGTTTCCACTGATAGTGCTGCTAGTGATTATCGCAGCTCCTAAGTTGAAAATTCCGCCCCCACTGCCGCCAACTGAGTTGCCGTCTATCGTGCTGTTGGTGATCTCAAGCGTTCCTGAGCTGTAGATGCCACCGCCGTCTGTGTAACCTTTTCCAGAAACGTTGCCGCGAATGATGCTATTGTTGATGATTAACGTCCCACTACTTGAAATGCCAGCGCCGGTCCCTTGATACTGCAACGCGTTACCAGTAATGCTGCTGTTATTGATCGTCAGTGTTCCGCCGTTGGAAATGCCAGCGCCCGAAGGTCAAGCCATCATTCCCTGTCACAGCGCAATTGTTGATTGTTAAGGTCGCCTGGTCGTTCTGAATTCCACAGCCGGAAAAGTATAAGCTTGGCCCGATCGTGAGCCCCTCAATTGTGACGGTGGGACTTGCCGTCACGTGGAAGATTCGGAAGGTGGTATTGGAAGGTCTACACTCACGGCGAGTTGATCCGAACCGGGGCCGGTAATTGTGATGCTTTTATCAATTACAAGCTCGCCGCTGGTCAACGCGATGGTCTGCCCTTTCAGCGATACATCAAAATTTATCGTGTCCCCGTCGTTAGCGTCGGCCAGCGCCTGACGCAGCGAGCCAGGACCGCTGTCGTTTGTGTTGGTGACCGTGATCGTGGTCGCAGGTCGGTTTCCCTTCGCGGTGGTCCGCTGTGCAAGCGCGAACGGGATCACGCAAACAGCCAGAAGTAAAAGCAGGTAAAACGCGCCTCGAAGAAGATGCGCTTTAATGGTTGGGTTTATGCACTTTTTCATAACTTGGATGGCAGTGCGTTTCTTTTTCATAGCAAGTTATGGGCGCGGTGGTGGCGTGGGACGCGGCCTGGGCGTCACTCCAGGCGTAGCGCTCGGTGCAGGGGTAGGGGACGGCGTGCCGGTAGCAGTTGGCGTGGGCGAATGTGGCTCCGGGCGCGGAGCCGGTGTTGGCCTAGGCCGAGGAGTACCTGTCAGGCCTACAGGAGCTGTAGGTGTCGGACTTACTGTTGGCGTTACCGTAGGGGTTGGCGTCGCGGTTGCTGGAGGCGTTGCGGTTGGTGTTGGACTTGCCGCTCCGCAAGGCACCACCTCGTAAGTGACTTTCAAGCCATTTGTGAGCATCGGTGCTTGACACGAGAAAGTTGTGGCGTCACACGGACCGCCCATGCCACTTAGCTGTACGCCGCTGGCTTCTGCGGCGCCGCTATCGGTAGTAGCTCCGTAAACGATATCAAAGGAGGTTTGGTTCTCATAAAACCGGATTTCGAAATTGGCGGTACCCGTTCTGCCAGTATAAGTCGTGCGCCACTCAATGTTAAAGATCCTGTTGGGCGCGGTGCCGGTAACGAGAGTGAATATGCCGCCGCCCGGTCCGTCGGTGCGAAGATCGTCTTGATAAGCCAGGATAGCCGCGTTTAGACAAGAAATCGGCAAAGGACACGATGTGCCAAGGTAAGGGGCATTGCCGGTAAACTGTAAATTCCCATTGGAGCTGACGTACGCCTGGGTAAACGTCGAATTGTAAAACTGCACTGGGAATGGAAACGCAATTTGGGTAAGGCAATTATCGCAGTGGTTGCCTGTGTCGATGATTCCGGGCGCGATCGCGCCAGTCCCGCTGCTTGTTACGTACTGGCAGCAAGTCTGCATCGGCGTGGGAGTCGCGGTTGCGGTAGCGGTGGCGGTTGGGTCCGGAACATCAGGACCGGTGGAGGCTGTGGGGGAAGCTGTGGCGGTTGGAGTGGGAGAAGCGGTCGCCGTCGCAGTTGGGGTTGTCGACGGTGTCGCTGTCCCTGTCGCAGTCGGCGTGGGGCTTGCAGTTGCTGTCGGCGTCGGCGTAGGGGTAGGCCCCTGCCCATATTTGATCGTCAGATAATCAGTATCGTTTCCGGATCTTCCCTTACCCGTCACATAAACATTAGCCAGATTATCGACCGCTATGGCTGCGGCTTCGTTACTGGCATTCTGCGGCTCGTCATAGCGGGCGACCCATTGTTCCTGCCCACTTGAGTTATATTTGATCGTCGCATAACCGTAATCATTGTAGGTGAAATTCGTTCGGGAACTATATCCTGTCACATAAACGTTGCCCGTGCCATCAAGGGCGATAGCAGTCGCAGCGTCTGGTCCGTTTCCCGGTGGCCCGTTATACAGGGCAACCCACTGCTGTTGACCGGCTGAGTTATACTTAACTGTGCCGTAATCGGAATAGTGATTTGGGTCGGCAGTCCGTCCTGTCACGTAAACGTTGCCCGAGCCGTCAAGAGCAATGGCTGAGGCAGCACTCTCCCCACCTTGATCATAGCGAGCCGCCCACTCCTGTTGCCCCGTGGCGTTATACTTGACTGTCGCATAACTGCCGAAGCTGTCGCCGGTCACATACACATTGCCTGCACCGTCAACGGCGATAGCCTTGGCTGAGTCTAAATGTTCTTCGGGGCCATAGTAGCGCGCAACCCATTGTTCCTGCCCGGCCGAGTTATATTTCAACGTTAAGTAATCGCTGCCCGGACAAGTTTGGCTTGTGCCAGTCACATACGCGTTACCCACCTTGTCAATAGCAATGGCCGCTGGATAGTCACCATTCGCCCCGCCATGATATTCGGCGACCCACTGTTCTTCGCCTGATGCGTTGTACTTGATCGTGGCGCAGAACACGATGTTGGGCTGATTGGTCGCGGACGCCGCGACATAGACGTTGCCTGAACCGTCCACCGCAATTGCTGCGCCCGCCGCATAACCGCGGGGCATCGCGTTATAGCGGGCGACCCATTGTTCCTGCCCGGCCGAGCTATACTTGATCGTGGTGCAATCGTAATAAACGTTATTTACGCCGCTCCATCCTGTTATGTAGACATTACCCGATGCGTCAATCGTCATGGCGCTGAGCTGGGCATCGGGATTGTTGAAGTCGTTATAAATGGCAACCCATAGCTGGTTGCCGGCCGAGTCGTACTTGATCGTGGCTAAATCGTTAAGTGTTCCCGAACCGAGCATCGTTCCTGCCACATAAACGTTGCCTGAATTATCAACAGCAACAGCGTTGGCTTCGTCGTTGCCATTCCCGGTTCCATTGTAGCGGGCAACCCACGCTTGATAAACGTCCCCGGCGGGAAGATACGATGTGCGCTGGTAGGTGAATGGTTGCGAGCCCGTTGCGGCGAACAGCGCGAAAAGGATTCCAGCGAAGAAGACGAGCATTCCAAGGGAAATGCAGAGACTAAAGAAGGCAGATTGAGCAGTGTGTTTCTTTTTCATAGAGTGAAGCTACGGGCGCGGTGGCGGTGTGGGCCGCGTCCTGGGTGTTATATTCGGCCTCGCAGTAGGCGTTAGGTTGGCTGTAGGCGTAGGGTTTGCCGTTGCTGTAGTACTAGGTGTGCCCGTAGGGGTCGCGCTTGGGCTTACTGTTGGCGTCGCTGTGGCTGTTGCGGTTGGCACTGGGGTTGACGTCGGTGTCATCCTGGGCGTAGCCGTAAACGTTGCGCTGGGCGTCGGTTGGGGCGTAGCCGTCGCAGTTGGGACACACGTTACCGTTGGTGTGGGACTCGCTGTCGGTGTAGAAGTCGGCGTAGCTGTCGATGTGGCAGTCGGGCTTGCAGTGGCCGACGGGGTGGGCGTTGGAGTAGGACCCTGTCCGTACTTAACGGTGGCATAATTCTCATTAAGGTTTATATCATCGCTAACTCCTGTGACGTAGACATTGCCTGCGCCATCAACGGCGAGGGCGCGAGCAAAGTCACCGCCACTGCCGGGTCCGTCGTATCGCATGACCCATTGTTCTTGCCCGGCGGAGTCGTACTTGATCGTCGCGTAATCAGTGTAAATCCCCCCGGAGTCAAGGCTAGACCCTGTCACGTACACATTCCCGACGCCATCGAGCGCAATCGCTACGGCGAAACCCACGTTCGATGGGCCAGTGTAATTCGTAACCCACTGCTGCTGCCCGACTGAGTTATACTTCACTGTCGCGTAAGTTGACACACCTGGACCTTCGCTATCTCCCGTCACATAGGCATTGCCCAACTCGTCAACGGCGATCGCTCGAGCATGATCGCCACCATTGGGTCCATCGTACCGGGCCACCCATTGTCGCTGGCCGGATGCATCGTATTTGATTGTGGCATAATCATCAGCATTGAATCCGCCGACGCCTAAGCTATAGCCCGTTACGTACACATTTCCTGAGCCATCCAACGCGATGCCTGTGGCATCGTCTGTTCCGTTCCCGGGGCCGTTGTACTGGGCTACCCACTGCTGCTGACCGGAGGCATCGTACTTGATTGTTGCATAATCGTTGTCGCTCCCGCCAGTCACATAGACATTGCCTGCCTTATCCACAGCAATGGCTGCGGGTGTGCCAGAGCTATAGTGCGCAACCCACTGTTCTGCCCCTGATGAATCGTACTTTATCGTGGCCCAGCCTTCTGCATCCGCTCCCGCCACATACACGTTGCCTAAGCTATCCACGGCAATGGCTACTCCGGTTCCACCGTCGTGGCGGCCGACCCATACTTCTTGGCCTGCTGAATTATACTTAACCGTTGCAAAATCAGCGGATCCGCAGTGGTTCGCGCTCGATCCCGTTACATAGACATTGCCTGATCCATCGATGGTCATCGCGTTGGCGAAATCGTTCTGATTGTCCGGCCCGTCATAGCGTGCAAGCCATTCTTGTTGTCCCGTTGTGTTGTACTTGATGGTCGCATAATCCCAGGTCCCTGAGCCGAGACTTGTTCCTGAGACATAAACGTTTCCCGAGGTGTCAACAGCGATAGCTACGGCTTCATTCAAAACCCTGCCACCATATCGGGCGACCCACGCTTCATACACACCAGGTGGTGCTGTTGGGGTTGGCGTAGGGGTCGGGCTTGGGTACGGCCCGCAATATCGCCCGCCTGTGTTTACAAGACCGCCGTTAACGATGCCACCCCAGACAATCATTTCGCTACCGGTCCACACTGCTTTATGTTCGTCCCGAGGAGACGGGGCGTTAATGGTGCTAGTTGTTACCCAACTGTTAGTGCTTGGACTGTATCTCGCACCCGTATTAACGTTGTTGAACCCGTCGTATCCGCCCCACACAATCATCTCGTTAGCCGGTCCACACTGCGGTGTGATCCTCGCGCGCAGTGGGTGCGTTTGTCAGGCTTGTGGCTGCCCACGTGTTTGCCGTAGGACTGTAGCGTCCGCCGGTGTTTACTTCGCTGCTAACAGAAAAACCTCCCCAGACGACCATCTCACTACCGGTCCAGACCGCCGTGTGAACGATTCGAGCGTTGGGTGCGTTGGTCGTGCTGGTGGCGGTCCAGCTATCGGTGCCGGGGTTATATCGACCACCGGTGTTGAAGTTGCCGGAAAAATCCTCTCCTCCCCAGACGATCATCTCGTTGCCACTCCAGACGCCCGTATGGTAGTACCGGGCGGAAGGCGCGTTTGTCGTGCTAGTGGGTATCCAACTGTCTGCGCTGGGATTGTATCTTCCACCAGTGGCAAGGATCGGGCCGCCGGGAATAAGTCCGCCCCAGATGATCATTTCACTGCCGGTCCATACGGCCGTGTGAAGAATATCGTGCGGAAGGCGCGTTGGTGGTGCTGGTGGCTGTCCAACTATCGGTGACGGGGTTGTACCTCCCGCCGGTATTAAGAACAGCGCCGTTGGGCAAGATTCCGCCCCAGACAATCATTTCAGTGCCGGTCCATACCGTCGTGTGGTAGTGCCGGCCAGACGGCGCATTGATTGTGTTAGTGGCTGTCCAACTGTCGGTGCTGGGATCGTATCTGCCGCCAGTGTTCGATTGTCACCGCCCCAGATGATCATCTCACTGCCAGTCCACACCGCCGTGTGACCTTCTCGGGCAGAGGGAGCGTTGACCGTGCTTGTAGCTGCCCAAGCATCATTGCATGTGCCTTCCGCCTTCAGTGTTGTCGCTATCACTGGAAGGGTGTAACCGCGAAACGCCCGTTTCTTTCTCCTAACGGAATTTATTGGCTGGCTACTGCCAGACTGGCATACCGGATTCTCAATGGCAGACTTAAACAGATGCTCCGCAAGTGTTGGCCTGGCCAGGCACTCTGCGATAACAAAAGGATCATTCCCGAGTGCTGCAAAGAGTTCGCGCAATACTTCGGGCTGTTTGGTGTGCTTTGCCATCCGATCCATTTCTGCCTGTAACTGCTCAGGAGTAATCGGCCGTTGCCAGTAATCCTCCAGCGCCTGCGATTTGCGCAGATAGTCTGTGACTTTCTTTTCCATCTGCGCCTGAGACATCACTGCGTCGAGCGACGGCTTGGGATCGGGTCGCTCGCTTGCGGCCAGATGCGATGACGCCAGTAAACGTCTTCAATCGCTCGCTGATAAGCTACGCGTTCTGCAAACGTCAGTCCGGCAGCTCGCCGGATGAGAAGCTTTCGCTGACGCTTCGGGATGGAAGAAAGCCAACAGTGTTCCGGTGATCATCGAGCAGACTGCCGCTGAGCAAAGGACTAGCTGCAGGCTAAACCAGCCGGATTGAGCAGTGTGTTTCTTTTTCATGGTAGAGTTATGGGCGCGGTGCTGGAGTAGGCCGAATCCGAGGAGTTGGCGTCGTTCGCACCGGTGGAATCGTCTCGCTTGGCGTTGGTGTCGCAGTTGGAGTGGCAGTTACAGTTGCTGCCGGCGTTGCAGTGAATGTAGCCGTTGCTGTAGCAGTCGGTGTGTGAGTCGCTGTCGCAGTTACCGTCGGCGTTGGAGGCGTATGTGTCGCCGTTGGTGAACCCGGTGAAAGTGTAGGTGTAGCTGTAGCCGTGGCCGTCGGAGTGAGGCATGGCAGACCATTGAGCATTTCGCAGCTAGGCGTCGGAGTGGGACATGGCGGACCATTGAGCACTTCGACCGTACTCACCGTGGTGCTCGCCGTGTTGAAGCCGTCGGCGACCAGCACCCGGCCATCGGGCAGCCTGCCCTGCGCGTGCCCGGCGCGGTTGCCAATCATCGGCGGGCCAGCGCGGAACTGACCGCTGAAGGTGATAAAGAGGTGGGTTGCGGTCGTGGAATTACCCATGGAATCCGCGCCATCGGTGATCAGCAGTTCGATAGGGCCGTCGCCAGAGCCGAAGCCCGAGACGCCGCCGTAGTTACCGTGCCCGGCCGTGCCTGCCGAGCCAAGGTTGCTCCAACTGTTGCTCGCCGCGTCGTAGCGCAGCAGCGTATCCGTCGTCGTGAACCCCGGTAGGCTCACGCCGCCATAGACGTAGATGACGGCCCCGCCGTAGGCCGTACCGGAGGTGTTGGTGCGGCTATCCGGCAGCGGCGCCCCCGTAGTCCAGGTGTTAGTGGCGATGTCGTAGATGAAATTGGTGTTCAGGCTGTTGTTGAAGTCGTCGCCGCCCATGACGTAGAACTTGCCCTGCCATACCGCCCCCGCCGCCGCTTCGACGCCGGGACTGATGGGCATGTTCGCGCCGCTGCTCCAGGTGTTGGTGGCGATGTCATAGATGCGCAGGGCATTGGTAACGCTGCTACCACCAATGAAGCCGCCGGCGACGTAGATCTTGCCGTTCCATGCGCCCATAGAGGCCTGGCTCAAGGGGACGGGCAGCGGGGCGACGTTGCTCCAAGTATTGGTCGTGTAGTCATACCGCGAGACCTGGTCGTACAGGGTCGGCACCATGTCGGCGGTCTGGCCGCCGGCGACGTAAAGCATGTTGTCGGTGCCGAGAGCTGCCTGGAAGGCATAACGGGCCGGAGGCTGATCGGGACCGGGTTGCCATGCGACCGGGCCGCCGCAGGTAGGCGTCGGCGTTGGCGAGCCGGCGGGCATACTGAGGTCGTACTTTTGGATGGAATCGGCCGCGGCAGAAATGTCCACAATAACCGGCCTGAGCGATCGTTTCCCAGGCTTAGTCGTGTTCCATTTCGCCTGCGCGAACGGAATCGCCCACACGGCGATCAGCAGGAGCAGGTAAAACACGGCTCGGATAAGATGGGCTTTAACGTGGGGTTTGATTTGTTTTTTCATAAGTCTGGATTTGCGAGTGCAGCAGTGCGCTTCTTTTTCATAGGCATAAGTTACGGGCGCGGCGGTAGGGTCGGCCGTGCCCTGGGTGTTACTCTAGGCGTAGCGCTCGGCGTAGGTGTAGGGGATGGTGTTCCGGTAGCAGTTGGTGTCGGCGTATGTGGCGCCGGCCGGGGCGCCGGTGTTGGCCTGGGTCGAGGCGTACCAGTGACGTCGACAGTAGCTGTTGGGGTAACACTGGGCACAGTCGTGGAAGTAGCAGTAGCTGTGGCTGTCGCTGTCGCGGCAGGGGGTAGCTGTCGATGTCGCTATGGGCGTGGCCATAGGTGACGCTGTAGGCGTTGGCGTTGGGGTAGGCGTGTCTGCTTGACCCAACCTCCATTCGCCAGTAGCAGGACCGCCCGAGCCGTTGCAGAAGTACTCAGTAACGCACATGTCGTTTTTCTGAACTCCTGCTGTGGCACTGGTATTGCCCTGCTCAACCGTGCCGTAGATAACGTCGAAGCGTGTCTGTCCCTCGTACAACCTTAGCTCGTAGTTGGCATGCTGGTTGGTGTTGTTGAAATATACCGTGCGCCACTCGATGTTAAAAATACGATTGGGCGTAGTGCCCGAGACCGACGTATAGATGCCGCAGGTGCCGCCAGGGAAAGCTGCGCAACCCTTCTGGGCATCCGTCTGCTGGTCGTCCCAGTATGGCAAGATAGTGTAGTTGTGCGTCGTCCACGGCAGGCAAATGTTACCCCAGTCGTTATCCGTAGTCGTGAACTGGGCATTGCCATTGGACGACAGGTTGACGCTGTTGAAGCTCTGATCGTACAGCGTGAAAACAAATGGCAATGCAATGTTGGTCACTACGTCATCCCCATGATTGCCAATGTCGTTGTCGCCTGGGACGATGCTGCCACCTTCCTGTATAATAGAGCCGCATGGGATTGGCGACGGTGTTCCAGTTGGAGTTGGACTGAAAGGCGGAGTAGCTGTGGCAGTCGGAGTAGGACTTGCTGTTGCCGATGGAGTGGGCGTAGGCGTTAGGGTTGGGGTTGGACTTGCGGTTGCTGACGGCGTGGGCGTAGGTGGCGGACCCTGCACATATTTGATCGTGGCGTAATCCGTGTTTGTCCCTGATCCCACACTCGTTCCGGCCACATAGACATTCCCTGATCCGTCAACGGCGATGCCAGACGCATTGTCTTCGTCATCCCCAGGCCCGTTGTAGCGGGCGACCCATTCTTCTGTGCCAGATGCGCTGTACTTTACAGTAGCGTAATCACTAGAAAAGTTCGAGCCAGCGCTGGAGCCAGTTATGTAAACATTAGCCGAGCCGTCAATGGCAATGGCGTGAGCAAAATGATATCCGTTTTGCGACCCGCTGTATGTCGCAACCCACTGTTCTTGCCCCGCTGAGTCATACTTAATCGTCAGGTAGTACTCAGGGTTAGTGCTCGGATTGCCACCCGCACCCGTCACATACACATTCCCGGAGTTGTCAATCGCAATGGCTGAGGCTTCCTCACTGTTATTTCCCGGCCCGTTGTAGCGGGCAACCCACTGCTCGTGGCCCGCTGAGTCATACTTAATCGTCAGGCAATCGGAATTCGTTCCAGACCCCAGGCTCGCACCAGTCACATAAACATTTCCTGAGCCATCCACGGCAATGGCACTCGCGGCGTCGTTGCCATTCCCGGTACCGTTGTAACGGGCAACCCACTCCTCTTGCCCTGAAGGACTGTACTTGATCGTTGCGTAGTCTGTGGCAGTCCCCGATCCTGGACTCTCTCCAGTCACGTACACATTGCCAGAATCATCAACAGCAATGGCTCGGGCGAAGTCCTCACCATTGCCAGGTCCGTTATAGCGGGCGACCCATTGTTCTTGACCGGCTGAGTCGTACTTGATCGTGGCATAATCAGAACCACTGCCGGTCCCCTCGCTCCAGCCGGTCACGTAAACATTCCCTGAGCCGTCCACCGCGACGGCGCTGGCGCGCTCATAGTCATGCGCGGGGCCATCGTAACGGGCAACCCACTGTTGTTCTCCAGAGGAGTTATATTTGATTGTAGCATAATCCGTGAATGTCCCCGATCCGTTACTTTCGCCGGTTACATACACATTGCCTGAAGCATCAACAGCAATGGCTTCGGCAAAATCAGCGTTGTTGTCCGGCCCGTTGTAGTAGGCAACCCATTGTTGTTGTCCGGCCGAATCATATTTGACTGTAGCGTAATCAGGAGTGGGATCTGAAACAGCGCTCCCTCCTGTCACATAGACGTTGCCCGAGCTATCAATGGCCATCGCCTGCGCAGAGTCACCTCCATTGTTTGGCCCGTTGTAGCGGGCAACCCATGCTTCCTGGACTGCGCCCGAGGGCGCGGTCTGGCCGCCCAGCGGACGACTGGCCGGCGGGTCCAGATTGCGTGCCGGCGCTGGAGCAACGCTAGCGGGCGCGCAGTGGAGAGCAGCGCGAGGAGGACTGCGCCGGCAAAAACAATCATCCCAAGCAGGACGCGCAGACGAAAGAAAACAGATTGAGCAGTGTGTTTTGTTTTCATAGATAATTATGGACGTGGTGGCAACGTAGGACGCGGCCTAGGCGTTGGCGCAACTCTCGGCGTCGGTGAAGGTCTCGCTGTAGATGTTGGTGTTGGAGTTGGCGGCAGACTAGCTGTCGGTGTAGCTGTTGCCGTCGCGCTAGCTGTAAGTGTGGGTGTAAATAGAGGCTACAGCTGTAACTGACTTTCAGATCATTTGTGAGGACGGGCCCAGGACACGAAAACGTGGTGTCGCGACCACATGCGCCGCCCTGCACACCAGTTTCTTCAGAGCTGCCATTGTCGACGGTCACGCCATAAACCGCGCCTCGGATAAGATGCGCTTTCATCGTGGAGCTAATGTGCGCTTTCACCTTGCTTGCGTTTCGGTGCGTAAACGCCTTTTACTCGAAGCGCGTCAAGGATGTCGAGACAATTTAACCAGATCGAGCAATGTGTTTTTTCATGGGCGGAAGTTACGGGCGCGGAGCTGGGGCAGGTCGCGGTCGTGGAACCGGTGTAGGTCTGGCGGTAGCTGACGGTGTCACGGTCTGAGTAGGAGTGGATGTTGGGCTGGGTGTGTCACTTACTGTTGGTGATGGCGTCGGTGGCGTTAGTGTCGGGCTTGCCGTTGGGGTAAATGTCGCTGTGGCCGTCATCGGCGGCGGCTCACTCGGAGTAGGTACCGTATAGCAATAGATTTCCATCGAGCTCAGCGGGGTGACACCGTCGTTAGCATAGCCGCCGGCCAGCCAAATATGGCTGGTGCCGAAGTTTTGTCCGATATCGGTGTCGGTGGGGAAATTGCGCCGCGCGGTAACGAATGGCGGACCGATGAACCATAGGTCGGGACAGTCAACATCCACTTCATTAGACGGATTCGGCGGAGTCCTGCCACCGCCCATGACCCATATGGCTGGTGAACAAGTCTGAACAAACTGCGCGAACTTAAACGCCCTCGTTTCGCCTGTCGGCCTCGGTATGTTGGGAACGATGGTAATTGAATCAGCTACGGGGTCGTACTTAAACGAATCATTGGTATCGACAAGGGTAGTGCCATCCCAGTCGCTGCCGCCAGCAGTGTAAATGTAATTAAAATAAGTCGCGGTCGGTATGTAACCACGAGGAGCTGGCAACACAGCGTTCTTCAGCATCCATCCGTTGGTCGTGGGAGTGAATTCCCAAATTTGGTTCGTCATAGCTGTGTTGATTCGGAAGCCACCCAGAATGTAGAGCTTGTTATTGAAGATTGAGAAACCGCCGGGCAGAGTTATGCCGTCAGCGTTACCTGGCCACGGAGAAGCAATGCTCTCAATGCTATCGGTGACAGGATCATAACGGAACACGCGATCCGTAGCTGTTGTCTGTCCGCCTGCGGACCCGCCTACGCAATAAATGTAAGGCGTTCCCGAGTCGGTGAGGACGCCGCAGGCCATGTTGCTCACTTGATTGTCGGGGAAGGTCGCTGATTTAATAGTCCAGCTGTTGGAACCCGGATCATATTCGAAAGGGTGTGTGAAATCGTTGCCTGCTCCATCCATACTGCGCCCGCCTATTGCGTAGAACTTCCCGTTAGCCGCGAAGTACACGCCAACCATTCGGACCCCGGTATTCGGCATGTCCGGCCCCGCCGACCACCCCTGGGTACACACCGGCTGCGCGGCTGCGGATTGCTCGGCCGTTATCTGTGGGATTTGCGATGGAAGCTGGGCCCGCTGACCGAATGCAAATGGGATTACGCAGGCGGCTAGAAGGAGAAGTAGATAAAATGCGCTTCGAATAATATGCGCATCAATGGTTGGATGGATGTGCTTTTTCATAAGCGGGATTCGCGACCGCCGATGTTAGGTCGGGTCGCTAAAGAAAGTCGAGGCTTTTCCCCCTTTTTGAGAACAATCGGCCGCGCAGGAAATCTTCTCGCAGTTGCGTGCATTGCCGTGTCGTCGACAATCAGATCAACGTGAACAGACCTGAAAATTTCGAGATTCGTCCGGCGCGGGTGGAAGATGTGCCAGTGATCCTGCAACTCATTCGCGATTTGGCGACGTACGAGCGCGCGCCGGACGAAGTCACTGCGACGGAAGAACAGCTTGTCGATGTGTTGTTCGGTGAACGACCGGCGGCGGAGGTGCTTCTGGCGTTTGAAGGAAAGTTACCAGTCGGGTTCGCGGTTTACT
This sequence comes from uncultured Verrucomicrobiae bacterium, assembly GCA_963761585.1. Taxonomy (GTDB): domain Bacteria; phylum Verrucomicrobiota; class Verrucomicrobiia; order Chthoniobacterales; family UBA10450; genus Udaeobacter. The sequence continues at coordinate 96,895 of CAVXHW010000024.1, forward strand.
TTTACAATTTTTCCACCTGGCTTGGGCGGCCAGGACTTTACCTCGAAGATTTGTTCGTTAAGCCGGAGAAGCGCGGGAAAGGTTACGGTCGCGCGTTGCTTGTCGAGCTTGCGAAAATCGCGCGTGATCGCGGCTGCGGCCGGATGGAATGGGCGGTGCTCAATTGGAATGAACCGGCGATCAAGTTTTATCAGACACTTGGTGCAAAGCCGATGAATGAATGGACCGTGTTTCGGTTAACACGTGATGAGATTGCGAAATTGGCGGATGCGGCCGACACGGCCGCCACTACAGATTCAGATAAAGAATGAGCGTGTTGCTGCAGTGTCCGCTGTCCTCAGCGGATTTTGCGTGGTCACGGTTATGCGCTGAGACAGCGCACGCTACAAAACGAGCAAGAGCAAGATTGAGAGGAAGAATCTAGTGGCGAAGGAAAATACAAAGATTGAGGACTACGGTTTTATCAGTGACACGCAGACGGGCGCGCTGGTGAGTCGCGACGGCTGCGTCGATTGGCTTTGCTTTCCAAGATTCGATTCGCCGGCGTGTTTTGCGTCGCTGCTCGGAGGCAAGGAAAATGGGCACTGGCGGTTCTTTCCTGACGAAGAAGTAACAGTCGATGCGTCGCCGTTACCGTGGCGAAACGCTCATCCTGGAAACAGAATTGGAAACGAAAAATGGCGCGGTGCGCCTGATCGATTTCATGCCGCCGCGCGGGAAGGACCCGGACATCGTCCGAATCATCGAAGGCGTTGCGCGGAAAAGTCTCGATGCAGATGGAACTGATCATCCGCTTCGATTACGGGCAGATCGTGCCCTGGGTGCGATGGCGCAAGCGTTCCGATGGAATCGAAGCAGTCGCCGGTCCTGATGCCTTGATCTTACGAACGCCGGTTGAAACGCACGGGAAAGATTTAACCACGGTAGCCGAATTCACTGTGGCAAAAGGTGATCGCTTTCCGTTTGTACTTACGTGGTTCGCCTCTCACACAGATCCGCCGAGAAAGATCCATCCCGAGCATGCATTGCATGACACGGAAGTATTTTGGGGAGATTGGGCGAAACAATTTCAAAGCGACGGGAAATGGCGCGATGCTGTGGTGCGCTCACTCATTACGTTGAAAGGATTGACCTATGCGCCTACTGGCGGGTTAGTCGCGGCGCTTACCACTTCGTTGCCAGAGAAAATCGGAGGAGTTCGCAACTGGGATTATCGCTTCTGCTGGTTGCGAGATGCGGCGCTGATTTTACTCGTGTTACTCCGTGCTGGGTATCGCGAGGAGGCGAAATCGTGGCGGGAATGGCTGCTGCGCGCCATCGCCGGCAGCCCGGCGCAAATGCAAACGATCTACGGCGTGAGCGGCGAACGCCGACTTATTGAGTGTGAGATTCCGTGGCTGTCAGGATATGAAAATTCGCGGCCGGTGCGGGTAGGCAATGCGGCTTCGAACCAGTTTCAGCTCGACGTCTATGGCGAAGTGTTAGCCGCGGTATGGCAAGGCGATCAGGCCGGAATCAAGATGACTGAGCCTGACTGGGCACTCATGGTCGCGATAATGGAATTCCTGGAGTCGCGCTGGCAGGAGCCTGACGAAGGAATCTGGGAAGTCCGCGGCGGCCGGCAGCAGTTTACCCACTCAAAAATGATGGCCTGGCTGGCATTCGATCGCGCGATCAGGTTGGTCGAGAACTGCGGCTGTGCGGCTTATGAGCACTTAGAACGCTGGCAAAAAATTCGAGATCAAATTCATGCTGAAGTTTGCGAGCGCGGCTATAACCCCAAGAAGAAAGCTTTCACACAGGTTTATGGGTCTGATGCCTTGGACGCGAGCCTTCTTACCATGCCGCTCAGCGGTTTTCTCCCAGTCACTGACGAACGTGTTCGCGGCACGATTGAGGCAATTGAACGCGAACTAATGCACGATGGTTTCGTGTTGCGCTATCGGCCACAGGAAACCGGCGTGGATGGATTGCCAGGCGACGAAGGAGTATTTCTTCCCTGCTCGTTTTGGCTGGCGGATTGCTGGCATCTGCTCGGCCGCAAGAAAGAAGCACGCGAATTGTTCGAACGGTTACTCGATGTGCGTAACGATCTTGGACTGCTCGCGGAAGAGTACGATCCGCGCGCAAAGCGTCAGCTGGGAAATTTCCCTCAGGCTTTTTCGCACGTCGCGTTGGTAAGCTGCGCTCGAATCCTCGGCGATGAAGACACAGGTTTAGCTCTACCTGATTGAGGTAGGCATGTGGCGGGTCGAGTTGGTAGGGCGGGCAGTCCTCTGCCCGCCGCATGGGTTTACGTGATCGGCGCGCACGGAGTGACGCGCCCTACCACAAAACGGTCCGCAAGGCCGTGAGTTTGCGCTAAGGGTTGCCTGTGGAAACGAGACGACGAACCAAGTCCTCGATGGCAACGATTCCGCGAAATTTGTTCTTTCGATCGACAACAGCCGCCAGACCGAGCCGTGCACCGCGCAGTTGCTGCATGACGCGATAGGTGGGTTCATCGTCCGTAGTCGTTACAATGCGCCGTACATATTCGCCCAGCGGTTTGTTTCCGTTTCGGTCGAGCAAAATGTCCAGGACATTGACTAGCCCGGCTGGTTGACCATTGGGCGCAAGGAGAGGCAGACGATCAAGACCGGTAGAGGCGCTAAGCTCGAGCGCTTCCTCTGTGGACGCGTCCGACTGGAGCGCGGCAACTTTCGCAGCGGGCAACATGACGTCGCGGATTTTGGAGCCGCGAAAGTCGACGACGCTGTGAATCATCGCACGCTCGGTGGCAGTAAGACCGCCCTCGAGTTCGCTTTCCGTCGTGATCTGTTTCAGTTCCTCGCGCGCGGCAAAAAGACGGCCCCGTTTCCCAGCCTGGCCTGGCAGGAGAAGCTTGCCTAGTCGCGCGCCGAGTTCGAGGAGTGGCGAAAATAAAATCGACGTGAATTCGAGCACGCCGGCAAGACGTGCCAGCGCTCGAAAAGGAAATCGTCGGAACAGCGACTTAGGGAGAACCGACAACACAAATAGATAAACCGGAAGCGCAATGACCAAGGCGAACAAAAATCCGACATAGCCGTACCAGCGCACCAGCTGGCTTGTCAGCAACAGCAGGGCGACGATGTCCGCTGCATTTGTGACGAGCAGAACGGTCGCCAGTAACCGTTCGGGCTGCTTGAGCAGGTGGTTCAATTTCAAAGCCGTTGGCACACGCTGCTTTACGTTTTGCCGCAACCGCACCGTATCGATCGACAGCAGGCCGCTTTCGATTCCGTTGAAGAAAAACGAAATGATCCAGCAGCAAACAATGATGATGATCGCGACCGTCATGCCGCCTCCTCGAATGCGTTTGTAGTTTTCTCCAGCAGGACTTCTTCGATTCTCTTGCGCGCGGCACGACGAACAGTGATCGCAATGCGCGGGATCTCGAGTTTCGTTCCGGAAGACGGCACATAACCCAGGTGCGTAAAAATAAATCCGCCGATGGTGTCGATCCCTTCGGCGTCAATTTGAAAGCCGAGATGTTCGGTCAAATCGTCCAGACGCGCATTGCCGCTCACGAGAAATTTGCCCTCACCGAGTGGTTCGATGTAAAACTCCGAACCATCATGCGGCGCCGTGCCGCTGAGAATTTCCTCGACGATATCCTCCATGGTGATGATTCCTTCAATGCCGCCGAATTCGTCAACGACCACGCCCATTTGCTGGGGATGCGTCAGAAAAAGCTTGAGCAATTCGACCGCGCGCATCGTCTCTGCGATAAACGACGGCGGGATCAGTTTCTCAGTGTAATGGTCCGACGGATCGAGCAGGAAAAGTTTTACGTCGATGATGCCGAGGATTTGATCAGGCGTATCGGCATAAACGGGGACGCGCCGATGCCGCTTTTCCTTTAGACGCGCGATTGCTTCGTCGTTAGTTAAATCATCCGGCAGCATGAAGCTGTCCACGCGCGGCGTCATGCAATCCTTCGCCGTTCTATCGCCCAGCTTGATGATTTCCTGGATCATCTCGGCTTCGCCCTGATACAACGTGCCTTCCTCTTCACCGATCTGAAGCAGCGTTCCCAGTTCCTCGTCGCTTAAACGCGGTCGACTGCGCACATGCGGTGGCGTGAAACAATCGATTACATAATCGCTCATGGTTTCGAGTCCGCGGCCGATCCGATCGAGAAACGGCATCGCGATTTGCAAGGTGAAAGCGCCGATGGCTGAAAGCTTCGAGGGCGCCGCGAGCGCCACCAGCTTCGGCACCAGATCGCAGAGCAACACCACGATGGCGAAGATCAGGATGCCGGCGAGCCACTGCGGAATGCGTCCTGCCAGAGGGCCTTCCCAGAGAAAGAAAAGACACAACACCACCAGAAGCACGTTGACCAATCCGTCTCCCAGCAGCAGCACATTCAAAACGTGTCGCGGATTTTCTCGAAAGAGCTGTATGAAATTCGTTAGGCCCGAATGATTCTCTTCGAGGCGGCGCAACTGATGCGGCTTCAGTAGAGAGAGCGCTGTCTCCACTCTGGAAAACAGCGCGGAGCAGAAGATCAAAACAGCGATGGCGCCCAGCACAATGGCCAGAGTAGGGCCACTCATTTTTGCGGCACCGAACCCTGCGCACCTTGCATGGCCTTTTCGGCGCGAAGGACAGGGAAGGACGGACGAGGTCCCTCCGGAGAGTTGGTGGTTGGTGGTTTGCTCATCCTCTGAGCCGCAAGCAAGTTAAAGCTCTGGATGAACAAACGCGAGAGGATTTCACAGTGGTTGGCCGACGCGACTGGAGAAGAGGTGAACCCGGACCAGGAAGAGGTGGCAAAACACCCGTATTACCGCGCGTTTTTTCATTGCTGGAACGAACAGCAATACTACGAAGCGCACGATGTCTTGGAACAGCTTTGGCTCAAGAGTGAATCGCCCGACGCAGATTTCTTCAAGGGATTGATCCAGGCGGCCGGCGCGTTTGTTCATCTACAAAAGCACTTCGAACATCCATCGCACGCGAAGCACAGCAGACGCTTGCCTCCCGCGGTGCGTTTGTTTCGGTTAGCACAGAGAAATCTGGCGAACTTCGCGCCGTGGCATCACGCGCTGGACGTTGCAGCGCTTTGCCAGCTTTTGAGCCGATATGCCGATAAGATCGTCGCGTCGGATTATACAATCAATCCTTGGTCACCGGAAAGCGCGCCGAAGCTGGAACTGCGATAAGGTAAGGCGGTTCACTCGAACCGCCCAGGCGATTGAGGTCAATCGCCCCTACCTCGTTCATTAACACCGGTCTTCAGACCGGTGTCTCAACGTCGCAAATGTCCCTAGAAGATCCCGTTGTGGCCACCTGGCTGAAGCCAGGTGTTAATGAGATGTCCTCTACCTCGTGAAGGCGATCACGCCGATTGCGAGAAACAGAAGAACGAGATGAGTCGGGTCCAAACGATGAATGACGAAAATCTGGGGAGCGCGGGCGCCTCGCCCGCTCTTTTCGGCGCCCCGCCGAAAAGCTTCAGATCGTGTCCCGCGAGGCGCGTGACACAGCGGGCGGGGCGCCCGCGCTCCCCGCTTCCTCATTCTCTCGACAGAGATTCCTCGACTTCGCCCGGAATGACAAGAATCTGATCGGAATACGATGACGAGCCGCTTCCGCTTTGGGTTTCTCGCGCTAACGTGGTTGGTGACATCAAGCGATGTTTTTGCTGGGCAGACCGCTGCACGCCCCGAGCACACGAATCGACTCGCGCACGAGAAGTCGCCATACCTTCTTCAGCACGCGCACAATCCTGTCGATTGGTATCCGTGGGGCGAGGAGGCGTTCGCGAAGGCGCGCCGGGAGAACAAGCCGATCTTTCTCTCGGTCGGCTATTCCACGTGTCATTGGTGCCATGTCATGGCGCACGAATCATTCGAAAACGAAGAAGTAGCCGCGATCATGAATCGCGAGTTCGTGAACATCAAAGTCGACCGGGAAGAACGCCCCGATGTTGACCGCGTTTACATGACCTTTGTGCAAGCGACGACAGGCAGCGGTGGCTGGCCGATGAGTGTTTGGATGACGCCGGATCTGAAGCCGTTTGTTGGCGGGACGTATTTTCCACCGGAGGAACGATATGGTCAGCCAGCTTTCACAAAAGTGCTGGAGCGGATCGCAACAGCCTGGAAGGAAGATCACGATAAAATTGTGGAGCAGGGGAGTAAGATCGTTGAGGCGCTCCGCGAGTCTCAATCAGCTGCACCGGGTGAAGGAAAAATCGACGGCTCAGTTGCAGATGCTGCCTATCGTCAAATCGATCGCAGTTATGACCCGAAGGAAGGCGGATTCGGTAATGCGCCGAAATTTCCGCGGCCAGTCACGCTCAATTTTCTCACGAGATTCTACGCGCGCGATCCGATGAGCGATTCCGGCAAACACGCTCTCGACATGACGTTGTTCACGCTGCGCAAAATGGCTGCGGGCGGAATGCACGATCACATCGGCGGCGGGTTTCATCGTTACTCGGTTGATCGTTACTGGCACGTGCCACACTTCGAGAAAATGCTTTACGATCAGGCGCAGCTCGCCGTCGCCTATCTCGACGCGTTCCAAATCACAAAAGATAAGCAATACGAATCAGTCGCGCGCGACATTCTCGATTACGTCGCTCGCGACATGACGTCGAAAGAAGGCGGCTTTTTCTCAGCCGAGGACGCCGACAGCCCTGTTCCTGTCCCGACTCGTCGGGGTGACCGCCGAGAAGAGTCTTTGCAAGAATCGGAGGCCGGCGCTCATCCCGATAAATCGGGACTACAGAAAACCGCCGAAGGCGCATTCTATGTCTGGACGAAAAAAGAGATCGATGATGCACTCGGAGATTCGGCCGAGGTTTTCGATTTCCATTACGGTGTCCAAGCACACGGCAACGCACCGGAAGGAAGCGATCCGCACGATGAGTTCCGCGGGAAAAACATTTTAGTTGAGCGCCACACGATCGCTGAAACCGCTCGACATTTTGAAAAGAGCGAAGCGGAGATTACGAAAGTGCTCGCACAATCGCGCGAGAAATTGTTTGTGATTCGCGCACAACGTCCGCGCCCACATCTGGATGACAAGATCATTTCCTCTTGGAACGGCCTGATGATCTCCGCATACGCTCGCGCCGCGCAAGTGCTGGACGACCCGCGGTATCTCGAGATCGCAACGCGTTCCGCAGATTTTGTGCGGACAAAGTTGTACGATCCGTCCCGCAAGGTTCTGTATCGCAGTTATCGGGAGGGTCGAAGCAACATCGAAGGGTTCGCTGACGACTACGCGATGGTGATCCAGGGTCTTCTCGACCTGTATGAGGCATCATTCGATGTCGAATGGCTGAAGTTCGCGATCGCAGTTGCAGGAGACACAGGACCGCCTGTTCTTCGACGAGAAGAACGGCGGTTACTTCAGCAATAGCGGCCGGGATGAGAGCGTGTTCGTCCGGATGAAAGACGATAATGACGGTGCCGAACCTGCTGCGAGTTCCATCGCGGCGCTGAATCTTCTGCGGTTATCGCAGATCTATGACGACCCGAAGTTAGCTGAACGCGCGAAAAAGACGATCGATGCATTTGCGACGATACTTTCACAGTTCCCCAGCGGTATGCCGCAGATGCTGGTCGCCGTCGAAAACTCGTTAGGCAAGCCGCGCCAGATCGTGATCGCGGGCAAGAAGGATTCGCCCGAAACCAAAGAATTACTCAAAGAAGTTCATCGCCATTTTCTCCCAAACACAATTGTAATTCTGGCCGATGCGAATGAAGGGCAGAAATATCTCGGCGAAAGAAACGAGGCGATTCGTGCGATGTCGCTGGTTGAAGGAAAACCAGCCGCGTACGTATGCGAGAATTTCACCTGCAAAGCACCGGTGACGGACCTGAAGCAACTCAGCGACTTGCTGAAGCTGTAAGATCGATCAGCGTCTGACACAGACGCCCTACAACTCCGAGCGCTTCGTTAGGCCGTGCGGCCGCAGCAGTTCTTATATTTTTTCCCGCTGCCGCAGGGGCAAGCTTCGTTGCGACCGACTTTCGGCAACGAACGGCGAATCGGCAGATCGATCGATACTCCGCCGGCCCCATCGCCGTCGCCGTCTCCACCCACTGCGGCCATCGCGCCGACTGGATGGCGGATGCGCGCGTCGGCGGTTGCTGTTGGCGCGGTTGGCCCTTCTTCGCGGAGCAGGAACTGCGGCAACGTTGCGAGGAAATTCTCGAATGCTTGCAGATTGGAAGTGCTGCGGAACAGATTGTTCAGGACTTCATTCTTAATGTTCGCCATTAATTCGACGAACATGTCGTATGCTTCGGTCTTGTATTCGATGAGCGGATCCTTTTGCGCGTAGCCGCGGAGATAAACGCCTTCGCGCAACGCGTCCATGGCGTAAAGGTGCTCCTGCCACAGGCGATCGATCGCATTCAGAATGATGTAACGCTCAAGGCTTTTGACGGCAGTCGGTTCTTCATGACTCGATTTGCGCTCGTAAGCACTCTTGATTTTTTCAATCAGGAACTGCGTGTTCTCTTCGGCGTTCCGGGTTTCGAATTGCGCTTTCTCCTGATTCAGCCCCAGTGGAAACGTCGTGTTTACCCAGTGGGTGAGTCCTGTGTAATTCGGTTCATCGCCGCTGGCGAAATATTCTTTTACTCTTAGTGGTACGGCTTCATCAATCACATCGTAGATGTGGGTGCGCGGTTCCTCCGAATCGATGACTTCGTTGCGCCAGGTGTAAACGACCTCGCGCTGCATGTTCATGACGTCGTCGAAATCGAGTGTCCGTTTTCGGACGAGATAGTTGCGTTGCTCGACTCGTTTCTGCGCGGTCTCAACGGACTTGTTTAGCCACCGATGCTCAAGCTCCTGGCCTTCCTCGAGCCCGAAGCGTTCCATGATTTTTGTCATGCGATCAGCGGCGCCAAAGTTCCGCATCAGATCGTCTTCAAAACTCACGAAAAACCGCGAGGCCCCAGGGTCGCCCTGGCGCGCGCACCTTCCACGTAACTGGCGGTCGATGCGGCGCGCCTCGTGGCGCTCCGTGCCGACTACCATTAGTCCGCCCGTTTCTATCACGCCGGGGCCGAGCTTAATGTCGGTGCCGCGTCCAGCCATGTTAGTCGAAATCGTGACCGTGCCTGGTTGGCCGGCGCGCGCCACAATCTCCGCCTCTTGCATGTGGAACTTTGCGTTCAACGTGTTGTGCGGAATTTTCTCGCGCTTCAGCATTCGGCTCAGCAACTCCGAAGCTTCCACGCTCACCGTGCCAACCAGCACCGGCTGACTTTTCGCGTGTGCTTCTTTGATCTCCCTAATGACGGCGTTGTATTTTTCGCGACGCGTTTTGTAGATGCGATCGTTGTTATCCGTGCGCCGTATCGGCCGGTTCGTCGGAATCATGTTGACGTCGAGCTTATAAATGTCGTGGAACTCTGCCGCTTCCGTCTCGGCCGTGCCGGTCATGCCTGCGAGTTTCTGATAAAGCCGGAAATAATTTTGGATCGTAATGGTCGCCAGGGTTTGCGTTTCGCGATCGATCTGCACGCCTTCCTTCGCTTCCACTGCCTGATGCAGCCCATCGCTCCAACGGCGCCCCGGCATTTTGCGTCCGGTGAATTCGTCGACGATGACGACCTTGTTGTCTTCGATGACATACTGCACGTCCTTCTCGAACAAGCAGTAGGCGCGTAGCAGTTGCGAGATGTTGTGGATGCGCTCCGCCTGCGCGTCACAATGCTGCTGGCGCTCCGCTTTTCTCTTGTCCTTCTCCTCTGGCGAAAGCGTCTCGTCGAGATCGATCTCGGTGAATTCGTTGATTAGATCCGGCAAAACAAATGAGTTCGGATCATCGGGATTGAGAAAGGCACGGCCCTGCTCCGAGAGATCGGATTCGTTCGATTTCTCGTCTATGGTGAAGAACAATTCTTCCTTGAGCGCAAACAGTTCTTCTTTGCGCGTGTCCTGGAAAAAGGAAAGCTCAGCTTTATCGACGGCGCGACGCTTGTCAGGGTCTTCCATCATGCGCAAAAGCTGCTTATTGCGCGGCTGACCGAGTTTCACCTTGAACATGAGACGACCGCCCGTCTCGACTTCGCCCTGCTCAAATTTTTCGATCGCTTCGCTCGCCACACGGTTGCAAAGCATGTTTTGCTTCCGCACCAACTGCTCGATGAGCGGCTTCCATTTGTCGTATTGATGAGTGGAAATCGTCGCAGGCCCGCTGATGATGAGCGGCGTTCGCGCTTCGTCGATGAGAATCGAATCGACTTCATCGACGATCGCATAGCAATACCCGCGCTGCACTTGTTGTTCGCGCGTCGTGGCCATGCCGTTGTCGCGCAGGTAATCGAAGCCGAACTCACTGTTCGTGCCGTATGTGATGTCCTTCGCGTACTGCTCGCGGCGCCGATCGGGTTCCTCATCGTGTTGAATGCAGCCAACCGTTAGCCCGAGGAAACCGTAAAGTTGTCCCATCCATTCCGCGTCGCGCCGGGCCAGGTAATCGTTTACCGTCACCAGATGCGCGCCACGGCCAGTGAGCGCGTTCAGGTAAAGCGGCAACGTGGCGACCAAGGTTTTACCTTCGCCAGTCGCCATCTCCGCGATTCGGCCCCTGTGCAAAACGAGACCGCCGAGCAATTGCACGTCGAAATGCACCATGTCCCAGACCATCGGCTGATCGCATACCGTAAAGCTGTGTCCCCGATCCTTGAGCCGTCGTGCGGCGTTTTTCACTACCGCAAATGCTTCCGGCAAGATTTCATCGAGCTTTATCCACTGCTCTTGCACGTCCGGAATCTTCGAGAACTCTTCCTTCCATGCCGCAGTTTTTGCCCGCAACTCGTCGTCCGACAAGCTCTTGAACTGCTCGTCGAACTCGTTGATCCGGTGAACAGTCGGCATCAGACGTTTGAGCTCACGCTGATTTTTCGACCCTAAAATTTTCTTTAAAATCCAAGCAACCATTTGAACCCGTAATATCGGTCAGATTCCTCCACTATCAATCTGCAGCCACGGCCCTGTGGGCCGTCTCGGGTAGAGCGCGCCACTCCGTGCGCGCCGTTCGGTGGGCCGTAAGCGGCGGGCAGGGGACTGCCCGCCCTACCAAACCGACCGGCCGCAGGCCGGTGCTACAAGGCGCTACAGAAATCTCCGTGGCAAATCGACTGCTCTCCGCAAGAGGCGCAGATAATGGCTCCGCGAAATTTGGATCCCGCCAAACTGCTGCAGGTGTGGCGTGAGCCATTGCGTGTCGAGCAGGACGAACTCGCAGGCGCGCAAATGTTCCACCAACGCCACAAGCGCAATCTTGGACGCATCGGTCACACGATGAAACATTGATTCGCCAAAAAACGCGCCACCGACTGCGACACCGTAAAGACCACCGGCGAGCTTGTTTTCTTTCCAAGCCTCGACTGAATGTGCGTGACCGAGTTCATGCAACCGCGTGTAGCTGTCGATGATGTCGCGATTGATCCAGGTATTTTCGCGTTCCGCGCACGCTTGGATTACCGCCGGAAACGCCTTGTCGATTGTAATTTCAAACGGTTTCCTGCGGGCGAGACGGCGCAATGCATGTGGCACATGAAAATCCTCCAGCGGCAGGACGGCGCGTGGGTCGGGCGAAAACCACTCAATCGAGTCGTCCTCCATGGCCATCGGAAAAACACCGAGCCGGTAACCTTGTAGCAAAAGATCCGGGTCGATCATCGTCGTTAAAGCGCTAAAACGCTAAACTGTCATTCCGAGCGAAGTCGAGGAATCCCGTTGCATTACTTTTCGGTAGCGTTGCGGGATCCTTCGACTCCGCTGCGCTTCGCTCAGGATGACCACTTCGCGTTCCAGCGTGTCAACTGTTCAACCTTCTTGCAATGAAATCGGCGCTTCATAAAATGAACAGATGAAGCCCGTTTCAATTGCGCTGGCAATCGCATTGCTGGCCTTGGGCGGCTGCGCGGACCCAATCGAACAACGCTCTGGGCAGGAAGTGCAACAGCAGTTGGGGCGCGGCATCACGGGTCAGGGAACGGTTGGGCCAATAGACCGAGCAGCCGACGATCCAGCGGCTGAGCATAGCGTGCCGCAAACGCATCCGTAAAATGTGAAGACCTCAGAACGCTCAGGGCATTCGAAAATTCTCATCCTCGACTTCGGGTCGCAGTACACGCAGGTCATCGCACGACGAATACGCGAATGCCAGGTGTATTCGGAGATCATTCGCTTCGATACACCGGCTGCCGAAATCGCGGCAATGCAACCCAAAGGGCTGATCCTTTCGGGCGGGCCAGCCAGCGTTTACGACAAAGGCGCACCTCAAGTCGATCCGGGAATCTTTTCGTTAGGCATTCCAATATTGGGAATTTGTTACGGGCTAATGCTAATGGCGCACCATCTTGACGGCCGTGTCGTTTTAACCGGGCGACGTGAGTATGGCGCCGGCGTGTTGCATATGGCGGAACGATCGGAACTTTTCGATGGACTAGGCAATCAGCTCGATGTTTGGAACAGCCACGGCGACGAAGTAACAGCGTTGCCGAAAGGTTTTCGCGTTGTCGGAACGACCGACGGTTGCGATTTCGCTGCCGTCGAGGATCCGGAACGCAAACTTTACGGACTGCAATTTCATCCCGAAGTCGCGCACACACCGCGAGGCAAAGAGATCCTGCAAAATTTCGTCTATCACATTTGCCACTGCGCGATGGATTGGACGATGGGCTCGTTCATCGAAGAAGCTTGCGCGCGCGTCCGCAAACAAGTCGGCGACGACAAGGTCGTGCTCGGTTTGAGCGGCGGCGTCGATTCGTCAGTGACCGCCGCGCTTCTGCACAAAGCCATTGGCGACCAGCTGACGTGCATTTTTGTGAACAACGGTCTGCTGCGCGCGCGGGAGGAAGAAATCGTGCAGCGCGTTTTCGGCGAAAATTTCCACATCAAATTGAAGTACGTGGACGCCTCGGAGCGTTTCCTGTCGAAACTGCGCGGCGTGACTGATCCAGAGGAGAAACGCAAAATCATCGGAAATGAATTTGTCCGCGTGTTCGAAGACGCAATCGTCGACCTGGCAAAAACTGACGACGGATCGCCAGTCTCCGATCACAAGTTCCGCTTTCTCGCACAAGGAACGCTATATCCGGATGTGATCGAGAGCGTATCCATCGACGGGAATCCCGCGCAGGTCATTAAATCGCATCACAACGTCGGCGGGTTGCCAGAGAAAATGCACTTCGAGCTGGTAGAACCGGTGCGCCAATTATTTAAGGACGAAGTGCGTCAGGCAGGACGCCAACTTGGTCTGCCGAAAGAGATCGTCTATCGCCAACCATTTCCCGGGCCAGGTCTCGCCGTTCGCATTCTGGGCGAGGTCACGCCTGAGCGACTGACGATCCTGCGAGAGGCAGACACGATCGTTCAAAGCGAAATGGAAGCGGCCGATTGGTATTACAAAGTGTGGCAATCATTCGCCGTCCTGCTCCCGGTGAAATCCGTCGGTGTCATGGGTGATCAACGCACCTATGAGAACACGATCGCGTTGCGGATCGTTGAAAGCCAGGACGGCATGACCGCCGACTGGGTGCGTATCCCTTACGAATTGCTCGCGCGCATTTCAAACCGCATCTGTAACGAAGTCAAAGGGGTCAACCGCGTCGTTTATGATATCTCGAGTAAACCCCCCAGCACGATCGAATGGGAATGACGAGATTTTCGATTTCCGATTGTCGAGTGCCGATTGACAGAGGCCGCATCAGCCGATCTTTTCGATCGCGCTCATGAACTCCGGAAAATCTCTGCCGTTGTGCGCGGCATGATTGAGCGCGTCAAGGCGCGGGTCCATGGCGGCTTCGGGCAGGGGCACGCGGTGTGAGTAGGCGCCGTTTGAAAAGACGATTTCGTCCCATTGAATGGAAGAGATCTGGTCGTTGAAACGCGCGACCGCGCGGCCGCGGAAAAATGCGCGCGTGGTTTCTGGCGGATTAAAGATTGCAGCCTTGATTTCGTCCTCAGAGGTGACGCGGCGCATCAGACCTTTGCGAACCAATTCGTAGTACAACCCGCGGTCGAGATCGAGATTGTGGTATTCGAGGTCGATTGATTGCAGCCAGGGATCGCTCCAGGAAAGTTTCTCGTCCTGTTGCAACGCATCGAGCAGGAATTTTTTGGCGGACCAATCAACGCGATCTCGCGTTGACATCGGGTCGCGTTCCAAATCGTTCAGCACATTTTCCCATTCGGACAAAATCCATGCGTGCTCGTGGTCTGGCGGATTGCGCCATAGCTTGCTGGCAGCGCGCAAATAAATGCGTTGCACATCAATCGCAGAAATTTTGTGGCCGTCCTTCAATTCGATGATCCAATCGTAAGTTTGATCGCGACTAATCGATTTGTTGGTGTCGACCGGTTGCGCAATTTCGAGCTGTGGTGCTTCGCCGCGCTCGATTAGATCCAGAACCAGTGCGGTGGTCCCAATCTTCATGGCTGTAGCCCATTCGCTCATGTTGGAATCGCCCAGGATCACGTGAAACCGGCGGTAACGACTCGCGTCCACATGCGGTTCATCGCGCGTATTGATCAGCGGACGACGATTCATCGTGTCGATGCTTACGATCACGCTGAAAAAATCGGCGCGTTGCGAAATTTGATAGATTCCCGGGTCCCCCTGGCTGCTCTCGCCTTCAATCCCCATTTTCCCCGCGCCGGAAAAAATCTGGCGAGTGACAAGAAACGGCAGGATGCCGGCAACTATCCGATCCCACGGGAGGTCGCGGGTCATGAGATAGTTGTCATGACAACCGTAACTGTGGCCGGCAAAATCGGTGTTGTTCTTGTAAAGCCGGACCTCGTAGCCGGATGGTAATTTTAGATTTCGGCGGCGCGCGCACTCCGCGAGGATGCGCTCGCCCGCTTTATCCTGTGCGGCAATCTGCTGGAGAGTTGTGCACTCTGGCGTCGAATATTCCGGGTGCGCGTGATCGTTGTAGAACCGCGCGCCGTTTGAAAGCACAAGGTCGCTTTTTATTTCCTCGAAACTAAGTGGCCGACGTTTGTCGATCTCGTAGTAAGCCGATTCGTCGGTGTCCTGAAGTAATTCCCGGGCGCGAAATCCGCGGGCGTCGAGATGCGGATCTTCCAGATCATAATCCCATTTCATCAGCGCGCCGTGGTCCGTGTAACGGCGCACCAACTCGATCGATTCGGCCACCACATCCACCGTCTCCGCACCAGACAGCGTGATGCCGTACTCCGTCTCCAGCCCAAAGACCCGTTTCATTTCGCCCCATATTCATCATCGCCCACCAACACCCGAAAACTGTACTCGATGGTTCTGTAGGGGAAGCTGACAGCTTCCCCGATCAGGAAGTTCACTAACTAAATCCAAATAATATGGCCAATCGTCCGCCGCGTGAACAAACCCGTGGCGAACTGGATTGTCCTTCACATAAATCCATTTGCTCCACAGATTCTCATCGCAACGCAATAGACGATCGAAACATCCGCGCTGCCATTCCCATGATTGCGGGCCAAGGTGTTTTCGCAATGTGCGCTTGAATCCGTGCGAGAAATCTCCGACCGACAATGCTCGATCCTCGACGGGCGAAACAATCCAGTGGACGTGGTCGGGCATAATCACCCCCGCCAATACATGCCACTTCTGCAGTTGTGGAACCGCAGTTTTGACGGCTTCAAATACTTCCGGTGTTGCCAGTATTTTGCGTCGATCTTTCACGCAGATGGTCACGAAATAGATGATCGATTTCTCCCAGGGTAGGAGCATTGCTGGTAAGCGTGGAGGTTCGGCCATACGGACGGGAAGCTGTCAGCTTCCCCTACAGTCTGTAATCAGCGTCTTTCCACGCGCATTAGATCACCGACGTTGCGCGCATGCGGCCCTCCGACACTGGCCTAACCGGTGAAATCTTCACGACGTTTTCCGGATCGTAATCAATCAGTTTGAGCCAATCTTCGGTAATGTCGGTGGCTGGAAAAATATCGTTCTCCGCGTACTCGGCGTTAAAGGCGAGTTGCAGATCCGTTTCCCGAATTCCCTGGTCCTGTTGAGTTCCGATGGCCCGTTTAATCGCGATCGCTTTCGCGCGCTCCACGATCGAGGCGATGATCGCGCCGCTGATGAGATCGCCGCGGTAAAGCGTTTCTTTACGGCCGCTGCGCAAGGTTACTTCTAAAAATTTATTTTCGTCACGGCGGGTAAATTGCCAGTCAACAAACCGCTCGATCAAGCGTTCGATGGACGCGCCGATTCCATCGGCTTCCTTCGCAAGCACGCCGTCGTACGGCAAATTGTCGGTGAGGTAGATGCGGTAAATTTCGCGCGTGCCGTCCTTGTCGGGACGATTGACTTTGATTTTCCGGTCGATCCGCCCCGGACGCAAAATTGCGGGATCGATCAGATCCGCGCGGTTCGAAGCGAGAATGATCACGACGTCATTGAGCGAATCGATTCCATCCATCTCCGAGCAGAACATCGGTACCAGCGTGGAAAGAATGTTCGAGTGCCGCGACGCGCGTCGTGTGCCAAGGATGGATTCGGCTTCATCGATAAAAAGGAACGGCATGAAACCTTCTTTTCGTTTCTCGCGCGCAGTACTAAAAATTTCGCGCACCATTCGTTCCGATTCGCCCACCCACATGTTGAGGATCTCCGGACCTTTCACGTGCATGAAATATTCGCGCATCTCGGACCCGGTTTTCGCGCCGAGTTGCTTCGTCAGATTGAATGCGGTCGCCTTGCCGATGAGCGTCTTGCCGCAGCCCGGTGGGCCGTAAAGCAGAAAACCTTTCGGCGTAGCATGCTGAAATTTTGTGAAGAGATCAGGATGCAGGAGTGGCAACTCGATCGCGTCTTTGATTCCTTGCAACGCCGTTTCCTGGCCGCCGACTTTTTCCCATGGCAACTCCGGGACCGTGTCGAGGTAGTATTCGTCCGACTTGGTGCTGGAGAGCATCTCCAACGCCATGCGGTAATTGGAATCAACGCGGACTTCGTCGCCCGATTTCAAGTTGGAGTGGACAAGCTCTGAGGAGCGCTGCAACACCATCGAATGCAAGCCGTGTTCCGAGCCGACGCGCAATCTGTCTTTGCCAATTACCTCGGTGATTTTTGTTACCGGGCCGGCGGTCTCGAATCCCAGATCACCGACAATGACGAACGCTTCGTTCACCAAAACGCGTGTGCCTTTTTTTAACTTCGGGAGCGATATGCGTGGATCGACGTTGCAATAATAATCAGCTCCGCCCACGACAATGTGCGCGGTCTCCTTCGAAGTGGCGCCGAGAAACGTGCCGATCCGATTCGCGGGCGAAGTGACTTTCTTTACGACTTCCTCGAGCTTCTCAATCATCCGCCGCGCCTCAACCATCGTCTCCTGCTGATCGAGCACCTGCGTACGCAGCTGCAACAATTCGCGTCGAAGTAGGTCGCCCGGCGGCAGTGATCCGATCATTTGATCGAGTGAATCAAGGAGAGTTTCCCGACTGGGGTCTCCTTCCCCTCCCTGCAATCCCTCACTGCGCTCGTCGCTCATTTGGTTTGGGTCAATCCGCCGAACCGAGTTAAGTATACCGTCATCAGGTGTGTTCGCAATGTACACTCGCGAAAGCTTTCGGAGTTCGACGCTACGCGTCTCCAAAATGTTCAACCGCGATCCTGCTGAGGTGTTTCGAAAAGAGTGAACATCGCCAGGTTGAAAACTGGTAGGGCGGGCAGTCCTCTGTCCGCCGCGCTTCGCACCACAATAAGCGGCGCGCACGGAGTGACGCGCCCTACCTCGCCAACGCTTCTTGCAGTTGCGACTCAAGATGTGCGCCTTTACACTCTGTTTCTTTCGCTGGAGCCTTAGCTCAATTGGTTAGAGCGCCGCCCTGTCACGGCGGAGGTTGCGGGTTCGAGCCCCGTAGGCTCCGGTTTCTCAACAAGATGGTTCTGCCGCCGCTGCTGGAAATAAAGCCGGTTTGCGCTAGACTGGGCGCACCGTTTTTCCCCAGGTGCAACACAACGAAGAATATGTGCTCGGAGTTCTCCACGATGGAGGACTCCTCACCCGCAAGCAAATCGATGGCGCGCGCTCGCGTCTGAACGGCGAGCCCGGCGTGCTCGATGTTTTGATTAACGACGGCGCCCTGTCGGAGGTGGACGTCTCGCGCACGCTCGCTGCGCAAGCGCACATGGATTGGATCGACATCTCCACGATGGTCATTCCGCCGCAGGTCATCCACGAGATCCGGGGCGAAGACGCGCGGCGGTTCAAAGTTATCCCAGTCGCGTTTGGTGAAACCGGGCTCGTGGTCGCAGTCGGCAATCCGTTAGACATCGATACCATCGACAGTTTGGGTTTCCTCCTGCAACGCGAGTTGGAACTGGTTTGCACGAGCCCGAAAAAAATTCGCGAAGCGTTGATCAAATACTACGGCACGGCTGATGAAGCGGCGGACGTGCTGCAGAAGGAACTTGGCGAGGACATCGATCTTGGTCTGGAAATCGGCGATGGGACGGAAGCGAGCCCAACCGATGAAGCAGATGCGCCGATTGTGCGGCTGGTGTCGATGTTACTGATCGAGGCGCATCGCGCCGGCGCGAGTGACATTCATCTCGAACCGCTGGACAAGAAATTTCGCGTCCGATTTCGCATCGATGGCGTGCTGCAGGAAATGCAATCGCCGCCGAAGCGTCTCCAATCAGCCATTATCAGCCGGCTCAAGATCATGACCGGATCGATGAGCATCGCGGAGAAACGCCTGCCGCAGGACGGACGAATTCAGGTAAGAATAAAAAAGAAACCCATCGACCTTCGTGTCTCGACGATGCCCACTAATCATGGGGAGAGCATGGTTTTGCGCATCCTGGATAAATCGAGCCTAAAGCTCGGATTGCCAGAGCTTGGATTTTTCTCTGACGATCAGGAAACGTTCGAGCGTCTGATGAGGCTCCCAGATGGAATTCTTTTGGTGACCGGACCGACAGGCTCGGGCAAAACGACCACGCTTTACGCTTGTCTCAATTACATCAATAAACCGGACCGCAAAATCATCACGGTGGAAGAGCCGATCGAGTACCAGATGACCGGCATCAACCAGGTGCAGGTGAACACTGAAATCGGCATGACCTTTCCGGCTGCGTTACGTTCCATCCTGCGCCAGGCGCCGAACATCATTATGATCGGGGAAATTCGCGATCTCGAGACGGCGAGCATCGCAACGAACGCGAGTCTCACCGGCCACCTTGTTTTCAGTACGCTGCACACCAATGACGCGCCTTCGGCTGTCCCGCGTTTGATCGATCTCGGCGTGCAGCCGTTTCTCGTCGCCTCTTCGGTCCGCGCGGTGATGGCGCAAAGGCTGGTTCGTCGTTTGTGTAGCAACTGCAAACAACCGGCCGAACTTACCGACACCGAGTTACGCGCACTTGGAATTGAGCCTGGACAGATCCATGACGCACAAGTCATGAGACCGGTCGGCTGCGAGCTGTGCCGGCAGATCGGCTACAAAGGCCGAATGGGCATATTCGAAGTTTTTGTCATTGATGATGAAGTGCGCCACATGATCAACAAACGCACCTCAACCTTTATCCTGCGGCAGCGAGCCCGCGAGCTAGGCATGCGAACATTACGCGAAGACGGTGTGCGCAAGGTACTGGGCGGTATGACTTCTGCCGAAGAAGTCATCTCAATAACTGTCGGTGACGTGAGTTGAGGCCGTTACATCGTTAAATCGTGAATTGTTACATTGTTTAAATGACTGAAAAACAACTCGCCGAATTCTTTGTCGAGCAGCATGTCCTACAACCTTCGCAGGCGGACGATGTGTTGGGCGAAGTAGAGTTGAACGGCAAAACGGTCGCCCAGGCAATGATCGATGGCGGCTTCATTGATGAGCCGAGCTTTTATGAAACGATTGCCAATGGTCTCGGCACTGAATTCCTCGATCTGAGCCAGCACGAAATTGCGCCCGAGATTTTACGCCTCATTCCCAGCGGTTTGGCGCGATTGCACGGCGCACTGCCGATTAACATGAACGAAACCACGCTGCGCGTGGCACTGGTAGATCCATTTGATCTGCATATCGCCGAGGACCTGCGCTTCGCCCTTGGCAAAGATATTCAGATAGTCGTTGCGCCACCTGAGCAAATCGAGGAGTTGATCAAGCAGTATTACGGCACCGACACGACGAGCATGGAGGAAGTGCTCAAGCAGCTCGGGGAAGCCGGTGAAGCGCTGCAATTACGCGAGACTGACGGTGAGGCAGCAGTTGAAGCGGAGGCAAACGCAACGCCGATCATCCGTTTTGTCGACCTCATTCTTTACCAGGCGATCCAGGACCGGGCGAGCGACATTCACTTCGAGCCGTTCGAAAACGAATTTAAAATCCGCTATCGCGTCGATGGTGCGCTGTACGAAATGTCGCCTCCGCCGCGCCATCTCGCGTTGCCGGTGATTTCGCGCGTGAAAGTCATGGCGAACATGAACATCGCCGAAAGACGGCTGCCGCAAGATGGCCGGATTCAAAAGCAGATCGCGGGACGCAGCGTTGACCTGCGAGTTTCAACCTTACCGACGCAATTCGGCGAAAGCCTCGTGTTGCGCGTACTGGATCGCAGCATCGTCAATCTGGATCTCGAAGCGCTCGGCATGCCCGAGTACATCTACGATTTCTTGCTTGAAATGATCGAGCGACCGAACGGCATCTTCATCGCTACCGGACCCACCGGCTCAGGAAAAACCACCACGCTTTACTCCTGTTTGCGCAAGATCAACACAATCGATTCGAAGCTGATCACAGCGGAGGAACCAGTCGAATACGACCTGGAAGGCATCGTGCAGGTGCCCGTGAATGAAGCAATCGGATTGACCTTTGCGCGCGTGTTGCGGCACTTCCTACGCCAGGACCCAGACCGCATTATGGTCGGCGAGACCCGCGATCTTGAGACGGCGCAAATTGCCATTCAGGCATCGCTCACGGGACATCTGGTCTTTACGACATTGCATACGAACGATGCGCCGGGTGGGATTACGCGCTTGATCGATATGGGCGTGGAACCGTTCCTTATTTCGTCAACGCTGGAAGCCGTACTCGGTCAGCGGTTGCTGCGCAGCATTTGTAATCATTGCCGCGCGCCGTACTCGCCGAATGATTCTTTACTGGCTGAACTCGGTATTTCCCGCCGCGATGTTGGCGAGAGACAATTCTTCTACGGCAAAGGTTGCGACATGTGTAACGACACCGGCTACAAAGGACGGAAAGGAATTTACGAGCTTCTGAGAATCACGGATCCAATTCGTGAATTGATCAACGAGCGCGCGCCGACCGTGACGATCAAACAAAAGGCAATCGAGCTTGGAATGATTACCCTGCGCCAGGACGGCTTACGCAGCATCTTTGCAGGCGACACGACAATCGAAGAGGTGCTGAAATACACGTAAAGGATAACCGGGCAGTGATGCTCGACATAAACCACTGAAGTAATTAGAATACGCCCCCATGCCACGCTTCAACTACGTAGCTCTCGACGCCCGCGGACAGGAAGCGTCCGGCTTGCTCGAAGCCGTTTCAAGCAGCGCCGCAATCAGTCAACTGCGCCAGTCCGGTTATTTCCCGACCAGCGTCATCGAGGAAGCCATAATCAGTTCCGACGGCAAGGAAACTCGCCGACGGGCAGTGACGGTCGCGGGTACGACGAAAGCACCGCGCGAAAAAAGGCATTGTTCTTTTCCAGCGCAGAAAGGTTAAGTCAAAAGTCCTGATGATCTTTACTCGCCAACTGGCGACGCTGATCGATTCCGGCTTGCCGCTGCTGAGAAGCTTAAATGTTCTGGCAAAGCAGGAACGCAACAAGGTAATGAAAAAGACAATCGACAAGCTCGCCGACTCTGTGCAGAGCGGCAGCACGTTTTCCGACGCTTTGGCTCTGCATCCGAAAATCTTTAACGATCTGTACGTCAGCATGATCAGAGCGGGCGAGGTCGGCGGCGTGCTCGAGTTGGTGCTTACCCGGCTTTCCGAATTTCAGGAGAAAGCGGCCAGGATCAGAAACAAGATCATCTCGGCGATGGTGTACCCGCTCATCGTGATGACGATGGCGATCGGGATCCTGTGCTTTCTCATGATATTCATCGTGCCGCGATTCGAGGTAATTTTTCACGACCTGCTCGGCGACAAACCGCTGCCGCCGGTCACGCAGTTCGTCATCGGCTTCAGCGGCTTCATGAAAAATCATGGCTTGATCTTGGTCGGAATCATAGTGGCCATTGGTTTTCTTTATAACTTCATCGGTCGCACGCGTGGAGGGCGACTCGCGATTGATAATCTCAAACTGCGCATGCCGCTCTTCGGCAATTTAAATCGCAAAACGGCAATCTCTCGTTTCGCCCGCACATTGGGAACATTGGTCACCAGCGGTGTGCCGATTTTGCAGGCCTTAAATATCACGCGTGAAACTGCGGGCAATGCTGCTATCGCTCGCGCAATCGCGCGGGTGCACGATAGCGTCAAAGAAGGCGAATCGATCGTGCAACCGCTTGAAGCCAGCAAACAGTTTCCGCCAATGGTCGTCAGCATGGTCGATGTGGGCGAAGAGACCGGCAAGCTTCCGGAAATGCTTCTAAAGATGGCGGACGTCTATGATGACGAGGTCGACAACGCTGTAGCCGCTCTCACCTCGATGCTGGAACCGATCATGATCGTGTTCCTGGCGATAATCGTCGGCACGATCGTGCTTGCTCTCTTCACGCCGCTCATCAGCATCATCACTGGCTTGCAAGAACAAACGTGAACGGCTTCGCCGAAATGACGAAACACGAATAACGAATGACGAAAGAAGTTTCCCCCAAAACGTGTAGAAGCGTTTGTGTCAAACGACTTACCACCCAGATCGGCGCTTGGCACAAGCGCCGCCACACCGGCTTCACCCTAATTGAGCTAATAGTCGTCGTTAGCATCATCGCTATTCTTGCGGGCTTAGTTTTAAGCACCGCCGGCTACGCCCGAAATAAAGCCGCTCGCGCGCGCGCCGAAACCGAAATCGCTGCTATGTCCGCAGCGCTGCGAAAGTTACAAGGCGGATAATGGGGTTTATCCAAGGGATCCAACTGCAAACACAGCTACAGACGCGCTCGATGCACGCACCATGCTCGATCCACGAGCGCAAACGCAGCGCTCTACCGTGCAGCGAGCCTAGTGCTCTACCGCGGTTTATCTGGAGACAGCAAATCTCGAGACCGGAGCGAGTCTACTGTGGACGATTAGAGCCGCAACATCGCGGCACCGCTTTGAACCCGCCGCTGACGCAGTACGCGGTCACTTCGCATTCAAGCCAAACATGCTGTCGGAACGGGAGGGAGCAGCAATGTTACCGCTTCGCAGATCCTTTTGGAAACACCTACGGTTATTCGACCGCCAATCACTACGATCCACAGCGCCCAAGGGCTATAATCCCACGTTCGATCTCTGGAGCACCGCTGCAGTGGCGCCATCGCCTACGCCGAATCCGCCTGCCACGCAGCAAACTCTCTGGATCAAAAACTGGTAGTCTGTAGGGCGTTTCTGTGAAACGCCACCCGGGAAAACGCCGACTTGCCGGTGGCGTCTGACACAGACGCCCTACAATTTCGCGAACAAGTGAGGACTAGCCTTCGGTCGTGCGCACCACGACTTCGACGCGGCGATTGGAGCTTTGCTCTTCAATTGAGCCGTTCGCGGACGCGCGGAATTTCGTTGCACCGTATCCGTGCGTCTGGATTTGCGCTGGGTTGATTCCCATCGTCTGGACCAGATAACGTTTTACGCTGTCGGCCCGGCGCTGACTCAGTTGAAGATTGTATTCAAATGTGCCGAATGAATCCGTGTAGCCTTCCACGGAAAATGTCGCCTTCGCATTGCGCTGAATGAGTGTGCCGAGCTTTTGCAGTTGACCAATTGCGCTCGATTGCAGCACGTCGCTGTCGTACTCGAAAATCTGATCGTCTGGCAGACGCAATTTTGTGCCTGACCCGAGCGGACCCTTTTGCGCCAGCAACTGGTCCAAATCGCTGAAGCCCGGCGCGTGTCCTTTGTTTGGACCAGCGCTATCTCCTGGCAACTTGCTTGTGAAGGTGTTTGGCCGTTTGATCGCCGTGCTTGTGGCCAGCTCTGTTCCGCTAAGAGCAGGCTGTGGGCGACCAGACACCGAGCTGTTGTTCAGTAAAGATTGCTCATGCGCCGCGTTCGGATCATTGGAAAGAGTTTGCGCCGTGGAACGTTCGATCTCGTTCATAACAGAATTAACGTCCGGCTGGTCCACTTTCGGCTGGTCGGGCAACACGTCGCGCATGTCATCTGGCAGCGCTGTGCTCGCTTGAACTTCCTCCAGCAATTTGTCGAATGACTTCTTCTCATCCGGCAATTGCACGTCGCTGTTGTCAGGATTCGGTTTCGCGGCGGGATTAAGTTGATCGGCACTGCTCTTATCCAGGTTCGAATCAAGAACGCGCTTCACCTTGAACGTGGGCGTCTGCTCGTTTTGGGCGAACGCCGCGTCAGCAGACGCGAAACGCGTGCGATAAAAATAGGTGCACAGCCCGAAATGTATCGCTAGCGACACAATTAACCCGAGCCAGAGCCAGTTGCGCTCCTTGCTACCCGTTAGCAGACCTTCGGTCTCGAAGTGGTCGATCTCGTCGAAATCGGAAACCCTCATGCGCCTGCAAAGATATCACACTTCGATTGGCGAGCCATTCTCACGTAGTTCCCTTCACTGTTTCATTAACACCGGACTTCAGTCCGGTGTTGCGCAAGCTGACAGGATTTAGCCGTTTCAACGGCTTCGGAATATTTCAAAGCCGTTAAAACGGCTAAGCGTTTTCGCTTCAGATTGCACCTGGCTGAAGCCAGGTGTTAATGAAAGAATGCCTATGAAATTCCTCTGCTGCTCTTTGTTCGCTCGATAAATGCACGGGCAGCCCGGCGTATTTCCTCCGCCACACGCGCTTCGGGCGACACAAATTTCGGGGTGAACCACGGAAACAATCCAATCAAATCGTGCGTGACCAGGATTTGTCCGTCGCAATGCTCGCCCGAGCCGATCCCGATCGTTGGAATGCCAATCGCGTTAGTGATCTGCTTAGCGACATCGGCTAGAACAATTTCGAGCACAACGGAAAATGCCCCGGCCTCTTCCACCGCACGGGCGTCCGCCAGCAATTCTTCGATCTCCGATTGCGTGCGGCCTTTGATTCGGTAGCCGCCTTGCTCGCGCACACTTTGCGGCAGCATGCCGATGTGCGCCATGAACGGTATTCCCGCCTGCGTGATCGCCTCGATTTGCGCAACATGACTCACACCGCCTTCGAGCTTCACCGCCTGCGCACCGGCATCGACAAATTTTCTGGCCGTCTCCGCAGCTTTCGCCGGAGTGTCGTAAGTGTGAATCGGCATATCCGCGACTAGCAACGCCTGTTTGACCCCACGTGCCGCCGCACGCGTGTGATGCAGCATTTCGTCCAATGTTACATCCGTAGTGTCTTGATAACCCAGAACCACCATGCCTACGGAGTCGCCCACGAGGATGATGTCGATGCCACTCTCATCGAGCAA
Organism: uncultured Verrucomicrobiae bacterium; assembly: GCA_963761585.1. Taxonomy (GTDB): domain Bacteria; phylum Verrucomicrobiota; class Verrucomicrobiia; order Chthoniobacterales; family UBA10450; genus Udaeobacter. The sequence continues at coordinate 122,449 of CAVXHW010000024.1, forward strand.
ACGCGCAGTGGGATAATCGTACGCCGTGAGCGCGGTGATCCTCTCACCACGTTGCTTCATCTCGCGAAAATCTTTCATTGCGCTTGCTCGCAAGATCAGCTGCCCATTTCAGAACGCAAGCTGTGGCGAAAAGCGGCGCTGCAGCGCCGCACTCCAAAACGCAAGCGCCTGAAACGCGGGTGCTATGCCGGCCACGTTTTGGAGTGCGGCAGTGCTCTGCCGCTTTTGGATTTCCCAAAGACTACCATGTGTCCGCGTAGCGGACGACGCCGCCAGACTGTTCAGCTTCGGGAAGCAATTCTCGAATATTTTTCTTCTGGCCTGGCAACAGCAAGTTGGGGCGGATATCGGCGAGAGGTCGAAGAACAAACTCCCTTAGGTGCAGCCGCGGATGCGGCAGTTGCAATCGTCCGTCGTTGATTTGTTGTGCGCCGCAATAGAGCAGATCGACATCAATGATTCGCGAAACGTTCCGTGGATGATCCCGTTTGCGGCCTAACGTTTCCTCGATTTGAATCAGGTGCTCAAGCAAACGCGCGGGATCATCGTCATAATCAAATTCAATGACCGCATTCAAGAATTTTCCGGCTCCCGCTTCGCAACCGACCGGTTCAGTTTCGTAGATCGCCGACGAAAGAATCGGCGCCTTTACATTTGGCAGGTCGAGAATTGCCTTTCGCGCTGCACGCAAATTCTCAAGTCGATCGCCAATATTCGAGCCCAGTGCGACTGCGGTTCTCATTTCCTCCGTAGGGGCGGTCTCTGACCGTCGAATGAATTGTAGGGCGTCTGTGTCAGACGCCATGGCGTTTCACAGAAACGCCCTACAGGTTTACAGCCCCAGCACATTCTGCATCGAATACAGTCCAGGCGGTTTGTTGATAATCCACTTCGCTGCGCGTAATGCGCCTCCTGCAAAAATTCCGCGATTTGCTGCGCGATGCGTTAGCTCCAAGGATTCGCCTGGGCCACTGAAAATTACGGTATGCTCGCCGACAACGTCACCCTCGCGAATTGATTGAACCGGTATTTCGCTGTCTCGCACAGCTTTCAAAATTTCAGCCAGTGTTTTGGCTGTCCCGCTCGGAGCATCTTTTTTCATTTTGTGATGCGTTTCAACTATCGTCGGATTGAAATCCGGACCGAGGAATTCGGCAGCTTTTTGCGTCAGCCAAAAGAGCACGTTGACTCCGACGCTGAAATTCGAGGCCAACACAATCGGTACCGAGTGCGCTGTTGTTTCAATGATTTTACGTTGCTGCTGAGAGTGGCCAGTCGTTCCGATGATGAGCGGTTTGCCATGCTTCAGCGCTGCGGGGCAGATTTCATCAGTGCTGTCGGCCTGACTGAAGTCGATGGCCACATCACAATTTTTCATCGCCGGTTCGATTGCATCGCCCAGATCGCATTGCGCGGCGATCTCGATTTCTCGGTCGCTCTGCGCCAAATCGAGAACCGTTTTTCCCATGCGGCCAGCCGCGCCAATCAACAACACGCGCACCTGAGCTTCCTTCATAGCCGCGCAGTTTAGACGCTGTAGCGTTCGCTGTCCTCAGCGGAGTTCCTGCACCAACACGAGCTACCGCTTTGATTCGAAGTCTTCCAGCGTCTTGCGCAGGCGGGCCCGGTTCGCTTCGCTCATTTCGCATAACGGCAAACGAACTTCGGATGACATCCCGCCACGCCAACCGAGCGCTGTCTTCACAGGAACCGGATTGGGCTCGATAAACAGATCTTTGAACAGTGGCAGCAGTTTCCTGTGCATTTTCTCCGCCAATTTCAAATCGCCCGATTCGGCCGCGCGCACGAGCGCGCACACTTCAGATGGAAACAAATTCGAGGCTACGCTCACGACACCGGCAGCACCCACGGCCATAAACGGGAGCGTGAGCGAATCATCGCCGCTCAAAATTGTAAATGCATCGGGCAAACGCCGGCGCAAGTCACCAACGCGCTCCACGCTACCGCTTGCTTCCTTGATCGATACGATGTTGCGGCATTGTTTGGCCAGACGAGCGACGGTCTCGGGCACGATGTCCACGCCGCAGCGGCCGGGGATGTTATAGAGCATGATGGGCAGCGACGTGGCCTCGGCGATTGCTTTGAAATGACGGAAGAGTCCTTCCTGACTCGGCTTGTTGTAATATGGCCCAACGAGAAGCGCGGCGTCCACTCCGAGCTCCTCGGCGCGCTTTGTATCGGCGATGGCGTGCTGTGTAGAGTTTGAACCTGTGCCTGCGAGCACGAGGCAACGTTTGTTCGCCTTGGCGACTGCGACACGAATGACTTGTTCTCGTTCTTCGTGGGAGAGTGTGGGTGATTCGCCGGTCGTGCCATTCGCGACGATTCCAGTGATACCCGCGGCGATTTGTGTTTCGATCAGTTGTTCGAAAGGAGAAACGTCAATGCCGCCATCGCGAAATGGCGTAACCAATGCCGTGAACGTGCCTCGAAACATACTTCCTATTCAATTGTCATGTCGAGCGAAGTCGAGACATCTGTGAATATCCAAAATTAGAGATTCCTCGACTACGCTCGGAATGACAGAACACCAACTTATGGAGTTCAAATCTCGATCGTTCCTTCGTAAACAAACTCCGCCGGACCGGTGAGCGTGACGTTGCGGAAATTTCCCTCAACTTTCTCAAAACCGACCTGAAGTTCGTCGCCACCCCGCGCCAGTACCGTGATCGGGCTGCTGCTTTTCTCACTGGCAGCAAAGATTAGCGCGCTGGCGACTATTCCCGTGCCGCACGCGAGCGTTTCGTCTTCCACGCCGCGCTCATAGGTGCGGATGGCGATTTTGTTCGGTCCGCGTTTCTCGATGAAATTCACGTTTGTGCCGTTCGGTGAAAACATTTTGTGGTGACGGATCGCCGCGCCGTCGCGGCGCACATCGGCATCATCGATTTTTGCGACGGCGATCACGACATGCGGGACACCGCTGTTGATGAAGTTAACGGTCTTGTTTTCAGCTGCCATGGCTAAGTCGACGTCGAGTCGCAGATCAGTGGGCTCGGTCATTCGAAGGGTCACCAAATCGCCTTTCAATTCCGCGAAAATCACGCCGGCCGGCGTTTCAAAAGAAATTTTTCCCTTCTGACCGGCGACTTTGTTCGCGAAGCGTGCGAAGCAACGCGCGCCGTTGCCACACATCTCCGCTTCGCCGCCGTCGGCATTGAAATAGCGCATCCGAAAATCCGCGTGGTTTGTTGGGTTTTCGAGTAACAGGATGCCGTCGGCGCCGATGCCGCGGTGCCGATCACACAATTGCGCGATCTGGTTGCGACCCAAAGCGATGCTTTCTGTCCTGTTATCAAACAGAACAAAATCGTTCCCGGCGCCATTCATTTTCGTGAAGCGCAGCATGCACTTCGTTTAGCACACGTCCGACGGCAACGCCAACGCACTCAAGGAGTGACGGCTTCCCAAGCCGTCGTTCCTTGTCGCGCTTGCCGTTGCGAGATCATGTTTCGGTGTTTACTTATCCGCCGTGACAAACCGAGCTGCGTGGATTGCGATAGTCGTTCTCAGCGTGGCCCCGCGGTTCTCGTTCGCTGGCGATTGCAACGACGTGGTTCTGGAACAGGTGAGGCAAATGCCGAAAGGTGGTCGTTACTCTGTTTCGCATTTTGCAAAGATTCGTTTGCAATCCTCGGCACATTTTGAGTCGGGAAAATTCTTTATCATTCCCGCGGGGCCGAGTTTCTGTTCGGGTGCGACGTATCTGGTCTTTATCAGGACGATCGAAGCTTTGCGCGAACGCGGTCAGCTTAGTTTGGACTATGGCACCCTCGAGCATTTGATCATTCGCGACCAGCACGATGGAGAAGACGTCTGGGGACGATGGAACGCTAATGGCCCAGGCACGGCGCGTCTGTTTCACGAGCTGCGGCTTGGTCGAAATTTCGACAATATCGACCAGGCGAAGCCGGGTGACTTCATGAAGATTTTCTGGTCGCGCCAGGTGGGAAGAAACGAGCACGGACATTCCACGATTTTCCTGGGAATGGAAACTCGCCCCGACGGTCAGTACGTTCGGTATTGGTCGAGTAATGTTCCCTCCGGCTACGGCGAGAAGAGTGTGCCCCGAAGCAAAATCGCGTACGCAATTTTTTCGCGTCTCGAAACGCCTACCAATCTAACGCGAATCACTACTGCGCCTTCTGTTGATACGTATTTGGCTTCGCTCCTCCGAACTCGCTCGAGTATTCCTGAGGCTGGTGCGAAGTGCGGGCTGTAGTGGCCTGCTGCTAAATGAGTTGTCCGGCGCAGCACTGGTGCGACGCGCGCAATAGTCACGGCATCGGAATGCGCTTGCGTTCCGAAAGGCTTGTCTCTAAAACGGCCGCATGCTTCTTGAAACCTTAAAACGTCATTGGTGGATTCCAGTTTTACGGGGTGTCGCTGCAATTATCTTCGGAATAATCGCGTTTACCCATCCCGTTATGGCCGCCGCGACACTTGTGCTGTTCTTTGGAGCCTGGATGTTGATTGACGGTATTTTTCGCGTCGTAGGGGCGATTGGCCATCATGCGTCGGATTCGGATTGGGGATTCAATCTGATCATCGGAATTCTCGGAATTATCGTCGGCTTGCTTACTTTCCACGCGCCGGCAGTAACCGCACTTGCGCTGGTCGTTTACATCGCAGCCTGGGCAATGATGATCGGCGCAACTGAAATCGCTCTGGCAATCAAAATGCGTCGGGAAATTAAGGGCGAATGGTTTCTTATTTTGCTGGGCCTGGCTTCGATCATTTTTGCGGGTCTTCTCTTGTGGAACCCGCTCGCTGGTGCGGCGGCGCTAATCTGGATTATCGCTTGGTACGCAGTGATAATGGGCGTTCTGGCGATCATTTTTGGCTTTCGCTTGCGCAGCTTATCGACATTGGCGAGCCGTTGATCAGCCGCAAACGTCTTCAGTCCTGCCATCCGAACAGGGGACTGTTTTGCGTGCCGTGGAAGCGCTATCGTCCGCTTCGCAAACTTTTTGTGCGACTAAACCCATTGGCGGCGGGTTTATTAAAAAAAATGCGGCCTGGAGCGATTAATTGACCGATTACCCTACGGCTCTGGAATATGATCGTTCCAATATCACGCCTCGATTTCGCGATGGTAAGTAGAAGACCATTTGCGAGGACTACTCTATGAAAAAAGCTCCCCTTACAAAAAAACTGCGAAAGCACAATCGCGCGCAAACTAACGGAAATGATTTCAACACCCGTGAACTCCTTGCCGCATTGATGGCGTTTAAGCGCGGCGATTTTTCCGCGCGACTGCCGGAGGATTGGGTCGGTGTGCCGGGCAAGATTGCAGACACATTTAATACGGTGATCGAAACCAACCAGCGCATGGCGCGGGAACTGGAGCGCATCGGCCGCGTTGTTGGCAAAGAAGGTCGGATTACGCAGCGCGCATCTATCGGCGAAGTGACCAATTCCTGGGCCGACGCAATCGGGTCGATCAACGATTTGATCGGCGATCTGGTGCGACCTACGAGCGAGATGGCGCGAGTCATTGGAGCGGTCGCAAAAGGAGATTTGTCTCAAACAATGGCCACCGAGATCGAAGGCTCACGGCTGAAGGGTGAATTTTTGCATACAGCTCGAACGGTAAATGCGATGGTGGGACAACTCGGTGCATTCGCATCGGAGGTGACGCGCGTCGCGCGCGAAGTCGGCACGGAAGGCAAACTGGGCGGCCAGGCAAAGGTCAAAGGGGTGGCTGGGACTTGGAAGGATTTGACCGACAACGTCAATCTCATGGCGTCCAATCTGACTTCGCAAGTGCGCCACATCGCCGCAGTCACCACCGCTGTGGCAAACGGCGATCTTGCCAAGAAAATCACTGTGGATGTTCGAGGGGAATTGCTCGAATTGAAGGACACCATCAACAAGATGGTGGACCAATTGCGTTCGTTCGCCTCCGAGGTCACGCGCGTGGCTCGCGAAGTCGGCACCGAAGGAAAACTTGGCGGCCAGGCGAAAGTCGAAGGCGTTTCAGGCACCTGGAAAGATCTGACCGACTCGGTCAACTCGATGGCGTCCAACCTCACCTCGCAAGTGCGCAACATTGCCGCAGTCACTACGGCTGTGGCAAACGGCGATCTCTCGAAAAAGATCACGGTCAAGGTTAAAGGCGAAATTTTGGAATTGAAAAACGTGATCAACACGATGGTGGATCAGCTTTCGTCCTTCGCCTCAGAGGTCACGCGCGTGGCTCGCGAAGTCGGCACGGAAGGAAACCTTGGAGGTCAGGCTGCTGTCGAAGGCGTCGCGGGAACATGGAAGGACCTGACTGATTCAGTGAATTCAATGGCGTCCAATTTAACCGCACAGGTCCGCAACATTGCAGATGTCACCACTGCTGTGGCTAAGGGTGACTTGTCCAAAAAGATCACCGTTGACGTGCGCGGTGAAATTCTCCAACTCAAGGACACCATCAATACGATGGTGGATCAACTCCGCTCGTTTGCGGCGGAAGTGACCCGTGTGGCCCGCGAGGTGGGCACGGAAGGCAGGCTCGGCGGGCAGGCCGATGTGAAAGGCGTTGCCGGCACATGGAAGGATTTGACTGACTCGGTCAATTTCATGGCGTCCAACCTCACCGCGCAGGTGCGCAATATCGCCGCTGTCACAACGGCGGTGGCTACCGGCGATCTCACCAAAAAGATCACAGTGGACGTCAAAGGCGAGATTCTTGAACTCAAGAACACCATTAACACGATGGTGGACCAGCTTTCGTCATTCGCAGCGGAAGTAACACGCGTCGCGCGTGAAGTTGGAACAGAAGGCAAGCTCGGCGGCCAGGCCGATGTGCGCGGTGTAGCCGGTACTTGGAAGGATCTGACCGATTCGGTGAATTCGATGGCATCCAACCTTACCGGGCAAGTCCGTAACATCGCCGCTGTGACCACCGCGGTCGCGATGGGCGATTTGTCCAAAAAAATCACGGTCGACGTAGAAGGCGAAATTCTCGAATTGAAGGACACCATCAACACGATGGTGGAACAACTTCGCTCGTTCGGCTCCGAGATGACACGCGTGGCTCGCGAAGTCGGTAGCGAAGGCAAGCTGGGTGGACAAGCTGATGTACGCGGCCTGGCGGGTGTGTGGAAAGACTTGGGCGACAACGTCAATTTCATGGCCTCGAACCTAACGACACAAGTGCGCAACATCGCTGCTGTGACCACTGCTGTCGCCACTGGCGATCTCAGCAAGAAGATCACCGTGGACGTAAAAGGCGAAATCCTTGAGTTAAAAGACACCGTAAACACGATGGTCGATCAACTTTCATCGTTCGCCGATGAAGTCACTCGCGTAGCGCGCGAGGTGGGCATGGAAGGAAAGCTAGGTGGGCAGGCTGTGGTGAAAGGGGTTTCAGGGACTTGGAAAGACCTTACCGATAACGTCAACTTTATGGCTTCTAACCTGACGGATCAGGTACGCGGCATCGCACAAGTCGTGACCGCAGTCGCAAACGGCGATTTAAAACGAAAACTTTTCCTCGAAGCCAAAGGCGAAATCGCCGAGCTCGCCGAGACGATCAACAACATGATCGATACGCTGGCGACATTTGCCGATCAGGTCACCACTGTCGCGCGCGAGGTGGGCGTAGAAGGAAAACTCGGCGGACAGGGAAACGTGCCAGGCGCCGCGGGAACATGGCGCGATTTGACCGATAACGTCAATCGACTGGCGGCAAATCTCACCACGCAGCTTCGCGCTATTGCTGATGTTGCTACGGCAGTCACCAAAGGCGATCTCACGCGATCGATTATGGTTGAGGCCCAAGGTGAGGTCGCGTTCGTCAAAGAATTGATCAACGAAATGATCCGGAACCTGCGGGACACAACCCTGCGCAACGAGGAGCAGGACTGGCTTAAGACTAACCTAACGAGATTTACCCGAATGCTCCAGGGGCAACGCGATTTTCTCACCGTTGGAAAATTGATTTTGTCGGAGCTAGCGCCGCTAGTCTCGGCGCAGCGAGGTGCACTCTACATGATCGATACTCCGAACGGCGAGTCCGGGCTCAACCTGCTAGCAACGTATGCTCAACACGACGGGGATGGCGCGAAGAATCGTTTCAAAATCGGAGAAGGATTGGTCGGACAAGCGGCTTTGGAAAAGCGGCGGATCTTTTTGAGCGATGTGCCAGGCAGCTACGCGAAGATAAGTTCCGGTCTGGGTGAGTTTCACCCAATGAACGTCGTAGTGTTGCCGATTCTTTTCGAAGGCGAAGTCAAAGCGGTGATGGAACTTTCCTCAGTTGAACGGTTCAGCCCCGCGCACCAGGCATTTTTGGATCAACTGACCGAGAGCATCGGCATCGTGCTCAATACGATCGAAGCAAGCACGCGAACAGAGAATCTGCTCACGCAGTCGCAATCGCTGGCGACCGAGCTACAAAAAACCAATCTGGAGCTGGAAGAGAAGGCGCGTTCGAATCTGGCCAAAGATCAATTCCTGGCCATGCTGAGTCACGAGTTGCGAACGCCACTGACGCCCGTGCTTGCTACTGCTCTCGAGCTGGAGAATGAGCCGGACGTCCGTCCGGATGTTCGCGAATCGCTGAAGATGATTCGCCGTAACGTGGAATTGGAAGCGCGACTCATCGACGACTTGCTGGATCTGACGCGTATCGATCGCGGCAAGGTGCAGCTCAACTTTGAAATTGTTGATGCCGATACGTTGCTGCAAAACGCCCTCGAAATCTGTCGGCCGGAAATCGATCGAAAACATTTGAAGCCGTCCCTCAATCTTAGCGCGAAAAAAGTGCATATGCGTGCAGACCCGGCGCGACTGCAGCAAATCTTTTGGAATCTGATCAACAACGCGGTGAAATTCACGCCGCCAAACGGACAAATCACGATTACGACCACCAACGATTCAGACGGAAAATTGCGCGTCGAGATTGCAGATACCGGCATGGGAATTGAGCCGGAAGCGCTACCAAAAATTTTTGATGCATTCGAACAAGGCGGTCGGACTCAATTAGGCGGTCTCGGTCTCGGGCTGGCGATCAGCAAAACTCTTGTTGAAGCGCATAAAGGAACGATTACTGCGCAAAGCGACGGCCGAAATAAAGGCTCGAAGTTCGCGTTGGTTTTTCCCACCTCCGAAAAAGTGGAGGCTCAAATCGCCCCCGCGCTTTCGCCGAGATTGGCCGAACGCCAGCCCATGCGGATTCTGCTGGTCGAAGATCACGAAGACACCAATCGTTCCCTTACGAGTCTGCTTCGGCGGCGGGGTTATCAGGTGAAATCGGCACTCACTTTTCAATCTGCCCTCGAGCTCAGCGCGAAAGAGGAATTTGACGTGCTCATCAGCGATTTGGGTTTACCCGATGGGAGTGGAATAGATCTGATCCAGAAGCTCGCCTCGAAACCGCCTCTCGGAATTGCTCTCACTGGTTTCGGAATGGAACAAGATATCCGCAAAAGCCGCGAGGCAGGTTTCCACCATCACTTGGTAAAACCGATCGACCTGAACAAGCTCGACGCCCTAATTCAAGAAGGGGCCGCATCGTTGTCGAACGTCTAAATAATTAACAAGCCGATTCGCAGCACTTGCGCGCCACCCTGTTCGTGCAGTGAAAATTGGACGTTGGACATTGAATATTCGATGTTCGCGCGTTGCAGCGCGTCGGGCCTGTAGCTCAGCGGTTAGAGCAGGGGACTCATAATCCCTTGGTCCCAGGTTCGAATCCTGGCGGGCCCATTTAATTTTCGATTTTCGGTCGCGGACTTGTCATTGTCGATCCCGTGCAACACGTGGGACGTTTCGCGCTGATCGTTTTCGAGATCACGCTCCTCAGCGCCTTAATTCTGGCGACACGTTGCGCCAATTATCAGGACGTTTTTGTCGCTGGGAATGTTTACTTCGCCGATGCTGATTGTTACGCGCGCATGACGCGTGCGCAGATGGTGAAGGAAAAGCCGGGACTCATCATCCGGCATCATGCGTTTGAGAATTTTCCGCAGGAGACGATCCCGCACACGACTGCGCCGCTGGACTATCTCATCGTCGCATTGTCGCTTTTCCTGAATCCGTTCACGGCGCATGCACTCGATCTGGCTGGCGCGTTTGTTTCGCCATTGCTCGCGCTGCTTGGCGCCTGGTTTCTTTGGTGGTGGTCGCGCCGAATGAAATTCCGGTATCGCTGGGTAACGCTGATTTTATATGCGATCAGCCCCATCCTTGTTCATGGCACGGTGCTTGGACGACCAGATCATCAATCGTTGCTGATTCTGCTGATCGCGATCGCGATTTGCGCAGGCTGGAGTTCGCAAACTCTGCAGGCCACGAACATGGCGAGCGCGTGGTGGCTGACGAGCGCTGCTGCCTGGGCGCTGGCGATCTGGGTTTCGGCTTACGAGCCGCTTGTCCTCTTTCTGATAGTGATGGCCACGGCTCTTGTGTTGAATCGCCGCGCGGTTTTCGCGCGTGATCGTCGCGCGGGATGGATTTTGTTCGCAGCGATTATTGCCATCGCGTTCGCAATCGAACGGCGGGTTCCGTCGTTCGCGATCCTTGAGTCCACCGGTCATTTTAACAATTGGGCGCGCACCATCGGGGAACTCGCGCACGTTTCACCGACGAATCCAGTCTGGTTGAACTGGTGCGGGTATCTGCTGTTCGTTGCACCGGTGTTGATGTGGACGGCCTTCAGAACGCCAAAAAGCGGCGCGCCCGGCGGTCGCCCCCTACCAATCTACGTCCTCCTCGTCACCACTTATTTGCTCACCGTCTGGCAAGCGCGTTGGGGTTATTTTTTTGTTTTGATTTTTGCGCTCGCGCTTCCGGCGTCGCTCGCGCCGATTAAATCAAGTGCCGCGGTCTGGATTGCGTTCGTATTGTCGATATTCCCGATTTTACGAGACTGGGACGAACGGCTCTGGCCAAACGAAGCGCAATTGGCTTCCCGGATGGAACGACGGATTGAATCCGCTCAGATTCGCGATCTTTCGCTCAGTTTGCGATCGCCCGAGGTACATCCGTTTCTTGCACCGTGGTGGCTTTCGCCATCGATTGCCTATTGGTCAGGGCAGCCTGGAGTAGCTGGAAGCTCGCACGAGAGTCTTAACGGAATTGAGGACAGCGCGCGATTTTTTCTTTCGGAGAATTTGCAAGAAGCACGCGCGATTCTCGCGAAACGCCACGTGGCATGGGTTTTCGCGTACGATTCCGACCGCGTGGCACAAAATTCTGCGGCCATCCTGAACGAGCCAGTTCCGCGGGAATCGCTCTGCCGCGTTTTAGATCGAACGCCCAGCCATGCGCCAAGGTTCCTCGTTTTTTCTGCGCAAACTTCGGCATGCAAGCTCTACCGAGTGGCTGTTGAACGATAATCGAAAAAAACTTTTCATTCATAAAAGAGAATCCGTTGACAGGCATCGGCGAGTGTCACATTACTAGAGATGCTCAAAAGATTCGTCCCTCAAAAGCCGGCGCCCCCGATTCGAGAAGAACTGCGGACTCCGGCTCCAGATGAGAATAATCATCTTGCGAGTCGCGAAGAGGCACCACCAAAACCAAACATAATCGATAATCCAAATCCAAAACCTAATCCTATGGCAGACCACGGAGGCAAAGACATTCTTTCGAGCGATGTCGAAATCAAAGGCTCGATCAAGTTCCAAAAAGAACTGCTTATTGACGGCAAAGTCGAGGGCGACATCAACTCTGACGGCGTTTTGACGGTCGGTGAGAACGCTGAGATTCGGGGTGAGATCAAAACCAAATCGATCACCGTCTATGGCAAGGTGCACGGCAATATCATGGTTGGCGAGCGCTGCGAATTGAAATCCAAATGCGTGTTGCAGGGAGATCTCAAAGCGGCGCGTCTTGTAATTGAAGAGGGCGCAACTTTTATCGGGAAATCCGAAGTCACCACCGGCGCCATAAAAGCTGCACCGCGTCCTGAAGTTGTGCGGCCTAGCGAGCCGATTAAGGCCGCATTCGGAGCGCGCGCGTAGAGGAAAGGTTTCGGCAAGCATACAGTGGCCAATCCATCGCCTGCAAAAGTCAGTGCGGAGTGTCCGCACTGCGGCTTTAAGCAGATGGAATACGCGGCGGCCAAGAGTTCGATGTGCCGCCAGTGCGGCCGCTCTTTTACTCCGTTCGTACCGAAACCGGTCCTCAAGCTGCGGACGACCGAAGAAGCGCCTGCGCCAGAAGCTTCCTCATCTCTTTTTGGCAAACTCGAGGATTTTTGGAAGCGGCAAACCAGTTCGGTCGTCGAGTGCTTCGAATGTAAACGCAAACAGGAGGTATCTGGCGCCGCGACATCGACAATCTGTCCGTCCTGCAGCGCACACATTGATCTGCGCGATTACAAAATCACCAGTGGTTTCAGTCGAAGCATTCGCACCCGTGGCAACGTACATCTTTCCGGCAAAGGTGATCTTGCCAGCAGCAGTGTGGAGTGCCAGTCCGCTTTGATTGAAGGCAGGCTGCGCGGTAATCTGCATTGCGATACCGCGACAATTAACTATTCAGGGAAAATCCCCGGACGCATCAGCGCGCGGCACGTAGTCGTTGATCGCAAAGCTGACGTTCACTGTTTTCGGAGGGTGCGCGCGGAGCACATCGAAATCAAAGGCAGAATGTCTGGAGAGATTATCGCTCAATCCGTAACCGTTCATAGAAAGGGTTCGCTGGAGGCCGATGTGACAGCGAGGGCGATTAGCGTGGAAAAAGGCGGGATGTTTTCCGGCCAACTCGCCATAGGACAAATCGATTTGGCGCAAGGAGAACTGCTCGGGAAACAAGAGCCGGCCGTATCGCGGCCGGCGGAGTCCAGTTTTCAACATGCCGTAGCGCAACCGTTGCCGGCCACATAGCAACAATCAGTTCATGCGAAGACTGCATCCACGCAGTCCTTACCAGAAACTCGGCGGTTACGTTCATCTGCCGCGTTTGATTGATAAGGCAAGACTGCATCGCAAAGGCTTGCTCGACGGTTACAACTATAAAACCGTCGGGTTCGACAAGCATTTACTCGCGTTTCTGAAAATCGACGGAGATGCATTCGAAGAAATCGCCAACAAGATGGATGACGACCAGGCAATTGTTGCCTGGGTACAGAAAAATGGAGAGCACCACTCGCCCGAAGCCATCGAAGAATGGAACGAGGCCATGATTTTGCGCCATCCCGATACGGCCGCAAAAAAGGCGCGGTTCCTGCATTTTCTCAAAGAAGCCGGCGGCGACGGACGCAAAGATATTCGAACTTATTTCGATCTGATTGAGTTCGATGAAGGAAGGCTGAAATAAAAGGCGTGATTCGTTTAAACCGTTATATCGGCGTGAAACGATTCAACGTTTCAATGCGGCGCTCGTAAAATTTTGTCCGCGTTCTCGAGCGTTTCCTTGCTTCCGATGTCGAGCCATCGGCCTTTGATCTCGAACGTGTTCACCGGTTTGCGGGTGTAGAGCCACTGCACAAAACGGCCGGGCTGATCCGCATTGTTCCCGGCATCCAGATACGTTCTCAACAGCGAGAGAACCGCAGGTGAGTAATAATATAGGGCAATTGCGGCCAGCGTTCCCTCGGGGTTTTGTGGTTTTTCCTCAAACCGGGTCATGATTCCTTCGGCGTCAACGGCGACGTTGCCGTACTTCTTGATCGCTTCAGTGTCGCCAACATCGTAGACCGCAACAGTCACTTCGGTGTTCCTCGCGGACGCCACGAAACCTGCCAGAGAATCGGTGAACAAATTGTCGCCTGCGGCAATTAGCAGGCTGTTGTCGGACAGGTTCTCCTGCGTGACGACAAGGTTGATGTCTCCAATTGCGCCCAGCTTGTCGTCATCGCTTGTAGAACCGTCATTAACAATCCTGAATTTAAATTCGGGATGGCGTTTATGATAGCTCTGGCTCCACGCCTGGAAGTCCGCCGCGAATTTGTGGTTGGTCACGACGTAAATCGTTTCCAAATCGGGAATCCCCGCGAGATTGTCCACCAGCCATTCGATGATCGGCTTGCCGCCGACTACAAGCAGCGGTTTCGCTTTGTTGAGCGTCAGTGGATAAAGACGGGTTGCATATCCCGCAGCGAGAATCAGAACGTTCATGATGTCAAAAGAGTTCGCAGCAAAAAAGAAAAGCGCTCGTCTTTTCTCTACGGTTTCGGCGAGCCGCTCAGAATCGTATCCTTCAAGTGCTGCTGAACGATCCGAATCCGCTGCGAATCGGTGATCTTCGCATGGCTGGAGCCGTCCACCACGTACAGCGTGTCGATGGCTGCGCCAGCCTGCGTGTTAATTCGATAAAGCGGTACTATGACATTTTCGCGGTCGAGGCAGCTGAGGACATCGTAAAGCAGACCAATGCGGTCCGGGGCTTGAAACTCAATGAGCGTGTAAGTCGGATGGGTCTTGTTGTCGATTGTGATGCGAGTCGGAAATTCAATTCCCACTGCGGCGCGACGGCTCGAGCGCTTCGCTTTTTCGATGGACGGTGCGAAGTCGAAGTTCTCGTCCTCGAAAGCTCGGCGCAACGTTTGCTCGACAAGCTCAAAATCGCGCCGATTGGAAACGGGCTGCGCTTTCGCATCGGACACGCGGAAAACGCCAAGAACCGCGTGATCGCCGCGCGGGAAAACATCGGCGCTTAAAATGTTCAACGGCACGACTGAAACTGAGCCCGCGATTTTTGCCAGGAGCCGTTCGCGTTTCCAGGTGCAGAATGTCATCACTGTGTGCCCCTGCTCGGGCACGATCTTCCATTTCACCGCCGGAGCGAGCGGAAACTCCTTCGCGTTGGATACGCCCTCCAGAAAAGACCGGAACAACTTCACGTGCTCGATAATCTCCGGCACGCTCGTCGAGCGGAAATACTGATCAGGCACATATTCGAAATGCGCTTCAATCTCCTCCGCATAGTCCGGTGAAAGGTTCTCGGCAACAGATGCGCGCAAGCTTTCGCGCGCGATTCTGGTTTGTTCGTGATAAGACTTTCGATCGGCGAGGTAACGCGAGGTTTGGTGAAACAATTGCCACACCAGCGATTCCTTCCAGTCCGACCAGGCCTCGGCGCTTGTGCCCTGGCCATCAGCGAGAGTAAGCAGCATGAGCGCGTCGAGGTTTTTCTGATCTTTCACAACTTGCGCAAATTCCATGACTGTTGCGGGATCATCGAGATTCCGTTGCTGCGCCATTTTGGACAAGGTGAGGTGATGATCGACAAGGCGTATCAGCGATTTCCGCTGCTCGGAGGACAACTGCAGACGCGCCGCAACACGCTGGGCGAACAATGCGCTGGCTTCGGAGTGTGGGCGGCCGACAGCCTTGCCGCTATCATGCAGGAGAAGGGCGAGATACAGAACCAGCGGGTCCGGGAGTTGTTCAAACAACTTGCGATAATGAAGTAGCTTCGGATTATCGGTGTCCGCTAATGCATCAAGCTTGTCGATGCACACCAGCGTGTGCTCGTCGGCAGTATACCGGTGCAAGAACTCGTGCTGAACAAGGCAGGTGAGCTGGCCGAATTCGGGGATATAGCGGCCAAGAAAGTCCACCCGATGCATCAGCCGCAGGATGCGTCCAACTCTGCCTTTCTGGGACAAAATCGATGTAAAGATCGCACGCGGTCCGCGCGCATATTGATATGTTCTGGTTATGTGGCGGAGGCTTCTGCTCAACAGGTCTTCTAGTTCCGGGCTGAGATCGAGGTTACGCTCCTGAGCTAGCGCGAATGTGCGCATCATCTGTTCAGGGTCATCGCGAAAAACATCGCGCCCTGCCGGATAAAGTTGTTTGTTTAGAACATAGAAGGAATCACCAATCGGAGTCTTGTGCCCTCTTGTCAGGGGAAGAAAACTGAAAAGAGCGCGCGTTTTGCTCGTGACGTGTCCGGTCACGAATTGTTCCGTGATTCGCTCCGTCACCCGCAGAATATTTCGCGTGTGGTTGTAGCAGTCCCGCATGAGCGACTCGCTTCGAAGCTGGCCTCTTCGAGCGGAATACCCGAGCCGCGCAGCGACTTGGTCCTGCAAATTCATGTGAAGTATGTCGGTGGCGCGCCCGGTCGCGTAATGCAAATCAGTGCGCAACCGCAGAAGAAAATCGTATGCTCGTTCGATTCGTCGTTGATCGCTTTCACTCAACCAGTCTTTCCCTACGAGTTGGTTTGTGCTCAGTGAACCCTCTTTAAAGTAAGTGATCCAAAGCAGGTTTTGATAATCGCGCAGTCCGCCACAGCCGCTCTTCAGATTGGGCTCTTGCAGATAAACGCTGTCGCCGAATTTTTTGTGGCGTGCGACCTCGTCTTCCATCCGCAGCTCGACGTAATCGCGTTCGTGTCCGACGACGCATTTAGAACGAAATTGTTCGCGAAATGCTGTCGCGAGCTGTGTGTTGCCGGCGAGAAACCGCGCCTCCAGCATGGCAGTCTTCGTATGCATGTCCCTGTTGGCCTGCGCAATGGCTTCTTTGATCGAGCGCGTGGAGTGTCCAACTTTGAATCCGCTGTCCCACAACAGGTATAGGATTTGGTTCACTATCTCCTTTAAGTGCGGCGAAACTTCGGCGCGCTGCTCATGCAACAGCATAACGTCGACGTCGCTGAACGGATTAAGTTCGCCCCGGCCATATCCGCCAAGAGCAATTAGCGCTAGGGGAACCTCAGCCTCCCCATTTCCGCGAGTCGTCGCGGATGATGCAGCGCCAAACACGTATCGCAGCAAAACGTCAACCAGTTCCGCTCGACCCGCACAAATCTCGCGTCCGCCTCCACCAGCTTGGTGCCTCAGGCGCAACCGGTGCTCTTCAACCTTCAGAAATTTTTTGTATAGCGGGAGGACTTCGGTGGGGCGCTGCTTGCCTGTGGGCGCGAGGCGGCTTTCGGCATGCGCCAAAACTTTGTCCAGTTCTCTAGATGCTTTCATCGCCCCTCGTGTTCCGGAACAACTTAGAATCGCAAATCCAAAAGCCAAAATTTCCGTGGCGGTGTAGATGCGCCGTCATCAACACGCTGGCGGTTTGCCATTAAGCCTTCGCTTAGGACAGCGGACGCTACAGAGAATCAGTATTTGAGAAACGCCGTGACCGGCGTCGGCTCGAGTCGCTTTCGCCCCTCGAGGAATTCCAGCTCAATCAAAAACTGCGCCTCAATCAGATCCGCACCGGCGTTTCGGATAAGCGCCGCCGCGGCGGCCGAAGTTCCACCAGTCGCGAGCAAATCATCCACGAGCACAACCCGCTCGCCTTTTCCTACCGCGTCGGTGTGCATTTCCATTTCCGCCTCGCCATACTCCAGCGAGTACTTTGCCGTGTCAGTCCGGTAAGGGAGTTTCCCACGTTTCCGGATGGGAACGAAGCCTAGCCCAAGTTCATATGCCACCGCCGATCCGAATAGAAAACCACGTGCATCAATGCCTACGATCTTGTCGACTTCTTTGCCGCGGCAGCGTTCCAAAAATAGATCGATAGATGCGCGGAATAATTCGGGGTCGCTCAAGACCGGCGTGATGTCCTTAAACACGATGCCTTTTTTCGGGAAGTCGGGCACATCGCGCACGGCGCTCCGAAGCCTTTCAACTGTTTCAGAACCCATCGGCGCGAACGCTAGCGGACTGTGGCTGAACGTCAATCAGGGTTGCTATGGCAACCGCGCAGGAATGCTCGGCCGTCGCGCGGGCGGGTCTGTGTAGAATTGCCAAGTTTGCACGGCAACCTAAAATAACTGGCCTAGTGGAACGTTATTTTCTCATCGCTTCGACATTCTGTTTTCTCGTCGCGGTCGTGCACACCGTTATCGAGTTGCGTACGGGGGTGTTCCGTCCAAAGCGATTCAATTTCCTGGCAATCGGACTAGGATTTCTCTTTCAGACAGCTTTCTTGTGGATTCGAGGCCAGGCGTTAGGCCGATGTCCCATCACGAACCTGTTTGAAGTTTTTGTGTTTCTCGCCTGGTCGGTGGCGTTAGTCTACCTGCTTGTTGGGTCCGCGTATCGGCTTTCGCTGATGGGGGCATTCACGGCACCGCTAGTGTTGCTGCTGCAAGGTTTTGCCCTGATCTCGCCAATCGATACGAGGCGTTCGGGAACTGTCCCATCGAATTCTTGGCTCGAATTTCACGCATCGATGTCGCTGGTAGCCTATGGGGTGTTCGCGCTCGCTTGTATCGCCGGTGTGATGTACCTGCTGCAGGAGCGCCAACTGAAAACGCACCAGTTGCATTCAATCTTTTATCATCTACCGCCGCTGACCAACCTGTTCGCTGCGATCACGCGGCTCCTGTGGTGGGGTTTTGCTCTTTATACTGTAGGCATCGTGAGCGGCTTTTTTACCGGCCACCCATTACCCCGCATTCAGGTGATAGCTGCGGTTGCGCTGTGGCTTCTTTACGCGGCAATCTTGCAAGCGCGCCATCTCAAATGGCTCGCGCCAAAACGTGTGGCCGCGTTGTGCATTATAGGCTTCAGCGCTGCTCTGGTGCTGCTATGGGGAATCACATTCACGGCGGAGCTGCATCACGTCCCATGAACCTGTTCTGCATCGGAGTGAGCCATCACACCGCGAACGTGGCGACGCGGGAACAGTTTGCGGGAAACGCTACAGCCGAATCCATCGCACGCGACGCTGGCTGTGCCGAAGCGTTGCTGCTGACGACATGCAATCGGGTGGAGGTCTATGGAGTCTCAAATAAAGGGATTTCCACCGACGAAATTGCGCGGTGTCTCATTTCAAATGTAAATCGCGGTTCGGACAATGACGCGCCTGCATTTTACTGTTACGAGGATAACAAATGCGTCCAGCATCTTTTCCGAGTCGCTTCGGGCCTCGACTCGATGGTCGTTGGCGAGAGCGAGATTTTCGGACAGGCAAAGAAGGCATACGAATCGGCCAGAACATCGGGAGCAGTCGGACCCTATTTGCATCGTTTGTTTCAACGCGCCTTTCGAGTGGCAAAACACGTGCGCACCCACACAGACGTTGCGCGCGGTGCGGTTTCGGTCGGTTCCGTCGCGGTTGAACTAGCTCAACGAATTTTTGGCAAATTAAGCGATTGCAAAGTGCTCGTGCTCGGCGCGGGTGAAACCAGCGAGCGCACGATACGTGCGCTTGTCTCGCGTGGCGTTACCGATCTTCGCGTCAGTAATCGCTCGCTGGATCGCGCGCGCGAGTTGGCACAAGCTGTAGGCGGACGTGCGGTGCCCTTCGAGGAGTGGGCGGCGCAATGTCGAGAGATCGACATTCTGCTCACGTCAACAGCATCGGAGGCGGCGTTGCTGACATCCGAGATACTCGCGCCGATGTTGTGGCACCGATCGGATCGTCCTCTCTTCATCATCGATATCGCCGTGCCACGGGACGTCGATCCCAGCGTAAATGAACTGGAAGGGGTGTATCTTTACGACATCGATTCCATACGCTCTGTCGCGGAACAATCGCTCGAACTCCGCCGACAGCAGGTCGCTGCAGCCGAAGCGATCATTGACGATCATGTCACGGAGTTTGTCGATTCGATCTCACAAGGGCTGAATCGTCGCTCGAAAATTGCGCACGATTCCGCGCTTAGTCAAGATTCGCTTCGCACATCTGAGCTGTAGCGGCGGTCTATGACCGCCGACGATCGAAAGAGGCGCCTGCACCGGCTTGAGTTGATATACGTTCGCTCGCCTATCTACTTCGTAACCGCTTGTACATTCCGTAGACAGAAAGTGCTGGCGAGCGAGGCAATTCACGAAGCCTTTATCGAGTTCGCGTTACAAGGGCCCACGCATGGCGCGTGGGTTGGAAACTACGCACTCATGCCAGATCACTTGCATGCGTTCGTTGCAGTGGACGATCGGCAGATAACGCTTTCCGCCTGGATGAAGTCTTTGAAGAATTCGATCTCGAAAACGCTGCAACGACAGAGGGTGATTGCGCCTCATTGGCAAAAGGACATTCTTTGATCATTTGCTGCGAAGTAGTGAATCATACTCAGAGAAATGGAACTACGTTCGAGAGAATTCAGTGCGAGCGGGATTGGTGAATACAGCAGACGAGTGGAAGTTTATGGGCGAGATTTTTCGATTGGAATATCGTTCTGGATAGTCGTTATCGGCGGTCACAGACCGCCGCTACAGCAAGCTCCATGAGACATTCCAAGATGATCCTCGGCACGCGCGGCAGCGACCTTGCCCGCGCACAAACTCTGCTGGTTGAGAAGGCAATTCGAAGCGCGCATCCGAACGCCACGATAGAGACTAAAATCATTACTACACGAGGCGATAGCTCCAAAATTGTCGACCTCGCTGCTGGTCGAAAAGGATTGTTCACGGCGGAAATCGAACGCGCGCTTCTCGCCGGCGAAGTGGATGTCGCGGTTCACAGTGCGAAGGATCTGCCCAGTCAAACAAGCCTAGGAGCGCAAATCGCGGCAGTTCTTCCCCGGGCGCCAATCAATGACGTGCTGATTTCCAAACACTCCGGTGGTCTCGATTCTCTTCCCAGTGGCGCGACAGTGGCCACGGGCAGCGTACGAAGGCAACGTCAACTGCATTGGAAACGCGCAGACATCAAAGTCGTTGATCTTCGCGGTAACGTACCAACCCGGCTGCGCAAGCTCGCCGGGAATGAGTGGGACGGAATTGTGTTAGCTCGCGCGGGTTTGGAGCGCCTGGGCTTTTCGCCAACGCAAACCGATATCGGGTTCGAAGACGATCAATTCTTTGTTGAGATTCTTTCTTGCGAAATTTTTCTTCCAGCGGGCGGCCAGGGAATCATTGCTCTCCAAATTCGTGCTGATGATCAAAGCACAAAAGCATTTCTTAAGTCGGTAAACGATCCCCAAACGTTGCTTTGTCTGCGGGCAGAGCGAGAATTTCTCAGCCGACTGCACGTCGATTGCAATTTTCCAGTTGGCGTGCATGCGACAATCAGCAACCGAAAGATGAAAGTGCGCGCCCAAGTGTTCGAAGGTGAATCATTGACGCCGCGGCAAGCTGAAGTCGAGGGTGAATCCCACGAAGGCGACCAATTAGCAGCAGAATTGTTACGAAAAATCGGACAAGACTAGGAGTATGAGTAAGAGCGGAAGCAAAAATGGGAAAGTTTATCTAGTTGGCGCCGGGCCAGGTGATCTCGGGTTAGTCACATTGCGTGCAAAGGAGTGCGTCGAAAACGCGGACGTTATCCTTTACGATCATTTGGCAAATCCAGACATGCTCGGCTGGGCACGGGACGATGCTGAAATCATTTATGCCGGGAAACAACCCGGCGAAAGCCGAACGCAGCAGGAAATCACTTCGCTGCTGATCGAAAAAGCACGCGAAGGAAAGCAGGTCGTTCGGTTGAAAGGCGGCGATCCATTTGTGTTTGGTCGAGGCGCAGAAGAAGCGCAGGAAATCGCCGGCGCGGGAATTCTTTTTGAAATTGTGCCTGGAATCACATCGGCCATCGCTGGACCGGCGTACGCAGGAATCCCAATGACACACCGTGCGCATAACTCGCACGTGACATTCTTCACCGGCCACGAAGATCCAACCAAAAGGGAAAGCGCGATCGATTATGCGGCGCTGGCGAAACTCGGCGGCACACAGGTGATGCTTATGGGCGTGGAGCGCTTAGGAGCCGTCACAAGCGAAATGCTGAAGCACGGCGTGCGGGGCGATTTGCCGGTAGCGCTAATTCGCTGGGCGACGACGGGCCAACAGGAAACGCTGACAGGCACGCTTTCGGACATCGCTCAAAAAGTTGCGGCGAAGAATTTTGGAGCGCCGGCAGTGGCAGTGTTTGGCGACGTCGTATCGTTGCGCGATAGCCTAAACTGGTACGAGAAGCGCCCACTTCTGGGAAAAAGAATTGTCGTCACCAGAACACGAAAGCAGGCCAGCGTATTAAGCAACAAGCTCCGCGCCCTTGGCGCGCACGTCATTGAACTGCCGACGATCCGGATCGAGCCACCGACAAACTTGCGCGAGTTCGCAGAGCTCGTGCAAGACGCACATGGCTATGATTGGATCGTGTTCACAAGCGCAAACGGCGTTGAAGCGTTCTTCGATATTTTTTTCAAGCTATACGATGACACCCGTGAAATCGGCGGAGTGCGCATCGCTGCGATTGGACCTGCCACGGCGCAGCGAGTCAAAGACTTTCACCTGCACGTCGATCTTCAGCCGGACGAATTCGTCGCCGAAGCGGTGGGGCGTGAATTCAAGAAACAGGGAAGCATCGAAAACGAGCGCATCCTTGTAGTGCGCGCGGAGAAGGCGCGCGACGTGTTGCCCAAAGAACTCTCAGCCGCGGGAGCAATCGTCGACGAAGCGTGCGCGTATAGGACGGTACCTGAGACACGTGACACAAGCGGCGCGCAGCGGCAACTCGCTCAGGATGGCGCGGACCTCATCACGTTCACCAGTTCGTCAACAGTCGAAAACTTCCTGGCGCTCGGGCTGCAGTGGCCGAAAGGAATGCGCATCGCCAGCATTGGCCCGATTACCTCCAAGACCGTGCGCGATCACGGACTCAACGTCGATATTGAAGCGCGCCGCCACGATATTGACGGCTTGGTGCAGGCTATCAAGGAGCTGTTTGCTCGTTGAACGGTTAAAACAGCTATATCGTTACAACGATTTTTCCGAATTTAGATCGTTGTAACTGTTGTAACTGTCTCAGGAATTGAACCGAAACTTCATTCGGGCGCGCTTGGCGTTAGCTCTCGCCTTACGGCGATGCTTTTGCGACGGCGTCTCGAACGCGCGCAAACGGCGGACTTCCTCGAGAATGCCCTCGGAGTCCAGCTTGTTTTTCAACCGTTTCAATGCGCGATCGACCGGTTCACCTTTGCGCACAATCACTTCTGGCATCAATAATCACTCTCCTCGCTTTGGAAAAATACTGTAAATCGATGAGCGGGAGAGTACTCGGCGGAGACCTGCCCGTCAAATCTGCTGGAAACAGCCCTTTTAACGTTGATTTCGTGTAAATTTTCGCTCATTACGGCACCATCGCTGCCCAAGAGCCTCTGCAGCGCATTCGCGATTGTATTTGATTCTATTTTCAATAAAAAATCACAGGTCGCTCACCTTTTGACGTTCAATTGAGGTGGCAAAGTAAACTCAATTATGCAGGACGCGCTCACTCCGATGATGCAGCAGTACCAACGGCTGCGGAAAAGCATTCCTCCGGACACGTTCCTGCTCTTTCGGCTCGGAGATTTCTACGAGATGTTTTTCGATGACGCGAAGGAGGCCTCGACGCTGCTAAACGTGGCGCTGACCAAGCGCAACGGCGTGCCGATGTGCGGTGTGCCGTATCACGCCGCGCAGGGATACATTCGGAGGCTAATTAAGGCCGGAAAACGCGTCGCCGTTTGCGATCAGATGAGTGAGGCACAACCTGGCCGCAAGATCGTCGATCGCGAAGTCACGCAAATCATCACCGCGGGAACAATAAGCGAATTGACCTGGCTCGATGCGAAGCGCGCGAATTATCTCGGCGCGATTTACGCCGATGGCGATGCATTCGGTTTCGCATACACCGATCTCACCACGGGTGAGTTCCGACTGGCCGAGGCGCAGGATCGACAATCGCTGCACGATCAAATCGCGCGTGTTTCGCCCGCCGAATTGTTGTTCAGCTCGGAACAGAAAGCGCAGACCGGTGAAATCGATCACGCGCTCGAATACGACAGTTACGCATTTCTGCCGGAACAGGCAATTTTCACCTTGTGCGAACATTTCAAGGTCAAATCGCTCGACGGCTTCGGATGCGCGCAGATGCCGGCGGCAGTCGCTGCGGCGGGGGCAATCGTGCATTATTTAAAGCATCAACTGCGGCGCAAAATCGATCATCTCACTTCGTTGCACTGCGATGCGCCGGCGGATCACGTCCTGCTCGACTCCGCCACACAAGCCAACCTTGAGTTGGTCGAATCGCGCGGTGCACGCGACGCGAGTTTGCTGAGTGTGCTTGACCGCACCATAACACCGATGGGCGCACGCAAACTGCGCGGGTGGATTCTGCAGCCGTTGCGTAATCTTACTGAACTGCAACGACGGCAGGAAATGATTGGCCAGCTTTTGCAGGAGTCGGACCTGCTGGGATCGATTCGTACGGAGTTAAGGTCGATCCGGGATATCGAGCGCGCCGCCGGGCGACTCAGCCAGGCCTCAGGGAACGCGCGCGATCTTGTCGCGTTGAAAATGTCGCTGCAGCAAATCCCCGAGCTCAAGCGCGAGCTTGGCAAACTCATTGACCGAATGGAATTTGGTAGGGCGCGACCGCCGGGCGCGCCGAACATCGCTGAGGCTGGCGGGTTCGGCGATCCCGCCCTACCAGAACATCTCCAGAACGCCATTCGCGAAATGCCTGCGCTCGCTGAAAAACTAACCAACGCGCTGCTGGATGATCCGCCGCTGGCGCTGAAAGAGGGCGGCATTTTCCGTGACGGTTACGATGCCGATCTCGACGCGTTACGCCAGGCCTCGCGCGAGGGCAAAGGTTGGATCAGTGATTTACAAGAACGCGAGATCGCAGCGACGGGCATCAAGTCACTTAAGGTCCGTTACAATTCCGTCTTCGGCTACTTCATCGAAATCACAAAATCGAATCTCGCGAACGTGCCCGCGGATTACACGCGAAAGCAAACCACTGTGGGCGGCGAACGTTTCATCACGCCGGAGTTAAAGGAGATGGAAGCAAAAGTTCTCGGCGCGGATGACCGCGCCCAGAATCTCGAGTACCAACTGTTCCAGAAATTACGCGACGAAACCTTGCGCGAAATCGAGCCGATTCAGCAGACCGCGGAAGCAATTGCGGTGCTTGACGTGCTCTGCGCATTAGCAGAAACCGCGCGACTGTTTCGTTATTGCCGGCCAGCGCTAAGCGATTCGCTCCGGCTCGTAATTAAGGATGGGCGCCACCCCGTACTGGATCAAAATCTTGTCGACGAAAAATTTGTGCCTAACGACACAGAGCTGGACGGCGACAATATTCGCATGGCGATTGTGACAGGGCCAAACATGGCCGGTAAATCGACATATATCCGCCAGGTCGCGCTGATTGTGTTGATGGCCCAGATTGGGAGCTTCGTCCCGGCGGAAAGTGCGGAGGTCGGCTTGGTCGATCGGATTTTCACCCGAGTCGGCGCCAGCGACGATCTGGCTCGCGGCCAATCGACGTTCATGGTCGAGATGAACGAAACAGCCAACATCATCAACAACGCCACCGATCGCTCGTTAGTCATTCTTGACGAGATTGGCCGCGGCACATCTACGTTCGACGGGCTCTCTATCGCATGGAGCGTGGCCGAGTTTCTCTACGACAAGATCAAGGCGCGCAGTCTGTTTGCCACGCATTATCACGAGCTGATCAAACTCGCCGAGGATCGCAAAGGGGTTTGTAATCTGAATGTCGCCGTGCGCGAGTGGAATGAGCAGATCATTTTTCTGCGCAAAATCATCCCCGGCGGCGCTGACAAAAGTTACGGCATACAGGTCGCGCGCCTCGCCGGCTTGCCTAGAGAAATCCTCGACCGCGCGAAAGAAATTCTCGCCCATTTGGAAAGTTCCAGCCGCGCTGAGGCAGAACCGAAGCGGCGAGGAAGAAAATCGGCCAAGCCGATGCCGGAATCTCCAAAGCCGCAGATGGACCTGTTATAGACGAGAGAGCGTTCGGGCCGGCTCGAGTTGCCACCTTCGCGCGCGGCGACGCATCCACCTGGTTCTGTGATAAACTGTGCTGCAAATGGCCGTGAACACCGAGAAGGAATTGAGCGAAGGGTTGCGGGCTCTCTGGCTCAAAGCCGTTGCAGCCATTGAACTGCGCAATTTCGGTTACGCGATTTCGCTCCTCCAGGAAATTCTCAAGCAAGAGCCTGAGTTTCTCACAGGCCGCCAACTGTTGCGACGGGCGGAGGTGACGAAAAATAAATCGGCTAAGAAAGGTTTTTTCAACATCTCGACGGCGTCTATGGGCGTGATGAAGGCGCAACGACAACTCAAGAAAGATCCGAAACGGACAGTTGAAATGCTGGAGGAAGTTCTGGAATCGGAACCGTACAATCGCCAGGCAAATTTGCTATTGAAGGAAGCGGCGGTCGCAGCGGGTTGGTCGGAGATCGGAGTTTTTGCGCTGAAAACCTTACTCGAAGAAAACCCGAGTGACGTGAAAGTGCTGCAGGAGCTTGGGCGTTTGTATCACGATCTTGGAGACCACGAAAACGAAGTGGAGATTTACAATCAACTCGCCGCGATCGATCCGCTTGATGCGGAGTCGCTGCGTCTCGGCAAAGATGCCTCGGCGCGCGCTTCGATGAAGCGAGGTGGCTGGACGGAGGCTGAAAGTTATCGCGACCTGATAAAGGATAAGGATGAAGCCATTTCACTAGAGCAAAAGAGCCGGATCCTGCTCACTGGCGAAGCGCTCGATCAACAGATCTGCGAAACTTACGCGCGTCACCAAGCGGAACCCGAAAACGTGGACTTTGCGCGTCGACTCGGGGCGCTCAGCGAGCAAAAGGACGACTTCGAATCAGCCATACGCTGGTATCAATATGCTGCTGATCTCGCTAAGGGCGCCGACACAGGATTGCTCCGAAAAATTTCCGATTTGAAAATCAAATACCTCGAACATGAGATTTCTTCGCTAGAGGAATTTCTATCCACCTACAGTGCACGAGATGAAGTGTACGCGGAAAAATCTGAGCAGCTGCGCGCTGCCAAAGTCAGCCGCGCAGAAATCCTCATCACGGATGCACAAGAGCGGGTGAAACGGAATCCGACCGATCTACAGCTCCGGTTCGACCTGGGGGAGAACTTCTTCAACGCCGGGCGGTTTCGTGAGGCGGTGCCGGAACTGCAGCGCGCACGGCAAAACCCGCACGCTCGGTTGAAAGCGATGAACGTGCTGGGTTGCTGTTATGGCGAGCTTGGCATGCTCGATCTGGCAGTGAAGCAACTCGAGGAAGCCTCACGGGAAATCGGCTCCATGAATGAGATGAAGAAAGAGATCGTGTACAATCTCGGCCTGGTCTATGAGCGAGTGAGTGAGATCGAAAAATCGCTCACCTGTATGAAGCAAATTTACGAAGTGGATTATGGCTACCGGGACGTTGCTCGGCGCGTTGAAAGCTCGTATGAACGGAATGTCTCCGGATCATAGGGCGGAAAGCCAACAAACCAGAGCGAGAAGCGTAATTCTCTCGCGTCCAACGAGCGCCGAGCTTTCGATTGTTAATTGAAGCCGGGATGTCCCCGGCGCGTTCAACCAAATAAAACCATGAAAACCAAAATCCGAATTGTTTCGCAGTTTTGTATTCTTGCTCTGGGAGTCGGGGCGCTGAGCCTTGTCGGAGCGGCCAGAGCCGCCGACACCACTCCAACCGGCAGCGGTTCATCATTAAGTGAAAAAGATAAAACCTTCATGAAGAAAGCCGCGAAGGGCGGGATGATGGAAGTCACGATGGGAACGATGGCTGAACAGAAAGCCCAAAGCGATGATGTAAAATCATTTGGCAAACGAATGGTCACCGATCACAGCAAAGCCAACGATGAACTTAAGTCGATTGCTTCCAAAAAAGGGTTCGAACTCCCGAACAAAGAACACGCCGGCAAATGGACTTCAGACAAGGCTTACATCGACATGATGGTGAAGGATCACGAAAAAGATCTGGCTGAATTCAAAGAGGAAGCAAACAGCGGGAGCGATCCTGACGTAAAGAAGTTCGCGGATGACACCGCAAAAGTAGTGCAGGAGCACCTCGACCTGGTGAAAGAGATCCAGGGAAAGCTGAAATAGATGGGTAGGGGGCAGTCCTCTGCCCGACGCTCGGCACTTACGAAATCGGCGCGCACGGAGTGACGCGCCCTACCAATCGGCTATGGGTTTTATAGGCCCAATTCGAAAACAAAACGTGCGGACGCTTCCGTTTGCGCAAGTGAAAACGGCATCGTCCGTCGAGCTTAAGCTTCGACGGGGAGCTCGACGTCCACCGGGCGCTCTTTCTTTGCAAGCGCACGGCGCAGTTTCGAAAGCGCGATATTCTGCAATTGCCGAATGCGTTCGCGGGTGACGCCAAATTTCTTGCCTACTTCCTCAAGCGTCTTGGGTTTTCCGCCGTCCAGTCCGAAACGCTGGAAGATGATCTTCTTTTCGCGGTCGTCCAAAACGTCCAACAGCCCTCCGACCTCATTGCGGAGATTTTTATCACGCAACAGCTCAAACGGCGTCTGCGCCTCCTCGTCGCCGACGATTTCGCCGAATTCGGTCGAATCGTCATCGCTGATCGGCGCGTCAAGTGAAGCCGGCCGGATTGAGACCGTCTTGAGCTGAGAAACTTTCCCGCTCGCGATGCCGATCTCGTCGCCGAGCTCTTCGTCGGTCGGTTCGCGTCCGAGCTCTTCGCTCATTTGCAGCGAAACGCGGCGCATCTTGGAGATCTTGTCCACAAGATGCACAGGCAAACGGATGGTTTTGCTCTGGTTCGCCAGTGCGCGCTTGATGGACTGCTTTATCCACCATGCGGCATACGTGCTCAGCTTTCCGCCTTTTGCCGGATCGAACCGCTCCACCGCCTTCATGAGCCCAATGTTGCCTTCGGAGATCAAGTCCAGAAGCGGCAGACCGAGGTTTGCATAATCGTGGGCGATCTTGACGACCAAACGCAAGTTGGACCGGATCATCAGCGCACGCGCCTCGCGATCTCCCTTTTTGATCTTGGCGGCCAGCTCGATTTCCTGCTCCGGAGTCAAAAGCGGGATTTGCCCGATCTCGCGCAGGTAAATCTTAATTCCTGTATCGCTATCTTCAGCAGCCATATAACTCTTTTTCATCGTTCATTGGGAGGGATAGGATCGACAACTTCCCTACCGTATTCGTCGACGCCTTATCGATCACGCGTTGTAGCATCCGAGCAAGTATTTAACAAGGTTAAATATTCGAATTTGTGACATCGAATGGATGCCTGTCGTTCAAATTTTTTTGTAGGGGTTTTACTGGCCTATAAATACGAGGCTCTCCGACGTTTCTTCCGATATTTGACAACACTTTAAGGCATTCGTTGCATCTCTCTTTCGAGGGATATTTGGCGCTTTTCGGCGCAGTGATTTTCTGCAACTCTGCCGATACATGCTGGCGAAAATTTACTCGGCCGCGGTTTACGGGGTGGACGCTTACGAGGTCGAAATCGAGGTAAACGGCGCCGGCGGCGATCCGGTCATTGTCATTGTCGGACTTCCAGACGCCGCGGTGAAAGAGAGCCGCGACCGGGTCACGACCGCAATTTCGAATAGCGGCTACTACTGGCCGCGTGGACGGACCACCATAAATCTCGCACCGGCAGACATTAAAAAGGAGGGACCGAGCTTCGATTTACCGATTGCCCTTGGAATGATCGCGGTGACAGAGGAACTCGACAGTTCGCCGTTCGAAAATTTCAGCTTCGTTGGTGAGCTCGCTCTCGACGGTACCGTTCGCCCCGTGAAAGGCGTGCTGCCGGTCGCGCTGGAGGCGCGACGCCGCGGCAAACGCGCGTTGTTTGTCCCCGAAGCAAATGCGCTTGAAGCCGCGATGGTCGACAAGATTGACATATACGGCGTGCAGAATTTGCGGCAGACGTTCGCTTTTTTGCGTGGTGAAATTGCGCTTCTGCCGACACGCGCTGATCTCAGCAAATTCTTCGCCGCGCACCAAAGTTACGACGTCGATTTCAGCGACGTGAAAGGCCAGGGTCACGTTAAGCGCGCGATCGAGGTGGCTGTCGCTGGCGGTCACAACGTCCTGATGGTCGGCCCGCCCGGTTCGGGCAAATCAATGCTCGCCAAGCGCATCCCGACTATTATCCCGCCGCTTACGCTGGATGAAGCGATCGAGACGACCAAGATCCACAGCATTGCTGGGTTGCTCGACACCGAACAATCCTTTGTCTCGACGCGACCTTTCCGCCCGCCGCATCACACCATCAGCGACATCGGTCTGCTTGGCGGCGGCACGTTCCCAAATCCTGGCGAAGTAAGTATCGCGCACAACGGCGTGCTGTTTCTGGATGAGCTGCCGGAGTTCAAACGATCGGCATTGGAAGTGATGCGTCAGCCGCTCGAGGATGGGAAAGTCACCGTGTCGCGCGCGGCTGGGAGTGTCACGTTTCCCTCCGAGTTCATGCTTGTGGCCGCAATGAATCCCTGCCCGTGCGGTTACTTCGGCGATCTAAAACGCGAATGCCGGTGCGGCCCCGTGCACGTGCAGCGCTATCGTCAACGCATCTCCGGCCCGCTGCTTGATCGCATCGATTTGCACATCGAAGTGCCTGCCGTGGAATACCGCGACGTCGCCAGCGAACGCGCTGAGGAACCTTCCGCTGCCATTCGTGACCGCATCATGCGAGCCCGGGAACTCCAACAGGAACGTTTTCGAAACGAAGCCAAAATAAACTGCAACGCCCGCATGGCGACGCGACAGTTGAAACAGCACTGCAAGCTCGGCCAGGACTCCCAGGAATTGATTCGTGTGGCCATGAGCGAGTTAAACCTCAGTGCACGCGCCTACGATCGTATCCTGAAAGTCTCGCGCACGATCGCCGATCTCGACGGCAAGACCGGATATCGCACCCGAGCATGTCAGCGAAGCGATCCAATACCGCACATTCGATCGCACGCTCTGGGTTTAGACGCGTTATTGTTGGATTGAGCAATGCGAAGCGAAACAGTTCTCACTTGCGGTTTTCGAGAGGTCAGAAAAATCAGAGGTTTTTCGCTTTACTCAGAGTGACATCCGTAACATCGCGTCTAATTAGACTTGCTGGCATCGCCGCAATCGCTTTCGCAGGATGCAATCGAACCGAGCAAACGATTTCCGGCCCGTTGAAACAACGAGGTTATCTCTGGCAACGGGAGTGGACTCCTGCTGTTGTGGACGCGCTTGGCGAAGCCGATCGACGGATGGATGGCGTGGTGATTCTCGGCGCGGAAATCAATCTTGCCGGAAAAAAGCCGGAGATCGCCAGGGCGACGATCGACTGGGACGCAGCGAAACGGGAGGGCGGACATTGCGCGCTCGCGCTCCGGGTTGCGCCATTTGCCGGTCCATTTCGTCGCGATGACGCACCCGCGCAGGCGATTGTCGATCTTGCGAAGCAACTTCTAAGCGACGCGCGCGCTCACGATGTGGATCTGGAGGAGTTCCAATTCGATTTCGACTGCGCGCAGAAAAATCTCGGGAGTTATAGAACGTGGCTGCTCGCCTTGAGACCAATCGTTGGGCCCACTCGTTTTGTGATCACGGTGCTGCCAGCGTGGCTCAATGATTCGGAGTTTCGAAAACTGGTGCGCGAAGTCGATGGATATGTGCTGCAGGTGCACTCTGTTCCAATTTCGGCCGGAACAAATGCGAAACTGACCGACGCGCGTCTGGCGCGTGAATGGGTGAGCAAAGCAGCACGTTTCGGAATGCCGTTTGGCGGTGGCGTTGCCAACGTATCGCTGCGCTGCCGGTTACGGTCCCGATGGAAAACTCCTCAGCGTCGCGATGGATAGCGTGCAACCAGCCTGGCCGCCTGGGACGCGGGTTTTGGAATTTGGGGCTGACGCCGATGAGATCGCCGCGCTGGTCAACGATTGGCAGAAAGCGCGGCCGCCACAATTTCGCGAGTTGATTTGGTATCGCGTTCCGATCGCAACCGACACGCGCAACTGGCGCTGGCCAACATTGTCGGCGGTCATGTCGGGTCGTCTTCCCGAACACAAGCTGAATATTTTGCAGGAGGGCGAGAATCCTGTCGATTTGTCGATCGTCAATGCGGGCGAAGCGGATGAGCAAGTCAACGCGAACGTGACCGCAAGCTGGAGTGGCGCAGGATTAACCGCGTCAGATGCATTGGCCGGTTGGAATATGAATTCGGAAAATGGTCGCGCGATTTTTCGGGTGACCGCATCGCACGGACTACGGTTGCCGCCAGGCGCGACGAGAAAAATAGGTTGGCTTCGTTTCGATCAAACCACTAGCCTCGAAACTGAACTCTCGAAGAACAAATGAGTCGCTTCGTTAAATTGTTGGCGACTGTTGGGACGGCGCTCTGCCTCGTGGGCAGATTGCATGCTACCGGGTATTTTGGGCCATCCATTTATTTAGACGATGGCGGCAAGAAGGTAGAAGGCTCCCCTGAATTTTACTGGGGGCTCGAAGTGCGCCGGATTTCTCGCGATTTTCATCCTCCTGAAAAATTGGTCGTCTCAAAAGAAACAGTACAAAAACCCGAGGGGGGAGAACTAGAGGAGTG
The DNA here is from genome assembly GCA_963761585.1 of uncultured Verrucomicrobiae bacterium. Taxonomy (GTDB): domain Bacteria; phylum Verrucomicrobiota; class Verrucomicrobiia; order Chthoniobacterales; family UBA10450; genus Udaeobacter. The sequence goes on from CAVXHW010000024.1 coordinate 154,660, forward strand.
GACTAAGAAGACTTCCGAAAACACAACAGAAACCGATCTCAAGGATTTTGATTCCGCGGTGCAGGAGGCACGGATCAAGTCAGCCGACCCGGCAAAAGCCAAAGAACAACACAAACAAGCTCGCGCTGCGCTCGATGCTACTGCGAGCGGCACGCCAACGCCGCTGACCGCCGAGTTTGATTCCGAATTTGCAGATTATCACAAGGGCGCAGCCGCATATTTGAACCAACAGTGGAACGACGCGCGAGTAGCGTGGGAAAATTTGCTCAAGCGACCGGAGCAAGATCGACATTATCGGACGGTTTGGGCGGCGTTCATGTTGGGCAAAGTTTCGCTTAAGGAAAAAGATTTCCCGGCTGCGACGCAATGGTTTCAGCGCACACGCGAGCTCGCCAAAGCCGGATTTTCCGATTCGTTAGGCCTGGCGGCGGAGAGTTACGGTTGGGAGGGACGAGCCGAGTGGAAGCAAGAACATCCGGAGAAAGCCGCTCCATTATTTTTGACTCAACTTGCGCTGGGTGACTCGAGTGCGGTCGTCTCGCTCAAGACGGTCATCCCCGATCGCGAACCGGCCGGCGGTTTATTGAATTACGGCCCGGAGCCGGAAGAGAGAGAAAAGTGGACTGACGAGCAAAAGCGCGAGGAAGAGCAGAAGGAGACGGCGAAATTGAAAGTAGCCGCACAGGATCCATTGCTTAGGCGACTAGTGACGGTGCACATCCTGGCGACAGCGGTTTCACCGGATTATTATTACACTGAAGGTTTGAAGAAGCCGGAGATAAGCCGTTCCGCACGCTGGTTCAACATCATTCAGCAATCGAATTTGAACCGGATCGAAGACTCGGAGTATCTCGGTTGGATTTCTTATAACGAAGGAGATTACAAAGGCGCGGCGCATTGGCTGGAGCTAAGCAAAGGGGACAGCGCTGCTGCGCTTTGGTTGAAGGCCAAGCTGCAACTCCGCGCCGGAAAATTCGCTGATGCCACCGAGACGATGGCTCGAGCCGTCGAGATAATGAAAACAGCCCCGGCCTACGCCTCTCGTGAGGGCGAAGAATGGGCGACCGAGGATTTGTCCACTAAAGGGGAATATTGGGGTTTCGCGTCAAGCGCGAGCGGCGACCTCGGCGGACTTCGCCTTGCGCGCGGAGACTTTGTTCAAGCACTCGATGTTTTGTTCAAGGGCCAGCTGTGGGAAGACGCTGGATTTGTTGCGGAGCGCGTGCTGACGGCGAATGAATTGAAACAATATGTCGATGCATTGCCGAAAACCGAACCACCGAAGGAAGGCGAAGATTATGTTAGGAAGCTGCGATATCTGCTCGGACGACGCCTGGTTCGAGAAGATCGATACGCCGACGCCAAACAATATTTGCCGACGCCGTACGACAAAGTCTTGGAAAGATATGTGAAGGCATTGGAGGACGGAGCGAACGAAAAGCTTTCGAAGACGGAGCGCGCGCACGCATGGTTCACCGCGGCATGGCTTGCGCGCTACGATGGAATGGAACTAATGGGGACCGAAGGCGCGCCGGACGCATTCGCAGAAAGTGGTTCATTCGAAATGCCGGACCTGGCGAAGCAGCGGCGTAGCGGCGCGTATCAGACTATTGCCTACGACAAAGAAGGGAATCCGTCGTACGACGAGAACGGAAATCCAAAGATGAAAAACGTGCCGGCGCTCCTGAAAGCTTCAGCCAAGGAGGTTCAGCGATTGAACGCGACCAAGATCGCGCCGGACATTCGTTTTCACTATCGCCTCATTGCCGGCGCATTGGCAATGAAAGCGGCGGCATTGTTACCCGACAACTCAGAAGAGATCGCCGACGTCGTCAACACCGCGGGCCTTTGGGTAAAGGACCGCGATGAGAAGACGGGCAACCGATATATGCAGATGATCGAGCGCCGCTGCGCCAAGACGAAGATCGGGCAGGCGGACATAGCGAAGCATTGGTTTGTAGATCAAAAGGGGCCGTGGAGCACGGCTGAAGAAGAAGCCTACCAGGCTATGCGCAAAGAGCTCAAGATAGACAGCGCCGACTAGACTTAGAGAGTGTAACGAGCTCGCATCTCCGAAACGGTTCAGAAAAGCGAGCTAAAATTGTATCGTTACTCGCATTTTCCTTGTAAACCTCGCACCGGAGTGCCGACTGACTAAAATGTGCGGGTGCGATTGCCAGGTGTTAAGTGCCGTAAGTTTTGGCCAACTGTTGCTGCACTGCTGACGTTGCTGAACGGCTGCGGCAGCGGGAACAAGCGTGTGCTCGAGGAGGTTTCTGAAAAGGTTTATGCGGTCGAACCCAGCGCGAATATAAGCATTCACAATTATGACGGCGCCATTCTGGTCTACGGCTCAAACGTCAACGAAGTGCGGGTACGATCGCTGAAAAGAGCGTACAGCCACGAGCGATTGAACCAGATCGCGATCACTGTCTCCACAAAACCGGGCGCCGTTTCCATCACCGCGGAAACTTCTCCTCAGCCAAAATGGGCGTTCTCGGATCATTCAGGCACGATTGATTGCACCATCGTGGTCCCGGCAACAGCCAGCATTTCTGCACTGGATTTGAATGCGGGCGAGGTTCTCCTGGATTCGATGCGCGGCCCAGGAGTACATGCACGATTGAACGACGGCCGGATTTTTGCGCGGAACTGTTTCACAAACCTGGATCTTACAGTAAACCGCGGCACACTCGCGCTGTCCTACGACTGGTGGCAGGAGGAAAAGTTTTCGGCGCAGGCGACCATGATCCAGGGAAACGCATGGGTTTGGTTGCCAAGCGAAGCCGCCTTCCATCTGCTCGCGCGCGCTGCGCATGGAAAGATCGCCAATGATTTCAATAATCTCCCGTTGACCGCGAATTCCTCGACACGGGAGATGAAGATCGATCAGATAATCAACGGCGGGGGAGCGGCGACAATTAGCGTCCGAGTCGACAAAGGAGACATCAAGATCGCGGAGGCCAATCCATGATGGTTTTTCTTGCTCGGCAAATTTGATATTTGAAATCTGAAATCCAACATTCAACGCCATGCCTTCATTCGACATCGTCTCGGAAGTGGACACGCAGGAGATCGACAATGCGCTCAATCAGGCGCGCAAGGACCTTGCTACACGGTTCGATTTGAAAGACGCCAAAACCGAAATCATTCCTGAGCCGGACAAGATTATTTTGACCGCAGACGATGGTGCGCACTTGAAGGCGCTCCGAGAAATCGTCATCGGGAAGCTGTCAAAGCGCGGCGTGGATTTGCGGAATGTTGAGCAGGAAGAACCCGCGATCTCATCCGTCGGCCACGCAAGGCAGGAATTGAAGATCAAGCAAGGCCTCGAAGGGAACAAAGCCAAAGAAATTATTCAGGCGATCAAATCCCAGGGATTCAAAGTCCAAAGCCAGCTGCAGGACCGGCAAATTCGCGTCACAGGAAAAAGAAAGACGACCTGCAAGCCGTCATTCAATTCGTGCGCAGTCGCGACTTCGGTGTTGCGACGAATTTCAAAAATTTCAGGGACTGAACAATGTTAGCTCTTTCGTGACTGCAAGCGGAGTTATCTGTGCGCTTTTGGTCCTGTCGGGGAATTGCTTCTGCGTCTAACGTCCCGGATCAGCGACCCCGGGCGAGTGATGCTCGGTATGGAACGGAGACGCTATCGCGGGGTTTGCTGCATCCGGTTTGTTAGACGCCGAGCCGCCTTGGCGTCGACAGTCCATTCGAACTCCAACTCGAACGCGAGAGAGCGGGCCAGACCGTCAATTCCAGGGAAAAGCGTCGCATTGTTGATGTTCATGTTGTAGAGCCGGTCCATCGTCTCTCTGCGCAACGACTTAGTCAGCAGCCGCACCTTGAAGATGGATGATGCTGGCACAATCGATTCAAGCGGCGCGTCGACGCGCATCGTTGGAATGACAAAGGTTCCCGCTTGGGTTGTCATTCGCTGGTTCATGAGGACGGGCTCACCCATCATGGCCGGTGGATATCTCTCTCTTTTAGCCCGCACCCCGCCCGCAGCAGGCTCCTCGAATTTTCGAGGGCGTCTGGGAGTGACCGCCTCCGGGCGATCCAATTCCAGTATCTGATTCAACAACTTCGAGATGTGAAAGCCACGAAAGTTCGGCACGCTCCGTCCGGACGATATAGCCCAAATTGCGGCATCGTTGGTGGCCCGTTCCAGTGCGAAAAACGCAGCTACGTAGGGCGACCAGGTGAAGTCGAGAAGGCGTGTCGGCGCACCGTGATGCTGCATTAATGCGAGCCACTCTAGAGTCTCGTCTGATTCGGGCGTCCCGGACAGCAGAAGATGAGCCTTACGCTTGAAGGTCTTGAGGATCTTGGTCTCGCGAGCCAGCCACTTGTCTGGAGCACCACCGAACGTCGTGAGGTAACGTGTGAGCGAGCTTTCGAGTGGCCAACTGGCGTCAGAGTGGCCTCGGAATGCCCATCCCGCGCTTGCGAGGTCCTCAAGTACGTCACGTAGCTCCTTCCAAGACGACACAGTAGGTTCCGGTACCGGTTTCATAGGTGGATGTGCAGTCCGGCGTCTAGCTATGATTAGACGAAAGTTCGTAAGACATCGCGAATTATTTTTCGTCTAATTGGAGATCATTGGATCAAGTCCAATCACGGCCAGCATACGGCCGGTTTTCCCTTTCTCGGCGCGGTAGGAGTAGTAGCGACCCAGATCACAGGCAGTGCTCGTGCCGGAGTCGTGAATGTGTTGAACGCCTAGCACGTGACATTGCCGGATGATTTTGGCGGCGAAATCGACCTCGTAATGGGGTGGGCGAATGCAGGGACTAAGTTGGACGATCATCTTCGCGGGATCGGAGCCGAAGCGTTCAATCATTTGTCTGATCGCGTTTGCGACGACGCCGAGCTCGGTTCCTTTGCGGCCGGAATGCACAAGGCCGATCGCAGGCGTTTTTGGATCCACCATGTAAACCGCGCAACAATCAGCGACGTAAATGCCGAGCGCGACACCGCGTTGATTGGTAATGATGCCATCGCACGCGGGGAATTCGCGGCTTGGTAGGGACGCCGCTCCGCGGCGTCCGCGGTCCGCGCGGAGCGCCGACCCTACCTCATCGATTACTGCAATTTCATTTCCGTGGATCTGTTCGGCGGTGAACAGCGGCCAATTGCCAAAGCCGGTTGCGTTGCGAATTTCGCGATGGGCGGCATCGAGCCGCTCCAACACTTCGGCTTTATCGTGGGAAACGTCGATGCCGGGAATTCTTTGCGCGAAAACGTGACGACAGATTTTGACCGCGCTTAACGCAGGAAATTGTTCGAAGGGTAGATCCATTTTTGCACTTCAAGTCTAAGGTCCAATGTCCGCCTCGCCAGCTGTCATCCTGAGCGAAGCGAAGGATCTCGGATATTTCTGCTGAATGCGAAGAGAACAATCAGAGATCCTTCGCTTCGCTCAGGATGACAAACGACTGAAGCCCCGGCAGACTGAACCGGCGCTTATTTCGAGCTGGTTCTTCGCGTGGTAGTCGAAATTCGTTCTTCGACTTCTTTCGGCTTGCCCATCGCATCTACGTCGCTGCCTGTGTAGTAGGTTTTTGTTGTCGTTGCGCGTGGCCTGATATTGGCAAAGAGCTCCGAGTAGGTGCTCTGTGCCCCGGTAGCGCGATCGAATTCAGCCAGCGACGAGTTGTATCCGAACAGCGCTTGTAAACGCGTCGATTGCGCTGTGAGCAGTTGCACCGTCGCGTTCAGCACATCCAACTGAACTCCCGCGCCCGCGTCGAGTCGCGCCTTGGCCAGACGCAATGCTTCGTCGGCCAGTTCGACGTTTTTCTCCTGGCTTTTAACCAGCTCCTCATTCTGCTGCAAATTGGAATAAGCGGTCTGTATCTCCAACTCGACCTGCCGAACGTCGTCATCGTAAGTAATTTTTGTTTCGGAAAGGAGTGCGCGTTGCTGGATGACCTGACCGGCGATCGCGCCGCTGTCCCAGATCGGCACGCTGCCTTGGACCAGTGCGGTCCAACCTTTTGAAATATCATGCCAGCTGGAGTTGATCGGTGAGCTGACCCATTCGCCGCCGCCGGTCGTGGTGATATTGGGAAGCCACTGGCCTGCTGTCGCGCGCACTTGTTGGAGCTGGTTCAATACGTTTGCCCGCGCTTGTTTCAGGAAGGGTCGTCGCTGCTTCCCCATTTCGATCGCGTCGGCGAGTTCGATGGGGCGCGGAATGTACGGCATGTCACCAATTACTTCGAGCGGCGGCCTATCACCAAATCGTCGCTGGAAGTCGAGACCGAGCGTTTTGGCCAGTTGCAACTTCGATATTCGCAAGTTGTTCTGGGCAGTAATCAGTTGCGGAATCTGATTGCCGAGCTGCACCTCCGCTTGCAGCACGTTGAACCGTGGAACTGTTCCTGCTTCAAACCGGTTCTGCTGGTCTTTCAACTGAGCTTCCAAAAGGTGTACGTTTTCCTCGTTCACGGTGACGAGATCACGGTTGACGATGATCTGGTAAAACTGGGTTTTCACCGTCGCGATGAGTTGGTCCAGAATATTGCGAAAGGCGAAGTAGGCGCTGTCGCGCTGAAAAAACGTGCCCCGGATCTGATTGAAAGTTGTGCCGTTAAAAATGAGCTGCGTCCCGGTAACACTGATCGCGTAGGAGACATCGCTCTGTTCAACATTCCGGACCGGGGATGGCGTTACAGCAGCCAGCGGTGTGCGAGCATCGCCAACCTGCGACGGCAGTCCTTCCATCAGGGATGCGGCGGCCGCGGAGGCGCCCGTGGAGGGCGTAGATCCCGACGTCGTACTCGTGTTGCCGAACACACGCGCGCCTGTGAGGTTCGGATCGACCCATTGGAAATTCGCATTCGCATTGATCTGCGGCAGGGCCTGCGCACGCACCTGAATAATTACGCCTTTGGTTCGTTTGATCTCTTGCTCTGCGTTGAGAAGAGTAGGGTTACGCTGCAGCGCCGTCAGAATGGCTTGATCCAAAGTAAAGGTCGGCACTCTGCTCGACGATACTGTTTCGCGATACCTTCCCTCGCTGCCGGCAAAACCAGGTTGACCAAGAATCGCGAACGTTGCGACTATCCCCAGGTAAAGAAAGAACCTTGTCATACAGCGTTAGCGATTAGACGCACAAAAGCCGGCCAGTGGATTCAACGCAGTCTGATAACATTCCCGCCAACCAAAGCAAAATCATTTCGACTGACAGTAGTCGTAAATCTTGCTGTAAATGTGCAGCCACGCCTTTTGTTCTTCTGGTGTGAGGTGATTCAGGATTTTCATAACGTTACCAACCATTTCCTCACGAATTCGGCGGACGAGAGCCGAGCCCTTCGGCGTGATGCAGACCATGACTTTGCGGCGGTCATCTCGCGCGGCTGAGCGCATCACGTACCGAAGATTTTCCAGACGCGCCACGAGACCGCTCGCCGCAGCCGTGGTGTGACCCATTTTCTTCGCAATCTCTGACATACTGAGCACTTCCTTGCGGTCGAGATATGCGAGAAGAAAAAATTGCGGGAACGAAACGTTGCCCGGCGCGAGTTCCTTGGACAGGTGCAGCAAGAAGCAGCGCTGCATTTCCAAAATGATGTGGGAAAGCCGTTCGGCATCCCCACGAGTTTCATTCGTCGGAATTTCTGCAAACGCGGTAACTTGTCCCGTGTTCAAGGCGATAAAGCTAGGAACGGGCACGCAACCTGTCAATCCTGCTACTTTGGTAGGGACAGCGCGCTGCGCTGTCCGGACGCCGCGGCGCGGCGTCCCTACCACGATTCCGAATAGACCTCATCAATCCCAGATTTGAACATCAACAATTTCATCTGCTTTCAACGACTGACCGGCTGCGACCCGTAGCAACGCATTTGCCTGGCTCAAACCAAAAAGCGCGTGCGATTCCTGACGACCGGTCGGCATGAACTTTCCGTGTTCGAGTTTTCCGCGGATGTAATGCGGTCGGTCGCCGCCATTCGTTAGGGCAATCGCCAATTTGGCCGGAACCTGCGGCAGATCGAGGTTCGTTGCGCCCATCATTCTCAAAATCGCGGGCCGTACGAATTGTAAAAACGTCACGAACGCCGAGACGGGATTTCCGGGCAGGCCGAACACGAAGCACTTGTGTAGCACAGGCATCACGCCTGTGGGGCCGGCGTGGCGTCTCGCCTGCCGAATTGAACTGTTTCGCGCTCAAACCATCCAAACAAAAATGGCTTTCCCGGTTTAACCGCTACGCGCCAGATTTCGATCTTCGCTCCGAGCTCCCGCAATGCTTCCTTCACTAAATCATGTTCCCCGACCGAAACGCCGCCGCTAATGATCAGCACGTGTTTTTTCATTCCGCGTTTGATCGCGTCGCCTAACGATTGCCTATCATCGCGACAATGTTCCACGGCTATCGCGCTCACACCGCATCGCTGCAGGAGCACCCTGAGTAACACGGAATTGCTGTCGTAAATTTGGCCCGGCTGAAGTTCGCCTCCCGGTGTCACTAGCTCGTCGCCGGTGGAAATGACTGCCGCAGTTGCTTGGCCCCCAACGTTCACATCGGTAAAACCTTGCGACGCCAATAAAGGAACCGTCGCTGCGCGGATTCGTTGGCCTCTGGCTAAAATCATCTGTCCTTCAGCCAAATCGCATGCGCGACGACGGACGAATTCGCCAGATTCGACGTCCACATTCACGCTGATGTGAGTGCCGTGGCGCGTGACATCTTCCTGCATCACGATCGCGTCTGCTCCTTGTGGAAGCGGTGCGCCGGTAAAAATCCGGACCGCTTCGCCATCACTGACGCGCAGCTTTCGATCAGGGCCGGCAGGTTGCTCTCCAATCACGCGCAGCTGCCCGCCTTTTTTGCAGGAGCTCGCCACAACTGCGTAACCGTCCATTGCCGAATTATCAAACGCGGGCAGCGGCAGCCGGGCGAAATAATCTTGGGCTGCAAAGCAATCGAGCGCTTGCGAGAGCGCTACCCGCCGTGAAGGCAAGGTCCGGACCGCCTGGAGAACCTGAGTTCGCGCTTCATCTTCGGAAATCATTTCTGTAGGAACGCCGTCGGCGTCTCACCTTTGGAAAGGAAGCTAGCAGCTTCCCGTACAGGATTCTATCCTGCACGTCTCATCAATCGACGATTGGCAATCCACAATTCTTCGCGATATTCTCACCCTGAATTTTGGTGAGGTGGCTGAGTGGTCGAAAGCAGCGCTTTGCTAAAGCGCCGTAGCCCAAAAGGCTACCGAGGGTTCGAATCCCTCCCTCACCGCGCCTGACAAGGCGCGAGAGGGAAGTCCACAACCGGGCACACTTTCGGATGCATTGAAATTCGCCGTTGTCCGCCAACTGGGACTACTGACGCACACCGCAACAGACAACGTTTCGTTGTGCACGTCGATGAAGAGTGACCGCGTTCAGGGAACGTGAAGCGACAATGCGCACTCGCGGCAATTCTCCTTGACCCGCAAAACCAGCTTTCTGTAACCTCGGCGCCACTTAGCGGGTCTGAACTAAGCGGAGGGAATTTCCTCGGTACTTCTGTGTCCGTTCCAGACCTGCAAACCAAGGCAATCACTAACCGGGGAAAAGAGGAAGAAACATGAATCTGTTACTCCAATTCAAAAGAATAAGTCTGCCACTTCTCATCGTCACTATGCTCGCGTGGCCGACGCTTTCGGCGCAAGCGCAACTACCGCCGCCGCCACCGGTCGGAGGCTATCCGAAGCAAAACACGGCTACGGGCAATGGTGCGCTTACCAACCTCACAGTCGGCGGAGAAAACAGTGCAATAGGTTTTAACGCATTACATAACAACACAACCGGCTCCGCGAACACGGCTATCGGTGCTGAAGCGCTTCGCGGTAATACCTCGACTGGTATTGGATTCGGCAGTTACAACACGGCCACGGGCGCAGCCGCGCTCTTAAACAACACAGTCGGCACCTTCAACACTGCGGATGGTCGTGGTGCGCTCGTTTTCAACACAACGGGCAACAGGAACAGCGCCTGCGGTGATGATGCGCTCGGCCGCAATACGACAGGATCTAACAATGTAGGGATCGGCCATTGGGCCGGAGTTGGTCTTACGACCGGCGACGGCAATGTGTGCATCGGTGCTGACGTAAACGGCGTTGCGGGGGAGAGTAATACCACCCGTATCCGCAACGTTTTCCATTCTCTTGCGAGCGCCCGAGCAGTTTATGTCGATTCAGATAACAAGATCGGCACGGTTATGTCCTCCCAGCGCTTCAAGGACGAGATCAAACCGATGGAAAAGGCAAGCGAAACTATCCTTGCGCTTAAACCCGTCACGTTTCGCTATAAGAAGGAGATTGACGTAAATGGCACAAAACAGTTTGGCCTTGTAGCCGAGCAGGTAGAAAAGGTGAATCCCGAGTTAGTGACTCGCGATGAGAATGGCGATCCTGAGACCGTCCGCTATGACGCAGTGAACGCGATGTTGCTGAACGAGTTTCTCAAAGAGCATCGCAAAGTTGAGCAGATGGAGAAACAGATTGAAGCGCTTACTGCGGGCTTCCAGAAAGTGAGCGCACAACTCGAACTAACCAAGGCTGTGCCGCAAACAGTTTTAAACAAGCAGTAAAAAGCATCCGGTCCGGGTGAAGTTCCCTTACTGATTGGAAATCGTCGCGGTCGTTCCGTCGATTTTCGTCAGGCTAACGACGAATCTCTCGGCGTAGCACCGTGCCCGGTCCTGGAGCACGCTGATTGCCACGGCCTCGCCTAGTTGAATGGAGGAGGAGGTGTCGCTGCGCCAATGGATGCCGGCGTGGATTCCATGGCCAAAAGAGATGTTGTTCGCAATCTTGTTCAACTCGCCGTTCACGGTGATTTGTCCCGCATCTCCACCGGTGTACGGCACCAGTGAAAGGCCATCACTGCTAGGCACTACCGGATTGGGGATGACGAAATTGCCGTCGAAAAAGAACTTCAAGACAGTAACGCAAGCGCCCGCAACCGTGCCATGGCCGGTAGGGTAAGCCGGATGGGTGGGCGAGCCTTCGGGGAAAGCCTGCGAAAGGAAATAATCCCCATACCTATTGAAGCTGCTTTGCACCGCCTGGGAGTTGAGCACGTTGTTGTTAACGTGGCCCTGGAGCGTCGCGCCATGTCCAGTCAGCATCTGTCGCACAATCGCGCCGCCCGACTCGGGACGGTGCCGGAGGTGAATCGCCCATTTTTGATACCACACGCTGTTCAGCGCAGTGCGAGCGACTGCCGTGAGCGCGGCCGCGACATCGGGACCACCGAAGGTGCCAAAGCCGTTCTGCTTGGTGGAACCGACGTAGGGATTACCAGGGTTCGGTGGTACGCCGATCGTGTTGAGCACCAGGAATGCGGTAAAGTATGCTTGGAAGAGCACGTCCACATGGGTATATGCGCCAAGATCGCGGCCATTACGGAGATAGCGCAGCTGGGGATCGACTTGGTTCTGCAACCCGGTGTTAATGCCGTTCTGGACCTGTTGATAAGTCGTCGCATCAGTCATGTAATCAATATTCGCCAAGTAGGTGACAAGCTGCTGGCTGATCGGCTGCGCACCGAAGTAGGTGGGAATGAGATGCAACTGAGACATGTAAGGCCCAACGGTTTCGCCCGGGTAGGGTCCGCGGAATAACAGGTTCGGCGTGACGTGACCCGACCCATTCCTCGGGCCGGCGTACGTGGGCATGGTGTCCAGCTCGGCCGCAGCCTGCGCGGCGGTAGGATTTGAAGCGTAATCGGTAAACGCGACATCCCGGAGCAGCGAGGCCCAGTACATTTCGACCAATTCCGTTCCGTAAGCCGCACTGGCGAGAGCTGGCGCAGGTGGGACCACGACCTGGCGTATTTGATTGGCAGGCGATGGTGCGTTCCCGAACTGCACGTCATCGCACCCTTCCAAGGAGAAGGCGTTTCCCGCGAGCGGTCCGTTCAATGTGCGCGGTCCGCCGAGAATCACGCTTTCAAAGGCGGCGAAAGTACCGGTGTCAATCGCGTGTCGGAAAGTCTGGAAAGCTGAGGGATTAACCAAGCCGATCCCGTCCTGCAGAATGCCCTTGGTGTAGGTGCCCGACTTGTCCGGATAGCGCGCTTCATCGCCGTTGGTCGTGTGCGGCGGAACGGGAATCAGCGCATCTCTGGTCGCCGCCTCGATGCGGAGGGCAAGGGACTGTCTGACCCGCGGATCGGACATGCCACTCAGAAGAGCGTTCGTGTCCCCAACGGCGCGATTGTAATCCTGGGCAGAGGCGACCGCGGCTTTGCCCAAGACCGCGCCACCCGCCAGTGCCGCACCGACCTGGCCCAGAAACTTGCGACGGCTAGACACTTTGCCAGCATTGTTGCCGGAAGGTTTTCCTGTTTCGGTTACATTAGCGACTGCATTTTTCTCATTCATTGTAATCTCCTCGTATTGGCTGGCCGACGGGCCGTTGCATAACATGGTTGTCCCAGCGCCCAGTTAAGGACAAATGGCCCCTTCTGAACAATAACAATTTTACAGTCGTGCGGATTTTATCTGACGCGCACCGTTAAGAGCCATAGATGTGTGGAACGCAAGCCTGCCCGCCGACGTGCGGGCACTCCATGCTAATGCCAATGTCCTGCCGCTCGGACTCAATGCGCCCTCGCAATTCGCGAAGCTTCCAGTATGCGTTTATTTTCCGATTGCATGCGCGCCGAGCCATTCCAAATCCGAAATTTTATCAACGGCGAATTCGTCGAACCGATCAGTGGTCGATATCTCGACAACGTCGAACCGGCCACAGGTAAGCCCTATTCGCAGGTGGCCGACAGCGATGCACACGACGTTGATCTCGCGGTGGCTGCAGCGGAGAAAGCCTTTCGCGATTGGTCAAAAAAAACCGCAGCCGAACGGTCGAGCTTTCTGCTGCGAATTGCCGAGTTGATCGAGCGCGACCTGGAGAAATTCGCGCGCGCCGAGTCGATCGATACCGGCAAACCGATTTCGCTCGCGCGTTCATTGGATATTCCACGCGCAGTCGCGAATTTCCGATTTTTCGCCACGGCGATTTTGCACACCGAATCGGAAGCGCACATCACCGACAACGTCGCGTTTAACTACACACTGCGTCAGCCGCGCGGTATCGCCGGACTGATTTCGCCATGGAATCTCCCGCTTTACTTGTTGAGCTGGAAGATCGCGCCGGCCATCGCTGTCGGAAACACCGCCATCGCAAAGCCGAGCGAGTTAACGCCGATGACCGCTTACATGCTCTGCGAAATCGCGCGTGAAGCCGGTCTGCCGAATGGAGTTCTCAATGTCGTCCACGGCACGGGGCCGAATGTCGGCTCGGCGATTACGGCTCATCCGAAGATCAACACCATCTCGTTCACCGGCGGCACCGCCACAGGGCGCAAAGTCGCCGAAGCGTGCGCGCCGTTGTTCAAAAAGGTGTCGCTCGAGCTTGGCGGCAAAAATCCAAACATCATTTTCGCCGATGCCGACCTCGACGCCGCCATCGCGGGCAGTGTGCGTTCATCATTCGCAAACCAGGGACAGGTCTGCTTGTGCGGGTCGCGTCTGTTTGTCGAGCGATCGGCTTACAAGAATTTCGTCGAGCGTTTCATCGACCAAGCGTCACAGCTGTGCCTGGGCGATCCGCTGGACGAAAAGACCGAGCAGGGCGCGATCGTGAACAAGACACAGCTCGAGAAAGTAAAGTTCTACGTCGATCTCGCGCAGAAAGAAGGCGGCAAAATCGCGCTCGGCGGTTCTGCACCGCAAGCGCCTAACGAACGTTGCCGCGAAGGTTATTTTTTCCAGCCGACGGTCATTACCGGCCTGTCGGTTTCATGCCGCACGAATCGCGAAGAAATTTTCGGCCCAGTCATAACAATCACGCCCTTTGACAGCGAAGAAGAAGTGATCGATCACGCCAATGACGTCGAATACGGACTGTCGTCGAGCGTCTGGACGCAAAACCTGAGCCGCGCCCATCGCGTCGCCGAGCGAATCAACACCGGCACAGTCTGGGTGAATTGCTGGCTGGTGCGCGATCTCCGCGTCCCATTCGGCGGAATGAAACAAAGCGGCGTCGGCCGCGAAGGCGGCGAAGAAGCGCTGCGTTTCTTCACCGAACCCAAGAACGTTTGCATCGCGAAGTGATCTTTTGAGTCAGCCCAAGTTGAGAGTTGATAGCTGATTGTTGAGAGTCGTGAATGAGCAAGAGCATTCGCGGGAGTTGTCTGTGTGGCGGCGTGCGGTTTGAAGTTGATCCGCCATTCATTCAAGCGAGCCACTGTCATTGCGAACGTTGCCGCAAGCATTCCGGAACGGCCGTTTGCACTCAGGCACGTGTGTTGCGCGAGCAGTTCCGTCTGCTTCAAGGCAAGGAATTGATCAAGGTCTATGGAAAAGGCGAAGGCGCGGTAAAAGCGTTCTGTTCAAATTGCGGTTCGAGTTTATTCGGCGGCGATTGGCCGGACGGCCCGCAGGTATCGATTCGGATGGGCGCGTTCGATGATGATCCCGGAATTCGGCCGCAATTTCATACTTTCGTCGCCGATCGCGCGCCGTGGGATACGATCACCGATGATCTTCCACAGTATCCGGAACGACGGACATGAACAAAGTCAAAACAGTTGAGGGTTGAGAGCTGAGGGTTGAGTGTCAGACATGTGTCGAGCCATCAAGACCCTGCATAATTTTTCACCACCAGCGACGAATGACGAGATTCGCGCTTCATCGCTCCAGTTTGTTCGGAAGCTTTCCGGATTTACAAAGCCATCGCGCGCAAACGAAGAAGCATTCAATCGCGCGGTGGATGACGTGGCCCATGCCGCGCATCATCTTCTTGAATCGCTGGTCACCAATGCGCCGCCGCGGAATCGCGAAACAGAAGCGTTAAAGGCGAAAACGCGATCGGCGAAGCGATATGGGACAGCCACGACCGTCGCGGCCTAACGGATTGTCACAAAAAAGAGAATTCGTTTTCATCCGGGTAATCCGCGGCTAGAAAAGCGAAATGAGCAAAGCTATGACTCAATCGTACATCTTTATCGCGATACTAGGTCTGAATGCCCTGCCAATCGTTTCGGCGCAATCCGACAAGTCGATCACGATTCATCAAGAAATTGAGTTCAATGCCACTCCCCAGCAGCTGTATGATGCGCTGCTAGACAGTAAGCAGTTCAGTGAGTTCTCAGGCAGAGCGGCCGAGATCAATCGTGAAGTCGGCGGCGCGTTCTCCCTCTTCAAAGGCCATATCATCGGCCGAAACCTGGAACTGGTTCCGAATGAAAGAATCGTGCAAGCCTGGCGGGTAGTGACCTGGCCCGAAGGCGCGTATTCGATCGTGAGATTCGAGCTAAAGCCACAAGGATCGGGAACGCGCCTCGTGTTCGATCATATCGGTTTTCCGGAGGGCTTACACGACCATCTTGCTGCGGGATGGGAAGAGAACTATTGGTCGTTGCTCAAGAAACATTTCCACTAGCGACTGGCGCGATTCTAGAATTGTAACTAATGAGCAAATCGTTCGAGAGTTATTGCGCGCCTGAATTCGTGGGCACGTTTGTGCATGCGAAGCACGTGGCGAGTTGTTAGTTATCTCGAACCGTCGCTGGAACCAGCTTGACCCAGTGTTGAAGGAAATGATTTAATCAGCCGATCTGCGGTTTAGCCGCATTAAACACGTCGGAGCCGACCCATGGAACCGTCAACCATAAGCGGCACGAACTTGCGCACGGCGTTTGTCTTGTTGCTCGTGGCGGCGGTTACAGCGTTGTTCCTGGCCGTCGCGTGGCCGTTTCTTCAAACCGCTTCTTCTCGGCGCGTTACTGGCTGGATTGTTTCATCCACTCTACCGCTGGATTACTCGGCTGCTGGGCGGCCGCGCATCGCTCGGCGCCGCAGTCACGTTGTTGGTGTTATTCGTTCTCGGCCTTGGCCCAGTCAGCGCATTTTTAGGAATCGTTCTGCAACAGGCGTTGACGATGAGTGACCAGGCCATCCCGTGGCTGAATCAACACCTTGGCGCCGCTACCACCTTCAACGTGCACGACTGGCTGGTGCAAAGATTTCCTGCACTGGCTAAATACGTGCCAAGCCAGGAGCAACTGCTGGAACAGGTCGGCACCGCCGCCAAAACGGCCGGTGCGTTTGTTGTCAGTTTCGCCGCGGGTATGACCGCGACCACGGCCACGTTCCTCCTCAATTTGTTTGTGATGCTGTACGCCATGTTTTTCTTTTTCAGAGACGGCCACAAAATCCTGGAACGCATTTTTTATTACACTCCGTTAAGCGATGAGGATGAGACACGAATGTTCACCCAGTTCGCTTCGATCACGCGAGCGACTGTCAAAGGGACGCTGGTAATTGGCATCATTCAAGGCGCGTTGTCCGGCATCGCGTTTTGGGTAGCGGGAATCGAGGGAGCGGCTCTGTGGGGAACGATCATGACGATTCTTTCGATAATCCCCGGAATCGGTGCCGCCCTGGTGTGGGTGCCGGCAGTTATCATTCTATTTGTAACGGGGCAGCACCTAACGGCAACCTTGCTGGCGGTCTGGTGCGCCGCTGTGGTCGGCACCATCGATAATTTCCTGCGGCCAGTGCTTGTCGGCAGAGACGCGAAAATGCCGGACCTTCTCATTTTGATTGGCACACTTGGCGGACTGTTCCTCTTCGGCCTGATCGGATTCATCGTCGGACCGATCGTCTGTGGACTCTTTCTTACTGTTTGGGACATTTACGGCACCACTTTCAGGGAAATCCTGCCGCCGGTAACAAGCTTCCGTCGATCGGACCAGGATGCATCGGCAATCGCCCCGCAAGAATCCTCGGATCAATGAATTGCGCTTTGTGCTAATTGGAAATGTGCGTTGCCTTAATCCATCTAGTCGGGCAGTAAATAGGCGATGAACGAAACCTTCAAAAGCGAACGAGCACCCGAACCGGTGGGCGCATTTCCGCACGCCAAGCGGGTAGGCGAGCTTGTTGTTTCTGTCGGGGATCGGACCGCGTGTGCGCGGAAGCAAAGAAATTCCCGGCGTGACGCTCGATTCCTCTGGCAACGTCGTGAGTTACGACATCGAAACGCAATGCCATGCCGTATTCGAGAATGTGCGGCTCGTGCTGGAAGACGCTGGCGCGACCTGGCAGGACATCATCGACGTCACGGTCTTTCTCACTGACATGAAAAAGGATTTTCCCATCTACAACCGCATTTACGCCGAGTATTTCGCAGGCCCGGCCAAACCAAACCCGACCCGCACAACAATCGAGGTCACGGCATTGCCCACACCGATCGCGATCGAGCTAAAAGTGATTGCCGCAGTAGGATAATTGATCCGCAGATTGGAAAGCGGCTGGCTTTACATCGCTGATCGCAGATTCCGTTGTCAGTTCGCAGTTCGGAATTTTCAGCGCTTGAAAGGCAGAGAGCTGCTAGGAGCTCGAACCGAACATGGAATCGGTCCTAAGGAACGCTAATGGTGGGTGGAAGCTGATGTTAGTCATTAGTCGCCAGAGGGACAGCGGACTCCGCCAGGATACGATCGAAGCGGGGATCGTCCCGAAGATCATCCCATACGGGATCCAATTTCAAATCGCCGTAGTTAATGACACCAAAGGGCAGCTTCACCAGTTTGGTCAATTTGTCGAAAGTAGCGTCGCGGTCTCCGGTCATAACGAGCACTGCCGCGAGATTCATCTCGCACATGGCACCCTCAACTGCATCAACGCTCGGCGGAAGTATCTCGGCGGCGCGACGCGCATGGCGGAGTGCCTCTTCGTTCTCGCCGAGCCCCGCTTCAGCGATCGCTAGTTCACCAAGAAGTCTGGGGTTATCTGGCCGCGGCACGAGCGCAAGCAGCGCCAGGCGCTTCGCCTCCGCATAAGCCTGACGCTCCTCGTTTACGTTACCGTCGGCGTGAGCAACCGCTGCCATCGTGAGCCAGAAATTCGACGTTTTCTTTACCTCGTCGCTCGCCTTCGCGCCGAAGGCTTTGGCTCCGCTATAATCTCTTTCGATTAAGTACAGCCGGAGTCGCGAAGCCTGGTAATTCACGTCATCCTTATCGTGGATTGAGTCGAGCCCGGCATGAGCTTCTTCTAGATTCCCCATGGCGAGTGCCGCTTCGCTCTTCAGCACCAAAAGTCCCGTCGATTTTGCTCCACGTCGGCGTGCTATGGCCGCGTTCGCCACGCGCTCGGAATCACGGAATTGTCTCAACCCCGAATACGTCTGCGAGAGACAAGCAGCGAGCCACACGTCCTGAGGATCAAGCTCGATCGCTTTTTCGCCGTCGCGAATCGATGCCGCAAATTGTCCCAAACGGCGTTCGACCAATGAAGCCAGGGTAAAGAACTCAACTTCGTGAGGCGCGGAAGAAGGAATACTCGATAATTCCTGTGCCGTCCGGCGATAGTCGTTCAACCCATGATAATAGTATCGAGCAAGAGCAAGGCGCGGTTCTTCGCGAGTTGGCTCGAGCCGCAGCGCTGTCTCAGCCGCCTCTTTTGCGGCAGCGAGATGCTGGGGCGAATGATCCTCGCCGTAACGGTACTGTAACACGTAAGCCTCATTCAGCAGGCAATAGGCGAGAGTGAACTTTGGGTCGCGAGCGATTGCCCTGTTGAGAAGATCGATCGCTACGTTCCAATTCTCTCGCGGGAGAATCCCACTTCCAGCACGTAAGGCGGCACGGGCGCGAAGATAAAGATCATAGGCTTGCAAATCCTGCGTGGGTTGCCTCCAAATCTCCGCCTTTTCACCGGTGGAGAGAGTTGCTTTGAGTTGGCCTGCGATCGTCTGCGCGAGTTCGCTCTGGAGCGCGAAGATGTCCTCTAATTTCCGATCGTACTGTTCCGCCCAAATCTGTGCGTCCGTCCGCGTATCAATGAGCTGGGCGTTAATCCGCACGCGATCGCCCGAAATCTGAAGGCTTCCCTCTAACACGTTCGCAACGCCCAGATCCCGGCCGATCTGCTTCACGTTTCTGTTCTTACCCCGATAGGCTGCGACACCACTGCGACTGATGACCTTCAGATCTCGCACTTTGCCGAGATCGGTCAGAATATCGTCCTGAACACCATCGGCAAAATATGACTGAGAGCTGTTGTCACCCAGGTTTTCGAAGGGCAGGACTGCGATACTTTTCCGGACTATCCGAGGCTGGTGCCTGACTCCCCGCGCTGCATACCTGCCGCCTCACGGGCAATTTGTTGAGACCGAGCCCAAAACGCGAACAGAACTCCGGCCAGCACAATCACGACAGCGGCGCCCGCGACAAGACGTGATCCATTCCGCTTGACCAGACATTTCGCGCGATAACTAAGAGTAGGGTAACGGGCGACAACCGGCTTTCGCGCGAGATGGCGACGAATATCATCCGCCAGATCTGCTACTGTGGCATAACGCATCCCGGGTTCCTTGCGCATCGCGAACAGGACGATCGCGTCCAGATCACCGCGTAGAAGCCGCGCGGTGCGCGCATCAGAAGTAACAGCGCTGGGCGGCGGAGGAACTTGCTCACCTACAACTAAAGCCAGTTCCTCACGCGTGGGACGGGCTGTGGAAAACCGGTGCGGCTTTTGGTCGCTCAACATTTCATATAGCAGTGCGCCTAACGAGTAAATGTCAGTTGCGACTGTTATCGGATCTCCTTTCGCCTGTTCGGGCGAAGCGCAGATAGGTGTCAGATGCTGCTGTGCCTCGGTAGTCAATTGCGCCGCGTCTTCGTCTTTCGCCAGGAGCTTGGCGATCCCGAAATCGAGCAGCTTCGGCTCCCCTTCGGCGTTCGCCAGAATGTTGCTCGGCTTTATGTCGCGATGAACAACCAGATTCCGATGCGCAAATTCAACCGCGGCGCAGATCTTCAAAAACAACTCCAGTCGTTGATGCGTCGACAACTTTTGCGCGACTGCAAATCGAGTCACCGGTGCGCCGACGATGTAGTCCATGATGAAGTAGGGCAGACCATCGTCGGTCGTGCCTGCATCGAGCAGGCGCGCGATATTTGGGTGATCGAGCCTGGCCAGGATCTGACGTTCCGCTCGGAAACGGCGCAGGATCTCAGCGGTGTCGGCTCCTCGATTCAGTATTTTGATCGCGACTTGTTTCTCAAATTGACCATCAGCACGCTCTGCCAGGAAAACTGTGCCCATCCCACCGCGGCCAAGTTCACGGACGATGACATACGCGCCTAAGCGCTGGCCGGTGCGCGGCGGTCCCTCCTCCCAGAAAGTGGAAGCTGCGTTCTGGGCGCAATCTTCGAAGCTGTCGGTACGCTCGTTAAGAAGCGCCTCCGCTTCGGCCAGGAGCGACTCGGCCTCTTCGAGCAAATCCGTATCTTGACCGCAGCATCTCTCTACCAAGGCAATCCGAGCCGCTGAAGAGTTTTGTTCCAACGCTTCGCCCAGAATCGTTTTCAAGCGATCCCAGTGTTGCGGATCGATCTTCCCTTGCCGGAATCGGGTAGTTCTTGTGGACACGGAGAATTTGAAGCCCTAATTCGCAGATAGTTCTCGCCGAAGCCAAATTTTCGCCAGAGTCCAGTCCCGCTTCACCGTGGCGGGCGAAATTTCCAGTAACTCGGCTGTCTCTTCGAGCGTCAGCCCGCCGAAAAACCGCAGTTCGACGATGCGCGCCTGTCGCTCGTCCAGTGCCTCCAGCGCCTGCAACGCCTGGTCGAGCGCAGTCACATCAATTTTGCGGCTATCGTAAAATTCGAGAGTAAGTCTCAGAGGATCCGAGCCGCCGCGTTTCAAACGGTGTCGCGCCACCGCGTAGTTAGTCAGCGTCTGTCGCATGACCCGCGCGAAGATTCCGATAAAGTGACTACGATTTTGCCAGACAAGATTCTTCTCGCCAATCAGGCGAAGGAAAGCCTCATGCACGAGCGCGGTGCGCTGAAGAGTATGAGCGGTCCGTTCGCCTCGGAGAAAGGTCTCGGCCAGACGACGCAAGTCTTCATAAACCTCCGGCATCATCTCGCTAATCGCGGCGGCATCGTTCCGCTCGACATGATTCCCTCACCACCAAGGCGGAGTCAACGGCGCCGCGGTGGACGGCATGGGCCTCTCGGTGCGAACCCTTGCCATAACGGCAAAGCCTAACGCATCTCGTGCCGAGGCGTCCAGCCAGAGCTCATCGCTCCATTCGTCGATGCCTTGTTCTCGCAGCTCTACAGCGCTTCGCACCATAACCGAATTGATACTGGAATTCTTTCTTCGTGCGCCGTTTAGACCGGACGGCCCGATGGTCGGTTTTACACGACCATCGGGCTCAGTGCCGGTTTCAATCTCTTGTTGGCGATGATTCAAAAAGAACGGATTACGTCGTAACATCAGGAATTACTGTCCGGCGGTTCTCGCACGAACCCGTGAAACACGTTGTTCGAGTCCAAGTAATATCCAGCCACCGCGCCGTTCGGAGCAATGTTGTAGACGGTGGTACCTTGGAAGGGGCCGGTGCCGGCGCCCGGAACATCGAACTCAGTCAAGACGCCGTTCCTGTCCCGCACAAAGCCGTGACTCACATATGCGTTATCAACGTACCATCCCGTGATCGCTCGATTGGTATTGATCCCCCAAGGGAGCGTGCCTTGGTCGAAGCCTGTACCCGCGTCTGGAGCATCGAACGTTGTGACTGTGCCATCCTTATTCAGTAGGAACCCATGATTAACAGTGTTCGCGTCGATGAGGACTCCAAGGATGCTTCCGTTCGGAGCAAAGCCGCCGCCATAAGTCCCCTGCGTGGGCCGGTGCCCCCACCTGGAAGATCGAATGTGGTGATCAAGCCATTCGCATCCCGCAGGAACCCGTGAACCGCGGAGGTTGCGTCGAAGTAGAACCCCGTGACGTCTCCACCTGGAGTGATCGCGAAGCTTTGCGTCCCCTGATCGACTCCTGTGCCCGCACCCGGCGCATCGAATGTGGTGATGACGCCATTCTTATCCCGCAGGAAACCGTGCCAGCGCACCGGCCGAATCAACGTAGTATCCTGTGATGGCTCCTTCCGGATTGATCAGGTTGGGGCTGTTAAATGGAAAGGTGCCCTTGGCCGGCCCCCGTGCCCGCGCCCGGCGCATCGAAAACGGTAATCACGCCTTGTTTGGAGCGAACGTAACCGTGGGCCATATTGGCTGAGTCAGTAAAATGTCCCGTAATGCTCCCACTCGAGTTTGTCGCGTAGGCTCGTGTCCCCTGGTTAGCTGCTGTACCCGCACCCGGCGCGTCGAAGATGGTGAAAGTCCCATTTTTGGACCGGCTGAAACCATGCCGCACACTGTTCGCGTCACGGAAGAATCCTATGGTTCTCCCTGACGGGTCGATGTCCAAGGCCGAGGTACCCTGACCGGGTCCCGTGCCAGCACCTGGCGCGTCAAACGTGGTAATGGTTTGGGCAGATATTTTGGTGGATATGGTTAGGCCGAGCAGAATGATTGCTGCCGGCACAAGCTGCAGTTTCCTTTTTGCGAAATAGAATGTTTTCATACCCCTTAATGCAAGAATGGTCCGGAAAACGGCTCATTCTCCGGCGAAATTTTCATGCGCTGTCCAAACGAGGACGCGTTTCCTCAATCTGCGAAAATCTGCGTAATCTGTGGTTAAATTGCGGTTGTGAGCATTAAGCCATTTCGCATCGTTTCCGCCGATCACACCGGCATTACTGTTTCAAATCTCGAACGTTCGCTCGCATTTTGGCGCGATGTGCTGGGCTTCGAGTTTTCACATACCGCGCACCAAAAAGGTGAATTGGCCGAGGAGATCACCGGTGTTAAAGGCGCTGAGATCAAACTTGCGGTCTTAAAAACGCCGTGCGGTCACAAGATTGAACTACTCGAGTATCTCGCGCCGGCCGATCGTAAGCGCGCAAATCTCCGATCGTGCGACGTCGGCTCCGTACATGTTGCGCTGCTGGTTGAAGATCTTAACGCCGCCCTCGACAGGATTGCTGTCTTAGGCTGGAAAACAGCGGGGCAACCGCAGATACTCACGAAAGGACCGAATGCCGGCAGGCGAGTCGTCTACGTGCGCGACCCTGACGGCACCACCATCGAATTCATGCAGGTTCGCGCTGCATGATCGCAGGAATTCAGCGTTGGACGTTGGGCGTTGAGCGTTGGACGTTTGCTGCTCATTTATGACAATGCGTTTCTCCGCTCGATGAAGATTTCGCGCGCCAACTGGACGCTGAGGATCCGCTCCGCGATTTCCGCGAAAAGTTTTCTGTGCCACTCGGGAAAGACGGCAAGCCGGTCATCTATTTCGCCGGAAACTCGTTAGGCCTGATGCCAAAATCGGCGAGACAGATCGTCGATGATGAGCTGGACAACTGGGCCAGGCTTGGCGTTGATGCGCATCACGCTACGGGAACGCCGTGGTATTCGTACCACGAAGCGCTGCGCGAACCGACGGCGCGACTCGTTGGCGCGAAGCCACTCGAGGTGATCTGCATGAACAGTCTCACGGTGAACCTTCACCTGATGATGGCGACGTTTTACCGGCCAACCAAGTCGCGCTTCAAAGTCCTGATGGAAGAGCCGGCGTTCCCTTCCGATACCTACGCGATTAAGACGCAGCTCATTCACCACGGACTGGATCCGAAAGACGCGCTCGTTCTGGCGCGCCCGCGCAAAGGCGAGTTCACCGTTCGCACGGAAGACATTCTCGATCTTATCGAGCGAGCACGCCGATGACCTTGCAGTGGTGATCATGGGCGCGGTGAATTTTTTCACCGGTCAATTAATCGACATCGAAAAGGTCACGGCTGCAGCGCAGAAACATGGAATCGTCGTTGGGTTCGATCTCGCACACGCTGCCGGCAACGTGCCGCTTTCGCTGCACGAATGGAATGTCGATTTCGCCGTGTGGTGTTCATACAAATATTTGAACGCTGGCCCCGGCGCGGTTGCGGGCGCGTTTGTGCATGAACGCCACGCGACAAACACAAAATTACCGCGGCTCGCCGGTTGGTTCGGGAATGATCCGAATACACGATTCAGATTGCATCTCGAACCGGAGTTCGTCCCCGTTGCGTCCGCTGACGGTTGGCAGATTAGTAATCCGCCAATTTTCTCGATGGCACCGCTGCGCGCGTCGCTCTCAATTTTCCACGAGGCGGGCGGGATGGAACCGCTCCGCGCAAAATCGATGAAACTTACCGGCTATCTCGAATTTTTAATCGAACAAATCGGTTCAAAGAAATTCTCGGTCATCACTCCCTCTGACCCGAATGCGCGCGGCGCGCAGTTGTCGATCCAGGCGCACGAGCATCCAAAGCAGTTACACGAAGAATTCATCGCCGGCGGTGTGAAATGCGATTTTCGCGAACCGAATGTGATTCGCGTCGCGCCGACTCCGCTGTACAACACCTTTCACGAAGTCTGGCGCTTTGCTCAAATACTTGCCGCGCACAAATGATCTGCGCGGCAGCCCTGCCGTTGTTTGCGGAATAGTTGTAGCGGCGTTTGTGTCAAACGCCGACCGGATTAGTCACGCACTTCACGTCGTTAAACGTCCAAGCTTCTAAAACATGGAAAACTTTATCTGCGTGCAATGCGGGACGCAGTTTGACGAGACTGCGGAACCGCCGTCGCGCTGTCCAATTTGCGAAGATGAACGGCAATTCGTTCGTCACACCGGCCAGGAGTGGACGACGCTCAAGCGATTACAAACTGATCATCACAATCGTCTCGAAGATGAAGCGCCGCTGCTTCTGGGCATCGGCACGGAACCGGAATTTGCAATCGGCCAGCGGGCTTTGCTTCTCCAGTCGCCCGGAGGAAATCTGCTCTGGGACTGCATTTCTTTGCTGAACGACGAGACAATCGCCGAGGTAAACGCACGCGGCGGCATCCGCGCCATCGCGATTTCGCATCCGCATTTCTACTCTTCGATGATCGAATGGGCCGAGTGTTTTGACGCCCAAATCTTTTTGCATTCGGCCGATCGCGAATGGGTCATGCGCAAGAACCTGCGCATTCAATTCTGGGAAGGATCAACCCTCTCACTTTGGGATGGGCTAACGCTGATCAATTGCGGTGGTCATTTTGAAGGCGGCACCGTGCTGCATTGGCCAACAGGTGCTAATGGCAAAGGCGCCTTGCTCACCGGCGACATTATTACCGTCGTGCAGGATCGACGTTACGTCAGCTTTCTGCGGAGTTATCCCAATCTCATTCCGCTCGGAGCCTCGGCGATCCGCCGCATCGTCGAAAGGATCGAACCTTTCTCTTTCGAGCAGATTTATGGCGGCTGGTGGCAGGCGAACGTTCTTGCGGATGCAAAAGCAGCAGTCACGCGATCTGCCGAACGTTATCTGCGCTGGATCACGGCCTGAGGTCGTCATCAATTGTAGGGCAAGCGCTCCGCTTGCCGACCATTGGTTTGGCAACCGATGCGGTTGCCCTACAACCGAAGGTGCTCTGCTAACACCTCATCGACAATTCGCGGCAATGCGATCGCAGCCGGTTCGCGCACCAATCGAGTTGCGAATCGTGAGAGCGGCTGTTTCCTCAGGATTCACTTCAATAAGTTCGGCGCCATCGCGACTGCCACGGAGCGCCCAATCAATGATGTAACCAAACGTGGCAGTCGTTCCGGCAACGATCACGACGTCGCAGGCTCCGCCATCGAGGAAATCTTCAACTCGTTCCAGTTCATTCCCATGCAGTTGTTCGCCGAACCAGACAACGCCGGGTCTCATGAGGGCACTGCATCTCGAACATCTCGGAATGCCGACTTCATGCGCATGCTCATACTCGTGTCGATCAAATTCGCAGCGTGAACAGCGCGTAACGAAAATGTCGCCATGAATTTGCACCATCTTTTGTGCCGGTACACCAGCCCGCGCGTGTAGATCGTCCACGTTCTGCGTAACGAGCAGGAACTCATCCGTGCGCTGGGCAAGTCGTGCGATTGCTTCGTGCGCTGCGTTCGGTCGTGCATTGCGGATGCGCTGCCGCCGCTCGCGATACCAATCCCAAACTAGTTGCGGATCGCGAGCGAACGCTTCCGGCGTTGCAAGTTTTGTCGGATCAAGATTCCGCCAGTAACCGTCCTTTCCACGAAAAGTCGGGATGCCACTTTCAGCCGAAACACCCGCGCCAGTGAGAACGAAAACACGCACATCCTAAAATCGGGAGGAAAAGGCGATTTCCAAATCGTCATTCGGCAAGCTTCATAGCTGACGAGACTTAATATTGCCAGCTCACGCTCGGCTTGCCACACTCCGCCCATGAGTAAGGGCACAATAGAGATTGCATCCGGCGCTGTACGCGACATTGAGCCGGAACTGCGAGAACTTTTCACCAAGGTCGTCGAACGCGACCCGCGCGAAGCAGTAAAGATGCTCAAGCCTTATCCGGATGAATTCGTGGTTAAGATGCTCGAGCTGCTTAATCCCGCGGCAGCACTAAAGATCCTGCAACGCTTCGAATTATCCCGGCGCGAAACGATTCTGGCCACCGCTTCTTCCGAAACAACGCAGCAATGGATGCGCAATCAAACGTATCCGGAACGTACCGTTGGGCGGCTCATGCAGCCGCCACTGGCAGTTTTTCGACCGACAACGACAGTCGCCCAAGCTACGGAGCAAATTCGGCGGCTCGCGAAAAAAACGATTATTACTTACGCGTTCGTGACGGACGAAGAGGACAAACTTCTTGGGGTCGTGGTCATGCGCGACATGTTATTGGCGCAACGCGAGCAACGCTTGGAAGAGATCATGCTGGGAGATCCGTTCTATCTGATGCCCGATATGTCGCTGACCCAGGCGATGAGAGCTGTGCTGGTTCGGCATTATCCAGTCTATCCCGTCTGCGAAAAATCCGGGCGACTCCTGGGCCTGGTGCGCGGTCAGATGCTGTTTGAAGCGCAGGCGGTCGAGTTAAGTGCGCAGCCGGGCGAAATGGTCGGTGTCGAAACGGAGGAACGACTTACGACGCCTTGGACGCGCAGCTTAAGATTCCGCCATCCATGGCTACAAGTGAATTTGTTCTGCGGCCTGCTTGCCGCTCTCGTTGTTGGATTATTTGAGCACACAATCGATCGGGTGATTGCGCTGGCGGTGTTTCTGCCTGTGCTCATTGGTCAGGCTGCGAACACCGGGGTGCAGGCACTCGCGGTATGTTTACGCGGCATCACCCTGGGTGACCTGAGATCTGGGAAAGAACGCCTGCTTCTGGTCAAGGAAGCTTTGTTAGGCACATTTAATGGCGCGCTGACCGGAGTTACGGGAGGCGTCGCGATGTTCATCTTTGCCAGGATGATAAAGAGCCACGATGCGCTGATGCTCAGTGTTGTGGTGTTCCTTGCCATCACCATCAGCTGTTGTTTCAGTGGGGTGGCCGGCGCAATGGTTCCGTTGGTAATGAAAAAACTAGGAGCCGATCCCGCAATGGCGTCCAGCATCGTCGTCACCACTTTCACCGACGTTGGTTGCCTGCTCGTTTTTCTTGGGCTGGCTGCCGTGCTGATCTGAACCGACCGCCATCAGCGCGTGCTGAAAAAGATGGCCTTGCCGTCCGCGCTGCGTTATCAATCGCGCACTATGAAACAAAAACTTGTCGTTTTGCTCCTCCTTACATTGTCCGCCTGGTCTCCGGTTTTCAGTGCCGCTGACACTCCGGAAACGCGACGCAAAGAAGCCGAACGTTATCTCCAGGTTAGCCCGCCCAAGGCGTTGTTTGAGGACATGGCTGACAAGATGGCTGAAACCATGCCGGCGGATCAACGCGAGCAATTCAAGAAACTAATGACTACCCAGGTGGATATTGCCGCGTTATCCAAAGCGATGATAGATGCGATGGTAAAAAATTTCACAACTGATGAACTGAAGGCATTGGCTGATTTTTATGGTTCTCCCGTCGGAAAATCGGCGATGAAAAAATTTGGTGCTTACATGGCAGATATAATGCCGGTGGTGCAGGCTGAGATCATGAAAGCCGCCACAAAGATGGAGCACTGAGTTCGCGAGTTAGTCGTCTCGCTGAGATTCGCAAGTGGAACGCGTTGTCCTCAACGCGTCGGTAAATGGAGACGGCCCGCCCTCGGGCCGTTGGTTGGCTAAATCAGCTTGCGATAAGCGGTCCCAGGTTGCGGATGGTTGTAGGAGAGCCACAACAACACGAATCCAACAACGGGAATAAGGATGCCGCTTGGGAGAACCACTCCCACGTTGCCCGGCGAGAAATTCTTCGCCACGATCATCTGGTAAATGTGCCCGCCGGCTGCTCCCAATGAGAACGCCGAAGGCGGAATTAGCGTCGCAACTCGAAATGACAGGCTTGCCCTAAACGCAATCACTCCTGCAATTCCCACACCCAGGCTGGCGAATCCTACTTCTGCCTGAAATGGGCTTTGCGGCCACCCGATAAACTCCGCAGAGAAATCACCGAAGAAGACGTGGGCAACGAAGTTGACCAGATTATTTATACCTATTGTGAAAAGCAGATAGTACGAGAACAAGGCCTCGGCGACTACATCAATTCGTAGCGGTTTGGGCTTATTGATGAGCGATAACACTCCGGCAAGTAAACCGATGATAAGAAACGTCAGGAAGTAATTGACCAGGAAAAAAATTAAGACGGCAGACAATTTCGAGTCATCCACGCAGGCGATACTAATTTCGTCGTGCGAAGGTTGTGAAGCGAAGACTTCGCTCGCCGTTAACTTCCAGCAGCCTCTGCCGGTCCATTGTTTGTGCTCGAGATCAAGTCAACGCGAATCATTGGATCGGTCGGCAATACCGTGGGGCCTTCCCAGCGAAGAAATCCGGCTGGCGGAGGGTTCGTCAGCCAAACTTTTGTGTCGGGCACCTTGACGAATAATTTCGCAATCAGAGGCACTTCCGGGTGAATGATGAACTCATCGCCCTTGAGCGATCGTCCTCCCATTTTCATTCGCTGCACTCCGCCGTGGGAAATAGTCACAGTCACTACCTGCGGCTTTAGAGTTGGGAATGGCGAAAAACCGACCGCGCTTAGTTCAACATGTTCGCCTTTCACCAGCCGCTTACGCAAGTTGCTTATGGCGACCGCGAATCCGAAGCCGGCAAATGTCCGGCCCGGTTTAACCTCGATTTTTTCTGATACATCCTTGTTGTCCTTGGGAATGTGCGCAGTGGCGATTCCCGAAGCAAAATCCACAGAGAATTCGCGCTGCGCCTTACCGTGGCTCAGCTCTTTCCATGACCACTCTTCCTGTATGAGATCCTTTCCTTGCCGGAAGCGCGACTTCTCCTCAAAGAACCGGCCGTCTGGAAATCTGTAGTTGATGACTACGTACAGATCATCGTCCTCCAGCCATTGTCTGAATTCCGCATTCGCAAGCTTTTTTCCATTGATATCATACAGTCCTGGATAGCCGTGTGCCGCGCCGGCCGGCTGAGTTACTTCGACTGCAAAGGCGGACACCGTGAGGCATTCAGCAATAAAGATCGCGCAAAGGGCTGCCAGTTTTTTTCCTACAAACATACCTATGTTTCGGGGGCGGGCCCAGTGGCGGCGGCAACCGTCATCAACGGATTTGCAGATTTAGGTAACGTTGTTGTTACCAACACGAGTCATATTTGTATCGACAATCTTCGAACTGCCGCTATGCTTGTGGTCAATGAGTGCTAACACGGTCTATTCGCTGGACAGTGTGAATGTCCGGGCGTGTGCCTTTAGGTCGGCCCTCGGAATCTGGCGATAGCAAGCGACCGTTTCTCAACGGACGCTGATTCATCTCTCTCGCACGAGATCTGTCTCTGCGTCTGTCGAAATAAATCCAACCACTTATGATCAAATGTTAATCGTAATGAAATCCAGCGCCACGGCATCGGAGATCGATGCGGTGGTAAACATCGTTGAGGCAGTCGGCTTTCGCGCGCATCCGATGCCGGGAGCAACGAGAACCGCGATCGGCATCACGGGCAACGAAGGCCCAGTCGATGGCCGGCGTTTCGAAAACCTGGCTGGTGTTGCGGAAGTCATTCGCGTCACGAAGCCGTACAAATTGATCACGCTCGATCTGCGACCGGACAAGACTGTGGTTCGCGTCGGCGACGCGACAATCGGCGGCGGCGAGCTGGCAATCATCGCCGGACCGTGCGGGATCGAGAACCGTGAACAGGCGTTCGCGATCGCGAAGACCGTGAAGCAGAGTGGCGCGCGTTTCTTTCGCGGCTGTGTTTGGAAACCTCGAACGTCGCCTTACACGTTTCAGGGCCTGGGTGATAAAGGCTGGGAAATAATGTCGGCCGTTCGCGAGGAGTTTGGGCTCAAGATTGTGACTGAAGCCGTCGAGGAATCGCATGTCGATCTTATCGAAAAGTACGGCGATGTAATCCAGATCGGCGCTCGCAACATGCAAAACTTCTCGCTTCTTAAGCGAGCCGGCAGATCCAGGTTGCCTGTGCTGTTGAAGCGCGGCATGGCTGCAACGCTCGAGGAATGGTTGCTCGCGGCGGAGTACATAATGGCTGAAGGCAATTATAACGTGGTCCTCTGCGAACGCGGTGTTCGCACGTTCGCGCAGCACACGCGGAACACGCTCGATCTTGCGTCTGTGCCGGCGATCCGGCGCATTTCGCATTTGCCGGTGATCGTTGATCCTTCGCACGGCACCGGCACGGCTTACATGGTCACGCCGCTGGCAAGAGCTGGCGTGGCAACCGGTGCAGACGGCCTGATGGTCGAAGTCCACAACCAGCCCGAGCTCGCGCTTTCCGACAGCGCACAAGCGTTAACGCCGTCCCAATACCTTCAACTCGTCGCCGAAGTTCGAGCGATTCACGAGCTTGTCTCATCAAACGGAAGCTCCATGACCTAATACCGCTGTCATGTTGAGCGAAGCGAAACATCTCTGGCTGTTTTTGATGCACGATCAGAAAAACATCTGTGAATTCAAAAAATGCTCCTGCTGATCGACAACTACGATTCATTTACTTATAACCTCGCGCAGTATTTCGGCGAGCTTGGATGTGAGCTTGTCGTTAGGCGGAATGACACAATTTCCCTGAACGAAATTGAGGCATTAGCGCCTGAGCGTATCTGCATTTCGCCAGGACCGTGCACACCGCGCGAGGCGGGGATCAGTAAGGACGTCATTCTGGCGTTTGGCGCACGGACTCCAATTTTGGGTGTTTGCCTGGGACATCAATGCGTCGCCGAAGCATATGGCGGAGAAATCGTGCGCGCTTCGCGGCTGATGCACGGAAAGGCGTCGACCATTACGCATAACGGGAACAGCCTCTTTTCCGATTTGGCCACGTCGTTTAAGGCTGGGCGATATCATTCGCTTGTTGTGCAGCGAACTTCATTGCCTGCCTGTCTCGAAATCACTGCAGAAAGCGACGACGGAGAAATCATGGCGCTCTGCCATCGCGAATTCCCCGTGTACGGAGTGCAGTTCCATCCCGAATCCGTGCTTACCCATGATGGCAAGAAAATCCTCGCGCGATTTTTGACGCTTGTATGACCGCAATGACAAGGCAAGTCACTCCGACTTTGGACGAATTCCTCGCTCTCGAGAAACAGGGCAACGTCATTCCTGTTTTCGCCGATTTCATCGCGGACGGAGAAACGCCAGTTTCAGCTTTCAAAAAACTGGACTGCGGCGGTTACAGTTTCCTTTTTGAATCCACTGAAAAAAACGATATCTCCGGCCGTTTTTCGTTTGTGGGTGTGGATCCGCGCGTGGTTTTGCAAAGCTACGGGCGCGAGGTTCGAATCATCGAGGACGGAAACCAACGGCAACTCGCAACAAGCAGCGATCCCCTCGACGAGGTGCGAAAGTTAATGGCGCGTTATCAGTTCGTGTCGCGCCCCGAACTGCCGCGGTTCGCCGGCGGCGCTGTCGGATTTATCGGTTACGAGGCGATCCACTTTTTCGAGCCCAAAGTTCCATTGGCGCAACACGATGAACTTCAATTGCCTGAGGCGCTGTTCATGGTTCCGAGCGCGCTTCTTGTTTTCGATCACCGGCTGCGCAGCGTGAAAATCATCGTCAACGCATTTCTCGGCGATGGATCGCCTGAAGAGGTTTATGCGCGTGCTGTCGACTGCCTGGCTTCGATTAAGCAAAAGCTGACGCAACCGGTCGATCTGCCCCTCGTTTCGATCGTGGAAGATGCAGAACAGCCGCCACCACGAAGCAATTTCTCTCGCGAAGAGTTCGAGCGCGCTGTAAAGCGAGCGAAGGAATACATCGCGGCAGGTGATGTTTTCCAAGTCGTTTTATCGCAACGATTCGAGGCGCCGTTCGACGGCGAACCACTCGATTTCTATCGCTGCCTTCGTTTCATCAATCCTTCGCCGTACATGTTTTGTCTCAACTTCGGCGCCGATTTTTCACTCGTCGGTAGTTCGCCTGAGATGCATGTCCGGTTGGCTGACGACAGCGTGGAGATTCGTCCAATCGCGGGGACGCGCGCTCGCGGTTTGACTCCGGAAGAAGACGAAGCCAACGCCGCTCAACTGCTGGGAGATCCGAAGGAAAGGGCCGAACACATCATGCTTGTGGATCTCGCGCGGAATGACGTCGGTCGCGTCGCGGAATTCGGTTCCGTTCGCGTAACAGAGTTCATGCAGGTCGAGCGCTACAGCCATGTTATGCATATCGTTTCGAATGTAGTGGGGCATTTACGCTCCGATGGTAGCGCGTTCGACGCCGTGCGATCGACATTTCCTGCCGGCACTGTCTCCGGCGCGCCGAAAATCCGCGCGATGCAAATTATCAGCGAATTGGAGAAAACCCGGCGCGGCTGTTATGCAGGCGCGATCGGCTATTTCGGATTCAACGGGAACGTCGATTCCTGCATCGCACTGCGATGTGCCGTATTGAAAAACGGGCACGCGTACTTCCAGGCCGGCGCGGGCATCGTCTCCGATTCGGATCCGCGACGCGAATACGAAGAAACCGTGATCAAGGCGCGGGCAATGATGAAGGCGCTCGCAATGGCGAGTCAGATAAAAGCGCGATGAATCCGCAACCGATGGTAAGGGAAACGGGCAATCTCGATCTTCGCGAGACGACGGTGCGTCTTGTGCGCGGAGAAAATCTTTCACGGACCGAATCGGCGAATTTTCTCGATGCATTGCTTGATCCAGCTGCCACCGATGCGCAGATAGCAGCGGCGCTTATCGCTTTGACGGCCAAAGGCGAAACGGTCGACGAGCTTGCAGGCATGGCTGAAGCGATGCGCGAACGCGCGACCCCGCTGCATTCGCGGCACGAGCGCTTCATCGACACGGCAGGAACGGGTTCGAGTGCGGCCAAGCGATTCAACGTTTCAACAGCTGCAGCGTTCGTCATCGCGGGTGCCGGTTTGCCTGTGGCAAAGCACGGTGCACGCGCTGCCTCCTCGACTTCGGGAAGCGCCGACGTTCTCGAAGCGCTGGGTGTCAACACTGCCGCCTCTCAGGACGTCGTGGAACGTTGTCTTAATGATCACGGAATTTGTTTTATTTTTGCTCCACTTTTCCATCGTGCCACCGCTCGTGTCGCGCAGGTGCGCCGGAATTTAGGCGTCCATACCACGTTCAATTTGCTAGGTCCCCTAACGAATCCAGCGCGTGCACCCTTTCAACTTGTGGGCGTGTGGGATCATTCGCTCGTTGAGCGGGTCGCATCCGCGCTCGCTCTTCTGGGCGTGAGACAAGCGTGGGTCGTTCACGGCGCCGACGGACTGGATGAAGTGACGATCACAGGCGAGACCTTTGTCGCAGCGTGCTCGGCGCATGCCCGCATGAAGACGTTTACAATTTCACCCGAGGACTTCGGGCTGCAGCGCCGATCCATTGATAGGCGCTGCGAAGGTCCGGCTGAAAATGCGCGAGTGACCCGCGCAATTTTGGGCGGGGAAAATGGCGATTTTTCCGTGGCTCGCGATCTGGTCGTCCTAAACGCTGCTGCCGCGCTGTATCTCGCTGGCGTATCGAAGGATTTTCAAGACGCAACAGCAATGGCGCGTGAAAGCATCAATAGCGGAAAGGCAGCATCGAAGCTCGAAGTGCTGATTCGCGAGACAAATCGGCGTTGATGATGATCTCTATTCTCGCTGAAATTCTTGATCGAAAACGGGAAGTCGTAGCGCGACTTCGAGCCGATCCGGCGGCGCAAGATCTTCGCGACCGCGCATTGGCGATCCGGGCAAACGCGACGCCGCATCTATTGTTGCGAGTACTGGTAGGGACGCCGCGCTGCGGCGTCCGGTCGGCGCAGCGCGCCGACGCTACCTTGAAGATTATCGCAGAATTCAAACGCCGGTCGCCATCGGCAGGAACGATCCGCAATGATCTGTCCGCGACCGATATTGCCGCTCGTTACGAGCGCGGGGGCGCCTGTGCCATCTCGGTCCTGACGGACGAACCGTACTTTGGTGGTTCGATTCTCGATCTTGGCGCGATTCGCTCCAGCACGGCCCTACCGCTCTTACGCAAAGATTTTATCATCGACGAAATCCAGATCTACGAAGCGGCTGCTGCCGGTGCAGATGCTGTGTTGTTGATCGCAGCAGCTCTTGACGACACTGCGTTAGCAAGACTGCGCGCAACCGCGGAGGACGAACTCGGTCTGGATGCCGTGGTCGAAGTGCACACATCAGAAGAATTGCGTCGCGCCGTGATGGCGGGTGCGAGAATCATCGGCGT
Organism: uncultured Verrucomicrobiae bacterium; assembly: GCA_963761585.1. Taxonomy (GTDB): domain Bacteria; phylum Verrucomicrobiota; class Verrucomicrobiia; order Chthoniobacterales; family UBA10450; genus Udaeobacter. The sequence goes on from CAVXHW010000024.1 coordinate 189,247, forward strand.
CAACAATCGTGATCTCCGGACGTTTCGAACTTCATTGGAGACGAGCGAGCGTTTGATCGCCGAAGCTCCTCGAGATCGAATCATGATCTCGGAGAGTGGATTGAAAGACGCGGACGATTTGCGTCATCTTCAGACCCTCGGGTTTCGCGGCTTTCTCATCGGCGAAGCGCTAATGCGGGCCCCCGATCCGGAAGCGGCCCTGTGCGAGTTGATTGCCGCTGGTGAGGCTGACAAATGGCTGGGGAACCGACAAATCGAAGCGACAAAATTGTAGGGCGTTTCTGTGAAACGCCATGGCGTCTGACGCAGACGCCCTACAATGTAGAACCCACACTAATGAAAGGTAGGGGCGGCACTCGCGTGCCGCCTGCCTCAGCGGCATCTAAAATCCAAGAACGGCGGTCACGGAGTGACACGCCCTACCAAAGGCCCACTGGTTTATGGTTTCCATCATGACGCCGACACAAATCAAAATCTGCGGTGTTACAAACGCGACTGACGCACACGTATGCGTCGAACTTGGCGCAGACATGATTGGGTTTAACTTTTATCCAGCGAGCCCGCGCTATATCGAGCCGACTATCGTTCGCCGAATTGTGGGCGCGCTTCCAGCGCGAACTCGCGCCGTCGGGGTTTTCGTCGATGTGGATCCAGCAGAAATTCGCGAGCTCGCCAAAACTGCCGGCGTTCGGTGTGTCCAATTGCATGGACATACAACGCCTGAATCGTGCAGCGAACTGGCTCGAGAATTTCGCGTGATTCGCGCGCTCTCAACCGATACGCGATTCGAGCCAGAACACACAGCAGCGTTTCCAGAATGCGATGTACTAATCGATGCGTACCACCCAGAGCTCAGAGGCGGCACGGGTCACAGGTGCGATTGGTCCGCTGCGCAGGCTGCGATGCGCTACACGCGGTTCCTGATTCTCTCCGGTGGTTTGAACGCGGAAAATGTTGGCAGTGCGATCAAAGCGGTCACACCAAACGCTGTGGATGTTTGTAGTGGTGTTGAGAGCGCACCGGGCGTGAAAGCTCATCGTGCGCTAGAACAATTCATCAGCGCTGTGCGAACAGCGGAACGTTCGGTCTGCGCGACATCGACTCACAAGGCACCCGCACAATGTCATCCTGAGCGAAGCGAAGGATCTCGGATCATGCCGCAATGAAGCTCATTGCAAGAAGCCAGAGATGTTTCGCTTCGCTCAACATGACACAACATTTATGATCACAACAAGCGAACCCGACGAACACGGCCATTGGGGTAAATTCGGGGGCCGCTACGTTCCGGAAACATTGGTTGCGCCGCTCGAGGAGCTGACGATTGAGTTCATGCGGGCTCGAGGCGATGCGAATTTTTGGCGCGAACTCAACTTGCTGCTTCGCGAGTACGCCGGCCGACCAACACCACTGTTCCATGCGCAGCGACTAACTGCGCATGCCGGTGGCGCACAAATTTATCTGAAGCGCGAAGATCTTTTGCACACCGGCGCGCACAAGATCAATAACGCCCTGGGCCAGGCGATGCTGGCGCGCCGGATGGGCAAACATCGCGTGATCGCCGAGACCGGGGCGGGGCAGCACGGCGTAGCGACGGCAACGGTTTGCGCACTCTTTGGATTGCGCTGCGTGATCTACATGGGGGCCGAAGATGTACGGCGACAAGCGCTCAACGTTTTTCGAATGCGATTGCTGGGCGCCGAAGTAAGAACCGTAAACTCGGGCACGCGCACCTTGAAGGACGCGATCAACGAGGCGCTACGCGATTGGGTGACGAACGTCCACGACACTTACTATCTGCTGGGCAGCGCGCTTGGACCACATCCGTATCCGCTGATGGTGCGCGATTTTCAGAGCGTGATCGGCCGCGAAGCGCGCGAACAAATTTTGTCCGTGACAGGGAAATTGCCGCGCGCTCTGGTTGCATGCGTCGGCGGCGGCTCAAATGCGATCGGCTTGTTTTATCCGTTCATCGGAGATGAAAGCGTACGATTGATCGGTGTGGAGGCTGGAGGCTGCGGCGATTCGTTAGGCAAACACGCTGCGAGATTTCACAGCGGAGAAAAAAGCGGCGGTGGGCGAGTCGGCGTTCTTCAGGGCACAATGTCCTACGTCCTTCAGGACACGAACGGTCAGATCGCCACGACGCATTCCATCTCAGCCGGCCTGGACTACTCGGCAATCGGCCCTGAGCACGCGTTCCTTCACGACAGCGGGCGCGCCGAATATACGCAGGCGAGCGATGCAGAAGCGCTCGAAGGCCTTCGACTCTGCGCAAAACTGGAAGGCATTATTCCTGCCCTGGAAACGGCACATGCCATTCTGCCTGCGATTCGCCTCGCGCGCGAGCTGCCACCAGACGATGCGATCATTGTGAATGTGTCGGGCCGCGGCGACAAGGACGTTCAGCTCGTGGCAGAGTTAGAAGGCCGATGAGTCGAATTCGAGAAAAATTCGGCGAACTGAAGCGCTCAGGACGCGGTGGTTTCATCCCATTCATCACCGCGGGTGATCCTGATCTCGCAACTACTGAGCGCTTGTTAATTGAGCTTGCGAAAGCGGGAGCAGACATCATCGAGCTGGGCGTGCCGTTCAGCGATCCGGTTGCGGATGGGGAAGTGATTCAGCGCGCGTCTGAACGGGCGCTGCGAAACGGCGTGAGCGTGCACGACGCGCTCACCTGCGCGAAGAACGTCAGGCAGCACATCGACGTACCCATCGTTCTCTTCAGTTATTTCAATCCGCTCCTACAATTCGGCCCCGCACCATTCGCCCCGGCAGCGAGAGAGGCCGGGATCGACGCTGTGCTCGTGACAGATCTCATTCCCGAGGAAGCAGAGTCGTGGACTCAGAACCTGCTTGAACATCGACTCGATCCGATCTTTCTGGTTGCGCCAACCACTTCGGACAAACGTCTTGTGCGAATAGCACAGCAAGCGCACGGATTTATCTACGCAGTTTCGCGCGCTGGCGTGACAGGCGCGCGCGATCAAATGACACGCGACGCTGAAACCTTGGTGAAACGTGTTCGATCGGTCAGCGATCTGCCGGTCGCAGTTGGATTTGGCATCTCAACTCCAGAGCAAGTTAGTGCCGTGTGGCGTTTTGCAGACGCCGCGGTTGTCGGCAGCGCGATCGTGAAGCAAATCGAGAAGCTCGGGGATTCACCCGATCTCGTGAAGCACATCGGTGAGTTTGCGCGATCGCTTGTTGGAGAGAAGTGATCATTTATTTTTGAGAAGCCTGAGAACGACAGAGCTCGCGGCTGCGCGGCCTACGCCGGCTGACGCGCCTGCAATTACGACAACTTCAGGTGCGCGATTCATCAGGCTGCAGGGAAGCTGTCAGCTTCCCCTACAGAAGAAGCTCCGGTGATTACGAGAACTTCAGGTCCGTGACTCACTCAAGGTTTAGTCTTCCTGCATTTTGGCGTAAGCGCGGTGGAGAAAGTCCGAGGCGGTTACGCTTACCAAAATCCCAGCGAAGAACCGTGTCACACGCGGAGCGAAAACGAAACCCATCGCAAGCGCCGTGGCGCACCACGGCGCCATGCAATATGGGCACGAAACCAAATGACCGATGCCGCGTTGGAATCCACGGCCGCGTGGCTCTTCTTCCACTTCGCCCGCGCCGGCACTGCGGATGTAGCACACAAAAGGCGCGCGCAGTATGCCGGTGATTCTGTCCTTGGCGACGATGCGGCTCAGCTTGTGCGTGGCTATTCCAAGCAGCGCCAGATCGAGCAAACCAAATTTTCTGGGCAGACGGTTGTGTTGAACGGCAACCCCTGTTAGAACCGCCGCACTGCTCAGAAAAAAGCCGAGTAGCGTCGCGTATTCCGCGAGCAATTGTTCCTCGCACTCCTCCTTTTCCGCAGTCTTCGCGCCGTACTCGTCGATAGAAAAGTTGGCTTCAGTTTGGTGAGGCAGTGTTCGTTCCATAGAACTGAATCGAAAGATTCTGCTCGTTTGCGCGTGATACACAGCCGACGCACGGGTTCATTTCTTGCGCGATGACACCAGGTATATGGCGGCGCCGAGCAATCCCCAGGAAGCTTGGATAACGAAGCCGAGCGAGGCAGTGACGGCTGCAATTGCTGGCGGAACATGCGCCAGATTCCCAAGCAGTTCCTGAAACAGCGTCTCGCGCACGCCAACTCCGCCAAATGAAATTGGTAATGCTGTGACTGTATTTACCAGCGGCATGATCGAGAGGATATCGATTACGCTTAGACTGGCGCTGCGCGTTCCGTGAAGTGATTCCGCGGCACAGTAAAAGGTCAGGTATAAGACGATGTGCGCAACAATTGTGATCGCGAATGCGATACTCATTAAGCCCAAATGCGCGCCGTAAAGCTGCAGCGCTTTACCGGATTCCGTGATTGCAGCCCGAAACGGCATTCGTTTCGGAAGCTTGCGCAGCAAACCGAAATGAACAGCGCCGAACAACAACAGAACGCAAACACATCCAATACCGAGCAAAACCAGCACAAGGTAGACGATATGAAGCGTTGCGCCCGAGCGGCTCAACCAACGAAACCGCACGGAGACGCTCAGTCCCGCCAGAAACAAAATCGACAACATGCCGAGGATGCGATCCATGGCGACCGAGAGCGTGGCGCGCGTTTTTTGGCGCGGTGCGCATTTAAAAACAAAATAAAGACGCATGGCATCGCCGCCGACGAGGCCGGGCAGAAACATGTTGAAGAACAAACCGATCATTACGATCGCGAAAGTGTGCAGCCAGCGCAGCGTGATCCCCTGAATGCGCAGCAAAATTTGCCAGCGTACGGTCGCAATCACCTCAACAGCGCTATAGGAAAGCCAGCCAAATATTATCCAAGTTCGATCGGCCTGTCGCAGGGCATCGGCGATCTGTGCTCGCTTTTGCTGATCGTGAAATACATACCAAAGGCCGGCCCCAGTGACCAGCAACTGAAGCAACACGATGGCGACGCGTTTCATATCAGGATCTCACCCTGTGTCATGTTAGCGAAGCGAAACATGTCAGACTCTTCCGAAGCCTCACGGGAACTGATCAGAGATTCTTCGCTTCGCTCAGAATGACAATAATGCTTGTGTGAATATGTCGATTGAATATGACGCTGTTGTGGTCGGCTCGGGACCGAATGGTCTCGCGGCGGCGATCACGCTGGCGCGCGCGGGATGTTCCGTTGTTGTTTACGAAGCAAATGCGACAATCGGCGGCGGCGCGCGTTCCGCCGAACTCACTCTGCCTGGCTTTCTGCATGATGTCTGTTCGGCAGTTCACCCACTTGCAGCAGGTTCGCCGTTTTTCAAAACGCTGCCGCTGGAACGCTTCGGGCTTGAATGGATCGAGCCCGCAATTCCACTGGCGCATCCACTCGATAACGGCTCCGCTGCCTGTCTCTGCAAAGACATCGATGTTACCGCGGAACAATTGCACGAAGATTCAGGCGCGTATCGGCGCCTGATGAAACCGCTGGCGCGGAACTGGGAAAATCTGTCGATTGAATTCCTGCAGCCAATGTTGCATTGGCCACAGCATCCGCTGACGCTCGCGCACTTTGGAATCCTGGGGCTTTGCCCGGCAACGGTGTTGGCGAAGTTTATCTTCAAAGGCGAAAGCGCGCGTGCGCTCTTCGCAGGTAACGCCGCGCATTCGTTTCTGCCACTGGACGCGCCGGTCTCGTCAGCATTTGCCTTGGTGCTTGGGCTTGCGGGACACGCGGTGGGTTGGCCGATTCCACGCGGCGGCTCACAGAAGATTTCGAACGCGCTGGCCGCTTATCTGCGTGAGCTTGGCGGGAAGATCGAAGTGAATCATCGAATCGAGAATCTTCGCGACCTGCCGAAATCGCGCGCGATTCTTCTCGATGTTTCGGTCTGGGAATTTTTGCGAATCGCCGGTCAAGAAATGCCATCGGGCTATCGCCGCAGACTGGAATCATTTCGACACGCGCCTGGAATTTTCAAAATTGATTATGCGCTGAGCGAGCCGATCCCATGGAAAGCCGAAGCCTGCCGTCGCGCAGGCACAATTCATCTCGGCGGCAGCATCGACGAAATTGCGGCGGCGGAACGCGAGGTTGCGCGCGGAAAAATTCCCGAGCGCCCGTTTGTGCTGGTCGCGCAACAAAGTTTGTTCGATGAAACGCGAGCGCCACGTGGTCAGCACACGCTCTGGGCGTACTGCCATGTTCCGTTCAACTGCGGCACGGATATGTCGGAACAAATCGAATCGCAGATCGAGCGATTCGCGCCCGGGTTTCGCGATTGCATCCTTGCCCGCCACAAAATGGGTGCCGCTGATCTTGGCCGATCAAATCCCAATCTGGCCGGAGGCGACATCAGTGGCGGCGCAGCAAATCTGGCGCAGTTGATTGCGCGACCAGTCCTTAGTCCTACCCCGTACCGTACGCCATTGCCGGGCGTTTATTTGTGTTCGGCTTCCACTCCGCCGGGCGGCGGTGTCCACGGCATGTGCGGGTATCACGCAGCGCGCGCCGCATTGCGCGAGATTTTCGGGAAACGCTAGAAGCGATCGCGCGAATGTTGTAGCCGCCTCGCTATGTCGAGGCGCTCTGGCGGTGTTACTCCGTCCAGCACGGCGACACAGCGCCGTGGCTACACCGTCATGTTTAGGAGCAGTTTGCTCGGTAGATACGACCGGCAAACGTTTGAAACCCGTCTATAGATTGATGGGAGACCCACGAAACGTCGCGCACGCTAAGAAAGTCACTCAAGAGAAGCAGCATAAAGCCAAGGCTGCTCAAAAGAGTGGTGCGCCCCGGCCAGCCAGGAAAGGGCAAACCGAGGAGACGAAATCGTCTGCAACTGAGGAAAGCGCCGCACCAAAGCAGGAGGCTGAAAAGCCGCCTCAACCATCAGATTCCGCACAATTGGAGAAATCGCATGCGGTTCTTTCCAAGCTCAAGGAGTTGGAGTTTCATTCGCGTGCCAACATCGAAAAGCTCGCCGAGTTGAGCCTAACGATTGAGGAAGAGCTCAAGCAAAAGGATTTCGCGGAGGCAATCGGCGCGGTCTACGCGGCACAGGATGCTTTTCAATCCAAGATCGTGAAGTTGATTGAAGATTACGAAGTGGAGTGCACTCGGCTGTCAGGCTCTGCGTGACATCCCGGTGCTAATTCAATTTTTTGCGGTTTTTCCCGCGCCAATGAGCAGTCAGTTTCGAACAATACTAAAAGGACAACAGTCAAACTTTAGAATATGAAAACGAAAAAAGTATTCACAATAGCAGCGGTAAGTGTCGGCCTCGCATTCGGCGTGACTACACAAGCGAACGAAAAACACGAAGGACAAACCATTAAGAGTTCTGATGTCCCTGCTGCAGTGCAATCGGCTGCCCAGGCGCAGGCCCAAGGCGGAACAATTGTGCGTTGGGAAAAGGAAGGCCCCAACTTTGGAGCAGTCATTGACAAGAACGGCAAACAAATTGGCCTCGAGATGGATGCGAACGGCAAAGTGCTAAGCAAGCGCAACGAAGCCAAAGAAAAATACTAACCGCTAGGCTGGATCGCGTTATCCCTTGGCACGCCGTAGATCGCTGCGGCGACCGAAGGCGGCTCAACGCGGTGTTAAGCGGAAGCACGGCGAAGGCGGATTATTTTAACATCGTGCTTCGCCGTGTTCGCGCGGGTAGGGCGCGTCACTACGTGAATTGCGAATCCAAAGCGTGCAGAGGACTGCCCCGCCCTACCAATGGCGTCTGCCGATCCCGGCTACAGCTTACGCCAGCGCGCGAATGGTCGAGTAAATTACTCCGCCGACCATTGCTCCGACGGCTACCAAAGCGACATCCCGCTTCAGAAACGCAATTAGAAGGAACGCTGCTACTGAGATCGCGACAGTTATCCAGTCAGTCAACGCTCCGGGGATCAGATCCAGCGATACAACTGCGATTACGCCTACTACGGCAGCGCTGACCCCGGCGAGGAACGCCTGAAGTCCGCGGTTTTCGCGGACTTTTTCGATGTAGTGCACGCCGGCGAGCACGAATACAAAAGACGGCAAAAAGACAAAGAAGAGTGGCGACCGCCGCGCCAGGAATTCCACCGGCGATATAACCTACAAAAGTCGTGAACAACATGAACGGTCCCGGCGTTGCTACACTGAGGGCGACGCCATCGAGCAGCTGTCCGTCGGACAACCAGTGATATTGCGCAACCGCGCCGCGCTGCACGAAAACAAGTGATGCGTACGCGCCGCCGAAGCTCAGCAGTCCTGTCTTGAAAAACAGCCAGGCAATTTGGAACAAACGCGAGTCGCTGAATGGAATCAGCGCACTAGTTCCAACAAGCATCACCGGCAAAGTCGGCGCAGCTTCTTTTGAGCAGCGCAGAGCCGCGTTCCACGATCAGGTTCAATAATCCGGCGATCAGAAGAATCAGCAGGAAGTTGATTCCCGCGAAACGCATTCCTACAAATGCTGCAACCAGCAGAACCGCAAGGAACACGTTTCTGATGGAAGCCCGCCCGAGTTTAATAATCCCCGCGGCGATGATGCCGAGCACAGCCGGCTTGAGCACGTAGAGAGCGTCCGTTACCTGAGGAAGCTTGCCATAACGAACATAAAGCCAGCTCAGAACGATCATCACGATTGCGCCGGGCACAATGAAGGTGACACCGGCCAACACGCCGCCCCATACCTTGCGTTTCAGGTAACCAACGTAGATCGCCAACTGCAGCGCCTCCGGGCCGGGAAGCATGTGGCAGAAGGCCATGATTTTGATGAAGCGATCTTTGGAGAGCCATCGGCGCTTCTCCACCATGTGATTGAACATCATCGTGATCTGCGCCACCGGGCCGCCGATGTTGACGAAGCCAAGGAAGAGGAAATAGAGAAACACTTCGCGCCACGACGGCATTCGATCGTCTTGGGGCGCGTTGTCTTGATTGTTCACGGCTCAACGCAAGGCAGCTGTGCGCTGCCTTTTGGTCGTCGATCTTCGCTCGGTTGTCGAGTTATTGTCGCGAAAACAAAAAACGTGGCTAGCATCACATTAAGTTCCTCTCGTCGAAGAAAGCTAGCCAATGGGGGATACAAACTATGAAACCGACGGTAATTGCTGCTGCAATTTTCACCGCGCTAATTGATCTCATTTCCGCTGCGAACCTGGACACGGCGCGAATCGATCAGCTCACGGGGCTCAAGGGAAAAATGAACGAGAAGGAAGGCGTCTACAAAGTCACCTTTCCTCGCAACGACGTGAAGGTGGTCGTGGACGGATGGACGATGCCGCCGTTCATGGGCCTTGGAACATGGGCCGCATTCACCGCGACAAAAGATGGAGCAATGGTGATGGGCGATACGGTTCTGTTTGAAGACGAAGTCAACGCGGCAATGTCAGCTGCGCTCGACAATGGTCTTAACGTCACTGCGCTTCACAATCATTTCTTCTTCGACCATCCCAAGGTCTATTTCATGCACATCGAAGGAGAAGGCGCAGTCGATAAGCTGGCCGGTGCTGTCAGAAAAGTTTACGACGCTGCGAAACAAATTCGCGCGGCAAGTCCGAATCCCAAAGACTCGTTCGGCGCAGCGCCGTTGCCGGAAAAAAGTTCAATTACTGCTGCGCCTCTCAACGAAATCTTTGGAGCACAGGGAGAATCGAAAGACGGAATGGTCAAGTTCACGTTCGGCAGACCTGCAACAATGCATGGCGTCAAGATCGGCAAGGACATGGGCGTAAACACATGGGCGGCGTTCGCGGGCAGCGACGACAACGCTGTTGTCGACGGAGATTTCGCAGTGACGGAAGATGAATTGCAACCGTCTTGAAGTCGCTGCTCAAGGACAAGATCAACATTGTCGCGATTCACCAACACATGACGCACGAAGAGCCGCGCATCATGTTTTTCCATTACTGGGGCCGCGGACGCGCTAAAGACTTAGCTCAGGCAATCAAAGGCGCGTTTTTGGTTGCGGGTCTGCAAGAAGTCGCATCACCGATCCACAATTGAAGCTAACGTTCAGCTCGAAGAAAGTTTGCAGGGTCGCGCTACTTTGTTGCTATGCAGCGGCGACAAGCAATGCCCAATCCGCGCCGCTCAAACTCAAACAAACGATTCCATTGCCGGGTGTCGAAGGACGGATCGACCATTTCGCGTTCTGATCCATCAGGCGAACGATTGTTTGTTTGCGCGTTCGGAAATAACAGCCGTTGAAGTAATCGATTTGCGTAAGGGCGAGCGAGTCCACTCGATCACCGGTCTCGGCGCACCGCAGGGAGTCGGATATGCCCCGGAATTGAATCGTTTGTTTGTTGCCAATGACAAAGGCGGTGTTTGCAAGATCTACGACGGAAAATCATTCCAGCGCTGTCGGGGAACTGCGATTTTGAAGATGACGCCGACAATGTTCGTTATGATGAAACGAGCCAAGAAAATCTATGTCGGATTCGGCAGCGGAGGCATTGCTGTTGTTAATGCGTCCGACGGAAAACAGGTCGGCTCCATTAAACTCAGCGCACATCCCGAAGCTTTTCAGCTGGAGAAAAAGGGAAGCCGAATTTTCGTCAATGTTCCCAACTCGCGTCACGTCGCGGTAGTCGATCGCGATAAAGGCAAGGTAGTCGCGACGTGGAAAACAGATCTGGCCTTCGCGAATTTTCCCATGGCACTTGATGAAGCGAATCATCGATTGTTTGTCGGCTGCCGCCTTCCCTCCAGGCTGGTCGTGCTCAACACAGATTCGGGCGATGTTATTGCAAAGATCGATATCTCCGGCGATTGCGACGATCTCTTCTACGATACGAAGCGCCAGCGTGTATACGCGATCTGCGGAGCGGGAAAAATCGACGTCATCGACCAAATCGATCCAAATACCTATAGAGTCTCAACCACGATCGGTACAGCGGATGGCGCTCGTACCGGACTTTTTGTTTCGGAACGCGACGTCTTATTCGTAGCTGTCCCGCATCGAGGCTCACAACAAGCGGAAGTTCGCTGTTATCAAATCGAATGATTCGCGGCTCTAGCTCTTAAATACCGGGTAAGCCTGCGGAGATCATATTGTGAGCCTCGATTCTATTTGCTCAGCAAAAACAAACCGATGACGAGCAAAAGCAATGCCGACGATTCGCTGCCAGGATGGCGGTTCGCGGAAAAACAAGATGCCAGCGACGGCCATGATCGCGGCGCCACCCGCCAGAATGGCAGGAACGGAAGACAGCGGACCGCCTTTTTGAAACAGCAGGAAGAAGGCAATTGTTCCTGCGCCTACGCAGATACCAGTAAGCACAGAATAAAGAATTCCGTTTAGACTCGACTTTTGGTCCCACCGATTCGCCAACCAGAGGAATGCAAGGTAAGACAAGATCGACAATGCCGCGGTTGCTTCGACCACAAAACCTCCCAGCCCTTCGCCAATGTGATCGGCTGCCATCCGGGTGAAGATTTGATGCGCGCCATAAAGCACAGCAGCGATGACCGCATACCAGAACCAAGCCGCCACAAAGTAAAAAGCGTACACTTCCAACTAAATCAAATGCGAGACAGAGTTATCCCGCCTAGTTGCTCAGCGGTTTTGCAAAAACCGTTTCTTCGGAACTCAGTGGCGCCGAGTGCATCATTTTCAGCGCGACTTGTTCACTCAAAAAGTATCAAAGCCGTTCTGGCACTAGAGCTCGTTAAGGAGGAAGCTAAGTAATGCATTCAATTTCTCGATGCATAGTTGGCTGTTGCCTTGGCCTGATTTGCGCGACGGCGCTCTGCAACGAAGCTTACCACTTCGTAACAGAGATACCGATTGGAGGCGAAGGCGGCTGGGACATTTTGACGATCGATTCAAACGCGCAGCCGTCTCTATCTGTCGCACGCGACAAAAGTCGTCGTTGTCGACCTTAGTAAGAACGCGGTCGTTGGCGAAATAGCGGACACACCCGGAGTGCACGGATTCTTGGCCGTGCCGGAAGTGCAGCGCGGTTTTTCATCCAACGGAAAGGAAAACAAAGCGAGCGTGGTCGATTTGAAAACGCTGCGCACTATCTCAAAGATTGAGACTGGTGAAAGTCCCGATGCCCTCGTCTATGATTCGAAGCGCGGCGAAGTTTACATTTTCAATCACCGCGGAAATTCCGTCACGATAATTGATGCCAAGACATCAAATGTCGTCGCTACTGTCTCGTTGGGCGGCGGACCAGAATTTGCTGCGATCGATTCCGCGGCCGACCGCGTTTACGTCAACATCGAAGACAAGAGCGAAGTCGTTGCGATCGATACCACCAAGCATGAGGTGGTGGCGCATTGGCCGCTCGCGCCGGGCGAAGAGCCAAGTGGGATCGCGTTCGACGCCGCGCATCATCGACTCTTCTCCACTTGCCACAACAAGATGATGACCATGCTCGATACTCAAAGCGGCAAAGTCGTCGGCACCACAGCCATCGGCACAGGCGTTGATGGCGCGGCTTTTGACGATGCGACGCAGCTTGTCTTCGCGTCGTGCGGCGAAGGCGTGACGAACATCGTGAAAGAAGAGACGCCGGAGAAACTCAGGGCCGTGCAAACTTTGAAAACGGAGCGCGGCGCGCGAACGATGGCGCTCGACCCAAAAACGCATCGGATATATTTGCCGACCGCACAGTTTCAACCGCCACCGTCACCATCTCCCGGCGCGTCCCCAGGGCGACCCAGCGTCGTGCCCAACACACTCAAGCTGCTCGTTTACGGTCCAACTGAATCCGTGAAACATTAGAATGTGCGACGATTAACAATTGCGATGTTGGTCGCATCCGTGGCGCGAATCGCGTTTGGCCAGGGTGGACCGCCGATGATCACGGACGATCCAGGGACGCCTGGAAACGGGAAATGGGAAGACAATCTGGCGATCATATTCGAACATCGCCCGAATGAGACCTCGATCGACCTGCCAGAGATCGATCTCAATTACGGCGTCGGCGACCATATTCAGCTCACATTGCAAACTGCGCCGGTACTTCTTAAGCGCAGCGGTCACGGGTTAATCGGCGGACCGGGCAGTATTGAAGCCGCGGTGAAATGGCGCTTTCTCGATGAAGCAACCAGCGGCTTCGACATGTCGATGTTTCCGCGCGTAATTTTCAACGTTGCGCAGTCATCAGTGCGCCGCGGCCTCGCCGAAGACGGCACACGTTTTCAAATTCCATTTCAAGCTGCGAAGGCGTTTGGCCGATTGCATGTGGACGCTGAGTTCGGTCCGCGAGCGAGCACTGTTGGTCGAAGCGAATGGTTAGATGGAATTGTCTGCGGGTTCGATCTTACCAAACCAACCATGCTGATGGCAGAGCTTCATGACGAATCGCGAATGAATTTCAGCCGCGACGTGCTCACGCTAAATTTCGGTTTGCGGCATGAGTTTACCGAAAACTACATACTGATTGTGTCGATGGGACACGAGCTTCGGTCGCCTGATCAGCCGACCGCGCTTATCGGCTATTTCGGTATGCAGTTTGTTTACTGAATGACATCAATGCGCTTTTGAAGCGGGCTTTTGCGGGATGATCAGGATCAACGCGACGATCACGACAAGGAGCGCGAGCGATGCGGTGTAACGGCTCAGAGCCAGGCCGCCTTGCGCGATCGGCTTGTCGAGAAAATCGCCGAGGGTGGCTCCGAGCGGGCGAGTCAAAATGAATGCAGCCCAAAATAAAATGACGCGCGAAAAGCCCGTGAGGTAGTAAAGAAGAGCGGTCAACAAAAGTAATCCGCCGAAAATAGCAGCAGCGCCGAGATAGCCCATTTCATTTGTGTCGGCCACCCAATCGCCAAGCGCCGTCCCCAAAGTCTGGGAGAACATGATTGTCACCCAATAGAAAATTTCGACCTTCGGCGTACTCACCGTTTCGATCGATATGCTCCCGGTCGACCAGCGCCAGATCAGAAGCGACGCAATCACACAGATAAGCAAGATGGTTGAACCGCCGGTATAGCCGATGCCGAGCGATCTCGTGCAATAATCGGCCAGCGTCGTGCCGACGGTCGTCGTCGCGACAATCGTCAGCCAGTAAAGGAACGGGTGAAATTTTTTGGCCTTGATCTGCACCAGGACGGCGACGATAAAAATGACGCCGAATATTCCCGTGCCAATGAGGTAGCCGGTGCCCTTCGCCTCGGCGGTCGTTTCGCCAAGCCACGACATGGTTACGGCGTCGCCGCCGGTTTCGCCGAGCGTTGTCGCGAGGATCTTAATGATCCAGAACGCAAGCGTGATCTGAGGAACTTTGCTGACAACATTGTTTAGGTTTGAATCATGCGTGTGCATTGGTTTGCGTTGGATTAGCTGCGAATCGCGATGATTCTCTCGATGCGCCACGAATTTGGAAGCCCGTAATCAATAATCGGCGCTGGTCTGTGAAAGGGCCCTCGCAGACGACTGCTAGCACGGTCAGGAGTGTTGAATGACGGCTGCGTTCCGCGAATAACTGAACGTATTTACGCTGGGCCAGTCAAAGTTCCCATGAAGCCGATTGCGGGATCGGTTATTGCATTGGCACTCGCCACGAGCTGGACACCCTTCAATTTATGGGCACAGCAAAGTGAAACGGACCTGTTTGAGCAAGCGCACGTCACGAAGCATCAGGCTAAAAAGATTGCACTGACCAGAGTTAGGCATGGCGCGATCAAGTGCGTTGCGCTTCAAAAAGAGAGCGGAGTGCTGATCTGGTCAGTCGATATTGCGCAGCCGCCACAGAAAAACCTTACCGACGTTTGGGTAGATGCGACAACGGGCAAGATCATCGCAGTTGAGATAGAGACGCCCATTACCGAGAAGAAGGAAGTCGCAGAACAAAGGGCCAAAAAATGGCTCTCACATCATAGCCCTTATTGAAACGATGCGCGGAATTCCGCGCTAGCCCCGGAGTTTGTGAGCTTCGGAAAATAACAGCGCAGCAAACAAACTAATGATCGCAAATGCAATGCCGACTATTCGCAGCCACGACGGTGCATCACGGAGAGGATGTTTCGTTCAATTCGATCATGGAAAAATGCAATCTTGCCGATCCGGCGCTCGTGTTGCTGGGCGAGATTGTACGCGCGGGTAATTCGCATCCCGCCAATTTGCATCCGGCTGAAGAAGATCTGCGCTCGGTTGCTGGCGGCTGATCACGAAATTCTCGAACGCGAATTTATCGTTTACGATGCGCTCTACCCAAAATGCCAACGCCGGGTCAGCCGCGGTTTAGTCGCCGAAGTAAGCTAGCTGCTTTCTTCGGGCTCAAACGCAATCTCGTCATCCTGCTCATCACCATTTTTGTGATAGGCGCTGGTGAAGAGCTTTGGATGCGTTTTGTGCCGAAGTATCTGCAAGCGCTCGGCGCGACAGTTTTTGTCATCGGTCTTTATGATGCGCTGCGCACTTTGCTTGGTGCCGTCTACGCCTATCCCGGGGGAGTAATTGTAGACCATTGGGGACATCGGCGGGCATTCATCATTTTTAATGTGGTGTCAATTGTCGGCTACTCGCTCGTCTTACTGATTCCAAATTGGGGCGGAGTGATAGCTGGGATGTTTTTCTTTCTTTCATGGAGCTGTTTTTCCCTGCCTGCAACGTTTTCGCTCGTCGGCGCTGCGCTCGAAGCAAATCGCCATTCCATGGGTATAGGCGTTCAATCAGTGATTAAACGACTGCCGATCATGATTGCGCCCATTTTGGGCGGGATGTTGATCGATCACTTCGGAATCATCCCCGGCGTGCGAATTGCGCTCGTCGTCTCGATTTTTCTCTCTGCTCTCACGATTTTCGTCCAGCGCCAATTCCGCGAAGACTCCGTTGAATCGCGAGTCGTCGCGGTTGCCGCGCCGGCGGCGGAGCGTTGGGGTCTTTGGCGGAGCTTGCGTCAGTTCAATCCGCCGATGAGACGTTTGTTGTTAAGCGACATTTTGATTCGTTTTTGCGAACGAGTTCCCTATGCGTGGATCGTAATTTTTGCGATGGACTACATAGGCATGAGCGCTCAGCAAGTGGGGATTCTCACGACAATAGAAATGCTCGCCGCCACATTGTGCATCATTCCCGCCTCGCATTACGCCGATCGATATGGGCGCGAGCCATTCGTAATCGTGACCTTCATCATGTTCACGCTTTTTCCGATCAGCTTATTGATGTCGCGCAGTTTTTCCGCGCTGGTCATCGCGTTTACGATCCGCGGGTTGAAAGAATTCGGCGATACGTCCCGTAAAGCGCTAATCATTGGTTACTCTGAACCAGAGCGCCGCGGGCAAATGATTGGGGCGTACTATCTGGTCCGCGACTTGGTCGTAAGCACCGGCGCAATCCTTGGCGCATATCTGTGGAAACTCGGACCAGCACTGAATTTTCTTGGAGCAGCCGCCCTTGGAGTGGCGGGAACAATTTTCTATATCAGAACGACCCGGCGAAGCAGGCAGTCAGCTTTGACGCTTTGAAAAAAGTTGGAGATGCGGCGAACTCATTGGAATTAGCAATACGTTAATCTCAAACCTTGGCGCGAATGCTTTAGAGTCGGTAGAAGCCAAGCAAGATTTAGGGATTCCTCGACTTCGCTCGGAATGACATAGTAGCTGAATGTCGATTTTGCTTTTTCGAATCGCCGCTGCGCTTTGCTTCCTGGCAGTCGCACTGGGAGCGTTTGGTGCGCATGCTTTGCGAGCGACTCTTGAAGGGCGGGGGATGGTCGATGTCTGGAACAAGGCGGTGTTTTACCAGTTCGTACATGCAATTGCGCTCCTCGTTCTTGCGCTCTACGGAACCATCAACCGGGGGGCGTGCTTGCTGCTGCTTATGGGAATTTTTCTGTTTAGCGGGAGCTTGTATCTGCTTGCGCTAACAAATCATCGTTGGCTGGGTGCAGTTACTCCCCTGGGCGGTTTGTGTTTCCTTGCCGGCTGGGCGTGGCTCGTCATTGCACCGCCGAAGTAGACATCGTCGCAAACTCGGCGGGCGGCACTCCTTGCCCTTACTGGTCTTGGCGCAGGAGTCAGTTCGCCTTTTAGACGTAACGCAGAAAAACTATTCCGGAGGCCTTCTTCTGGTATAATGGCCGCTTGATGTTTGAGGCGGTTTCTGAAGCGGAGCGCGACGTCATCACGGTAGTCGTATTTATCGTGACGTTTTTTGTCGCGCTAGGAATTGGGCGATTCCTAAAGCGTCGTGCCGGTGTTCAGCTCGGCCTCTTCTTTCGCCTTTTCTGTTTAATCATCGCCTTCTACGCCGCGATTGCCGTTTACGGAGTTAACGCACCATGGCGCTATCATATTGGTGCAGCAGCAATTTTGTTGAGCACTGCACTGATTGTCGCTCTCGTTAATCGGTACGTTTGGGACTTTTACTTTGAAAAGAAACGACAGACAGCCATTCCGCATTTTCTCCGTGAAGTAGTCGGCGGAGTCATCTTCCTGATCGTCCTTCTCCTTATTCTGAGTTACGGCTACCACGCCGAAACACAACTGAAAGGACTGCTGGCAGGGTCCGGGGTGGTCGCAATCATTGTCGGCTTTGCCGGACAGAATCTCTTTGCCGGGATCATTGGTGGCATATCGATCCAAATCAATCGGCCATTTAAGGTCGGTGATTGGTTGAAGGTAGGTGACACCTACGGCGAAGTGCGTGAGATCAACTGGCGTTCCACACGGCTTTGCACGAACGACGACATCTATCTCGACATACCCAACAACGAGATGGTGAGCCATCAGATCGTTAATCTTCACTATCCGACTGAGGTCCACGCCATGCGCATCCGGGTGGGCATCGATTACAGTGTGCCGCCTAACCGCGTAAAAGATGCGCTCGGACGGGCAGCGCAGCGGGCCAAAAACGTTCTGCCAACTCCCCCTGTAAGGGTGTTCCTGGTCGACTTCTCCGATTACGCAATGACGTACGAGATCAAATTCTACATGGGCAATCATTCCCGGATCAACGAGACCAACGACTCGGTGCGCAGTAATGTCTGGTACGAGTTGAAGCGCCAGGGCATCACCATTCCTTTCCCGATTCGCACACTGCACGTTGAACGTAAAAAAGCGCCGCCCCTTCAAGAGGACCAGGTAGAGGCGTTTTCAATTCTGCGCGGCGAACGACTCTTTGACTGTCTTTCCGAAGAGCAACTCAATCACATGGTCAACCAGGCGCGTCTCAAACTTTTCGGTCGTGGCGAACCGGTGATCGATGAAGGCGCCGCGGGCGAGTCGATGTTTGTAATGCTCCGTGGGGCAGCGAACGTTTTCGTGTCAAAAAATGGATCGAAGATCCAAGTCGCAACGCTTAGGGCAGGGGATTGTTTCGGTGAAATGTCGCTGCTCACTGGCGAACCGCGCAGCGCCACGGTTCGCGCAGACGGCGATTGCTACGTCATGGAAATCGGAAAACCGGTAATGGCCAAAGTGCTAAGCGGCGCCCCAACGTGCATGGAGCAATTGAGTCAGTTGCTTGCCCAGCGAAAAATGGAAACCGAAGGGATCCTGAAAGAAGCCATAAGCGCGGACGAGCATGCATTAACAGAACGCCAGTACACAGCCAACTTCCTGCACCGGCTCCGGACGTTTTTCCAACTCTGAGATTCGCTTTGGGCAGATCGTTTGAACTCGTCCCATAAATGCCCCTGTCGTGTTGAGGTTTTTCAACATTGCAGGGACGTGATTTTTCGTGCGGGATGACACAAATCGGTTGGCGCGCCCGAATGGTAGGGTCGGCGGGCTGCGCCGACCGGACACCGCAGCGCGGCGTCCCTACCGTTGAGATTCTTCGTTTCGTTCAGAATCACAAGACCAGCGACAGTGTACGGAAATTCGGTGGACGAGGGATGAAATCCGATTATAGGGCTTTCGGGATTTGGAAGACATGAGCGAGGACCGATCGAGGGAAGAGTATAATTCGGGCAAGAGTTTGCGCATCCTCGTCGTGGAAGATCACAGCGACACGCTCCAGGCGTTATCCCGGCTTCTGAATCATTTCGGCCACGACATTTCCACCGCTGACAACGCCCGCAGCGCGCTCGACATGATCAAGACCAAAGAGTTCGACGCGGTGCTATGTGATATCGCGTTGCCAGACGGGAATGGCTACGATGTCGTTGTGGAAGCGAAACGAAAAGGAGCGGTGAAAGCCGTGGCAATATCTGGCTTTGGAGCGCGTGACGATGTCGAGCGGGGCAGAAAAGCTGGATTCGATTTTTATCTGGCGAAGCCGGTGGATTTCCACGAACTACGCACCGTTCTCGGCCAGATCGCGGCCTGACCTTGCGTTCGGGATTTTGTTGTAAACACGCCTTCGCGTTGACTTTGTCCAATTGACACATCATATTGTGTCAATTGAATCAGACCACACACCCTTATGAAAACGGCAACTGTCGATAAGAATGCGGTAGGTGGAACGTCGACGCATTCAACTGAACTTATTCAAAAAATTCAGAAAGGCCTGCGCTTTTCTGAGCTGAAGACTTTGCAAGACACCCTCGACCTGCCATTTGAGAAGCTCGCAGCGAAACTTTGCATTTCACGTTCGACTCTGCAGCGGCGCAAAACCGCGGGGCGACTCTCTCCGGATGAATCGGATAAAGTTGTCCGTTTCTCGCGATTGCTCAGAGACGCAACAACAGTTTTCGGTGATGCTGAAAAAGCGCGAGCATGGCTGAAACACCCACAAGTCGGTCTTGGCGGCGCAGTCCCGCTCGACTATGCCAGCACTGAGACAGGCGCTCGCGAGGTCGAAGACTTGTTAGGTCGCATCAAATACAGTGTTTACACCTGATGCCGTCTGCGTGGCGAATTGTTCGCGCGGCACACGTTAACAGCGCATTTACCGGCGAAGGCGCTCGCGTCTATGGCGGCCGATGGAACTCGCGAGGCACTCCGGTAATTTACGTCAGTGAACACGAATCGCTCGCGGCTTTGGAATTGTTTGTGCATCTGACGCCACTCTCACCGGACGATCTATACCGTTCGTTTCGACTCGAGTGGGAGGATAAGCTCACAGAATATTTTGCCGTCAAAAATCTGCCAGCGAATTGGAACGCGGAACCGCCGACAATTCAAACTATGCAAATCGGCGACAATTGGGTTCACGCGGGAAAGTCCGTGGCCCTCGGAGTGCCCAGCGTGTTAACCGCGAGTGAGATGAATTTCTTGTTAAATCCCAAGCATCCCGACTTCAAGAAAATCAAGATCAGCAAGCCGATCGACTATCGGTTCGATTCCCGTTTATTGAATCGCTGATAGCGATTCCCAGCGGATTTTGGCGGCTAAGTAGAGTGTGTTTGGGACGAGAGCAACTCTCCAATTTCGATCCTCGCCCATTTGGCGAAGCCCTGAAGGAAGAGTTTCGGATTCCCAGAATGCAATTTGAAACCCGGGATCAAACACCGGTGCGCGCGGTTCGTTTTGCCCAGCGCTCGGCGTTTACGACGGCGACGCGCAATCTCAGCAAAACGCCGATTGTAGGCTCGCATAAAACGAAAGATGCGGCCGACGCCCCTACTGGAAAATGGTGGAACCAACAGCGCATTCTCGCCGGATTTAAACAGCCGGGATGCTACGCCCAAATAGTAAAGACAGAGATCGAAGATCAGAGCAGTGCTCATCAGATCAAATTCGCCCATGTATTCGTACTTATCTTTGTAAACGGCTTCAAACCAGCAACGATGAGATGTCGCGAAATCGTGATTGTGCCGCTCAACTAACTCGCTCATCGGTTCGCCTCTTCGTTGCGCGCCGATCAATGCGGCTGCACGTGATGTTGTGAACGAAATCCAATCCATACCCGGGCTGTAAAATGGATCCATGAACGCGGCCGCATCTCCTACGAGAACAAAGCCGTCTCCAGCGAAGGTCGTACTGTAATACGCGAGATTTTTTCGCCAGTGCACATCGTTCTCATCGAACTCCGCATCGGCCAGAATCTCGCGCGCGACCGGATGTTTCATCAAAAAAGCTTTCAATCGGTCGCCAATCCCGCCGCCGTCCTGCGGCCACTTGACCAGTCGTTGATCGAGAACAACGCCGACGCTCACGTCGCCGCCCTTGAGTGGGATCCACCAGCTCCACCAGCCATCACCAATGACATGATTAGTGGCGGTGTTGCGCGTGGCATAAACTGCGCGCGACCATTGCGGATATTTCTCGGCCAACTCGCGGCTGTCCCAATCTTTGACGCCTTTCCATCTCGACCACGCCGCCGCAGTCGGGTGCTCGGTGTTAGATTTCCACCAACCCTCCTTGCGTGCGAGGATCGCAGCCACGCCCGACGCATCGACAATCCAGCGTGAACGAACACTCCGTGTCTCATCGCCATCGCGATACGTAACGGTTTGCTCTTTTCCGGAGCAAAGTTGCACATCCGTTATCGTTGCCGGACGGATAACATGCGCGCCGGCAACGGCAGCTCGGCGCAGCACTTCTTCATCAAACGTCGCGCGGTCCAGTTGATATGACGGTACGCGTACTTGATAAAGTGGACCGAGCTCGCTTGCTTCGGCCACCGTTTTTACTTCATCGTTCGTGAACCAAAACCGCAGCCCCTGTTTCGCGAGGTGCGATTCGTTGAGGTACTGCGTCAACCCCAGTACCCGACCCATGAAATATGCGCTGACCTCGACGGTTGCTTCACCAACGCGTCGCGAAAGTTTTGTCGATTTTTCCAGGATCAAAATGCGAATTCCCGGATTTTGCCGCAGCAACAGTGTCGCGGTTGCTCCGCCGGAGAGCGCGCCTCCCATGATTACGACGTCATAAAAGTCGGCGTCATCGGATTGACGATGAGTCATTTGGCTTGCCATGTTTCGAACAGATTTTTTTATTCCGTCCTTACTGCGTCAAGTGAGCGGATGATTAACAGCGAATCACGCTCCAGTCTTTGGAGCGGGATCGGTCGGGTACCCCGCATCTGGATCGCGCCGGAAGTTCAAGCGCGTTAAGTCGAAACGTTTCTGGATCGACACCAGGCCGAAGAACAGGTGGTTCAAAAAACGAGTCCATAAACTCGGGTTCCACTTGCCGGCAAGGATGGTGACAACCGATCGAAAGATCATGTCCGGGGGTTCCGGGCTGAAGAAGACGTCGCGGAACTGTGGTGTGTAGAAACCCACGACAAACCGACGGAACGATTTGAATCGCCTGCGCTGGCGGCGGGAAAACGCCGCGAAGCTCGCAGCTGAGAAGTTATTTTTCAGGAGCGCGCGATCAAGCTCGGCAGCGGCTTCAATCCCTGATTCCATGGCAATCGAGACGCCGGTCGAGAATACGGGATCGAGAAACGATCCTGCGTCTCCGGCAAGGATCCAGCGATGCCCGGCATAAGTCGAAGCACTGTACGAAAAGTCCTTCTCAACGCGTACGGGCCACTCGCGACGGGCCTCGCGCATTAGCTTGGCGACAATCGGCGTATCGGAGATCGCGCGGTTGAGCGTTTCCTCCGCTGAACCGTTCGCCAATCTGCGGTAAAGTTGCTTCGGTAGAACCACTCCAACGCTCATAAGCTCTTTTGAAATTGGGATTAACCAGAACCATCCAGCGTCGCTGCGCGCGATAAGTCGAATGTCGTCGGGCCGTGGACCTTCCAGCCGCGGCACGCCCGTGTAGTGGGAGAATATTGCTATGTTAGCGAGCCGGGGTTCCTCTGTGCGAAGATTAAACTTTCGAGCGATCAATCCCCCGCGGCCTGTTGCATCGACTAGTGCGCGCACACGCACACGTTTGGTCGCAGCATCAACGCGGGACGCGACATCGAGGATTGCCGCATCCGGTGCAAACTCGCACGCGGTGACGTCGCATCCCTCTCGAACGTCGACGCCAACTTCGCGGGCCCGTTCCAACAGGATTTGATCGAATTGCTGGCGGCATACCTGATACGTTTGAGGCCTCGTGACCTCTCGGACGTCGGTGAAGTCAACGTAGCGGCCGCTCCGGGCGTCATGAGTGTACAGGCGCGCACCCCACTTCTCTGGAAAACATGCGGCCTCGATCCTTTCGGCCACGCCCAAAGCCGCGAACGCGTCGTTGGCAGTCGATAGCAACGACTCGCCGATATGAAATCTGGGGAACGTGTGGCGCTCAAAGAGAACGACCGAATGACCACGCTGTCCAAGCGAGATGGCAGCGGACGTGCCGGCAGGACCGCCGCCGGCAATAGCGAAATCAAAGTCGTAGGATGCTTCGGCCATTGTCATCGAATTGCTAAAGCACGATTTCGAGAATTGGCGCGAAGGCAAGCGGCATAAGCGTTCCCGGCGGGAATGGAGTGTCTCTTGAGGGG
The DNA here is from genome assembly GCA_963761585.1 of uncultured Verrucomicrobiae bacterium. GTDB lineage: Bacteria > Verrucomicrobiota > Verrucomicrobiia > Chthoniobacterales > UBA10450 > Udaeobacter. The sequence goes on from CAVXHW010000024.1 coordinate 212,448, forward strand.
CAACAGCAACGTGTTGTGAATCTATCGAACAACAATCTTTATCTTAAATTGGCCCCGACACAGGAGCATGTGAGGCCGACTGAGCGTTATTGAAAAGCGCGTGGCGGCGCGCCTCTTGCTTGTGGAGAAAAGCGTAAGCTTGTGACGGAGTGCGAAACCATCCGGCAGTCAAAAACGATTCTAGCGCGATCCTGCGAAGCGAGTCCGTAGGTTGAGGCAACGCGATAGTGTAATCGTCAAGGGCAAGCGCATATCGTGTCCACCGCAGTATGGGCCACCAAATAACGATTACGATCCACCGCATCACGATTGCGAACATGGTTTTCCATTGATCCGCAGCCTGCGAGCATCAACCCAACGATCAATATCAGTATTGTTTTCATTTGTGCTTTCCTTGTTGATTGTGGCCGGATCATTCGCCATTCGGCAATCAAAAACGATTCTAGCCCGATCTCCAGCGACCATCTCTCCTTTCAGTTTTGCTCTTGAGGACGTGGCACGGAAGAGGAGTGCGGCAACGGGTGGAAAAACAACCAAAAAATAGACCGCCCCCCACACCGACAGGCATGAAGGACGGCTGTTCCCCCCAGAACAATCTTTGAATCGCAAATCAGATCGACGCTGCGTGTATGTTTGCGCGGGCGGACTTCATAAAGGTTGCCGGCTGAGATTTAGAAAAAACGGGACTGCAACGCCTTTGCCTCGGCGTGTCTGATTATTGTCTGAGTAGTGATTACGGTGGATTTTTGCTAGGAAGCTGTTCTCGGCGAGAATGGAGCCGATGGGAATCGAGCGACATGAGCAACAGCTCGCTGCGTAATTGAGCGACAGCTCCTGGCGGGGATAACCGCAGAGCGCGAGGACGCTGGACGCTTTATTGTGCACACCGATGAAACGTTGACTACGTTTATTCGAACTTGAAACGGCGATCGGAGTCTCCGCTTAATCGACTGCAAGATTGGATTGACACGATGGGATTCGCTGAGAGACTCCGCGCCACTAAATAGATCTGAATCCGGCATAGGACGCTTCCCCCCGCGGGCTTCGTCTCGGTTTCAGACCTGCGGTCAACAAGGGTTTACGAGCGGGGAAACCAGAAGCTCCAAATATGTACACCCCGATTCAGTTGCAAACCAAAAGCATTAACCGATCGCCTTTGCGAAAAAGTTTGATTCTCATAGCAGTCGCTCTCCTCTGCCTTGCAGTTCTGCCGCAAACCCAGGCAGTCAATCCGCCACCCGACGGAGGGTATCCCGGAGGCAATACGGCGGAAGGACAAGCCGCCCTTTTAGCTCTTACGACAGGCGCGTACAACACAGCAGTCGGTTTCTATTCATTGTTGGATAATACCACCGGCGAACTTAACACGGCCGTAGGGGCTGCGACGCTTATTACCAACACCGGAGACAGCAATACGGCCATTGGCGCCGGAGCGCTTTTTAGCAACACCACCGGTGAAGAAAACACGGCCACCGGAGCGTTTGCGTTGTTCGGCAACGGAGGGAACAGCAACACAGCTACGGGTGCTGGCGCGCTCCAAGACAACTCAAACGGTAACCGTAACACGGCCGTAGGGGCTGCGACGCTTATTACCAACATCTTCGGCAATGACAACACGGGCTCCGGTTATCAAGCACTCTGGGCCAACATAAAAGGCAGCAACAACACGGCCATGGGCTCGCAAGCGCTCAATAGCAACACCGCCGATGGCAACACGGCCATCGGTGACGACGCGCTGCAAAACAATACAGAGGGCAGTGAAAACACAGCGACCGGTGATGGCGCGCTCATTAACAACACCACCGGCAGCAACAACACCGCCGATGGTAGCCTTGCGCTCCAATTCAACGACACCGGCAGCGGGAACATCGCCGTCGGCAATCAGGCCGGTTCAAATCTGATCACAGGCGATAATAACATCTATGTCGGCAATGTAGGTGGTAATGTCGAGTCGGGCGCAATCCGCATTGGCACTGAAGGAACCCACACGGCCACCTTTATCGCGGGTATAAACGGCGCAACCGCCTCTGGCGGGACTGCGGTTTTCGTCGATATGAATGGACAACTCGGTACGCTGACTTCCTCTGCGCGTTTCAAGGACAACATCAAACCAATGGACAAAGCCAGCCAATCGATCCTCGCGCTCAAACCAGTCACTTTCCAGTACAAAAGGAGATTGATCCGGCCAGGACATCACAGTTCGGACTCGTGGCCGAAGAGGTAGAAAAAGTAAATCCTTCCCTGGTCGTGCGCGATAAGGATGGAAGACCCTACAGCGTGCGCTACGAAGTGGTGAACGCGATGTTGCTCAACGAGTTCTTGAAAGAACACAGCAAGGTCGAGCAACAAGACCATAGGATTCAGAAACAGGACGCGATAATTGCGCGTCTGGAAAAGGAAATTGGTGTGCTTAGTGCGGATCTGCAGAAAGTGAGTGCACAGTTTGAAACAGCGAGTCCGTCCCGCGTGGCGGACTTGAAGTGAGCGAATTCGCCCGCCGTACAGCGTGACGAATCCGCCGTGGCGGACCTGCACCGCGAACGGTTCTCAATAATCAGTAAAACTGCGCGGGCCAAAATTCTAACGTGTCACAGACTCGCAGAATCATGGAAACCGTTCCCGGCGGGAATCGAACCCACATTTAAGGTTTAGGAAACCCTTGTTCTATCCGTTGAACTACGGGAACAACGACATTTGCGATTTTAGATTTTCGATTGCCGATTGCAAAACGGAATTCGCGGGGACTGGTACGCTCCGATTGCCCTGATGGCCAGATGCGAGCGAGTGCCCCTTGTAGTTAGGGGTGACAGATGGGCTCCCGGTTGGCACTCTCCTTGTGCTTCGTTGCTGATGTGTGCACAATCGGGAAGCTGAGCCAGTGCATGGCCACTAGAGGTCGCGAAGGCTACAACCGCGCAAATAGTGGCGATTCTTGGTTTCATGTTGACGTTATCGCAAACGCGAACGGCGAGCTCAAACGGTAAAACCGGGGTGTTTTCGTGTGATTCGCGAGGCCGAAGGGGAGCTTGCCATTGCGGAGCGTTTTAACGCAAACTGCCTCTGTGCGCCAAGAAATGGATTGCAAAGCGCCGTCTAATTCGAGATGCACGCGTATTGATTCGGTAGAGCGCGCTCTGCGAATGAATTTCTTATCACGAACGGGTTCAGTTGGGATTGTCCGCTGTGCCGTCGCCTTTCTTCTCGCCGGTTGCGCGGCGAATCAGCCTTATCATTTGGGGGAAGCACCGACCGAAACAGCCGTCACGCCGGCCGGTGACGCTACCGCGAAAGATATTTATCGGCTGGGTTTTATCGAGTTCGACGAACAAGGTGACTTCTGGGATCGCGATCAACTGCGCAAAACAGTGCAGGCGATTCGTGACACTGGTCGGGGAATCTTGCTCGTTACCTACATCCACGGCTGGCAAAATAATTCCAACTCGAAAGACGCGGATGACATCAGCCAGTTCCGAAACGTGCTCGCGCGCCTGACCGCGGATCAGACCATCCAAATGTCCGGCCTGCAGGTCTTCGGCGTTTATCTGGGGTGGCGCGGTCGCGTCGTGCACAAGGTCAATACGGTGGTGGACGCGTTCACCTGGGTGGGAAAAGAGGCCAGTTTTTATTCGCGCAAGAATGCCGCCACGCGCATTTCCTCCAGCACACCGATCACCGAGGCGATCTTCACCTTGATCAAGACAGCCCGACGCGATACACCGGGAATTCGCGTTGCGTCGTGATCGGTCATTCGTTTGGCGCGCTGGTTTTAGAAAAGGCGCTGGCGCAGGCGTTAGTCGGGACGCTTTTGTACGAGGAGCCGTTCGCGCCCGGGGTCGAAAAATCCCGCGCGGATCGAGTCTTCAAGCCAGCCGATCTCATTCTCCTCGTGAATTCCGCGGCGGAATCGATTTACTCGAAGGAGCTGATTGACATGTATCGCGATACGACACCGCTGCGCGGCGCGCCGCACGTCATCATGATTAGCTCCGATGCGGACATGGCAACCGGCCTGGCGTTTCCCATCGGAACGAAGCTCTCGAATTTTCCCAAGTTGCTATCGGGAAGTTTCCGCAAGTACCACGAGGATGGACGCGACACCTCGCAGTTTAATTATTTCACTCAAACGCCCGGCCATAACGATTCGGTCCAAAGTCATCGACTCGTTCCAGTGGCGAAGGGGAAGTCAGATTTGGGAGCAGATCCGTTCGACTTAAATTTGAAGAACCGGGCTGGCTCTTACGAAAACGTGACGCTCTATACCGGCACGCGTTACGACTGGACGCAATGGCGGATTGAGCGGCAGGGACCGAACCAAACTAATTACTGGGTGCTGCGTGTTCCGAAGCAGATCATTCCCGGACACGGTCCGATCTTTGAAGGCGAATCGCGCGATTTGATGGCGGCCCTTTTCCGGCTAGCGACAAAACCGGAAACAGCTGAACGGCCGGTGCCTGTCAAAGTGCAGAGCAGTGCGGAAGGTCCCGTCCAAAAAACCGAGCAACATTTGCAGCGCGTGCGGGCGACCGGAGAAACGGTTGTGACGCCAGTGCAGCCAAGCGCAAGCGATAGACGCCCGCCGGGACAGTAACCGGAAGCGCGCTCAAGAAACGGCGCATTTCAAAAACGAATGCCGTGGCGCGCATCGCGTGCGCGGTTATAGACTGCGCCCGCGTCAGATCCGGGGGATTCCCATACCTGACGGTTTGCCCGAGGGCTGATGCGAGATTAGCATGGACCGATCTCGATCGCGTGAGAACACGAAATGTTGCCATTACTAGCTGGATAGTCGACGCGACTGTCGCGTTGCTGCCCGTGCTGGCCTGTTTCCTGGGCGGATCCACTCAAAAGTGGGAAGAGGGCATTGTCATTACGGTCCTCGCAGTCTGCCTGCTGGTGCGACCGCCTCGGTTTTCACTCGGCGTGCTCACGAACCTCGTTCTTCTCGCCCTCCTTGTCCTGGCGGCAGTCGCCTTTTTGCCGGCCAGCTGGTTTCTCCAACCCGAGTGGCGTGCAGCACTCGTTAATGACTTCGGGATTCAGCTCCCATCGACGCTCACTCCGCAGCCGTGGATCACGCTGGGCTATCTGGTTAGCTTCGCTGCCGGGCTGAGTTGGCTCTATGTCGTCTTCACGCAAGATCTGGGACTTCGCGAGGTGCGCTTTCAACTGCACTTGTTTACCAGTGGAGTTGTTGTCTTAGCCGCAATCAGCATCGCGCTTTACCTCGCACGCACCACGCTCGCATTCTGGCACAACGACCAAAATTTCGGTCCATTTCCAAATCGGAATCAAACCGGGGCTCTTTTCGCGCTCGCCGCGATCGTGATTCTTGCCTGCGCTCAGGACGATCTTCGCAAACGAAGAAAACGGTGGATCGTCTGGATCCTGGCGCTGGTCCTGATCGGGACAGCGATTATTTTGAATTTTTCGCGCTCTGGAGTCGCGATGCTCATGGCGGGCAGCGCATTTTGGTTTGGCACGCAGGCGTTCAGACAGCGTTCTCCCTGGCGACTCGCGCTTGGAATCTCTCTTTCTCATTCTTCTTTTATTGCTCACGGCGGTGCTGCTTTTTGGCGGGCAAACACTCGAGCGATTTCATCTTCACGACTTCGGCAGTGCTGACATCTCATCGAATCTCCGGTGGCAAATTTTTCATGACACGCTGCGACTCATCCGTAATTCGCCCTGGTGCGGAATCGGTTTTGGAAATTTCGAACCGATCTTTGCAATTTTTCGTGACGCTTCCCTCGGCGGCACGCGAGCCTTGCATCCGGAAAGCGACTGGCTTTGGCTTTGGACTGAACTCGGGTGGCCAGGCGTGGTGCTTATAATCGTCGGCATTACGCTGCTTGTGAGTCGAGCTTTCCCGCTGCGAGCGGGAACCAACCAAGGTTATCGTCTTGCCACGCTTATAGCAGCGCTCCTGTTTGCGATCGATGGAATTGTCGATGTTTCCGGACACCAAGTGGGTACGGCGTTTGCGGCAGTATTTTTGCTTGGGCTCTCAGTGCATCGGCCGCTCTCTCTAAAAAGGAGCCGGTGGACGCCGATCTTATTTCGTTTTGTCGGGTTGGTATTGCTTGCTGCGGGCTTGTCGTTGGTAGTCGGAGCCCGCGGCGGACAAACTTCTTCCCGGCTCAGTCGGTGTTGCCAGCGCGAAGCAATTGTCGGCGGTAGCGAATACCGAACTCAACTTTAGTGAAACAGTTGCACTGACGACTAACGCGCTTCGATGGGCGCCGCTCGATTGGGAACTTTACTTGGAGCGCGCGATCGCAGAGGTCGAACTCAAACAGACGAAAAACGCAGTCGATGATTTCCGCCGGGCGCGCTTTCTGGAACCGATCGCTTATGAAGTTCCGCTGGCCGAAGGAAATGCCTGGCTGCCGTACGATCCAGTTTTGGCCGTCGCAGCCTGGCGTGAGGCACTACGCAGAGCTGGACCTCTACGACCGCAAGTCTACGCAAGCATGCTGAGCGACGCTTCGCTCAGGAGTCCAGAAGTCAGCCCGATTCTGGAGGCGATTGGACTGAACGAACACGATTTAGCCCTGCCCTATCTCAGCCGCATTTCCGGTGCTCGTTTCAATCGCGCTCTCGCGCAACTGTTGAGAAATGATCCGGACTTACATTCGTTTGGTGAAACAGAAAAACTCGCGCTCTTCGCGTTTTGGTCCGAACGCGGTGACCCGGAGGAGATTTCCCGAGCCGTTGAACAGCATCCCGACTGGCTTCGTTATGCCTGGCTTGGCGTGGCGAAATACAAAGCCAGCAAGAATGATTTTCGCGCCGGCTACGAGTTGACCCAACGATACGGTGAACCAGTCGCGCTGCCGCGAGTCGCCACAAATTTCTCTCTTCAAGATTCGGAAAAGCGCTTCCAAGCCGCGCACGATAACTATGCCATTGGTTACGAACTCTATCGCGCGCAGATGCAGAACGGTCGGATTGATGATGCGCTCCTTACCGCTCGTCATTTTAGCGAACGGCCGAACTCACCGACCTATTTTCATTTCTTGGAAGCGCAATGTTGGGCCGAGAAACAAAATTGGGAGCGCGCTTGGAATGCATGGCAGGCCTTTCAGGCCGCGCAGACAGCAGAAGCGAAATAGAGACTGCCGGCCTCGCCGCAGGACGCATCATGCGCGACCGGCAATTACGCGACGATACAGCGCCTCATACTGAGGCAGGATGCGATCTGCCGAGAACTGTTCGAGCGCGCGATTGCGACTGCGTTCACCCAGTTCGCGCGCCAGATCCGGAGATTCGACCAGCGTATCCAAGCCAGCAGCAGCCGCGGTTACATCGCCGAACGGATACAGAGGACAAGTATCTCCTATGACTTCTGGAATGCCACCGACGCGAAAGGCGACGACAGGTTTTCCATAGAACATCGTCTCAAGAATGCTTAGGCCGAAGCTTTCGTATTCGGATGTGTAGAGTCCCGCATCCGCGGCCTCCACGTACTCGTCCACGACGGCTGTGTTTTGGCGAACAATGACAATGTCCCGAAGTCGCAATTCATCGAGCAGGGGTTCGTAAGGATCAAAAGGGCCGCCTGCCATAATGAACAATCGAACGCGCTCCCGATTCTTCGACATCGCGATCGTGCGCAGCAGCAGATCGATGCGCTTCACCGGTCGCAGACTCGACATGTGCAACACGAGAAATTCGTCGGTGATGCCGAGTTCGCGTCGAACTTCCTCGCGGCTTCGCTTCGGTTTATTCGGCGTGAAGAAATTCGGAATGACTTCAATCGGTCGTTTCAGACGGAAGGTCTCCTGCGTTTGGTTCCGAAGACTTTCCGAAACTGCCGTCACCGCATCGGAGTGCACGAGGGCGTGCTCGATGGCGGTGCGGTAATCGGGATCTTGCCCCAGCAGAGTGGTGTCGGTTCCATGCAATGTCGTGACGATGCGCGGAGCTAACGGGCCTAACATCTGCGAGGCCAGACATGCGGCGAGTGCGTGCGGCACCGCGTAATGAACATGAAAAAGATCGAGCTGCTGGGAACGCGCGACCTCCGTCATTTTCACCGCGAGCGGCAGAGTGTAATCCGGCGATGGAAACAAAGGGTTATGCGCAACATCGACTCGATGGAAATGAAGGTTGACCTGCGGCAGGTCCAGCCTAACGGGTTGAGCATAGCTGAAGAAGTAAACTTCATGACCGCGGCGCGCCAACTCTGACCCGAGCGCCGTCGCCAGGATCCCGCTCCCACCGATCAACGGAAAACACGCGATCCCAATTTTGAGCGGCCCCGATTTCATCACCCCTCCGTGTAGGATTTGCCGGAGTCGGAAATCTCGTCGCGCCTGACGAATTTCACCTCGGGAGCATCCGCCTTGTTGACGTAATCCTGCTCGCTCGCGCCGGCGACGTAATGGGTGCACCGAATCACTGATTGCATCCAAACGAAACGCGTGTCTCGAGTCGGGCTGATTTGTTCCGGACCGAATTCGCCTCCGGGAATTTCCAGAAACCGATCGCCGCCTTTGTGCAGCAGCAATTTTCCGTCGCGATAACGTGCACGAACGATTTCTCCTTCATACGGCTGATCGACGAAATAGTCTGAGACCGCCGCAGCACGTGCTCTGAACTGGGGTGCGCTGGAGCGCTCTACGCGGACGCCGTCCAGCAAACCCATTCGGGTGTACATCTCGAGACAGAAATCCGCGACGTTCGACGATCTCGTTTCCTTGAAGTGTTCCACCAGAGTCTCCGGTACATAACTTGGAAGTTGGCGCGCAGTTTTCTCGTGCCATTCCGGAAGAACGCGTTTGGCGTAGAGCGGGGAAAACTGCTTTTGGATCCGATTCTCGAACTGAAAATTCAGAGCTACTTCCCGGTTGCTGTGGTGGTCTCGCAAAATGGTAGTTGTCTCGCGCGGGTCATGATCGCTGTCGTGACAGAAAAAGACGATTTCTCCGCCGATCTCCTTTTGCAGCCGGCGAGCGGTCACAATTTTAGCGAATAAGAATCGCTTCGGAAAAAATCCGCACGGTTGCTGGCCGAAACAAATAATCGGATGATCCATGGCTCAGCGCGAGCTTCATACCTCGACGGAGGCTTCCGCGCTGCGAAACAGAGTTTGCTGCAGGATCGACGCGAGAATCAGTACAGCCGCGCACCCAATTAAATTATACCAGAGGTAACCGATATTCGTCGTCGCGAACAGGACGAAGACGAGCGTTTGCGCAATCAGCGCCGCAAAAAACACCGCTGATCCGGTGACTCGGCGAATAAAGAAAGCTGTCAGGAAAAGACCGAGAATGCTGCCGTAGAAGACCGAGCCCAGAATGTTGCCGGCTTCGAGGAGATTTTCGACCAAACTCGCAAATGAAGCGACGCCTATGGCGATCAAACCCCACGCTGCTGTCAGCGCCTGGGCCGCGACTACGTAATGATGGTCGCTCGCGTTCGGCCGAATCAACGGCCGATAAAAATCGATCGCGGTGGTGGACCCGAGAGCATTTAGGGTTGCTGCCATTGCGGACATGGTGGCGCACAAGATCACTGCGATGAGTAATCCGACAATTCCGTGCGGCATCTGTTGAAGAATAAAAGTGATGAATACGTAATCCGATTCCTTGCTCTTCGGATCCACGCCCGCTTGCACGAGAACTGCCTTGGTTTGATCCCGTAACGCGTGCGCCTCCGCATCCAGTTTGCGTAGCTCGTTCGTCGCCGCATCGCGCTCGCTTGACGATGCAGTGGAAACAGCCCGAATCGCTGCGCGTTTTTGCGCGAAGACCTCATCGGATTGCGTCTGCAACTGCGTTAGCTGTGGCGCATAGCCGCTCTCCATCGCGCGCTGGTACGCAGGTTGATTGAAGTAAACCGGCGGCTTTTCGAATTGGTAAAACATGAAAACAATCGCGCCGAGCAGCAGAATGAAAAACTGCATCGGCACCTTCACCGCGGCGTTGAAGAGCAACCCGAGGCGACTCTCTTTGAGCGAGCCTCCCGCGAGATATCGTTGCACCTGCGATTGGTCCGCTCCGAAATACGACAAGCGCGAGAAAAAAGCCGCCGATCAGGCCCGACCAAAACGTATATCGCTTGTGCGGATCGACCGAGAAATTGACCGCCTCCAGTTTGCCCATTTTACCCGCGACCGACAGCGTGTTTTCAAAGGAGAGATCGGGCGACAACCGGTAAACCGCGACCGCAAATGCGATCGCCATGCCGACCAGGATCACGATCATCTGGTAGCGTTGCGTGATGCTGACAATTTTCGTCCCGCCGATCACCGTGTAGACAATGACGAGACCACCCGCGAGCCAGATGGTCAGGTTCAAGCGCCAGCCGAGCAGCGCGGAGAGAATAATAGCCGGCGCGTAGATCGTGATCCCGGCAGCGATGCCTCGTTGGATGAGAAACAAAAATGCGCCGAGTAACTGCGTCTTTCGATCGAAGCGTTGGCCAAGGTATTGATAGGCCGTGTAAACTTTCAGCCGCTGATAGATCGGAACGAACACTGCGCACACGACGATGAGCGCGAGCGGTTGCCCAAAATAGTTCTGGATAAAACCTATGCCGCTTTCATACGCCTGGCCGGGCATGGAAAGGAACGTGATCGGCCCAGCCTGCGTCGCGAGCACAGACAGGCCGATCGTTGCCCAGCGAATACTCGAATCGCCCTTGAGATATTGGCCTAACGAGGCGCTGCCGCGCGTTCGCCAAAGGCCGTAAAGCGGAATCGCCAGAATCGTGGCGATGAGAACAAGATAATCCAGCCGGTTCACGAGAACCGGAGAGTAAACAGGTAGAGGAGCATCACCTCCACCGCAAAAAGTGAAAGCGACAGGCCGTACGCTTTGCGCCAGGAACGCGCATCTGCGTTGTCATCTCGTGCGCTCATTTTCCCAACGACAACATGTTCGCGAATAAGCGATAAGCTCCCGGAACACCGGCCGGCAACTGCCGAAACCAGGAATAACTGGTATAGACAAAGAAACCTTTGCCTGACTTCGCAACCAGCAGACCGCCATCGAGTGGTTTTTCCTTTGGATCGTTGCACGACAGGATCGGTGTCCAGGCGGGATCCCACTTGTTAGGGAAATAAAGTCCGCGTTCCTGAACCCATCCGTCGAAATCTTTCGGCGTGATTTTGTTTGGGATGTTCATGAGCGGATTATCCGGCGCCAGAACACGCACCTGGTGCATTTTCGTCGGTGACGCGGTCGCGTGAAATCTCCAATGGATACGGCCCGAATTGATTGGTCTTAAGATCCGCGAGTGTGTTGTACTGCGCGATGACAACTCCGCCTTCGTTTACATAGGCAAATAATTCCGGCAACCAGTTGGAAATTCGATCTTGCGTGTTGTAGGCGCGAATCCCCAGAACGACGGCAGAGAACTGCGCCAGGTTCTTCGCCGTGATTTCAGGTTCGCTCAATATCTTCACTGAATACCCGATTTGTCTCAGGCTTTCCGGAATGTCATCGCCGGCGCCGGGAATGTAACCGATCCGGTCGCCTTTCTTGCGGATATCCGCGCGAACTAGTTTGGCTTGCGCCGGTGGCATCAGCGTCTGCACGCCGATGTGCGGATAGGAAATGCGCACGCGCTCAAGCGAATAGTCGCGGCCGTCGATCGAAACGATTGCTCGCAACGTGCCTTCGCTATTTTGATTCGGTGGTTTGATGCTAAACGTAGCCACCATTTCGGCATCGCCTGCCTTCAGGTCTACTGGGATAGACGCCGGAGAGATTTCCCATCCCTGCGGTGCAGTCAATTTGAGTTCTCCTTTCACAGGGCCGGTGGCCGCGGTGACGTGTACTGAAACGGTCTTCGATTCGTTCGTAGGGAACACCAGCACGTTGTTCGTCACGTTCGCGAAAACTGGCGGCGCAATCACTACTGATCGCGGCACTTCAGTGGGGACGGTATCAACTGGGCGGTACTTAGTGTCCACGATGTACCGCAGTTCCTGTCCGCTGACTTGTAAAACTACCTCGACCGGAAGAGCAGGGGGATTCTCGGGCAGACCGATAAGCTTTTGATCGTCGACGGTGAAGGTTCCGAGCGTCTCGGGTTTGCGAAGCCAGTATGGCTGCGAATACGGAGCATTATCGGGAATCCTGTACGACAGATCCTTCGTAACGAGTTCGTTCGACGGAAGCGCCACATCGACCTTGTTTGAATCGCCAGTGTTGGGGAATCGCGCTTCTTGCAGTGTAACCGGAATGTTGGAGCGATTGATTGCCTCGAGTTTTATCGTTGCGGTTTGCCCAGGTGTAAACGTTTCCGTCGCTGTCGACGCTTCCACATGCAAGCCGAGACATGCAGCGATGATCTTGTCCAGCTGTGCTTTTTTCTCCGCGATCCAGGAGTCATCCTGAATTCCGCTCATCGTCTGCCGTAACTTCAACAAGTCAGGCACCGACGCAGCCGGATCGGCGGGATTGAACTTCGAAATGATCTGACGAATTTCTGCGGCAACGGATTCGGAATTCGGAACGCGCGACCAGGTCGTGTCGACGCCTTCGAAAAGCGAGCTCGTCATCGGCTGACCTTCCAACGGTTTGAAATATTCTTTCCGCGCGCCGCGTCGCGGCGCGCCGCCGACGCCCTGGCTCTTGTGCATGCTGATACTGGCCGCCGCGATTTCCGTGTACGCTTTGCCGAGAAGCGGATTGTAACCGCCGGCTTCCATAACCGTCAGGCCAGTCGGGTCGAATGGAAGATTCCGGTTGGTAAAGAAAAACGGAGACGTGTTCCAAACCAGTCGCGTCGCTTGCCACGGCTTCACGAAAGCCAGTTGCTCTGGAAAACGATTTGGGTCGGCTGCCGCCGAGAATGCTTCCCGCGCCAGAATCGCCGACGCCGTGTGATGCCCATGCGTCTTTTCATCCTCGGGACTGAAGCGCGTCACTATCACATCCGGCCGGAAATTCCGGATGACCCATACGACGTCAGCAAGAATTTTGTCGTGACCCCAGATGTGCATCGTTTCGTCAGCTGTCTTCGAAAACCCGAAATCGATCGCTCGCGTGAAGAATTGCCTGGCGTGGTCGATGCGTCGCGCATCGAGCAATTCCTCTGTTCGAATAACGCCGAGCCGCTCGCCCAGTTCCGGTCCGATCAAATTCTGACCGCCGTCGCCGCGCGTGACCGAAAGATAAGCGGCGTCGTAAAGCGAACCGTTCGCCCAGAACGCCATCAGATTTGTGTTTTCGTCATCCGGATGCGCCGCGATGTAAAGGACGCGGCCAAGCACGTTGAGCTTTTGTAGTGCGAGCTGAATCTCGCTGCCGTTCATCTGGTCTGAAGACAACAACGGCGGCGCATCGGCGGAATTGGCCGTGCCCGCGACGGCGAGAATCGCGACTACAACAGCTGCACGCCAACAGAGATTTCTGTAGCGGCGGTCTGTGACCGACGATCGCGCGCTGCTTTGGTGCGTCACGTGCAACGGCGCACTTTCCGGTAAGCGTCCCATCGAGGCTATCGTTCCAAGTCCGAGATAGCCCGCGTCACTTGTTGATGTCCTGCTTCGCGTCGAGTCGGGTAATCAGCGCCTGGATGCTCTGCTTCTGCGCATCACTAGGAGCCGCAGCTTGTGCCTGCTTGGCATCGCTCGCTGCGCCGGCGAAATCGCCTGCTGCAGACTTGATGCGGGCTTGAGCCAGACTTCCGTAAACTCCATTCGGAAACCGTTTGGCGACTTCTTTGAAAATCTCCAACGCTTCAGCACCCTTTTTCTGATTCTGCAGTTGTCGACCATACGTATACAATTGCGGTGCGGCGGCCTTCTCGAGCGCCTGGTTCCAAGCGGTCTTCGCTTCATCCGGGCGATTCAAGGCTTTGAGGATATCCGCTTTGGTGCTGAGATTTTCGAACCTTTCCTCATTCTGAATTGAGGCATCAGACCAACGCAATGCTTCATCCAGATTGATCTTTTTGGTCAAACAAAATTGCGCGCCTTCGTCTAAAGCCTGCCAGGTAAACTGGCCGCGACCCTTCAACTGAGCCCGGATGTTCTGCAGCGTCTGATCCGTATCATTGACAGAAACAGTGAAAGGAACACCCAACTTCTCCCACTTCAGGGTGACCGCCGTCGAATTTGGCTTCAAATCTTCGAACTCGAATTCGAGCGCGTCTTTGGTCTCAGCGAGAGGGCGGGGTTTTACATCCACGCGCAGAGCATCGTCTTTCTGGTCGTAGCTGTAGCTTCCCCATCCCGTGTTCGTTTTTGAAAAAATCACCGTCCACGAATCCTGATTGGGAATCATGTGCAGTCCATAAGTTCCCTTGTCCAACGGCTTGCCCTCCACCGAAACCGCATCGCTGAATTCAATGATCGTGTTTTCGTTAGCGCCTGCGCGCCAAACTTTGCCGTAAGGAACGAGGCCACCCCAAATTTTTCGTCCGCTTACCAATGGGCGGTGGTATTTGATCGCGATATCCGTTAGCGCGATGCGCTGTTTGACCTCCGCAGCCTGGCTTACGTCAGGCAGGTTCAAATCGTTTTGTGCAGAAGCGATTTGGCCAAGACCGACAACGGCGAGACAAAGAACAAGCGGCTTAAGCGTGATTGTTTTCATATTGTGGCGGTTACACTGCCCAGATTTTCGATAGTCCGCTACCAGATAATTTGCGGATTTCAGGAGTATCGACCGATCCTGCCGGATCGGCGTTCAATGCTAAAAGCTGGCTGCAGCGAACCGTGTCCCTGTCGGAGTAAAAAAAACACAAGAACTGCCGTGGCGGGGTTTCTGTTATTCCGAGCGGAAGTCGAAAATGGAGTGGCTGGGGAAGCCGCGACATAGACGGGGAGGCCGGAGGCTGAGGGAACGGGAGTGACCGAATCAAATCCCGTGGTGTAACTCTGAGGTAATTTTGCGGGATGTCTCGACTTCGCTCGACATGACAAAGAGAGAAGGATGGGCCGCACTACTCCACTTCGTACGTCGTAATCTCCAGTTGGTGGCCGTCGGGATCGAGAAAATAAATCGAGTGCGCGATTTCGTGATCTTCGAATTCGAATTTGATTCCACGTGTCTTGAGTTCCTGCTGTGCAGCGAGAAAATTCTCCCGGTCCGCGCGAAAGGCCAGATGAAGCATTCGGATTTCGCGGTGCGCGGATGTTTTCGGCTCATGGTTCGCAGGGAACAAGGCGATCCCTGTATTTCCTTTACCGATAAAAGTTGGCACACCATTCCACATGCCATCGTGAAGTCGCTCGAACCCTAGAACGTCGATGTACCATTTGGCCGATCGTTCGATGTCGCGCACGCCTATGGCTACGTGATCAATTCCCTCGAGTTGCATGAGATGTTGGACAGAATGTACAAAATTTACAGAATCGCTCAGACGATAAAAGTGGAACGCGTTGTCCTCAACGCGTTGGCAAGCGCTGTCGGCGGGTTCCGTTGTTGATCCAGTGGCCGCTGCGTAAGACGAGAACTGCGCCGTTGCTGATTTTTCTCGGCCCATTTGATTGTCGTTCACTGTCACGCTGCGCGTTCATGAACGCCTAACGAGAAATTCGGCCCAAAAATCCCTATAATCACTGGCGCCACCCAGCGGCATGCGTGCGGACCGGGGAAGTGAAGCCTTTTAGCGTTACTTCGCCGAGGTCTTCAAATGAAAGGCCTTTGCCGATGCACAACTCGGCGATCGCGCTCGAAACGAGGATCTGTTCCGGCTGCGCGTGAGCGCATAGACGCGCCGCGAGTTGTACTGTCGATCCAAAGAGATCGTTATTTTTCTCGACCGGTTCGCCTGCTGCTGCGCCGACTCGCACCTTGAGTGGATGTTCAGAATTTAGTTGTGCGTGCTTGTCCAATTCCTGCTGAATCTGAATCGCGCATCGCACTGCACTCGCTGCCGAAACGAATGATGCCATGATGCCGTCGCCGGTATGTTTTACCTCGCGGCCCCCCAACGCGGACAATGCATCTCGCACAATCGTGTCGTGCACGCCAACGATTGCAAGCGCGGCTTCGTCGCCCAGCGATTGCGTTAATGTTGTTGAGTTCACAACGTCGGTGAACAGAACGGTTCGGATTCCCGGATCTCGTTCGTTGGGTCCGCCACCAGGGAGAAGGACCGCTCCGGCCGGATTTGTTTCTGTTCCCCCGAGGAACACTTCTGCTACGTCGGGCGACACTTCGATGATTTTCTCAGCCATCATCCCGTGAGCTTCGCGATGCACACACTCTGCTGCCTCTGCGTTTGGCGCATGTGCGAGGCAAAAAACTTTGCTGCCAGTGTCATTGACCCAGTACTTGTGATATTCGACGCCGTATTTCCGCTGGATTTCCACGTCCTTGGCGTGAGCTTTTGCGACGTCCTCTGGAGTAGTTCCCTCCGGGAGATTGTGAATGTCCATGTATAACGGCATAGGCGTTGAACTTACCGTGACACAACGCGATGCAAAACACTGATCTCAGCAGGGTGACTCAGTGTTTGGTAAACGACGCAATAGCGTTCGGTCAGGCGCAGTAGCGTCGCGATCTGCTCTTCGCTCGCGTCGGTGTCGAGATCGACATTCAATCGAATCTGCTTGAAACCGACGGGCACATCTTTCGACACGCCCAGGGTGCCCCGGAAATCAAGATCGCCTTCGGCGCGAATTGTCGCGTCACGTAACGCAATGCCGAGCGCGGTGGCGACTGCGCTCAACGTTACTCCTGCGCAGCCGACCAGCGCTTCGAGCAACATGTCGGCGGAACAAGCGCTCTGCCCATCGCCGCCGGTCGCTGGATGAAGACCGGCTGCAACGCGGGCTTTCCCGGTTTCTATCTTGCACGTCACGTTTTCGCCGACACGTCCCTCAGCGTGCAGTGTGACCAATGCCGTCTCAGGACGCTCGCGATACTGCGCTTTCATCGGCGCTTGCAGTGATTTTAATTCGTCAGCGTTCATGAGCTATTTTTCCGGAGTAGGTATCGAAATCTGGAGGCGGCTCTTATTAACACCGGGCTTCAGCCCGGTGCAAACGACTCAACAATGAACAAACCGTTTCAACGGTTTGCATCTGAAGGAAAGCCGTTAAAACGGCTCGTTCGCTGCATTACCTGTAACACCCGGCTAAAGCCGTGTGTTAATGAGACGAGCAAGCCGGATGATCCGATTCTCGCATCAACGGTCGCCGCGATTGTCGGGACACTGAGGTCCCTCCCACATTGTAATAAGCGCCGCTACAACTAGCTCGGCTTAATGTTTTGATTCACGCGGAAGAAATTATCGGGATCGTATTTCTTTTTGATCGCGGCTAAGCGCTCGTAGTTATCGCCGTAGGTTTTCTTCACGCGTTCTTCGCCTTCGTCGCCCATCAGAAAGTTTACGTACGCGCCACCCGCCGAAAACGGATGCACCGCATCGTAATAGCTCTTCGTCCATGAAACGATTTTTTCCTTGTTCGCCGGATCAGGATCAACGCCGACGATGACCTGCGCCCACATCGCATCGCGATAATTCCACGCAGTATCGTTTTTGCCGACGCGTGCTGCGGCGCCGTTGATTGGATACATATGCATGGTGGAATGCATCGTCGGTAGGGCTTCACCAAACCGAGTGTGCTGCGAAATCGCGGCGTCACTGATTTCATTTAGGAAATCGGCGCGCCAGTACCATTGCAGACCCGGCGGATAAATCGGATCGAACATACTTTGCAATGCCGGCTGGGGCAGCGGCCCCACGAAATCGAGTGCAGGCTTCTTGAAAGCCCGAATCGGCTTGAACGTGTCTTCTGCTTTCTCTTGTGGCCCGGTGTAGGTCCAAACTACTCCGCACATTTTTTTCATGTGCAGATGTTGGGGAAACGGCGGAGCTGGCGGGACCGTAAGAAACGCGAAGAAACCGGTCAGATCATCAGGTGCCGACGGAATCAGATCGCGATACCACTTCATCACGTCGGCTGCCTCGCTCAGCTCGTACAGCATCGGGCCGGCATATAGTGTATCGATCGGGTGCAGCTTGAATGTGAACGACGTGACAACGCCAAAATTGCCGCCGCCGCCGCGGAGCGCCCAAAACAAGTCCTGATTTTCCTCGGCATTCGCCTTTACAAACTTTCCGTTGGCCAGGACAACGTCGACCGAGAGCAAATTGTCGATGCTCAGACCGCATTTGCGCGTGAGATGGCCGACACCGCCGCCCAGCGTTAATCCCCCGACGCCAGTGGTGGAAATGATTCCGCTCGGCGTCGCGAGTCCGAACGCGTGCGTGGCATGATCGACGTCGCCCCAGACGCATCCGCCGCCGGCTGTAACGGTGCGAGCCGCAGGATCGACTCGCGTGTATTTGATCGACGCGAGATCGATCACGAGACCGTCATCGCAAATTCCCAGTCCGCCTGCGTTGTGGCCCGCCCCCGCGGACCGAGACGAGGAGCTTGTTGTCGCGTCCGAAATTTACGCACCGGATGACGTCTGCGACATCCGTGCACCGCGCGATCAAGCGCGGTTTCTTATGAATCATTCCGTTGTAGACCTTGCGAACTTCATCGTAATCCGCGTCGCCAGGCTGGATGACTCTGCCTCTGAGGCTTTGTTTTAGTTCGGTAATGGAATCTTCGTTGAGCATGGCAAGAGAATTGTAACCAGACAGTTATACCCGGTAGGTGAACGGTCAAGGCACGACGGATTACCGGCATTCGATTTTAGATTTCGACGGCTGCCCCCGCCTTCGCCGAGGCTACGGCGGGCAGCCAAGCTGCCGTTTCTTGAGCTGCATAGGCCTGCCTTTTCCCATTGAAACTGAGATTCAGTTCCGGTTAGCCTCTTGGCAGAGGCCACTCCGCATGTCTCTTCCCTACAGATCTTGGACGCGGCGCGATTTCTTGAAACTCGCCGGTCGCGCTGGACTGCTCGGCGCTGTTCCGACGCTGGCGAATGCTGCTGCCGCGCTTGAGCCGGACACCGTCTGCATCTCGATCCTGCACACGACGGATTTGCATGGCCATATTTTGCCGACATCTGATTACGACGGAACTGCTGATCTCGGCGGGCTAGCGCGTTGCGTCACGCAAATCCGCCGATGGCGTCGGCAAAATCCGAATGCCATCCTGGTTGATGTCGGCGACGTCTATCAAGGCACAGAGGTGAGCCTCCGTAACAAGGGCGAATTGATGATCGATCTTTTCAATCACCTCAAATACGACGCGTGGGTGATTGGTAATCACGAGTTCGATTGGGGAATCGAGCCGTTTACTAATGCATTACAAAAATCGACAATGCCGGTCCTGGGTGCGAACACAACGTTAAACGGAAAACTCGCCGGCTCATCTTCCGATTCGCAACATCCCTTCGCAAGGGTTCAGCCATTCATCCTTAAGGAAATCGAGGACATCAAAGTCGCAATTATCGGAATCACAACGCCCGGCATGTCGTTCTGGCTTCCGCGGGAGTTTACAGTCGGAATCGATTTTCAATTTCCCGTTGAGTCTGTACGCCGCGCAATTGTGAAAGCGAACAGCGAAGGCGCGCACGCGATTGTGCTCACAGGTCACATGGGACTGAAGCCGCGCACGGGTGGCGATGACTTTGCGAACACGGTGATGGCAATGACTTCCGAGTTCCCGGATGTCGCAGCGTTCATAGCGGGCCACACTCATCAGGCGATTCCAAGTCGCCTAACGAATCGCGTGCTTTTCACGCAAGCGGATCATTTCGGAATTCACGTTGGCCGCGTCGATCTGTTGTTTGATCGACGTTCGAAAAAATTGCTACGTCGTGAAGCGATCTGTGAGCTGATGGATAGCCGTTTCGATCCGGATCCCGTTGTTCTGTCCAGAGCAGGCTCGCAGCTTGCGGAATCGGAAGCCTCGCTTGCACAGCCGATCGGCGAGTTGACAGAGACGTTGCACGCTCGCGGCCGGCACGGTCACCCGAGTGAAATCGAGAAGCTAATCTGCGCCGCGATCAAAGAGACACTGGCTGAACGAAGCATGATGGTCGATGCCGTCATGCATGGCGCCTTCGATGAAAACGCTACACTTGCTGCAGGCCTAACGACGGTAAACGACATTTGGAATATCATTCCCTATGAAAACGTGATCGTTACTGCCTCGCTCTCTCCCGACGAGATAAAAGCCGTGATGGAAGAAGTGTACGCCAGCCGTGAGCCACGAAGTTTGCTGGGTATCGCAGTAAGAGTTGGAGGTCGGGGTCTGGATCGGAGGATCATCTCGATGACACTTCCGGATGGACGCGCGCTGGAGCGCGATAAGAGATACGTAATTGCGGTCAACAGTTTCGACGCGCGGAGCGGCGGCCATCATTTCATGAAATTGCGAGCGTTGCTTGACAGGCCGGAGTCGAATTGCGTTCTGCACCCCGTGCAAACACGCGACGCGGTCATCGATTATTTCCGACGGCACAAAGTTGTGCAAAGAATTGCCGAAGCACGCACGTGGAGAGTCGCCGCCTGATTAGCTGGTCATCCTGAGCCCCGAAGACTTTCGGAGTCGAAGGATCCCGATGGCTCTAGAGATAGGTTACTCTACGGGGTTCCTCGACTTCGCTCGGAAATGACTAAGACTTTGCCTTGCAAAAACATTCTATTTCGCTTGCCTATCTCGCCATGCGACTTCTGATTTTTTGCTGTGTTGGTTTGTTGCTGAGTGCTGGTCTTGCCTTAGCGCAGACGCCAAAACCTGGATCACCATCCCCTTCAGTGTCACCAACGCTGCCAGAGGTTCGGCCAGCGTTGATCGGGACCGCGCCAAATTCGCTGGTCAACACGATAGACAGCGCCGACCTGATTAAGAAGGGTCAAAAGGAAGCCGCCGTAATGTTTTCGTGTCTCGTCGCGCCGACTGGCGAGATCGTTCGTAGCGGCGCGTACCGCGGCACAGTCGGATCTGAACTGCTGGAACAGGAACTACTCAAACGCCTGGCCACCGCCAGATTCATCCCAGCGGTTCACAATCACCAGCCGGTCATCGCCATTTTTTATGGGACAGTGAAATTCGCAGTGGTGAACGGCAAACCGCGGCTGCGCATCTTTGCCAATCAGCAACTGAATGAAGTGGACAAGGAAACTGATTACATTGATCCCCAGCCGTACGTTGGTCAGGACTCAAAATTCACTGGTCTGCATTATCCCGACACAGGCAGCTCGGTGGCGGTTACTGGCGTTGTGGAGCTCGCGTTGAATGTCGATGCCAAAGGAAATCTGAAGAATATCGAGGCCTTATCTGAGCAACCGCCGCTGCTGGGTTTCGGGGATGCGGCGCGTACGGATTTCGATGGCGCGAAGTTCATCCCGGCCTTTCGCAACGGTCAGCCGGTCGAATCCAATGTGAAGATTCCGATTTACTACAAGCCGTCCACTTAGTTTCGTGTGGCAGGGGCTCGATTATCGAATCGCGACGTTCTGCGGATAGCAGGCATGCATGCCGGGCGCTTCTCCCTCTGAAGTGAGAGGGAAGGATGAGGGTAGGCAGAACGCAAAGCCGGGGACGACCCTGAAGCCCCTCACCTTAGTCCGCTCCCTGTCGAACGGGAGAGGCGGACTTGCCGGCGTTGAAAAATGAAAAGCCACCAGAAAACTGAAAACACCGGGGACGAAATTATCCGCTCCGCATTTTTCAAACGAGATCCGCTTACGTGTGCGCGGGAACTTATCGGCACCGAACTGGTTTGGGACCAATGCTCCGGGGTCGTCGTCGAGGTGGAAGCGTATGCGGCAATCGATGACGAAGCCGCGCACACCTTTACGCGGCCGAGTGCGCGCAGTTTTATCGAGCGTAATGAAGCGGGCGCGGCTTACGTCTATTTCAACTATGGCGTTCACTGGATGTTAAACGTGCTGGTGAAAGGCGACGCGAACGGTTTTGTTTTGGTTCGCGCGCTTGAGCCACGGCGAGGGGTTGAACTAATGAAGCGACGCCGTGGCGTTGACGATCTCCGTCAGCTTTGCTCTGGTCCTGGCAAACTGACACAAGCGTTTGCTATTACCGGACGAGATCATGAGATGGATCTGTGCAGCGATTCGCGCCACTGCTTCGTTTTCAACTCACGCAGCGCTTTCGATGTTGTCGCGGACAAACGCATCGGTATCAGCCGCTCTGCGCACCTTCCGTGGCGATTTACGTTGCGCGGGAGCCCGTTCGTGAGTCGGCCGCCAAGGTAGAGGCGATTGACCCCAATCGCCCAACTGGCGGGACTCTGAATTGCGGTTCAGGCGAACCGTCGCTACCTCGTTGACTCGTGCGCCGCTTCACCGAAATTCTGCCTCGACAAAATTGTAGGGCGTCCGCCGCGGCGGACGCCGGCGTTTCGCCGAAACGCCCTACAAACGAAATGAACAAAACCAAACAGCGTGTCTTGCTCGGAATGAGCGGTGGAGTGGATTCCAGCGTCGCCGGATATTTGCTGCGCGAACAGGGCTACGACGTGATCGGCGTGACGATGAAAGTCTGGCCGCAAGACTGCATCTCCCGTGCCGAGGACAAATGCTGCGGTCCCCAAGCGGTCGCGGATGCACGCGGTGTGGCGCATTCCCTCGGTATTCCGCATTACGTTGTTGATGAGGCCGATCAGTTCGAGCGCGTCGTGATTGATTATTTCGCCAGCGAGTACCAGGCAGGTCGGACGCCGAACCCGTGCGTGATGTGCAATGAAAAACTAAAGTTCGGCAATCTCTGGAGTAAAGCGGCGGCGCTCGGCTGCGATTACATCGCGACCGGTCATTACGCGATCATTGAACAGGTAGATGGGACGCCATCGTCGCATGAAGAAAAACGCGGCGAGGGCGCGGCGTCTACGTACGCGATCCTGCGCAAAGGCATCGATCCGCGGAAAGATCAGTCCTATTTTTTATTTAGCTTGCGACAGCCACAACTTCGACGCGCGCTCACGCCACTGGGCACAATGACCAAGCCTCAAATTCGTGAGATTGCCCATTCGTTAGGCCTGAAAGTGGCCGACAAGATCGATAGCCAGGAAATTTGTTTTGTACCGGGGAATGATTACAAAGAGTTTTTGCGGTCGCACCTCGGCGAAAATGAATTTCATCGCGGCGAGATTTATGATGTTGATGGAAACTTCGTTGCCGAACACGGCGGCATCGAGCTCTTCACGATCGGCCAGCGCAAAGGACTTCCGGGCGGATCGTTGCGGCCGCGTTACGTTGTCGATTTAGATCCGGCAACAAATCGCGTCATTGTTGGCGACGCCGACGACCTTGTTTGCGAGGAGTTCGATATCGATCGTGTGAACTGGCATCCCGTGGCCGGGGTCACCGACCCCGGCTCCTTCGAAGCCGTCGTGAAGATCCGGTACAATCATCCCGGAACGGTTGCAACGGTGCTGCCATTGGAGAATGATCGCGCCCACGTGCGACTGCACGACCCGCAGCGTGCGGTCACTCCGGGTCAAGCCGCGGTAATTTACGATGGCGACGTTGTGCTCGGTGGCGGTTGGATCTGTCGTTCCGCAGCCACGCGTCATCCTGAGCCCCGAAAGCTTTCGGGGTCGAAGGATCCTGCGATGATAGCGTGAGGTAAGGTCACGGGGTTCCTCGACTTCGCTCGGAATGACTGTGATCGCCTAACATATGGCTGAAAAAGTTCTTCTCGCACTAAGCACCTTTCCGGATCAGGAAACGGCGCGGGAAATTTCGAATGAACTTGTCACGAAAAAGCTCGCGGCCTGCGCGAATATTTTGCCGGGGGTTGAATCGATTTACCGCTGGAAAGAAGAAATTGAATCGGGAAACGAAACGCTCGTGCTGTTCAAGCTGAGCGAGGATAGGCAATCAGCGTTCCAGGAAAAATTGCGCTCATTGCATCCCTACGAAGTTCCGGAAATCATCTTTGTTCCGAGTTTCGACCGGGCTGCCCGAATATTTGCGCTGGGTTACCGAAAGCTGCAGTTAGCCGTGCCGACGTTTCTTGCCAACGAGATAAATTGCGACGCCGATCGCATTCGCAATTCCAGTCACGGCAATAATTTTCAGGCCGAAACTAAGCGGGCTCGGCACGTCGATAATCGGGTAGATGGTGAAAAAAATAGCGGAAAGCGCGACGGCAGCGCCACAGATCGCCGCAATGCGCAACCAGATAGGAGCGCCCGAACGAATCGCGCCCGCGCCAAAAATCGGTATTGCGAACATCGTGAAGTAAACGATGCCGTAGAAAACATTCGCGGCGTTATCAACGAGTTGAAACGCTTCCTGAATTCCGGCACCGATCTGGCTGGCGACGGCGATGAGAAGTGTGGTCGCACCGACGAAGATGATGGAATTAACTGGTGTTTTGTATCGCGGATGCAGACGCGAAAACCAATTCGGCAGCAGCCGATCCCAGCCCGCAACCATCGGTAATCGCGAGCTGCCGGTAACGTGAATGCTGGTCGAAGCAATTGTTCGCGTGGTCATTAACAGAATTCCAATTGACGCGATGGCGCCCGCGATCGGAAAGGAACTTAGCCCGAGTCGCAGCGTTTGCGGCACCGGGCCAATCAGGTCGATCGGGTTGTTGCCGACGAACGCGAGCACCGAACTGGTGCCAAGAATAAAAGCCAACGCGATCACAGGCGAAGCGATGAGAACGGAGCGTCCGATGTCGCGTGCGGGAGCGCGCGTTTCGCCGGCTAGAATTGCTACGTATTCAAATCCGCTGAGCGCGCCGATGGCGAGTTTGCTGAAAATATTGAAGCAGTAAAAGAGCGACATCGCGGGCAACGCGAATTGAAGCGGCTGATAATTTTTCAACTCACCGCGCGCGAGGGCGAGGAGCGGCAAAAAAATCAGCGCTCCATAAACGATGAACATCGCAAAGGCGCCAACGTTGTGAACCCATTTACCTAACGAGAGGCCACGAACGCACGCCCAGCCCAAGCCGCCGACCAATGCGGCGCTGATCAGCGACACGCACCATTTGTTCTCGGGCATCCACGCGGCGCCTGGGCCGATGGCGTAAGAGATGTTCGTCGTGACAAACATTCCGCCGAGCGCGATCACGGTGATCGACAGCAGCCAGAGGTTCCAGGCGACGATAAATCCAGCGAACTCGTTGAAACCGAGTTTGGCCCATTGATAGATGCCGCCTTCGAGGGGCATGCGCTTGCTCAAATAAATGACGACAGCGGCTTGCGGAATGTAGAAAAGCAAGATCGCGAGTAGCCAAAAGAAAAGATGCGCTTGTCCGAGTTTCGCCGCGGCGCCGACCCAGCTCGAGCCGACAATGAAGAGAATCTGCGTCAGAACGAGATCGAAAAGGCCGAGCGGTTTCTTGAGAGATTCGCTGCGCGTTTCGATCTTTTGCTCAGCGCGCTGGAGTTCAGTTCGCATCGGTCAAGCGTTGAAGCAGGTCATTCCGAGCGAAGTCGAGGCTGCAACGCAGCCAGCGCAGGTCGCGAAGCCAGGCTTTCCATCCAGTGACAGTATCAATGGATAATATCGCGGGATCCTTCGACTCCGCTGCGCTGCGTTCAGGATGACGACAAAAACCCGCCTCAACGTTTCACTATTCTCAGTGCTCGTGTTCCGTTCGTTTCGGTGGCGCAGGTTCGGTACGAAATTCGCGGTGCCGAACTTTACCCCCGGCATAAGCGATGTAGCCACCGGCCCCGAGAGTTACGGCGCCGAGAAAGATCACCAGGATCACAAGTGGTGCAGAAGATTTTGGCCATTTTATCGGCGCTGCGATTGCGATAGCACTCAAGGCTGCGAGCGCGTAAAAGATCCAGATGAGATCCTCCGCGCGATCTTGATGTTCATCGAGCCAGCGTTCTCCATCTTCATCAGTCATCGACAGAACACGATCGTATCCCTGCTGACCAAATTCATAAACTGGCCATGCGGAGAATGAGGTGATGAGCACCAGCACTAATGTGGCGATCTGAGCGCGGCGGCTCTTGGAAAAAAAAGCGATGACCAACCCAATCCAAGCAACGAGCAAGCCGTAAACCGGCAACGGATTGAGCAACACGTGAACATACTCCGGCTGCCGCAAACCACGGAGTATTGAATCGATCACAATCCGCCTTCCGAGTGAGTTTCTAAGGCTTGTTCGGCACTCTTTGCTTTTTCCGGCGGCAGGTATTTTTGCCAATTAAGAATCGTGAAATGCCACCATTCGGTGCGTAAGCCGCAAAAACCAGCGATGTGCATAGCGTACCGCAGCAAACGTATGTTTTGGCGTATTTCTAAAGACGATCCCATGTAAGGCAACATTGCCGCGGGAGTAAAATCGTCAAAGTCCGTTGGCATGCGGACATCGCGAATCCGTGAGTCGACCAGGGTGGCGTCGACGGCGATGCCCCAACTATGCAGCGAACCCGCGCCGACTTCCGGATTGGCAACATAATCACTGTTGTGTGACGCATCCCAGAGCATCGCCTGCACCTCTACCGGCCGATACGCATCCCAGATTTTGAGGCCATATTGGTAACGCCGCAGAAAGTTCTGGGCCACAGCCAAAGCTGAGACGATTTCGGGGCGAGCGAGTGCGTGTGTTCCACGGGGATAAAGCGGATGTCGAAGGAAATTGTTTCGGCCTGCATAGCGTAAGTCGACCGTAATCGTCGGATCAACGGATCGGACATCAACCAAAACCGGGTCAGCATTTGCATTCAACGAGATCAGCGCCACCGCGATTGCACCAAACCGGCAAATGTAAGCGTCGAACTTTTGCATTTCCGCTGTTCGATCAATACGCCGCCACTGCCGCGGGAGTATCCATTTTTGCCAGGCGTTCGAGGAGAAGACGTGCACTGTTTTCGGGCATCGTGAAACGCAACTCCAGATTGGAGTTGCCCTGTGTTTGGATCTCCGGCGGCTGAGAGTAAAGCAACAGCGATGAGTCAGCCAGGCGAAGCCATTGGTCCGGATTGGTGCGCAAATCGCGCGCGACGACGGCGGCATTTTTCGGAGCATTCACTTTGATGAGAATTCTGGCTTTTACTGGATTCTGCAGGTTCAGTGCAAGGCCGATTAGTTGCGAGACATCGATTAATTCACGCGAAAAGATGGGATGGAAAATGCGGGAGAGATCCGGGGGATCGCGCGATATGAGCCGCAGCGCGCTCTCGTGATCGAGAGCCTGGAAGCGATCGAACAGTTGCCCGGTGATTTTCAGGTCCGGCTTCATCCCTATCCTCACGAGTACCAGTTCATCCACTTCTTCCGGCGCGCCAACGGCGAGCGTTGCTGGTCCGACGCGCGCGAGTGCAAAATCCGGTTTGACGGCTGTACCGTCAGCGGAGCTGGACTGTCGCTCCCAAACGGGCAAACCATTGACCGAGCGCCTTTTGAAATTCTTGTCGTCGGCGACAGTTCGAACCACCTTGGCAAGGCCGCGACGGCTTTGGACGAGATTGAATTCTTTGGTCTCACCGTTCTCGTCCGTTGTGAGTGCGCGAGTGATGCGCGCTGTATCTCGTGACGGATTCAATCCTGGAACGGAAGCCGCCGGGCCGATCAATGCGGGCCAGAATTTCGGCTTCTCATCGTGCCAGCGCTTCGCAAGGTTTGCGCGTTCGAATTGATCCGCGTTAATCGACAGGATGGTATCGGTTGCCTGCGGCAGCCATTCGCGTCCGCGCGGCGATTGGAAAACAACGAGCAACGTGATTGCCAGTAGAACCAGAACCGAAAACGCGCTGAAGTAAAACTTTCGCAGCTCTTGTTTATCGATCTGGCTGGAGAGCTGGGCTAGCTCTGCCTGGTGCTTTAACTGCAGATCAACGGCCGCTCTGCGACGGTGAGCATCCTGCAGCAGATGCGGCGCATTCGGCGGAGCAACGCCCTTTTCGGACAAATGCCGGCCAATGCTCAAGTATGCCGGATTTTTTCGTTCTTCGACGGTCTGATGCCGTGTCCGCGCGTCGCGCGATGCCTGTTGCTGAGTCTTAACGCTCTCAGCCAGTTTCCGGTCGCGCACTTCAAATTCGCTCCGCATGCGCGCCATGTTTTTTTCCACAGCGGCAAGTTCGGCGTCAGTAGTGTTCAACTTTTCCTTCGCCATACGCACCGCGTCGGCGCTGCCCAAGCGCGCCCGCACGAGTTCGGCGCGTTCGTCCGGAAGGCGCGCCCGTTTTGTCATGATTCCGGCAGAAAGCGTGTCGAGATCGGGAGGCGCGGGATCAAGCGCGTGCAGATCGGAAAGTTGTTTCAAGAGATCGCGATCGGCAGCTTCGCTCTCCTGAACACGCCGCTCCACGCTCGCGAGCTCTCGTTCGCATACCTCCGCAGTGCTCTTCGCCTGGTTGCGCTTTTGAAGGAGCGGCTTCTTCTCTGCTTCGATTTTCGCAATTGCGTTCGTCTGCTCTCGCGCGATTTGCTGGCGTTCTTCTTCAATGCGTTTTATGCCTTCGTCGATCCGCGCAATCCGGAGCGCGACTTCTTTTTGCTCCTGTTCCAGTTTCTTTAGTGCAACGATCTCGTTGCGTAGCTCCGGAAAATTTGCTGCCTGCGCTGTTCCCTCGCGTCCCAGGTTGATTTCACTTTTTTGCAAAAGACGCCTGTCGTGCCGCAGCGCTATACGCGTTCTCTGGCGCTTGAGCTTTAAGGCTAGTTCGCGAAAGCCTGTGCGAAAGAAGCTCACGAGGAAACGCTATCCGAAGCCAGCATTGGCAAAAGATTTTTCAGCTTCATTTGGGCCATATGTGTACGAGTGACGGGGGAGATGTGGCTATTCCTCGGGCGCTGCGAGCTTCGCGAGGACACTAAAGTCCTCCAGCGTTGTCGTGTCGCCATTTACTTTTGCGCCGCTCGCAATTTGTTTGAGGAGCCGGCGCATGATTTTGCCGCAGCGCGTTTTTGGCAGCGCTTCGGCAAAACGAATGTCATCGGGTTTCGCGACGGCGCCGATTTCCTTGCGACATGATTGCGCAGTTCCTCCTTGAGCCCGCGGCTGACCTCGCTTCCGCTCTTGACTGTCACAAACGCGACGAGCGCCTGACCCTTCAATTCATCCGGCCGGCCGACGACCGCCGCTTCGGCCACTTTCGGATGGCTGACAAGCGCGCTCTCGACTTCCGCCGTGCCGATGCGATGGCCGGCGACGTTCAGCACGTCGTCAATGCGGCCGACGATCCAAAAATAACCGTCTTTATCCTGGCGGCAGCCGTCGCCCGTGAAATAACTGCCTGGCACTTCGCTCCAGTAAACCTGTTGGTAACGTTCCGGGTCGCCCCAAATCCGCGCAACATGAACGGCCACGGCTTGCGAATGACCAGTTTGCCGCCGGAATTTCGCGGCACGACTTTGCCCTGTTCATCCACGACTTCCGGCACGATGCCGAAAAACGGCAGCGTCGCCGAGCCGGGCTTGGTCGGCGTCGCGCCCGGCAACGGCGTGATCATGATGCCGCCGGTTTCGGTTTGCCACCAGGTGTCGACGATCGGACAGCGTTTGCCGCCGATGATTTTCGTGATACCAAATCCACGCTTCGGGATTGATCGGTTCGCCGACTGTGCCGAGCAGGCGCAGCGAACTGAAGATCATGTTTCTTCGGCCATTCCACGCCCCATTTCATGAACGCGCGAATCGCCGTCGGCGCGGTATAAAGAATGGTGACGCCATACTTTTCTACGATGCGCCAGAACCGATCCGGTTCCGGGAAATTCGGCGCGCCTTCGTACATGAAGCTCGTCGCGCCATTCGCCAGCGGGCCATAAACCACGTAGCTGTGGCCGGTGACCCAGCCGACATCGGCCGTGCACCAATAAACATCCTCATCGCGCAGATCGAAGACGTATTTGGTCGTCATCTTCGCGCCGAGCAGATAACCGCCGGTCGTGTGCAGAATGCCCTTCGGTTTGCCGGTGGAACCGCTCGTGTAGAGAATGAACAACGGCGCTTCGCTGTCCATTTTCTCCGCCGGACAATTCGCATCCACGTACGTCCATTTCGTCGTGCCACCAAACATCGCGCCCGTCCTGGATGTGGATTTCGTTGCCCGCGCGGCGAAGCACGATGACTTTCTCGATGTCTTCGCGAGCAGTGCCCTGCGCATCCTTCAACGGAGCGCGTCATCCACGTTTTTCTTCAGCGGCACGACCGCGCCGCGGCGAAAACCGCCATCGGCGGTGATGACCATCTTCGCCTGGCAATCAAAAATGCGGTCCGCGACGGATTGCGCGCTGAACCCGCCGAACACCACCGAATGCACCGCGCCGATGCGCGTGCAGGCGAGCATGGCAATCGCCGCTTCGGGAACCATCGGCAGATAAATGATGATGCGATCGCCTTTTTTGATGTCCGTTGCGTTTGAGCACATTCGCGAACAGGCAGACTTCGCGATGCAATTGTTTGTAGGTGAGCGTGCGTTCTTCGCCGACTTGCCGGGCGCGGCGGGTTCGCCTTCCCAAATCAACGCCGCCTTGTTCCGCGCGACCGTGCGAGATGCGATCGAGGCAATTGTCTGACGTTCAGTTGGCCGCCGACGAACCATTTCGCGAACGGCACTTTCCATTCCAGAACTTTTTTCCACGGCTTGAACCAGACCAGTTCCTTCGCTTCGCGCGCCCAGAACTTGGCAGGCTGCCGGATCGATTCTCGATACAATCGCCGATAGTGTGCCAGGCATTTGATCCGCGCCTTACTGCTGAAGCCCAAAGCCGGCTTGAAAACGCGTTTCTCGACCAGATGCGATTCAATGTTGTCGTGCATGGGCAGTCCCTAATATGCGCAAGAACTTTTCAGGGCAAGCGCGGGCTTCCTCTGTAGCCACCGACGTATGGCCGGTCAAATGTCATCAGTTATGCGTTGGACGGCCTGTAGGGCCATGGCTACACGTTAAAGATGCTCGAACCGTTGTCCGACGAGTATTTCATGCGCGAAGCATTGCGACAGGCGCAGAAAGCGTACGTAGCGGGCGAAGTGCCGGTCGGCGCGGTTGTTGTGCGCGAGGGGAAAATCATCGGACGCGCGCATAACCAGGTCGAATTGCTTAAGGACGCGACCGCGCACGCCGAAATGTTGGCCTTAACGCAAGCTGAAGCGGCGATCGGCGATTGGCGTCTGATTGATTGCGATCTTTACGTCACAAAAGAACCGTGCGCCATGTGCGCAGGAGCGGTCGTGCACACGCGAATCCGTCGCGTGATCTTCGGGTGCGCAGATCCCTCTGCCGGCGCTGCAGGGAGCATGATGAACCTCCTCCAGATGCCGTCCTTTAATCATCGATGCGAGATTACCTCGGGCGTTTTACAAAAAGAGTCTGCTGCGATCTTGCAGGATTTTTTCCGCAAACGCCGCGAGCAGGACCCCAAGCCGTCGTAGTCGGCGCTGAGTTACAGTAACAGACTTCGTCCGGGAGCGCTGTTGCGCGTGTCAGGTCGTAAGAGCGATCTGACGCCAATAAAAGAGAGCTGGCTTGGAGTCATTCCAAGCCAGCTGATTGCCCTTACCCCAACCTATCCGCCTTAGTGGCGATAGTAATAATGCTTATGATGCTTATGAGAGTGGCTGCTGTAGTAGTACGGCCGTCCAGTGTAGTAAGACGTTCGGTAAGCTGGATAACCGCCGTAGTAGTTGTAGTAGCTGCGTGGGTAATACCCGTAGCCGTAGCCCGGGTATCCGTAGCCGTAGCCATATCCGGGATAACCGACCCCGACCCCGACTCCACCTATCCCGACTGAAACCTGAGCGTCAGCTTGTTTCACTGGAACTAAAGCGAGTCCTATTGCTATCAATGGAAGTAAAAGAAGTTTTTTCATGTGTCCTCCTATGTTTGAATTTCCCGTTATTATGTTCTTCAGAGGGATCGAAAGCTCCTGGGCGGAGCTTACCGGCGCATCTCAAAATCGCGCCTCTTCCCTTTTTATCTGATTCGAATACCAACGATGTCGCGGTTCCGTTGGAGACAAAAATCCAAAGGAAGTCGAGATTTGAAGCTGGAACAAAATTTGTTGCAAAAGACTGCCTTGGCCTAGTCGGGACGAGGGTGAGGGGAGCGCACGAATTCAGACATGAGCGGGAAATGATCGGATGCAATCCGCGCGAGAGGTGAACGATGTACGGTTACGCTCACTGGCTCGACTGCGCGGTTAACGAAAATGTGATCGACAGCCAGCACCGGAAATCGCGTCGGGAATGTTCGAATTGGTCCGGTCGCTCGAACGAGTTCGCGCACATCGCGCAAATGCCGGTTAAGGGTGCGATATGGTCGCGAACCACGCAGACTGTTGAAGTCGCCGAGCAAAATAAGTGGTGTGTCACCGGCGATTGCTGCGCGCCACTCGGCGCTGGTAAACAATTGTGTTTGAACGAGGCGTTCGCGCCAGCCTAGACCGAGATGCGTGTTGATGATGTGCACCTTCCCGAGATTGGTTTCGATGTTTACTTCAATCGCCGCGCGATTCTCACGGCAGAAAAACGGTGGTCTGCCTGGTAACTCGATGGCCCGACGAAAAGTGAGTTGGTACCGGCTAAGGATTGCGTTGCCATAGTGCTCATCGTTTCGTCGCATGGCGGGATGAAAAGTAGCTGTACCATCCAAGTTGCTCGGCGATCATTTTAGTCTGATCCGCGCCGGCGGAACGTCGTCGCCCGAGATCGAGCTCTTGCAGCGCGACAACATCGACTGACATCTCGGCGATGACCTCGGCTATGCGCGCTTCAGAGCGCTGCCGATCCATTCCCATGCAGCCATGTACATTGGTACGTCGCCACGCGGAGGTTCGCTCGGGACGTGGGTGTGTTCGTCACGGCTTACATCTGCGACCGAAAGATTGACATGGCTCGACCTTTAATCTTTTCCGCCCAGGGGCGATGTCGCCAGTCTCGAAGCGTGACTTCGCGCGAATGGCTTTTGTCCTCTTCAAAAATTTTTGCGTACGACGTAACGAATTGCCGGTCGAGCACGTTGAGGTTTGCTTCTTCGTTCAATGACATGGAACGATTGTCGAGATTGGCCGAACCGAAGGAAGCCCAGCAGTTATCGACAAGCAGATATTTGCAGTGAAATCGTGCCGGCTGATACTCGTAAAAACGCGCGCCTGCTTTGAGCAAAGGTTTCCAAAGCGCCTTTCCCACAGACCGGACCGTACGCGCATCGATGTCGGGACCCGGCGTAATGATTTCTATCTTCACGCCTCGACGCAGCGCTTCGATCAATGTTCGCATCGTGAGATTATCCGGAATGAAATAGGCATTCGCTATGCGGATGTGATGGCGAGCTGCCGCAATGGATACCAGCAACATCAAACGCCCGCTATCGGAGCCTTCACCGGCCGAGCTCTTGAACACCTGGCACATCTGCTCTCCGGCTTGGTCTTGTCTGGGAAAATAGAGATCGCCGTGTAGCAATTCGGCCCGGGTTTCCAGCCAATTGTCCATGAAAGCCTGTTGCAATTGTGCGACTACAGGACCTCGCAGCGCGTAATGAGTGTCGCGCCACAATCCATGGGTCCGGCCGTTTCCTTTCCAGTCATCGGCAATCCCCACTCCGCCGATAAATCCCAGGACTCCGTCGACGACCAGAATTTTTCGGTGTGTCCGGAAATTGATGCGCGAGAAATGGACGAAGCGGAAAATCTCCACTGCCACACCGGCGCGTTTCATCAGCTTGATGGCGCGGCCGTGTACAGCGTCACATCCGAGCGCATCCTGAAGAAAATGGACTTTTACACCGCTACGCGCGCGTTCCGCAAGCGCTTGAGCGAAAGCGTCAGAGATTTCGCCTTCGCGGAACAGGAAATTTTCAAACGTAATGGTGCGTTGCGCCGAACGGATCGCCTTCAGCATCGCCGGGAAGATGTGATCGCCGTTTTCCAGCGGCGTAATTCTATTCCCTTCGACAAGGGGCGGTCCGAGCAAGTGCCCCATGGTTCGGACAAATGTGTCGTCGCCCACTGCGTAGTCGGTTCTGATGGAATGGCGGACCTTTTTCTCCGCCGGAAAGAAATTCCGGACCACGAACAAAGTAGCCAAACTGCTCGCAGCAGCAGTGCCGATCAGTTTCGGCCATTGCGGGGAGTCAGAACAAAAAGGGCGGCGCACTGCATGTGAATCGCAGCGACGGCCCAATTAGGCTCCCAATGCAGAAAGATTAGGGCGTGCATAACCGCTTGAGAACATTACCCGCCACAGACAGTCGAAAGGCGAACTATCTGAAAGGATTAAAAAGATTTCGCCATTTCGCGAAAGGCCAAGACAGGCTTTCTGTGGTGGATTAGCGTTACATTAAAAGGAGTGAAATAACAGATGAAACAACACGAAGTCACCATTCCTCAAATCGGTCTCATTGCCGGCACGCGCGCGATGCTTGGCGCGGGCATCGCGCTGTTGCTTTCTGAAAAGCTCAACGATGAGCAAAGGCGAGCGATCGGGTGGACCCTCGTCGCTGTCGGCGCGTTAACGACGATTCCACTCGTGCTGCAATTGTTTAGTGACGACGAATGACCGCGACGTAGCGTTCTCGTGCGCACGGGTAAGGAGCCGGTGGCCCTCAACTGGGGACGCTGATAATGTCCGCGATAAATAGCGCGCTATGTTTGTCGCGAGTTAAGACAGAATATTCACGTAAAGTGGGATTCTGTCAGGGTCCTTGGCGCTATGCCCCTTACAACGTTAATTTCCGTTCTCGTACCATCGACATGAGCCGTTCTTTGATTGAGGCAGAAGCTTTCTCCGGTCGCAAACTAAGAGAGAATGCTTCATGTAAAGCGTAACATTGTGTGATGAAATCTTCCGCTCTCTTACCGGACTTTTTGCGCTCTCTCTCAAATTCCTCCAATTCTTCAGGCTCCAGTGCGCCAATGACATAAAGTCGCGATTGGTTCTGGAATTCCTCAAAGTTCATCTTTCAGCTCCTACGGACAGTCATGGCTTTCTTTAAATTCCAATTCCAGCCGTGTCTCAAGCGCGTCTAATGGTTTATTCGTAATTGCGGCGATTTTCGCGCTGGCTCACACCACGAGAAATGCGAAATTGTTCCGCTGCTGGACCGCACACGACGCCGGGCGCTGCCGCTGCGCGTCAGCAATCCAGATCGTTCGCCCCTGAGAATAACGGCTGAGACGCAGCCCCAACTCCAACCAGCTTTGCTAGGATTGTCAGCGATGATTTCCATTACGCACCAACAGTTGCTTTTGTTTCACTCGGCAACAAGGAACCAAACAGCAATGCAGTTCCGAAGTTTTATGTAGAGGCGATTACCCATTTCCCTGATCCACTTGCTCCCGGATTTACGGCGACGGCGACAATCGGAGAAAGTGATGAAGCGGCAAATTATGGCACTCGGTGTTGGGTTGGTTTTTGTCTGTCAAGCGTTTGCCGGCGAACATGCGGCCCTCGCACGCGTGACGGTTTACTGGCCTGGAGAGGGTTCAGGCGCGAATGCAGCTTGGAACGGCACACGACTGAACGAGGGACATTGTGCTGTCGATCCAAAGAAAATTCCCTATGGCAGCAAAGTTGTCTTTCATGATGCGGAGTGTCTGGCTGTAGACAGCGGACCGGATGTTGTCAATCGTAAGGCGGCACGCTTGTGCGGGCGCAGTGCGTCTGAGCGCGACGCGATCGTGATCGACCGTTTTTTCTATACGAAACAGAAAGCGCTCGCCTGGGTAAAAGCGCATCCACACTTTATGACCGTGCGAGTTCGCACACCTGACACCGAAGGCGCCTACTAAGTGCGCTTTTCTGAAGATCATTCGGGCCTCTCGTGACTCGCCCAACGCTCAATTCGCAGTTTTAGACGGCCTTCCGTTAGTGTGTGCTACCCTTTGATTACTTTAGCAACCCCGCGTTGAACCCCAGCCGATCCGTCACGCGATTAACTTCCTTCGTTCCAAGCATAGCCCACCGCAGCGCAACCGATTGGATCGCCGACGCGTTGGTTGGCGATTCGTTCCGCCTCAAATACCAGTGCGGATTGCCGCGCTGTGTATTGGCCAGCTGACGGACGGTGTACACGAACGCGCCTACCATTAACAATGCCCTCAGCCCACCAACAAATCTCCCGTTCGCTGCCTTTGCTGTTGTTGGCGTGTCTTTCCTTTGTTATTTGCTCTAACTCAATATCGGCCAGTAGATCGTTAACATTGAATTTCTTCCCCCTCTAGAGAAATCGGAGAGCACTTCGCCTACATGCCGCAGACGGGGGAGGTTAGGACTCTGAATCAGCAAAGCGGAGATCCAGAAATTCCGGTGACGTCCTAAAGAAAACGCCCGCGACAAGAGGAACTCGTCGCGGGCGTTTAGGTGAATCCGGTCTATTTAAGATCAGCGTGGACGTGGAGCAGGTCGAGCACGTTGAGCAGGTTGACCACGTTGCCCAGAACAATCCGGGGTCAGGTGACCGTTATTGTAATTATCAAGCGTATTGCCGTCGCTGACCATCATCTGGCCGATGGTAGAGGAGGGTGCGACATGGTAGGGCAGCTTGCCACTGAACATAGAAAGCAAGCTGTCGGCATGAGCGATTGTGCTGGCTGATAGGCGTCGGGTCGGAGCCGGCGGCGATGTTGAGCTTGGCGGCGATCAATTGATTGGCCAGGATTATACTGGCGTCCCCGCCACTCGGAGTGTTCAATATGGTTAGCAATTCCGCCTTGGTATATGTCTGGCTGCCCAGCATCAGAGCTATTCACTGGCCAGGCATTGGGATGATTTTTCCAATAACCCTGCGTCAGTGGGCAGACACCCGCTGGAGTCGGTGTTGGTGTTGGCTGTTGCGTAGGTGTAGGTGTTGCTGTCGCCGTAGCCGTAGCTGTAGGTGTAGATGTTGCCGTAGCTGTAGGCGTAAATGTTGCTGTAGGCTGTCGGCGTAAATGTGCCGTAGGCGTAGATGTCGCTGTAGGCGTAGTTGTCGGTGTAGGCGTCGGAACGTCGCAGTCAACGAAAGAGTTGCCCTCCAATATGTTAGAGCCAGGGGGGTTGTCGAATATAGCTAGTAACGTAGTTACCGGCAATTAACTGTACGAGAGCGATTCTCTGGTTGCTCTCGATGGTAACGAGAAGGCTGCCACCCAACCCTGCGAAGTCACTCGGCGGATAAGCGAACACCGAGGGAGCTCCGGCAGGATTTTGTTGGCTCGCCTGGAAGAAAGCGAACCCGCAGTAGGTGCACATGTCCGCGGCTGCGGGATAAACGTGAGGGCTTCCGGACTCGGCTCCAAAAACCCGGGCCAATTGAAAATATTATGAGTAACGGTGGCTGGTGGCCCATCGTTCTTGATTGCGTTGACCTCACCGATATCCTCGTCGGCCACCAGAATCTGACCGCCGATATTGGGCCGGTCCCGAAGCTTAGCGGCGCTACAACTGGTCCTTCAATCTCTCCGCCGCTGCTCGCGTGCGCGAGAAACGTGACATGTGGTCCATCCTCCAAGGTTGTCGATCTTAAAGACGTCGCCCTCCTTGCACGTAACGATCATGTCGTTTCCAAATGTGCCCACTATGGTCGAACGTAATCCCGCTGTGGTCCGCGTCGCCCCGGAGCAGGGGACCGTCGTAAAGAACGTGAAGGGACCGGGTGGCGTGGCCTTAAAGATGCCATGGCCATATGTGAGGAAGACGTCGCGCGGGGTGAACCCGGCCTCCGCGGACTGCGCTGGCGCTATAGCAATGTATTTTTCTCCTGCGGGGGCCGCCTGGTACACCGAGGGAATCCCCTCGCAGTCGAGCGTATAGATGTCTGGGTTGGCAACGTATCCGGTCGCAAACAGTTCAGACTTTGTAGCGGCCAGCGCCTGTGATCTGGGGGAATACCGAAAAGGTGACTGGATTGGCGGCGTAAATGATTCCTGTGAGCGCTAACAGCCCAACAAGTGTCAGATAGATTTTTGTTCTGAGCGTGATTTTGGTTCTTTTTTTCATTTTTTGGGATCCTTCATTTGCTTTGAATCGCTAAAGCTCGTTGTAGCGGTTGCCTTTTTCTCCTGGTAAAATACAGAAGGTACGAAGTAGCTTGTAACAAGTCAGTTGCCTTTGTGAAAACGTGTTATAACACCCTCCGATGTGGACTGTCCTTGAGCTCCTAAGCGTGTTATGTATGGGGGGATCAAACTCGATCTTAGGGAGATGCATTGACATGGCTGGTAACACACACATCTCAAATCGTCCCATACCACCGGAGGCCTATGCTCGTCACATTGGCTACCCTTTTCCTCCAGGTTTTTTCATCGAGAGCACAGGCGTCTGTGGAATTCATGCGGGTTGGTTCTGGGTTCAGCTGTTAATTTTTCGGTCGGCTCCCTTCGATGTCCCTTTGTTTTGGATCCGCCGATGCAGCCCTTATCTACTTCTTCGCATAACAAAAAATGCGAAATTGTCAAGAAATAAATTACAATTCCGTAATCTCATGGGGGATGTAATCATCGACGCTTTGCAACCTCTCGCATGGGCAGCGACAAGCGGGGAATTGATTGAACTTTCATATTTAGGGTCCCGTTTTAGCTGTTAGCATTTTCGTGGGCCCCTTGGATTCATAATCCAGCGCTTACATACGTGCTTCCACCTACATAGTAATTCTCCGGGATTTGCGGGCCGAAGTTCTCAAAAAAATGAAGTTTTTTCAAAAAACCGCAGATTAGCGGCCTTCGCGAAAGACTCCGGCGAGACAAGACGGCGTGGTAGGCCGCATCGTCCCGATGCCATTACGGGGAGAGTTGCTGCGCCGTCTGATTTCTTCCAGGATTCGATAATTCTCCCGCGCGTCAGTCGGAGTCGCTCATATCGATTTGATCGAGCACGTCATCGAGTGTTTGCGCATTGTGCATCTCGCAATCCAGACCGCACGAGACCAGGCAGCTCACGGAAAGCCCCAATTTGAGACGCCATGCGGTTCCGCATCGCGGGCAGATAACCGACTCGATGCTGAGAGATCGAAAGTGGACTGCCATTCAGTGGAACATTAAGAGTTAGGTGCCGACGTTTCTCACAGTTCGAGCGAACTCACTATTCGTCGTGATGGCGCGAGCGAGGCGCGTCACCTTCTCGCAAATCGCCGTGAACGTATTTTTGGGCGTGTCCAGCGATGACGCAATTTTTTCCGCCCTTGCTCACAAAATGCTTGTCAGAGAGAGAACAAGAGGATTTCAACCAGGCCGTTTTTATTTTGGCGTTTTTCTCCCGGCGACAAGATCAAGAACTGCGCGGCGCAGTTTCTCGCGGTCTGCTGGATTGTCCATGTCGACTTTGAGGTTCATCGCATCCGCGACCGTTTTAGCGTAAGCAACGCCCTGGCGCTCGGCCAATCGCTCCCAGCGTTCGTCGGCCATAACCTCGATAAGATTGGAGACGGAACGCTTCTCCAAAGAAGCCATTTGTTCCAGTTTGTTTCGTTGTTCGTCACGCACCGTCAGGTTGAGCTTCGCTTTGTTCTTGTTCTTTTTGAATTTTGCCATTGGCAGTTGTTTGGGAGGTCGTTTTTCACATGCGATTATGCAGGCTAAAGCAGGAATTGTATGTAACAAAAATGCCATTGTAAAACTTTCTTCTTGACCTGCGCCATAACTGCGCATAAAAGACGCACGCAACAGGCCCCCCCGGGAATGGTTCTCAATGACGAGAACCAACCGAAGGCCAAACAATTCGTCCTGCAGAATAAAGCCACGGATTATCATGCGAAACGGACGCGCACAATTCCCCCGAGGTCCGCTCAAAGTGGGTGGCAAAAAATCAACAGCCCAAATGAAAGCTCCCCAAACAAAATCAAAACACAAAACGCAAACAAAAATTAAATTAATCCCGGCGAAAAACGCGCTTGGTTCATTGGGTCTCACCGCGCGTGAAACGGAGGTTTTGACTTGGATCGCACAAGGTAAAACAAATTATGAGATCGGCGTGATCCTCAGCGCTTGCACCGGCACGATCTGCAAGCACGTCGAACACATCCTATGCAAACTCGACGTCAGAAACCGTACCGCCGCGGCTGTCATCGCCCTTGCGGCATTGGCCAAGACTAAAAATATGCGCCGTGTGGTGCGATGACACGGCTTTTTTCTTCCCGTCGAGGGCATTCCAAGAACCCGCTGCGACAAATCATTTATCATCTCGTCGTGTCGTAGCGCCGTTCTGTGCCTCTTGATTTCCGTTTTTGTTCCGCGAATTATTCAAGCCATTAACACAGACAATCTCTCCTCGCTGTCCAAGGAGATGGAGGTCGCCTGCCTCGCTAGGATTCAAACACCCATCAAAGGTGGCAGCCGATGCGGTTTTCATGAAAGCGGTATGGCCACGTGCCCCGAAAGCATTCGGGGTTTACGTGGCTGCCTCGCTAGGATTCGAACCTAGACAGAGAGATTCAGAGTCTCTAGTGCTACCGTTACACTACGAGGCAACGAGGGGAGGAAATTAAGGTCGCGCGGTTGGACTGCAAGTCGAACAGAGTCGCTGCGCCCGCGAGGCTTGATTATGCCAGCACTTTGGCGTCGAGCAAAATCTCAGCGCCTTCTCGAGCGGCGTCGACTTCCAAAGATTTTCCGCTTTTTGCTACAAACGCGCGCGCGTGTTCCAGCATTTTATCGATCATTTGGTCGTCATGATTCGGATCGTGATGGAAAAGAACGAGCCTGCCCACATTTGCATCGAGTGCCAGCGAAACGACGCTGTCCACTGAGCTGTGGCCCCAGCCAACGTGCTTCGCGTATTCCTCCTCGGTATACTGCGTATCCATAATTGCGACGTCGCATCCCTGGAGAAAATCGACCATCTTTCCGCGCTCGGCGTCGGCAAAACCGCGCGCTTCCTCCTCGGTGATTCCGTCACGCGAGGCCAACAACATCTTAAGTTCCTCGTATGGTTCGTTGTCGGGAAAGTAGGCGATTGATCCCGAGCTGGTGGCAAGGCGGTACCCGACGCAAATCCCTGGATGATTGGCGAACTTGGATCGCACTTCGACGGACCCGACTCGAAACTCCATCTCCTTCAGTTCCTCAATCGCCAGGTGGCTTGGCAGTTGGCGCAAGCTCACGGGGAAAAACGGCGTCTCCATTTGGCTGGCCAGAATCTTTGCCAAACCAGCGCGAGCGCCTTCATAACCTAAAACGCGGATCAGATTTTTCTGATCGTACGCTGGAGAAAAGAAAGGCAGTCCCTGGATATGATCCCAGTGAGTGTGTGAGATCATAAGAGTCAACTTCATCGAGCGAGGCCCGAATTCTTTGTCCAAAGCAAGACCGAGCAGGCGAATCCCGGAGCCAGCATCGAGAATGATGATCTCGCCGTCGGCGCGCACTTCCACGCAACTGGTGTTTCCGCCATAACGTACTGTGCTCTTTCCAGGGACCGGAATTGAACCGCGAACGCCCCACAGCCTTATTCGCGCAGGAACCGATTCACGTTCCGGGACAGATTTCGGTTCGGGACGACGCGGGATTTCGGGCAGGAGGCGGTCGATCGTGCTGGAGAGCAGTTCCCATGTGAACGGTTTGAGCAGATATTCGTCTGCGCCTGCTTCAAGAGCACTGGTTCGGTCGACCGCCGTAATCGCGACCTGAGACGACGATGATCTTGGTTGGTTGCAATTTCTCGCGAATGGAGCGGCATACCTCAAAACCGTTCGATTTTGGCATTAACAAATCGCACAGGATCAACTCCGGCCGATTGCGCAACGCCAACTCCAGCCCGGCGTCACCGTCGTTTGCTTCCAAGACTTTCCAGTCTTCGCGCGCGAAAAGCTGCGCCATAACGCGCCGGTTCTCGGCATCGTCTTCAATGATTAAGACGCGAGGCATTGTGGGGGGAAGAAAACTGCTCAGTCCCTTCGCTAAAAGCAAGCCTAAATCAAAAGCAGCAGTTCTTTTTTTTCAAGGCAGTTGCTCACTGTGCTAAAAGAAAATGGGAATAATTAAAATCGCGAGGATGTTGACCACTTTGATCATTGGATTGATCGCGGGTCCGGCCGTGTCCTTGTACGGATCCCCCACGGTGTCGCCGGTGATCGCTGCGGCGTGAGCAAAGGAGCCTTTGCCACCGAGATTTCCTTCCTCGATAAATTTTTTCGCGTTATCCCACGCGCCGCCGCCGGATGTCATGGCAATGGCAACAAACAGGCCGGTGACAATCGTTCCTACCAGCAACCCCCCGAGCACGACTGGGCCTAGCTGCGGAATCATTGCCACCGCCACCACAAAAACCAACGGCAGCAGCGCTGGCACGATCATTTCGCGTAATGCCGCTTTGGTCACGATGTCCACGCACGTCCCGTACTCAGGCGTGTCCTTCCCGGTCATGATACCGGGATGCGCTTGTATTTGCCGCCGCACCTCGCGAACCACGGCGCCCGCGGCTTTGCCCACTGCGTCCATGCTGAACGCGGTGAAGATGAACGGAAGCAATCCGCCAAGGAATAAACCGATAATCACTTTTGGATCGTTGAGTGAAAACTCGAACACGAACGGCTGGCCGTTGCGTGTCACGTGTGCTTTGAGCTACCTGTACGTATGAGCCAAATAAAACGAGTGCTGCGAGACCGGCTGAAGCGATGGCGTAACCCTTGCGTCACGGCCTTCATCGTGTTGCCCACCGCGTCGAGTTGATCCGTGACATTGCGTACTTCGTTGGGCAAGTTGCTCATTACGGCGATGCCGCCCGCGTTGTCAGTAATCGGACCGAACGAATCGAGCGAGATGATGATCCCGGCCATCGACAACATCGCCATCACTGCGATCGCGATTCCGTAAAGCCCGCCAAAATGAAAACTCAGCAGGATAGCAATTGCGATGAAGCCTACCGGCAGCGCGGTGGCGTGCTGACCAACAGCAAGGCCCGCGATGATATTCGTGGCATGACCAGTCTCTGACGCACGCGCAATTTTTTGCACGGGCCGGTAATGCATGGACGTGTAGTAATTGGTGATAGCCACGACGACGGCTGTCATGATAATGCCGACGAGCGACGCCCAGTAGAGTTGGGTTGGTGACCGCATTACGCCGCCGATCATCACGCCGGTCCGAAACAGATAATGCGTGGCGGGCCAGAAGAGAACGGCCGAAACGATGGCACTCGTGATTACGCCACCCATCAACACAGTGGCCGGTTTTCCGCTCGCAAAGTTCACGAACAGCACTCCCAAGATCGCGCCAAGCAC
Organism: uncultured Verrucomicrobiae bacterium; assembly: GCA_963761585.1. Taxonomy (GTDB): domain Bacteria; phylum Verrucomicrobiota; class Verrucomicrobiia; order Chthoniobacterales; family UBA10450; genus Udaeobacter. The sequence goes on from CAVXHW010000024.1 coordinate 255,397, forward strand.
GGAAATCCCGCCTAGCACAAACGGATAAATCACAGCCGCGGGGTTGTCCGGTAACGTCAGTGCACCGACAAGGATCGCGCCTATCAAGCTCACCGCATACGTTTCGAACACATCGGCCGCCATGCCCGCGCAGTCGCCCACGTTGTCGCCAACGTTGTCTGCGATCGTTGCCGGATTGCGCGGATCATCTTCTTCGAGACCCTTCTCGATCTTGCCGACAAGATCCGCTCCGACGTCGGCGGCCTTGGTGTAAATGCCACCGCCGAGTCGCGCGAACACGCTGATGAGACTAGCCCCGAGGGCAAGACCAACCAGACTATTGACCGCCATGTGCGAGCCGGCGATACGCGCGACCAGACTGTAGAAAATTGATACCGACAAAAGCGCGAGCCCCACTACGAGGAGCCCGGTGACGGCGCCTCCGTTGAAAGCCATTCGCAAGGCTTTGTTCATCGACTCGGTTGCGGCCTGCGTCGTTCGCACATTGGCCACCACGGCGATACGCATTCCAATGAAGCCTGCCGAAAGCGAACAAAACGCACCGATTACAAAGCCAATGGCCGTAGGCCGATCTTTGAAAATAAAGAGCAAAATGAAAATTATTACGGCGATCGAGCTGATGGTGATCACTTGCCGATTCAGATACGCCTTAGCGCCTTCCTGAATGGCTCCGGCGATCTCTTGCATCCGTGGATTGCCTGAGGGCGACCGAACCACCACGCCGATTAAATAAAACGCGGCCGCGAGACCGATTACCGCGCAGACCATCGACAATGGCACGGCGGAGGTAAGGATGTTGAAGGCGAGGAAAATCATGGTCGGATCAGGCTGAAGCGCACGATTCTATAAAGAATTGCTTTCGTGGCAACTGCCTTAGTTCAATCTTTCGCGACCGTGCGGTTTCGTTAGGTCAAGCAGCGGGCCAATGGGCACGATGCGGGTCGGGTTAATCGCCGTGTGCGTCATGTAGTAATGCCGCTTGATGTGATCGAAGTTCACCGTCTCAGCGATGCCCGGCTGCTGGTACAGATCGATCAGGTAGCCCTGCAGATTTGGATAATCGACGATGCGCCGCAGGTTGCATTTGAAATGGCCGTGATAAACCGCGTCGAAACGCACCAGCGTGCAAAATAACCGCCAGTCCGCCTCGACAATGCGGTTCGCGAACAGATATCGGCTTTGGCCAAACGCTGTTCGAGTTCATCAAGCGCTTCAAAAATTCTGCGGCACGCGCGCTCGTACGGGCCTGGCGCGTCGCGAAACCGGCTCTATAAACGCCGTTGTTCACGTTGTCGTAGATAATTCCGAGAGCTTCGCGTGCTCGGCTTCGATCTTTCGGGAAAAGATCGACGGTTATTTCGGGCGAAATCGGTAAACACGCCGTTGAACATGCGGCAGATGTCGTCCTCGGAATTGTTGACGATCCGCTTTGTTTTCGTGTCCCAAAGGACAGGCACAGTCACGCGTCCGTCATAGCCAGGATCGGTCGCGTGTACGCTTCGCTCAGGAATTTGAAGCCGTTGATCGGATCGGTGGATTCAAACGGCGCGCCGGGCGGAATCTGCCGGAAGTATCGCGAAACGCCCAGCCCCACTCGTCTCGAACCGGATCAACTACGGTCAAGCCGATTGCGTTTTCTAGTCCCTTTAATTTCCGAACAATAACCGTTCGATTTGCCCATGGGCAGGCCAGCGAAACGTAAAGATGATAGCGGCCTGCCTCGGCAGCGTAACGCGTGGATTCATCATTTGAGATCCATTCGCGAAACGCGTCCTCCTGTCGTTTGAATTCTCCGGACTTGGTCTCCTCGTCTGGAAATTGTGCGTTCATACCACCACGAATCGACACGAATGAGCATGATTGCAAAGCTCGGGAGGCTATTTGCGCCGACGTCCGCGGCGCTCCCCCGCGTTGACACGGAAAACGGCCAGTGATAGCGTCGCGGCAAATTTACGCGGAAGTCCGTAAAAGGCGGACGTTAACGCGGTTACCGTTCCAGACTTGCACACGTTACTGAACAGTCAGGTTTTGGTGCTCAACCGGCTTTGGCAGGCGGTCAACATCTGCTCTGCTCGCCGCGCCTTTTCGCTCGTATACGCAGGGCACGCCCAGATTGTTTCTTCGGATGACGCGACCAACTTTTCGACGCACGATTTCGAAAGCTGGCGCGATCTGTCGACGAACGCGCCCGATCATGAATTGGTTACGACCATTTCGTTCAAGATCCGGATCCCGCGGGTGATCGTGCTGCTTGTGTTCGATCGGCTTCCGAAGAAGGAAGTAAAATTCACACGGCACAACGTGTTTGAGCGAGACAAGAACACCTGCCAGTACTGCGGCCATCTCTTCGATCGGAGTGAGCTTAATCTGGATCACGTCGTGCCGCGCGACCGGGGCGGGACGACGACTTGGGAAAACGTGGTTTGCTCGTGCATTCCGTGCAATACGCGCAAAGGCAACCGGCTTCCGCGCGAAGCGCACATGAGCTTGATCCGCAAACCGAAGCGGCCGAAGTGGCGGCCATTTGTTCAGATCACGTTCGCTGCGCCGCAGCACGATCTCTGGAAGCACTTCGTCGATCTCGCATACTGGAACGTGGAGTTGAGCGACTAGCGGAAGGACTGACGGTTTCCCCATGGCTTACCGTATGCCTTGGAGAAGCCGGCAGCCGTCATGCTTCATTTCGACCGCTGCCAAGCCGTCGTTCCTTGTTAACGCTTCAATGCGTCAAAGATCGGTTGCGGATAAACGCCCAGGCAAATTGTCGCGACAATCAATGCGCTGATGGCCACGCGCGAAAGTCCGCTCACTGGAATTGCGTCGGTCTTGGAATCGGACTGCCAGTACATCGCGCGGACAACTTTGAGATAATAGTAGAATCCGCAGCCCACCGTGATCACACCCACAACGATGAGCGGAATCTGACGTTGCTGAACGGCTGCGTAAAAGATGTAGAACTTGCCAAGAAATCCCGCGGTGAAGGGCACACCGGCCAGCGAGACCATTCCGATCAACATCGCGAAGGCGAGAAATGGCGAGCGTTTGGCAAGGCCGTCGAAATCGGAAATTTGTTCACCGGTTTGCTGCGCGACGATTATCAACACTGCAAAACTCAACAGGGTCATCAGCAAGTACGCGACGAGATAGAAGGTGATCGCGCGCACATCGAAACAGAGCACGCCGATGAGCAGATAACCCGCATGCGCAATGCTCGAGTAGGCGAGCAGTCGTTTTAGATTCGTCTGCGGCAGCGCTGCGAGATTGCCGTAAATCAAAGTGAGTAGCGCGATCACAAAAATCAGCCGTTCTGTTTGCGGCAAATTCATGAACGGTTGCAAAACACGTATCAACACGACAAAGCCCGCTGCTTTCGAACCGACGGAGAGAAACGCCGTCACTGGCGTGGGCGCGCCTTGATAAACATCCGGCACCCAGATTTGAAATGGGACGGCCGCAATCTTGAAGCCGAGCGCGACCAGAACAAACACCATGCCTAACAACGCTGCGCCGGAGTCGGCGCCGGCATTCGCCAGTGCCGCCGTCAGCCGATAGAGATTTGTCTGGCCAGTCGCGCCGAAAATCCATGCGATTCCGTACACGAGAAACGCGGTGGACAGCGCGCTTAAGACCAAATACTTCGTTCCCGCTTCGAGCGTCGCAGGATTGCGCCGGGTAAAACTGACCAGCACATAGAACGAAACCGTTACCAGCTCGAGCGCGACAAAGATGAAAACGAAGTCGATCGCCGAAACGAGGTACATCAGTCCGGCACAGGTGAAAAGCGGCAGCGCAACAAATTCGCCGAGACCTGTGTGCGGCGCAGCGCCGGGAAAGAAACTACGCACCACTGGCGCGTAATCGATCATCATGACCAGCACAAGAATGGTGGTTAGCAGCGCGAATTGCTTGAAGAAGATCGCCAGCCGATCGGCTGTGTAAAAACTCCAGAAACCGGTCGCGTTAGTTGGCGAGGAAGTAGGAGCGACAAAGAAAGTGGCGAGAAGAACTATCGCGAGTCCGATAATTGCAACGGAAGCCAAGACGCGTTTGTCGACTTTTTCCGCGAACGCTTCGATCATCAGCATCAAGATGCCGAGCACCATCACGGCGATTTCAAGAAGGGGCGGTGATGAGTCATTGGCTGCCAGATCGTTGTAGCCGCCTCGCTGCGTCGAGGCGTTTGGGCGATGTTGCTTCGTGAAGCACGGCGACACAGCGCCGTGGCTACAGGTGTGTATATCTGAGTTGTCGGAGAGAAAAGTTCGAAAGCCGGCGCCACATTTCGCACAAACAATCGCGGAAAAAATCCAAACCAAAGCAGTGCCGTCACCAGCAGCATCACCGGTCACCGTAACGCCGGGCGAAGATCGGCCAGATTTTTCCATCGTTCACTAATCGCGCCCATGAACATCTTGCGATAAGCGCGCAGCATGTAGACCGTCGAAATCACGACGCCCCACAACGCAAGCACGGTCGCGATTTGAAAAATGTGAAATCGCCCGATTTCCCAGCCGTTCCGGAACGCTCCAAAGAAGATCATGACTTCCGCGGCGAAATTGGCCAGACCCGGTAGACCGATCGCGGCGAACACGCCAAGTCCGAAAGCCAGCCCGGCGAAAGGCATCACTTTCGCGATTCCGCCGAGCTCATTAAAAGCCAGGGTGTTGGTTCGCTGGCGCAATTCACCGGCGATGGCAAATAGCAACGCGATCGAGAGACCGTGAGCAAAAATCAACACGACGGCGCCGGTTACTCCGAGAACGGCAAAGCTCGCGATGCCGAGAAAAATGTAACCCATGTGCATCACGCTCGAATAGCCGAGCATTCGATCGAGCCGCTTCTGCGCGATCGTGACCAGTCCGACGTAGATGATGTTGCCGAGTAACAGGACGACGAGCAGAGTCGTCCAGTGATGCGCGCCTTCGGGTAGCATCGGAATCGCCAGGCGCAAGAACCCGTACAGTCCGAATTTCTTTAACACTCCTGCGTGCAGCATCGCAGCGGGCGGCGGGGCGGCAGCGTAGGCTTCCGGCGCCCACGTGTGAAATGGAAAGAGCGAGATGAGAATTCCGAAACCGATAAGCAGCAGCAGATAAACATGCCGTTGCGCGTCCGGAGCGATCTGGCCCATTCCAGCCGCGGTCCGCAACACGCGAATATCAAAACTCCGCGAGGGAGAGGAAAGCTTTGGTAAAGCAAGATCAGGCCGAGTAGCAGAATGAAGCTGCCGATTGCCAGATAGATCGTGATTTTCCAAGCCGCTGCGACTCGATTCCCGCTGCCCCAGATTCCGATCAACAAAAACGTGGGGATAAGCGCGAGTTCGTGAAATGCGTAAAAGAAAAATAGATCGATTGAAGCAAACGCTCCGATCGCGCCGCCAGAAATGAACAGAAGACAGGCGTAGAACGCGTTCTCATTTTTCTCTATCGCGCCGGAGAACCATACCGCAGCCAGCGTGACGATGCTCGCGAGCAGCACCATGATTACGCTCAAACCGTCGACGCCAGTGGTGAAGCTCAGCCGCCACTCGGGAGAGATGCTAAACGATGTGATGTGTTAATTTCAGCGTTGCCGCGGTCGAGAGATGCAAACAAGAATAGCGCTACGGCAAACGTCAAAACCGACGCGGCCAGGGCAGTCTTCCGTGCCGGCGCGCCGAGCATGATCAGGACGGCCGCAACGATTGGACAAAAATCGTGAACAGAACCATTAGTTATCCCAGTCAGATTGAAGGTTCATTTTGCCCACGAAATACACGAAAAGCCGCGAAATTTTTACAGACGAAGATCGGCTGGCTCAGGTTTCCTCGGCAGGAGCCGCTCGTATTCTAATCGGGGGTAATGTGCGAAGTTCACGAGGAGAGCCAATTCGCAGCCCGTCGCACTCAGATAGTTCAGGACTTGAGCGCGGTGTTCATCAACGAACGCGGACACCGCCTTGATCTCGACAATGGTTTTTTCATAGCAGATGAAATCCGGGGAGAATGTTTGAACGAGTGTACGCCCGCGATACTGCAGCGTTTGCGGTGGTTTCGAGAAAATGGAATGCTTTGGGATTCGAATTCAATTTCTAAACATTCGTGATATACAGGCTCGAGAAAACCGCAGCCCTTATCCTTGTAGACAGAGCAATACGTACGCTCGAGACATAGCGC
>CAVXHW010000025.1:0-72866 GCA_963761585.1 uncultured Verrucomicrobiae bacterium
GTAATGACCAACCATTCGGTTCTCTGTGGGATTAGCGATTGCTCCCGCCTCCAATTCCCGCATCGCCGCAAACGCATGCTCGATTTGCGGCCCCATTTTCTCGAACAAATCGTCCGGAAATTTCATCCGGCTGATGTCGAGAGAGAAAACAGAGCTCACGATATTTCAAGAAATATCGTTGAAATCGCTGCCAGAGTGATGAAGCGGCCATGTGGTGAGAATAGCGAAGTGAAATTCGATTGCGGCGTCAAGTCGCGACAATAACTTCGTATTCTATCGTGAGTGCCGCCACCGGGAAAGAAATGCCGCATTTGTTTGCCGGCATTATCGCGCTGGGGCTCGCGGCAATCATTTTCTTCGCTGCTGAGCGGGTCCTGATTCACCTCGAACACGCCACCATTGTTTCCACGGCGCCCGAAAGATTTGTCCTCAAAAACCAGGGACTGGCGTTTCAACGTGCCGCCGCGCATTCGCCGAACGTATTGATGATTTATGGCAGTTCGGAATTATTGGTGCCCGAGGCACCGGAACGAGGGACCATTTTCTTCCGCACCGCGCCAACAGGTTTCCAGCTTTCGCCGGTTGGCGGCGGCGGTGCAAATCCGTTGACCATGTTGCAAAGAGTCGGCGCACTCGGCTCAGCTTTGCGCGGCAAAAGAGTGGCCTTCTCGCTTTCGCCCGCCTGGTTTTGCAATGCAAGCCCCGGTACCCAGGGCTACAAAGGGCATTTTTCGCCCATGGCGGCGACCGAGATGGTGTTTGGCACTGCTCTGGATTTTGAACTGAAGCGCGACATCGCTGCACGCATGCTCCAGTTTCCGGAAACGCTTGAACAGCGACCATTCCTCGAATTTGCGTTAAGACGTCTCGCCTCCGGACAATTGCTTGATCGCGTGGTTTTCTGCGCGCTCTGGCCGGCGGGAAAAATTCAGACTGCCTTGTACGAATTGGAAGATCATTGGGCAGCGGTGCATCACATCCAGCGTCAAACAAAACCGCCGCCGCGGCTGCAGGAAGAAACAGTCGATTGGCCACAATTCGTTGCCAAAGCGAGCAAAGCCAGACCGACGGATACCGGGAACATCCAACAGCCTTCGAACTTCGATAGGAAAATCACCCCCGGCTCGCGTGACGCCGGATTCCTCAGCGGCGTCAAGGGATCACCGACATGGATCGATCTTGATCTGCTCCTGCGTTGTCTAACAACTGTTCACGCGCGACCACTCATTCTCAGCATGCCTTTAGCCGGCGATTTTTACGATCACGCTGGCGTTTCGCGTTCGGCTCGTGACGAGTTTTACAGGAAGCTTCCCGCGCTCGTGGAGCAATACCATTTTCCGGTAGTCGAATTTCAGGAGCACGACGAAGACCCGGCTTTTCTTATCCGTCACCAGAGTCATCTCACAGCAAAAGGTTGGGCATATTACGACCGTGCCCTTGACGATTTCTTTCACGGGCGTTTGCCACAACGCTAACAAGTGCTCACCTTTCCGTTGGTTGAAGCATCACGACACGGTGCGCATCCTCCATGATAGCTGCGGAATTCGCGGACAAGGTTTTGCAACTCCTGGCCTCGGTAGGCGAGACCGATGAGGTACTCACCAACCTCGATCTGCCCCTCTACGATTATCAGGTGCTCGACTCGATGAGAACCGTTCAACTCATCCTGATGATCGAAGAAGAATTCGGATTAAAAATTTCGCCAGCGGAATTTGAGCGCGAACGCTGGCGCACACCGCGAGCTGTGATCGCCGATCTCCAGCAGCGGGCGCGCATGTGAACTGGCTCGAACGACATCCCACGGTCCATCGCGTGCTGCTGATTCTTTATTACGTCGCCGTCATCCTGATTTTGATCGCGATGTATGGGCGTGGCGATTTCCGCACGCCGCCCTTTGTTTATCAGGGCTTCTAGTGAATCTGATCCAACGAATCGATTACTGGGCTACAGCGGCACCGGAGGCAATCGCACACCTTAGCGGTGACAGGACTCTGACATACGGCGAACTGCGCAGTCACTCAGACGGGCTTGGGTCGTACCTGAGAAAGCGTTTCAGCGACGATCGCAGACCGATTGCCGTCCTCGGGCATCGCGAGCCAGAAATGCTGATCGCATTTCTTGGCGTGGTAAAATCGGGCCGGCCTTATGTGCCAATAGACATAGCGCTACCGCGGACGCGAATAGATCAAATCCTGGCAAGTTCGAACGCCGCGTTAACCCTAACTCCTGATCAGATCCGGCAATTCTCCACGGGCGAGCGGGACGCACCTACGATACCCGTCGAGAAGAACGACCCGTTTTACATCCTGTTCACGAGCGGCAGCACCGGCGAACCCAAGGGCGTGATCATCACGCTCGCCTGCCTCGAACATTTCATCAGCTGGATGCTGGCGAGCAGGAGTTCAGTAAACGCGCCGAAGTATTTTTGAATCAGGCGCCGTTCTCGTTCGATCTGTCGGTAATGGATTTGTACTGCAGCCTCGTCACCGGCGGCACGCTCTTCAGTATCAGCCGCGATTTGATCGAAAATCCCAAAAAGCTTTACAGCGCGTTGGCCAGTTCCGGCGTCACCACCTGGGTTTCGACGCCGTCGTTTGCACAGATGTGTCTCGTCGAAGACAACTTTGCCGAGGCGATGCTGCCGCGCGTGCGGCGGTTTCTTTTTTGCGGTGAAACACTCGCACCCGAAACCGCAGCTCAACTGCTCGCGCGCTTTCCACAAGCGCAAGTTTGGAACATGTATGGCCCCACCGAGGCAACTGTAGCTACGACCTCCATCCGCATTGACGCTGCGATCTTGGAAAAATATTCGCCGTTGCCAGTGGGTCGCGTGATGCCCGGCACAAAAATCTTCATCGTCGATGAGAACGGCGCGGAGTTGTCCACTAACGAGCGCGGCGAAATCATTATCACCGGGCCGAACGTAAGTCCCGGTTACGCAGGGCGCCCCGATCTCACAGCCCGCGCTTTTTTCGAGTATCGCGGGCAGCGCGCATACAAGACCGGCGATCTCGGCCGCTTTCGTGACAGCCTGATGTTTTTTGAAGGCCGCATCGATGAACAGATTAAGCTCAGCGGATACCGCATCGAACTCGGCGACATTGAAGCGAATCTGCGCGCGCTGCCGACGGTGCGCGATGCAGTCGTAGTTCTGGTGATCAAGAACGGCACCACTCAATCGCTAACGGCTTTCGTGACGTTGTTGGCGCGAAATGAGACATCAGACTTCAAGCTGGCGCACAATCTGCGAAGCCAACTCGGTGAGCGCCTGCCAGTGTACATGCTACCGCGCAAATTTATCTTTCTCGAGACGCTTCCCATGACGGCCAACGGCAAGGTAGACCGAGCCGCGCTGGCCAGGTCGCTGTGATTCCCTACGCTGATTTCACCTACTTCGTGCTGCTGCTTTACGTAGCAGTGCCGACAGTCATTCTCGGTGTGTTCGGCCGGGCCGGCTGGCGCTGGGCTCTCCTGGTCACCACGGTCATGCTCCTCGTGCAGTATCACGATGTGCTTCATTTGGGAGCGCCTTTCCGATTGCGCGAAATCTGGGTCGTATTGGCGTTCGCCTTGTGGCAATGGCTGATCGTGCGCGCGTTCGCAGGCGCCGGCGCGCGCGCAGGCTGGCTGTTCTACGCCGCAATCGGGCTTAGCGTGCTTCCGCTGGCACTGGCGAAAGTGATTCCGCTGGTCTCACCGGAAACTCAGTTCGGATTTCTCGGTATTTCTTACGTCACGTTTCGCGCGCTCGATATCGTGTTTTGCCTGCGAGACGGCGTTATCGCGAGGCCTGGCGCCAGTCGATCTATTCATGTTTCTGTTTTTCTTTCCGACGATTTCCGCCGGGCCGATCGATCGTTATCGCCGTTTCGCTCCCGACTGGAGAAAAACACGAAGCCGCGCTGAGTTCCTGGCCGATCTCGACGGCGCCGTGCAGCACTTTTTTCGCGGCTCTGCTCTACAAGTTCATCCTCGCTGCGCTGATCGAACAACGCTGGCTCAGGCCGGCTGGGCATAGCGATAGCTTCGCGGCGCTGGTTAGTTACATGTATGCCTACAGCTTTTATTTGTTCTTCGATTTCGCGGGATACAGCGCTTTCGCCATCAGCATTAGTTATCTGTTTGGCGTCCACACTCCGGAAAACTTTAACCGGCCGTTCCTCGCGCGGAACATCCGCGATTTCTGGAACCGCTGGCATATCACCCTTTCCTTCTGGTTTCGCGATCACGTCTACATGCGCTTCTTGCTCGCCGCTGCGCGCGGCAAATGGTTCAAAAGCATGCACACCGCCGCGATCCTGGGATACTTCCTGGCCTTCGGATTAATGGGGCTATGGCACGGCATCGAGCTGCGTTACATCCTGTACGGTCTTTACATGGCAACACTGCTCTCCGTGTTCCACATTTTTTCCAGCTGGAAAAAGCTTCATCGACATTGGCGCGAAGGCCCGTTCTGGAATGCGCTCGCCGTTTTCATCACTTTCAACGCGGTTTGCTTCGGTCTGCTAATTTTCTCTGGGCGCATCGGTGCTGGGCCGATTGTAGAAAAACCGCCCGAGAAACTTTCGACGCTGAAGGATGTTCCTTAGCTCTCCGGATTTACCGGAAAATGCTTGTTCTTAAGACGCTCGGGCACGGATTTGGTTTGTTCAGCTTCGATCTGTTCCGTCGCGGCGTTCAGTGAATCGTAGGCTTCGCGGCTTTTGGGGGCATGGCACATGTAAGCAGTAGCGTGCGCGAGAGGAATGCGCGCCTCCGGCATCCCGACAAATTCGACCGCCTGTTGCGTCGCGATCGCAAGCTGCAACGCTTCGGGGTCAGCAAGGCCAACGTCTTCGCTTGCAAAAATGACAATCCGCCGAGCAATGAAACGGAAATCTTCCCCGGCGTGCAGCATTTTTGCCAGCCAGTACATCGCGCCTTTTTCATCCGAAGCGCGCATGCTTTTGATGAACGCGCTAATGGTGTCGTAGTGCGCGTCGCCGACGCGATCGTAAACGACGGCCTTCTGCTGGATGCTTTCCTCGGCAGCCGCCAGCGTGAAGTGAATGGTAGGGCGAGCGTCCTCGCTTGCCCTTCTCTCGGGCGCAACCGAGGACGGTCGCGCTACTTTCGGTTGCGTGGTTAGCACACCAATCTCGAGCGCATTTAGACATTTGCGGGCATCGCCGTCGCTAAGCTTCGCCAGATGGCGGCGCGCATCCTTATCCATCGTCACATCGTAATTTCCAAGCCCGCGCTCTTTGTCGGCTAACGCGCGATCGATCAATTGCTCCAGTTGTTCCACGCTGAGCGGTTCGAGTCGGAAAACCTGTGAGCGCGACACCAGCGCGCTGTTCACGTAGAAGAACGGATTGTATGTGGTCGCGCCGATAAGGCGGAGATTTCCAGCTTCGACGTCAGGCAAAAGAATGTCTTGTTGCGCCTTATTGAAATGATGAATCTCATCCACGAATAGGATCGTCTTTTTTCCAGATGTGCGGAGCCGATTCGTGGCCGCGGCAAGCACGCGGCGCATTTCGGCAACATTGCTTTCCACGCCGCTGATCCGAACAAATTTCGCGTGCGTCATCTCCGCGATCACGCGAGCCAGCGTGGTCTTTCCGGTGCCGGGGGGCCCGTAGAAGATCACCGAGGGCAGGCGATCGGCTTCAATGGCGCGGCGCAAAAGTTTGCCCGGCCCAAGAATGTGTTCCTGGCCAACAAATTCTTCGAGCGAGCGCGGCCGCATTCGTGTGGCGAGCGGCGCGGCGGTGTTTGCAGCTTCAATGTCCTGCGCTTCCCCGAATAGGTCCTGCACGTCAGAAATTACGGCGCGCCACTGGTGCAAGCAATCGTGCCTCATACTACGGGCAATCGGCGTGCATCGCGCTCAAACATTCCAGCTTGCGCTGCCAACGTACGTTAAGCGAAAACTGCGAGTCGATGAAGCTGCTCAGCGCGCCGCGTCAGCCATTCGTCGGTCTGACGTTGATGGCTGCAACGGGAATTGCCCTGGCCGAGGTTGTTCCGTTCGCACCTACAGCGCTCATTTTAGCGGCGCTACTTTTCGGAATCTGCATTCTGATTGCGCTGTGCTGGCCGAGATTGCCTGCGACATACCTTATCGTCGCGTTCGGTTTTTTCCTGCTGCACAAATTCACGACAACGAACACGGCAGGCCAGCAACTTGCGAACAAACTCCAGGAGCGGCCGCGCGTTGTCACAGCAGTCGGATGCGTGATCACCGAGCCGAAGGTTTCGGCCAGCGGATTCGCAACCTTTCTGCTCAAGCTCAAATCAATTGAACTCGAAGGCAAAACTGAATCCACGCGCGCTGTCTGGCAGATTCGTTGGAAAGGCGCGCCGGAGTTTGGCGATGAACTGAAACTGTTTGGAACCGCCGAACCGATCGCTCCGCCGCGCAACCCCGGCGAGTTCGACATGCGGGCGTACCTTGAGCGACATGATGTCCGTCGAATGCTCTTCGTCCGTTATCCAGAGGACGGCACGCTGATCCGCCACGGCGGCGGAAATCGAGTCCTGCGCGCTGCACAAGCGTCGCGCACGTGGATTCAAAACGCGTTGTGCCGCGGTCTGGACGATGCGCCCGAGGTAAAAAGTTTCATCAGTGGAATCGTGCTTGGCATCCGACACGAAACGCCAGAGGACATTGAGGAGCCGTTTCAGCAAACCGGCACGATTCACCTTTTCGCCGTGGCCGGCTTGCACGTGGGAATTGTGGCGGCGCTTTTGTGGGTGCTGGCCGCGATCGCACGTCTGCCACGCAAGCGTGCAGCGGCATTTATCATTCCGTCGCTCTTTTTCTATGCGGCGGTAACGGGGTTGCACATCCCGGCGTTGCGCGCGGCGGTGATGGCTTCAATCCTCGTCGGCAGTTACTTTTTCGAACGACGCGTATTTCTGCCAAACAGCCTCGCGGCTGCGGCGTTTTTCATTCTCTGCTGGAACACGAATGAACTGTTTTCCACGGGGTTCCAACTTTCCTTCGCGGTGGTTGGCGCAATTGTGCTGTTGGCCGACCCATTGTTCAGACTTTTGCAGCGCCGTGCGGCTCCGGATCCTTTTCTACCGCAAAGCCTGGTGGGCGGTCCACGCCGATGGATGCACTCCAGCTATGAAGGGCTTTGTGGTGGCGCATCTGTGTCGCTTGCGGCGTGGATTGGTTCATTGCCGTTGATTCTTTGGTACTTCCACCTCGTCACACCGATTTCTTTTCTGGCAAATCTCGTCGTCGTCCCGATCGCATTCTTTGTCCTCGCCGTTGCGCTTCTATCGCTGATTGCGACGCCGCTCCTGCCGTGGGTCGCTATTGTTTTCAACAATGCCAACTGGACACTGGCCACGCTAGTCATCGGCATCGTTCATCTGTTCGCGCAAATTCCCGGCGGGCACTTCTATGTTGGCAAACCTGACTGGGGCAATCGGATCTCTGCAAAGATGACGGTGCTGGAATTGGGCGCGGGCGCGGCCGCTCACGTTCGAGTGAATGGCCATGACTGGTTGATCGATTGCGGAAGCGAACGCACTTACGAGCGCATCGTGCGCCAGTATCTGCACTGGGCCGGCGTGAATCGGCTCACGGGGGTGGTACTCACCCATGGCGATTCGCAGCACATCGGTGGTATCACTCAATTATTGAGCGATTTTCCACGGGTTCGTGTGATCGATAACCCTGCACCCGATCGTTCGGTCATTCATCGGCGGCTGTCCCGAATCGTGCCGGAACTGGGAGGACGCAAATCTGTTGAAGTGGCCGCTGGAGACAATTTTCATTTATCCCGCGAAGTCATCGCACACATTTTGTTTCCGCCCCGCGGCTTTGCAGGAGCGACGGCGGACGATCAAGCGTTGGTCATCCGGTTATCCATCCCGTCGGGCCCATCGGTTCTGTTCATGTCAGACAACGGCGCAGAAACCGAAGGCGCATTATTGAGCAATAGTACCGATCGGCAGAGCGACATCCTCGTGAAGGGCCAACATTCCTCCGGAATTTCCGGCTCGCCTCCATTTCTCGATGCGGTTCGGCCGCGGTTGGTCATCGCGACCTCAAGGGAGTTTCCGAAGCACGAACGAATCAGTGAAGAGTGGGCTGAGCAACTTCGCGCTCGTGGGATCAAATTGTTTCGCCAGGACGAAACCGGTGCAGTGGAATTGAACTTCTCGAACCAGGAATGGACCGCGCGAGCTTATCTGACCGGCGAAGTCTTTCGAAGTGTCAGTCGATGAATCGGCAAGCTCTGTTCGCGAAATTTTCTCTCGAACTTGGTTACTGGAAGAACTGCGTCATCAGGTGACCGCGGCACAACTTGAAATTCCAGGTGAGCACGGCTGATTCGTTCGACTTGCTGAAAATAATCGAACTGATCGGTCGCCACGCGCAGGACACCGTCTTGCCCCAGTGCAACGGCGATTGCATCCAAAAAATCGCGCGTGAAAATCCGTCGCAATTGATGCCGCCGCTTCGGCCATGGGTCGGGAAACAAAAGGTAAAAAGCTTCCACCGAAGATTTAGGCAGCAGATAGCGCACCGCGAATAAAGTATCCGCGCGCAGCACCCGAACGTTTTCGATCTTCTCCGCCTTGCGGCGAACTTTTTCTACGCGCTTCGTCAACCGCTCAATGCCGAGGAAATTTATTTTCGGGAACTGTTGCGCCATTTCGCAGAGAAAAGATCCATCGCCGCATCCAAGGTCGACATGAAGTGGCGCGCTGCGTCCGAAAAATTCCGCGACCTCCAGACGCGCGACGTGCAATTCCGGGAACAGTTCGATCACAGGAGAAAATGTCGGTATCTGGCCGATGCTTCAACCCCCAAGCAAGATGCGCGGGCTGGAGGGAAACATCTTGAACAGCGTCGCGTCCGGAGCGACATGAAAGAGACAATATGAATCGAATTTTTCTCCTCGCCTTTGGCTGTATGGCACTTGCGGCTGCGAGTTATGGGCAGACTGCTGTCCCCGCCACGACGCGCACCGCGGTTTTTGCCGGTGGATGTTTTTGGTGCATACAACCCGCATTCGACAAAGCGTCGGGTGTAATCAAAACGACGGTGGGTTATGCCGGTGGAACCGAACCGAACCCGACATACAAGCTCGTGACATCGGAGAAAACAAAGTATCGCGAATCCATCGAAGTCACCTACGACCCGGCGAAGATTTCCTACGACCAGCTTCTCGACATCTATTGGCGACAAATCGATCCCACCCAATCCGACGGCCAGTTCACCGATATCGGACCGAGTTATCGCGCTGCGATCTTTTATGGCAATGCTGAGGAAAAGAAAATTGCTGAGACTTCAAAAGACAAACTCGCGCGCTCCGGAAAATTCAAAAAATCTATTGTGACCGAAATTTTGCCTGCGATGAAATTTTGGCCCGCCGAAGAGTATCACCAAAAATATTACCGGGAGAACCCGGAGCATTTCGAAGCTTTCGAACAAGGCTCCGGGCGCGTGTCATTCAAAAAAGACAAGTGGGGCGGCGAACAATAGACGGGATTTGGTTGTTTCGTCATACCCTGACGCTGTCATGTTGAGCGAAGCGAAACATCACTGGATATTTCCGCTTATGAATCGCTCCAGATTTGCTCCGAGATTCTTCTCCCGCGACTGCGGGATCAGAATGACATCACGAGATGGTTTTAGATATTTCACAGCATGATTGGAACACTGGATCCGAAAGTTCCGCCTGGGCCGCTGGATCAAAAATGGCGAAATCATCAAGACCATTCGCGATTGGTCAATCCGAATAACCGGCGAAAACTTGAGATCGTAGTCGTCGGCAGCGGCCTCGCCGGCGGATCGGCCGCGGCGACCCTCGGAGAACTGGGATACCGGGTGAAATGTTTTTGTTTTCAGGATTCGCCAAGGCGCGCGCATTCCATTGCAGCGCAAGGCGGCATTAACGCGGCAAAGAATTATCAGAACGATGGCGACAGCGTTTACCGATTGTTCTACGACACGATCAAGGGCGGCGATTTTCGATCCCGCGAAGCGAACGTTTATCGGCTCGCTGAAATCGCCAACATCATCATCGATCAATGCGTTGCGCAGGGCGTGCCGTTCGCACGCGAATACAGCGGTTACCTGGCTAATCGTTCCTTCGGCGGCGCACAGGTTTCACGGACCTTTTACGCGCGCGGCCAGACAGGCCAGCAGCTCTTGTTAGGCTGTTATCAGGCGCTCTGCCGCCAGGTCGCCTCTGGCATGGTGCAGATGTTTCCATTCACAGAGATGCTCGACCTGGTGATCGTCAATGGTCAGGCCAAGGGAATCATCACTCGAAACTTGCGCTCGGGAAAAATGGAAAGGCACGCAGCGGATGCCGTCGTGCTCGCCAGTGGCGGATACGGCAACGTGTTTTATCTGTCGACCAATGCGCGCGGCAGCAACGTCACCGCAACATATCGCGCTTACAAAAGAGGCGCGCTCTTCGCCAATCCATCCTTCACACAAATTCATCCAACGTGCATCCCAGTTAGCGGCGACTATCAGTCCAAGCTCACGCTGATGTCGGAGTCGCTGCGTAATGACGGCCGCGTGTGGGTACCGAAACGGAAAGAAGATCGTTTGAAGCCGCCGAGCGAAATTCCTGATGCAGACCGCGATTATTATCTCGAGCGAAAATATCCCAGCTACGGCAACCTTGCGCCGCGCGACATTTCATCGCGCGCCGCAAAGGAGGTTTGTGACGAGGGCCGAGGCGTCGGTCCTGGTGGACGCGGCGTGTATCTCGATTTTGCCGACGCGATCAAACGGCTCGGCGCAGAGACGATTCGCGAGCGCTACGGAAATTTATTCGAGGTGTACAAAAAGATTACCGGCGAAGACGCCTACAAAGTGCCGATGCGGATTTATCCCGCGGTGCATTACACAATGGGCGGTCTCTGGGTGGATTATGATTTGATGAGCAATGTGCCCGGCCTGTTCGTAATCGGTGAAGCCAATTTCTCCGATCACGGCGCAAACCGGCTCGGCGCCAGCGCGCTGATGCAAGGCCTCGCCGACGGCTATTTTGTTATGCCCAATACACTGCCGAGTTATCTTGCCGGTCAGATGGGAAAACGGCCTTCGCCCGACTCTCCGGAGTTTCAAGAAGCGGAGAACAGTGTCCGCGCCAGGATCGAGAAACTGCTCAAGGTCAACGGCACACGCTCGGCCGATTCGTTCCACCGCGAGCTCGGCCTTCTTCTCTGGGACAAATGCGGAATGTCGCGTAACGAACAAGGATTGCGCGAAGCGCTTCGTAAAATCCCCGAACTGCGCGACGAATTCTGGCGCGATGTGCGCGTTCCCGGAGATCAAGAAGATTACAACCAATCGTTGGAACGCGCCGGGCGCGTCGCGGATTTCCTCGAATTCGCCGAGTTGATGTGCCTTGACGCCCTGGAGCGCGACGAATCTGCCGGCGCACATTTTCGCCAGGAACATCAAACGCCCGATGGCGAAGCGCTCCGCGACGACGAGAGCCATGCAGCGGTGTTCGCGTGGGAATTTCAAGGCGACGGTCAGCCTTCGAAACTGCATCGCGAAGAGTTGCATTTCGAAACGGTGCATTTAGCGCAGCGCAGCTACAAATGACTGCGCCTTCCGTCATTCCGAGCGAAGTCGAGGAATCCCGATGCGAAAGCTTGGATTTCTCCGCGGACTCCCTTCGGCTCCGCTGCGCTTCGCTCAGGACCGACTGTGAACCAATGAACTTCAAACTCAAAATCTGGCGACAGCGCGACGCGAAGTCCCGCGGCAAACTTACCGATTACGAAGTCCGCGACATTTCCGCTGAAACCTCGTTTCTCGAGATGCTCGATATTCTGAACGAAAATCTCATTCGCAGCGGCGGCGAACCCGTGGCGTTCGACTCTGATTGCCGGGAGGGGATTTGCGGGACGTGTTCGCTTACGGTTAATGGCGAAGCTCACGGGCCGGATCATCCCGGCGCTGTGTGCGAGCTTTACATGCGGAAATTTCGCGACGGCGAGACGATTACGGTCGAACCGTTTCGCGTCGGCGCATTTCCGATCCTCAAAGATTTGGTGGTCGACCGCAGTTCACTCGACCGGATCGTGCAAGCCGGTGGATTTATCTCTGCGCGCGCAGGCTCTGCGCCGGAAGCGAATTCAATTCTCGTTCCTAAACATGATGCAGACCTGGCAATGGAAGCAGCGGCGTGCATCGGCTGCGGCGCGTGCGCGGCGGCGTGTCCGAACGGATCCGCAATGCTTTTTGCGGCTGCGAAAGTTTCGCACCTTTCATTTTTGCCACAGGGCGCGCCGGAACGTGCGCTACGTGTGTTGAATATGGTGCAAGTCATGGATGAACAGGGATTCGGCAATTGCACCAACACTTACGAGTGCGAAGCAGTGTGTCCCGCCAAAATCAGCGCCAGTTTCATCGCCAAGCTCAACCGCGAATACGCCTGCGCGCAATTCCGCCGACGACTCGGCGAATAGGTGGCACTGAAAACTGTAGGGGAAGCTGACAGCTTCCCCTCGGGACGACAACGTCGTCCCCTACAGCGTACGCGTGACGCACGTCCACAGTTCCGGATCGAGCTCCGCTTTTGTGCGCTCGGCCAGAAGATCGGCGTCCGCATTTGACCGCAGCATGGCAAAAACTGTCGAACCCGAACCGGACATTAGTGAAACGCCGACTTCGGCTTGCTTAAGCAACCACATTTTCAGTTGCGCAAGAAAAACAAATTTTTCGAAAGCAGGGCGCTCCAAGTCGTTCACAAAACTTTGTTGAGTGAATGCTTGGGGACCGTATGAAACGCCGCGAATTTCGCGCGAGTCTCGCCACCGGGAGTATGCCCACGGCGTTGGCACACCGAACTCAGGCTTCAGTAACAACACCGACAAGCGTTCGCGCAATCTCGTTGGGCTCACCAGTTCGCCTCGCCCTTTACATACCGCGGCGGATTGAAAAATAAAAAACGGAACGTCGGACCCGATCATCTCCGCCATTTTTGCCAACGCTTCACGGGGTAAATTCGTCTCGAATAGCTCGTTGAGTGCCAGCAAAGTGGAAGCTGCGTCGCTGCTTCCTCCACCCAGACCGGCGCCGTGTGGAATTCTTTTTTTGAGCACGATCGAAACACCGCCAGTGATCTTCGTTTCTTCAAAAAAAACGTTCGCCGCACGCACCACAATATTGTTCTCACCCTTCGGTACCGACGGATCATCGCAGCGAAAAGCGATTTCTTGTTTGCCGGAGCGCTGCTCGATGTTGATCTCGTCACAAAGCGAAATTGGTGCGATGAACGTTTCAATTTCATGAAACCCATCGCTGCGGCGGCCGAGAATTCTCAGCGAAAGATTGATCTTCGCGGGAGCGATGACTTGCATAATCTGCAATTTGCTCTGTCATGTCCGAGCGAAGTCGAGGAATCTCTTGCTGTTAGTCGGAAGATTGAGATGCCTCGACTTCGCTCGACCATGACAAAAGCCGCTGACAAAATCATCGTGGCGCTTGATGTCGCCACAAAGGAAAAGGCACTCGACCTCGTCAAGCAGCTCGGAGCCGAGATCTCTTTTTTTAAAATCGGGCTCCAATTGTACACGGCCGAAGGCCCTGAGATTGCGCGCGCGGTTTTAGCCACCGGCGCAAAGGTCTGGCTCGATCTGAAACTCTACGACATCCCGAACACCGTCGCCCGGGCCGTTGAGTCGGCGAGCACTCTTGGGGTGCAGATGCTCACGATTCATTTGAGCGGCGGCAAGGAAATGATTCGCGCCGCGACTGCCGCTCGCGCCAACGATATGCTTGTTTTGGGAGTAACTGTTTTAACAAGCGCTACCGAACAAACGCTACGCGAAATTGGAATCACCAACACTGTCGAGGACCAGGTAATTCGCCTGGCCAAGTTAGGTGTAGAAGCAGGAATCGATGGAGTCGTGGCTAGTCCGCATGAAATCAAGACCCTGCGTCGCGAGTTCGGCGAAAGAATCAAAATCGCCGTGCAAGGAATTCGGCCAAGCTGGGCGGAGCCAGGCGATCAGAAACGGTTCATGACGCCGCGCGAAGCATTTGAAGCCGGCGCAGACTACATCGGTATCGGGCGTCCCATCACCGGGCATGCGCGGCCACGTGAAGCCGTGCAGAAAATTTTGGACGAGCTGCCCAACTGATTGTCATGTCGAGCGAAGTCGAGACATCTCTGGAGATTTCCGGCTCCAGAAAAATCCAGAGTTTCCTCGACTCCGCTCGGAATGACAAAGCTGAGCAAACCACGCACGCACTTTGTTCTCGGATTTGACCGTCCATCACGATCAAAGCCCGCATTCGGCGGCGATGAACATGGCGGTTGATGAATCCCTGTTAGAAACGACAACGGCTCCAACTATTCGCTTTTATCGCTGGCGTTTCCCTGCCCTGTCGTTCGGGTATTTCGGCAAGTTTTCCGAGGTCGCGATTTACGCGGCGGAGCGCGATATAGTTCGGCGTTGGACCGGCGGCGGAGTCGTTTTTCACGGAGACGACCTCACCTACTCGATTGTGATTCCGGCGAGCGATCCAGTGTTTAGCGAATCATCAATTGCTATCTACGAAAAAATTCATCGCGCGTTGTGCCGTGCTCTGGCTGGCCACAATCAGGGCGTCCAGCTGGTAACTGTGGCCACGCTTAATCACCGGCGGCCTGGAGACCGCCGCTCCCTGGACAATGAGTGCTTCGCGAATCCAGTTCGCGCCGACGTAATGATCAATGGCCGCAAGATCGCCGGAGCGGCGCAACGTCGTACCCGCCGCGGTTTGCTGCAGCAAGGCAGCATTCAAGGCATCAGTATGAATATTGATCTCGCTGGAAAATTTACGCAGGCGCTTTCGGCCAATTGCAGTGAGTTCGAGATCAGTGAAGAAGTTTTGCAGCGCGCACGAGAAATAGCCCAGCAGAAATACGGAACTGAATCCTGGCTGCGCAAGCGCTGAAGATCCGACGGCGTCAGTGTCCGATGGCTCGTTTGGTTTCGGCGTTTCACAGAAACGCCCTACAATATTCGTGAAGGTTCTGCGTTATGTTGCTTTGACAACCTGCAACCCGCGCCACTATTCTCGCCTCGTGGAACTCTTCGCCCGCACGGACCGGAGCTCGAGTCGCCGCGCAGTTGCGAAGGCGGGCGGCCCTCCCGCGCATCGTTTGGCTGAAGTGGCAAAATTAGTTCAACCGCAGCTTGAGCAAGTCGAGATGCGTATCTCGCAACAGGCTGCGGCATTCGATCCCGCAATTGAAGGTTACGTCGTCTACGCGGTCGGCAGCCGCGGGAAACGCCTTCGACCGCTGCTGGCGCTGCTTGCCGGCGGCGCTACCGGAAAGATTCATTCCGGGCATATCGATCTCGCTGTGATCGTTGAACTCATTCATCTCGCCACGCTGGTGCATGACGACGTGATGGACGAAGCAGAACAGCGTCGAGCACAGCCAACCGCAAATGCGCGCTGGGGAAATTCACTAAGCGTTC
The DNA here is from genome assembly GCA_963761585.1 of uncultured Verrucomicrobiae bacterium. GTDB lineage: Bacteria > Verrucomicrobiota > Verrucomicrobiia > Chthoniobacterales > UBA10450 > Udaeobacter. Next base: position 15,457 of record CAVXHW010000025.1, read on the forward strand.
TACTAGGCGATTGTCTTTTCGCGCACGCGCTGACGTTATCCACAGATTTCGAAAACTCCGATATCGGTCGCGCAATCGCGCGCACGGCTACGACGGTTTGCTCGGGCGAAATGATTCAAACGCAGCGCAGGTTCGATCTTAACCTCACCGTTGAAGATTATTTGCGAATCGTGCAGATGAAAACCGGATCACTTTTCTCGGCCGCAGCGGAACTGGCCGCCGTTATCAGCGGGTCCGATCCGAAGATGATCGCAACATTCAAGAATTTCGGATTCCAAATCGGGACGGCCTATCAGATTTATGATGATTGCGTCGATCTCGCCGGCTCCGAGAGTGTGACCGGTAAAACACTCGGGACAGACCTGCGCAAAGGAAAATTCACATTGCCGGTTTTGATTTTTCTCCGTTCCGCCTCGGAGTTTGAACGCGAACGTTGTTGCCAGCTTGTGTTGGACGAAAAGATCGAAGAAATGATTGAGCTTCTCAAGAATGGCGCGAACAACGGCGCGTTAAACGAGTCAATCGCAGCTGGCAGCGATCTGATTCGCAAAGCGCAACACGCATTCGACGGTGTCGCGCCGAATCGTTATACAGATGCATTGTTCTCGCTCGGTGATGCGTTGTGCGACATGTTCGATCAACTTCGCGTCTGATGAAATGTAGGAGGGACCTTCGAGTCCCGACTTTCAGCCGGCTTCCATCGCAGCGTTAACGCTGCTCCCACTTTCATATGCCGCAGCTTAAAATCCGCGAAATGCCGCAGGACGAGCGGCCGCGGGAAAAGTTGCTGGCACGAGGAGCGGACGCTCTCAGCAACGCAGAATTGATCGCGATATTGCTGCGCACCGGTCGGCGCGGCATGAATGTGGTCGATGTCGCTCGTGAGTTGCTAGACAAATACAAATCGTTCGCGGAGCTGAGCCGTTGTTCAACGAAGGAACTGAGTGAAATCAAAGGGATCGGTCCGGCGAAGGCATTAGAACTGGTGGCGGCCTTCAACTTAGGAAAACGCTTCACGCAGGAACCGTTGTCGCAGCAAAAACTCGATTCACCGGAATTGATTTATAAACTGCTCGGAGACGAAATGCGGATGATGCGGACCGAATCACTGCGCGTTGTTCTGCTCGACACACGTTACCGTTTGATGCGCATCGAATCAGTTTCGGTAGGAAGCATGAATGAGAGCATCGCGCATCCGCGGGAGATTTTTCGACCCGCGATCACTTACTCAGCCTACGCAGTCATCGTTGTGCACAATCATCCGTCCGGCGATCCGTCGCCGAGCCAGACTGACCACAGCCTGACGCGACGCCTCGCCGAAGCCGCTGAACTTTTGCAAATCAAATTGCTGGATCACATCGTCATCGGCGCGCCATCGGACAGCAGTCCCGGTTATTTCAGTTTCAAAGAGGCAGGCGTGTTGTAGGCAAGAAAACCCGAAGTTCGAATGTCGAAATCCAAAAGATGACGGAGAAGAAAGTTCATCCGACAGCAATCGTCGATTCGAATGCAAAAGTCGGCGCCAATGTGGAGATCGGTGCGTTCTCGATCATCGGACCGCATGTGACAATCGGCGAGCAAACAATCGTGCAATCGCACGTCGTGATCGAAGGTGACGTTGCGATCGGCCGCGGAAATTTCATCGGACATGGCGCGATCATCGGTGTGCCGCCGCAAGACGTTTCATTTTCGCCGGACCGACAGACGAAAGTCGAAATCGGGAACGACAATGTTATCCGCGAGTACTGCACGATCCACCGTGGCAGCCCCGATGGCAGCGTCACGAAAATTGGCGATAAAAATTTTCTAATGAGCGGAGCGCACATCGGTCACAATTGCCTGATCGGAGACAATGTTGTCATCGCCAACAATTGTTTGCTGGCCGGTCATGTGCGCGTCGACGACGGAGCATTTCTCGGTGGTGGATCGACCTTCCACCAGTTCATGCACGTCGGACGATTGGTGATGGTGCAGGGCAGCTCTGCATTTGGGAAGGATCTGCCTCCCTTCGTCGTCGCGGCAGAACGCAATTACGTCTTCGGCTTGAATATCGTCGGAATGCGACGCGCTGGACTCAGCGCGAATGATCGAAGCGAAATCAAGGAGGCATTCAAACTTGTCTACCTAAGCGGACTAAATACGTCGCAAGCCCTCGCCAAAGCGGAAACCATGACCTTTGGCGCACCAGCACGCGAATTCCTGGACTTCGTCGCCAGTGCAAAGAAGCGCGGCATTTGCCCGTTGAAACGTGACACCGGCGACGACGTAGTCGGCCTAACGACATAAGCGGAATTCCCGCCGGTACCGAGACTCAACCGCCTTGGACCGGAGGCATGATCGCGATTTCCTCCCCCGGATTCAGCTTGTAATTGCGATCGACAAATTCCAAGCCAGCACCCACTAAGATGCTTTTGTCGTGCGGACGAAGCGCAGGTTTTTGCGCATAAATCGTTTCGAGTAATTCGCGAACAGTCGCGCCTTGCGGAAGCTCAAGCTTTAGCTCGTGGATTCCAGTTACTTCACGCAATTGCGCGTAAAATTGCACTCGCAACTTCATATGCCCGGCCCGTTTCTACGCCATCTTACAAATGTCACTCTGAGCGAAGCGAAGAATCTCAGATCATCGATACTTTTGCCAATGGTCGGAGATGTTTTGCTTTGCTTGATATGACAGAGTCGTCAGAGGCCCTGCTTTTCGGGCAAATCCTTTCTGGGTGCCTATGCATCCTCGCTTGCGCATCTCCAGAGTACGCAAGCGAGACGCATGCGCTACTTTTACCAGCGCGCCTAATCTGTCGCGCCTTTTGCCCTCGCCGCCACGCTGAATAACATGCCTGAAAATGCACGTCTACCATGACCAACTCGAAGTGCGCACCAACGGCAAGAACCTCTATGAAATCACCGATGACGTGCACTCGAAGATCGACAACCGCGCGGTCCAAAACGGAACAGTCACCGTTTTTGTTCAGCACACCAGTTGCAGCATTGTCATTATGGAAAATGCCGACCCAACGGCGCGACGCGACTTGGAAAAGTTTTTCGACCGTCTCGTGCCGGAAGACGCCGATTACTTCACCCACGATTCTGAGGGCAGCGACGATATGCCCTCACACATCCGAATGGTCCTGACGCACACCAGCGAGACCATGCCAATTGTGGACGGAAAAATGCAGCTCGGAACGTGGCAAGGCATTTTCCTTTTCGAACATCGCCGCGCGCCGCATCGACGAAGAGTCCTCATCACCACAATCGGCGAATGACGGTAGCCGGTGGTAATGACTGCCGTCTCTGAGATTCGGCGCGCTGGGAGAGCGGCGCTACAGAAGATCGTAAATGGCATCCACCAGTCGCAATGATTTCTCGTTCGGCAGAACCGATTGTTCCATTTGGTTCATCACGTAGGCGAATGCGATTTTGTTTTCCGGATCGGCAAAGGCGTGGCTGCCGCCCGCACCGGGATGTCCGAAGGATGTTGCGGATGGTCCAAACATCCTGCGCGCCGCGTCTCGTGAGTCTTTCATGAACCCGGCCGAGAATGCAGTTGGGATTTGGAAAACACGGTCGATGCCGTCTGATAATGTAGTGGTCATCCGTTCGATCGTTTTTCGAGAAAAGAAAGTCTGCCCGTTAAATTCTCCGCCGTTGGCGAGCATGGAATAAAATTTTGCAAGCGCCGACGCGCTCCCGATCCCGCCGAAGGAAACATTCGGCTGCGTCCGGATGTGCGGATCATTCATCTTGCTGATGACATTCAATCCATAAGGCGAGGTAAACGTCTTTCTCGCCAACGTACCGGGTGTAACAAGATCGCGATAGAACTCTGCCGGCTCCGGCGGCTTGCCGCTTTTGGCAGCGTAAATCGTGGCCACTCGCGCATTCTCCTTTTCCGGCAAGCCGATCCAGAAATCGAGTTCGAGCGGCCGGGCAAAATTTTCCTGCCAATAATCCGACAGCGTTGTTCCAGTTATACGCCGAATGAGTTCGTCGAGGAGAAATCCAAACGTCCGCGCGTGATAACCATGCCCAGTTCCCGGTAACCACAAAGGCGCTTGCGTTTCCAGCGCCCGAATCACTCCGTCGTAATCGAGCACGTCAACGCGCTGATCCAAAGCGCAAAGCCCCGCCTGATGCGAAAGCAATTGTTCGAAGGTGATCTTATCCTTTTCTGCCTGCCCAAATTCGGGCCAGAACTCCGCGACGGTTCGGTTGGGCTCAATCTTCTGTTGTTGCAACGCATGCAATACACACGCGCTGCCAATTCCTTTCGTTGCAGACCAGACGAGCACGACCGTGTCGGCCGTCCACGGTTTCTCGCGACCGGCATCGAAAAATCCACCGTAAAGATCAATAATTGGTTTGCCGTTTTGCCAAACTGAAACCGCAGCGCCTAATTCGCCGAATCTTTCAAAGTTCTCATCGAACAGCGGTTTCAATCGCTGAATAACTTGGCCGGCTTCCAGTTGCATTGGATCGAGTTCGTAATTTTGTAGGGCGTTTCTATGAAACGCCCAGTGGCGTCTGACACAGACGCCCTACAGCAAGAGCTCTTCTAATTCGCTAAGCCGGCGTTCGAATAGTTGAAGCGTACTTTCGATAGGCGCAGATGTTGTCATGTCCACGCCCGCCGTTTTTAATGTCTCGAGCGGGAATTTGGAGCCGCCTGAACGCAAAAACTTCAGATAAGCCTCGACACTTCCCGGCTGGCCGGAAAGCACGCGTTGCGACAGCGTCACAGCGGCAGAGATACCAGTCGCGTATTTGTAAACGTAGAACGCATGATAGAAATGCGGGATTCGGAGACATTCCAGATCAAGCTCGGGATCGAGGACGAAATTTTCGGCGAAATACTCTTCGAGCAGCTTGTGATATTCCGATTTGAAAACGTCGAGTGTCAGCGCATCGCCGCTTTCCTCGATGGCGTGAATGGTTCTTTCGAATTCGGCAAACATGGTCTGTCGGAAGAGCGTGCCGCGCAGATCATCGATTTCGCGGTTGATGATGTAAGCGCGCATCTTCGGATCGTTCGTAGTCTGAAGCAGATGATGCGTCAGCAATTCCTCATTGAACGTCGACGCGACCTCCGCGAGAAAGATCGGATACTCGTAGTCCTGAAAGAGCTGCGAACTTTGCGAGAACCAACTGTGCATTGAATGCCCTGCCTCGTGCGCAAGCGTGTACACATCCGCGAACACGTCCTGCTTGTAGTTCATAAGGATATAAGGCGGCGCGGTGTAACTGCTGGATGAAAATGCGCCGCTGCGTTTGCCTTTATTTTCGTAACCGATCACACCAACGTCTCGAGCGCAGACCTTCCGCCAAGACCTGAACATAGTCCTCTCCCAGCGGAGCGAGCGCAGCCAAAACCATTTCGACCGCTTCGTCGAATGTGAATCTAGTCTGAATCTCCGGAACGAGCGGAACGTACGTGTCGTAATGATGCAACTCGCTCAAACCAAGGACACGGCGGCGAAAATCGAAGTATCGAAACAGCGGTTTTAGATTCGCGCGGACAGATTGAATCAGGCCGTCATACACGGCGATCGGCACATCATCTGGAAATAGCGCCGCTTCGAGCGCAGATGGATAATGCCGTGCTCTGGCGTGAAACACATCCCCCTTCACCGAGTAGCCAAGAGATGCGGCGAGCGTGTACTGATGGTCGCGAAACTCGGCGTAGAATTGATGGAAAGCGCGTTTGCGCAATTCAGGGTCGCGCTTGACCAGAAATGAGCTGAACGAGCTTTGGCTCAGCGGTCGCTCGCGTCCGGTCTCGTCGACGAGCACGCCGAACTTCATGTCCACATCGGTGAGTTGTGAAAATGTGTCGTCGTAGCCGCTCAGCGCGACATTGCTTAGCGCGAGCAGACGTTCCTCGGGCACTGAAAGCACATGCGATCTCATTCGCCGGATTTTGTGCAGCTTGATCCGCCAATCTTTCAGTGCCGGGTCGGCAAGAAATTTTCCGAATCGTTCATCGTCGATCGCCAAAATTTCCGGCACAACAAACGCCGCCGTCTCGCTGATTCTGGTAAGTAGATTCTGGACCTGACCAATGCGAGCGAGGTAATCGTTATTCGTGCTGTCCTCGGCCGCTTGCAGCGACGCGTAGTGATAGACGCGTTCCATCTTCTGTTCGAGCGCCTTCTCAAACTCGAGAAGCCCAGCCAACGTCTGGGCTGATTCCCCCACTCTGCCTTTCCACTGTTCCAGCTTCGGATACTCACGCTGTAGCCAGGCAAAATCCTCCTGCCATTTGCTCACATCAGCGAACAGATGTGTCAGGTCCCATTTGTCGGCCTCGGGAATGTCAGCGCGGGTTGGAATTCCAGAAGACATTCGGAAAAAGATGAATCAGGAAACCAGGAAACCAAGAAAAGAGTAAATAACTCTCCATTGAAAATTCATGGATCCCTGGCTTCCAGATTAATCCAGTAGACGGATTGCAGGGTGCCGCGCAATCAATTTGAGCGCGCCCTCGGTGAGTGCTTTGCCGGGTAGGATTTTGTGCCAGGGCGACGCGCCGGAAGGATGCGGCAACGGAATCAGGTCGAAGCGGTGGCCCGCATGCACTACTCGAAATTTGTGGCCAATTACGTGTTCCAATTTTGCGCAGTCGATGAATTGCACGATCGCCAGTCGGCCGACGGGAATGATGAGACGCGGCTGCAAGATCCGAATTTCATCATCCATCCACATCGCACAGTTGCGAATCTCATCTGGTGCAGGGACGCGGTCGGTGCCGCCGGAATTCTTGCCTGGGAAACAGCGGCAAACGGCGGCGAAATAAATCTTCGATCGGACGGCGGCTTCGTCCATTCCGCAAAATTGTTCGAACCAACGGAAGAGCGTTTTGCCGGCAGTGTGCGCAAACGGTCGTTTCAATATCGGTTCTCGCGGACCGGGCGCCTGACCGATGATCATTACATCGCTCACGATCGCGCCGCCTGACACTGGCGTGGATTGCATGCGTGGACAGCGGCGGCATCTCAGTAGGCGCGCGACGTGACGGGTCAACTCAATTTGCTTCGCCTGCTTCACGGCAGAATCTCACACGAAGGACACAAAGGAACATCGACAAGATTTTACTCCGTGACCTTTGTGAACCGTTGTGACCGTTGTGTGAAATCAACGCCGGAAAATTGAGAAGAGCGAAAAAAGCAAACTCAAGACAATGCTCAGAACGATGCAGGTAACGATCGGAAAATAAAACGAGGAATGCTCGCGCTCGATCCGAATGTCGCCAGGAAGTCGGCCCAGCCATTTTGGCGCGAAACCGCTCCACAACACCAATCCAACTAGTGAGGCGACGACGCCGATGATCACGATGAACTTTCCAAGTTCGCGCACTATTCAAAGAGTTGCGCGAATGAAGCGGAGGCACAAGCTTGGGAATAGATGCCAGTACAGTTTCGAGATTATTACGAAACACTCGGGGTGCCAAAAACGGCGAGCGAGGACGAGATTCGCAGCGCTTTCCGAAAGCTGGCGCGTAAGTATCACCCGGATGTGGCCAAGGATAAAAAGGCCGCCGAAGAAAAATTTAAGGAGATCAACGAAGCGTACGAAGTTCTGAGCGATGTTGAAAAGCGGAAGAAATACGATCAGCTCGGCGCGGATTGGAATCGGCCGGGCGGTTTTCAGCCACCGCCGCAGTGGCAAGGGCCAGCAGCAGCCCGGCGGCGGATTTCACCAATGGGGCGGCGATGGCGGCGGTGGAGTTGAGTTCGAGTTCGGCGGAACTGGGTTCAGCGATTTCTTCGAAGCGTTTTTTGGCGGCGGACGCGGTCGCTCCGCGTTCGGCGGATTTGGCGGACGCGCTGCGACAGCCGAACGCGGCGCCGACGTGGAAGCGGACATTATGGTCACACTTGAGGAAGCGCTACACGGCTCCACAAGGACCGTGTCACTACGGCGAGCTGGGTCGGACAAAGTGGAGCAGTATCAGGTCAAAATTCCCCGCGGTGTCCGCGAAGGCCAGCGGATCCGTTTACGTGGTCAGGGTGAAGCCGGCGCGGGTGGCGGAAAAAGCGGCGATCTTTTTCTTCGGGTACGATTGGCCAAGCATCCGGATTTTTCAGTCGAAGGCAGCGACTTGATTCACGAAGAAAGAATCGAACCGTGGCAGGTGGTGCTCGGCGGCGAATTGCTCGTGCCAACTCTCGAAGGAAAAGTGCGACTGAAAGTTCCGCCAGGCACCCAAGGCGGACAGCGTTTTCGTTTGCGCGAGCGCGGCCTGCCTGGAGTCTCGGGCAAACGCGGTGATCTCTACGTTGTCGTTCAGATCAACATCCCGAAAAAGCTGACTGACCGCGAACGTGAGCTCTGGAGCGAATTGGCGAAATTGCATGGAGCGTGATCCGTTGAAACGTGAAAGTGGGCGGTAGGGCGGGCAGTCCTCTGCACGCCGTCAGGGCCGCGGGATTTCGGCGCGCACAGGAGTGACGCGCCCTACCATTTCGTGGGAATTCGTGTAATTCGTGTCTGATGAAAATTTCCCTGGGCTCAGATCACGCCGGTTTCCGTTACAAGGAAAAGGTAAAAGAATTGCTCGGCTCGCTCGGCCATGAAGTACATGACTGCGGCACGTTCAGCGAGGAACCCGTGGATTATCCGCTTTTCATTCGTCCTGCGGCGGAAGCAGTAGCGCGTGGCGAGTGCGATCGCGGCATTGTCTTCGGCGGTTCAGGCAACGGTGAAGCGATGGTCGCGAACAAGGTGCACGGCGTGCGTTGTGCGCTTTGCTGGAACGAAGAGTCGGCACAGCTCTCGCGGCATCACAATGATGCGAACGTGCTCTCAATGGGTGAACGTCTGATTCCCGAAGACTTGGCGCTAAAAATTGTGCGGATTTGGCTTGAGACGGCTTTCGATGGCGGCCGGCATGAACGACGCGTCGAAATGTTAAACGCGATGTGAGGTCAAATCCGAAATCCGAATGCCGAAGCTCGAAGGAATGCCGAGTGACTAATGATGAACGGTCGCACGCTTACTTTTCATCATTCGACCCTCATGCTTCCTTCGTCATTCGACATTCGTGCTTTGTCATTTTCATCAGTTTAAAGCAATCGATCGACGCAAACGGCGATTAAAAACACCGCGCTGACAAAGGCATTGCTCTGGAAAAACGCGCGATTGATTCCGGCCAGATCGCGTTTTTCGGTTTTGTGCTCGTAAACAAGCGCCGCCGCGATCAGAGGCAGCGACCAGTAGTAGAGCACGCCGAGCTTCGCGATGAATCCAAAGGCGATGAGCGCGACAAACGTCAGCAGATGTAATAGCTGCGCGAGACGCAAGCTGCGCGTGATCCCGAGTTTCACCACCAGTGATCGAATTCCTTCGCGCCGGTCGAAATCATAGTCCTGGGTGGCATAGATCAGATCGAATCCCGCCACCCAGCAAATTACGCCGGTCGCGAGCACGATAGGTGCAACACCAATGTGTCCCGTCTGAGCGATCCAAGCGCCGACCGGAGCAATAGCTAGTGCCAGCCCTAGAAAAAAGTGTGTCGCGCTGGTGAACCGTTTCGTGACGGAATAGAAAAAAATCAACGCCAGCGCTACGGGCGCGAGGATGCAGGTCAGCCGGTTAATCGCTGAGGCCGTTAGTAGAAACCCGGAAGAAGCGAGAATCAGTAAAACGACGGCCGACAATTTTGGAACGAGCAAGTGCCGTGAGGCCGTGCGCGGATTGCGTTGATCAAGCGACCAGTCAACGACCCTGTTGAAAAGCATGGCTGCCGTGCGCGCGAATACCATGCAGACGATCACCAGCAAAAGAATTCTGGGCGATGGCCAGCCGTTTGCGGCTACGATCAGCGCAGCAAGAGCAAAGGGGAGCGCGAAAATCGTATGAGAAAAACGAATCAACCGAAGAAATCGGCCAATGGGTCCGGTCCCAAATGGTCTCATAGTTCTCGCAGAGAGCTTTTAGTTCCGGAGAACAAACACTGCCAGCCTGTAGTTGCCGGCAACCCTGGTGATTTTCTGAAAACCGATAGCGTGCCGGTCAAAGAATGCTTACTCGCCTGCGTGATGCGGTTCGTGTGTTTTCGGTTCGGCCGGTTTTTCAGCTGGCGTTTCCTTAGCCTCCAGCCACTCGGTGTGGAAGACGCCGGGCTTGTCAATGCGCTCGTAGGTGTGCGCACCAAAGAAATCGCGTTGCGCTTGCAGGAGATTCGCTGGAAGGCGGGCGGAGCGATAACTGTCGTAATACGCCAATGACGCAGAAAACGCAGGAACCGGAATGCCAAACTTGATAGCGGTCGAAACAACGAGGCGCCATTTCGGCTGCGCTCGTTTGATAGCCCTGGTGAAATAGCGGTCGAGGAGAAGATTTTGCAGCGCAGGATTACGCCGATATGCCTCAACGATTCGATTGAGAAATTTGGCGCGTATGATACAGCCGCCCCGCCAGATCGTAGCGATATCGCTGAGGTTCAAGTTCCATTTGTACGTCGTGCTTCCGGAGCGAAGAAGCTCCATTCCCTGCGCGTACGAAATAATTTTTGACGCATAAAGCGCGTCACGCACGGCATCGACGAAACGATCGCGATTGCCTTTGAACGTTCGAGCTCGCGGTTGCGGCAGAATTTCGGACGCCGCAACGCGTTCTTCTTTTCGCGACGAAACCACGCGAGCTTCGACTGCGGCGTTGATTGTGGAAATGACGACGTTTTGGTTGATGGCAGCTTGAAGCGTCCAAATACCGGTTCCTTTTTGGCCCGCCTTGTCGAGGATGACGTCCACCAGCGGCTTGGCGGTTTCGGGATCGATTTTGCGAAAAATCTGCGATGTGATTTCGATCAAATAACTCTCGAGCTCGCCTTTGTTCCACTCTGCAAAAGTGTCTGCGAGCTGCGCCGCATCCATTCCCAGGATGTCCTTCAAAATAGCGTACGCTTCACAGATCAGTTGGATATCGCCGTACTCAATACCGTTGTGCACCATCTTCACGTAATGACCGGCGCCGTCGGGTCCCATATAGCGACAGCACGGCTCGCCATCGACTTGGGCAGCGATTTTTCGGAAAATTGGCGCGATGATTTCCCACGACTCCCGCGAACCACCTGGCATGAGCGACGGCCCCTTGAGCGCGCCTTCTTCGCCGCCCGATACGCCCATGCCTACGAAATGAATCCCTGTGTTCTGCAATTCTTGTTCACGTCGCTGGGTATCGGTGAACAGAGAATTTCCGCCGTCGATGATGACATCGCCTTTCTCGAGCAGCGGCGCCAGTTGTCCGATTACCGAATCGACCGGCGGGCCCGCTTTCACCATCATCATGGCGACACGGGGTTTTTTCAGCGCTCCGACAAATTCCTCCAGCGTGCGGGTAGGCTGAATGTTTTTTTCCTTGCCGCGTTCAGCAATGAATTTTTCCGTGACCTCAGTGGTGCGATTGAATACTGCGACCGAAAAACCTTTGGATTCCATGTTCAGGACGAGATTTTCGCCCATGACACCGAGGCCAATCAGGCCAATATCACATTGATTCGTGTTCATTCTTGTATCTCCTTTCGTGGCTGCTCAACTTAGAAGAAGTTACTGTAGCGAGCAGTTTAAGCGCATGGCAAATGTCGTTTGTGAAATTTCAGTGACACAGGAGCCGCTTGCGGCGCGGGTGAGCAACATCTCCGGCGCTGGCGCGGTTGTTGATTTTTGGGGCGTAGTCCGACTGCTTGAGGATGGCCGTGAAATCGACGGAATCGATTATGATGCGCATCGAGGAAATGGCAGAGCACCAGTTGAAACGAATCGCCGAACTGGCCGCAGAGCGATTTCGTCTTAAGCTCGTCATCATTCATCATCGAATTGGATTTATCGCAGTAGGAGAACCATCGCTGTTTCTGCGAGTGGCGAGTCCGCATCGGAACGAAGGCTTCCGGGCAAGCCAATGGATCGTAGACGAGTTGAAGAAAAAAGTGCCGATTTGGAAACGACCACGGTTTAAACCTGAGAGTTATCGCCACACCTCGCGCAGGAGGCGGCTACAGTATGAATTGGGCGAACCGACTGACTCTGAGCCGGCTCGCGTTGACGGTGCTTTTTGTTTTGTTGCTCAGTTCGTCCTGGCACTACGCGCGCACCGCCGCGCTGGTCATTTTTTTGATCGCCGGTCTCACTGATTTCATCGATGGCGAAATCGCACGGCGTTACGGAGTCGTCACGAACTTCGGCAAATTAATGGATCCCCTCGTGGATAAAATCATGGTAGCGGCGGCGTTCATTTCGCTCGTTCCTCTGAAAGCGGTGCCAGCATGGGCGGCGACGACTGTTGTGGCGCGCGATTTTCTGATCACAGGTCTGCGGATGATGGCAAGCGCTAAAGGGCGAATTCTGCCGGCAGAGAGCCTCGGCAAACAGAAAACGTCGTGGCAGATTGTTACCATTGTTTTCTTCCTCGCTCTCCTGTCGATCGCCGAACTTCATTACGTGAATGAGACGTCCACTTGGTGGCTGCGGGCATGGGACCAAGCCGGTCCCGTGTTGGTCTGGGTTACGGTTGCCTTGACCCTCTATTCGGGGGTTGGTTACGCGTGGCGAAATCGCGAGTTGCTGGCGCCCGATCAGTAACGGCTCACGAGAATCGTAAACTGTCTGGGAGCGCCTGTTACGAAGCGACTGCGAGATGTTCTTCATCGTTCCAAAGATGCGACTCTGGCTTTCACTGCGCGAGTCGCGATCAACACAAAGTTGCGCTCGATCGGACAAATGACTGAATTTTTGATCGACACGAAAAACAAAAGGGTCCGCGCCCGAGTCGAGTTGCTGGGGGAAAAGGAACCGATCGAGGTCGAGATCTTGCGCTACAGTTTGAAAGAAAAAGACGAGACGACTTACATCACCATTGAGGAGGCGACCTCATCGCGCGAATGGCTAACGGCTGCTCTGCGTGAATTCGTTGTCGGCCAGGATTTGCCCATCCCCGCCAAAGCTGGCGCGGTCCTGAAATTATTAACGTGAAGGCTGTTGCAGGACGAACCGCACTAATGTTTAGATTTCTACGCTAACGTGCTGTTGTTTCCCACGTCATGAACGCATCAAGCGTTCTTCGAGTCTTATCCGTCACCAGTTCGACTACGTGTGCATCATCGACCAAGCCGAGAAACGGGGTGCTGTCCGGAATCAAATCGAATGGGTCCACCAGATAGTTCAAGGCTGCAATGATCCACACGAGCGCGTCATCGGAAACTTGATCGTATTCCCCGCGATGGTAGGCGCGAATTAAACGCAGCATCGTTTGAAGGTAAGCCCAGTTCCGTTTGAACGGTTTTTTCGAAACGGCCGCCGCTTTCTTCACCGCACTATCGAAAAGCGCCTGTAAACTTTCAGGATCGCCAGCGCACGCTTTGGCATTCGTTAATGCTCTGGAAAATGCCTCGCTACGCAGAGCAGCTTCCTCAGAGCGGATACCGTCACGACGAGTAAGGTTCCGTCGACACGATTCCAAGGCTTCCATCAACTCGCGAGCGGACGCGGGGCGCTTCCCAGGATCAATGGCAAGCGTAGAACGCAACAGTTTTACCAGCGGTTCAGGAACTTTTCTGGCGGTCAATTGCGCGACCGGCAGGCGATCGCGCGTCTTACGATCGCGAATGTCTTCCAATGTCTTGCCTGGGTGTGGTGCCAAACCGGTGAGCGCAAACCAGAGGGTGCCGCCGAGCGCATAGATGTCCGAGCGCGCGTCCACCGAACCGCCTCCAAATTGCTCAGGGCTGGCAAAAGTCGGTGTGCCGACGAATTCTCCGTGTGTAAGATCCATCTCGCCACCGGCATCGGTAATCGCCTTGGCCAGGCCGAAATCGATGACTTTCACCTCCGAATCGCCGGTCAGCATGATGTTGCTCGGCTTCAGATCGCGATGGATTAGATCGTGGGCCGCCGCGGCCATTAACGCCCGCGCAATTTGAATCGCAATATTCAGAGCTTCTTTTGCGTTAAGCGGACCATCCCTGCGCACGCGCGCCGCTAACGTTTCGCCTTCGACCAATTCCATCGCGTAATAGCAGTGGGTGGCATCTGGCGAAGTGCCAAACTGGAAGACAGCGGCTACATTCGGGTGGCGCAGGGCGGCCGCCGCGCGGGCCTCACGTAGAAAACGGTCACGCACAGCCTGTGAGCCCCGGGCTGCGGGAGGTACCTCGATTACTTTGAGAGCTACCTGGCGTCGCAATACCCTATCTGCAGCAAGATATGTCACGCCAATTGCACCGTGACCGAGTTCGCAGCAAGAACCGTCTGAGCGTTGCTCAACTTCGAAATCGCCGAACGCTAAAACAGTGGGTTTAGTTTCGATGGCTGTGTGGCCTAATCCCCTCCGCAACAGACAAGCCAGGCAGTCGCCTTTTGCGTTCAACGGTTTGCCGCATATCGAGCAAACTCCGACGCCAGATGGCAGCGGTTTTCCCATGGCGCGCGTTACCTTAGATCTCCGTTAGCACGTGGAGCAACTCGCGCAACTCTTGGTCTACCTGCGCTTCGGAATCCACCGTTCGCCGCACCTCGGCACGCAAGGCTTCCCGATAACGCGCCCGAAGACGGGTGACATGACTGCGCAGCGTCGACTCAGCTACGCCCAACCGATGCGCCAGTTCAGCATAAGATGGTGGCAGTTCCGCTCCGCCGGCGACAAACATCCTTAGCTCGTTGAAAAGCTGCTCTTTGCCCTCACGTTTGTAATCTGCCAACAGCCGGTCCAACGCAGTGGCAACCAACGCGTCGGCCCAACTGCGATCGAAAAGCCGGTCTCCGTTGCTCATGCCACTATGAGTCTGGAAAAGCGACTCTGCCTCTTGCGCCTGCTCTTCGTGCAGCGGCAGAAAAATTTGTGCACCGCCGCGCTTAAGGGTCCGTTTTGTGTCGGCAACGTCCGCGAGAAAATTTTTCAGCGAGGCGAGCAGAAATGAACGAAACCTGCCTTTCTGTCGATCGGCGCGCGCGTAAATTTTATGCTCAAGCACATAGGCGAAGAAACTCTGCGTGAGATCCTGAGCGTCGTGCAGAGTGTGACCGCGACTGCGTACAAAACCGTATAGAGGCGCCCAATAGATTCGACAAAGCGCCGCCAGCGCCGCACCCGCCATCTCCGGTTCGGCCTGGCTTCTCCCTGCCGCGAGCACCACGCTCCAGTGAGTCGAAGGAAACACATCGCTGCGAGCCCTGCCCGTTTCCCGCGTCAGTACTCACGTTAGTGGCTTTTTTCAAGATTGGAGAAGATAAGCCGCAGACGAAAGAAATCTAAATTTCCTGCAGCGGGCGCTCGGGAATCCCTTTGTAAAGGGAGAACCAACCGTGAGGTACAACCATCAACCAACAGGAGGCATAACGTGAAGAAACCAATTACTATCCTCGTCTGCTGCGCACTGCTCGCGCCGCTGGCATTCGCGCAACCAGAGTCGAAGGGTAAAGGGCAAGGACCAACTACCGCCGAAGAAATAACGGTAACTGGAACGATCGTCAAAATGACAAGTGAGGACGGCTCGGCGGCCAATTACCAGCCCGCCAAAACACTTGTTGTTCGCGAGGATCGTTTCAATACACCCGGCAGCTACGTCCTTAACGGGCGCGGCCACGTAGTAAACAAGAACGGCGAAGTCATCCAAACCGCGATCAAACCCGGCACTCATGTGCGTATTTATTACGCAAACGCCGGCGATTCACGGATCGTTGATCGCGTCGTCGTTGATTGACACGCGTTCCTGGAATATCACCGATAAAAGCCGCAGGATTTTATAAATCTTGCGGCTTCGCGGCACCGGCCATCTGGCCCTCCTTGCACGCATGGCAAGCGCGTGACACGAAGCAGTCTTGGTGAAACGACGACTGCCACGCGCTCGTAATCTTGTTGTCAATTTTCCTATCGATGGTGAATGACACTGCGAAAGCAGGGCCTTTCCGGGATTTTTTCAGGACTTTACATAGCGCAATCGCCAACCCAAAAGAGACGCCGCGGCCACACCGAAGCACGCATAAGCGTAAAAAGACTACCCCAAACGATGCTTCGAAGAGTCAAACTTCGGACGAACCAACTCCGATGCCCGGGGCCCCGACCGACGTTCGGTGGGCGAAGGCAGCCTCAAACGGGAGCGACCAAAAAGCCGATTTACCGTATGGAACTCCGGTCCCGGGTAAACCGGGTTTAGTTACAAGTCCGTTCGCGCCAGACGCAGGCTACATCCAAGTCCTCGGTTTTCCGCCGGGAACCCCAGTAGAAGATCCTTACACAGGGAAGATTTTCCTTACCCCGTGAGCATTGACCGCGCGCATGACGTCCGCGGTTTGCTCCCGGTGCAAACGCAAGATCCCATCTTTCGGCTCGGAATTTTTTGGGTATAATACTTTCGCCTAAGGCCGCGGAGGTAGTGACCTCCGAAAGAAGATTAGGAGGGCTACTTTCATCACTCGTTACGCTCAGGGGAATTCTACGGTCGGAGAAGTCGCTGGTTTCGGCGACTTTGTCCTAGCCCGCCGGGAGCAAATTCTCGAATCCTGGATCGCCGCAGTCGATAAGCACCCGGACATTTCTACTTCGGACAATCTGACCTATACACAGCTACTCGATCATCTCCCAGAACTCTGCACTGAGCTGGCGGCTCTCCTAAAACAGCCCAATGCCAAGGAGATCAAGCGGGAGGCAACGCAGGATGCCAGGACGCACGGCTGGAAGCGCTGGCGGCAAGGTTACAAGCTGGAAGAATTAATCCGCGAGGTCTGCCTGATTCGTCGGAACTTCATTGACACCTGGCTTAAAGCCTTCGCCGCTAAGGAAGGACGTTTCGATTTTGACGCACAGAGTGCCGCGCGG
Source organism: uncultured Verrucomicrobiae bacterium (assembly GCA_963761585.1). Taxonomy (GTDB): domain Bacteria; phylum Verrucomicrobiota; class Verrucomicrobiia; order Chthoniobacterales; family UBA10450; genus Udaeobacter. Next base: position 32,260 of record CAVXHW010000025.1, read on the forward strand.
CGAGTTGTGGAAAGTTTTTTCGACAACCTGATTGTTGAAGCGACCGTTCAATTCGTTGAGGAATGTCAAGAAGCTGTGCGTCGGTTGAACGCCGGACTGAAACCGAGCGTACGTGGCAATGCAGAATTTGTGCAGCGCATTACGCACGTACTCCGTGAGCCGTTGGGGCCGCTGTTGCTCGGACTCGAAGTCTTGCTGCGCGAAGAAGCTTTATCGCCCCGAGGCGTCGAAATGATTGGACTCCTCCAACGCGGGGTTAAAAACGAGGCCGACGCCATTGAAGAACTGCTAAGGTCGACAGAATTGTTCGAAAAAGACGCGGTAAATAAGTGAGCGGGCAACGGGAATCGAACCCGCATGGCCAGCTTGGAAGGCTGGAACTTTACCATTAAGCTATGCCCGCATCGGACAGTGAATTGAACAGTGCCAAGTGACGAGTGACTAGTCAAAGCGATTGCAACGGCGCAATCGCAGGTCGACCACGGTGAGTGCTAACCTTCAAACGCGCTCACGACCAGGGTGGCGTTATGGCCGCCAAACCCAAAGGAATTGTTGAGTGCGACGCGCACTTTCTTTTCGCGGGCAACGTTGGGCGTGTAATCGAGGTCGCATTCTTCGCCTGGATTTTCCAGAGTTGATAGTGGGCGGAATTACAGAGTCGCGGATGGCCAGTGCGCAGGCGGCCATCTCTATTCCACCGGCGCCGCCTAACAAGTGGCCGGTCATCGATTTCGTTGCACTGATGGAAACTTTGTCCGCATATTCACCAAAGATTTGCTTGATTGCGCGGGTTTCGCAAAGATCGCCGATGTCGGTGGATGTAGCGTGCGCGTTGATGTAATCAACCTGCTCAGGTGAGATGCGCGCATGGTCCAGCGCCATTTTCATGGCCCGCGCGGCTCCTTCGCCATTCGGAGGCGGCGCAGTCATGTGGTAGGCATCAGCGGAGACTCCGTATCCAGTGATTTCACAGTAAATTTTTGCGCCGCGTGCCCTGGCATGTTCCAGCTCCTCTACGACGACGACTCCTGAGCCTTCGCTCATCACAAAACCATCGCGGTCCCGGTCGAATGGCCGCGAGGCGCGCTCGGGCTCATCGTTGCGCTTGCTGAGCGCCTTCATCGCTGAAAATCCTGCCACGCCGATTTCAACGATAGACGCCTCTGCGCCCCCAGCGAGGAAGATATCGGCGTCACCAAACTTGATGATGCGCCACGATTCACCGATGGCGTTGTTCGATGTAGCGCAAGCGGTAACGATACAGAGGTTTGGGCCGCGCAGGTCGAACTCCATTGAGATGACGCCTCCAGCCATGTTGCTGATCAACATTGGGATCGTGAAAGGCGAGTTCCGGCCGGGCCCCTTCGTCAACAGGACTTGCAACTGATCTTGTAAAGTTTTCAGGCCGCCGATTCCAGTGCTAACGATTACGCCGAAACGGTCGCGTTCTTTCAAATTGTCGATATCGATTCCGCTGTCCGCGACCGCCATCTTTGCCGCTGCCATTGCAAGATGCGTAAAGCGATCGGTTCGTCGCACGTCCTTTGGATTCTTGAAGCACGGTTTGGGATCGAAATCGCGGACCTGTCCCCCGATTTTGCAATCGTATTCGGTGGTATCAAATGCGTCGATCGTATGAATGCCGCTGACGCCGTTCTTCAGATTCGACCAAAACGTCTCAAGGCTGTTGCCAACAGGCGTGATAACACCCATACCGGTGATGACTACTCTGCGCTCGGGCATGACGATATAGAGTTAAGTTTGAACCGTGGGAGCGTCAGCTGCTTCCCATTCCGACGTTTTGCACAGTCTGGAAGAGTTTCCCTTCCGTCCTGATCGAAGGCGCGATGATAATTTCAGTTTGCTGGAACTCAGGAAGATTGCGTGCGCCTACGTTGCCCATGCAAGTGGTGATTGCGCCGACGAGATTTTGGCTGCCGTCATCAACTTCGGCCGGGCCGAATAGAATTTGCTTCAACGAACCGGTCGCGCCCACCTTGATGCGCGTGCCACGAGGAAGATTGGCGTGCGGAGTAGCCATGCCCCAATGGTAGCCGCGTCCTGGCGCTTCCTGCGCCTTGGCAAATGCGCTGCCAACCATGACTGCGTCTGCGCCGCAAGCCAGCGCCTTGCAAACGTCACCGCCTCTGCTCATGCCGCCGTCGGTGAGGATCGGAACATACCGCGAGGTTTTTTTGAAGTAAGCGTCTCGCGCCGCTGCGCAGTCGACCGTGGCAGTCACCTGCGGAACCCCGAGGCCAAGGACACCACGCGAAGTGCAAGCAGCTCCGGGCCCGACACCAACCAAGACCGCGGCCGGCCCGCACTCCATTATCTCGAGAGTCACATCGTAGCCGACTGTGTTTCCCACGATCACAGGGATACGCATCTCGCGGCAAAATTTCTCAAGATCGAGGGACTTGTACTCCGACGAAATGTGACGGACAGTGGAAACCGTGCTCTGCACGACGAAAACGTCCGCGCCAGCTTCTTGGGCGATCCTACCAAATTCCGCAGCGCGCTGAGGAATAGAACTCACGGCGGCTACAACACCGGCGTCCTTCATTTGGCGCACACGCGCCGAGATGAGATCCTGCTGGACGGGTTCCTGGTAAATTCGCTGCAGTAAGGCAGTAATCTCCGATTTACTCGCCTCGACGATTTTTTGCAGCACTTCCTGCGGGTTCTTGTAGCGCGTCTGCACCCCTTCCAAGTTCAAAACGGCAAGACCGCCCAGCTTGTTCATGGCGATAGCGAAGCCGACATCAACGACTCCATCCATCGCGCTGGCGAGGATCGGAATCTTCAACTCAAGCGGTTCCGTTGCTTTGCGGGGCAAGCGAAACGTGATGTCCACTTCGTTCGGGTTGATAGTCACGCGTCCAGGCACAAGCGCGATCTCGTCGAAACCATAGGTCACGCGCGCTTTGCGGTTTCGGCCTATCCACATTCCCATGTTAAATGTTCTCCATCCTAAATCGTTCGTTTAAACTTCCGCAGTGTGGGCACCGGGGAAGCAGCGCATCCGTGCTATCCTCAAATTCGAATGCGCAAATCACGCAACGCAACCGGTGCTGAAGAGACCGTCGCTCTCGCCGCCGGCGGTTCCATTCTCCCACTATCCAGAATAGAAACACTGCCGCAAGAAAAAGCAGCAGGTAAATCGTGACAAGAGTAGCAAGGCTAACTCGAATCACGGCGTGCCGGTGGCTACCGAGGCTGGCTGCGGGGAGTTGACATCGCTGCCCCATTGAATTGTCGCCATACCCCAAACGAGTGAAGAGTCGGGTTTAGTGTCACTTTGTCTGTTTGGTGAGAAACGGCTACGGACGATCTGTAAGCGCTCTTGCTCGTCAAGTGCTGGGTCACCTGACGAGTTAATCGGAAAGCAGTAGCGAATTTCACCCAAATTGTTTACTGCCACGTGAAACCGAAGAGTTGCAGGTGTTTCTTCATTCGACGTCGCGAACCCAGATTGTGGCACGGTCGGAGTACCAAATTCATCGAGTTCCTTGGAAAAGGAAACATACGTCCTGGGAACGCCTCTGGCAGAAACCGTTGTTCGGGGGATAGAATGTACGGCGCCTGGTGGCTGAGAACTTGGAATCCTTAGATCCGGCTTCAATGGTGGGAGTTCCTTGAGAATGGGGCTTACCGCAGAATAGGACGGCAGATGCTCAGTCTTTGGCAGAGCGCCAAGCCTTGCTCCCGGTGGCAGATGAGTTGTGAAAGCAATCGCAGGATCTTCTGCATCAATCCACCGAAGTAGCGTGCGGCCTTCTTCGGAATCGCGCGCGATAAACGTGACACGGCCCGGCGGCGGGAGAAGCGCGACCGGAGTCGGGTAAACAATTTGGAAGACATAAAAGCACATGGCGTGAGCCATCAGCGACACCACCAGAAAAGCCGCGAACATCGTCCTTCGCCGTCGAGGCGAATCCCAGCTGAAAAGAAGTGGTTCGGCTGCAATGTCAGTAGCGACGCTATTCATCGGGGCGGAGTTGCAGCGAGCGCAACCGACGTGATGCCGTGCTCGAGCGCAGCGTTCGTCACTTCAGCGACTGTTTCATACGAAGCGGAACGGTCAGCCTTGATAATGATAGACTCGTCCTTGCGCTTGGCTGCGTCCAGTAGTGGTCCAAGCTTTTCCATCGTGACCCGCTGGTCCTGAAAATAAATCGCGGGAACTGCCCCGCCCGTAATACTAATAATCTGTTGATTGCTCTGCGGACCGAGTGAAAAACGCGAGAACGGCATCGAAATTGAGATGCCTTGTTGCAGGATAAAATTCGAACTCAGCAAGAGAAAAAAAGCGAGGAGGAAAGCGAGATCGACCAGCCCGATCAGCAAAAGCCAGCCGAAGTTATAGTTTATTGTTCGGCTGAGTTTCACAATTCAATGCCTTGACGTTTCGACTTCAACGACCCAGCCAGCGAAGCCGTTCCCCCGTTAAAGGTCCCGCCGTGCTTCGATCTCACGCACCGTCTCATCAGGTTGTTGGAAACTGATGATGCCGCTAATTGGACGGCTTTCAGTCAACATGTGGACAATCTCAATGCCTGCGCGTTCCATGTCATGTATCATGGTATTTACGCGAGACGAGAGATAGCTGTAGGCGACAAATGTCGGCGTTGCTACAACGAGCCCAGCCGCAGTCGTGAGCAAGCTTTTGTAAACGCCACCGGAAAGCTCCGTCACTGTCGCATAACCACCACTTGAGGCGATGGTTCCAAAAGCGTCGATCATCCCTGCAACGGTCCCAAGCAGCCCGAGCAACGGCGTTAGAAAAGCAATGGTAGCAAGCACGGGAAGAAACCGCTCCAACTTTGGGACTTCAAGTTGCGCCGCTTCCTGTACGATATCGCGCAATTCCCTCCTAGGTGCATCGTGCCGAATAATCCCCGCATGAATCACTCGCGCTACCGGGCCAGGCGTGCCGGCGGACTCATGCAAAGCCTCAGCGAAATTGCGACGGCGGATCAGGTTCGACAGTCCCTTCAAGAACTCGCCTACATGGATGCTCGCGCGATGGAAATAAAAAAGACGCTCCGTAAAAACAGCAATTGAGATAATGCTGCAGGCCAGAATTGGCCACATCAACAATCCACCTTTTTGAATGTAATCAATCACGCCGAGTTTTGTACCTCTCTTTGCGTGCTGTGGCAAGGGACTTTCCATGTATGGCTTGTCACACCGTGCCTACGATTTTGCAGCGGTATAAATTGTGACGATCCCTCCGGTTAAAGGTTGAAAGCTTGGAGAAACGTAACCGGTTCGCCGCATCAATTCGCACATTGCGTTGCCACTCGGAAATTCCTCGATTGAATCACCGAGGTAGTCATAGGCGGTTTTCTTTTGTGTTAGAAACGAGCCAAGCAATGGCAGACAGCGGTGCAAATAAAGGCGATATGCGGCGCGGAGAATCGCCGTTGTCGGCAGTGAGAACTCTAATACGAGCAGGTGACCCCTGGCGTTAAGCACGCGCCACATTTCAGTAAGTGCGGCCGAGCAGTTTTCCAGGTTGCGCAACCCAAAGGCGATAGTGACACAGTCGAACGATGCATCGTCGAACGGGAGTTTCATCGCATCAGCCAATACCACCCGTCGCACACCTTTGCGTCGCGCAAGCTCTAGCATCTCCGGCAGGAAATCGACACCGGTCAGTTCCGCGTGCGGCAATTTCTTTTGCAGTGCCAGCGCTAGATCTCCCGTGCCGGTTGCAAGATCGGCGATCGTACGCGGATGCCAGGGCTCGACGATCTGAGCCGCGCGCGCTCGCCAGTAAAAATCGATGCCGCAGCTAAGCAAGTGGTTCGCGAGATCATAGCGCGTTGCAATCGATCCGAACATTTCGCGGACGTGCGCAGGTTTGGTACTCATGTCAGAGATCTTATTGAAACATCAATGCATTTGTTAAGCCAGTCCGTCTTATGACTCATGACATAGCTAACAAGCTAACGTTGAGGAACAAGGCCGGAAACTCGCTTAAAATTACTAATTGCCATACAGGGCAACTACGGCTATCTAGCGGGATGGACATATCTGTTAAAGACCTACAGGAAGCGGTTTCAATTCGCCAGCAAATCGATAATCTGCAACGACGCCTTTCCTCTCTTTTGCGAGGGGCACCTCAAACACCAACGGGTCCGGCAGCTTCTCCTGCCAGTGGGCGATTCTTCTCGCCTGCTACAAGAGCGAAGCTCGCGGCAGCGGCCCGAGCTCGTTGGGCAAAGAGGCGGGGCACTGGAACAGTAGCGGCAGCTCCTGCGAAAGGAAAAGGTCAGCTTACACCGGCCGGCCGAAGGAAACTTTCCCAGTTAATGAAGGCGCGCTGGGCTGCCAGAAGGAAAGCTGGGGGGAAACAAAAAGCTTCTACCCGTAAGAGGGGTGCGCTTACACCTGCCGGCCGAAAGAGACTTTCCGAGTTAATGAAGGCGCGATGGGCTGCCCGCAGGAAAGCCGGCTCGAAATAGGCAACTGCAGCCTCTACTAACATCGGGCAGTTGCAGGTAGATCTGGAAGTCGGTTGCCGACACCGGAAACTGCTCGCGAGAGGACTCGAACCTCCACGGGTTGCCCCATACGGTCCTGAGCCGTACGCGTCTGCCAGTTCCGCCACGCGAGCAAAAAAGCGGGGTCTTACAATGCGAGGGTGGCAGCCTGCCTGCAAGCTGAAATCGAAGCGATTCCCGGGGATGACTCAGCCCGGCCAGTTTCTTGCGCGCGCGCACCTCTAATTGATGCGCTTTGCGCACCTGTCCAAGGGAACGTAAGAGATCGGCATAATTGGAGACGACAATTTCGTAATCTTTCGAGGGTTTTTCCTCGACTTGTTCCCAACTCTTGAGTGAGGACTGATAGAGTTCCGCCGCCTTCGCGTAATCACCACGAGAATGATAGACCACCGCCAGATTGCATTTCGACTGAGCAATATCGGCAATCGGGTGAGGCTGTAGGTTCTCTCTGATCGCCAAGGCCCGAAGATGTAGTTTCTCGGCTTCGGTGTATCGGCGTTCGTTGGTGTAAAAGACCGCAAGGTTATTCAGCACCGATGCTACATCAGCGTGGTCAGGTCCGAGTTGCTTCTCATAAATCTCTAACGCGCGCAGGTAACACGGTTCGGCCGCCTTTTGCCGGCCCGATTTCCGGAGAATCAGGGCGACGTTGTTAAGCATGGTTCCGATATCTGAATAAGGGACGTCCTCGACCTCGGTTCCAGCAGCTATTGCTTTCTGGTAAAAATCGATCGCTTCTTCGGATTGACCTAGACCATCAAAGAGCAGTGCCAATCGTCGTGCCGAGCGATAGATGGCGCGCCGATCTGGCGGATTTCCCTTTTCAAGAATCGCGTGCGCCTTCAGCAAATGTGCTTCGGCTCCAGCGTGATCCCCCTTTTGTTCTAGTAGCTGCCCTAGTTTCTCAAAGCTCGTGGCGAGTGCGGTCTGGTTCCCTTTGAATGCACGCCTGGCAACTTCAAGGGCGGTTTCGGCGACCCGAATTGCCTGAGGCAGACGGTTGGTGGCGCGCAGATTGTCGAGCTTCTCGTTGAGGATCACCCATAGCTTCTCTTCCCCTTTCATCTCATCACCATCCCTCGCTTAGTTGAGTAACTAATCGGGTGGCGAGGTCCTCGGTGGCGAGTGGCAAAGCTTGTCGTTCGTCTGTTGTTACGTCGCTGCTGACAAAGAAACTGGTGGTACCGGTTACTTCATTCGGACCTGCGAGCGGTTTGCCGTCTCGTGCGGTGAGCGTGAAGTTTAGGGTTAACGCGAGGCTAAATTCTGTTGTGGCCAGCACATTCCCACTCACTGAGCGCGCCGGCAGCCGGTTGATGCGAGATATCTCTCCGGTCAAGGTGGCATCCGCCTTGTCATCGCTTGTAATTATAAAAGTGCCATCCTGTTGGAACTGTTTAATCACCGTATCGGTCACCAGGACTTCGATGTGCGGCACCAGCGTGCGATTAGTGAACGTAGGCACCGCAATACGGTGAATGTCCCGGAGATAGTACGGCTTTACCGGGCCGACGTGATATCCAAGGCAACCGGAGATCGCGAGGCAAAGGATTGTCGCTAGTGAGGCTTTCAAGGCGCCGGTAGGGCGGACTCTTCCGGAGAGGACGATGCTGCGGGAGCGCCCGAAGGATCGGAACTTGGGCTGGTGCTGGTGCTCGTGCCCGGCAGAGGTGGCAGAGGTTCTGGCGCAGTAGTAGTATCGGGCGCGAGCGAAGCCGGCGGTGGAAGCGAGCTTTCGCCGTCCGATGGAGGCAGGGGCGCTTCGTTATTTGGTGCACCCGGCTTGGCCGATCCAGTTCCGGCAGTTCTACCTCCATGCGTTTCGGCTTTTTTCTTTGCGGTCTCGGAAACCGGTATTGCCGGCTGCAGCGCAGCATCGCCGTATTTAGCCCGTAGCTGGTCGATTCGTTTCTTCGCTTTGTTGCTTTCCTCTGATCCGGGCTGCTGCCGAATCACTTCATTATAGTAGATAACCGCAGCGCGATAATATTTTTGCTTATCGTAGAATTTCGCGACCTTAAAAGAATTGTTTGTCTGCTTGTGCTCAAGAATGTCGAGATTCTTGCGCGCTTGTGCTGCTTTCTCGCTCTTGGGATAATGGAAAAGAAAATCCTGAAAAGCCGTTTTCGCATTGTTTGCGGCGGCGGCGTCATTTGTGCCTAGCTGTGAGGCCGAAAACCAAATGTAACCGATTTGATATTGGGCATCGACGGCTATTGGCTCGTTAGGAAACTTGTCCACGACGGCTTGGTAAGCCTGGATTGCCGCATCGTTCGCTCCCTGCTTTTCACGCGCCATGCCGATATTAAACTGCGCTCGTGCGGTGTACCTTCCATACGGCGCGGTGCGGACAACATTTGCGAAAATCGTTACCGCTCGATCCAACGCAGACGCGACCGGAATGCCCAACACCTTCAATTTTTTTCCATTAAGATAAATCTCACCAACTCGAAATTGTCCCTCGATTGCTTCATCAAAATGTGTGTTGCTCGCATATCTTTCAACCAACTGGAGATATGATTCGGCTGCTGGAGTGAATTCGTGGGTCTGTTCCTGTAATTGAGCAGCACGAAAAAGAGCGTTGGGAGCCAGCGCGTCTTTTGGGTGACGTTTGACAAGGGTCTTGTAAGCTCTGATCGCGCGCTTGAGGTTGTTTTCCTTTTCAGCACTCTGCGCAGTCTGATAGAGCTCCGCCGCATTGCCGCTTATTTCTTCCTCGCCCGGTGGTACATACTCCGCCTTCTGGCCCGGCTTAAAAACGAGTGAGGCCCCGCTCGGTTCGGGTACAAAAAACACTACCGCTATCAGGATGAAAATGACTCGAATAAGGAATTGCATTCGGGTGTCGCAGGGTAATTAACTTCCGTTGCCAGTCAAGTTTCAACAGACGTCGGACCTGCGCAATGCCAGACTGTCAGTCAGACGAGATTCGTTAGGGCAGAAGCTTTTTTGGCAGGCAAAACCGATTAATGTTTGAATTCATTTGAATCTCACGGATCAACAGAAGATACGCATCGGCTCCTGCGCGTGGAGCTTCGACAGTTGGCGCGGTGCCTTTTATCCAGATGATTTGCCGGCCTCGCACTGGCTCGAATTTTATGCAGGCCATTTCCCGGCCGTCGAAGTGGATTCTACATTCCACGCTGCGCCAACCGAAACAACGGTTCGTCGGTGGGCCGAAACGACTCCCGCCAGCTTTCGGTTTACCTGCAAGCTTCCCCGCCACATCACCCACATTTGCCGTCTCCAAGATTGCGCTGCAGAGCTAAGTTCGTTTCTCCGCGCGATCGAATCCCTCGGACCAAAGCTACATGTTATCCTGATTCAGCTCCCGCCTTCGCTGACACCAACAAACGGAAAACAGGCGCTGCGCAAGTTCCTGGCGCAATTGCCACGGGATTTCCGCTTTGCCATTGAATTTCGCCACGCGGGCTGGCACCGGCCCCAGTTTATTCGGCTAGTGGAAAAGTACCGCATTTGCTGGGTCTGGGCCGATACCACTCCGCTCAACGAGCGAAACCTTGCGCCCTTCGAATTTCTGCCATGCACCACTGATTTTCTGTACCTGCGCTTGCTTGGCGATTACGCGACGAAATACGACCTCGACGGTGGCCACATCCATCGTTACGAAAAATTACTCTGGAAACGCGAAGCTGCTTTGGAAAGCTGGTCGCTGAAGATTCAGCGGCATCTTGCGGACGTGCGCAGTGTCTGGGCATTTGCTGGCAATCACTTTGAAGGGTTTGCACCGCAGACGTGTCAACGTCTCGCCGAACGGCTCGGCTTCGATCTGCCTCTGCCGTTGGAAACCGAACGCGCGTTTTCTGCGGACAGAGAATCGCAGCTCGATCTAAAGTTGTAGCGGCACCTGGACAGCCTTGTGCTTTTCAAAAATGCAAACTCGGCAAATGCCGATTTCGGCCATCTTGTTCGCGAGCCTGGCAAAATTCTCGCCAAGTTGGACGTGTGAGTGCGCGTCGGAGGCGGTTGTAAATGGAATTCCCTTCTCCACCGCCAAATCGATAATTGAATCACTGGGATAGAGTTCGTTCACTGGTTTACGCCAACCGGCGGTGGAAAGCTCAGTCGCAAGTTTGCGCGCACGAATCAATTCAAGTGTCTCATTAATTAACGTGTCGATGTCTGCTGTCGGGCGATGTCCATGGATTTTGATCAAATCCAAGTGAGCAAGAGCGTCAACCAAGCCAGTAGCAATTAATTCGCGTAAACGGCGAAAGTAATCGGCATACATCTCGTCGATGTTGCGGCCCTCGAATTGGCCTGCACCATCCGGCACGCTGTCGAACATCTGGTCGGCGCGCTCCATGAAATGCACGGAGCCGAGAACGAAATCCAGTTTGTCCCAATTTTTTTCGATCCATTTGCGGCCGGCTAGTGAATGGACGGGATCGTTATCCAGCTCGATCCCGGCGCGGATCCGCAAATCGGGATTTCGTTCCCGCAAGCGATTGATTTCATCAAGGTCGATTCCGGCGTGGTAACGATCGTGATCGGTGAAAGCGATATCCGTTAATCCTGATCTCCGCGCCGAATCCGCCCAGGGCTGGAGTAATTCCTGCGTGTATCGCTTCACACGGTGTCCCTGCGGGTGCATATGGTAGTCGGAAAAGAGGAGTAACGGGCTATTGGAGCGCTGGAGTATTGGAAGCGCTTCAGAAGCCATTACTCCGTTACTCCGTCGCTTCGTCAGGGCACTGCCAGGAACTTTTCCCGAATACGCAGCTCTACAAATTGAGGAAAGAAAACCTCGGCTACAAAAACCTTGTTGGGCGTAAGTTCGCGGGTCGAGATAGTTTCGTTGTACTCGATCCTCTCGGACGAATTAATTAAGATTGTCCCAGGTTTTTCAGCGATGGCGTGGTTCTCAGACCACTTTGTCAGGACTTCGCCCTCGGAATTCGTCAGATAGATTTCAATGCGCTGAGTCGTCGGAAAATCGAGTGTGACGGGCCGTTTGGACAGATTTGCCAGTGTTACCTTCACGCTGAGCTGGCGGACTTCAGATAACTTCACAGTCTGGGGAGTGATTTGCAGATCGAGGGCGAGCCCGCGCAGCCGTGGATCTTTGTACTGCGGAACGACGTTGGGAGAAAACGGATGAAGAACCCGGCTCAACCAACCTCGTTTTCGTGTTGGTGTAGGCGTCGGCGTAACGTCCTGAGCGACCGCGGTCCCGGTCACAAAAACTATCAGAACAAGCAAAACAAGGCGTCGCTTCATGAGGCCCTAAACAGCCCGAAAATGTTTTCTGGGTTGCAAAATTGGTGTCAAACCATTTATGAACTCGCGAATGTGTTCGCAGTCGATCGGCATGAGAAGTCTTTGTGTATTCGTATTTTGCGTGGCTTTTGCGCTGATTGATGCAGCAGCGAAGGAACGACACTGCACTTTTCGTGTCCATGCGCAAGCAAACCCTCAGGATACGGATGTGTTCTCAATACCCGCGCGCGCGGCTTCTTCCGGGAAAGCTGTTGCCATTGAAAAACTGTCGTGGATTACGGAGAACGATGTCATGGCCTTTTCTCCGTACCCAGCCAAGGACGGAACTTTTGGCGCATTGTTTCAGCTCGACGATCACGGACGCGTCGTGCTCGACACGTTGAGCGTCGAACGCCGGGGCGGCTTTCTCTTTGTATTCATTAACGGCAGAATGATCACCGAACTACAGATCGACAAGCGGGTGTCGAATGGAAGGATTTATGTTCCGTCAGGACTAACTGCCGCGGATATTGAGCTAATGAAGAAACAGTGGCGCTTGCCCGGGCAACCAAAGCGCTAAGGTTCATCGTCCATGCGACTATTGTCCGCCGTAGTTGTTGTCGCTCTCCTGTTCTCTGCTGCGATAACAATGCAAACGGCACAAAATCAGGTTCTCGATCTTGTTCTGCCCACGGACAATGATGCTCTCTTTTCAGGAGATGGCCCCGCTTTTTACCAATCGGTCGACCGAGACTATGACGGCGCGAAATCGGCCCCATGGGAAGGCGGCCAATATGGTTTTGTCCGCGATCCCAAAAGCAGTGGAGGAGGCGTCATCTACACCCGGTTTCACGAAGGAATTGATATCCGCTCCATGCACCGCGATGCAAATGGCGAGCCGCAGGACGAAGTGCGCGCCATTGCCGATGGAGAAGTTGTGCACATCAGTCCCGTCGCTGGCTACTCAAATTATGGCAAGTACATCGTAATCGAACATCGGTGGGGCGGCTCGAGTTACTACAGTCTGTACGCACATCTCAGCTCGATTGCAGTGCAGCCCGGTGAGACGGTGAAGCGCGGTCAACCGATCGCGGTGATGGGTTACACCGGAACGGGCATAAACCGCGAACGCGCACATCTACATCTGGAATTGTGCCTGATGTTTAGTCGCCAATTCGAAGGCTGGTACAACACATTTTTTAGGAACGATGCCAATCGCCATGGTCTCTACAACGGCATGAACCTCGCTGGGCTCGACGTGGCGCGCCTTTTTTTGGCGCTCCGAAAAAATCCGGCACTCACGATTCCCGAATTTCTCGCCGCTGAAGAGACCTTCTATAAGATCACGTTGCCGAAGGCGCAGCACTTCGATTTGCTAACACTGTACCCCTCGATGCTTGCAGCAGGAAAACGAAGTGGATCGTCTTGGGAAGTCTCGTTCGCGAGTTCCGGCGTTCCCTTGAGAATTGAATCATCCGACAAACGCGTACCGCAGCCCGAGGTAAGCTACATTAAAAGTAGCTCGGCGGAGTATTCCTACCTCACTCGCGATATAGTTTCTGGCCGGGGAGCAAACGCGCATCTCACGAACTATGGCTCGCAGATGATGCACCTGCTGATCTGGCCGAATTAATCCGTGCCGAAAGTTTCAGCACGACGTCGGTGTGCCTTGCGCTACCGCTACGCCATGCGGGATGGCTCCTTGCACAAAGCTGAGACATTCCACAGCGCCGCTCGGCTTTCCTGGCAGCGCGATCACAAGAGCCTGACCGACAACCGCGGCCAGGTTGCGTGAGAGAATGGCGTTCGGCGTAATCTTCATCGATTCGGCGCGCATTACTTCTCCGAATCCTGGCAATTCTACTCGCATCATGGCACGAATCGCTTCCGGCGTAACATCACGCGGGCTAATACCCGTGCCGCCCGTCGTCAGAATCAATCCGCAGCCTTGCGTGGCAAACGATCGAATTGTTTCCTGAATTTTACCGATCTCGTCTGGCACAATCGCTTCGGCTAAGACGTGCCAGCCAGTCTTTTGCGCGACTTGTTTCAAGGCGGGCCCGCCCAAGTCCTCATAATCACCCGCACTGGCGCGATCAGAAATTGTGATGATACCAACTTGTATTTGCATGCTTGTAGCTGCGTCGCTATGAGCGGCGCGTTCTTTCGCTGTGGCGGTCGTAGACAGCCGTTGCAGTGCTTTTCGTTTTCTCAAGCAATTGCACGTCGGAAATGATCATGTGTCTGTCTACCGCCTTGCACATGTCGTAAATCGTCAGCAATGCTACGGTGACGCCGACCAGTGCTTCCATCTCGACTCCCGTTTGCGCAACTGTCTGTGCAGTGCATTTCACTTCCGCACCCTCCTTTGAAATAACGATATCGATGTTTACGAGGCCGAGTGGCAGAGTATGGCAAAGAGGAATGAGCTGCGCCGTTTGCTTGGCGGCCTGGATCCCGGCAATGCGCGCGGTCGCGAAGACATTACCTTTGGTGATTTGATCGTCTTGCGATCAGATCGAGCGTTTCCCGCTGGAGCCGAATCTTTCCGCGTGCAACGGCTCTTCTCTTACTGAGCGGCTTCGCTGAAACATCCACCATTTCCGCGCGACCATCGGGAGAGATGTGGCTTAGTCGTTTCATTTGTTAGCACCCTGTCATTCTGAGCGGGTGTTCGGGCTTCGCTGCAACATGACAATGCAAGTAGGCTTCCCGGCATGCGCGGCAGTTCACCCGCCGATCGCAATCATCTTGCGATTGGGCCGGTAACTGTTTCTAAAATCGTGTTCCTGCGGCTTTCGTTCGACCACATCGAGAAAAAACTGCTTGAGCTGTTCATCGCTCGCGCCGGACCGCAGCGGTCTCATGATGTCAAACTCCAAATAGCTGCCAAGGCATGGCCGCAACTTTCCATCGCACGTGAGCCGCAGTTTGTTGCAGCTCTCGCAGAAATGCATGTTCGTCATCGCACCGATGAAACCTACACGCTGGGCGCGCCCCGGAATCTGGTAGTAAGTGGCCGGACCATTCGTGCGAAACTCCGTCTCCGGAATCAGACTCCCGTAAGCCGATTCGACCAACCGCTTCGCTTCCGTTACCGACATAAAATTGCTCTCGCTTAGAACTTCGGTGGTGCTCACCGGCATCAATTCAATAAACCGAAGCAGAAGATTTCGCGGCGCAGCGAATTCGATTAGTGGCAGCAGTTGATCTTCATTCCGCCCTCGCATGAGAACTGCGTTGAGTTTGATCTGGTCGAACCCTGCGGCGATCGCCGAGTCAACTCCATCAAGCACCTGTGCATGGAAATCCCGACCCGTGATCTGCGAATACACGGCGGCATCGAGGGTATCGAGTGAAATGTTCACCGACTGCACACCCGCATCGCGCAGCGCTTCGGCCATTATTGTGCCCGGCGTGACTTCGCGTGCGAGCAAGGTCCCGTTGGTCGAAAGACCGATGCTTGTGATCCCGGGAATCTGAGGAATTTGCCTAACGAAATCGAGTATGCCCCGCCGCGTCAGCGGTTCACCACCAGTAATTCGCACTTTCGAGACGCCAAGCTCGGCCGCAATGCGAACGAGCCGCAGGGTTTCTTCGTAGGTCAAGATTTCGTGGCGCGGCAACCACTCCTGCAATTCCTGCGGCATGCAATAGCCACATCGCTCGTTACAACGGTCCGTGATCGAGACGCGCAGATAAGAAATCCGGTGGCCGTAACGGTCCTGCATTGCAGCGACATGTTACTGGGGACGCGACAGTGAATCAACCAACCTCATTCGTTGACGCAAGAGGGCCGACGCATCATCGTACCAAATGCAAGGTTGGATGGCGCGTATCGCATTAACATTCGCGATAAGCGCTTGGGTGCTGATTTTCAGCGGTTGTGGAACTACTTCGTATCGTGTTTCACAACATCCGGAAATGTATCAGAGCCTCTCGCCGAGAGACCAGGTATTGGTCAGCCAGGGGCAGATTAGCCCAGGGATGACCATGAACGCGGTGTGGCTGGCGTGGGGCACACCGGACCAAAAGATTCCTAACAACATGGATGGTCGCGCTAGTGAAACATGGGTCTATCTGCGTTACGACACGCCTCCGAGTTACGGCGGACCGTACTCTTACGGGCCATTCGACTGGACGTATATCCCTCCAAAGTTCGTGCATCCATCAAGAGGCGTCACCTTCGCCAACGGCAGAGTTGTGTTTTTCCGATATCTCACTCCGCCGTAACTGGAGTTTGGCTTGCCAACTCAGCGGTCGGTATGATTTGCTCGTGGCATGAAGCGTTGCTCTTTGCTTCGCGCAACGGCATCGGTTGTCGCGGCGGGCGCGCTCATTCTCACCAGTTGTTCAACGCCACAAACGCGAATTTCTGACCATCCAGACCTTTACCAGAGTCTTTCACGAAGAGACCAGGCGCTCGCAAGTCAGGAACAAATTCGCATCGGTATGTCACGAACTGCCGTGTGGCTGGCATGGGGTTCGCCTGATCGAAAAATTATCGGCAACATGGGCGGCGGTACCACGGAGACTTGGGTTTACACTTATTACGCCAGCTACCCGTACTATCCGTATCAACCACTGGATGAATATTTCGGAGCGCCTTTGTACAATCCGTTTTGTTATTCGTGGTTCCCGCCAAGCATCCCTTATCCTGGCAAGCTCGTCACTTTCGCCCACGGCAAAGCGGTGTCATATCGATACGTCACATCGCATTAGATCCGTCCAAAAAATTCTGTCGCGTTGTGGCACGTGACAGATGAGTATTCCGCGGGTCTGATCCATGGCTTACCGCTCATTTCGACAGTTCCTTGATGCTCTTGAACAAGCGGGCGAACTGAAGCGCGTCACAATTCCTGTCGATACCGAACTGCTCGTTGCCGAATGGGCAGACCGCGAAATGAAATCGCCCGGCGGTGGAAAAGCTCTGTTGTTCGAGCAACCGGTCGTGGATGGAAAAAAATCGGAATTTCCGGTCGCCATTAACACCATGGGATCGCGCCGCCGCATGGCCATGGCGTTACAGGTCTCCGATGTTGAAGATGTCGCTCGCGAAATTCAGCTTATCCTGAAAGCAAAGCCGCCCACAGATCTGCGCGAAGGCTGGAATTTACTTAAACAAGGAATTCACCTCTTGCATGCGCGACCGAAATCAGTGCGTGACGCGCCGTGCCAGGAAGTGGTGCATGAAATCGAGCGTGGCGACGGTTTTTCGTTGCTCGATCTGCCCATCCTCAAATGCTGGCCCAAAGATGGCGGGCGTTTCGTGACCCTGCCAAATGTACATACGCGTGATCCGGAAACCGGCGCGCGCAATGTGGGCATTTACCGAATGCAAGTGTACGACGAGCAGACGACCGGGATGCATTGGCAACTTCATAAAGTCGGCGCGCGTCACGGCAAACGCTATTACGAACGCGGCGAGCGGATGCCGGTGGCTGTCACGCTGGGTGGCGATCCGGTTTACACATTCGCGGCAACCGCACCGTTGCCGGATGGCTTGGACGAACTGTTATTTGCCGGGTTCCTGCGAAGAAAATCGATCGAGCTGGTTCGCTGCAAGACGATCGACTTGGAGGTGCCGGCGGACGTCGACTTTGTTTTGGAAGGCTATGTTCAGCCGGGTGATATGCGCCCGGAAGGGCCGTTTGGCGATCACACCGGATTTTACACCGCAGTCGAGAACTACCCCGTTTTCCATCTGACCGCGATCACGCACCGCCGCGATGCGATTTATCCGACAACGATCGTCGGCAAACCGCCAATGGAAGATTTCTACATCGGCGACGCGTCCGTTCGAATTCTTCTGCCGGTGTTCAAGATGAATTTTCCGGAGATTGTGGATATAACGTTGCCGCCCGAAGGAGTGTTCCACAATCTGGTTTTTGTGAGCATTCGAAAGCAATATCCGTATCAGGCTTTTAAAGTGATGCATGGGCTCTGGGGAATGGGACAAATGATGTTCAGCAAGTACATCATCGCAGTGGACGAAGATTGCGATGTGCATAACACTAGCGAGGTGCTTTTTCGATTGTGCGCGAACACCGATCCCGCTCGCGACACAACCATCATTAAAAATCCAAGCGACTCCCTCGATCACGCTCCGAGCGAACAGAACATCGGTTCGCACATGGGCTTTGACGCGACCCGCAAATTACCAGGCGAAAATTATCACCGACCGTGGCCCGAATTATTAAACATGACGGATGAAGCGCGGGCGCTGGTCGACAAACTCCAAGCGCAAGCGCGGTGAAAACAATCAAGCGCGGAGCGGGTCGTCTCTATTATGGCCTGCGGAAAAGGCGACCCGTATCAACGTCGCGCGTAAGTCCACCGGGCGGCACGCCGCGTAGATCGTAGACCCGACCTGTATAAGGACTGTAGAAAAACCCTGGGCTTCCCGCCCAGCGCGCAAATGGATAACCACCCGGCGGCGGCGGTCCATATCCCGCAGCTTGATTCTCCTGAATAATCTTGCCGGTTAAAGCGCCAGCTGCCGCTCCAGCCGCTGCGCCGATTGACGCCGCCCGGACATTTCCAGTCGCCGCGGCACCGATGAAGGCCCCCGTGGCGGCGCCCCATGCTGCACCTTGGCCAACCGGCGTGTCACACGAACTCAGAATGCAGCAACCCATCGCAATGATCGGTACAATCGTCAGAATCTTTATTTGCATACGCCAATTTAATTCGCGGCATTAAACTGCGCAGCCGCCCTGAAGTTGCGGAGCCGTATCCAGACAGCCTTTAGCTGGCCGGATC
This sequence comes from uncultured Verrucomicrobiae bacterium, assembly GCA_963761585.1. Lineage (GTDB taxonomy): Bacteria > Verrucomicrobiota > Verrucomicrobiia > Chthoniobacterales > UBA10450 > Udaeobacter. Next base: position 50,757 of record CAVXHW010000025.1, read on the forward strand.
GATGTCAGGGGTATACAAATACTTGCTTCGCATGCACGTCGAGCACCAACCCGCCGTGGTTAACCTTCGAGCAGTTATACTTATCATGCGGCGGATATGGGCTGGAAACAACGCCGGAAGGATCATGCGCGTCGCGAGTGCCCGCTGGATAGGTTTTTGATTTTGACGGATATTTCTTGTCAGCCTCTGCTTTCGTGAGCGGTGTAGCGTCAATCGCCCCCTTTTCCGCCCGTTCACGCGCAATACTGCCTATGCGCGAGTCCGTGCCTTGCGCGTACAGGTTTGTGCCGAGCACACCCAATGCAATCGTGATCGCCGACAGAATTTTTAGAGATTTGTTTTTCATAAGTTTGTTCTTGGTAATATTTCGCAGCCAGGAACTCAGACGGATGCTCGACGCGGCCAATTCAAAAAAGATTTGAACAACTGCGCCGTGATCCGACCTGCCTTCTCTGGCTTGCTTAACCGGTATTCTTTTTCGAAAACACGAAAGTTGTCCAGTTCAATTCGCCGAAGCAGCGCCCAGTAAATGGAGCGCATGATCTCCGCAGGCGCCATCGCCCGGCGATCCTCAGGCGGAAGCTCAGCTGCCGCGCGGCTAAAGAATTCGCGCGCACGCGACGCTTCGAATTGCATCAACTGGATGAATCGCTCGTTGTATTGTCGTTTCGCCAGATCAGCTTCCGAATAGTGGAACCGCACCAGATCCTCCTGTGGCAGGTAAATGCGCCCGGCCTGAAAATCCTTCCACACATCCCGAATTATATTCGTCATTTGCAACGCAAGTCCGAGCTCGATTGCGTATTCCCGGCAACGCGGGTTGCGATAACCGAAGATCTCGATGCTGACCAGCCCAACTGCGCTGGCGACCCGGTAACAATAGACACGAAGCGCGTCAAAGGTGGGATATCGCGCAATACTCAAATCCATTTCTACTCCGGCGATGATTTCCTCGAGCATGTCGGGTGGAAGCGAATATTTGTGCATCAATTGCCGCACATCGCACGCGAGCAGCGGCTCGTCTGGAGCGCCCGTGCGAAGCATCCGGCGCCAATTCGCCAAACGCTCTCGTTTCTCGCTGACGCTTAATTCCGTCGAATCCGCAATGTCATCGACGACACGGCAGAACGCGTAGAAAATCGTGATGTCGCGTTTGCGCTCGCGGCCTAACGAAACAAAAGCCAGGGCCAGATTTGATTTGCTCTGGCGCGTGATGGCTGCCGCATTCACGTTCGTCCTCTCGTAATCTGCTTCGTCAATATTGAATCCATTTCTCCTGCTGAATTCTCCTTGTTTCGCATTGCCGAAACAAGCACACCCATGAAGCCAATAGCCAGCCCGTGACCAGACCCCGCAGGCACGCGAAACTGAATTTCCACAGCAACAGCGCGCCCAATCGATCGCCGATCGCGCCGCGCACAATGGCGTCGCACGCCATGATGCCATAAAAGTGTATCCCGCAAATCACCAGAAACCATGCGAGACGACCGGCATTTTGTTTGGATGAAATAAATGTGTGCGCGTATCGCTGCAATCAGTGTTTCGTTGTGCAGCACCAGCGAGATTTGGACCGAACAAAAGGCGATAATCAATCCGCTCATGAGAACTCTGGCAACGGGGAGATAATCGAGGACTCGGGGGATTTCGATGAAGTAGGCAAGCACGAGCGGCACCCGCAGGATTAACGTGCTCACGGCCACTACAATGCCCGCCCATTCCAGCACATAACTGAACCGCCTCATGGCGAACCGGAACAATTCGCCCTCTTCAAAGCTAAAACCCCTTATCCAGGCCAGACACACAGTGATGAGATAAACCTGGATGTAAACGCCCACGAGATATTCGAAAATAAAGGCGGTCGCATCAACTGTAGCCGACACGCGTAGCAGTCCAGCTGCAGGTAAAAGGCCACTCCATTCCGGTAATTGCCAGAAGACGATGGGCTTCAGCAGCGACGCCAGCGCGCTCAGCAATAGAATAAAATAAATCAGATAACCCCAGAAGGCGTATCGTTTCCGCAGCGCGCGCAACAAGGCGCTGTGCAATCCGCGCCAGTTCATGATCATCAAAATCGCCGCGATGACGGACAGCGGATATGTGGTGGTGGCGTTGTCGAAAATTCCCGCAACGCCCTCGACCGCGGGCAATAGAGTCTGCGTCCATATCTCACTCAACCTGGGCCAAGCCCACTGCGGCAACGAAATGATTTGATTCAGGTCCAAGTCCGCCCAGTTCCGGATTGGCGTGAAAGTGACAAACTGAAAGACGAAGTAGCCAAATCCCAGGACCGCGAAGGTGATCCAAATCCGGTGGTAACGCCCAAGGCAGTGAAGACCGTCGATGAGCGCTCGCCGCACCGGCGCAAAAAGCATTACCAGCGCGTAACCACCGCAGACCCCGATCCAAGCGTAAACGCCGGGCCAAGCTTGCGTCATCTCGATGGAAATCGGCAATGGAGTAATGCGACTCAGAACATCACTCCAACAATCCATTACTCCGTCACCGGTCTAACGAATAAGTCCCCAATGCGGGAAAAACGGCCAGTAAACAAATAACCCTCGGCCGACCAGGTTCTCTACTGGCACCGGTCCCCAATAGCGGCTGTCGAAGCTGTTATAACTGTTATCGCCCATGGCGAAATAACCGTCGCGCGGCACCGTGTACGTCTGATCAGGTTTCGCCAAATACTCGTGGCCGGGCGCATAACCGCGGTACGGCGGTCGCATCGACATCACTCGTTCGAAGCCGTAGCGCTGGGCTTTTTTGCCGTTGATGTAAAGAAATGGCGAATCAATGCGCAACTGGTCGCCAGGCAGACCGGCCAATCGCTTAATATAAAAAGGCGCTCCGGCGACGGGATCCGGACGAATCGCCGGAATATTATTTGTCCTGAAGACAAAAACATCCCCGTTATGCGGCTTAACAAAGTTGTAGCTGCATTTATCGACAAACACCTGGTCGCCCGTGTCGATCGCGCCCCGTGCGATAACTTCGCCGCGATGACAAATCCGGCCGGGAAAGACATTGAAATCCTGACGAAGCGTGTCGGGCGGAGCGTATACGAGGAAACTTTGCCGCTCACATACGAGGCGCGAAAAAGTAAAAAAGAACCCTATTTTCTTAGGCACGATCTCGGAAATCTGGTCATCCTCGCGCGACACCACGTCGATGTAATTGCGACCCAGAAGAACAAATTCCACGATCTGTCGCAGAAAATTTGGCTTCGGCTCAGTACTCGGATGACCGATAATTCCGTTTAACGTCGGTTGCATTGAGCCGGTGGGAATTTTGAACGGCTGCAGGAAATAGGAGCGAATCCCCACCGCGATCACGATCGCAACCAAAATCACTTCGCAGTTTTCTCGCCAATGCGATTCCCACGTGACTGGTGTGAGTTTGTGCAGCGTCTTATCAAGTGTTTCCGCTGCGCTGTGAATCTTCTCCCTGTCTCTCGAGCGCATGGATTCGCGAAGCGTCTGCATTTCGGACACGATTTGTTCCCGGTCGGCGTCACTGAGTTTATCGTGTTTATAACGAAGGTACTTCCGGGCGTGCCGCAAAAGCAGCCGGCTGTGTTTAATATGGCGCGATGTAAACATGGTTAGAGAATGACGAAGGTCGAATGACGAAGGTCGAATGAAGCACGAAGCTCGAATGAGCGACAACTACCTCGCCGGATTTCTAGCGTTTCGGATTTAGTCATTCGGACTTCTTTCGTCATTCGTCATTCGGATTTCGTCATTTCAAAGCGCGTCACTGCGCTTTCAACACCTCGATGAATGCTTCCTGTGGAATGTTGATTTTTCCGATGCTTTTCATCCGTTTTTTTCCTTCTTTTTGTTTCTCCAGTAATTTCCGTTTGCGGGTGATATCGCCGCCGTAGCATTTCGCGGTGACATTTTTTCGTAAAGCGCGAAACACTCTCACGTGCAATAATTTTCCCGCCTATCGCAGCCTGAATTGCCACCGCATAAAGCTGACGCGGGATCACTTCCTTCAATTTGGCCGCCAATTGGCGTCCACGCGCCTCGGCTCGATCCTTATGCACTATGGTAGAGAACGCATCAACGGGTTCGCCGTTAACAAGCAGATCCAGCTTCACCAGCTTCGCAGCCCTGTAACCGGCGTGCTCGTAATCCATCGAACCGTAACCGCGCGTGATGCTCTTAATCTTGTCGTTGAAATCGACCAGAATTTCGTTGAGCGGCAATTCGCAATGCAACATTACGCGACGCGTATCCAGCGATTCGGTGCGTTCCATCTGGCCGCGCTTCTCCAGAATCAATTGCAGGATGTCACCGATGTTTTCATTCGGGCAAAGCACGTACGCGCTTACAATTGGCTCGCGGATTTCTGCGATCAGGCTCGGGTCGGGAAGATGTGCCGGGTTATCGATCAGGACTTTCTCATCGCGTGTTGTTAAGATCTCGTAGATCACGCTGGGGCTGGTCGCTATGATGTCCATGTTGTACTCGCGCCGGAGCCTCTCCTGAATGATCTCCATATGAAGCAACCCAAGGAACCCGCAGCGAAATCCGAAACCCAGCGCAACCGAGCTTTCCGGTTGATAAACGAAGGCCGAATCGTTTAGCCGCAGCTTGCCGATCGCCGTCTTTAAATGTTCGAAATCGCCGGTGTTAATCGGATAGATCCCGCTGAAAACCATCGGATGAATTTCCTGGAAACCGGGCAGCGGCTCTCGCGCGGAATGCCGCTGGTCGGTGATCGTGTCGCCGATCTTGATGTCGGCGGTTGATTTGATATTCGCAATGAAATAACCGACGTCACCGGGATTCAGCCGTTCCTGGACGCGCATCTTCGGGGTAAACACGCCCACTTCCTTGATCTCATGTCGGGCGTCATTGCTCATCAACATGATCCCGTGGCCCGCTTCCACTGTTCCAGAGACCACACGCACATAGCCGATCACGCCGCGATAAACGTCAAAAACGGAATCGAACACCAGCGCACGCAGTGTTTCGTCTGGCGGCGATTGCGGCGCGGGAATGCGCTTCACGATCGCTTCCAGAATTTCCTCAATGCCCATGCCCATCTTTGCGCTCGCCTGGATCGCTTCCTCGGCAGGGATTGCCAGAATCTCTTCTACCTGCCGTAGGACAGAGGGGACGTCGGCATTCGGCAGATCGATCTTGTTGATGATCGGAACAATCGTGAGCCCTTGCTTATGCGCGAGATGAACGTTCGCGACCGTTTGCGCTTCCACGCCCTGCGCCGCATCGATCACCAGTAGCGCGCCTTCGCACGCAGCGAGGCTGCGCGAAACTTCGTAGGAAAAATCGACGTGCCCCGGCGTATCGAGCAGATTCAGCCGATAGTTCTCACCCGATTTGCTTGTGTAACGCATCGCCACCGGATGCGCCTTGATTGTGATCCCCCGCTCTCTTTCAAGGTCCATCGAGTCAAGAAGCTGGTCCTGCCTCTCGCGATCCTGGATCGTGCCGGTGCGCTCCAGCAACCGATCCGACAACGTTGTCTTGCCGTGATCGATGTGCGCGATAATGCAAAAATTGCGCGTCAGCTCAATGGCCATGGAAGCGCCACTATCGAGTCTGGTTGTGCGTGGTCAATCGCCATGCCGACGCTATTTGTCCCCTTTCCTTTATTTAGTTAAGGTCTGTGGCATGCCAAAGCTGATCATTTCAGGCGTTACACACGAGCTGGTCGACGAGGCGATCACGATCGGGCGCGGACCGGACAACATCATCGTCGTCAACGATCCGTCTATCTCGACGCATCACGCGCAGTTGCTGCTGGAAGGCGATACCTATCGATTGAAGGATCTCGATTCGACCAATGGCACACGTGTTAACGGCAAGCCTGTAACGGAAACCGTGCTGCAGTTTGATGATCGGATCCGATTTGGCGCAGCTGAAGCGAGATACGAGTCGTCGGAAGTCGGCGGTTCAAAACCGTTGCCGAAGCCGGAGGAGATCAAGGCTCATTTCGCGGAAGCTGGCACAGAGTTGCCTCATTTGAGCAGTGCATCTCCGCTTCGCCGCCAGGAACAGCAGAACGACCCGGTGCGTACTGGAATTCTTATCGGCCTGGGAATTGTGCTGTTTGTCTTTCTGGCAAGTATCGTTGCGGTGCTGATGATGCACGCACCAAGCCTTTGACCTATTGCACGACAGGAACCCGCTATTCGGTAAACGCTTTTCGTTCATTTGATTTTCGTCATTCTTTCGTCATTCGTCATTCGGATTTCGTCATTCTTGCAACATGACAGACACGCCACAGCGACTTCTTCTCTTCGACATTGACGGCACGTTGATCCACTCGGGCGGCGCGGGCGTCCACGCGTTGATACTTGCATTTAAAGAGCGGTTCGGAATCGATGACGATTTTCACGACATTGAGATTGCAGGCATGACCGACTCGGGAATTGTCCTCAGCATCCTGAACAAGCATAAAATTCCCGCGATTAACGAAAACGTGAGCGGGTTCCTGGACAGCTACGTGCATTTTCTTTCGCTGGAGTTGCCGCGTCGAAAAGGCAAACTGCTTCCCGGAGTGCTGGAGTTACTCGAACGGCTGAAATCGCGGCCACACGTCGTGCTGGCGCTTCTCACGGGGAATGTGTCCCGCGGTGCGCGACTAAAACTTGACCACTATGGAGTCTGGCATTTCTTCGAATTCGGCGCATTTGCCGATGATCACCGCGACCGAAACGAGCTCGGCCGATTCGCTCGGGCCCGCGCGAAGGAGAAACATGGACGGGAGTTCGCCGCGTCCGAGATCGACGTCATTGGCGACACCCCGCGCGACATCGCGTGCGGCAAAGCCATCGGCGCGCGGACGGTCGCCGTGGCAACCGGCAGATGGGGCCGGGATGAGCTTGCAAAGCATCAGCCAGATTTTTTGATTGATGATCTCTCCAATGTGGAAACAATTATAGACACACTCGGATGGTGATCCGTTAACGTATTGCACGGTGAAATGAAAAACGACCCAGCCTCATCAGATATCAAGCCACGTCAGAGCCGTTCCAACGTTGTGCCGCTCAAGGGGGAAATCGATTTACACGTATCCCCGACGGTCACTGCAACGCTTAACGAGGTGATCGACAAGAAACCCGAGCGGTTGGTGGTCGATCTTTCCGAAGTGAGCTACATCGACAGCGCGGGGCTCGCGGCCTTGATTCAAGCGATGCAAAAGGTGGAAGGCGACGGAGGCAAATTCATGCTGGCCGGATTACAGGAAACTGTGCGCTCGATCTTTGAAATCTCGCGGCTCGATCAGGTCTTTCAGATTTTCCCGGATGCGGATGCCGCGTTGGCTGGCTAGTCAGACCGGCAACGCAAATTCGTTGAGGACAGCAGACACTCACACTGCGACCGCAAAATCTGGATTGTAGGGCGTTTCTGTGAACCCCGAAACGATTCGGGTCTGACACAGACGCCCTACAGGGCGACGCGTGTCAAAATCTCAAGCGTTTGCGCGACATTCTTCGAAATATCGAATTGCGATGCCCGTTCGATGTTAGCCGAACGGGCTGCGTCGCGACGGGATTGATCTGACCAAAATTGAATAGCATCACGCAAGCCGACCAGATTGGCCGGGTTGTCGACAACTGATCCGTGCACGCCGTCTTCGATGATTTCGCTGAACCCGTTGGAACGCGTTGTGATTACTGGTAACCCGCTGGCCAGTGCTTCGAGGCAGGCATTCGAGAAGGGGTCGTAGATTGTGGGCAAAATGAAGATGTCCGCTGCCGTATAGAATGGCACCATGTCTGCAACCTCGCCGAGAAATTGCACGGGATCCTCGCGCCAAAAACGCAGGCGCATCGTTCTATACGGTTTGGCGTTTCCCCGGCCGGCGACCAGCAGCCGTATTTTTCGATTTTTACAGAGCGCCATCGCTTCGATCGCAAACAGCAAGCCTTTGCGTTCCCAGCCCGAACCTGCGAACAACAGCGCAATTTGATCCTTCTTGAGTTTCAACTGTGCGCGAGATTTTTCGCGAAGCCCGGGATCGAACCTGAATTTGTCTAGTGGGACGCCATTGCGCACGACGTCAATCTTGTCCGCCGGATAACGGTAAAGATCGGTGATCTCGTCCACGACCATTTGCGACGCCGCGATCACCTGCCCAGCCTTCCGCTTCTCGAAAAGCGACTCCTCCAGTTGTAATAAATCGCGATGCTTCCGGCTGGCGCCGCGGACAAATCGCTTCAATGGGATCTCGAATTTTCTCCGGCGTGCAAGCCAGGCGCGGTGAACACCGTCCCCAGCCCGGTACACGTCGCAACTCCAGACGCGCTCGAGGCTAAACAAGATATCACACTGCAGCTGCGGTCGGGCTTGCTCAAGCTCGTCAGCAAAACCGATGACAGTCGTGTTGCGCAGGCGTTTTATCGATCCAAATGGCCATTCGTGCTCAGGCCATTCATTCGTGGTCACAAGCTGGACCTCGTGGCCGACTTTTACAATCCTATCTGCAAGCCGTTTCAGTACGCCTCAGCGCCACCGCTGCGCGAATAACCACGGCGAACGAAAGCGATTCTGAGTTTTCTTGTCATCCCGAGCGAAGTCGAGGGATCCCGTCGCGCACTTTTAGGTCATTCCACGGGATTCCTCGATTTTGCTTCGCTTCGCTCGGAATGACAACTTTACACGCTCCACGTTCGCCAGAATACTTGTAAGCCGATGCTGGGTGAAACCCTAAATCCTCCTGCGCCAATGATCTGTCCGGCGCCCGCGGCGCGTACCTTACCACGGCGTTTGATGTACTCGATCTTCGCCCGGATTGGCGGTTCCGGTCTCGATACGGACGCTTTTGAAACACTGCGTGCATCATATCGCGGAGGATTTCTGGGGAAAGCAGTCGCCTATGATAACCGGCAACGGGAGATCCCTGCTTCATTCATCCACTCGCTGCGGTGGCATCCGGTGCGACTGATCTCCTTTCTTGACCGGCCTTATTATTATGGAGCCAAGAAGAAATATCTCGACTGGATCGCCTCACGCCAGTTGGCGACCCGGCGTTACGACCTGTTTCATAGCTGGTCAGGTGATTGCTTGCGCTCCCTGCAAGTAGCGAAACGACTCGGCATCCCATCCATTGTCGAGATCCCGACCTGGCATCGCGACGGAGGCAAGCAGAAAATCCACCCCGACAAGCCAGCAACGACAGGCGATGTTTCGACGCTTGAAAGGTGGAAAAACCGTCTGTTGCTCCAGCGGAAGCGGTTTGTGAGGGAATATGAACTCGCTGATCTGTTGCTGGTTCTGTCAGACAAGGCAGCCCACACATTTCGGGTTCGCGGTTTTCCAGAGGAAAAGCTGTTTTTATCTCCGCGCGGAGTGGATGTGGAGCGCTTCAGGCCAGGCACACAGCCGGAAACATTTCGCGCCGTGTTTGCGGGCGCATTGATCAAACGAAAGGGAATTCAACACCTGCTCGAAGCGTGGCACCGCCTCAATCTGTCACATGCCGAGTTGTGGCTAGTCGGGTTTGTGCATGACGAAGCGAAGCCATTTCTAAAGGAGTTCTGGCGCGATAATATTCGCGTTGTCGGGTTCGTTCGCGATCCGGAGAATTATCTCAACCAGGGAACAATCCACGTTTTCCCCTCGCAATGGGAAGGCAGCGCGAAAGTCACGTACAAAGCGGCAGCGTGCGGATTGCCGCAGATCACCACGCATGAGGCGGGTGATGTGGTGCGCAATGGAATTGAGGGAATCATCGTAAAGCCCGGCGATGTTAACGCTGTTGCTGCGGCGCTGGAGCATTTGTATCAGCATCGGGAAGTCGTGAAGGAAATGAGCACTGCTGCCAGACGTCGCGTCGTGGAGAATTTTACCTGGGACCATTTTCGAACGCGATTGCTGGACGCATACGAAACCGCGATGCGCATGGCGCGATGATTTCACTCTGTAGCGGCGGTCTGTGACCGCCGAGCGTTTCGGCGCTCTTAGAGTGCCGCTACAGTAAAAAAGGCGGATGAAAATTCTTCTCCTGCAACTCAAGCGAATCGGCGATCTGATTTTGACCACGCCCGCCATCGCCGCCTTGCGTAGCAATTATCCGGATGCGCACATTACCCTCGCAGTTTCGAACGAATGCGCTGAACTGCTTCCTGCCATCTCGAACGTCGATCGCGTTCTAATCGCGCGACGCGATCTGTCGGCGCCACGATGGTGATTCCGTCGGCGACCGGAATCATCACGGCTTCGACGCGGGTGTCGGTCGCGATGAAATCGTTCAGCGCACGTATCGCCACGGTGTCTTCCGATTTGTCGCTCGACTCGACCACCTGGCCATTCCAAAGAACATTGTCGATCAACAAAAGCCCATTGGTGCGAAGGCGCTTCAGGATTTCCTCGTAGTAGATGCGATAGTTGCTCTTGTCCGCATCGACGAAGGCGAAGTCCACGGCATATGAGGCGGGAAGCGCGCGAAGGGTTTCCAGCGCCGGCGCAAGCTTGAGGGTGATCTTGTTCGCGACACCGGCGCGATCCCAATAGCGGCGTGCGACCGAGGTCCATTCCTCGTTGACGTCGAGGCATAGCAATTTGCCGTCGGGGGGTAGGGCGCGCGCGACGCAAAGCGAGCTGTAGCCGGTGAAGACCCCAACTTCGATCGCGGACTTTGCACCGATCGCACCGGCGAGGAGGCCCATCAGCGTGCCTTGCTCTGGAGCGATTTGCATCCCCGAGATTCGCCCGAGCTTGCGCGTCTCTTCCGCGAGATCGCGCAGAATCGGATCGGCATTGTGTCCGTGCGCGATCACGTAGTCATAGAGGTTCTGGTTCAGATGGAGAAATTTATCGAATGATGCCATCGCGAGTTTGCTCCTGCCGGTTCGAGTCGAAAGAAAACCGGCACCTGATGTGCCGGTTCATGCGATTTTACAGGAGCCGAGGCGGCTTTCCAGCGAGCGGGAATCGTATAGCTGCGGGCACTGGGTCGCGGCGGAAGGTCCTACTTACCGCCGAGGTAGCCGTAATCGCCGTGCTGATTGACGGTCAGAGTGCCGGTGAAAATCGAGTGCTCATGATTTTCAGAACCGTCATACGCAATGCGGTACAACATCTCGGGCGATCCCACCTCAAAGAACTCATCATTGCGACCCAACACGTAGAGTTGCTCACGTCCGCCGGTGTCGGTGGCGCCGACGAACATCTCTCCCGTCGCGGTCAAAACCGGATCGCCGAGCGATTCGATAATCGCGCCGAGTGGAGTCAACTGTCCGCGCTGAATTCTCAGGTCGAGCAATCCGCGATTGAGCCTGAAGATCACCGGAATTCGGGCGCATCCCGCGAGCACGGCCGCAGTTCCGTCGGCCATCAGGCCAGGGCGTCCCGGTGAAACGTAAGAAACCGGCCCGAGTGGCGTTTCGGTTCCGGTCGGCAACATTCGAATCATTCCGGTGCCGTCATACATAAACAATGCGGCGCCGCTGGGAGTTTTTGCGCTGAATGCCACCAGCGTGCCCTGCGGCGAGGCGATTGCACTCGGCAGACCGAACGGGCGCTGATATTCGGTGTGGTTGGGGCCGTAGTCGCCTTCCACCGCAAGTTCATGAATTCCGGCGCGGGTAGCGATCAGCAGGGCTTGCAGATGCCGGTGTTCGGCAGCCGCGGTATCCGTCTTGATCGCTGGATGTTGTTGCGAGGGCTTCAGCCATGCGTTGAACACGACCTCGCCATGCTCGCCCATCTGCGGGCTCCCGAAGCTGAGCACCGCGATTTCGTCGCCCTCGTTGGTTTTGGTTCCCGATTCCGCAAGACACGACAGCGTGCCATGCGAATAGAGAATCAGCGCATCGCGCTCCCGTCCGAGCGCCGCCATGAAGGCAATCTGTCCGTCCGCGTCGGCTACGGGATACGGGTCACCGTGATAAACCGGGTTGCACCATGCCGGCTTTGATTTGACTTCGAGGGTGGTTATTCGATGTTCAATCGACGCGTCGGGGTTGCCGACAAAGATCTTCCACTGCTGGCGATCGGTGGATCCGTGTTCGCCCTTGGTGGTGACCTCTGCGCCGAAAACGACGCGCCCATCCGGCATCATCGAGGGGACGCCGAGTTCGCTAATTTTGCCGCCGCCCGGCGCCGGCATACCTACCGCGGTTATCGCGGTCGCCTGCCCACCGCTGTCGCTGGCATAGAGCGCCTGCGAGTTTCCGACGGTGATACTGGAGCCTACCCCCTCAAGCGTAAGCGACACCGCGTGAGCATTGCAGGTTAGGCCGAGAATGAAGGTGAACGTGACGCCCAACAGCGCCTTCTTCATGGCGTCCCTCTCCCCTTGGGGCATTAAACAAAGAGATGCCCCATCTATTCTTTCTCTTATAGTGACACAGTGCTTCTATGACAATCGCAAAAGATCATCGGCCGGGTTTCTGCGATAAATCCTTGCCTATTTGTCGAATTTCGCCAAGGATTCGCTCGCGATGAGTTCCGCCCCAGTAAATATGAGCGCATTGCGGGCACTCCGAAAACTTGTCGTTCGCCGCATATACGAAGGGCGGTATGCGCTGACGCACGACTTCGCGATCAACTTTGATGAGGCACGTGTTGCATCGAGCGCATCGTGAGAGAGCACCTTCGAGGATGTCGAAAGGATAGCGCACAATGACTTGCCGGAGCTGTTCGCGGAAGTTGTTGGAATGGAGAAAGAGGACATCCGGTGCGGTTTTCAGGCGTTTGTCGCGGGTCAGCATGATGCGCCTCTCAGCACGAGCAATCTTCAGCATCGCCGCGCCGTCGATGCTCTCGTCGAAGGTGGTATCGGCACCCAGCAACCGGAGCCATCGTGCGAGACGCGCGAGCATCCGATCCGCGGCGAATTTTGCAATTGCCTCCATGGTCCGGTTTCACGAATATGTTGCGATGAAGGAAGAAGCCGTCAATATCCCATGCGATGCGCTCACACTTGAAGGTCTGATCGCGAGACCAGCGAGCGGATCAGTCGCGCCCGCCGCGGTGGTTTGTCATCCGCACCCGCTCTATGGCGGCTCGATGTACAACAACGTCGTCGAAGCGATCCTCGCGGCATTGTGGCAGCGCGGTTTCGCGACCCTGCGGTTCAATTTTCGCGGGGTGGGCGCGAGCGAGGGTGAGCATTCGGGCGGCGTGGGCGAGGGCGACGATGCAAAGGCGGCGATGAAGTTTCTCCTCGCACAGCCGGGTATCGCGAGCGCTGAAGCGGTTATGGCTGGATACTCATTCGGCGCGGCGGTGGCGATGAGATCGGGCGTCGAGCTGAAAGAAGTCGCGACCATCGCCGCCATAGCGCTTCCGGTTGGAATGGGTGATTTTTCTTCGGCCGCCAGCAGCGGCAAGAAAATCGTCCTCGTCGCCGGAGACCATGATTCATATTGCCCGAAGCGCGGCATCACCGAGTTAGCGGAGGCATCCGGCGCACAGCTCAAACTGATCGAGGGCGCGGATCATTTTTTCGGCGGTTTCGAGGGCCTACTTACCCAGGCTCTCGGCGAGCTTCTCGCTTAGCCGGGTGGCGCGTCACGAGTTACCTCCCATATCGCATAAAAGGGATCATTGGGATGCGCTTTCGCGAGCGCGATGATGCGCTCGATTGTAATTCGCAGGTCGCCGTGGTTGATCCGCTCCAGCGCCGCAAAGTTGTCGAGATCGTGAAAGTAGATCAGGTAATTAATCAGCACCGCGTTGTTGAGCGGCTCCTTGTCGAGGTCGAATCGCTCCAACCCCGATAGGGTCGGCTTCAGCTTTGCGTAGTCGGCCTTGATCTCCGCGAATGCGACCTCGCGCCGTTTCAGCTTCTCCTCGCTGGAAAGATCGCTGGTGTAAATCTTCAGCAACTTCCCTTCCGCGATCAGCAGGAAGCGAGCGAATTTCATATCGCTATCGAAGACTCCGCGCGCCGCGATCGTGTCGGGAGCCGAATCGCCTTCGGTCTGTTTGAAAAATTCCACCGCGCCGCGAGTGCCGACATAGTTGGCCGCGGACTCATCGAAAGTCACATTGCTGGGAAGGAAATAGGTGCGATGGAAAAGTTCGTGGGTGATCACGCCGGCGAGTTCCACCCTGTCGAGCCGGAGCAGATTCGACGAGCAGGGGATCATTGAAAAATCCGAGGCTCGAGAACGCTACCGCCGGGCGCACGATCGTGTCGTATCCCTTAGCCTCCATTTCCTTGGCCAGGGCGCGAGCTTCATCCTCGTTGAAATAACCTCGATAGGGCACCGCCCCGACTATCGGAAACCACCATTCGTATGGCTCCAGCGAATCACGCGGCGCCGCCATAACCACATAAACGATTGCGCCTTTGTCGACCGGCGATACCGTCGTGTAGGCATTGCCGACTTTGAGGCCGAGATGGTCGCGCGCAAAATCACGCACGGCGAGAACGGTTTCGAGCCGCGCGCGGACTTCAGGCGCGACCTCGGGATTGGCGATCACCTGGGGAATCGGCTTGCGATTCCATAGGATACGCGCCCCTTCATAGGCGCCGCGCGTGATGTATCCGATGTTACATCCGGCGAGCAGCATCGCCGCTGCCGCAAGCAGGAAACAGCGCAGGCTGCGTCGCACGTCTCAGTCCACGGCTTCGCGCGCGGGTTCCTGCATCGTCGCGTACTGCAGCTCGAACAGCCGATAATAGAGCCCGTGCATTTTGAGTAGTTCGTCGTGGGTGCCGCTCTCGCGCAGCGCGCCGCCAGCCAGGACCAGGATTCGATCGGCACGCTCGATGGTCGATAGGCGATGAGCGATCACCAATGCGGTCCGCTCGGCGAGCAATTCGTTGAGCGCGATCTGGATGAGACGCTCGGTTTCGCTGTCGACGCTCGAGGTTGCCTCGTCCATCACCAGGATCTTCGGATCGTAGGCGAGCGCACGAGCGAATGACAAAAGCTGGCGCTGGCCCGATGAGAGATTTGCGCCTCGCTCGCTGACCTGCTGCGCGAGACCCGACGGCAAACGCTCCACGAAACGCAACGCCTGCGCACGGGCGAGCGCCTGGCGAACTCCCTCCTCAGAAAGATTCTCGCGCCCGAGCCGCACATTTTCCATGATGTCGCCGGCGAACAGGAAAACGTCCTGCTGCACCAAACCGATTGCGCGGCGCAGCGCGGTCAGGTCCCATTCGCGCACATCGACGCCGTCAACCAGGATGCGTCCCGAGGTGACATCGTAGAAGCGGTTGAGCAGCTTCATGATGGTGGTCTTGCCGGAGCCGGTCGGCCCGACGATGGCGATTTTTTGCCCGGGCTCGACGTTGAAGCTCAAGTCCCGCAGCACCGGTTCGCCTTTGCGATATTCGAAGTTCACGTGCTCGAAGGCGACCGACCCGCCGCGCGCGCCCATGCTCTTCGGTATGGCCGGACTCGCGATGGTGATCGGTTCCATCATCAGGCGCTCGATTTTATCGACCGCCGCGAGCGCCGACTGCAGCGTGGTGTACTTGTTGGAGATTTCGCGCAGTGGCCCGAAGAAGCGCTGGGTGTAGTCGATGAAGGCGAACAGCGTGCCGATCGTGATCGCATGGCGGATGACGTCGCCGCCGCCGACCCACAGGATGACCGCGACGGTGATCGCGCTGACCGATTCGACCGACGAGAACAGACCGGCCTCATAGATGTTGGCGAGCATCTGCGACGTCGCGGCTTTTTATTGAGTGCGTCGAATTCGCGGCGGCTGACGTCTTCGCGCGTGAAGAGCTGCAATGACTGCCATCCCGTCGATCGATTCGGAGAGGTACGCGTTGACGCGCGGCGAGACGGTCGCGAATCTCGCGATAGACAACCGCGTGCGCGTACGCGAAAGAAATTAATGATCAGGAGCAGCGGCGGAATCGCGCAGAAACGCCCACAGCGCGAGCCGCGGATTCAGCATGAACATGATGACGCGCGATGCCGGCCAGGGTGCAGAACGTCGATAAGATGGTCAGCGAGCCGGATGCGAACATGTCGCTGATCGCGTCGATGTCGGTGCTGATTCGGCTCACCAGCCGGCCGATCGGCGTGCGATCGAAAAATGCCATCGGAAGTTGTTCGACCGGTGGAACAAGGCCAGGCGCAAATCGGAGAGGCTGTACTGCGCGACCATCATCGTCAGGTAGAACTGGCCGTAGAAGGTTCCGAACTCGCCGAGCACCAGCATCAGATACAGCGCGCCCATCACGAACAGTCCGTGTCCGGCGCCACGCGCGCGACGATGCGTCGCCAGCCATCGAGGCGGCGCGACCTTTGCGATGGGCGAGGAAAATATCGATGGTGAGTTTGACGATGTACGGCTGCGCCAGCGCGAACACCGAATTGAGCGGCATCAGCACGACGGAAATCCAGAAGAGCCGCTGGTAGGGTTTCACGAACTGCCAGATCCATCGGATCAGGTGGGTGTCGTAAATCCTGACCTCGCGCGCCTGCTGTTCTTCGTGGACCATCAGTATTGCGCCAACTCTTCTTCGAGCAACTGGCGATGAAAAAGCTCCGCGTAAATTCCGTGGCGCGCCCATCAACTCTTCATGGGTGCCGCGCTCTGCGATGTGGCCCTCTTCGAGGACGATGATCTCGTCGGCATCGCGCACTGTTGAAGCGCGATGCGCGACCACGATGGTGGTGCGGCCTTGCACGCTGTCGCTTAAGTTGTGCAGCACCGCGCGCTCGGTTTCGGTATCGACGCTCGAAAGCGCGTCGTCGAGCACCACCACCGACGGATGGTAGGTGAGGAGCCGCGCGATAGTGACGCGCTGCTTCTGCCCCCCGGACAGCGACATGCCGCGCTCGCCGACGATCGTGTCGTAACCGCGCGGCAGCATCGCGACATCGGGCGCGAGGCCCGCGACTTGCGCCGCGAACTCGATCTCCTTCATATCCGCATCGGGCGCGCCGAATGCGATGTTGCGTGCGAGCGTGTCGGAGAACAGCGTCGGCTCCTGCGGAACCACGCCGATGGTCCGTCGCAGCGCGCGGACGGGAATCTCGCGAATGTCGCGGCCGTCGAGCAGCACGCGTCCCTCGGTCGGCTCGATCAGCCGTCCGAGCAGCTTTGATCATCGTGGATTTCCCGGAACCGGTGCGTCCGACGATCGCGAGCTTCTCGCCGGAGGTCACTTTCACATTGATATTTTGCAGTGCGTAAGCGGACCCTCGGCGCCCTTGCCGTTGCCGTTCGACGGAAAATAGCTGAACGAGACGTTCTGCCATTCGATGGCGCCTGCGACCTCGAGGCGTTCCTCGGGGCCGTCGACGGTTTGCTGTTCCTCTTCGTCGAAAATCTCGTCGATGCGTTTCATCGCCGCCTTGCCGCGCTGATAAATCGAGAGCACCCATCCGAACGAGGTCGCCTGGAACGCGAGCTGCGTGACGTACAGCATGAACGCCATCAGGTCGCCGATCGACATCTGCCCGGCGCGGACCAGGCTGCCGCCGTAGATGAGGACGATCATCGTCGAGGTTGCGGCCGCCGCGCGAATCATTGGAAACAGTCCGCCGCGCGTCCGCGCGAGCGCGAGGCCTTGCTCGTTGTAACGGTCATTCAACTCGCGAAAGCGCTCCGCCTCGTGCTCCTCCAAGGTGTAGGCTTTCACGACATGAATGCCCGCCAGGCTCTCCTGAACCTTGGCCCCGATGTTGCCAAGTTCCTGTTGCACCTTGAGGCTGCGTTCCATCAGTGCGCGGGTCAGTCTGCGAACGCCGAACAGCAGCAGGATCGCGGGGATGATCGCCGCGACCGTCAGCTGCCGATTCAGGTAGGTCATGAAGATCAGCGCGTAGACGAAGTAGACCGGCGTGTTGGTCATCATCAGCACGCCCATGCCGACCAGCAGGCGCAACGCGGTGATGTCGTTGACCATCCGCGACATCAGATCGCCGGTGCGCAGGCGCTGATAAAAGTTCGGGCCGAGCTTCGCCATGTGCGCGAAGAGGTCGTTGCGGATTTCGTATTCGATATCGCGACCGATGTTGAAGATGACGAAGCGCGAAATCCATCGCGCGGTGCCCATGACGATGGCTACCAGCGCGATCAATTCGGCGTAGTGCGCGAGCGAGGTACGGTGGCCGGCTTGCGCGGCATTGATCGCGTCGCGCGTCAGGAGCGGCACGAAATTGTAGAAGGTCGCCGTCAGGAAGGTCGCGACAATCCCGAAAGTGTAGGTCAGCCAATGACGGCGCATGTAGCTGAACAGACGTTTCATGAGGCAGCGCCTAAGTTATTCGCTTGTTACGAAGAAATGAAGCGGCATTCCATGCCGGCGGGGCGCCTCCGCCGTGGGGAGTGCGCAGTGCTCGCTTCCGTTGGTCGAGTCGAAGACTTTCGAATACGCAAGAAGCGGTGAATATTCAGAGCCGGCGAGATTTCAGCTTGCGCTCGTACATCTTGGCGTACTTCAGGAAAACGTAGAATGCCGCGGTCATCGCGGCATAGAGCCCACGGCCGCCGTCGCGAAAGCCTCCACGCAGGATGTAGAAATTGAAAAATCGCCACATCGGATTGGTTAGCATCTGAACCGGCGTGAAGACGGTCGGCTCTTGTTCCATCGCGCCGCGGGTCGAAAACCGATTTATCGTGGCGACGTGATCCGCGATGTCGCGGTAGCTGAAATGGAGGATGGGGCTGATCAGCTTGCCGATGCTTCCCTCGACGACCACCTTGTCGTGCGGATCGCGTCCGCCGATGTGTCCGCGCTCGCGGCGAAACAACCGCACGGGTTGTCGGGATAAATGCCGAACGGATAGTAGTGGCCGAGATGATAGAGGATTCGCCGGATGCGGTAGCCGTCGGCCGCGCTCGGTGAGGTTACAGCCGCGAGGATCTCCTCGCCGAGGTCGTGGGTCGCCTGCTCATCGGAGTCCATCAGCAGGACCCATTCGCCCGTCGCGCGATCGAGGGCCATCTGCTTCTGCATCACGTAGTTGGTGAACTCATGCTGGAAGACCTTGGCGCCGAGGCCTCTCGCGATTTCAACCGTGCGATCGGTGGAGAACGAATCGATCAGGATTAGTTCATCGCAAAACCAGGCGCTGCGCAGGCACTGCCCGATATGCTCCTCCTCATCGCGCGAGATGACGATGAGCGGATCTTTGGTTTCTCGGTCACGCGATTTTCTTGCTGGCGAGCGCCTCTTCCTCGATCATGAAATGTTGCGACGCTTCCGATGCGGCGCGATAGGTGTCTTCGTCGATTTCTCCGCGCATCAGAGCGACCCGCAAAAACAGAAAGTAGGTTTGGACTACGTCGCTGCGGCAGTAGCGATGAATCTCTTCGAGGCGGCCGGCTTCGAAATATTCCTGCACCATCGAACCGTCCATGCCGGTTTTTCCCGGCATACCGATCATCTTGAGCAGCAGGTCCATGCCTCCCGCGAGCGACACCGCGCCGCAGTTGGTCAGGTAGTCAAATAGATCATAATGACGCGCGCTTGAGTATCGACTGCGGGCCTGGCTGTCGTCTTCGAAATGCGATGGCGCGGCGACACCGTGGCGCAATGCCGCAAGCTCGAGCACCGGGAAATCGAAGCGGCGTCCGTTGAAGCTGACCAGGGTTCCGGCAAAGCGCTCATAGCGGGACCAGAATTCGCGTGTGAGATGCTCCTCCGAGTAGTCCGCGAGCGCGAGGCTCTCCACCGCGTTCAGGGCGTAGTCATCACCGACATTACCGATTGCGATCGAAATCGGAAGATGCAGCGTGATGGGGAAGAAAGTCGCTGTCGCGACGCCGCCGCAAATCTTCGCGATAGCGCTCGAAAGCCTCGCTGTCGCTGAGTCCTTGACCCTCGAAGTAGACCTGGTTGAGGAGGTGTTTGTCGACTCGGGTCTCGACATCGAAGACGGCGAACGCCGTCAGTTCGGGATGCTCCTCCAGTCCTTCGATGATTTTCGTGGCGACTGCCTTGAACGCGGTCGTCACCGGATGCGACGGGTTCACGGCGACCAGCGGCATCGCACTATCGCCGCCCTCGCGCAGCTCGCGCGTGATCGGCAGCTCGCCGAGAAACGGGACCTCGAGGGTTTCGGCGAGGCGCGCGCCGCCGCCGTGCGAAAAGATCTCGTGCCGTTTGTGGCACTTGCCGCAAACGTAATAGCTCATGTTCTCGACCACGCCGAGGACCGGAACGTTCACCTCGGTGAACATCTGAACGCCGCGGCGGACGTCGACCAGTGCGATTTCCTGTGGCGTGGTGACGATGACGCCGCCGTCGAGTTTCACTCGTTGCGTGATCGTCAATTGCGCGTCGCCGGTGCCGGGCGGCAAGTCGAGGATGAGGCAGTCGAGCTCGCCCCATTCGACGTTGAACAGGAATTCGGTCTCCAGCTTGGTCACCATCGGACCGCGCCAGATCACGGCCTGCTCGTCGGCGACGAAAAACGCCATCGAGACATAGCGGATACCGTACCTTTCCAGCGGTATGATTTTGCCGCTCGGGTGTAAGATTAACCTTGCCCTCGGTGCCGACCATCATCGCGACGCTGGGACCATACACGTCGGCATCCATCAGTCCGACGCGCCAGCCCAGCGCCTTCATCGCGAGCGCGAGGTTGACCGCGACGGTGGATTTGCCCACGCCACCTTTGCCGCTGGCGACCGCGACGATGTGGTTGACGCCTTCGATGCTGCGGCTTTCCCGCCGATGCGGCTCGCGGCTGCGTTGGCGCGGGTTGTTCGACTTCGACCTTGACGCCGGGAACACCCGGCATCGCGCCTACGGCGGCCTTGATGTCTTCGACGATCCGGGTGACCACTTCGGGCTTGGCGGACTGAATAGTCAGCGACACGGTGACGCCCGAGTAGCCGACCTCGATATCCTTGATGATGCCGAACGACACGATATCGCGGGTGAATCCGGGGTATTTGACTTTCTTCAGTTCGGTCAGGATTTCATTGGGGCTAGGCATATTCTCGCGCGATGCGTTTGGCGCTCCATTTTCACTGGATCCGTCTGTTACAAATCAACAAGAATTGTCAACTGGCTGTTTATGTTTGTTTTCAGTTAAACTGGATTACCGATGTTATCATCTCAAGAGAGCGGAAAAAACTTAGCGATTGAGGGGGGAATCAGGGGACGATGCCGAAGAAAGCGGGCGGGGGAACGTCCAAAGTCGTCATCAAACATAGCAAAAGTCCGGGTCAGGTTACGTCGATTGCGGCTCGTGAGTTGGCTGTAGGTCTTGGCGCGATGTTCGGACGCGAGGCGACGGTCAGGTCGGATGCCGCGATCGATGTCGGCGTGATGCTGGTTTCATTCGGTTCCGACGAAATAGATAATCCCGGACCTTCCAGCCTTAAAGATGATAGCTTCCAGGTTGCGCGTCCGGGGAAGAACGCTTTTGCGATTCAGGCCGGCAGCGAACGGGGTTTGTTGCACGCTGCAAACGATCTGATGGAGCGTTTGGGTGCGCGCTTCATTCCGGGCGCCGCCCCCAGTTTTCCGAAGCTATCGCTTGCGGCGGTGGCGCGTCTGAAGCCGTACTCAGTAATCCCGCCATTCAAACGGCGCGCCTTCGCGTCGGACATCATGACCTGGAACTACACGTACCCCGACCGGCTTAAGTTGCATCTCAAGTTTGATCGCGAGTTCATTCCGTGGATGGCGCGAAGAGGCATCAACGCTTTCGAGTACATTCGCCATGCGCAGGATACGCGCCTGCGTATCGACGAACTTGCGCCGCTCTACAAATCCTATGGCATCGGGGTTGAGTACGGCGGCCACGTCCTCCAAATCCTGATGCCTCGCGACCAGTTCGAGTCTCATCCGGAATATTTTCCGCAGGGCGCCGACGGTGCGCGGATGGCGCGCGGAAATCTCTGCGTCTCGAATGCCGATGCGGTACGCATCGTGTGCGAGGGTGCACTGCAGTACGTCCGCGAATATCCCGAAAACCAACTTCTCCACATCTGGGGCGCCGACGTATGGGACGGCGCGTGGTGTCGATGCGCGCAATGCAAAAAGCTTTCGCCGCAGATGCAGTATATGAAGATCGTCAATGCGGTCGCGGCGGCGGAAGAGACGGCGGCGGGCGGAGTTCCGGTCGCATATCTGGCCTATCACGACACCATTGATCCCGATCCCAAGCTGCGTGCGCTGCCGAATGTCTGGTTCGAGTGGGCTCCGCGCGAGCGATGCTACATTCACGCGATTGACGATCCAGCCTGCACC
>CAVXHW010000026.1:0-90913 GCA_963761585.1 uncultured Verrucomicrobiae bacterium
TTCGATAAGGGATAGGCTTGGAACCGCGGCAGTGAAGGGACAAGCATTGGATCTGTGCCAGGAGCTCTTTCTCGCCGATGGCGCGCGCTCTGAGGAAGAAGACGCCGTGCTTCAAAATCTGAGAAAGCTGCTCGAATAGAGCTTTTTGCCGAATGTCGCTATACTTGAGTCACGTATAGCATTACGACAGCCTGGCGTTGCTCTGTCCCTGTAGCTCGCCAATAAGCCTGCCCTGAGAGAAGTCGAACGGGCTGTGCTTGGCGCGCCGAAATTAATGAAGACGGGTCGAGGCGTTGTGCCAAGCTTGTAGCCGCCAATTAGTCTGCGCTGCTTGCCGGCCCTGGAGGGAGCAAGTCGAATGGGCTGTGTCGGCGTTAGTGCTTAGCGCGCGTTCATACAAATTTTTGGCGTATTGCTATACGTGAATCACGTATAGCAACGTGATGGTTCGAAGTCTTAAAGCCGGTCCTGGTTGAACAGAATACCAGCCACGGTGGGCTTTCGGAAATTTTTTACGCTCTGCAAATTGGCTTGGAACGATGGCAAGCGTTTCCGCGTCGCTGTCTCCGCTGGGACCAGTCCCGTTACCGGGCAATCGGCTCACAATACCTAAATAGACCGTAGCCCGGCAGCGTCTGCCGCTCCCTATGACATGGGGGTCAGGTTGTAGCAGCGCGCCAGATCATTGATACTCGCTCGCAAAGCAGTCCAGAGGCGTTCTGCCTGGCCGTCATTACTGCCTTTCCCCACCACCTGATTAACGCGGCGGGCGCTGTCCATGACCTGCTCCATTTGCACTTTGGTCTCCAGATAATTCGCCGTTTCATCGAACTTGCGCCGCAGACGGTTTGTGGTGCGATTCAAATCGTCCATGGCGTTCTGAAGGTCGTCTTTTGATTGCTTGCCCTGATCCTTGGCTTGATCTTTCCGCGCATCCTTGTTCGCGGAGTTTTCACCCTGGCCGCGCTTTGCCGCTCCGCTGCTCTTTTCCGCTCCGCTGCTCTTCGCCGATCCGGCCTGATCCTTGGCGTTTTCGCCGCGGGTGGTGAGATACTTCTCGAAATCATCCACGCCGTTTTCCACTTTGGCGATGCGCTCAGCCACCTGAGGCTTTGAAAGCGGATTTGTCTCGGCAAACGTGATTGTGAAAAAGCTGACAGCGGAAAAGATCGCTGTGCAACAAAGTATAGTTCGTATTCTCAAACGCATAATTTTTAGATTTCTAATTGATTGTTGGTATGTGATGACAATGGCAGTGGGCAACACCGACAAGCTCAGCATAGAGTGACTCTCACTCGCGGTGAATAGGACCTTAGTCTGTACGGTCGCCGTCAGCTTCGCTCGCCTCGGCGAACGGTTCGCGTGTTACATATCTGAACCTCCTGAAAAAAGTAATCACTTTATAGGTCGTGTGCTGTGAGAGATGTCAAACAAAGTGACTCACTGCGGGGTGATCGCAGGCCGTTGCGCTCTCCGAATGTTCACGCTCGTGTGAGTGATAGGTGATCAGCCTATGCACAAGGCTACGGCGGACAAGCGAGTGGCGAGTGAGCCACCACGGCGGGCAGGCTTTGTGACGAGCGGCGAGTGACCTGCCATGGGGGACAGGCATGTGACTAGTGACTAAGCGGTAGAGGGGATCATGAACCGTTCATCTTATCGCCATCGTGTTCGCGGTACATTTGCCCAAACAGCGTTTATAACGCGACATTACGGCGTGCCCGCGAAAGCAATTCATCCCGACGTCCGGATGGGTCACGTGCATTTGAAAGTGGCGAACTTGGAGCGTGCCCTTGGATTTTATCGCGATGTGCTTGGGTTCGAGCTGACCCAGCGTTTCGGATCGTCAGCGGCATTTCTCTCGGCCGGCGGGTATCATCATCACATCGGATTGAACACTTGGGAGAGTGACGGCGGTCACCCTCCGGCCAGCGGAACGACGGGGCTTTATCACCTGGCCATTCTTTACCCGACGCGGGCAGAACTGCGTGACGCAGTGCGGCGCTTGCAGAAGGCAGGCATCCCACTTGAAGGAGCTTCGGATCATGGCGTGAGTGAAGCACTCTATCTGCGTGATCCGGATGGTAATGGCGTGGAATTGTATTGGGACCGACCGCAAGAAGAATGGCCGTGTACGCCGGACGGTGGCCTCGCGATGTATACGCGGCCACTGGATCTGGACTCATTATTGGCGACGACAGAATCGAAGTAAGAGTCGATGGTTGATTGTTAAGGGTTCCTCCTTCGTTAAAACTACTCGGAAAGCATTGATTCATTCGCTCCCGCTCGTTCGGCCTCTCGGTTTGCCCATCTATGTGGCTCGCGTCCCCGCGGCTCCATTCGCGAGGAGGCTGTTTGACGTTTGAGTTCAACTCAGCCTTTTCTTTCCCACAACGCTGCGAGATGAGCGCAGGCCGCGTAAATCGCTTCGCTCCACGCGGCTTGTCTCAGGACGCGGATCACACGCAGCAATTCAGCTTTTTCTTTCCCATAACTCAGCCAGATACATACAGGCGGTTACGGCCGACTCCATGTCCTGCACCGCAACCCATTCGAGCGGACCATGCGCGTTGTGCTCACCGCAAAACAGATTTGGGGTCGGAAGGCCGAGCTCGGTCAGGCGTGAGCCATCGGTCCCGCCACGGATGACGTGATCATAGGGTTTGAGTCCCGCCACTACGAACGCCTCCCGCGCCAGCTCAACCGGGCGCATGTCCTTGCGCAACCAGTAAGCCATGTTGCGATATTGTTTGCGGAGCTTGCAGCGGACGCGCGCCCGCGGTTCGCTAGCTTGTAATCCCCGGCAAAGGCCACGCAATATTTTGCCCTTGTCCGCCAGCCCCTTGAGCTCGAAGTCGCGCAGGAGAAATTTCACGACGGTCCGCTCGGTTCGGCCTTCGACATGGATGGGGTGAATGAATCCGTCCCGCCCGTCGGTTGTCTCCGGCGCGCAGCGTTCGCGCGGCAGCGCTGCCAGAAGTTTGCCCGCCAGATAGGCCGCGTTCACCATCCCTTTGGCCTTTGCCTCCATCGTATGCGTGGTGATGCCATCGATGATGACTTCGGCCGCATCGCCAGAAAAGGTTTCCCAGCAAATCTCCCCTGGCGGACCGCCGTCCAGCGTGTAAGCAACATCGGCTCCGAGCATGCGCAGATCGAGTTTGTCCACACCACGGCCGATCTCTTCATCGGGCGTGAAGCAAACTCGAATGAGTCCGTGTTTCCGTTTTGTCTCCCGGAGCAACCGCTCGACCAAAGTCATGATCACCGCGACGCCCGACTTGTCGTCGGAGCCGAGCAACGTCGTGCCGCTGGCGGTCACGATGTCTTTTCCAATGGCCGTTCGTAACTCCGGCGACGTCGCGGGATCAAGAGTCAGGCCCGGTTTATCCGGAAACT
The DNA here is from genome assembly GCA_963761585.1 of uncultured Verrucomicrobiae bacterium. Lineage (GTDB taxonomy): Bacteria > Verrucomicrobiota > Verrucomicrobiia > Chthoniobacterales > UBA10450 > Udaeobacter. Next base: position 3,400 of record CAVXHW010000026.1, read on the forward strand.
TCATGACGCGTCCGTCGTATTTGCGATGAACGATCGGTTTCACGTTTTTACCGGAGCAGTCCGGCGCCGTGTCCACATGGGCGAGAAAGGCCACTGTCGGCACGCGGGCTTTGCGCGTGTTGGCAGGGATGCTGGCCAACACATAACCGTGCCTGGTCATCTGCACGTCCGCCGCACCGAGTTCACTCAGCTCCTGCTTCAGCATCTCGAGCAGAACCAATTGACCTGACGTACTCGGAAAAGTTTTACTGGTTTCGTCCGACTGCGTATCGATCTGGACGTAGCGCAGGAAGCGTGAAAGAAGAGTATCACTCATGCCCTGATTCTCCACGCCGACGCCAAACGCTCAACTCTCTCCTGAACTTAACTAGACCGCGGTCGTGCCTCATTGGCAACGAGGTCGATGGGGCGGAAACGGGTCACCATCTTTTATTATTTTTGCGTTGCCGTGCAGAGAGCAAAACAGACAGAATCTCGCCGCGTGAAGTATTGTGGAACCCTAATTTTGGCAGTCCTGTTCGCTTCACTCGCACTTTCGGAGGACTTCAAAACTGTAAGCGGCAAGGTATACAAAGACGCGACGGTGATCCGCATCGAAGCGGATGGGATTGAGCTTAAAACTAAAACTGGAATCTTTAAGGTGTATTTCACCGAGCTCCCTCAAGAGGTTCAGGAACGGTTTCATTGGGCGAAACCGGAGGCGCCCCGCGAGCCTTTCTACCGCCGCTGGGCAGCGGCGGCCGAAGATCCGGCTGTTCTGGCAAAAATCATCGCTGCCGGGGCTGTTATCGCCGCTAGCGTGGGGCTTGTTGCCAATCATATCCGTTCTCGACGACAGCCGACAACGCGAGTAAGACGCGCTTCGGGACGGAAAGCGGTTGATCGTGCGCGCTCATGAAAAGCTAACTGCGTTCATGTAACTGCAGAAGGCGATACACGGGTTCGCGGTGAATTCGATCGTGTAAAGGCCGGGCAGAAACGTGCGTCCGGAAAATTTCGTGTTCTGCGAATGTGGATTCTGCAACTCGGGGTGGACGCTTGCGAGTTCCGCCACTGACCCATAGATTGGCGCCCTCGAGATGGATCCCAGGCCGCCAGTCATCAGAGATCAGGACAAGATCGATGTGCGACTGACAGGAGAGGCCGAGTACCGAATCCCGTTCACGTTTATCGAGGCGCTGAACGAAGGAACACTCTTTGATCGTCCAGCGCAGGCTTTCCTTGATGCAGCGCGTGAGCGCCGATTATTTCATGTGCTGAACCGGACGACCGACAACATTATCGGCACTGGCATCATTCAAGGATCCGGTGATGAGAGATCGACGAAGAAAGCGGAGGTTGGTGGCCTGATGTTCCACCCAGCCGCGCGCGGCTTCGGGCTCTGCTCGCTTTTGGTGAAAATCATGATGGTGTACGCCATCAAGGAGAGTGGTCGCGATGCGCCCGACGAAGAGTATCTCGCCCATGTCATAGATGGCAACGGCGCCCCACTCCACTCACTGCTCGAGGCCGGCTTCAGGCCAATCGGACCTGTCGATGTGCACCGGGGTGATATCGACGCGGTGATTGATTATATGATTAAGGGAGGAGAGTCTGTGGTTCATATGCACGGCTTTGTCTTCGATCGCGAGGCGATCGGGAAGTTAGTCTTGTCTCTTTGGAAGTTCGTCAACGAGGATCACGGCGTCATCACTCGATCTGACCCAGCCGGCGACATTCGACTGACAGTCGATTTCTCCCACGTTATTCCGCCCACCGACCTCAGTAATTAGTTCGAGCGGCTGCAGCCGTGGTTGGAATCAATTCGAACGAGGCAGCGGCAGAACGCGCTTCGCTGTTTGTTAACATTAGTTGCAAGTTCCCATTGTGGGACAGCCGCATCGGTGACAATGTCAAGAAGCGCGGTTGGAGTTTGGGCTGGGTGCTGAGTGGTGCTACCCCGCGTCTTGAAGGAAAAATTTTCTTTTCTTTCAGGCTCAGGAAATCCAACCCAAACAAACGAGACGATTCTTTGAGTTGTCGGTGATGAAAATGAAACCCTTATTATTAGTGATGATCCCGGTTTTGGTCTTGAGCGGACCCTATGTAAACGCTGGACCGGTGGGAGACTTCTTCAAGAAAGTTGGTCACTCGATTTCCAAGCCTTTACAGTCCCAGCCTCCATCTCCGCCTCAGTCGACGCGCCCTCAGCCTGCGAATACGCCGCAGGCCACGCGGCGACGGACTTCGCGAGCAGAACCTGCGGCCGCCGCAACGCCGCCCGCAGTCGGACAACCATCACACCCTCCTAAAGAAGAAGACCTTACTGGCAGCGTGCGGCCTGTTTCAGCCGCGGATATAGCAAAAGCAAAAGCTGCTTTGCCCTATGGAATTCCGGTCCCGGGCCGGAAAGGTATGGTCTCGAGTCCTTATCTGCCGGAAGAGGAGAAGTATATCGATGTCACTGATTTCGCGTCCGGGTCCGCCGTGAAAGATCCATACACAGGAAAGTTTTTTCTGGTTCCGTAGGTTGACGCGTATCGCGATAGAACGCGTTACGTCGTGTGCGCAGATGAGAAAGGCATTAGCGACGAGGGTAGGAGCAACCCGGGAGGCGCGCGAACTTCAAGTAAGAATTAAGAAGAATAGTCTCATACTTCAAGAGGAGGTTCACAGATGAAGATCTTTGTTGCAGGCGGAACGGGAGCGATCGGTCGTCCGCTGATCGCGAAATTGCTCGCCAACGGACACGCTCTCGTTGCGCTAACCCGTTCTCCAGAAAAAGCTCGGGCTTTGGTGCAACGAGGCATAGAACCTGCCATCGCCGATGTATTTGATACCGATGCGGTCAAAGCGGTTGTGAGTCGTGCTCAGCCTGAAGTCGTGATTGAACAACTCACCGCCCTACCCAGAACCTACACTCCTGAGTCAATGAACGCCGCCGCCGCTCTCAACAATCGCATCCGTTTGGAAGGGGGCGCGAATGTGCTGGCAGCCGCGCAAGCAGCCGGTGTGCGGCGCTACCTGAGGCAGTCAGTCGCATTCTATGCGATTCCTGGTCCTGGATTGGCAGATGAAGATACGCCCCTGGCATTGGATGCCTCGCCTGCGGTTGCAGCAAGTGCCCGCGAGCTAACTGAGCTTGAGCATCGCTTACTAGGAAATCCCAACATGGAAGGGATCGTCTTACGTTATGGTTTCTTCTATGGACCTGGCACCTGGTTCAACCCCGATGGCGATGTTGCCCAACAGGTGCGACAGCAGCAGTTTCCAATCATCGGGAATGGCGAAGGCGTTTGGTCGTGGTTACACATTGAGGACGCGGCGATTGCCACCGTTGCAGCAGCAGAGCGCGGCAATCCTGGGATTTATCTGATTGCGAATGATCAACCTTTAGCGCTGCGCGAATGGCTCCCTGCGTTTGCTCGATGGCTGAATGCTCCACCACCGCCGCAGGTATCAGTCGAGGCTACTCAAAAAGGGGATGGTGGAGCGGATGCGGTTTACTACGGGACTCAGCTGCGAGGCGTGTCGAACGCCAAGGCAAAACGCGACCTGAATTTTCAACCGCGACCGTTGGAGTGGATCGTTGACTGAAACGATCCGACTGCGGAATCCCATGAACGAAGTAAGAAGTAAGAAGTTCACAGGAAGTGACGAGTGACAGGTGACGAGTGACGAGTTCAGCGCTTGCTAGCTGAGCGGGCGTTCGCAGCCTGCGGGAAGCGTGGTTACACTGGAGCGATGCGCACGGCGAGAAAGATTCGCTACCGTCTGGAGTGGGTGGGGCTCAAATTCGCCACGAAAGTCATTCCGCTTTTGTCGCGCAAAGCTTGTTATCGGCTGGCCCTTTTGCTCGGCTCGCTCGCCGCCATGCTCGATCGTCGGGGCCGGCGCGTTGCGCTGAGTAATCTGCGCGTGGCCTTTGGCGATGAGATTTCAGCCGAGCGCCGGGCGCAGATCGTGCGTGAATCTTATCAGCATTTTGCGCGCACCATGCTCGATTTTTTCTGGAGCCCGCGCCTAACGAGTGAAAATTTCTCGCGTTATGTTGAGTTCGAGAATCGCGAGAGATGGGATGAGGAAAACACGCGCCCGGGCAAGCCGGTCATTGTCGGTTGCTATCATTACAGCAACTTCGAATGGCTCAGCATTGTCTCGGCGTTCGCCGGTCTCGAAGGTGTCGTCATCGCGCAGCAATTCAAGAATCCACTGCTCGATCCGATCTTCCTGAACTTGCGCCAGAGAAGCGGCCATCGCGTGGCACCGCGCAAAGGCGCAGTCTTGCATCTTTACCGGGCCCTGCGCCGCGGCGAACGCTTCGCCTTGCTCGTCGATCTGACAATTTCGGCGAAACTGCCGACCGTGGCGATTAAGTGCTTCGGGCTTGAACGCTGCGTCACGTTTGCTCACGTGTGGCTGCACCAGCGCACTGGCGCGCCACTTATCAACGTCCATTGCGAGCCGTTGCCCGGCGGGCGTTACCGCGTGGTTTTTCATCCCCGGATTGAATTTCCCCCGGGTGCTTCGCTCCAGGAAATGGCCCAAGCTTGCTGGGACCAGTTCGAGCCGGTTGTGCGGAAAAATCCCGCGCCCTGGCTTTGGATGTACAAGCATTTCCGTTACCGCCCGCTGGCGGCGAATCCGACGACGTATCCGTTCTACGCGAATATTTCGCAGGATTTCGAGCGCCGCCTCGATGAAGGCGCGCGCAAACTTCCGCCGATGACTTCGAAAGTGAAGCTGTCAATGACAGCAGGAAAAGTAAGAAGGAAGAGGGAAAAGGAAGAAGTTCAGACGAAGTGATGAGTGACAGGTGATGAGTGACGAGTTGGGCTGGTGAACGAATGGAGTCACTGCGGAGCAGTGCTAAAAGGACGGAGGAAGAAGTCAGAAGGAAGAAGTAGGAGTTAAGAAGTTCACTAAGAGAGCAGCCTTCGTTGCGGCTTCCCCCTTCGCGGAAGCTACGGCTCGACGAGATGGCTTGGCGAGCGAGTGACGGGTATCGAAGGTCAAGAATCGATTATCAGCGACGACACCTTTTCGTTCACGACGGTAAAATGATAATCAAGCGTGACCGGGCTGCCCGGAAAGCTTCCCGAGACTTCCACGCTCACGACAGTTTCGTTGGCGCGATGTTCGGTACTGAGCGGTTTGAAGTGAAACTTGTATTTGTCGATCGTTTCGGTTACCCAGCGTTCGATATCGATTTTGCCGCGGCGAGTTTCGTTCTCGTCACGTACGACGGCGTCATCGGCAAAACAGGCGAGAATTGACTTCACATCGTGTGCATTGCTCGCATCGACGTAGCTCTGAATAATTGGCATCAACGAAATTGGCATAGAGTTGAAGAAAATGTTCGGCTATCACGGATTCGGCGCAAATCCTTCTAGCGATGCTAAGTCTTCGCGGAGGCTTCAACCTTCGCTAACCCTTCGCTGAAGCTACGGCGCGTCAGGAAGCTACGGCTCGACAAGACGGCGTGACAGGTGAGTGGCGGATAGGGCTGGAAAACGCCGAACTCCGATAAATCGCGAGCAGGCGTCCAACGCCCAATATCGAAGTTACTTCACTGGGGAGCGATCTCAGGCGTCCACAAACAGATCCACGAAATTCGCATTCCGACTAGCGGTTACCGCTAATGCACTACGGTAAGCGTAAGATCGTTGCCATCGCCACCTTCGTAACTCGCCTGAAAGTTATTGCCCTTGGTTGTTATTATCGAGCCATCGGGGAGATTGGCAAAGGTCCCGGCGATAGGTGTGGCCGCGGTGTTGCTGATGGCCGTGAACGTGGTTCCTACGCGGAGTCGGACACCGGTTTTTGCGTCAACAGCTAAAGTGGCGCCGCCGGAGATGGTGACGCCGTTCGCGATGACTTCGTCAGCCTCGGAGTTGTTGCCGGTGGCCTTGAACGTATAGAGATAGGTCCCGCCGGTCTGAAATGTAAGGCTGCCTTGGATGACAAGTGTCGCCTCATTTTGCGGGTGCACTCCCGGGGCGAGCGCAGCGGAACCGCTGCCTCCGCCGATCGTGACGGCGCCGCCGATGCTACCGTTGCCGCCGAGCGTGCCGCCGGTCACATGCACGGGGCCGCTGCCGGTGGCGCTCCCGGTGGTGTTCGCGGCGATCAGGGTGCCGCCGCTGACCGTCGTGGTGCCGGTGTAAGTGCTCGCGCCGAAGAAAGAGACGACGCCGCTTTTTATCTCGACGCTGTCGAAATCGGAAATCGCGCCGGTGTAGTTGAAGGAATGCTTCCCGCCGGGATCGATCGTGCAGGTGTTCGTGCCGCTCCCACCGGAGATGTCGCCCTGGATGGTGCCGCCGGTGATGTTGAGCGTGTCGTCGCCATCACCGAGGTCGATCGCTTTGCCGCTCGCATCGGCGATCACGTCGCCGGCGTTGTTGAGCGTGTCGTTATCGGCGCCGGTTTGAATCGCAGCGGCCGTGTCGCCGCCTCCCTCGATCGTGCCGTCGCGTTCGTTATTGATGGTGACGGTAAAGCCGCTGGCCGCGCCGAGGACGACAATGGCAGAGTCAGTCTGGCCTCTGATAAAGCCGCTGTTTGTTACCACGCTATTGGCATAGATCGGTTCCGGTGTGCCACTGGTGTCGACTCCAGCCAGGGTAATGCCGCGACCGACGGCGTTGACGTTGCCCGCGACGACGTCGCCTTCGATGGTGCCCGAATTAGTAATGGTGCCGCCACCGACGGTGACACCTTCGCTCGCCCCGCCGGGAACGTCGCTGAAGGCATTGAGCGACCGGATTACTCCTGTATTCGTTAGGTTGACGAGGCCGTCAACGTCGACTCCGTCGCCATCACCGGTCACGCCGTTACCCGTGATCGTCCCGTCGTTCTGAATCGTGACTACCTCGTTGGCGTTGAAGCCATCGATGTTCATGCCGGAGCCGTTGTCGCCCTGGATGATGGCGTTCAGTTGATTAGTGACGCTGAGGGTGAAGCTGACCATGCTGTTCGCGGCCCCGACAGTGATGCCGTGGCGACCGCCTTCGATGAGGCCATTGCCGTTGTTGTTAATCACAAGCCCGTTATTGCTCTGCCCGTCGACACCGTCGCTGCTGCTCCCGGTGTTGGTAACCGCCTTGATCGTTCCTTCGTTGATAACGCTGCCGTTCACGCCGGGGCGTACGCCGTCCGCTTCGAACGCTTCGATAAATCCCGTGGGATAGTTATGCAGCGTGTTGCTGCCGGTCGTGATTGCGTTCCAATCGATCGCCTGCGAGCCGCCGGCGGAGGCGTTCAGTGAGATGACACTGCCATAGTTATCGAAAGAGATACTGCTATTCGGTTTGTTCATCTGGATGGGATCGGCATCGGCTGCCTGCAGGAGCGCGCCGGCGTTGTTCGTCACAGTCAGGGTCAGCCCGCCGGTGTTATCGCGGATCGCGCGGCCAGTGCCGGTTTGCTTGATCATGCCATCGTTCTGGATCGACGAAGTGCCGGTGACGGTAATGGCGACGCTGCTCCCACTCACTTGCAAGTTACCGGTCGAGCTGACCACGCCCGCGCCGCTGTGGAGAGTTTGTGCGGTGGTGACGGTGCCGGCGATTGGGTTCGGGCCGGGCACGAATTGGGCTCGCCCCGTCGACGCAGCGAGAAGAGCGAGAGTGATCAGAGAGAAAGTCGCGAGGAGGATTTTCATAGTGCGGCACTTTTAGGGCAGCGACTCAGTCGACGCCACTCTTTAACTGTTACAATTGTGCAACAGGGTCCAAGCCGATTGGGCTTTCGGCACTTGAATCGTGATTACGCTCGCGCCAATCCATCAATCGAAGGTTGAAAGTGGATCCGCGTTAACGCAAGGCTTTAACCTGTGCTGAAGCTACGGAACGACAGTCGGTTGAGAGTTAGGACCGAGTCACTGCGCAGTGATCGCGGTCCGTTGCGCTCTCAAGACATATTTTGAATCTTGCCGGTCGCAGTTTTCGGTAGCTCACCGGGGCACTGGAGTTGGGCGAGGCCTTGGTGATGGAATAGTTCTCTGACTGTAGAAGTAGGCAGCGCCCTGGTAGGTATTGCCACCTATGGTGGGGTGCGGTGTGCTGACGAGCAGTGCGGGACCGTCCAACGTCAGGGCGGCGCCGAAAAAATCGTCCGTCGCTCCGTCGCTGGCCACCAGCGTGGCAGACTGGCTCCAGTTGCCATTCGATTCCTCAAAGAGATACGCCTTACCCTGACTGGTATTGTTTCCGACCGTCGAGACGTCCGCTCCGATGAGGGCTTGAGTGGAGTCGAGGGCCACTGCGTTACCGAAGTTGGCATTCGCCGTGCCGTCGCTAGCGGTGAGCTTTTGCGTCTGGTTCCAGTTGTTATTGGAATTGGTAAAGATGTAGGCGGCACCCTGACCGGAATGACCATTGACTCTCGCATTGTACGCGCCGACAAGCGCAGTACTGTCGCTGATGGCAACGGACTGACCGAAGCTGTCGTTCGCCGCCCCGTCGCTCGCGGTGAGTTTCTGCGTCTGGGTCCAAGCGCCATTCGACTGAGTGAAGGCATAGATTGCGCCTTGGACTTGGTTGGTGCCCACCGTGGCATGCGGCGAACCGACCAGAATGGTCGAGCCTTGGAGTGCGACCGACAGGCCGAAGTTATCGTAGGCAGCACCATCATCGACAGTGAGCTTCTGGGTCTGCATCCAAGTGCCGTTCGACGCAGTGAAGACATAGACAGCGCCTTGGGCAGGGTTGCCGCCGACAGTGGCGCCATTTGCACCAACCACGAGGGTTGCGCCGTCGAGCGCAACTGCAGCACCGAAGTTGTCGAACAAGCCACCGTCGTTTGCGGTCAGCTTCTGACTTTCGCTCCAAGTGTTATTCGACTTCGTAAACACATAAGCCGCGCCCTGACTGGTGTTGCCGTTAACGGTGGCGCTGAATGCGCCCACAACAAGCGTCGCGTCCGCAAGTGCTACGCGGTAACCGAATTCGTCCCCCGGCAGGCCGTCGCTTGCGGTTAGCTTCTGTCCCTGGACCCAAAGAGCATTCGAGTTGGTAAATAGGTAAGCAGCACCTTGAAAACTGTTCTCGCCATCGGCACCGATGAGTGCAGTGGAACCGTTCAGCGCGTCCGCCGAGCCAAAGTAGCTGTTGGTTGTGCCGTCGCTGGCGGTAACCTTTTGTGTCAGCAATAGCGGTGTGTTCCCTTGGGTGAATCCAGGATTGCTATCCACCCGAGCGGATGCGTTCAGCGATAGGCCCGCCACAAGCAGAAAGAGCCCGACCAGGACCGCAAGCAGGACAGTAAAAACCCCGATATTCGAGAAAGTAGATTGAGACGTGGATTTCTTTTTCATAAGATAGATGCAAAAACTACTTTAGACGAAGCGATCAGCAAGCGCGTGACGAGTGATGAGAGATCGCATGCGACACGCCGGCCGCTACAGGGAACGCCAACGTCCAATGTCGAAGTCAGCACGCATCGTAAGCGGCTTGTATCTTGGAATCGCCGTCGTTGACGCCTGGCACAACAAGCGAGACCCGTCGTTGCCCGCCTCGGTCGGACATGACCTTCCAGCAGTAGTCAGAGCGCCACGAATCATCAACAAACTACTTTGCCATTACGCATGCGAGAGAAGTTGAGAGGTCGAGTTATTGAGACGATGTGTTCAAATTGGCGCCCAAAAGCGCTCTGACATATAATCTGCTTTTCAATCTAAAGGAGGAATCAAATGACCAAGCAAAAATCCAACGAAAACAAAATCTCCCGCGACCGTCTCGCGGAACTGTTGAACGAAGACCTGTCCCGCGAATATCAAGCCATCATCGTGTACGTCGTCTATTCCCAGGTGCTGAAGGGCGCCGAATACATGGACATCGCCTCTCAGCTTGAAATCCATGCCAAGCAGGAGCTCGATCATGCCCTGACTCTTTCGCGGCAGATCGATTACCTCGGCAAAATGCCGGCGGTTACTCCGAAACCGGTCCGCACATCGGAAAAGGCGAAAGACATGCTCCGCTTCGATCTCGACAATGAAAACGAAACCATTCGTAATTACCGCGATCGCATCCCGCAGTGTGAAGCGCTCGGAGAATATGCGATGGCTGAGCAGATCCGCGAGATTCTCGTGCAAGAACAGGATCATCAAATCGATTTAGCCACCGCCCTTGGTGAAGAAGTTCCAAACGTCAACGCCCGACGCAGTCGTTCGCGTAAGCGCCGCTAACGCTGCTCGCTAGCGTCGATACGGTGCTGTCGATACAGCCGAGTTGGAGCACGTGGATTTTCGGCCGGGGCGGATCGAGTTGCGTCCGAATTACTGAAGGTCTTGCGAGCAGCAAACGTCCGACGTTCAATATCAAAATCGGAGAAGCCGAAGGACAAGTTGCATCGTAGAAAGCGTGAACAACGTTGGAAACATGGGCACTTACACACTCGAGCCGATTGGCTTCATCCGATCGACAGTCAAGGGCCGTGAAGACGCGCCGCGGCAGGGACCGGAAGGCGCGCCCGACGCGTGGCTTGAGGTCGAACCGCGTTTTGTCGACGCGCTTTTAGGAATGGAAGTCGGTCACGAACTGATCGTGATCACATGGCTGCACGAAGCGAAACGCGATGTACTGAAAGGACATCCGCGCAATGATCCAAATCGCCCACTGACCGGGGTCTTTTATACGCGCTCACCTGCGCGACCGAACCCGCTCGGCCTGCATCCGATCACTGTGCGCGAGATTGACGGCATGCGCGTGAAGATCGGGCCGATCGAGGCGTTCGACGGGACACCGGTAGTCGATATCAAGTCAGCCTCGACTCGTGCGGATGGATGATCGGAAACGGTGCCGTAAATTAGCTGTGCCTTTTATCTAGCTTACCTGAACGGTGTTGATGAAACGCAGTTGTTAACCAACTCATTGCCTGATCGGCAACTTGGCGCGAGAGATGATGGCCTCCGCTGAATTCGTGGAACTCCACGTTGTATCCGTTTTTCTGCAACGAACTCACAAAGATGCGACTCGTCGAAGCGATTGGCAGGACATTATCTGACAGGCCGTGGGCGATATATACCAGCGGTACTTCCACGCCCTTGGGCCCTTGTCTTCCGCGCGCCTGAGCCCTAACGATAAAACCCGGTGAAAATGCGATGATCTCGCTGAATATGTCGCCGTTGGCCAAGCCAAGTGAAAGCGCATACGACGCCCCGTCAGAGAATCCGCCGATGGCGAGCCGGCTGCGATCGATCGCGCACCGGGCAAAGGCTTCGTCCAAAGCGCGATTGATCGCCATATAATCGTAACCCCATTCTTTCGGTCCAGGGCCCCAGCTTTGGCCCGGTGATTCCGGCGCGAGAATAATGAAACGGCCCCTATCCGCGTAAGGGCCGTATGATCCGCTTCCGCTGAACCACTCTGAAGGAGAGCCACCGGCCTTGTGCAGCAAGATCAGCAACGGCAACGGCTCGGCGTGATCGGTTGGTATGTAAAGTAATCCGTTTCGGCCACTGAGTTTTTGTAAGCCAGCGTTTGCCGTTTGCGTGGATGAGTTCGCTGGCAGCACGATCCTTCCAAGCTCGTTGCTTGCACCGAGCAATGTCGCAACGCCGAAACAACAGATAAAGATTCCCTCGAAACGGAATCGAAGCAGGCGATTCGTCGCCATGACTGAAACATAGCACAAACGTCTGACAGCCAGAAAACGCCCAACTCCGATGGATCGCGACCAGGCGTTCGGACTGTTGGCGGTCCTCGCGTTAATCGTCGAATGGAAGGTCGGAAAGTCAGCGACACAGAACAACGACCGTCGCTAAGTGGTAAGATTTTAAGAATTAGGAATTTCTTTTAGATTGCTCGCCGAGCGGGAGTCTAAGAGATCCGAAGGAAATGATGGGACGATGAGCAGGGCATTTATTAAAGAAGATGTCGATCCGCCGGAGCGCAGCGGACGGAAGCGATCGGCGTCAGGACTGCCGCCGGGAGCCACCAATTACATCACCGCGCGTGGCGCGCAGCGTTTGCGTGATGAGCTGCAGAAGCTTCGCGCGGCGAATGCCGGCAACGAACGCGTTATGGAGTTAGAGCACATTCTAGCGTCGGTCTACATTGTCGATCCTCCTGACTCGGCGTCGAACAGCGTTGCTTTCGGCGCAACTGTAACGGTAAAAGATGCGAAAGGGGTGACCGAAACCTATACCGTTGTCGGTGTTGACGAGCCTGATCTCGAACCGGACGCCGTCAGTTGGATTTCTCCGATCGGCAAAACGCTCCTCGCCGCCGACATGGGTCACTCGATTAAACTCGCGGACGGACGCACTGCGAAAATTGTGAAGATCGAAAGAAACAATGACACATGACGAGTGACCCGCTTAGGCACAAGGTTACGGCGCGACAAGCAGGGCCGGAAAAACACCGAACGCTGACCATCCAACGCCCAACGTCGAAGTCACGTGGATCACAGCTCCGACAACAGACGCCGAACATTCCTGAAATGATCGGTTGTGTTTTGCGCAATCGACGCGATAGTGCGCGCTTATTGGAACACTCTGTTTAACTTCACTGCACGGTAGATCGTCAGGTGAGCGTCGCTCATTGGTGGTTTGAAACTCGATTCCCGGGAACGGCTCTGTAGCTGCTTAGTTTTTCCAAATTCAAACACAAATGAAACTGTACGTAGGTAATCTCTCCTTTGAGAGCACCGAGAACGATCTTCAGGATCTTTTCGAACAACATGGCCAGGTCAGTGAAGTCCGTCTCATGATGGACCGTATGACCGGCAAATCGCGCGGGTTCGCGTTCGTCACGATGAATGACAATGCGCAGGCCAGTGCCGCGATGAGCGCGCTTAATGGCCAGGAACTCAATGGCCGCGCGCTAACTGTAAATGAAGCGCGTCCTCGCGAAGAACGTCCGCGTCCTTACGGGGGCGGCGGTGGTGGTGGCGGTGGTGGTGGCGGTCGGCGCCCGTTCGCGAATAATCGCCGCTAAATCCGGTTACTCTGTAGGGGAAGCAGGCTGCTTCCTGAATGACGGGATGCTAAGAGCATCCCCTACAGTTAAGCCGCTAAGACATTGATAATGATTGACTCCGAAAAGGCGATCGAGCTAGAGGGAACGATTATGAGTGTGTTGCCTGGAACAATGTTTCGGGTCGCACTCGCGAACGATCATCTTGTGCTTGCGCATATTTCGGGCAAAATGCGCAAACGTTTCATTCGCCTGACGGTGGGTGATCGTGTGAGGATGCAGATGTCACCCTACGATACCGCCAAGGCGCGGATTGTTTACCGGCTCTGAAAATGGCTAGACGATTTTATTTCGATCCGCCGCGACGGAAACCCAAACCAAAGGGTGCCGATCTGAAAAGCTTGCTCGTGCGTTGTCCTTCCACTTCGAAACTCACTGATACCGGTCGCACGATTGAACAGAAACGCTGGCCGGAAGCAAAAATGGAGCGGCAAAAATTTACGTGCGCGCACTGTGGCGCTGTCCATACCTGGACCAAGGAAGACGTTGTGCTAGGAAGACCGGTTTCTTGAAGTGATCAGTGACTAGAGTCGAAGGTTGGATCTCAGAGGTCGGTTACGAATAACGAATAACATGATTTTTCGTATCCCTACCGATCGCATCAATTGGACGACGAGCGCGTTCTTGATCGGCACTCTCGTTTTAACGCTCACAGCGGTCCCTCTTTACCTGTGGTATTTCGGGTTTGACTGGTTTTATTTCGCGATCTGCGCAGTTTTAGGGGCCGCGACCGGATTCAGTATCACGCTCGGTTATCACCGGTTGTTTACGCACGCGACGTTTCGCGCACGGTTCCCGGTGCGTTTGTTCACGCTCATCTTCGGCGCGGCGGCCTTTGAAAATTCAGTCCTTATGTGGGCGAGCGATCATCGCCGGCATCATAAACACGTCGATCATGACGAAGATCCGTACGACATCACCAAAGGATTTTTTTATGCGCACATGGGCTGGATGCTGTTCAAGCTCTGGCCGGAACCGCCGATCGATAACGTGGCCGATCTAAAAAAAGATCCGCTAGTGATGTGGCAACATAAACATATTCACTTGCTCGCTGGACTGGTGAGTTTTGGTCTGCCGACTTTGCTCGGTGCGCTGTGGGACGGTTGGACCGGCGCGCTCGGTGGTTTTCTCATTGGCGGCGTGGCCAAAGTCGTCATGCTTCAACATGGTACATTCCTGATTAATTCGGCCTGCCATACCTTCGGGCGGCAGCCGTATTCCACGCGATGCAGTGCGCGTGACTCGTTTTTCATGGCGCTGTTTACCATGGGCGAAGGTTACCATAATTATCATCACGAGTTTCAGCACGATTATCGTAACGGAGTGAAGCCATGGCAGTGGGATCCGACGAAATGGTTGATTTGGACTTTCTCCAAGATCGGGCTGACGAGCGGTCTACGCCGCGTCCGGGCGGAAGTGATTTCCTCAACCGAAGCGAACGTGCGAAAGACAGCGACGAGCAAGCTCGGAAAACCCCCTAACGAGCATCATCTCGCGCGCGAAATAACGCAGCAAAGTGGAGTCACTGCGCGATGACCGCGCGCCGTTGCGCTTTCAGAATATGTTTCTGAACGTTGCTGGCCGCTTGCAGAGTAAGAAGTAAGAAGTTAGCGGAAGTAACACGGTGTGAGTAACGAGTTGGCCGCATGGTCAGCTCTTCGTATTTCCGAGCGCGGCGTTGAGGCGTTTGAAGCTGGCGTTGGGCCAGAGCTTACTGGTGGTGTAGTAATCCCGGAACGATGGGGTTTGCTTCGGCAGCTTGAGCCAATTCGCTTTCCACCGAGTGTAGATGTGCACGTCCGGCTTTAGGGCGCCGGGCTTATCGAGCGTTCCGACGCGCACGAACCGGAGATTGGGTCTGCGCCCGTAGTCGCTCCAGAGCGCGGTCTGACACTTGGGGCAACGGTAGATCTCGTGCGAACCGTTCTCGCGCGGCACCGGTATGGCTACTGGCTTGCCGCGAAGCAGTTTGATCGCTTGAGTCTCGATGATCGCATTGAGTACAAACGCGCTGCCCGTCAATCGCTGACAGTCGTCGCAATGACAGCAGTGGACGAACATTGGCTTGTCGAGGAGCTGGTAGCGGATGGATCCGCACGCGCAGCCGCCAGTGACTTTCTTTGCCATGCCAAACGATCCGAGCGAGGCAAAAGTTCTTAATAGTGTGCGCCGACGTATTCCCACATCTGGTGATGCCAGTAGGGCCATTCGTGACCACCCTCCGGGCCCCAGTCGTCGAGATGATGAGTAATGCCGCGATTATTTAACACCTCGGACATTCGGTAGGTCGGCCCGCTGTTTTCCCACGGGCCACAGCCGGTTGCCAGTCGGATGTCGCAACTCGCGTACTGATGGAGATACCACGGGTCACTCTGGTTAGCCACATAGTCCACAGGGTTATTGAAATAGAAATTGTCATCATACATCCCATCCATGGAGTCTCGCATGTCGTAGATGCCCGAAAGCGCATAACAACGCTTCACGTGGTCGGGATGCTTGAAGAGTGTGTTAGCGGCGTGATAGGCACCGAGCGATGCGCCCAACGTGGCGATTCCGATGCCCGGCGTTTGGCATTGAGAGTCGATGAACGGGAAAACTTCGTTCGCCACATAAGCGTCGTACTGCGCCTGCATCCAGCTTCGATGGAAGGGATGTGCTCCCTTGTTGCTGAACGAATCGCTTTGGACTCCATTGATGCAGAAGATCCGGATGCGTCCCGCTTCAATGTAGGGCGTGAGGGTGCGAATCATGCCCTGGCCTTCCTGCTCGTGCTCGTCGCCGCAGCTCGTCGGGAACGCGAGGATCGGCGCGCCGTAGTTTCCGTAAATGTTGACGCCCATGTCCCTATTGAGACGGTGCGAGTACCAAGACTGGTGGTCACGATGCATGCCGTACGAGGATAGCGGGTTGACTCTGGGGCTCAAGCCCGTTGTTAGACAAAGGTTGCAGGCGGCGACGAAGTTCTTCTCCGCATCCGAACTTTCGTAGCCTTCGACCAGGACGCGGAGTTGAAAGTGAGCGAAAAAAATGGGCTCACTGTGGCGCGATCGCAGGCCGTCGCGCTCTCAAAATATATTTCTGAATTTTGCCAGTCGCAGTTTTGGGTAACTCGTTAACGAAAGTCACGCTATGCGGCGCTTTGAAGTGCGCGAGCTTCGCCCGCGCAAACTCGCACAGTTCACGCTCGTTGGCAGTTGCGCCTTCGTGGAGAACAACAAAGGCGTGTGGCGCTTCGCCCCATTTTTCATGTGGAAACCCGACGATCGCCGCCTCCTGCACGGCCGGGTGTCGCAAAAGCACGCCTTCAACTTCCACCGAAGAGATGTTTTCGCCGCCACTTATGATGACGTCTTTCAGGCGATCACGAATTTCAACGTATCCATCCGGATGCACGACTGCGGCGTCTCCGGTGTGAAACCATCCGCCGCGTAAAGCCTTTTCTGTCGCTGCCGGGTCGTTGTAATAGCCGGCCATGACCACATTACCGCGCGCAATGATTTCACCCTGAGTGCCACCATCGTGCGGCACGTCATTGCCTTGTGTGTCCACCACGCGCAACTCGCCCGATGTAATCAACTCAACGCCCTGGCGCGCTTTAATCGCGGCCCGTTCGCTGATCGGCAGGGGCGCATGTTCCGCCCGCGCCTCGCAAACCGTGATGAACGGCGCTGTCTCGGTGAGTCCGTAAACGTGTGTAATGGTCCAACCCAAATCTTCTTCCAGTCGCTGAATGGTATTCGCTGCAGGCGGGGCACCCGCTGTGATAACGTGAATTCCTTTCGGCGCGAGGCGACGGAGACTTGCTGGCGCGTTCGCTAACGAAATTAAAACCGTTGGCGCTGCGCACAGCGTGGTGACTTGCTCGGCTGCCATCAATTCGAACACAGCGCGCGGCTCGCATTTGCGCAGACAAATGTGAGTTGCTCCCGCTGCGGTTACCGTCCAGACGAAAGTCCAACCGTTGGCGTGAAACATCGGCAGCGTCCAGAGATAACGATCGGCACAGGTCATCGGAGCGTAGAGGAGCGTGCCGACGGAATTCATCCAGGCATTGCGATGGGTGATCATCACTCCTTTTGGCCGCGCAGTTGTGCCGCTGGTATAATTAATTGTGAGCAGATCGGTCTCGTGAATTTCCCGGCGCGTGAATTCAGCCGAGCTCGCGTCGACCATGGCTTCATAGTTCCGCCAGCCCTCCCCGTCTCCAGTCAAGGCGACGAAGTGTTCAACCTTGGGAATCTGTCCGCGAATGCTATCGATCGTTGCAAGGTAATCGCGGTCTGCGCAAACCATGCGCGAACCACTGTGATTGATCAGGTAAACGAAGTCGTCAGCTGTGAGGCGATAGTTTAACGGCACCAGCACCGCGCCGATTTGCGGGACTGCGTAGAATGATTCGAGCTGCGCGTGAGTGTTCGGTGAAAGATATGCGACGCGGTCACCCGTTCCGATCCCAAGTTTTTGTAACGCGGCCGACCAACGATCACATCGATCAAGAAACTGCGCATAGGTCCGGCGTGAGTCGCCATCGATCACCGCGACGCGATCGGGATAGAGTTTCCGCGCGCGGCGAGCAAATTCGAGAGGCGTCAACGGCGTTTCCATTGGTGTTCAGTGAAATCGTAAAGCTCGAACTAGCAGACGTTTTAAGGATCTGCACGCTTAGTAGCAATGCGCTATATCGTTCATGGTTGAAAGTTGAGAAGGCCGGGGAACATGCAAAATCCAACGTGTTTCAGCTAAAAACGCATTTGGGAACCAATGCTCTGATTTCGGACGAATTACTCAAGGAGGGAATTATCATGTTTGAAAACAGCAAAGCATTCAGTGGATTCGCGGCGCCGGATATCGCTGAGGAGAAAAAGTTCTACAGCCAGAGACTGGGGTTAAAGACGTCCGAGGAGCATGGCCTGCTCACATTGCATCTGGCAGGTGGCAATAACGTTCTTATTTATCCGAAGCCTAATCACGTGCCGGCGACGTTCACCGTCCTGAATTTTCCGGTGGACGATGTTGATCGTGCGGTCGACGAGCTGATAAAGCGCGGGGTGCGATTCGAGCATTACAATCAAGGTGACTTGAAGACGGACGAGAAAGGGATCATGCGCGGGAATGGCCCGACGATTGCCTGGTTCAAGGATCCAGCGGGCAATATTCTTTCAGTCCTGAAGCCTGATTAATTCTGTGTTCCGCTTCTCCTGAAGGTATTCGCGAGCCAACTGGCAACCCAGATCGCGAGTGATTGGTGATAGTCGAAGAGTTGAAGCCGTGCTCGCCGATTCGAGCATTGAGTCCAATTGGTTGGGCGCTTAACGCATAGAGCCCCTAACACCACTGTGCACGGCATGCATCGTAACCGGGTTATGATGCAATAAGTTAAAAACGAGAGTTGGAATCGAGCGCAGCGATCTCATATTTAGTGTGTGAGGTAATTCCGCACCAGTGGATGAAAGAAGTAAGATCACGTTATGACGAATCCGCGCTTATGCTTGACCTGAGAAAACCCTGGCTGTGTGCGTTGTTAACGGCGTTTTCGCTCCTCTCGCCTGCGCATTCGCAGATTGTTCCGGGGACGATGGACGTGCACTGGAACGAGGGTTCGAAAGACTGCATCAAAAATCCGCAGCCGCCGATTCAGGTGCATCGGTATGATGCACAGACTTTCATCCTTCGCGAAAGCCTCTGTGCCACCTACGAGGCGCCGTTCATCTATCTGTTAATTGGAAAAACCAAAGCGCTGTTGGTCGACACTGGTGCCGTGGCTGAGGCAAAGACCATGCCGCTGGCTCAGACGGTGATTTCCCTGTTACCCAACGAGGGATCAAGGCTGCCGCTAATGGTCGTGCATACACATGGGCATCTCGATCATCAGTCTGGCGACGATCAGTTTCGCGCCTTGCCGGATGTGGAAGTGGTGCCGGCGGACCTTGGAAGCGTTAAGAGCCACTTTGGCATCGCTGACTGGCCAAACAGTATCGGTCAGATTGATCTTGGCGACCGTGTGATCGATGTGATACCGACCCCGGGACACTACCCCTCACACGTTGCCTATTACGATCGGCAGACGGGACTCTTTTTCTCGGGAGATTTCCTCCTACCGGGGCGACTTCTGATCGAGGACACCAACGCGGACCTCGCGAGCGCACGGCGTGTCGCTGAATTTGTCGAGCAGCGTCCGGTTACTTATGTGCTTGGCGGGCATATCGAGCTGGATGAATCCGGGAAGACCTTTCAAGGAACGCGATATCATCCTAACGAGCGCCCGCTACAATTGACGAAGCAAGAGCTGCTGGCCTTGCCCGGGATCGTCAGCGGATTCAATGGTTTCTACGCTAGGCGCGGCGTGTATTTGCTGATGAATCAAAACCGCATTCTGATTCTTCTTGGGGTTGGGGCGGTTATTTTGCTCGTAGCAATAATTCTGATCTTACGGGCACTCTGGCGCTGGTTGCGTTCGCCGGCTGTGGCGAAGTGACCTTTGATTGACACTGATTCCGCCGGCGATATGCTCGGCGCCGTGCCGGAAGAGCAGGAGAGGCGCGCGGCCACCCGATACGAAACGATCATCGCGACGTTTATTGCATTACTTGCTGTGGCTGTGACCGGTTACACCGCCTACATGCAGCGCCAGCAGGTGCGCGCGGCGGTCTGGCCGATCCTCGAGTTCGACAGCAGCAATGGTCCGGACATTCACTTTACTGTTGGCAACAAAGGAGTCGGGCCGGCGATCATACGGCATGTGATCGTGAAAGTGGATGGCCAGCCAGTGAAGGATTGGAATGAGCTGCTCAATAAGCTGCTCGGACCCGGCCAGCATCGGTATTCAGAGAGCGACATAACCGGTCATGTGTTCGCGCCGGGTGAATCGATGAACGTGTTCACACCGCACGATCCCGAAGGCAACGCGCTAACCGACAGAGCCAACCCGCTCTGGATCGAGATGAATAAGGACCGCGGACGCGTGTCGGTCGAAATCTGCTATTCGTCCACGCTCGGCGAATGTTGGACCCTGCGCGCCGGCGCAATGTCGGCGGGCACGACAACCGAGACGCATCGTTGCCCGACTCCGTCGGACATTACGTTTAAGCAATAGTCAGCGCACCACAGATCGCGAAATCACGTTCCGAAGATTTTTCGCGCGACGATGTCTGTTTAGCATCCCTGGCTCTCCAGTTCGCGGGTTCTTTTCATCGTCTTCAGAGAGCCGATGCACGATCGAGCTTTTCCCAATCTTCCCAAGTGTCGATGTCAATCTGGCCTTCGGGGAATGGCAATAACGCAACGCGCTCACGGCTTCGTAAAACAATCGATTTCGCGCCTGCCTTATCGTCGAGTGAAAGCAACTCTTGAAAAACGGAACGGGAAAAGAGAGCGGGGACACCGAGCGTGTCGGCGTAGCTTGATGCGACGATAGTTTTGCCGGTGGTCTCGCGCAGAGCGATCAAGCGTTGAATGAGGCGCGCGTCGACCGCGGGCTGATCGCAGACCAGCAACACGCTCGCCTCAACGTCTGGAGAGCTGTTGATCAAACACTGAATTCCACAGCGAATCGACCTGCCAATCCCACGCTCCCACCGGTGATTTTGCACTATCACAACGCCGGCACGGTCTAGCTCGCGATGAAGTTTTCCATCGTCACTCGCGATTACGACAACAACCGGCGCACAGCCAGCTTCGCAGGCGGTGTCAACAATTCGGCGAACGAGGCTTTTTCCTCGAAATGGAAGCAGTTGCTTGGATTGACCAAAGCGCGACGATCCGCCCGCTGCTAAAACCACCGCTCCGATTCTTTTGGAGGACGGCGACATTTCACCGCCTTGAAAGCGCCGGCCTGTCGACGCATTTCAAGTCTGCGTGGATCGGTATTTTTTTCTCGCGCAAAGACAGCCCGGAGCCGTGCGCAAAAACGCGCTGAATCTCTGCAATGATCTCAAGTGCGATTTCCTCCGGCGTCTCCGCACCGAGATTCAATCCAGCAGGCGCAAAAAAACCTGCGTTGACAGTGATGCCGACCTCGAGCAGTTCGCTCATGATCTGGTCCCGTCGCTTGCGCGGCCCAATCAGGCCGACATAACGCAACTCCAGAGGCAATAGTTTTTGGAGCGTGACGAAATCGCGTCCGTAATTGTGCGATTTCACAATCGCGGCCGTCCATGCGTCCGGCGCAATCGAAAATAAATTTACATCGATGATTTCGATTATGTCCCAGCCCAGGAAATGGCCTAGCGAGCGAAATGGCGCGTTATCCGGGCCGTCTCCAAATATTAACAGGCGAAGTGGTGGAGAAATCTTCTGAACAAATGGGCTGTAGGGGAAGCCGTTGGCTTCCCGAGGGAAGCTGTCAGCTTCCCCTACAAAGCTTCCTTCCAATGTTGTGACCGCGAAACATGCACGCCGTGCATTGAGGCACGCCGCAGCCTCACAAAGAAACGATTGCGACATGCGTTCAATGAAAATGTCGATCTTGCCGGCACAACCGAAACTGCGTCGCGTGTCAAAAGACAGAACAACTGATTGGCCGGTTCGCAAAACTTCACGCGCGCACTGGGCTACTTCGCTTTCCAGGCAGCCAGCGCTTAACGAGCCGACGGTCGTGCCGTCTTCGCAAATCAGCATTCGCGCGCCAGGCCGCCGATAGCTCGATCCTTGCGCGCGAACCATTGTCGCGAGCGCAAAGTTTGTGTCCGAACGTTTTCTCCATTGCCGCAGTATGTCGTAGATATCTTTCATACCGTCGCGGTCCCGCAGTTGTTGGACGCCTTCCGGCGCGCACGGAGAGCGCGCCCTACCAAGAACTGCATTTGGAATATCATATTAATTTGTCGATTGTGATTGGCAGATCGCGCACGCGTTTTCCGGTCGCGTGGTAAACAGCGTTCGCGACGGCCGCAGCCGCGCCAGTGATGCCGATTTCGCCCATGCCTCGCGCGCCCATCGGATTGAATGCATAATCCGGTTCACCAGCGAAATAGACTTCGATCGGATGAATGTCAGCGTGCACAGGCACGTGGTAATCGGCAAGGTTGCGCGTGGCTGGCAATCCAGTGGCCGGATCGTAAACAGTTTCTTCCTCGAGTGCCATCCCTATGCCCATGACAATCCCGCCGAGAATTTGGCTACGGCCTGTCTTCAAATTAATCACGCGCCCGCAATCCATCACGCTGACCCACCGTGTAACTCGGACGAGCGGCAGCTCAGGATCAATCTTCACTTCGCAAAACTGCGCGCCGAAACTTTGGAATCCCAGCTTGTCACTTTCCTTAAAATCGAATTTCCCATCCGCCTCTAGGGAGCTCATTCCTTTGCTCTTCAACATTTCGGCGAACGATTCCGGTTTATCCGGGTTCGCGCCAAGATCGGCTAGTTTCTTTTTCAAATTCGCCGCGGCATCGGCAATGGCGGAACCGACGGTTGCGGTAGTGTTCGATCCGCCCGCCGGCGGGCCAAATGGCAACGCAGAATCGCCGAGTTCAAACTTTACTTTCTCGACTGGAATACCAATGGCATCGGCGGTGATTTGCGTGAGCGATGTCCATTGTCCTGTGCCCAGATCATGCGCAGCGCATCTTGCAATGGCAGTGCCATTCACTTTGAATTGGATGTTCACTTCGGCGCGTCTCGCATGCGCCGGGTAGGTTGCCGTCGCCAAACCCCAGCCGACGAGCAAGCGTCCATCTTTCATTGAGCGCGGCTCGTGACTTCGTCGCGACCAGCCAAATTCACGCGCGCCCTGCTCGTAGCATTCACGCAAATGTTTCGTTGACCACGGAATCCCTTTGATGGGGTGATTCGGTGAATTGTTGACTTGCCGTAACTCGAGCGGGTCCATCTTAAGCGCGTATGCCAGTTCATCCATCGCGCACTCGAGCGCATACGTGCCGGGACATTCTCCGGGCGCCCGCATAAACGAGGGCTGCGAAACATTCACCGTGTGGACGACGTGATCGAACTCGATCGCGGGCGCATCGTAGAGAACGTTGGTCGATCCAAGGCCGCACGGTTCAACCCAGTCTCCAACAGGCGATGTCACCATTTCACTGTGATGACGAATCGCTTGTAATTTTCCGTCGGGTGTCGCGGCTAGCGCGATCGTTTGAAACGTCGGCGTCCGATGGCCGGTGCCGCTGAACATTTGCTGGCGCGTCAATTCAACTCTCACCGGCCGATTGACAACCTTTGCCGCCATCGCGGTCAAAATCGTGTGCGTCCAAACCGGTCCCTTGGATCCGAACGCCCCGCCAACAAATGGACAGATCACGTGCACATTATCTCTCGGCAACCCGAACGCTTGCGCCACGATGCCTTGTGCGCCCTTCACGTATTGTGTCGCGTCATAAATCGTTAACCGATCTGGTGCGTCCCAGCTCGCGATCGTTGCATGGGTCTCCATGGGATTATGAGTTTCGGTCGGCGTCGAATAGGTGTGCTCGGTCTTGACCAGATCGTCGCGGGCCAATGCCGCTCCCACATCGCCTTTGGTTTTCTGAAGGTGTTGATCGAGTTGTTTCGGTGGCTTCTCCTCTCGCGTCGCGTCTTCTTTGCGCAGTACAGGCTTTTCCGGTGCGTATGAAATTTGTAACAGCGACGCCGCGTGCCGGGCATTTTCCGAAGTATCGGCCACGACCGCGGCAACGTATTGACCACCGTAAGAAATCTTGTCGTCGGCCAGTGGCTCGCGTTCTTCAATACGAATTCCGACGCGCTTCTGATCGTTCGGCGGTTCGGCTAGTTTCGGCGCGTTCAAATGCGTAATGACTGCGAGCACTCCTGGCGATTTTTCGGCAGCGCTTGAATCGATCGCCGTGATTGTTCCTTTCGCGATCGGACTCATTACCAAAAACGCGTAGGCAAGATTCGGTAAATTGAATTCAGCCGGATACTTTGCGGCGCCAGTGACTTTCAACGGCCCGTCGACGCGACTGAGCGCCGTGCTCATTGATTTCGCCTGAATCGGCGTGCTCATATCAATTTGTCTGGTGTGATCGGCAGGTCGCGAACGCGTTTTCCGGTCGCATTAAAGATCGCGTTTGCTACCGCTGCAGGCGCGCCGACGATTCCGATTTCGCCAATGCCGCGCGCACCGACCTCGGACATGTGTGGGTCGGGTTCGTTAATGAAATCGATATCCAGTTCCGGCGTGTCCGCGTGCACCGCAACGTGATATTCGGCAAGATTTGCGTTAACGATGCGGCCAGTTTTCTCGTCAGGAATCGTGGTTTCCATCAAAGCTGTGCTGAAACCAAACAGCAGGCCGCCCGTGATCTGGCTTCGCGCGAGGACCGGATTAATCATTCGGCCCATGTCGTAAACGCCGACCCCGCGCTTCACCCGCGCCTGCCCAAGAGCATCGACACGCACCTCGACGAAAATCGCGCCGAAGGATAAAAACGTAAATTTTTCTCGATCTTCCTTGTTCGGTTCTGAATTGAATTCGACTTGAATTTGTTCCTGGCTGGCGCGCTTGAAAAAGTCATTCAGTTGCGCCGAATCGTCAGGCCAACTTCCTGCAACATCCGCGACTTTCTTCTTCAGCTCGCGGCACGCGCCGATCACCGCCGGACCGACACTCGCGGTCATCCACGATCCGCCGTTATTCGGCGCGAAGGGAAATTGTGAGTCACCGAGTTCGAAATGGATCTTCTCAATTGGAATCCCTAGCGTGTCCGCTGCGAATTGCGACATCGCCGTGTAGGTGCCTGTCCCGATCTCATGAGTTGCGCAACGGACGACTACTGTTCCGTCTTTATTCAGGATCGCTATCGCGCCCGTCTTTTGCTGACCGGCCGGATAAACCGCCGTCGCCATCCCGAAGCCAATCTGCGATCCGTCCGGGGCGCGCATCGAACCCGGCTTTTTGTTTCGATTTGACCAGCCGAACTTTTCCGCAGCGCGTTGATAGCATTCACGCAGCTTTTTGCTCGACCACGATCTGTTTTTGTATTCGTCGATTTCTGCATAGTTCCGTAGACGAAGCTCAACGGGGTCGATATGGATCTGATGCGCCAGTTCATCCAGCGCGCACTCCAATGCGTACACACCTGGCGTTTCACCCGGAGCGCGCATGGGACAAGGCGTGGCCAAATTTAGCCTAACGAGTCGATGCGAAACCTCGACATTCGGACACGAATATAATACCCGGGACATGTTGCCGCACGGCTCGGTGTAATCGTGAGTAAGTGAAGTATGCGTTGTCGTCGCGTGACGCAACGCCACGAGTTTTCCATTTTCGTCGGCGCCGACGGAAATCTTCTGCTCCGTTCGGGCGCGTTGGCCGGCGGAATCGAACATCTGGGGACGAGTGAGAGTCAGCTTCACCGGTCGCTCCACCAGCTTTGCCGCCGCAGCGGCGAGCAACGTGTGACTCCATTGAAATGCCTTCGACCCGAAAGCGCCGCCAACGAAAGGACAAACAATCCGCACATTTTCCAGCGGCAAACCGAACGCGTTTGCAACGACTCGTTGCAATTGTTTGATGCCGCGCGTGCACTCGTGAATGAGCAACCGGTCTGCTGCTTCCCATTCAGAAGTAGTTGAATATGTCTCGATCGGATTGTGATTCTCGATCGGGGTCGAATATACGAAGTCGATTTTGTGCGCCGCAGTCGCCAACGCTGAGTCAACGTCACCGCGTTTGTGCTGTAACTCTTCGCGGCCGGCGAACTTCTCCGGCACGGTGGCGTTCTTTTGCGCGCGTTCCTCGTAGAGCGTCACTACTGGCGGTTCGCTTTGGTAGGTTACCCGGACCAGCGACGCTGCATAGGTGGCTTGTTCAAAGGACTCGGCGACTACCACACCGAGATGTTGCCCGTCATGGTAGATCGCATCGTCCTGCAGCGGCACACGGTTTTCGCCGGGGGCACCCGGTTTGCGCAAGTCATCCGGATATGACTTGAAATGTGGCGCATTTTCACGTGTTAGAATTCCGAGGACGCCCGGCGCTGACTTCGCAGCGTACAGATCAATCTTTATAACGCGGCCATTGGCGATCGTGCTTTGAATCAGCGCGCCATAAGTACAGTTTTGGTCGCTGAAATTCGGCTGCATATTTTGCTGCTCCGATCACTTTCACCCTGCCATCGACACGGGCGAGTGGCTGGCCGATCGTGTTCACGAGTTTTCTGAGGAGCGCACGCTTTGAGCGTGTTGGTGATCGCATTTTGCGATCGCGAACTTTTCTTGCGTGCGCAACTTACCGCTCCCTTCGCGTTTTTTGGAAAGACTGTTTCGGCAGAATGCCGAAACCAGCACGCTGCAAGCGTGCGCTCCCCAATCCGAAGAACACGGCTTCATGCTCGCATCTCCGCGACCGCGCTTAGAGTGCGAACCATGGCGCGCTTAGCCAGCTCGATCTTGAACGAGTTGTATTTGTAACCTTTCGCTGGTGCAAGTTCGGCTTCGGCTGCGCCACGAAATGCGTTCTCGTTGGCTTCCTGGCCAATCAATTTTTTCTCCGCTGCAGTCGCGCGCCACGGTTTATGCGCGACACCGCCGAGCGCGACGCGCGCGGCGGTGATCTTATTGTTTGAACCTAGATCAAGCGCAGCAGCGACGCTGACCAATGCAAACGCATAGCTGGCGCGGTCGCGCACTTTCAAGTAATGCGATCGGGCTGCGAACGGCATCGCTGGAAGATCGACAGCAATGATTAATTCGTCCGGGCCAAGATTTGTGTCCCGCTCTGGTGTGTCACGCGGCAAACGATGGAAATCACCGAACGCGATTTGCCGTTCGCCGTTCGGGACCGCGCACGCGCACGATCGCTTCGAGCGCAGCGAGCGCGACGCACATGTCGCTCGGGTGGGTGGCGATGCACTGATCGCTCTGGCCGAGAATCGCGTGAATGCGGTTGTAACCGTCGAGTCGCCCCGCAGCCACTACCGGGCTTGCGTTTGTTGCACGCCGGAAATGCCGGGTCGTAAAAATAATAGCAGCGCGTTCGCTGCAAAAGATTGCCGCCCACGGTCGCCATATTGCGCAACTGCGGGCTTGCGCCCGAAAGCAGCGCCTCGCTCAAAACGGGATAACGCGTTTTGATCAGGTCGTGCTCTGCAAGATCGGAATTGCGCACCATTGCGCCGATGCGCACGCCTTTACCATCGGGAAGTTCTTCGATTTGTGCGAGCGGAAGAGGATTGATGTCGATTAAATTATCCGGCGTCTCCACGCCCATCTTCATCAAGTCGATCAGATTTGTTCCGCCTCCGAGAAATTTGCTTTGGGATTTTCCGGAAATAGCTGCGACCGCCTGATCCGCATCAGTTGCGCGCGAGTAAGTGAACGGACTCATGCGATGCCCTTCCTCTTCGCTTCTTTGATCGCCGCCAGAATGTTCGGATAAGCGCCACAACGGCAGATATTCCCGCTCATCCATTCGCGGATTTCGTCGTCGCTGTTCGCGTGATTTTCCTTTAACAGCGCAATCGCCGAACAAATTTGGCCAGGCGTGCAATAGCCGCATTGAAATCCGTCATGCTCGATAAACGCCGCTTGCACGGGATGCAGTTCATCACCGTTCGCGATTCCCTCGATGGTTGTGATGTCGTCGCCTTCGTGCATCACCGCGAGAGTGAGACAGGAGTTGATACGCCGTCCGTTGACTAACACCGTGCACGCGCCGCACTGGCCATGATCGCAGCCTTTTTTCGAACCCGTCAGTTGCAGTCTTTCCCGCAATGCGTCGAGCAATGTCACCCGTGGATCGACATCGAGCGCATGGCTTTTGCCGTTGATCTTAAGGTTCACCTTAAGTAAATCGCCGGTCGCCGCGGGTGTCATTGATGTGACCTGGTCGGGCGCCGCGGAACCCACAAGACATGGTCCAATGGTGAGAGCAGCGCTGGTCCCAGCGACCTGCTTAATAAATTTTCTGCGCGTCGCGAGATGACCGACAATCGCAAGCTCATTTGTTTCGCCGGCGCCAGGTGCTACCGGCTTCTCCGATTCACTGGACATCGTTTAAGAAATCGCAGGCCGCATAGATGGCGGTTCGAAAATCTCGCATCGACCCGCGAAAAATTATGGCAACTGAGAACGTCCAACGATCTTCCAGACTGATGGCTCCGGAAAAATCACGACGGGTCAGGAGTCCTCGCTTCCTCTGCATTTTTGGCGGGAGCCTGCTGAAGATTCGGCGTCGGCAAATCTGGGTGTGCGCCTTCTGTATCTGTGGCCGCAGCCTTAATCGTCGTGCCCGTGGAGCGGACGGCCTGCTCGATTTTCTTTTCAGTCATGGTTAACGGATCGTATGAGACGTGCAACGCGCCCTTTTCTATTTTGGCTTCGATCACGCCGTCCAGCCCTCCGATCGCATCGGTTATTTTCTTTTGTTGAGCGGGATCTTCCAGTTCCTCGATTTCAATTCGAGCGGCCATGGTTTCGGTGAGACTCGAATCGGCTGGGTCAGTTTTGTTCTTCATGCCTTTAAGATGTTCGTGTGAGCCAAGACGATTTGGTGTATCCGGCGATACAAGCGCCAACTCTGCACATCACGCCTAGCTGAAGTGGCGAAGGTTCGTTGGCGCGGTAAAAAATTGTAGCGGCGTTTGTGTCAAACGCCGAACGTTATTCAATAAGCGCTCCTCGCGACGAGCGCCTTACAAAGCAGCCATGAAAGCGACCCAGGGTTATCACGTCATCAAGCCAGAAGACTTGGACTGGCGGCCGTCGAACTTGATGAAAATTCCGAATGCGGATTATCTCGAGCGCACTGGGAGCGAGAATCTTGGCGCGCGGCTGTGGCGATTGCCGCCTAAAAGCGCGAACACGCTGCACAAACATCTCCGTGCGGAAGAATTTTATTTCGTTCTGGAAGGCAGAGGCCGCATGCGCGTCGGCGACAAAACATTGACAGTGCCGAAATACGGAGGCGTGCTGGTGGCGCCGGATCAGTTGCGTCAGGTGTTCAACGACACCGATGACGAGGTGCTGTGGCTCATCGTCGGCGCACCTGAGGAATTGGAATTTCTGCAAGGTTCGAAATCCAAGATCGATCTTTCGATGATATATCCGGTGAATCCGAAACAATTGCCCAAAGAACTCGCCGGCGTGGAGTGGCCGCCGAAAGACAGTGATGAGTGACGAGCGACTACGAGATGAAAGCCGTGCGGGTGGAGGTGAACGACAAGATGCAAAAGGGGTACGTTTATTTCCGCACGAAACCGATGGGACGGGCATTCCGCCCCGGATTCACGCCCGAGTTGACGCCGAAACAGATGCTCGAGCTTGGCGTGTTCGGCGGAAAATACATGACCGATTGCCGGAAAGAATTTCCAGCGAGCTGGTTCAGGCGTGCGAAGCTTTCGCCTGATCGGGCGCGAGCGTCGCTGAATTATTTTGGCGTGAACGCCTCGCAACCATTAGCGGAATGGCGGCGCAAAGGTTGGATTCATCCCGAGGATCCGCGCGGCTGGTTCCAATGGTATTGTCGATATTATTGCGGCCGACGTAGTCAGGATGACTTAAGGCAGATCGCCCGTTGGCGCGCCGTTCGGCGCCATGTGGCGCAGTTGAAAAAACATTGTAAGACCTCGCGATCTCAATTGCCGTCGCCGACAGCGGCAGGCGTTGCTGCACTGGGCTTACGATTCGCGAAAGATTTGATCACAGAAATCTCTCAGGAAAGCAGGAAAGCAACTAAAGGGTTTGAAACTCCCTGGATCCCCATACTCCGTCGCTGCTTCCCTCACAGATCGCTTTTTATCCTGGAGATCTTATCTCCTCAACTGCTGGGTTCCTGATTTCCTCAGATATTCTTCACGCGGCGGTGGATGCTGTTGCGATGTTAAATAAGGTTCACACATGCATCCAAGTACATACAAAGCGAAAGCCTATTCCGCAGCCAGTGACACGTCACAGCTGGCCTCGACCACAATTCCGCGGCGCGATCCAACGGACCGCGACGTGCAGATCGAAATCCTTTTCTGTGGCATTTGCCACTCCGACCTTCATTCAGTTCGCAACGAATGGAGCGAATTCATGGCGACGAACTATCCAATCGTTCCCGGCCATGAAATCGTCGGCCGTGTAACAAAAGTCGGTTCGGCTGTTACCAAGTACAAGCCAGGCGATCTCGCCGCGGTTGGTTGCATGGTGGACTCCGACCGCACCTGTCCAAATTGCAAACGTGACCTCGAACAATTCTGCCCAAACATGACGCTCACTTTCAATTCTCCGGACAAACACCTGGGCGGCGTCACCTATGGCGGCTATTCCGATAGCATCGTCGTCGATGAACATTTCGTTCTGCGACTGCCTCCGAACCTGAACATCGCTGGAGCTGCACCGCTCCTCTGCGCGGGGATCACCACATATTCGCCGATGCGTCACTGGGGTGTCGGCAAAGGCAAAAAGGTCGGTGTAGTTGGGCTCGGAGGACTCGGTCACATGGCCGTGAAGTTTGGTCGCGCGTTCGGAGCTCACGTCGCTGTCTTCACCACGTCGCCTAACAAGAAGGACGACGCGCTCCGGCTCGGTGCCGATGAAGTCGTCGTTTCGCGCAACGGTGACGAAATGAAAAAACACGCCGGCAGTTTCGACTTCATTATCGACACCGTTTCCGCCAATCACGACATCAACGCCTATCTCAACTTACTCGGCGTTGACGGAAATCTTACATTGGTCGGCGCGCCTGCGGAACCTCTCGATGTCCCGGCGTTCAGTCTGATCATGGGGCGCCGAAGGCTGGCGGGATCTGCCATCGGCGGCATCGCTGAGACGCAGGAGATGCTCGATTTTTGCGGCAAGCACAACATCACTGCCGACGTCGAAGTCATTCCCATTCAGAAGGTCAACGAAGCCTACGAGAGGTTGCTGAAGTCGGATGTGAAATACCGGTTTTCGATCGACATGGCATCTTTGAAATCGGAGTGACAAGTAGGATTTTGAGTCAACGAACAATCAGGCTTGGAGACGAGCGATCAAATAGAAGAAGTCATTATGCGCGCAACTGTGATGTATAGCGCTGGCGACGTTCGGATCGAGAACGTGCCCGACCCGCAAATCATCGAACCGACTGATGCTATCATTCGCGTTACGCGCGCATGCGTTTGCGGGAGCGATTTGTGGCCATACCAAAAAATGGAGCGCAGCGACACTGGTCGCGTGATGGGGCACGAAGCGATAGGTGTAGTCGAAGACGTTGGCAAAGACGTTCGAACGATTCAAGCGCGGTGATTTCGTTATCATGCCGTTCGCGTTCTCCGACGGCACATGCTCGTTTTGCCACGACGGTCTTCAAACGTCGTGTATCCATGGCGGATTTTTCGGCAGTACAGAGGTCGCCGGAGCACAGGCCGAAGCCGTGCGGATTCCGTTGGCAGATGGAACTCTCTTTCCGGTTGGCGCGCATGCAGACGACGCGCTTATGCCATCGTTACTCACGCTCTCGGATGTGATGGGAACCGGACACCACGCCGCGATTATCGCGAAGGTGGCACCGGGAAAGAGTGTGGCCGTTGTCGGCGATGGAGCTGTGGGATTGTGCGGTGTCATTGCCGCGAAGCGATTGGGCGCTGAGCAGATTATTATTCTAGGACGCCATGCCGATCGCATTGCACTCGCCAAGGATTTCGGCGCGACAGACGTTGTAAGTGAGCGAGGCGACGCCGCTGTGGAGCGAGTTCGCGAACTAACGGGTGGTTACGGCGTCCACTCAGTGCTGGAATGCGTCGGTCTTGAACAAGCGGTAAATACCGCGATCAGCATCGCTCGTCCGGGTGGCGCGGTGGGACGCGTCGGCGTTCCGCAGGAACAGACAATTCCAGGATCTGAGCCAGCGTTTTACAATAATGTGACGGTCGGCGGCGGACCTGCACCGGTGCGTGCTTATATTGAGGATCTTTTACCGGACGTTCTTGAAGGGAATATCGAGCCCGGTCGAGTGTTCGATCGCACCGTGGGACTTGATGGTGTTCCCGACGGTTACCGCGCGATGAATGATCGGGAAGCCATCAAGGTGATGGTTACGCCCTAACAATTATCAAACACTTCATGGAATGAAAAAACGCAAACTTGGAAAGAGCGGCTTGGAAGTATCGGCGATCGGACTTGGTTGCATGGGAATGAGCTTTGGGTACGGCCCGCCGAAAGATAAACAGGAGATGATCTCGCTTCTGCGCGCAGCTGTGGAACGCGGCGTCACATTTTTCGACACCGCCGAAGTTTATGGCCCGTTCACAAACGAGGAACTGGTGGGAGAAGGCCTCGCTCCGTTTCGCAAGCAAGTGGTGATCGCCACGAAGTTTGGATTCAAACTCGATCCGAACAGCGGTCGGTCCACCGGTGTCGACAGCCGGCCAGAGCACGTCAAGGAAGTTGCTGAAGCTTCACTGAAACGACTCAGGACGGATGTTATTGATTTGTTCTATCAACACCGTGTTGATCCAGAAGTGCCGATCGAAGATGTGGCGGGTGCGGTGAAGGAGCTGATTGAGCAGGGGAAGGTTAAGCACTTCGGCCTGTCAGAGGCAGGAGTGCAGACCATTCGCCGCGCACACGCTATTCAGCCGGTCACTGCGCTCCAAAATGAATACTCGCTCTGGTGGCGGCGCCCGGAAGAGGAAGTGTTACCTGTGCTAGAAGAGCTCGGAATCGGCTTCGTTCCGTTCAGTCCTCTGGGGAGAGGCTTTCTTACGGGCAAAATGAACGAGAACACGACGTTCGACAGTAGCGATCTCCGCAACACTCTGCCCCGGTTCACACCGGAGGCTCGCAAAGCCAATCAGGCGTTGGTCGATTTGTTAGGCGAGATGGCGAAACGAAAGAACGCGACGCCTGCTCAGATTGCGCTGGCATGGTTACTGGAGCAAAGACCGTGGATTGTTCCCATCCCTGGCACAACGAAACTGAAGCGGCTGGGAGAGAATGTTGAAGCGGTCGAAGTCGAACTGACAGGAGATGACCTGCGCGAGATCGAAACCGCTGCATCACAAATCGAAGTGCAAGGCGCTCGGTATCCCGAGCACTTGGAACAACTGACAGGACGATGACGAGTGACGTGTCGCACGCTGTGTCCGTAGTCTCCTGGTCTTTCGTTAAGCTTGAGCAAGGATCTGCACGACCTTCTGAATTGTATTCCAACTACGAGTAGTGGCGGGCACACCTAGCAACTTCTCGATCTTGCCGAGGTAACCGATCGCCTTCATCTCTCGGCGATAGACACCTAAAACGAATCGATCTTGGATCCCGGTGATCTTCAGCAGCCAGTCATCGGGAGAGGGGAGACAGTGAGGCAGATTCAGAGGAAGAAGAAGAGGTAGCGATTTAGCTAAGACACTCACGAATTGCGTTATCTTTTCGCCTGCAGGTTGTCCTGAGAAGGGATTCTTCGTTGTGAGCTTGATGATGTCGCGCGCGGGACAAATCATGATCTCGCACTTGAACGGCAATTTCTTTGCGAATGCGGAACGGAGAGCTGCTTCGCTTACATCTTTGCGCACAACAAATGTGCCGACTGCGCCGATGTTAATCACGCCGAGTCGCGATAACTGTTTGGCGATCACTGCCGGCTGGCAGCGATTCGCCTTACCGACGTTCACCCCGCGCAGAAAAACGACCCAGCGCATTGGAAAGATCAATGAGAGTTGATCAGGGATCGGTTAGCAACTCTCTTCCCAACAAAATTTTTTCCACTAGACTGCGCAAGTGGAGCTAAACGGCCAAGCACTCACTCTCGAGCAAATCGCTGCAGTCGCATTTGGTGACGAGCATGTTGCGATCTCGCCAGCCGCGCGTCCGCGCATCGCTGCTTCCCGCAAGGTTATCGAACAAATCGTTACGCGCGACACGGTGGTTTACGGAGTTAACACCGGTTTCGGTAAACTCTCCGATGTTCGGGTGCCGCAAGACGAACTGCGACAACTTCAATTGAACCTTGTTCGTAGTCACGCCTGCGGAATTGGCCAGCCACTTTCCGAACCCGAGGTGCGCGCAATGATGTTGCTCCGTGCGAATGTGCTGACGCTCGGCTTTAGCGGGATCCGTCGGGAGGTCATCGAGTTGCTTTGCGAGATGCTCAACCGCCGTGTGCATCCCGTTGTTCCGGAAAAAGGATCAGTCGGCGCGAGTGGCGATCTCGCGCCGCTTGCGCATCTGGCATTGAGCGTGATCGACGAAGGCGAAGTATTTTTTGAAGGTCAACGGATGGCGACCGCGGAAGCGCTGCCGCGCGCAAAATTAAAAGCTCTGGAGCTGGAAGCGAAGGAAGGTCTGGCCCTGCTCAACGGCACGCAAGCCATGCACGCGGTAGGCGGACTGGCGCTTTGGCGTGCGCAGCGCCTCGCACGCGTGGCCGATGTGTCCGGCGCGATGAGTGTCGAAGCGCTCAAAGGCACGCCCGCGGCATTCGATCCCCGTTTGCAGGACGCGCGTCCGCACCCGGGCCAGAAAGCTGTGGCCGAACATCTTTTGTCCCTGATGGAAGACAGCGAGATTCGTCAGTCGCATCTCACCGACGACCCGCGGGTGCAGGACGCATACAGCCTGCGTTGCATGCCCCAGGTGCACGGGGCGGTGCGCGGCGCGCTGGCACATTGTGAAGACGTTTTGCTGATTGAGTCGGCATCGGCGACGGATAATCCGCTCGTGTTTGCGGAAACGGGTGATGTGATTTCTGGCGGTAATTTTCACGGGGCGCCGCTTGCGTTCGCGTTCGATTACGCCGCGATCGCGCTCGCCGATTTGATGAGCATGAGCGAACGCCGAACGGATCGCCTTACTAATCCAGATAAGAGCGAAGGTCTTCCGGCATTTCTTGCGCAGCGGCCCGGAGTGGAATCGGGGTTCATGATTGCGCATGTCGCAGCTGCCTCGCTGGTGAACGAAGCGCGCGTGCTCGCTCATCCGGCCAGCGTTGACAACATCACAACTTCAGGCGGAAAAGAAGATCACGTGTCCATGGGAATGACGAGCGCGCTGAAGCTGCGGTCGATCGTCGATCTTGCGGAAAACTTGATTGCCATCGAGCTGCTTGCCGCCGCTCAAGGTTTGGAACATCGCCGTCCATTGAAGGCCGGTCGCGGTGTCGAGCGAGCGTTCGCTGCTGTGCGTAAAGTCTCGCCGCCGCTCACGCAGGATCGCGCGCTCTCGGGCGATATTGCCCGTGTTGCTGAAGCGATTCGGCGAGGGCGATTTTGATTCAGGAGCGAATAACTCATGAGTGGAAAGCGAATCATCCACGCGCCGCGCGGCAGTGAGCGCGTCTGCAAAGGCTGGCATCAGGAAGCGGCGATGCGGATGTTGATGAACAATCTCGATCCGGAGGTCGCAGAAAATCCCGATCAATTGGTTGTTTACGGTGGAACAGGTCGCGCCGCGAGAAGCTGGGAAGCTTTCGACGCGATCGTTCGCTCGCTACGCGAACTGGAAAACGACGAAACGCTTCTCGTGCAATCGGGAAAGCCGGTCGGCAAATTCCGGACACATGACGAAGCGCCGCGCGTCCTGATCGCGAATTCGAATCTCGTGGGGCAATGGAACAATTACCGTGAGTTTAATCGCCTCGAGCAAATGGGGCTGACGATGTATGGGCAGATGACCGCCGGTTCGTGGATTTACATCGGTAGCCAGGGCATCGTGCAGGGTACGTTTGAAACTTTCGCCGCTGCCGGACTGAAACATTTCGGCGGGTCACTCGAAGGAAAATTCGTTTTGACCGGCGGCCTCGGAGGCATGGGTGGCGCGCAGCCGCTCGCTGCGACGATGAACGGCGCCGTATTTCTCGGTGTCGACGTCGATCCGGCGCGGATCGAGAAGCGCTTGAAAAGCGGATACTGCGACAAAATCGCGTGGTCGCTCGACGAAGCTCTCAAGTTAATTTATCAGGCGCGCAATGATCGAAAATCGCTTTCCGTGGGTTTAGTCGGCAATTGCGCTGATGTGCTGCCCGAGATCGTGAAACGTGAAATCGTGCCCGACGTGCTCACCGATCAAACCAGCGCGCACGATGCGTTGAACGGCTATGTGCCACACGGGATGTCGCTCGAAGACGCGCTCGCGATGCGACGGAAAAATCCGGACGAATACATCGAGCGCGCCATGCAATCGATGGCGGTGCACGTCGAAGCGATGCTCGCGCTGCAAAAGAAAGGCGCGATCACCTTTGATTACGGCAACAACATTCGAGCTCAGGCACAAAAAGCCGGAATAAAAAACGCGTTCGACATTCCCGGGTTCGTTCCTGAATACATTCGGCCGCTGTTTTGCGAAGGGCGTGGTCCGTTCCGCTGGGTCGCCTTGAGTGGTGATCCTGCTGACATCGCGCGCACCGACAAACTCGCACTCGAATTATTTCCCAAAAACCAAACGCTCGCGCGCTGGATGAAGCTGGCGAAGGAGCGAATTCATTACCAGGGATTGCCCGCGCGGATTTGCTGGCTCGGTTACGGCGAACGCGCCGAGTTTGGTGTCGCCATCAACGAACTGGTGAAGAGCGGCGAAATCAAAGCACCAATCGTGATTGGTCGCGATCATCTCGACACCGGCTCGGTCGCATCTCCTAATCGTGAGACCGAAGGCATGCTCGATGGCAGCGACGCTATCGCAGACTGGCCATTGCTCAATGCACTCATCAACACCGCCGCCGGCGCATCGTGGGTGTCGATCCACAACGGCGGCGGCGTCGGCATCGGTTATTCGCAGCACGCCGGCATGGTAGTTGTCGCTGACGGCACTGAAAATTCCAAGCGCCGCCTGGACCGTGTTCTCACCAGCGATCCCGGCATGGGCATTCTCCGCCACGCCGACGCGGGTTACTCTCGCGCGATTGAATTCGCTGCGTCTCACGACATCGACCTTCCGATGAAGCCGCAGCCGCGCGATTAACGGTTAATCAGCCAACCCTGCTGATGAAAAAACTGATCGAGTGTGTGCCGAATTTTTCTGAGGGACGCGACCAGAATGTGATTCGGCAGATTACTGATGCGATTGAGTCGGTCGATGGCGTTTCGTTGCTCGATGTTGATCCCGGCGCGAGCACGAACCGGACGGTGGTGACTCTTGTCGGTGATCCGGATGCCGCAGTAGAGGCGGCGTTTCGCGGGATCAGAAAAGCGGCGGAACTGATCGACATGCGGAAACAGAAAGGCGCGCATCCGCGAATGGGTGCGACTGATGTTTGCCCGTTCATTCCGGTGAGCAACGTCAGCTGGGAGGAAGCGATTGAATGTGCAAATCGGCTGGGCAAGCGCGTCGGCGAGGAATTGAAAATCCCGGTGTATCTGTACGAAAGAGCGGCCAAAGATAAGTCCCGGGAGAATCTTGCTGTGATTCGCGCAGGGGAATACGAAGGATTTTTCGAAAAGATAAAACAACCGGAGTGGAAACCGGATTTCGGGCCAGCGGTTTTCAACGAGAAATCCGGCGCAACCGTGATCGGTGTTCGCGATTTCCTGATCGCTTACAATGTGAACCTGAACACGAAATCGGTGCGGCGTGCGAACGCGGTGGCGTTTGATGTGCGAGAGCAGGGGAGAGTGAAGACCGAAGACGGCACGCCATCGGGCAAACCAGTCCTGGACGCGAATGGCGAACCGGTCCGCATTCCCGGGATGTTGAAACATGTGAAAGGAATAGGCTGGTTCGTGAAGGAATACGGCATCGCGCAGGTGTCGATGAATCTCACAAACATTGAGGAAACGCCTTTACACGCAGCATTCGATGCGTGCGTTGAGTCGGCTGCGAAACGGGGCTTACGCGCGACCGGCTCGGAGATCGTCGGGATGGTGCCGAAAAAATCTTTGGTCGATGCTGGCCGTTATTTCCTAAAAAAACAACAATGGTCTGAGGGCGTTTCGGAAGAAGAACTGATCGACATCGCCGTTCGTTCGATGGGCTTGGGTGAACTGAAGCCTTTTGTCCCGAAAGAAAAGGTGATCGAATTAAAAATTGAATCAGCTGAGCCGAAGCCGTCCTTGGCGAAAATGAATGTGCGCGAGTTTTGCAACGAGACCTTGAGCGATTCGCCCGCGCCCGGCGGGGGTTCCGTCGCGGCGCTGATGGGAGCGCTGGGCGCGTCGTTAGGCGGAATGGTCGCGAATCTTTCCGCGGGCAAACGCGGTTGGGACGATAAGCTCGAATATTTCAGCGGTTGGGCGGTGAAGGCGCAGCAACTCAAAGACGAACTGTTGTCGCTCGTCGATGAAGACACGAACGCGTTCAACAAGGTGATGGACGCGTTTGCGCTGCCCAAGAATTCGCCGGAAGAAAAAGCAGCGCGCACGGCAGCGATTGAGGAGGCGACAAAACATGCGGCCGAGGTTCCGCTGAAAGTGATGGAGACAGCGGCGAAATCTTATGAACTGCTGTCGGAGATGGCGGACAACGGAAATCCCGCTTCGGTTTCAGATGTCGGCGTCGGAGCGCTGGCCACTCGGGCGTGTATTGAAGGGGCAGCGATGAACGTTCGGATCAATCTCGGTCAACTGAAGGACGAAAAATTTAAGATTCACCTCCAGGAACGAGTTCAAAAGGTAAGCGCGGATTCAGAGACGCAGTTCAAGAAGATCAATCAAGTTGTGGAAAGTAAACTCGGTTGAAGAACCAAGGCGGCATTACTCCTTGTCATGTTGAGCGAAGCGAAACATCTCTGGTTGTCAGACTAACGAGGGAATTAATCCGAGATTCTTCACTTCGTTCAGAATGACAATGCCTTTTTCTGTAGTTGCGCTTCAACGTAACGAACAATGAGTTCACTCGCCGTCCTGAACGCTTCGCAACTCGTCACGCTGAGCGGACCCAAGCGCCCGCGTGTCGGGACAGAGTTGTCGGAGCTCGGGATTATTCGCGATGGCGGAATGCTCGTCCGCGACGGAAAGATCGAGAGAGTCGGTCCGAGCGATGAGATCGAAAAGAATGTTGGCGATGCAGAAGTTGTCGATGCCGATGGACGCGTTGTGATGCCGGGATTCGTCGATGCGCATACGCATTTGGTTTTCGCCGGAAATCGGCTCGACGATTTCGAACGCCGGGCACGAGGCGAAACGTACGAGCAGATTGCGAAAGCAGGCGGCGGAATTTGGTCAACCGTAGAAAAAACGCGTGCAGCTAGCGAAGCTGATCTTCTCGCGCAGGCAAAAAAGCATGCGAACTGGTTCCTGCGTTGTGGGACAACGACAGTCGAAGCGAAATCGGGCTACGGCCTGACCGTTGAAGATGAATTGAAGATTTTGCGCGTTATGCGCCAACTGAAGGAGGAAGTGCGTTTGGAAATCGTGCCGACCTTTCTCGGCGCGCATGCGGTTCCGCGGGAACTCTCGCCGGATGAATATCTGGACGTTGTGGTCACGGAAATGTTGCCGCGCGTGGCTGCGGAAAAATTAGCTGAATTTTGCGACGTTTTTTGCGAGCGCGGCTATTTCAATATTGATCAGTCGCGCAAAATTTTATCCGCAGCCAAAAAGGTCGGACTGAGTTTGCGCGGGCACGTCGATCAACTGACAAATTCCGGTGGCGCGAAGTTGATGGCCGAGATGGGTGCAACCACGGCAGACCATCTGGAGCAAACCGACGAGCAGGGGATCGCCGCTTTGAAGAAGGCAAACGTGCAACCGGTGTTACTGCCGGGTTCGGTTTACGCGCTCGGATCGAGCCGCTATCCGCGCGCGCGTGAAATGATCGAGGCCGGACTTGCGATCGTGCTCGCGACCGATTTCAATCCCGGATCGTCGCCAACACCGAGCATGCCGATGGTTCTGTCCCTCGCGTGCACGCAAATGAAAATGTCGCCCGCGGAAGCGATCACTGCGTCAACCGTAAACGCAGCATACAGCCTCAACCGCGGCGACTCGATAGGCTCGCTCGAACCTGGCAAAGTTGCGAATTTCGTGATCTTCGATTGCGAAGATTATCGTGAGTTGGCGTACTGGTTTGGAATGCCGCAGACGCATTCGGTTTATGTGAGAGGCGAATGTGTTTCAAGGAGCGGCGGTCTCTAGTCCGCCGTTAGAAAGGGATCAAAGAATGACGGCAGAAGAAGAACTCTTGAAACTGGAAAAAGAATTCGCGGAGGCAATCGTTAAGAACGATCTCGAAGGTATCGGACGACTTGTCACAGATGACTGGATCATTATTGACCCGGACGGAGAAATAGTTGACCGGGCGCGCTTTTTCGAGGTCATCAAATCGGGCGCCTTGACGCACGACACGATGGAGTCCGAAGATTTTCGGGTCCGCGTTTATGGAGACAGCGCGGTGGTTACCGCGATAACTCGCACAAAGGGCAAATTCATGGGACAGGAGTTCAGCACGCAGGAACGGGCCACAGATGTTTTTGTGAAGCGCGATGGGCGATGGCAATGCGTGCTGACGCATCTCACTCGATTTCCGAAGAAATGAGGCGGCGCGCCCGGCGGTCGCGCCCTACCAATTTCGAGGGCAGATTTTGCGGTGTCTACTGAGCGCCGCTACAGTGATTCCCAATGAAGGTTGAAGTGGAAAAGCAGCCGGGTTCGGTCTCGAAGCTGCAGATTGAATTGCCAGCCGACGAGGTTGCGAAGGAATGGGACGCCATCGCAAACAGTTTCGCGCGGTTCGCGAAAATTCCGGGATACCGGCCGGGCAAGGCTCCGCGTGCGGTGATCGACAAAAGATTTCGTAAGGAAATCCAGGACGAACTCACGAAGAAGCTCGTCTCGAAAAGTTATCACGAAGCAGTCGAACAAGAGCAATTGCGCGTGGCTTCGCTGACTAACATTGAAGACATTCAGTTTGGCGAGGACAAGTCGATGCGCTTCCGCGCGACCGTGGTCACCGCGCCGGAATTTGAGCTTCCGGATTACAAGGAGATTCCGGTGGAATTGCCGGACACAAAGATTTCGGAAGCAGAAGTCGAAGCGGCGATCGAACGTTTGCGTGATCAATCCGCCGATTTTGTAGATGTGCCGGAGCGCGCGTTGCAAATGGGCGATTTCGCGGTGCTTGATTTCGAGGGTTCGATAGAAAACAAGGCGATCAGCGAAATCGCGCCGCAAGCCAGCAAGAATCTGCACGGCGGCAAGAAATTCTGGCTGCATCTGGCGCCCGAAAATTTTCTGCCAAAATTTTGCGAGCAACTAATCGGACTAAAACCGGGCGAGCCGCGGCTGGTGATCGTCGATTTCCCAAATGATTTTCCGGTAAAAGAACTGGCCGGAAAAAAAGCGGATTACGCGGTTACGTTGCGCGAGATCAAGGAGAAGGTGTTGCCACCGATCGACGATGCGCTCGCGGCCAAGCTCGTCCCCGGCAAAACGCTGGATGCTCTTCGCGAAATGATCGAGCACGACCTCGAACATGCTAAAGAGCATGATTCGGAACGGGCGAAGGAAGCGCAGATTCTCAAATATTTGCATGAACGAATTCAGGTAGAGCTGCCTCCAGCGCTTCTGCAAAATGAAACCCGCCGCGCGCTGGCCGAATTAGTTCAACGGAATCGAGAGCGCGGTGTCACTGATGACATGCTGAAGGAAAAAGAGAAGGAATTGATAGATGCGGCAGCGGGAATGGCGGCGCATCGGCTAAAAACAAACTTCATTCTGCATCGCATCGCCGAGCGCGAAAAGACTCAGGTCACAAAGGAAGATCTCGATTCGCGCATCAGACAGGAGGCGGCGCGCTACGACATTTCGCCTGACAAAATGCGCAAGGAATTGCAGCAACGCAACGCGCTGGACGATCTCGCTGAGCAGCTTCTGCTGGGCAAGACCCTTGATTTCCTGAAGGCGAATGTTAGCGTCGAATTAACGAAAGAACCCGCCGTCAAAGAAGAAAAATCATGACCGTGTCTAACGAAAATGTCTCGCAAGTGCTGGTTCCGATGGTCGTGGAGCAGACTGGTCGGGGCGAACGCAGCTACGACATTTACTCACGGCTGCTGAAGGACCGCATCGTTTTTGTCGGGCAGATCGACGATCACATTGCGAACCTGGTGATCGCGCAATTGCTCTTCCTGCAAATGGAAGATGGCAAAAAGGACATCAATCTTTACATCAATTCACCCGGCGGCGTGGTCACGGCCGGGCTGGCAATTTACGACACGATGCAGTTTATGACGTGCGACGTGGTGACGTATTGCATCGGTATGGCGGCGAGCATGGGGGCAGTGTTGCTCTGTGCCGGCACGAAGGGCAAACGGTTTGCCTTGCCGAATTCGGACATCATGATTCACCAGGTGCACGGCGGTGCGCAGGGTCAGGCGAGCGATGTGGAACGCCAGGTTGATTACATGTTCAAGCTCAAAAAGCGCATCATTCGCATCATCTCGCAGCACACCGGCAAATCAGAAGAGCAAGTCCGACTCGATTCCGATCGGGATTACTATATGTCTGCGGAGGAAGCCAAGGCATACGGGTTGGTGGACGAAGTGATCAAGTCGCGGAAGGAAATAAAATTATTAGACGGCAGCAAGCCTCCCGATGGTCGGCTGGTGGAAATGCCCGAAGCAGTATTGTCGCGGAAAGGGTAACGCGGAAATCCAGAGCATATGGCGCGCGCTTCGAACCTCACCATGTGCTCCTTCTGTGGCAAAAGCCACGCTGAGGTGCGCAAGCTCATCGCAGGCCCGGGTGTTTATATTTGCGACAGCTGCATCAACGTTTGCAAAAGCATTCTCGATAAGGAGCTCAACGAAGACGCCCGGCGTCAGTCTTCGAATATTCGGGTGCCGAAGCCGGCACAAATTCGGGAAGCTCTCGATCAATATGTGATCGGGCAGGACAGCGCCAAGAAGACTCTTTCTGTGGCGGTGCACAATCATTACAAGCGCGTGCTGCAAACTCCCGCGCCCGCGGATACTTCAGCTGCGTTTCAGGCGGATCCACTGGCGGACGTTGAGATCGAGAAAAGCAATATTTTGCTTATCGGTCCGACAGGCTCCGGGAAGACCTTGCTCGCGAAGACGCTGGCCAGAATCCTCGACGTGCCGTTTTGCATCGCCGACGCGACGACGCTGACTGAAGCCGGCTACGTCGGCGAAGACGTCGAAAACATCATTCTGCGATTGCTTCAAAATGCCGATTACGATGTGAAGCGCGCTGAGATCGGGATTGTTTACATAGACGAGATCGACAAGATCGGACGCAAGACGGACAACGTGAGCATCACACGCGATGTCTCCGGCGAAGGCGTGCAGCAGGCTTTGCTGAAAATTTTGGAAGGCAGCACGTGTAATGTTCCGCCGCAGGGCGGGCGCAAGCATCCGCACCAGGAATACATTCAGGTCAACACGGAAAAGATTCTTTTCATTTGTGGTGGCGCATTTGTTGGACTCGACAAAATCATCCAAAAACGGATTGGCCAAAAAGTGATGGGCTTTGGCAGCCCGACGCTCGAGGTCGAGG
This sequence comes from uncultured Verrucomicrobiae bacterium, assembly GCA_963761585.1. Lineage (GTDB taxonomy): Bacteria > Verrucomicrobiota > Verrucomicrobiia > Chthoniobacterales > UBA10450 > Udaeobacter. The sequence continues at coordinate 46,667 of CAVXHW010000026.1, forward strand.
AAGCGGTGCGTAAACAGTCGATCCGCTACGTGGAACCGGAAGATCTGCTCGCGTTCGGGATGATACCTGAATTCATCGGGCGTCTGCCGGTTGTTAGTTCGCTCGACGCGCTCACCGAGGATGAAATGGTGGCGATTTTGACCGAAACAAAAAACGCGATGGTCAAGCAGTATACGAAACTCTTCTCAATGGAGGGAGTCCGTTTGACGCTGACCAAAGATGCGTTGCGCGCTCTCGCCGCGCAGGCTGTCACCAAAGGCACAGGCGCGCGGGCGCTGCGTTCACTGCTCGAACGCATTATGCTCGACATCATGTATGACGTGCCGAGCCGCGAAGATATCGCCGAAGTAACGATCAATCGCGCGGTGGTAGAAGGCAAAAAGCTTCCCCTGATTCGCAAGAAACAGGACAAGACCGCGGCTTGATTTTTCAAGCTGTCATTCTGATCGCAGACGCGGAGAAGAATCTCTGATCCGAGATGTTTCGCTTCGCTCAACATGACAAGGCTAAAGATGGCAGTTGAGCGTTGAGTGTTCGTCCTTGCGCATTGATTGTGTCCTCTTTCTATGCGCGCGATTCTCATCAACACTGGTACCGAACTTTTGCTCGGTGATGTTCAGGATGCGCATCTTGCGTTTATAGCGCGCGAGATCCTTCCGTTGGGTCTACGAATCGACGAGCGGCGAACGGTTCCCGATAGCGACGTGATCCGTCGCACGCTCACTGAATTATTTCCGCATTGCGAAATTCTGTTTGTCACCGGAGGTCTCGGTCCAACGACGGACGATATCACCCGAGAGATGGTGGCTGAATCGTTAGGCTTGGAGCTGTATCAGGACCCGCAACTGCTGGCTTGGCTTCAACAGAGACTGCAAGTGCGCGGAATCAAATGGACTACCGGTATCGCACGACAGGCGGATGTCCTCCCCGGCGCGCGCATTCTTCCGAACGAGAACGGAAGCGCCTCGGGTTTTTATTTGAAAGCGAACATCAATCCGCGCATTCCGTCGCCGCACGTTTTCGTTCTTCCGGGTCCGCCTCGCGAGCTTCAGCCCATGTTCAAGAAATTCGCGATGCCGATTTTGAAATCGATTATTGAGATGCCGCTTCAAGTCGAGCGGCGGTCGTACAGCATTGCGGGCGTAGGCGAATCGCTGGTTGAGAAGGCGATTGGCGAAAAAGTTTTAGCGATACCAGGCATCGAGCTCGGCTATTGCGCGCGACCCGGCGAAGTCGAAGTGCGCATTATTGGGCAACCCGACGCAATTCAAACTGCCGATGCCATAATTCGCGACGAATTGGGTGTTTCGATTTTCTCCGACAACGATGAAGCGCTGGAAGAAGTCGTTGTGAGACTGCTGAAGCAACGAAATCAAACGTTGGCAACTGCCGAATCGTGCACAGGCGGTTTGATCGCAAACAAGATCACCAATGTGTCGGGTGCCTCGGAAGTCTTTCTCGCGGGATATGTCACCTACGCGAACTCAGCAAAGAGCGACGTCTTGGGTGTCGATCCAAAATTGATCGACAAGGACGGTGCGGTGAGTGAAGCGGTCGCGCGCGCAATGGCTGAGGGCGCGCGTGCACGAGCAGCCTCCAAATACGCGGTCGCTACGACCGGCATAGCCGGACCAACGGGCGGCTCGGACGACAAGCCGGTTGGAACGGTTTACATCGCGCTGGCTTCAGGAGATTCAGAGACTGTCGCCAGGAAATTCCTTTTCCCAACGGATCGCGAGACATTCAAACAATTAGCGGCCCAAGCGGCGCTCGATCTTTTGCGACTGAGATTACTCAAGGAGTGACGCTTCTCGCCCGTCACCCGTGAATGTGGAAAATTATTAATCGGCCACTTTCACCGGTGTGCCGACTTTTACAGTATCGTAAAATAACTTCGCTCCATCCGAGGACATCCGAATGCATCCATGGGATGCGGGATATCCTGGCAGAATGCCGACGTGCATTCCGACCCCTTCGCCTGTTAACCGCATGAACCACCTCATCGACGCACCGACATAATGTGTTCCGCTCGGCGCGGAATCAATCTTGGCGCTGATGCCGGAGCGAACAGTCCGGCCAGAGCTGTCGACGAAGTCGCCATAGATGCTGGAACGATGGTCCGGATCCTTTTCTAGAACAGAGAAACTACCACTGGGTGTGGTGTGCCCGGCCTTGCCGGAAGAGATTGGACTGTCGGCCACGATTTGCTCTCCGATCATTAAATAGGCGCGCTGCTTGGGAAGGGAAACAACAACGTGGACGTTGTCCGGCGTCGCCTGTCTAAGCAAAGATTGATTTACCTTCAACGGTTCCTGGCGGCTAATGTACGCGGACGCGCTGCGCATCTGTTGCGGCTGTGTCGCCGGTCTTGGTGATCTCGGTCCGAATAGGCGGAACTGAGCGCTGATTGATGAGACAAGGGCCGTCAACAAGAGCGCACAAAGAAGTGTTCGAAGTGTTCTCGGCATAAATATTAGCCGCCACTGTAGCTGTTTACTCGCCGAAGCCAACCCGTTAACCAGCGGGATTCATGGCGATCAGGAGGAGCGTTCTGCACGCGGCGCGCCAAGACGACTTTGGCCGCGCGCGCGAATTCATCGGGCGCGCCTGAATCCGAATTCCCCTGCATCGCTTCGAGCACCTGAAGCAAACCCCATCCCTGTCCCTGGTAACGCTCCGTTTGCAAAACGCCTTCTCCTTTGAAGTTGACGTAATCGATGAGGGCGTAGCATCCCTGTGGCGTTTTCGTAAGGCGTTCAAATTGTTTTTGCACGTTAATTCGGTCGGCAGGCGCCGCTTCGGCCAGCATCTTAGGCAGAGAAGCATCCAATCTGGCAACAAGAAATTCTGCCTGCAGATCGATGGTGTCGACCAGAAACCGCCGCAATTGGTTCATCTCACTTGTATTTTGCGCTTGCAGGAACTCGGCACGCGAGCTCCACGGGCACGGCTGTAAATGGCCAACCCCTAGAAGTAATGCCGGCAACTTCGCTCCGCGACTTGATACGAAGCTCACCAGCTTCGGAAAACTCTCTTCGAAGGGACCTCGCCGTCCCTTTGGATACCAGATGAAATGGCCGATGCCGAGCGATGCGAAATCTTCGCCCTGGTTCCATGAGGTGAGGCCGGGAATGGTTCCACCACATTCATTTTGCCAGACTCTTTTCCCAACTTTCAAAGCATCGCTGTTTGAGAGCGTGAAGGCCTGCGCCGGTTCCGGCCAAAGTGGAATCAGTCCGGTGGCTAATAGTGCAAAGGGCAAGCCGAGTCGCCCAAATCGATGGCATAGCTGTTTTCTTGACGTGCGGCATTTATCCATTAGCGTGCGACTTTCTGCGACGACCAACCTTAAATTAAAACGACGCGGAAACACGATCTTATGAAACGTTTTATTGTTATTTTCAGCGCATCCTTACTTGCATTCCCTCTGTTCGGGCAAGAAAAATCACCACAGCTCAAAGACACAAAGGACAAGGTCAGCTACAGCATCGGCATGCAAATCGGGTTTAATCTCGGCCGGCAAAAAGTCGACATTAACCCGGACATCCTGGCCGCCGGCATTAAAGACGCCCTTGCCGGCAAACCGCAACTGACGACCGACCAGGTCAAGGATATCATGGCCCAATTCGAAAAAGACATGGAAGCGAAACAGAAGCAAGTAGGCGAAAAAAACAAAACTGAGGGCACGAAGTTTCTTGAAGACAACAAGAAAAAACCCGGTGTGAAAACGACTGCGAGCGGTTTGCAGTACAAGGTCGAGAAAGAAGGAACCGGAGCGCAGCCCAAACCCACCGACATGGTGACCGTGAATTATCGGGGCACTCTGATCGATGGGACGGAGTTTGACAGTTCGTACAAGCGCGGCCAACCGGCGACCTTTCCCGTGAACGGAGTGATCAAAGGCTGGACTGAAGCGCTTCAACTGATGAAGCAGGGAGCAAAGTATCAGTTGTTCATTCCCGCGAGCCTCGCGTATGGCGAGCGTGCAATGGGCCCGGACATCGGCGCGAACTCGACCCTGATTTTTGACGTCGAATTGCAGGATGTGAAACCGCCACCAACACCTGGTCCGCAGGGTGCTTCGCAGGGTTCTCCGAAGGTTCCGCCTCCGCCGCAACCAGCGCCAACCAAGAAGTAGCGCGAGCGACGGCTCAAGGAGCGACGGCTTGGCCGTCGGTTTTAGAGGTGACGGCTGTGAGAAGCCGTCACTCCTTGAGGGAACTGATTCCCACTGCAGCACTGGGGCATCCCCCCACAAACCTTCCAGGCTGTAGAAGGCGCGTTTGTCGCGATGAAAAATGTGAACGACTACCTGCAGATAATCGAGCACCATCCATTGGCTGGCGGGAAATCCGTCAACTGCTACGGGTCGCAGCGAATAATGCTCGCGTAAGTGAGTCTCAATTTCGTTGGCAATCGCTTTGAGTTGAGGTTCGGACGTGCCCGAGCAGATCACGAAAAAGTCCGTAAAGCTCGAAATGCCGCGCAAATCCAACACGACAATTTCCTCCGCCTTTTTGTTCGAGGCGAGTTCAGCGCAGGTTTTTGCTAAATTTTCCGGGGTTATAGCGATTGCTCCCGATAAAGTTTTTCGCGCTGAATGATTTCGTCCACCGAGTCGGGTACGAGATAACGAATCGATTCGTTTCGCGCAACTCTTCGTCTTATTTCAGTGGCGGAAATATCGATACGACGATGGATCAACTGATAAGAATGTGAGGGTTGCTTCCCGCTACGATCGAGGACCACAAAGCGAACGATCTTCTCCAGTTCGGCGAAGCGATGCCACTGCGGCAGTTGCTCGACGTTGTCTTCACCGATCAGGCAGTAGACAGATGCGTCGTATTCGCGGCTGCGAATTTCCTCAACCGTGTCTATCGTGTACGAAGGCGGTGGTCGCAGCAGCTCGCATTCATTGGCTTCAAACTTCGGCTCGCCTTTGATCGCCGCTTGTAACATTTCTAATCGTACTTCGCCTTTCGCGACCGGAGCGGACTTCTTGAGAGGGGAAATCGCCGCCGGCACCAGGATGACTTTGTCGAGGCTCGAGCGTTTCAATCGCTTCGCGGGCGAGAATCAGATGTGCGAGATGGATCGGGTCGAAGGTGCCGCCATAGATCGCGATCTTCTTCAATCCCCCAACGCTTAGACGCTCAGCGTTCAACGTTCAACTAAAAGCGTTCCATCTGACGGCGCGGACGAACGGGTTTCATTGATGAAAAGCTCGCTGAGCTGGTGCGATTCCAACTGGCTCAAACAATCAGCAACCTTCGCACAATTTTTGGCGTGCTTCTCGCGCAATCTGTTTCCGCGGTTGGGCTGCTCAGACGGACTGAGGTACCATGGCAACCGGCAATCGTGAACTGAGCGCTCGGCGCATCGTGTTTTCCGTATTGTGTTTGTGGAGCGCGATCTCGATCGCGGCTTTCAATTCGGGCACGGTGTAAGGCTTCAGCAAATACCCGAATGCCCCTGATTCGACTGCGCGCCCTACCGTTTCAGCAGATGCATGCGCGGTCAGAAAGACAACCGGGATATCCAGGTGGCCGCGGATTGCGGCGGCGGCTGCAATGCCACTAACACCTCCATCCAGTTGAATATCCATGAGTACAAGATCGGCGTGATCATCTTCAGCAGCACGGAGCGCCTCAGCAGCAGTGCTCGCGTTACCGGCGATCTCATAGCCGAGCTCCGCGAGCTCTTGTTGAAGCGCTAACACAGTCAGGGCTTCGTCTTCAACGATCAGAATACGTTTTTTTGACATAATGCAGTTATTTCCGGTTACAGATGAACGCCTGGTTGTTGGCGTGAAATTTTGCCTCGAAACGACACGGTCGCGCACGTTCCGCCCGCAGGCACGCGGTTGACGACGAACTCGCCGCCAAGTTGGCGTGACATTGCCTGGACGAGGTCTATGCCCGTTCCGCGTTGGCCTTCAATTTCGGTCGGCGCGCTCACAATTCCGTTGCCATCATCACGGATCGTTAACGTCACTTGATCGCGAGTGATACGCAGTTCAGCATCGACTTTTCCAGCAGCGCGGCCATGGAATGCGTGCTTCAGAGCATTGAGCAGCAATTCGTTGGCGATCAGGCTAAGCAAAATGCTTTGATCGAGATCGAGCGGAATGCGATCGGTGGAAACGTTAAGTGTGAGGTTGCAGCCTGCCGGCTTGTGCGAGCGCAGCAGCATTTCCGCGAGCTCACGCAAATGCGGCGCGAAATTGAGGTGTGACTGCCCATGCTCGTTATAGAGTTCTTCGTGAAGACGAGCCATGGCGTTGATGCGGTCGCGACATTCGGTGAAAACGTCGCGAACACCGGGATCCGCAAATTTGTTAGATTGAAGCTTGAGCAAGCTGGATACGATCTGCAGGTTGTTCTTCACCCTGTGGTGAATTTCTGTGAGCGAAACAGTCTTTAGCGCGAGTAGCGCTTTGAGGCGTTCGTGTGCGCGCCGCGACGAAATTACTAGTTCAGCCAGAGCGGCCGACGCAAATACGAGTATGCCGGCGTTTGTGTAGGAGAACGCAATGACACGGCCGCTGCGGGGCACCATCAAGTCGGCTATGAGCACTGTGGCTCCGCAAAGTATCGCGATAAACCACCCTGCTTTTCGTCCTGCCCGCCACGTAGCCCACACTACCGGCACGAAGTAAAAGACCGTGACGTTGAAGTCGGTAATGTAATCAATCCAGCCAATCAACAGCACCAGCAAAGCGGACTCGATTACTGCTGCCGTGGGTGAGAGGAGAGCAGTGACACGAAGCGGTTTGTCTGCCGGACTAAACTTTCGGCGCCCGTCGTAGATTGGCGATTTGACGGTCTGCTCCAACTGGAACGCAGACAATAGTGCTCCCCCGTTTGGTTCCAATAGCACAAGTGTAAGACCGTGTACAAAGCGATCCCGTTTAAAAATACGTAGGATTTGAGGCTCCCTCTTTTGGGAGAGTCGTCGATGTTGCCGGGTACTTATTGCTCAGCGGCCTCATGTGAGTAACAGGTGCAGCACACCATGCCTTCACCGTTTTACGCGGTAATCTTCGATCTCGACGGCGTGCTCGCCGACTCCGAGCCGTGGTGGAACCAGATCGACGCGAAATTGCTCGCGGAGTATGGAGTCAGTTACCGCGGTGAATATCACCGAAACGTCCTTGGCGTGAGTTACCGGCTCGCAGTCGAATTTTACAAGAATGCGTTTCACATTTCCGCGTCGGTGGAAGAATTGATGCGGCGGCGCGGTGAGATCGCGACCGATTTTTTCGCGAACCGGGTGGCTCTGTTTCCTTCCGCGAAGACGACACTGGAGCAATTGCGCGAGATGAAATTACAGCTGGCGGTAGCCACCAGTTCGGTGAGTGCGTCCGCACGTCCGTTACTCGAGCGAACCGGAATCAGAAGACTTATTTAGTGTCGTGATCACTGGCGATGAAGTTCAACAAGGCAAGCCGCATCCCGATATTTACCTGCAAGCTGCAAAGAAACTCGGAATCTCTCCTGAGGCATGCCTCGTCATCGAGGACTCGCTTGCCGGTATCGCTGCGGGGAAAGCCGCGAACATGCGTGTCGCCGCCGTTCCCGACAGGCGCTTTGTGGATCCGCGGGAGTACGAAAAGGAAGCCAATTATGTACTCGGAAGCCTGTCAGAAATTCCGGGCTTCATTCGTCGCGTTAACGCGGCTGCCAGCGAAGAGCATGCGCTTCGATAGAAAATTTCCTGCAATCCTGAGTTCCTGATTACATTCCTAACTATGGCAGAACAAGAACGCTTCCGTGTTTTTGCGACGTCGCGAATCGGCGACCCAGCGGAAAAACTTTTACGCGCGCGCGGTTACGACCTCGAGGTATTCCAAGGACCCGAGGCGCCTCCGAAGGAATTGATCATCGAGAAAGTGAAGAGCGGCATAGACGGATTAATCACAACGCTGCGGGATCCGATTGACGCGGAAGTATTGGGGGCGGGGAAGGGGAGGCTGAAGGTTGTGGCGCAAATCGCTGTCGGATTCGACAACATCAATCGCGCTGACGCGAACAAATACAAAATCCCGTTCACGAATACGGCCGACGTGCTCACCGAAGCCACTGCCGAGTTTGCGTTCTTCATGATGGGGATGCTCGCGAGAAAAATGTGGCAGAGCGAGCAACTCGTGCGCGAACAGACGGTGGCCATCGTGGCATCCGTTCCTCCCGTTCCTTGGCGATGAGGTCACGGGCAAAACCATCGCCATCGTTGGCACAGGACGCATCGGCCTGGCGATGATCAAAAAATGTTCCGGCTTCGACATGAACATCCTTTGCTACGACCCGGCGTATCAAAATCACGAATACATCAACGCTATTCAGGAGTTAATGGACCTGCGCCATGCACGTGGCATTCAGAAAGAGAAAACGTGGATCAAGTACGTCGAGTTCGAGGACGCTTTGCGTGGCGCCGATTACGTGAGTCTGCACGTGCCGCTGTTGAGGGAGGGCGAAGCGGACAAACCGACGTATCACCTTATCAACGCAAACACACTGAAGCTGATGAAACCGACAGCGTATTTGGTGAACACCTCGCGCGGACCGGTTGTAGACGAGAAAGCCCTCGCGAAAGCGTTAAAAGAACAAGTGATCGCGGGCGCAGCGCTCGATGTGTTCGAGAAAGAGCCGCTCCCGCCCGATTCGCCACTGCTTGATCCCGAAATCGCTGATCGTTGCCGCGTCTTCCATCATTTCGCCAGCGGCGCGCAGATCACTCGTCTGGATGTCGATCCAGAAAAAGGTATGGCCGGCCGCTGCGTGCAGGGACTCATCGATGTCCTCGAAGGCAATTATGGCGGTGATCCAACAAAAATGCCGTACGTCGTGAACAAAGAAGCGTTTCAAGAAAGTGACAGGTGACGGGTGACGAGTGGACGCGTCCTCGCGTGATTTGCTAAATTCATTTCTCGGCCGAAACGCCAGTGCAGTCGCCGGCGGCTGCAAATCATAAGAAAAAATATTTTGCACGTTGGAGATCATGCTGCTAAATAGTTAACCAGATGGTTAAATATACTTCGAGAACGTTGGACCGAACTTTTGCCGCGCTTGCCGATCCCACGCGGCGGCAGATTCTGGCGCACCTGGCGCGCGGCGACAGACGCGTTACCGATCTCGCCCGGCCGCACGACATGTCGCTTCCGGCGGTTTCAAAGCATTTGCGCGTTCTCGAGAATGCCGGACTGCTCCGTCGCCGGCGCTATGGACGCGTTCATGAAATGCAGCTAAACGCCGAGCCCTTAAAAAAGGCCGCGCAATGGGTCGAGGATTATCGAAAGTTCTGGGAGGGATCGCTCGATCGGCTGGCGGCTTACTTGGAGAAAACGAACAAGGCCGCCGGCAAAAAAGGAAAGGCCTGACTCATGTGTCCGGTGTGCATCGCAAACATTGCTGTTCTGGCGACGACATCGAGCGGTGGAGTAGCAGCCATTGCGTTCAAAGCATTTCGCAAGAGCAGAGAACCAAAAGAGAGAAGACCACACAATGAAAACAACAAAGCTGGAATTAAATCGAAAAGTGGTATCAGCGAAGGAGTGGGAGACTGCGCGTCAGCAGCTTCTTAAGAAAGAGAAGGAGTTGACCAAAGCCCGTGACGCGCTGGCCGCCGAGCGTCGGCAGATGCCATGGGTGGCCGTGGAGAAGAAGTACGAGTTTGACGGGCCAAAGGGCAAAGCGAGTTTGCTCGATCTGTTCGGCGGCCGCCGTCAGTTGATTGTCTACCGCGCGTTCTTCGAGCCGGGCGTGGTCGGATGGCCCGAACATGCATGCGTCGGCTGCTCCATGGTGGCCGACCAAGTGGCTCACCCCGCTCATCTCAACGCCCGCGATACCACACTCGCGTTCGCATCTCGCGCGCCGCAGACGGATATTGAGCGCCTAAAGGCGCGAATGGGCTGGCAGTTCATTCCCTGGTACACGATCACGGACGGCTTCGACAAGGACTTCGGCGTGGATGAGTGGCATGGGACGAACGCGTTCATACGTGACGACGACCGCGTATTCCGCAGCTACTTCATCAACAACCGCGGTGACGAGCAGATGGGGAACACTTGGAACTACCTTGATATCACTGCCCTCGGGCGTCAGGAGGAATGGGAGGACTCGCCGGAGGGGTATCCTCAGACGCCGCCGTACGAGTGGTGGAACTGGCACGACGAGTACGGCAACGACGAAGCCTCCGCCAAAGTCCTCGAACAGGTCCACCGGGGACGCGCAGCCGCAGCGGGCGGCGACACCACCTGATCGCTCACGTCGCAGGCGTGGCGGCGGAGCGAGACGATCAAACGTGGAACGTAACGGAACGAACGACGAAGAACAATCGAAGGAAGGAAACAAGAACGATGGAGCTGGATAGGAATGCAAAGTGAATAAAACATTATGATTAAAACAAATGAAGTAGCTGAAGCGATTATGATGGAGCGCACTTTCGATGCTCCCGTCGGACAAGTTTGGACCGCGCTCACCGACGCAAATGAAATGCGGCAGTGGTATTTCGACCTGAAGGAATTCAAGCCGGAGATCGGCTTTGAATTTGAATTCGTGGTCGAGCACGAAGGCAATACATATCACCACCTCTGCAAAGTCACCGAAGTGATTCCGCGAAGGAAAATCGCTTATACCTGGCGATACAAAGGCGAACCGGGAAATTCCCTCGTCACGTTTGAATTATTTCCCGAGGGTAACAAGACGCGACTGAAACTCACACACACTGGAATCGAAACGTTTCCGAAAACCCCGGCGTATGCGCGGAAGAATTTCGAAGCTGGCTGGACTGCAATTATCGGATCGGAGCTGAAACGATTCCTTGAAAGCTCGAAAGCGAAACCATGAATGAGAAAACCGCAGAGAAAACATCGCTCGAAATCACAAGGTTTATCAGCGCGCCGCCCGCTCGCGTTTACAATGCGTGGACCGATCCGGAACAATTAAGACAATGGTTTGGACCAGAAAACGTGCGGACCCGGAACATTACTGCAGACGTGCGAGTCGGTGGCAAATATCGTTGGGACCTTACCAGCCCGGAAGGGGAGGAAATGAGCGCGTTCGGCGAATACCGGGAGCTCATTCCGGGAAAGAAGATTGTCTTCACTTGGAAATGGGATGACGATGAGAATTGGACAACGCGCAACAGCATCGTCACAGTGGAGTTATTCGATCGGGATGGTGGCACCGAACTGCTCTTCAAGCACGAGCAATTGCCCAGTGAGGAATCGCGCGATCGCCACAATGAGGGTTGGAACAGCATTCTCGATCGACTAGAAAAATTCTTCAGCAAATAAGTTCTCATCTAAACAAAGGAGGAAAATATGACTACGGAAGAAGTTGCAAAAAAAGTGGTGGAGTTAACTCGAAAACAAGCGTGGTACGAAGCGCTTGATTTGTACGATGATGACGTTGTCAGCGTGGAAGCTTACAGCATGGGAGACGGCTCGCCGGAAACTCGCGGCAAAGAAGGCGTGCGCGGCAAGGTCGATTGGTGGGTCAACGCGATGGAAGTCCACAGCTTCGATGCCAAAGGACCGTTCGTCGGTCATGATCGATTCGTGGTGCAATACGACGCTGACGTTTCAGACAAGAAAACGAAAGAGCACAGGAAAATGTCTGAAGTCGGCGTTTACACTGTGAAGGACGGCAAGATCGTTCGCGAAGAATTTCTTCCGAGCGCAGGCTGAATCAAGCGTGGCGGACATGGGATCGGTTTCCAGACGATCCACTCGTTATTGAACAACACGTTACCGATTGGCCGCGTACTTCTCGATCAACGCTTGGACTCGCTCTCAAGCATGGCACCTAATTAATCCTACTAGCGCCGCGAAAAGTGGGCTGTGGGAAAGGCATGAAGTGGCTCTTGTTGAATGCTTGTTACGTCCAGAGACTGCCTCGACAGAACAACCATTAACAATAGGAGGCGAACCATGAAGAAATTAATCGTTATGCTCGGCTGTTTGCTGATTGCCCCGCTGGCGTTTGCCCAGCCGAGTTCGACAGACAAGAAACAAGGAACAACTACGACTGAACCGGTAAACGTAACTGGAACGATTATCAAAAGGATGAGTGAGGAAGGCGCGGCTGCCAGCTATCAGCCTCGCAGTACACTCGTTGTTCGAGAGGACAATTCGAATAATCCGGGCCGTTATGTTCTCAACGGGCGTGGTCACGTTGTAAACAAGGCAGGCGAAATCGTTCAAACAGCGATTAAACCCGGCACTCGCGTGCGTGTTTATTATGCAAACATGGGCGACTTGCGCATGATCGATCACGTGGTCGTTGTGGATTGACCACACGCGCAAATTAACGACAAGCCGCAGGGTTTAGTAAAACCCTGCGGCTTTTTTGTGTCGTTTTATCTGCATTCCAGGTGGACCAAATTTGCGTGACTCAAACGACGCGTTTGCGCAAATTCCTACGGTGGAGCTTTCGACGGTTGCAAACATTGCAACGGCCCTCACGGTGCTGACGGCTGTCGTTTTCGGATTGATTGAGATGCGCCGCGCGCGGAAGGATCGAGAAGAACGGGCAGCGTTCGTAGCTGTCCAGGCGATTTTGACGCCGGCATGGATGCAATCGATGAGCCTGGTGCAGGCAATGTCCGACGGTACGACGCCGTCACAAATCGAAGCCGATCCGCGCCTTTTTCAGGCGGTGCAGTCCATAGCTTGTATTCTGGAATCTCTGGGGTACGCCGTGTTTTCGCACATGGTTCCGTTGAACGTAGTCGACGAACTGCTGGGCGGCACAGTGCGCATCGCCTGGCGCAAATTGCGTGGCTACGTCGATTACGAACGTGAGCGCGCGGGTTCGCAAAAAAATTGGGAATGGTTTCAATGGCTCGCCGAACAGATCAACCGGCATAGCAAAGCCCGAACCAGTCTCACTCTCGGCGCGCACGAGGCTTACCGCGACTGGCGTCCGTGATTTAGATCCTTGCCGTGGTTGCTGAGTGCTGATGCGAGTTTAACCAGGCTTTCCCGAATCTGTGTCGGTGTCCAGGCAGCGAATCCGAAAACGAACGCCGGCTTTAGCTTCGCTTGAATGCAAAAGAACGAGAGCGGTGACGGTCTTACTCCGATATCAGACGTGATACGCTTGATCATTTGGAAATCTTCCTCGCGGTTCAACCAGGCGACGATGTTCAAACCGGCTTCGGGAACCTGCAAAGTAAAACGGTCACCAAGTAATTCATTGAATTGCTTGATGAAGAAATCGCGACGCTCGGCATAGAGTCTTTCGCATTCGCTTGATGTGACTTAGGAAGAAACCCTCAGTAATGAAACGCGCCAGTGTCGCCTGGTCGATGGGAGACGAGTGTTGATCCATCGCACTACGGATTTTGACTAACGAATCTACCAGCGGTTCTGGTGCGACGATGTAGCCGAGACGTAAAGCTGGACAAAGAATCTTGCTGACTGTGCCTGCGTAAATCACTCGACCGGAGTTGTCGATTCCTTGCAGCGAAGGGAGCGGCGGTCCGGTAAAGCGGAACTCCGCGTCGTAGTCGTCCTCGAAAATAAATGCGTTGTGAGCACGCGCGAAATCGAGCACGGCCGTCCGTCGCTGAAAACTCATTGTAATCCCGAGCGGAAATTGGTGCGAGGGCGTTACGTAAATGATCCGCGGCGCCGGTTCTTTTGACGATCGCGCAATCACGATTCCCTGGTCATCGATCGGCTTGGGCGCGATTTTAACGCCTGCTAGCGTGAGGACCCTTTGGGCTTGCTGATAACAAGGGTCTTCGATCCACGCGACTTCCCCCGGATTTAGCACTGCCATTGCGCTGAGCAGCATCGCCTGCTGCATTCCTGCCACGATCACGATCTGATCCGGATGACAGCGCGCCGCTCTGAAATCGCACAAGTACGCTGCTATTGCCTTGCGCAGATCGGCGTCGCCGCGATTCGACGAATAACGCAACAAGTTGACGCCCTTTTTTGCCAGAACCTGAGTTCGGAGACGCTCCCAGACGGTTATTGGAAATTCGTCGACTGCTGGAATGCTCGCGACCAGCGAGACGCCTGGTCCTGCGCCCGTCGCCCCGAGGTCAAACTGATTTCCAACGCGTCTATCAGGAATTGCTTTTGCGCGGTCAGAGATACGAACTGAGCGCTGAATTGGTTGGTAGGTTTTCGGTTGGTCCGCGGTCAAAAACGTTTCCGGAAGAAGATTCGCGACGAATGTTCCGGACCCGGGCTCTGAGCGGAGGTAACCTTCGGCGTGAAGTTGTGAAAGCGCGAGTCTAACGGTCGATCTAGAGATTCCCCGGTCTGTAGCCAGAGTCCGCGAGGAAGGAAGTCGAGATGAACCATCGCTGAATCTGCCCGATTTCAGCTCGTCGCGAATTTGGCGGTAAAGCTGCTCATGGAGCGGTTCCTTTGACGTCCGGTCAAGCCGAATCATCTCAAATGTTATGATCGAATGGCGGCGCCGCTTCTGCGGGCGCGATTTCCTCTTAGGCATACGAATTGCGCGAATTTTCCCCTGATTATACTCCTCATCAGAAAGGACCAAACTGAGCGAAACGAATGGGACCGCTAATCACCACGTACCTCGAAATGCGGTCGCAGGATCGATTGCGTCCGAAACATGCGGATGCGCGATTTCAAGTTCGTGAAAAAACGGAACGCGATTGGCGATTCAATCGCGACCTTTATTTTCGTGTTGGCGAGAAGTGGGAGTGGATCGACAAAAGACCATGGACCACCGAGCAATGGAAGGAATACGCAACGGCCCCCGAGCTGCGCAGCTTCGCCGGATATTACGATGACCTGCTCGCTGGTTATTATGAACTGCGTCGGGACACGGACGGCGGAGTTGAGATCGCCTACTTCGGTTTGTTGCCGGAATTTATCGGTCGCGGCCTAGGCGGCGCCTTGCTAACCAGCGCGATCGAACAAGCGTGGCGCATGCAGCCGAACCCATCACGCGTTTGGGTGCACACGTGCAACCGCGATCACCCGGAGGCGCTCGCGAACTATCAGGCGCGCGGGATGATCGTTTACAAGGTCGAGGAAGAGGCTTAAGGGCGGCATTCCTCGTTCGCGGGAAGCTGTCAGCTTCCCCTACAGAGTGGCTCAGAGAAGCATGTTCGCAGGCCTTTGGACTCCTTGGTGTCGCACGGAAAAATAAAAAAGTTTCAATTTTTTTGAAATGTCCGGCTTCAAAATCTTTAGAAAGGGATGAAACGAATCAAACCAACAATCGATATGATGAACATGGTCGTAGACAACCGTATTACCGAAACACCCGAGCTCACTGGTCAGTTTGTGGTGTTTCCGAAGAGTTTCGGGAGCGAAGACGTAGCGCAAAAGCCCCTGTCTCGAATGTCGCGCGAGCAGCTCGCCGCGTTTTTGAATGCCGAATCTGGCAACGCCGGCAGCGCCCATTTCTCGGCTCCTCCGGCCGAACCCACAGCGCCGACGGCTGAAAAAGGTCTGGCTATCGGCGTCTTGAAACAGGCAGCCTACGATTTGCGCCGTTACCGGACCGCTACGAAAGCCGCCAATCGGGAGCTCTATCTCGACGCTCACAGTTGGGTGACGGCGTACGATTCTTCCTGGCCGTATTCGTTCACGAATGTTTGTAAACTGCTCGATCTCTGCCCCGAAATGGTGCGTACGGATCTTTTGGCTGATGCGTCATTAGGACCATTTCATTACTGGATTCGGCGTGCAGGGCGTCTGTCCCGAAAACTCAGCGCCTCCGTCGTTCGCGTTTTGGAAAGCCGCCGAAACCCGGAAGGCATCGAGGTCAACCAATTGACTGCATCTATCTAACATGAAAAACCTGTTGAGTTCTGTATGGCGGACGCTGATTCGCGCGACCTATCGGAGGCACGATCCGTTCCTGGTTTATAGCATCACTTCGTTCAACTCCGGCGGCGGGTGGAAGAAATTCCTTCTTGAGGCGTCGCTGCAAAATACATAATTGCGATGACGTTTTCTACCGAAGCGATCGTGGCATTGGCTGTAGCTGTGGTGTTCGTACTCCTCAGCTTGGGCGTGATCGCACGAGAGCAGGGGCAAGGGCCTGCGCGCCGTATGCATAACGCGTACATCGCGAACAACGCCAATCTCAGCCCGACCGCCGCAAGCGGAGCCGGACGTTCTCGGCTTCTACTAAGCGGCACGGAGCAGCGCCTGCATCTCTCGCGCATCTGGCCAGCCAGCTGGGACTAAGAACCGCCCTGATTTTATTCTCGCAAAAGCAGGTCTCGTAGGCCAGCCTTTGTTCCCACGAAGGCAATTCCGGGAACTCTGCAGGAGGGCGGTGCTTCGTTTCAAACGACGCATTGGACGGTCGTGTTTCGTGCCGGGGAACGCGACTCGGAGGTCTTAGCTCAACAGGCGCTCTCTGGATTTTGCGAAGCATATTGGCCGCCGCTTTACAGTTTTCTTCGACATCGCGGTTATTCCTCAGCTGATGCGCAGGACTTGGTGCAGGGTTTTTTTGCTCGTCTGCTCGAGCAAAACACATTGAGCCGGGCGGATCGTCAGAAGGGCCGGCTTCGCACATTTCTCCTCGGATCTCTGGAGAATTTTTTGTATAACGAATATGATCGCGCCCGAGCGCTCAAGCGAGGCGGAGGTCGGCAGGTCCTATCGATCGAGGAGCATCTACCCGAAGCCGAGGCAGCGATGCTCGCAACCGTCCATCTGAGCGACGCCGGTTGCTACGATCTCGTGTGGGCGTCGAATATCGTTTCACGGGCATGGAAGAATTTGCAAAACGAATTTGAAGCGGAAGGCAAGGCTGAGTGGCTCGAGGAATTGAGGCCGTTCGTGGCCGGCGGAAGCGCCAGGCCGCCCAGCCAGGAGGAAGCCGCAACCCGTCTCGGAGTGCCAATCGCAACTCTGCGTACCTGGCTATCGCGTCTCCGCCAGCGGTTTCGCGAATCGTTGAGAGCAGAAGTAGGCACTACGGTCTCCGACCCCGCAGATATCGATGGAGAACTGCGACATCTGTACCAAATACTGATGGCCTGAGGTAGTGATTCCGATATGGACGATATCAGGGTTGGCCTCGGAACCGCGAAAGCGCAGAGTGAAACTACGGAGACCTGCGCGACTTGCGGACGACCGTTGACTCAACGTGGTCCTAACGGCGAATGCTTGCGCTGTCTCGTTAGTCTTACCTTCCTTGGGGACGGAGAGCAGCCGGAAAGGCCAGCGGCGCGCGGCCGACTAACACCCGGACCACTGCGATACGCTCACTTCGAGGTAGAGACAGGAGCAGACGGTTTTCCGGTTGAACTCGGTGCGGGCGCAATGGCGGTAACTTATCGCGCGCGCGATACAGTTTTGAACTCGCTTGTTGCCCTCAAGGCAATCGATCGCAAGGTCGCGCAGAATCCTGGCGCGCGGACCCGTTTTCTGCGCGAAGCGCGTGCGGCGGCAAACATTCGTCACCCAAATGTGGCTAGAGTGACGTATTACGGCGAGCAAGATGGCGAGTGTTTCTACGCGATGGAATTGGTCGAAGGCGAAACGCTCGAAGCGCGTGTGCGCCGCGATGGACCGATGCCACTCGCGGTGGCGTTGGATGTAATCGAACAAGCTGCACGTGCTCTCGCCGCTGCGGAAGCGTGCGGCGTCGTGCATCGCGACATCAAGCCGTCGAACGTCATGCTGGAATCGGATTCAAGCGGCGCGCTTCGGGTGAAGCTGATTGACTATGGTGTGGCGAAAGTCATGGGCCCGCAGACCCAATCCGGCGCGGAGCAAACGCATGCGGGTTTCATCGGCACACCGGCGTTTGCCAGTCCAGAGCAGTTCGCCGGTGCGGGACAATTGCCTGTGGATACACGCTCCGACATTTACTCGTTAGGCGTTACGTTCTGGTATCTGCTCACCGGGCGGACGCCATTTGTCGGCCGGACGATGGAGGAAATCCGTGCGCGGCAAACGGGCGAGCTGCCATTGGAACAACTCAAGGGCCGGCATCTCCCGGGCAAGGTCGTCGCGCTGCTGAAATCGATGCTGGCCACGGACCCGAACGACAGGCCGCAAGCGGCGCGTGAGTTACTTCTTGCTGTCCACAGCTGCTATGACCGGTTCAATCCTGAGGCGCGCCGGCGACGCAGGAAAGCCATATTGGTAAACGTGGCTTTGATGTTGGCCATCGTAGCCATTGCATGTGGGACGTGGCTGTATCAACGCTTGCGGCCATTCACTCCCGAGGAGCGATCGATCGCCGTGCTGCCTTTCGAAAATCTCAGCAGCGACAAAGAGAACGCTTATTTTGCCGAGGGAATACAGGATGAAATCCTGACGCGTCTATCCAAGATCGGCGATCTGAAGGTGATCTCGCGCACTTCCACACAGCATTATCAAAGCGCGCCGAAAAACTTGCGCGAGATCGCAAAGCAACTTGGTGTTGCCCACATTTTGGAAGGAAGTGTGCAAAAGAGCGCAGACACCGTCCGGGTGAACGTGCAGCTGATTAAGGCGGCCAGTGATTCACATCTTTGGTCGGACACGTTTGATCGCAAGCTGACGGACATTTTGTCGGTCGAAAGTGAGGTGGCCAAAACCATCGCCGATCAGTTGCGAGCCAAACTCACAGGAGACGAACAGCAAGTCATCGCTGCGAAGCCTACCAGCAATCCTCAGGCTTATGATTCCTACCTGCGCGGCTTGGCTTACTCGCTAAAGACTGCATTCACACCGGAGAACTCACTTGGAGCACAGAAATACGTCAAAGAAGCAGTACAATTGGATCCTAACTTCGCTCTGGGCTGGGCGCTGCTCTCTTATGTGGATGCGAGTGGCTATCTTACACAGAGTCTTCAACCAACGGTCGCTCTCCGCGAAGAAGCGCGCGAGGCAGCCGAAACGGCCCTGAGGCTACAGCCGAATCTTGGCGAGGCTTTATTAGCCACGGGTTTCTATCACTACGCATGCCTGAAGGACTATGACACTGCCTTGAAATATCTTGAGCAGGCACAGCGTGCTTCTGCCCCAAAGCAGCCGGGTCCTTCAAGGCCTGGCCTTTGTTGAAAGGAGGCAAGGCAACTGGGACAAGAGCGAGGCATACTTTCAACGAAGCCGAGAAAGTGGATCCACGCAATGTTAATCTACTCTCACAACACGCGCGTTCCTACATTTGCCTTCGTCGTTTTCCGGAAGCGCTCGCTAAGCTTGAGCAGATTCTGAATATCAGCCCCGACGATATAGACACGATCGTGTTAAAGGCGCGAATAGCACAAGCGGAAGGCGACCTTCCGCGCGCTGCTGCGCTTCTTGCCCCTCTTCGGCCTGGAGTCGGCTACGTGAACGCATTGGAAACACAGGTTTACCAGGCTATCCTGGAGTCGCGCCCGGGACCGGTGATTGCTCAGCTGAAGGAAATACTAGCCAAACCTGATCAAACACTAGGTTTTTACACTGGCGAACTGCGGTTTTGGTTAGGCTGGGCACAGGAAGTTGGTGGCGATCACGACGGTGCGCGCGAAAGTTGGGGTCAGGCTCGCACTGAGCTGGAATCTTTTCTAAAAGAACAACCTGAAAATGTTGTTCTGATGGGAGATCTCGCACTTACAAATATGGCTCTTGGCGATAACACCGCTGCAACGACTCTGGCCGACCGCGCAATCGCCATGATATCGGTCGAGAAAGACGCGCTGACTGGTCCCAGGCCACTCGATATTCTTACGCGGATAGCAGCGCGCATGGGTGACGCCGACCGCGCGATCCCTACGTTGGAGAAGCTGCTTTCAATCCCATACGAAGCGCCTTTGGCCGCAAACCCGCCGCTCACTCCTGCGTTGCTCCGGCTGGATCCAATGTTTGAGCGGTTACGCAAAGACCCGCGTTCCAGAAACTAGCAAACCCGCAGCAAACTGGTTGCCAGGGTCCTGCCCGCGCCAGAATAAGGTCCGCCATGGCCGCCTTCGGGCTGCTGCATAACAAGGACCAACTATGACACCGATGCGTAGATCGCTTTGCGTTTTCTCCTTCCTCCTCGTGTTACTCTCGGCAGCAAGCGTCGCACAGGTAGGTAATACCGCCCGGCCAGCTCCCACCACGCGCGTCATCGGCATCCTCAGTGCAATGACCCTGGAAATCGAGACGCTGGGCCAGGAACTCACGGACAAGACGGAAATGACCGTCCAGGGGATCCGGTTCACGACCGGGAGCTTGAAAGACAGAAAGGTTGTGCTTACCCACTCGGGGATGGGGAAAGTGAATGCAGCCATGGCGGCTACTCTACTCGTCGAGCAGTTCCAGCCAACCCACATCCTCTTCACTGGGATCGCTGGAGGCCTCAACCCAGACCTCCGCCCCGGCGATGTCGTAATCGGCGCCAAAACGGCGTACCATGATTATGGAGAGTGGACCCCGGAAGGCTTTCGCGTCGGCCGGACCGTGGACCCGTTCACCGGCAAGCCGAACCCCCTCTTCTTTCCAGCCGACGCGGGCCTGCTGGCCGTGGCTGAAAAGGCCGCATTGGACCTCAAGCTTGCGCCGGTGAAGACGACCTCAGGCGAGAGGACCCCGCGAGTCGTCACGGGGGTGATCGTGACGGGAGATGCGTTTGTGGCCTCGCCCGTGAAGAAGGACGCACTGCGCAAAGAGTTCAAAGCCGACGCGACTGAGATGGAAGGCGCGGCGGTGGCGCAGATCTGCTGGCAGCGGCGCGTGCCGTGTCTGATTCTCCGCAGCCTCAGTGATAGCGCGGGCGCTAAGGCACAGGAGAACGTACTTCTCTTCGAAAAGAGCGCTGCCCAGAATGCCGCGCTGCTCGTTACAGGTATTGTCGGGCGTCTCGAATCGCAATGAGCACTCGTCGCACGCAAGCTGTAGCCTCCGCTGCCTGCTCACGAAAGCATTCGGAACTCACTCCTGCGTTGCTCCTGCTGGGCTCCGATGAGTGACAGCAGCGTTGCTGATCTTCTTAACGCGTGGCCGCCTGGGTTACCAACTCTACCGACCAGAAAACCCGAGTTAGCCGCGACTGCACTCATTCGTCGGTGTCGGTTTCAATGATGCCACCATCATTGGCGCTCAGCGACATTCGGCCAAACAAGGACGTGACATCGGCCGGATTTTGCCATTAAGTGAAAACTCAATCGTTAATCGCCGTTCGGCACGAAGAGGAGGAGAATCATGAAGGTGAAGAAGTTAAAGAAAAAGATCCAGCAACTCGAGAAACGTCTGCAAGAAGGCCCGGAAAAGCTGGCAAGGTTAAAGCGCAAACTGCAGCAGGCAGAATCGGCAAAGGCGTTGAAAGCTGCGAGAAGATCGGCCGTCCGAGCTACTGCGGCAGCCGGAAAGAAGTCGTGGGAGCCGACAGGGCCCAAGAAACCCAAGCGGAAACTGAACCTCTCACCGGAACGTCGTGCTCAACTCGCTGCCGCGATGAAAGCCAGGTGGGCTGCAAAGAGGGCCGCTGAAGGAAATAGCACAACCTCGTCGGGTCAAAATTCTCCCACGCCGCCAACACAGCCACCGGAAAACAGAGTCGACGGCTTCTAGCAGATTTACGGCTGCTTTTCCTCGCAAAGTTTTTGGAAAGCGGGATCGGAGCGCAACGGGTCCCAGATTGGATCGAGCCTTAAAAGTGCGGACGTGATGGGCGTTGGACTGTAAAGCCAGCCACCATACGGCATTTGTAACAACCGCGAGAGAGTTGCGATCGCACGGGTATTCTCGCCCGTTATCATCTCAACTAACGCCAGGTTCTCTTCGAAAGCGGGTCCAGATAGCCGATCTTTGTTGCTCGGCGAAAGCGTGATTGCGCGCTGCGCTTCGTTGAGGGCTGATTCCTTCTCGTCGAGCATGGCGTAAGCCACAGCCAGCGCTGCTGCAACGAAGGCGTTGTCTGGCTGCTCCTTCCTGAGCGGCTCAAGCGTGTTGCGCGCTTGTTCAGCGAAAGCTTTGGCTTGAGTGGTGTCGCCAGCGACGCGGTGGACCAACGCGTTCCCCAACTGTTTACTGCCCTTGTCGATCCCAGAAACAAGGCGGAGTCGATCTTGTCGGGCTTGCACCCACCGGGTGGCCTCGGTGAGATTTCGTTCAAGTCTCCATTGGGCCAGCTTGATTCGAATGGCCACGTCCGAATTCGTTTCTCCATTTACCTGCGCAAGTAGTTTAGCGGATTCTTGCAGATTACCTTCGGCCTGGTAGATGCTGGCTTTCAATGCCATGAGAGATAACTCATTCGGAAGGATATTCAGTGCCCGATCGTAGAGCTTTTCCGCTTTCGGGAATTGCCGAATCGCGGCATACGTAAATGCCACCTCCGTCAGTAGCGCTGTATTCCGTGGATTGAGGGCGAGACCCCGTTCCCAATAGGCAACACTTTCATCCCAATGTCCCTCGCTTCGCGCAATCGCTGCAAGGGCGTATAAGACCTCGCTGTTACCCGGTAATTTTTTGCTGACGCGTTCGAAGGTCGCTTTGGCCAACCCGTAATCGTGGAGCACCCAATATTGATAGTAACCCGTGAAGAGCAGGGTTTCGGGCGAGTTCGGTTGCAGTCTCTGCGCATTTTCCAAAGCTTCCTTTGCCGCATCGCGGCGAGCGGCACTTGTGTCGCCGCGGTTAGAGTAAAGAAGCGCGTGCACACCAGAAAGTCGCGCCCAAGCGAGCGCAAAGTTCGGATCAAGCCGCACCGCCAGGTCATAATATTCAATGGCTTTAAAGAGGGCATCGCTGGAGTAATTGCTACGTGCTTCAAAAGCCAATCCGCGTAAGTAAGCATCGTAAGCCTGCGGATTATTTGTGGGCTCAGCAGCCAACGCTTGCTCCTCACGGCCTGTCAGCTTCGCTTGCAGGGATTCCGCTATTCCTTTAGCGATCTCGCTCTCGACGCTAAAAATGTCACTCAACTTTCGGTCGTACGTTTCGGCCCAGAGTTGCGAACCGGTTTGCACATTAACCAGGTGAACGTTGACCCTCACCTGATTCCCTGCCTTCTGGACGCTACCTTCAAGGATGTTCGCTACGCCAAGTTGTTTTGCGATTTCAGCAAGATTGCTCGGATCGCTTTGATATCCCTGCGTCGAAGTGCGCGAAATCACTTTCAAATCGCCAATCTTGGTGAGACGCGTCAGGATTTCTTCCTGGATGCCATCGCCGAAATAAGCATTGGCCGGATCGTTGCTTAAGTTTTGAAAAGGCAGGACCGCGACGGATTTGTCGATCTTTTGCCAGATCGCCCGTGGCAACAGAAAAAATCCAGCGGAAGCGGAGATGATGACAGCGAGGGCGATGAGCAAAATGAGATTTCGTCGCCGATGAGTTCCTGGTGGCGTGCCCTGGATCCCTTGCGGCGTGATGTCGTATGCCCAGGCGAGTATAACAGCGATCGGAAAACCGATTAACAACAGCACGATCACGAGTCGCAAAGTCCAATTCGGCAATTCCCATGCTGGAAACGCCGCCGAGGCCATTTGAATCAAGAATCCTGCGGCGACGACATACGCCGCGGCGACACGATAAACCTTTCGCCGTTGCAACTCCTCGAAGAAGCCGCTCATGATATGGATGAGCCCACTTTGATCATTGTCTCATGGCCCGTGTTCGACCGCCAAGATACCTGGCCAAAAACGATGTACCGTGCTGAACCAGTCATGGCAGTGGTTGTAATGAAGTGGAGGAACGCGAGATTCAGACCGTCTCGCGATGGCGGTGGCGATAACTATGAACTTCCACTTGTCCGACCTGGTAGGATTCATCGGTGTTCTGCTGATCGTAGTCGCGTATTTACTTCTGCAACTGGATAAACTCCCGAGCGCGTCGCCGAGATATTCGCTACTGAACGCAGGCGGAGCACTGCTGATAATCGTCTCGCTCATCTTCGCCTTCAATTTGTCAGCGTTTATCGTGGAGGCGTTTTGGTTTTTGATCAGCGTGCTCGGTTTATGGCGATCGCTCGTTTACCGGAAAGATTCCCAGCGAAGCGTCAGGATTAATGGGAATGGCCATCAATGAAGTGCGAGCCGCTGAAATGCGCGTCAGGGTAGGCGCCTCTTCGATGTTGGATTGCCAGGATCGTATTCCCAAAGCCTCGACGGATCGCCGAAAACCGCTCCGATCGCGCGCCCCGGCCAGATCTCAAGATAGCTCAGTAGCAGCGCCATCAGCGGCACCAGAATAAAGTAAAGTCCGTGTGCGGCCATGATGAACATCGCAATTGCGCGCAGAATCAGGAGATAGACATCCCAGCGCACCCGCTGTTTCAATTCCTTGTCAGGCATCGTGTCGTAACCCATGCGGAACGCTTTCCAGAAATGACTGGCTGCGAGTGAGCCGAAAGTGAACCAGAGCACGGGAGACTGCGCGAGATCGCGCCACAATTCATTGCCGAGAAGAAGATCGTGCAGCGGAATCAACACGATCCAGTATGGCAGACCGACAATGCCCACGAGCAGGAGCCACACGAAGACGCCGCGTACAATGTTACCGACCAATGTCGCGTGATCTTTCTGGGATTGAGTCTCGCGCAACGCGCGCGGAACCATCGCCGCGACGATTGCGGCCAGCGCGGTTAAACCATCGAACCAGTAATTGAAAACGCTGACCGCAGCGGACCAACCAAAAGCATAGATACCGACGACAGGAATCATGTTGCGCGCAAGCACAACCCACGCATCTGGCCGCGACGCGAACTCGCGTAGATGCTGGGAGAATGGCGGCGGCGGGATTTGTCGCGTCGCGGTTGAACTGGTTGCACCCGGAGGCTTTGGCATCGCGGCTGATTAAAGACAGATCGACGGCACCGAATCAATCCGCTTCGTAGCGCGCAGCGAAGTGTCGGCGTCAGCGCGAAACAAGAAATAACGCCAAGCCGATCGCAATCGCATCTTCGCAGATGGCGACCACTGGGTCCTTAATGTGCAAATCGAGACGTCTCCTGATGCCGTAGCCGAGAAACGCGCCGACAATGCCGCCGAGTCCACCGAGCAGTGCTCCCGCGAGCAATGATTTCCCCGACGCAGCACAGAGACTTGCGCCACAAAGGCCTCCTGTGACGACGCGCGCGATTAACGGCGCAGGCGCAGTACGTCTCGAAATCATCGGCAGTTTGTCTGCGATTAACTCACCGATCGCGAGCAGGGAAAACACCGCGACCGCCGTCGTTGATCCCATGAACGCAAGCGGCGAGCCGTGCAGATTCAACCAGCCCAGGTGCGCGCCCCATGCCACGACAGCGGGCGCGGTCAATGACCGCAACCCGGCCACGATTCCGATTCCAAGAGCGAGAACCAAGACGTAATTCATCTTTTGTCCTGCGAAAATCCGGGTTTCATTCGTAGAAAGACTTCAAAAAACATCATTGAATCGTAAGCGCGCATAGTCGCAATCGCGTGAAGGAAGAGTCAGTTGATCCTTTCAGTGCTTCTTCTTTTTTGTAAGAGTGAACGGAACAGTTTTTCCGGCGGCGGTATAACTGCCCTTGACAGTGGACAGAGGATCGCCAAACGGATCCATCTCTAACAAAACCTCTTTTTTTGGGCCCTTCGCGGGAGCAAATCGTATCTTGCCCGTTCCCATCTGCCCGTCTCTGCCTGTCAGATAAAACCTCGTTGTTTTCCCGCTCGTAGATTCGGTGATCCTGACATTGCTGGCCTCCACATGGCCGTGGTCGAACTCAAAGACGATTCTCAGGCCAGCCGCCTTCCCCTTGTAGACGACGGTGTCGTAGGCTTTTGGCTCAGCGGGGGCGAAGGGAACGACGATAAGAGCCATAGCTACAGTCAACGTTCGATAGTTCATGAAACGAGCCACAAGCTCAGCCGCCCGGCAAGCGCAAGCAAGTTTATCAATCTTTGAAATCCGCCTTGTGCTCGTGCATTTCGATCACGTTGCCGGCTGAATCGAAACGGCGAATGACAGCATCCCACCGAATTTTTGTCAAAGGTTCGTGGCGGACATGAGTCAATACACCAGCACGAGCACAGCAGCTTCTTTGGCTTGTTCTACCACGTCATCAAATTTCATATCCTTCGCGTTCGGCTCTATTGATTCGAAAGACATACACACATGCGTGTACTCTATCCGCACTTGCTATAAGCCCGCGGTTTCCGTCGCCACCCAATCCAGCCATTCCGCCAGAACGAGTAATGTCCAAAGGGCGCGGGAATGGTCGGATTTGCGCTGGCAATGTTCGGCGAAGAATTCCAAGGCAGCCGACGCGTGGATGCCGAGCTGTTCCAGGCGCCCCTTTTCCAACGTCGTGGTCGCCCATTCTTTCAGAGGGCCGCGCAGCCAGCTGCTGATGGGCACCGAGAGCCCGCGTTTGCGTCGGTTTACGATGTTATTCGGCAGGTAACGCCGGGCGTAGCGTTTCAGAAAAACCTTTGTCTTGAATCCGCGCACTCGGTCCTCGACGCGAAGCGATTCCGCGAATTCCATTACTGCTTTGTCCAAGAAGGGTGCACGCAGTTCCAGCGCCGAACTCATGCTCGCGCGGTCGGCCTTGGTCAACAATCCCTCAGCCAGAAGCGTTTCCAAATCCCATTGTTGTGCTCGGTCCAGTAGATCACCACCGCCCGCGTCATTGTTATCCAGATCTATCACCGCCACGCCGAGTCGCCGCAGCAACGCAGGCGTGATGTTGGAAACCCAGAGCCGGTGTCGCCTCATGCCATTCCAACTCGCGCCCTCGACGAAACGCTTGAGTAAGAAGGAAATCGTCACCTTTTTTTCGCTGAGTGGAAGCGATTCAACTGCCAGGCGGATGGCGGATCTTAACCAGCCCGGGAGGTGAATGAAGCGTTCGGCGACCCCCGCACCGACGTAAGTCGGGTAGCCGCCAAACAATTCATCCGCGCCCTCCCCGACGAGCGCCATCTTGTTATCCTGTGCGGCGCGCTGGGCCAGCAACGTCGTCGGAATCCAGGCGGGGTCAGCCAGGGGTTCGCCCACCATGCGGATGAGCGATTTCAATCCATCTCGCAGGTCAGCGGGTTTGACCTGCACCGTTACGAGTTCCATTTTCAATTGCTTTGCCACCGCCGCGGCGAATCGGCCTTCATCGAAGGATTGTTCCCCAAAACGCAGCGCGTAGGCTTTCAATGGACGCTTCGGGTGCAGTGACCTGACCACCGCCGAAACCAGCGACGAGTCAATGCCGCCGCTCAAAAAGACACCGAAGTCCACTTCGACGTCGGTCTGGCGAGCGACGGCGGTGCGGAACGTTTGATCGAATGCGTCGAGTGATGACATCTGTTTGACCTTCTCTGTAATCTGCCATCTCCAGTAGAGTTCTCGCCGCATGCCGCCCACGTCGAACTGGATCACTTCGCCAGGCGCGACCTTCCGGATTTCGGCGAACGGCGTGTCGGGTGCGGGAAAGATACCGAACTGTAAATATTTTCGCAGCGCTTCCTGATCGAGGGTAACCCGGAAGCAAGCGTGGTCGACTAAGGCAGCAATCTCAGTTGCAAAAACGATTTCGTTTCGGTTCCTTGCATAAAACAGCGGGCGTTCCCCGGCGCGGTCGCGCACCAGGGTAAGGCGCCGGCTGCGTGGGTCCCATACCGCAATAGCAAAGGCTCCGACGAGCCGCTTCGCGAACGCTTCGCCCAGCTCGAGATACAGCCCGGGGATCACCGCGACGTCCGTCTCCTGTTGCACGGGGCGCCTTCGCTCCGCGAGCCAGCGGCGCAATTCACGATGATTGTCAATGTCCCCGTTGCAGACGGCTATCACGCCGCTTGCCGCGTCCACCATCGGTTGATTGAGCTGATCGCTAAGACCACGAATGGCCAGGCGCGTCGCGCCGAAGACCGCCAGATCTGTGTCCACTTGGCTGGTAGCATCCGGGCCGCGATGGGATAGCGACCGGAGCATTGCCTTTACTCGGAGATGAGCGGCTTCGAGAGACGTTAAGCTGGAAAAGCCGACATTGCCGCAGATGCCACACATTCAGGAACCTTTTGCCGCGTTAAAGCCACCGTCTGCGTCAATAAAATATTTAGCAAACATAATCGGTGTTATCCAATGCTTGAATACGTGTAGGACTCGGCCTGACACGGCCTTGCTTATTGACCCTCAAGGCCTAGGTGCTATCCACCTTTATTACGGTTTTCTTAAATGGGTTGTCGCGCAACGCCCGTATCTGCGCCGATTGTCACCCGATGCGCGTCGGCAATGTCGGTTCATAGGTGGCAGCGCGTACGGGGGTTGAACTCATTCGCCGACCTTAAGAGGCGCGCTTGCGTCGTGGCTGGACATCACTTTGTTACTAAGGGGTCGGAAACCGACGTTGAGAGCGAAGGGCGATAGAATCGATAAGAAGATTTCGTGTTAGTCAACTCCGTCGCGTCACTAATAAATATCCGATTTGTGGATCGGTCTTTCGATCAACCGAGTGCAACGGCGCAATAGCAGCGTTCTGTAACTCGGGCATCAATTCCGGAATCCTATCCTTGGGCACGACAAGGGCATCGAGCGCTCCACCGTTCCATGCCTGAACCGCTTCATCCGGCTTGAGGAAACGCGGTTTCTGCAAGTAGAGCAGCATTCCTTCGTAGCCCCCACCGCGGCCCGAAATGACTTCGTAACGCCAATGGTGGGCGAGAGCCTGTTCATTCACCGCGCGGCTGAAAACTTCGAGATGATCGGCGTGGTCACGATAATCGGACAGCACTTTTGCGGCAGTATAGCCGCCGGTAAACACGATCGAGAAGAGCAGTGCCGCAGCGCTCCATTGCAGCACACGATCATCAGGTTGCCTTATTCGAAGGCCGCCGGCGATCTGCGCGGCGAGCAACAGGCAAAGCGGCGGCACAACCGGGTAAATGCGGTCGACGCGTTTCGACGGAACCAGCGACATCACGACAAAACCACACAAGCTCCAGCAAACCAGCCACAAGATATCTGGCTCTGTCTGACGGAATAGATTGCGAATTCCCGAGCGCGTTCGGCGGAAGGATAACACCACCGAGTGCGAGAATCAGGACGCTCCATGGCGCGAATTTTTGCAGCAGGTGAGGGAGATAAAAAAGGACCGGTTCCGGGCGATGGACAGTTTGGCTGAACCGGCCGAGAAATTCCTTCATGACGACCTGCTCATAGAAGCCCGGGACGAACTTGATGCCGCAGATCACCCACACTGAAAACAACGCGAGAGACGCAATCCATGGCCACCAGCCGCACCATGCACTTGCCTCACTCCGTTTCCCGACGAGCCATTGAAACAGCACGATGCCTGGAAGCAAAAACGCGAAGACGATTGGCCCCTTGATGAACATGGAGGCGGTGAGCAGGGCGAACATTTCCCATCGCTCGCGCGGTCTGCCACGACTCACGGGCACGAATTTTTTGCCAGATCAAAAGTCCCAGCAGAAAGATCACCAACGCGAGCGGCATGTCGGTGCGCACCAAAGTCGCAAGGCGCACACTGAGTAGATTCAGGCCAAAGGCACCCAAGGCGATCAACGCGGCAACCGCTCCGTAAGCGGCAATCGCCGCGCGGAACAAGATGACCGCCATTACCACTGCCGCCAGGAACGAAGGAAGCCGCCATGCAATATCCCACGACCGCGTGATCGCGAAGATCGCGGCTGAAGCCCAACCAACGAGGGGCGGTTTTTGCGCAATCACTTTTGCATGCGGGTTATGCTGAAAGAACCAGTGACCTTCTTTGATCATCTCGAACGAAGTAAACGCCTGCTGCGCCTGGTCGTAATCGTCCAGCTGCCACGGCAGATTCGTTACGGCAAACAAGCAGAGGATAACCGCGCTGATCACCCAAACCGTGCGCGAACTTTCCAGAAAATTCCTTGCCCATGACGCATCCGTGCTCATTCCGATATTCTCGTAAACAACCGATTATTGGGTTGCCGCTGCTGCACTCCTTCGTGCATCATTGTATTGCGTGCAACACACTGCCACCATGCCACAGGTCGTGTTCTGACTGACACGGTGTTGCTAGTTCTGACTAAAGGCGTTTTGCCTCGCAGGTGATCGTTGACCTAGTTCAATGAAATGCTTTCCATTCTGGATTCGATCTAAAACAAGGCCCGTGCAGCGGCTCTCGACAATTTTATGGACTCGGTCACAATATTGAAGTGATGACTCGCCATGGCATTCAACGATTGCTGTCGTGTTTTCTGCCAGGCGCACTGCTGTTCTTGTCGTCACTGGTTTTGTCTTCGGCCGCGACTTTAGATGACCTCAAGCAATTAGAGATCACTTGCTACGTCCCTTCATATTTAACGCAGGGACTCCGGTTGCAAAATGTAGAGATCACCTACGACGAGATCCAGGAGAACGAAGATCAGAACCATCCGTTGCCACTTTATTCTATCCAATATGGAAATGGCTGGAACGCGACATTCACCATCGAGTCAGCGAGAGAAGGCATCGGCGACCGAAACATCATGGACGACGAGAAGAGCGCCGAAGAAACTGAAATCAAATCGTCCATCGGTCCCATGAATCTGATTTACCGGCCAAAGGGCAAAGATGGCCGCAAGGATGAGATTATTGCGAACTGGGTAAGCGACCCGAAAATGAACGACGAAAAAAGCAAAGGCCCGGACTCGCATCCGGTCCTCGGCCGGTTTCATGGATTTTCCGCAACCGGAATTACGGTTGCAGAGTTCACGAAGATCGTTCAATCACTTCACCCGGTCGCGGGCGGAAAAGCCTCACACCTCCCCTTTGACTCGCACGTCCAATTTGACCGCCAACGCGCCTCAAGCGGAGAAATCTCCGCTAAAGATTCACCCGAAAGTTTTCAACATGATCGATTCCTGGAACTCGGATTCGGAGAGTCCAGTCGTTACGGAAATCAATCTGAATGCGGTGGAGAAGAACGGAAACCAGTTCAATGAAGAGGGGCTGAGGCAAGACGGCGACTGGCTGGTTTATTCCGTGCCGGATACTGGCGGATTCATGCGCTACCGCGTGGTCGAAGCAAAAGGCAGCCATTACAAAGTCGAGTATCAGGAGAATGGCGGCGGCACGCTTACCACAGCGTCCACAATCGAATTCGAGATTGAGAAGCGGCACGTTCGCCGGAATGGCAGCCCGATGACGATTCGCGTGCTTCGTGTGTCGTCTTACACTCAGAAATAGAACGTCGTCAGCCCCATAACTCGCGCCCGGGCATTGCGATTCTTTCGTTCCTATACTGAAGGCCGTGATCACGATCGCGGGCGAGGAGCAGGGGACCATCGAGATCAACCCAATCGGCGCTGCTGGCAAGCAGGCGAGCGGGAGCGATCGAGAGTGAGGTGCAGACCATGCAGCCAACCAATATTTTGAAATGATTTTCGCGAGCGCGTTGATAAAGCCGGAGCGCTTCTGTTAACCCGCCGGTTTTGTCGAGCTTAATGTTGATTGCTTCGTAGCGATTCTTGAGGCGCGGAAGATCGGCAGTCGTGTGACAACTTTCATCGGCGCAGACGGGAATCGGATGTTCGAGCGTTTCGAGCACGTCGTCAGCGTCGGCGGCAAATGGTTGTTCAATCAGCTCTACTCCAAGTTCTTTCAATGCGGAGACCGTGTTTCGGTAATGACGAGGTGACCACGATTCGTTGGCGTCGATGAGCAGACGCGCGTTTGGCGCCGCTGCGCGCACAGCTTCGACACGCGCAAGATCGCTATCGTCGCCACAAAGTTTCAACTTGAGAATTGGCAGGTCGATAGCAGCCGCGGCGGCATCGGCCATCCTCGCCGGCGTATCAAGACTGATTGTGAATGATGTCTCGACTTGATCGGCAATCGGAATGTTCGCCAGTTCCCATGCGCGTTTGCCGGAGCGTTTCGCTTCCAAGTCCCACAGCGCGCAGTCCAGCGCATTTCGAGCTGCGCCGGCAGGGAGCAACTCCGGCAGTTTATCGCGATCCAAATCGGTGACGCTCGCGATGGAGCTGATCTGCGCCAAAACGGAATCGACGGTTTGATTGTAGCGTGCGATCGGAACGCCCTCACCGCATCCGGTGTATTGTTCATCACTCACACTGACTGTTACGACACAGGCTTCTGTGCGGCTGCCGCGCGAAATCCGGAAGGGGTGCTTCAGCGGAAAGATTTCCTGCCTGGCTTCGATTTTCAAAGTGATGAGTGATACGTGACCAGCGAGAACATGCCAGACAATTTCAAAATTGAACGGTGATCCCTCCGAGGCTGTCTCAGCTTCCACTATGACCAAACTCATTGCGCTAGTGGCGGCGGGCGCATTCGCAGCGGGAACAATGTTCGCGGGTGAACACGGCGATTGCGCGAAGAAGGCTGGGAACGAAGGGAAGATGGCCTGCACGGCCTCTCTTGCGACTCTCGACCTCACACCAGATCAAAAGACGAAGATGGAAACGGCGATGACCGAACACCACAAAGCGGGGTGCACGGAAGCGACCGAGGCCAAGTTCATGAAAGATGCCGAGGGCATTCTTACTCCGGAGCAGTACGCGAAGTTCAAAGCGGAGTGCACTAAGGGGAAGAAAGAAAAGGTAGGCGCCTAAACACTTTGCTTTTTAAACGGCGGTCGCCGCCGTTACTATCTGTAGAAATTCATGATCGCGCTCGCTTCGGCGAGCGCGATTTGCGTACGCCCGAAATCTTTACGCCACTTAATTTGCGGGCGGCCTATACGGCTGCCATTTGTCTTCTGCCGCTTCCCACTGCTGGATTTTGCCTGAACGGCGATAGACGCGGTAACGATCAATAGCCGGACTTGTTTCAGGGTCGCCGCTGCATTTGGCGTTGTGAATTTCGCGCAGAACGAATTCAAAATAAGCGTTCGTCGTCTCTTCGGTGCCATACGCAATGCAATCCAATGAGATTCGCTTTTCGTAAACGTGGTCGCTGTTTAAGGGTGCGCTCGAGCAACGCAAGAGCAGCGTCTTCATCCAGCGGACGGGAACGCGCGCCTTCGGCAATGGCTGCCGAAATCAAAACTACCGCGATAAATGCCGTAACCAGGCGGAACTCAATTTTCATGGAGTCAAAGCAGAGATTTGATCGCGCAAGATTCAACAATTGCCACCGTACGAAGCAATCTGGAAGATCGGCACCATGAAAATTACCAAAAACATCGGCATGCTTTTGCTCGCGGTTTACTTAATCATCGATGGTCTTTTAGGATTCGGCTTGAATCTGGGTCCAGCCATCTTCCTACTTTACCTTGTCGCACTGGCCGCGGGCATTTGCATTCTCATCGGCAAATAAAGCTAATCCCATCCCGAATGTCGGCAGCGGGATTCAGCTACTTCAAATACTTATCGAACCACGCCAGGGTCTGCTCCAGTCGGTCGACTTGGTGCTTGGGTTCGATGAACATATGGCCTTCGCCGGGATAGATGATCAGCTTTGTCGGTACGTCCAACGTCTTTAACGCATGCCAGAATTCGTACGACTGCGACGCCGGACATTCCGCGTCGCGTTCGCCGACGATGACGAGGGTAGGGGTCTTCACGTTTTTGATAAATCGAATCGGTGAACTTTTCTCATAAACAGCTGGATCGTCGTAAACGGACGCGCCGAAAAATGGGATCATCCATTGACCGATCAAGTTCTGCCCATAGTAACTCTGCCAATTCGCGATGCCGGCACCTGCGACAGCTGCGCGGAAACGATCGGTCTGCGTGACCGTCCACATGGTCATGAATCCGCCGTAACTCCAACCCATGACCCCAAGACGGTTTGGATCAATCGGATATTTCTTTATCGCAGCATCGACTCCGGCGAGATCGTCGCGCAAATCGCCGCCTCCGAAATCCTTCACGTTCCCACGGGTGAAGTCCTCACCCTGGCCGTAACTGCCGCGCGGATTGGGAAGCAGCGCGTAATAACCGCGCATGGAAATCGCAGCAATGATCGCACGCGACATTCCAGACGATGCCGGCCACTCTGATGTCGTTACGCTGGATGGTCCGCCGTGGATAAGCACGACCATCGGATATTTTTTACCTGGCTCGACTTTCGCCGGCGGTATTAACCAGCCTTGAATATTAAATTCTTCGCTCGTCCACTCGAGGCTTTCGGCTTTGCCCCAGTTCGCCTGCAGGTCAGCGTTGTTGTTTGTGACTTGGCGCCATTCACCGAGCGGCCCGGCGAAAACTTCCGGTGGCGAATTGTAAGTACTGCGCACCGCGGCAGCGAGCTTGCCATCCTTTGACAAAGCGAAGTTTGGAAAATTCCCAAATGCGTGAATTCCTTCGGGACCCTTCCAGATCGTGCGGACTGAATCGTCCGTCAGATTCAACTCGGAAATTGAGCTGCCTCCGCCGAGGTAGTCAACGAGCAGAATTCGATCAGGCGTCTGCCAGAAGAACGAATTCACCGAGGCTTTTCGGCCCTTCGTGCGATTCACGACGTCGCCACCATTTGCAGTCAGTGTGACCAAGTCGCCTCCGTGAAATCCTTCATCGCTCATTATGCCTTCGATGAATGCAATCGATTTGCCGTCGGGCGACCAACGAGGAACGGCGACTTCAAGGGACGGCTTGTAGATGGATGTGGCGTCGCCTTTCGCAATGTCGATGGTGTAAATCTGCGCGATCCACCAATTATTGTCGCCCGGGCCCGGCGCGGCCGTTGCGGCAAACGTCTTGTCGTTAGGCGACCAATCGAAATCGTAAATGTGAAGGTCTGGTGGCGACACCTGGCGCATTTGGCTGCTCGCAATGTCGAGAACAGCAATGCGCTGATTGTGAATGGCAGTGTCGATCACGCCGGTTGTCGCAGGTGCGGCCATCAACGGACCGCCGCCGCCCGCACCTTCGATATACAGGAAGGCAATCTGTTTGCCGTCATGCGACCAATGCGGCCGCGCTGCATATCCAGTTAGGTTCGTAATTTTCTTCGCGTCGGAGGCATCACTTTTCACGATCCAAAGTTGCCGCTGGCCTCGTTCACCGGCGCTGGAAAAAAATGCCAGCGTCTTCGAGTCTGGGGACCACGCGAGATCGAAATCATTCCGCTCACCGGTTACCGAAAGCTTAACGAGTTTAGCCGACGCGTTTCCGGAAGTGTCGCAGATATACGTCTGTTTCGATGTTGTTGCGGCGGTGGATTGCACCCATGCCAAATGCGTTCCGTCGGGAGAAAGAGCGATGTCGCCGTACAAAACAGTCTTGCCGAGCTGGTCCGTCAACTCCTGCATATTTTGCGCTGTTAGTGTCATGGGAATGAAACAGGCCAAAAGAAAATGCTTCATATTGAGATCCTGACAAACTGCGTACGGAGCGACAAGTCAACCAGATAGAGATCACAACCGCGTAGTCAGAGCAGATCAGCCTGCACGAGTAGCGAGTATGAATTCAATCGGCTAGCATCAAGCAATGCGTCGGTTCCGAATCCGCGTGGCAACCTCAGCCGATTGGCGTGCTCTGGCCGAAATGCGATATCGATTCCGCACTGAAGTAGGTTCGCCTACAGAAACGAAATCGCGTTTTGTACGGAGGTGCACATCATGGATGAAGAAGGCCTTTGGCGCCGACTCGGGCGCATGGCGCTGCTGGGTCATCGACGACGGCAAACAGTTGCTCGGTCATGTTTGCGTGCAGTTGTTTGAGAAAATGCCGAACCCGGTTAACGAACCGGAGGCTCATGCTTACCTGACCAACTTTTATGTGGTCCCGGAAATGCGCGGCAGGGGACTGGGCAGGAAATTGTTGAACAAAGCGCTGTCGTGGTGCCGCGCGCAGGGCGCGGACGCAGTCATTCTGTGGGCGACCGCTGAGAAGCAAATCGCTTTATCGCCGGTGCGGGTTGCTTGAACCTGCCGACATTCTAGAGCTACGACGTACCGCTCCTCGGGCGCACTGAGTGACCACGTCTTGTTGCTACACTCGGATGATCAGCGTTGCGACAGAACGACGCAGAGATTAGCACCGTTTCATAAGATTGCCGATCCATGAGCTTCTCAGGCAACGAAACGCTTGTCGCCGCGAGGCGTCCCAATCCAGATCGTTCGCAGTAATCCACGGTTGACCGAAATCGCGTAGGTTCACGGCTGCTTTTCCTCGCAGAGTTTTTGGAAGCGCGGATCATTCCGGAGCGGATCGAACATCGGATCGAATCGAAGCAGGGCAGCAGTAAGCGGCGCGTTGCCCACAGGTAACGCGCCCTCATACGGTATCGAGAGCAGTTTCTGTAAGGCGGCGACGGCGCGATCCGGCTCTCCTGCCTGAGCTGCGACCCGGGCGAGAATCTCGATCGAAGCTGGTCCATCCACGACATCTTTCTCGATTGGATTTGTGGCTATGGCTCGTTCTGCCATAGCTAAGGCGGCCGCTTTGTTGCCAAGGCCCATCTCAACCAGCGCGAGGTCGTGCATGAGATTGTAATTTTCGGGTTGTTCCTGCAGGAAACCTTTCAGGTCGCTTTGAGCGTGTCGCCAGCTTTCCTGCGCAGCAGCATGATCGCCGCCGACCTGCTGCGCCCAACCTAACCAAAAACGCAGCTCGCCATTGAAATAACCCATCGCTGGATCAGGCCGGGCAAGGATCTCATTGAGACGAGAAATGATTTGATCTGTTCGTCGCTCGAGAATCGCCTGATAAACTTGGGTTTCCAGCGCAGCGGTGTTATCAGCCACGGGATGAAGCGGACCGAGAATGGCCGACGCGCGTGGCAAGTCACCTTCAGCCTGGGCAATCGATGCTTTCAGAGCCAACGTATCTACGTCGTCAGGCGTGATATTGAGAACCTGGTCAAGCTTCCGCAGAGCTTCCGGAAAACGACGAAGAAGAATGTAGGAAAGCGCGTGCTGGCTAAGCAGGCTAACATTGCGCGGGTCGACCTGCTCGGCTTGGTTGAAGAACGATTCGCTTTGCTCCCATCGGCCTTCTCTGCGCGCGACGAAGGCCAGTAATTCAGGAATCCGGCTGCTATTGGGCAGAAGCGGACGTGCTTGCTCGAAGTAACGCACAGCGCTGTGGTAATCCTTTAGGTAGGCGTAGTCGTAATACCCTTTGGCTACCAATCCCTCGCCGAGATTAGGTTGAAGAGTAAGCGCGCGCTCGGCCGCTTGGCGCGCCTCTTCGCGGAGCGATTCAGTGGCTTGAAGGGTGATTCCGATGTAGCCGACTGAATCAACAAAAGACAGTAGCGCCCAGGCAAGGGCGAATTTCGGATCGAAGCGCACAGCTTCTCTCAAATGCTTCTGCGAACCAAGGGAGTTCGCGGGCGAATTCTGCGCTTTGAGACTATAAGCCAGCGCCCGCAGGTAGGCATCATAAGCTTCGGGATGGTCCGTCGGTTTGGCGGTGATCTCTTGCTCTTCTCGACCGGTAACATGTGCCCGCAATTGATCGGCGATGGCTTTTGCTACTTCGGTTTCGACAGAAAAGATGTCACTGAGTTTCCGATCAAAGGTCTCCGCCCAAAGGTGTGAATCATTGGCTGCTTTGATTAGCTGCACGTTTACCCGGACAGTGTCGCCCCTCCTTTGCACGCTTCCTTCCACGACGTGGGCGACGCCAAGCTGCCTTGCAATCTCGGGTAGGTTTTCCGGCGCGCTCTTGTAGTGTTGCGTTGAAGTGCGCGAGATCACTTTTAGATCGGCGATCTTCGATAAGCGTGTCAGAATCTCGTCCTGGATGCCGTCGGCAAAGTAGGCATTGTCCGGGTCTCGTCTATCATTTTGAAATGGAAGCACGGCGATGCTTTTCTCAGGCGCAGCCGGCGTTGATCTCACGCGGTTGCTGGAAAACATCATGATAGCGGCGACGATTGCCGCGAGCGCGAGCAACGCTGCCGTCATTGCTGTCCAGCGCAACCAGGAACGAGCCGATGTGGAGCGTCGCAACTCAGCCTTGAATTCCAATTTGTGACGAAGACCTTTCAGCGCCTCAAGCAGCTCGTGTGCGCTTTGATACCGTTCCTCGCGATCTTTGCGCAGCGTTTTGCTGATAATCTGCTGAAGCTCGGCCGGAGTGTGCGCGACGTAACTTGTGAGCGGCGGTGGCTCCTTCTCAAGAATCGAAGCCATTACCTCTCCTGGCGTTTCGCCGGTGAACGGCGCATGCCCCGTTACCATTTCGTAAAGAACTACGCCGAGACTCCAGATATCGGTACGCTTATCAACCGGCGCGCCGCACGCTTGCTCCGGCGACATATAACGAACGGTTCCCAGTATCGATCCCAGGTTGGTCTCAGCCAGTGTCAGTCGACTTCTGCCCTGTCCGCCGTAGCCTCGGCGAAGGCGGATTCGGCTAGCTTTGCAATCCCGAAGTCGAGCACTTTCACGTAGCCGTCCGGCCGGAGCATGATGTTCTCCGGCTTGATGTCGCGATGGACAATGCCGGCTTCGTGGGCGGCAGCGAGCGCACTCGCCACTTGGATCGCGACGTCAACAGCTTCACTCAACTGCATTCGCCCGCGCATCAGACGTTGACGCAGTGTCTCGCCTTCGATCAGTTCACTCGCTATGTAGTGAGTTGAGTGATCCTCGCCGATCTCGTAAACCGTCAGGATATTTGGATGATTGAGCCCGACTACGGCGCGCGCTTCTTGTTGAAACCGCGTCAGACGCTCCGCGTCCCCGGTAAAGCGCGCGGGCAGGAGTTTGAGCGCGGCTTTGCGGCCCGCTGTAATGTCGGTGGCCAGATAGACTTCGCCCATCCCGCCGGTGCCGATCCGTTTAGAAATTTTGTAATGGCCAATCGTCTGACCGACGAGCAAGTCAGGTTGCCCATTTTCGATAATCCTCGTCGTAATGCCGACAGCTGATGGTTTCAATGAAGCCGCCTGCTCGTTGATGTGAAGCGAGGAGCGCTTCAACTTTGCGGCGCAAAAGCTGATCACCTTCGCAGGCCGTGTCCAGGAATGCGCTAACCTGGTCCGGCTCTTGATCCAGCGCTGCGTGAAAGATTTCCTCAATCGTTTGTAACCGCGCCGGCGTCATGATTTGAGAACGTGACTCGTTAAAGGGTTACATCGCTACATCGGATTTTCGATTCAACGGTTCAACAACTTACGATTTAACGCGGCGAAGCCATTCGTCATTCGAGCTTCGTCATTTCTATCAGGCCGCGTTATGCAATTCATCGTATAGCCATGCCTTGGCAAAGACCCAATCACGTCGAACTGTCACGGTCGAGATCTTCAGGACCTCAGCGATTTCGTCATGATTGAGGCCGCCGAAGTATTTCAGTTCCACGACGTGAGCTTTTCTCGAGTCGAGCGTCGCCAATCTCTCCAGCGCCTCATGCACATCGAGAATCTCTGTTGTCTGTTCGGGCGAGATCAGCGCGACCTCGTCCAGATCTACTTTGAGCGCGCCGCCGCCGCGTTTTTGGGACTGAGATGCCTTGGCATAATTGACCAGGATTTGACGCATCGCTTGCGCGGCGACGGCAAAAAAGTGTGAGCGGTTCGTAAAGCTCGGGTGGGTCTGGTCGGCCAGGCGCAGATAAGCCTCGTTGACCAGCGCCGTCGTTTGCAATGTGTGCTCGGGACGCTGTCCCCCCATAAAATGATGAGCGAGGCGTCGGAGTTCTTCATAGACCAGCGGGGTTAACTCTGCGAGGGCGGCATCGTCCCCGTGACTCCAATCCGACAAGAGCTGGGTCACGTTTTGCGGAGAGGCCGAAGGCATATCCATAAATCCTCTTGGTAGCCTATCACCCACAGAAATTTCCTGCACGCAGAAGCTTTTCCACAAAAAGCTCGATTCAGATGATCACTTTGATCGCCCGTTCTTGTTTGCATGAGTGAACGGCTGGAAAGGACTTCCCGAAAGCCTTCGAGAAGCCAAACAAGGCCAAAACAAAAAGGAAATTAGTTTATGAGAAATTCAAACATCACCGAAAACCGCATCCGAGTCGCTCTGCTACTCGTGTTAGCGGCTTCCATCATCGGCCTTGCGCCAGCCTTTTCGGCTAGTGCACGGGCTGGTTCATTTAGCATCAACGACGTGTCGGGAAACTACGTTGAGTTCGCCGACGGCTGGACCTTCGGCGATGGCGTCGTTAACTTCGACCCGGTCAGTCAGGTCGGTCTCGTCACGTTCACGCCCGCAACCGGCACCTTTCACGAGGATGTGATCATTAGAAGTGCTGCTGGAACAAATATGCAGCTCCATCCTAACGGCACCTATACCGTGGATGCGAACGGCCACGGGACGATGACCTGGACGGGTATGAACGGCCCCAAGCACCGCGATTTTTACATCGTGAACGGAGGCGCTGAGCTCAAGTGGATCATTACAGACCCACCCGGTACCCACGTGATAGCAAGCAACAGCGGCACCATGACCAGACAATAGCGAGGGCTTGCTCAAGTAACCTGCCGAGCCGAACAAGCAGCCATATTTGGCAATCAGCCGTCACGCTTCACCGCGTGGCGGCTTTTTGTTTGAAATCCGCTTCCCAAAGAGAGCGCACTGGCAAATCAACCGCGGATTGCGCGGATAAAACGGATTAGCTGTAGAGGCGGCGGGGGCTTGCCCTGACACGCGGAAGCGTCTCCCGAAAAAATCTCAATTTAGATGATCACTTCTGATCGGTCTTTCTTGTTTATGACAATGAAAGGCAAACTATGAAACCAAAAACGAAAGAGATTCCACCCATGCAGTGATAAACAAAACCGGGCGACGCGGCTCAATAATCGATAAAATCATGAAAAATATCTTCTCTGTCCTGTTTCTCGGCTTGGCTTCGCTATTGGCATTCACTCCTCAATCCGGGAATGCGCAAACCTTCAATGAAAAGTTGGGTACTGGTGCCCTCCAATCGAACACCACGGGTTCTTACAACGTCGCTCTTGGGGACTATACGCTCTTAGCCAATACGACGGGCACCTCCAACACCGCCACCGGTGCAGCTGCACTCTTCTATAACACTACGGGCAACGGAAACACTGGCCAGCGGTAATCGACTGCACTCTCTCTATAATACCACTGGCAACGAAAACACCGCCAGCGGTACGAGTGCGCTTTACTACAACACGACGGGCTACTCCAACACTGCCAGCGGAGTGCGCGCGCTCTACCAGAACACGGAGGG
The DNA here is from genome assembly GCA_963761585.1 of uncultured Verrucomicrobiae bacterium. GTDB lineage: Bacteria > Verrucomicrobiota > Verrucomicrobiia > Chthoniobacterales > UBA10450 > Udaeobacter. The sequence continues at coordinate 87,590 of CAVXHW010000026.1, forward strand.
CTTCTATAACACTGCCAGCGGTTTCCGGTCGCTTTTCTCCAACCATACGGGCAACTACAACACCGCCAGCGGTGTCAACGCGCTCTGGGCGAACTCGACCGGCGGACTACAACACTGCCAGCGGTTTCGAGGCGCTCTACTCCAACAACGGCGATCGACAACACCGCCAGCGGTGTCCTATGCGCTCTATTCGAACACGAGCGGCCACGGGAAACACCGCCAGCGGTACCGGGGCGCTCTACTCGAACACGTACCGGGTGTCTACAACACCGGCCAGCGGCGACGTGTGCGCTCTACTCGAACACGACGGGCAGCAACAACATCGCCCTCGGCTATTAGGCCGGCGGCAATCTCACCGTCGGAAGCAACAACATTGACATCGGAAACCCAGGAGTCGCTGGGGAAAGCAACACCATCCGCATCGGCTTGACGGGCACACACGAGCCGACCTACATCGCCGGCATCTACGGTAGCGTCGCTCACGAATGGTGGACACGTATATGTGAATAGTCGATGGACAGGCTAGGGACAGGTCCCGTCCTCGCGGCGATTCAAGAAGGACATCGCCGACATGGACACGGCCAGCGAGGCACTTCTCGCCCTGCGTCCAGTCAGCTTTCACTATAAGGAGGAGTTCGACAGCCAGGGCATCCCGCAGTTCGGCCTCGTGGCCGAGGAAGTGGCCGAAATCTGCCCCGATCTGGTGCTGCGCGATGGCAAAGGCGAGATTTACTCCGTCCGTTACGAAGCCGTGAACGCGATGCTGCTAAACGAGTTCCTCAAAGAGCACCGCAAGGTCGAGCAACAGGAAGCGACGATGACTCAGCTCAAGTCCACCGTTGCAAAGCAGGAAGCGACGATTGCCCGGCAGCAAAAGGACTTCCAGTCGGCTGTCGCGCAGCAGCAGAAGGAAACTAAAGCTCTTGTAGCAAGGCTCGATGAGCAGGCATCGCAAATCCGGAAAGTGAGCGACCAGCTCGCTACAGCCAGTCCGTCCGATGGCGGACTTCAAGTGAGCGGATCCGCTCCAAAAGTAGCTTCCAACCACGAAACCAACACTAACCTCCAATAATCGATAAAATCATGAAAAACATCTTCTCTATCCTGTTGCTCGGCTTGGCTTCGCTGTTGGCATTCACTCCTCAATCCGGGAATGCGCAAACCTTCAATGAAAAGTTGGGTACTGGTGCCCTGCAATCGAACACCACGGGTTCTTACAACGTCGCTCTTGGGGACTATACGCTCCCAGTCAATACGACAGGCAGCTCCAACACCGCCACCGGTGCAGCTGCACTCTTCTATAATACCACGGGCAACGAAAACACTGCCAGCGGTACGCACTTCGCTTTACTTCAACACGACGGGCTACTCCAATACCGCCAGCGGAGTGCGCGCGCTCTACCAGAACACGACGGGCTTCTACAACACTGCCAGCGGTTTCCGATCGCTTTTCTCCAACCATACGGGCTACTACAACACCGCCAGCGGTGTCAATGCGCTCTGGGCCAACTCGACCGGCTACTCCAACACGGCCAGCGGTTACGAGGCGCTCTACTTCAACAACGGCAACGAAAATACCGCCAGCGGTACCAGTGCGCTTTACTACAATACGACGGGTTACTCCAACACCGCCAGCGGAGTGCGCGCGCTATACCAGAACACGACGGGCTACTACAACACCGCCAGCGGTTTCCGGTCGCTTTTCTCGAACCATACGGGCTACTCCAACACCGCCAACGGTGTCAATGCGCTTTGGGCAAACTCGACGGGCACCTTTAATACGGCCAGCGGTTACGCGGCGCTCTACTCGAACAACGGCTACCGAAAACACCGGCCAGGCGGTGCGCACTGCAGTCTAGGCACTTCGAACCACGGGCTTCAACACGACGCGGTGCGAAGCTACAACACCGCCAGCGGTACTTCGAGTGCGCTCTTTTACGAACACAACGGGCAATTACAACACCGCCAGCGGCGATCGGTGCGCTCCTGCGAACACGACGGGCAGCGACAACATCGCCCTCGGTTATACGGCTGGCAGCAATCTTACCACCGGAAGCAATAATATCGACATCGGAAACCTGGAGTCGCAGGGGAGAGTAACACCATCCGCATCGGCACGACCGGCACTCAAACGGGCCAACCTACATCGCCGGCATCTGGGGCGGAAACCCTGGCGGCGGCATTAAGTCCGGTCTATGTGAATTCCTCCGGCCAGTTGGGCGCACAGGCGTCCTCGCGGCGCTTCAAGAAAGACATCGCCGCCATGGACGCGGCCAGCGAGGCCCTCCTCTCGCTCCATCCGGTGACGTTTCACTACAAGAGCGACGACACGGGCACGCCGCAATTCGGCTTGATCGCCGAGGAAGTAGCCAAGGTAAATCCCGACCTGGTGGTGCGCGATGAAAACGGCGAGATTTACACCGTCCGCTACGACGCGGTGAACGCGATGCTGCTCAACGAGTTTCTTAAGGAGCATCACAAGGTGCAGGAGCAGCAAGTCACTATCAATGAGCTAAAGTCAACAGTAGCGCAGCAACAAGAAGGCATGAGAGCTTTCGCCGCGACTCTAAGAGACCAGGCGTCGCAAATCCAAAAAGTGAGCGCTCACATTGAAGCGAGTAGGCCAGCGCCGCAAACCGCGCTCAACAATCGTTGATGAACACGTTCGGTTCGCAAGCTTCCCAGAGCAATAGATGAAAGGAAAAAACCTACGAAAACAAAAACGAATATTCTTTGTCGTGCATTCGCGGTGTTCGCGCTCGCCTGCCTTGCGTTCGTCCAGCACGCGCAGGCCGTAAGCCCGGCGCCCGATGGCGGTTATCCCGGGGGCAACACAGCAGAAGGGCAGAATGCTCTTTTCAGCTTGAGCGGCGGTATATACAATACTGCTCTTGGTTTCTCTTCGCTTAGGAGCAACACCACCGGAGACCTGAACACGGCCATTGGTGCTGGGACGCTTCTTCCAACAGCGGGGAGGAAAAGACGGCCACTGGTGCGACAGCGCTTTTAAGCAACACTACTGGTCCCGCCAACACGGCTAATGGAGCGTTCGCCCTCTTTAGGAACACGACTGGCGGCTTCAACACCGCCACCGGTGATTCCGCGCTTTCTAGCAACACGAGCGGGGCGCAGAACACAGCCACGGGAATCAGCGCGCTGACGAGCAACACCGGCGGCCTCCGCAACACCGCCAATGGGGCTTATGCGCTAGCTAACAACATCACTGGCAACGACAACACGGCCAATGGAATGTTCACGCTTTTTAGCGACACCACCGGCCACGACAACACGGCCACGGGTTCGCAAGCGCTCTACAGCAACACC